>NZ_JAENGS010000002.1:0-754814 GCF_016595265.1 Undibacterium sp. 14-3-2
TGACTTCTTGCTTCACTTCACTTTCTTCCCCCGCTTCTCAGCGGGAGCCGAACTATAGCAAAACCTTCCTCAATTCGCAATCTAACAGGTAAATTATTTTAATGAATATGCGAATGACGGCGGCATGGACATCCTGCGCAATAGCTCATGTTCTGGGCAACAATTAACTGCTGCCTTTACGGTAACAGGTAAAATATTACTTTTACGCAGAATTAAATTACTAAACAGTTTTTACTGATTAGTTTTACGGACACCATCTATGTTACGCATCACCGACTTAAAACTTCCTTTAGATCACCCTGAATCCGCATTAAGAGGGGCGATACTGGAACAATTAGCAATTCCTGAATCGGATCTTATTGACTTCAATATATTTAAGCGAAGCTACGATGCACGAAAGAAAACTGCAATTATTCTGATCTACACCATCGACGTAGAATTAAAAAATGAATCTAAGGCACTGGCTCGTCTGAACAAGCAACCAAATATTTCTGCCACACCAGACACCAGCTATAAGTTCGTTGCACATGCTCACGATAGTAAATTTAAACGTCCAATTGTTATTGGTTTTGGACCTTGCGGTCTGTTCGCTGCATTATTACTGGCAGAGATGGGATATCGCCCCATCGTTCTCGAGCGAGGAAAAACCGTCAGGGAGCGCACAAAAGACACCTGGGGATTATGGCGTAAGCGTGAACTCCATCCAGAATCAAATGTGCAATTTGGCGAAGGTGGTGCAGGAACATTTTCTGATGGAAAACTGTACAGTCAGATCAAAGACCCAAAGCATTACGGTAGAAAAGTAATCACTGAATTTGTAAAGGCAGGCGCGCCGGAAGAAATTCTGTATGTCAGCAAGCCTCACATAGGCACCTTTCGGCTGGTGAAGATGATAGAAGAGATGCGGCATAACATTGAAGCACTTGGCGGCGAGATTCGTTTTGAGCAAAAAGTAACGGATATCGATATCAAAAATGGTGAAGTCTGTGGAGTGCGCGTGAATGATGGCGAATACATCGAATCAAATCACGTTGTTCTTGCGATCGGCCATAGCGCCCGTGACACGTTCCAGATGCTCTACGATAAGGGCGTTTATATTGAAGCTAAACCATTTTCAATTGGCTTTCGTATCGAACACCCGCAATCCGTCATCGACAAAGCGCGCTTTGGCCCGAATGCAGGAAATGAAATTCTGGGTGCCGCAGATTACAAGCTGGTGCATCACGCAAAGAATGGCCGCTCCGTGTATAGCTTCTGCATGTGCCCCGGAGGAACGGTCGTCGCTGCGACATCGGAGCCGGGACGCGTGGTAACCAACGGGATGAGTCAGTATTCGCGCAATGAACGCAATGCAAACAGCGCCATTGTCGTCGGCATTTCTCCGGAAGATTACCCGGGGAATCCTCTTGCAGGTATTGATTTGCAGCGCAAACTCGAAGAACGCGCTTACAAAATGGGCGGTGAAAATTACAATGCACCAGGGCAGCTTATCGGCGATTTCATTAAAGGGATCAAATCAACAGAACTGGGTAATGTAACGCCGTCATACAAACCTGGCGTGACGCTTTGCAATCTGGCCGACGCCTTACCTGATTTTGCGATTAACGCGATACGCGAAGCAATTCCTGAATTCGATAAAAAGATCAAAGGCTTTGCGATGAACGATGGCATCCTGACTGGCATAGAAACCCGGACATCATCGCCCATTCGCATTAAGAGAACTGACGATGGCTTGCAAAGTCTGAACACTAAAGGACTTTACCCTGCTGGCGAAGGTGCAGGATATGCAGGGGGCATTCTTTCGGCAGGTGTTGATGGCATCAAAATTGCGGAAGCAGTAGCGCTGTCCATCAACGCAGACAGTTAACTCGATATACAACTAACCTAACGCAAAACAGACCAATTAAGAGCGGGCAATTTCAAGGTAAATCGGATTCATCTTGAAATTGCCCATATCTCGTTAACACCAAAAACATCAGAACTGCAGCGCTTCAAAACTGCTACGGAATTCAGAGGGTTAAAATTTCACGAGACTGGACAGCAGTTCAGTCATCTTTTGCGCCGTCGATACCCAATTCATGTATTTTGCGCGTGATCGTGTTACGTCCGATTCCCAGCCTGACAGCAGCATCATTTTTCCGACCATGTGTATATTTGAGCGCAGCCTTAATCACGATTGCTTCAAACTTATCACCTAATTTCACAATGACCTCAGGCTGGCCTTGCGACAGCATCGTCATTGCCTCTTCTTCTAAAAGCTCAATCCAGCTTTGCGCAGGATGAAGCTGGCGATCGGGGACAGAAATATGTGAGTGATGCAACAGGGTCGCCTCAGAAGCGCTGCTGATATAGGGTTCTGCCTCAACCCTATTCGCTGTCGTTGCTATCCCGTTACCTTGCTCACCTGAGGGCAACAAATCTTGCGGTAAATCCGGGATCTCCACCGTCTGACCTGGTGCCATGACGGTAATCCAGTTACACAGATTTTCTAATTGCCGGACATTTCCAGGGAAATCCAGTCCTGACAAAAACTGCAAAGCTGACTCAGATAAACGTTTGACCTCGACACCCAGTTGCTTCGCACTTTGAGACAAGAAAAATTTCGCCAGCACAGGAATATCTTCTCGACGTTCACGCAAACTAGGCAAACGCAAGCGAATAACATTCAAGCGATGGTACAAATCCTCGCGAAACAAACCTTCGCGGACTCTGGTTTCAAGATTTTGATGGGTCGCTGCAATCACACGTACATTCGCCTTCATCGGCTGATGACCACCTACACGATAAAAATGTCCATCCGACAGCACCCTCAGTAATCTTGTCTGTAAATCGAATGGCATGTCGCCAATTTCATCGAGAAATAAAGTACCGCCCTCTGCTTGCTCAAAACGACCGCGTCGCGTTGTCTGTGCCCCGGTAAATGCGCCGCGCTCATGACCGAATAATTCAGACTCTAATAAATCCTTAGGAATTGCAGCAGTATTCAGCGCGATAAAAGGCTGGGATGATCGCGGGCTATGCTTATGCAGGGCGCGGGCAACCAGCTCTTTACCACTACCTGATTCACCAGTAATTAATACTGTCACATTCGATTGCGATAAACGCCCTATCGCACGAAAAACATCCTGCATTGCAGGTGCGTGACCAAGAATTTCCGGCGCTTCAGAAATCGTTTGTTCGACGCTGGATTCGCGCAGACTCTCATCAAGTGCACGACGAATCAATTCAACCGCTTTATCAAGATCGAATGGTTTGGCTAAGTATTCAAATGCCCCGCCTTGGAAAGCAGCGACGGCAGAATCCAGATCCGAGAACGCGGTCATGATAATCACTGGCAAGCCGGGATGCTTAGCTTTGACAGTTTGCAGCAATTCCAGGCCAGAGGCACCATGCATGCGAATATCAGAAACCAATACCTGTGGCGTATCTGACTGTAAGGCAGTCATGGCATCGCGCGCATTTGTAAAACTCTTGGTCGTCAGATTTTCTCTTGCGAGCGCTTTCTCAAGCACCCAGCGAATTGAATCATCGTCATCCACTATCCAAATAGGTTTCATATTTTTTTTAGTTCCAGGTTTGAACATATTGATTAGCAAAGGCGCTAACTTGCACTAATAAAGCGTTTCCTCGTCCGACTTTAAGGCAGAGGAATAAGGATTCTGAAATCAGTACAACCGGGACGACTCTCGCATTCAATTACACCCAAGTGCTGATCGACAAAGGTTTGCGCCAAAGTCAGTCCAAGTCCGCTGCCACCATCTCTTCCTGAAACTAAAGGATAAAAAATGCGGTGAAAAATTTCAGGCGGGATTCCAGGACCGTTATCAATGATATGCAAGTCTAATGCCAACCTGTATCTGACCTTGGCTAAAGTAATCTGCCTGACGACACGGGTTTTAAAAGTCAGCTCTGCATCTCCGTGACGAATTCGCTCCGCTAACGCCTGTGCGGCGTTGTGGGCAATATTCAGCACTGACTGTATCAACTGCTCCTTATCGCCACGGAATTCCGGTATCGACAAATCGTAATCCCTGTGAATTGTCAGTCCCTGCGGAAATTCCGCCACAATCAGGCTGCGAACCCGCTCGCACACTTCATGAATATTGACATCACCTACTATATGAGGGAGGCGGTGCGGAGCAAGCAAACGATCAACCAGCGTCTGCAAGCGATCTGCCTCTTTGATGATGACTTGCGTATACTCGCGCAATTCCTTTAGCTGGCGCTCCGGCAATTCCAACTCAAGCAACTGCGCCGCTCCGCGGATGCCACCGAGTGGATTTTTAATTTCATGCGCGAGGTTACGGATCAGCTCCTTATTTGCCTTGCTCTGATCGAGCATCCTCTCTTCTCTATCCAGCTTGAGTTGCTGGACGTTTTCCCGGAATTCAATCAACACTGGTGTTTCAGGATTATCTAATGCTGTGACAATGCTATGCACATGCAAAGGCTCTCTGCCAGCACGCTCCAGAGTCAGATCCTGACGCTTATCAGCGAAATGATGGGCGACGGCCTGATGAAACACCGCCAACAAAGCATCGCCATTTAAAAATAAAGCATTGAGCTTTTGGTCGATCAGGGATTTTGCTGAACAATCCAGCAATATCTCCGCCGCTGGATTAGCGAACTTGATACTACCGTCAGCATTAAACACGATGACAGCAGAGCTGAGCAACTCAAGTCCGGCGAATGCCGGCAGAATAGAGAGAGAATTTTTCACCATAATCCATAAAAAAAGGCCGCATAGTGCGACCTTATTATGCAAGCATCATGCCCGCCGATTCAATTTCTTGCATGGAAAGCAGAGATTTTGCATTATTTTAGGTTGGAAATTTCGCGCCGCAATGCCTCAATGTTCTTTTCGGTGCGGCTGATGTTATCTTTCATCATTCCGGTGCGTTCCTGATATTTTGCGTAATTACGCTCATCACCACGACGCTCAGGCTCACCATTGTTGTACTCTTTTTTCAAATCAGCCAGTTTTTGCTCTTCCGCTTTGAGCTCATCCAACAAAATTTGCCGGCGATCCGAATCTCTGGCCTTTTGCGTTCCCTCGTCAACCTTAGGGAAATCTGCAGGGCTAGAAGCGGATTTTGCCTGTGTTTTCTTGGGAGTGGAAGGTAAAGCCGGGGCAGGAACAACTGTAATGCCGGGCAACTCGACTCTCTTACAGCCTTTCGTTGCACCCGTATTTTTATACTCTTTCTTGCCATTATCATCGACGCATAAAAACACATCGGCCTGCGCGTGGGCAATATTTTGGATGGCGATTAACGAAATAAAACCAATCAATAGTCGCTTCATATTCAATCACTAGTCAAAAACAGAGGTGTAGTGTATGCGATGCTGCGCATATTCACAATTCCACGTTACGCGCAGTAACAAAACAAAAAAAGCGGGGTTGCCCCCGCTTTTATAGCATCCCTTGCAATTACAGGGAATAGTACATGTCAAATTCAACAGGATGCGTAGTCATGCGCATACGTTGAACTTCCTGCATTTTCAGTTCAATGTAAGCGTCGAGCATACTGTCGCTGAACACACCACCACGAGTCAGGAATTCGCGATCTTTATTCAGTGCATCCAAGGCTTCTTCCAGAGACGCGCACACTGTTGGAACCAATGCATCTTCCTCTGGTGGCAAATGGTACAAATCTTTAGAAGCTGCTTCACCTGGGTGAATCTTATTCTGCACACCATCCAGACCTGCCATCATCAGTGCAGAGAAGCACAGATATGGGTTTGCCAGTGGATCTGGGAAGCGCGCCTCAACGCGACGGCCTTTTGGATTCGCAACGTAAGGAATGCGGATAGATGCAGAACGGTTTTTAGCAGAGTAAGCCAGTTTCACCGGTGCTTCGTAGCCTGGAACCAGACGCTTGTAAGAGTTAGTACCTGGATTTGTGATCGCGTTCAGTGCTTTTGCATGTTTGATGATACCGCCGATGTAGTACAGAGCGAAATCAGACAAGCCAGCATAGCCGTCGCCTGCGAACAGGTTTTTGCCATCTTTCCAGATAGATTGATGCACGTGCATACCGGAACCATTATCACCAACGATAGGTTTAGGCATAAAAGTCGCTGTTTTGCCGTAGGTATGAGCCACATTCCAGACAACGTATTTCAGATTTTGAGTCCAGTCAGCGCGCTCTACCAATGTAGAGAATTTTGTACCGATTTCATTTTGACCAGCGCCAGCAACTTCATGGTGATGTACTTCAACTGGAATACCGAGAGATTCCAGAATCAAACACATTTCAGAACGCATATCCTGGAAGCTATCGACTGGCGGAACTGGGAAGTAACCGCCTTTAACTGTAGGGCGATGGCCAGAATTGCCGCCTTCCAGTTTTTCACCTGTAGTCCAGGAAGCTTCTTCAGAATCAATCTTGACGAAGCAACCGGACATGTCGATTTTCCAGCGTACACCATCAAAAATAAAGAATTCTGGTTCAGGACCAAAATAGGCTGTATCGCCGATACCGGAAGATTTCAGATAAGCTTCCGCGCGTTTTGCGATAGAACGTGGATCACGGTCATAACCTTTGCCATCGGAAGGCTCGATGACGTCACATTGCATGAACAATGTGGTTTCTTCCATAAACGGATCGATATTCGCTGTGTTTGGATCTGGCATCAACAACATGTCAGAAGCTTCGATACCTTTCCAGCCCGCAATAGAAGAGCCATCAAATGCATGGCCAGATTCGAATTTATCGATATCGAACGCAGAAACAGGCACAGTCACGTGCTGTTCTTTACCGCGTGTATCAGCAAAACGGAAATCAACGAATTTTACTTCGTTATCTTTTGCCATCTTCAAAACTTCTGCAGCTGTCATTGCCATGTGAAACTCCTCAAGTAGCGCTAAAAATAAATCGGGGATTACTGAGCCTTCGTTCTGCCATCCTGACAAAAGAAACCTGTCGTTAATTTTCTTTCTGCTTAATCATCTGACCGCTCAACTCCGTGGACAATAATAGCAGAAACTATGCCATATTCCAGAATCCGCACAGCATTGGAAAATTATCGCTAACACCTTGTTTTTAAAACGTTTAATCAAAATCAAGAATAAAAAGCTTCTGGCGGTGCACCAAAAAAAACAAAATAAGGATATGAAAAAAATGATCGCACTTTTTAGGTGCAAATGATTGCACCATTAGCGTGCATTGCGGAATAGGTGCGCTATCGGCAGCATAAGCTGTCGCCAAAATTGCGTGCGCTCTCATATGACTACTGATTTGTATGCAAATTATCCATCTCAGACGCAGAGCCTGCTAACAACTGAATTTTATACGCGCCATCAATCAAACCAAACGGAAACGATGCATACACGTGTCGCTTCATGCATAATTCAATGACAAACATCCGACTCAAACTGCCCGCATTGGATTAACTATGTCTAGCAACACTACGCTCACATCTGCCCGACAACGCGCACAGGAACAATCGCTTCCGTATGCCGGAGCGGTCACTCCCATTGAGGCCTTTGAACTATTGCAGTCAAATCCAGATTGCATCCTCGTTGACGTCCGCACCAATGCCGAACGTGATTGGGTTGGTAAGGTCGTGATTCACGACACTCAACATTTTGCAGTGCAGTGGAGCCTGTATCCGGGCGGAGCGCAAAACCCTGATTTCTTACAGCAACTCGCCACCATTACGACGAACAAAAATGCCGTCATTCTTTTTCTGTGTCGTTCAGGTGTGCGCTCACGTCATGCCGCAAAACTCGCCAGCGAATCCGGCTACACCCAGTGCTTTGACATCCTGCAAGGCTTTGAAGGAGACAGAGATGCGCATGGCCACAGAAAAACAGTCGGAGGCTGGTGCGCCAACGATTTACCGTGGCTTGGCGCATGATATTTCAAATACATTAAAAACATACTTCCATCTGCCTCAATACTTTGCTAGAATAGCGAGCTTCGCTGATCTGGCATCGGCGAAAAGCAGGAGAGGTGGATGAGTGGTTTAAGTCACACGCCTGGAAAGCGTGCGTAGGTTTATCCCTACCGGGGGTTCGAATCCCCCCTTCTCCGCCATAATTTAAAGATAAGCCCTTGATTTTCAAGGGCTTTTTCTTTTTTTGCGAAGATCAGTATGCCATCCGGTATGCCATTCCCATTTGGATAGAGTAACACTTCATTGGACATTACCGAACCAATTCAATAATCACTCCAACGAAACCTCGATTCTACTCGCCTCAATTTTGAGCGCGCCCGACCTAAATATACGACTACCGGGCTTTAATCAAACCGCATGCATAGTAAAAATTCTTTATTAAAAAAGCTTGCGTAATCTAGGTGCAATTAATGCTTTTAATTGTGCGAAGAATAACAACTTCGATTATAGTTTTATTTTTGATAGCGAAAAGGCATGTCACCTACAAACCGTCGTGCGCAAATACTTGATCATATTCGACTAGATGATCTGGCGACTAGTGTTAAAAAAAATTCTGATGATCTGGAATACTTATTCAAAACGTACATCAAAGATCAAACTTTCAATGAATTGAAAGTTAGAATTAATCAGGGGATCGAAGATGGTTCATACGGTGCGTATTGGATTAAAGATACAATGTTTTTTATGGGTGACCGAATTGCCGCGGATGATCCTTGCTATACACCACTTCTTTTGTGGATGATTTTCACTATCCTCATCGAGCACGTGATGTTATCCGACAAACGAGAGGATGCTTGGCCTATGCTTTGTCTGGCTCGCTATTACGCTGGGGATGCCAGGACGTATTTTTATCTTAAAAACTCACAGGTCTTCGATGGAAATCGACGTGAAAGTGCATCCCGAGGTGGCAAAGCACGTAGCGAGCAACATTCCGGGCGCGCGAAAAAACAAGCCATAATTCTCGTCAAAGAACTTCGCCCACAACAAGGCTGGAGTAGTGAACACACCGCTATCAAACGCATTGTGGGTGATCTTAAACAATTTTGTATCGATCGAAAAATCAAACTCAAGCCCGAAGGTTTGCAAAACAACTTAAAGCGCTGGCTGAAAAACGATGAAGATTTTCGATATGAATTTAAGGTAGCGCTGCGCGAGTGATTGAGCTCCATGGGTAATCCGACGTGAAGTCGATATTGGTAATTCAACATATAGCAGAAATCAAAGGAGTCACGCAGCTTCTGATCGACCAGATATTTGTCAAATATGGATCAGGCTACTACAGATATACTAGTATACGACGTGGTCCAGAGTGTTGGGCATGGTACGTAAACAGAAAATAATAGGGATGCCCGGCGTGCGGATTGTCGAAATAATAGGCTGGTCGCTAAGCGATATTGAAAGCATGTAGTCTTCGTCGCCAATTTCTAATCACTTGAGGGTGAGGGGCATGCATCTGACATCCATTGTCCGATCAAGTCTAAGCTAAAAAATAATTATCATTCACTCGACCATGCTTACCTCATTCAGATTCGGTACAGTCGTAGCACTTAGGTTCCTTTCTTAGTGCGTGGTCGTCCAACCGTACTTGTGGGCTCTTGTGGCATATTGCCTTTGCCAAAGGTTTTCCCCTTGTCCGGCAACAGACATTTAACGTAATAATCAACTTTGGTAATGTAAAGCAATGCTTTTTTCAACCCATGGAGTAAGTGTTCCTCGTGGTGATTAATCATTCCTATTCCGCAATATTTATACTTGGACTTGCTTGCATTACAGTTGTAATACACACCTTTTCTCTCTGTAATTACATTCCACTGCTCTCCTATTTTTTTTGCGATGTTCACGTCTTGCTGTACACGTGAACCTCGCAAAAAAACAATCAAATGGTAATGAAATCCTTTTTCCAAACCGTATTCAAGTTTCCATATAAAACCAACTGTAGGGAATTGCGCTTTCAGATAGCGCAATAGTTTTTCTCGATGCAGACGAACTAAGGAGTGATTGATAGTTGAATCAGGCTCATACAGTAAATCTAACGATTTGGCGTATCCAAGATCA
The DNA here is from genome assembly GCF_016595265.1 of Undibacterium sp. 14-3-2. Taxonomy (NCBI): domain Bacteria; kingdom Pseudomonadati; phylum Pseudomonadota; class Betaproteobacteria; order Burkholderiales; family Oxalobacteraceae; genus Undibacterium; species Undibacterium sp. 14-3-2. Next base: position 9,958 of record NZ_JAENGS010000002.1, read on the forward strand.
ATTCGCAGTATCAGTAATCTGGAGTGGAGAGTAAATAATGCTTTGATGTACTTAAGACCTTCTTGGAAATTTTTGTTTGAGGAACGTTGAAAATTGTTTATTAAATTACAAAATTCCTTACTGCGAGTTGTAATCCTTAATTTTTCAACAAATTCATTCAGCTGAGATACTCGCTGATTTATAACCTCTTCTGTTGCCCATCTTTCCATCTCAAATGGATCCATTGACGTATTTTTGTTTAACTCCTGTAAAAACAAATCGATATACGGATTCATCTGATGCATTGGAAAATGCAAATTAATTCCGTCCATATTGATTTTGAGTTCATTAAGAAGATTCTTTCCAAGTCCAATAGGTTTCAGAAAATATTTTTGTTTTTTCCAGTCAGCTGTTATGCCAAATAGAACTTGATCGCTCTTACTGATTTTAATGACTATTTTTTCGAGTTGATGCAACTCGCGGGCAAGAAAATAGCAATCGGTACTCACGAACTTCACCCCATTACTATTTACGCCCAAAGAAGTGATTTTTCCTTCTGCAAATGCTTCTAAGACGGATATTTTTTCTAGCGTATTCATAACCATTACCTGCTTATTTTATTAGCACACAGTTGTAACGTTTTGATTCCTCCGATTCCGTTGCTGAATGGGCATTTGGGCTCCCGCACTAAACTGGATGCGGAGCTCTAGCCAGGTATCTATGGATGATTCCAGCCAGCCGATTGAGGATGCTCCGAGCTTAAATGGGCGTGGAAATGTATTGTCGTAACGTGGTGACGTTGGCGAGAGTTTTTCGTACAGTGAACTGCGTGAAATGCCCAGACGCTCAACGACATCACGGAGCCGTAATACTTTGTTTGGAGGAGGTAACGTCATGATTTTTCCCTTTCAGTTGATGACCGAATGACTGTAAATCATCAGAAAACGATCTGAAAGGGAGGGGAATCGTGTAAAAAAAATCTGCTCGCTACTTTTATGTTTTTACGGCTTATTCTTTAATAAAATATCAATGAATAATTCATCAAAAGACAAATTAAATTTGCTTTTGATAAAAAGTGAACGAGTTTCTTCGCCTATTTAGGCCGATGATGCCTTGGGTCGGATACGCGAATCCCAGTGACAGTAAATGTTTCACTTGAGAATTCAACAAGGTGATAGGAGAGACAACTTCATCCCGGTAAAAGTTGTACTCCATAGACATAATGCTTATGCGTAGAAAAGTTTCGTATATGCAATTTAGATTAATTTATAGGTCTATTATTCTTATCGAATATTGCTTCGTTACTTTTGTAAAAGTAATTACTTACGAGATCGTTATTTGATATTCGTTGACGATATTGAATATCACCCTTACTTTTTATACGTTAAGTTCCCCTTTTAGATGGCTATTAATTTTTATTAATTTATCAACTCAATTTAAATTTTAAATTAAATTAAATTAATTAAATAGCATAAAAACCAATATTCGGAATTAATTAAATATTATGATTTCTCATTGGGAAGGTGATTCCATCCTAAGGGAGCTGTTGGTCGTTAGCTCTTGAATTTTTCTGTTAAGTTAGTGTCGAGAGTGACTTCTGTTGTTCTAATTAGAAATGGATCGTTCATCTATTTTTTGGACTAAATCAAATAGTTTACGATGAGATAGCGATGTCAAAGGAGTTCCGTTTTATGTGTCAAAGGAGTTCCACAGTAAGAAGCATGCGGCTTTTACCCTGCTTGAATATTTCATCCCTGAATGTTCCATCGTGACCGCCAACAAGTTCGGAAATATCTAAACTTGGGAGATACATAGATATCACCGCAACTGCGAATGTAATCTGAGCCATGTCTATATAGCGAGCCAAAGCTGTACATTTATTAATGAGCTTGGACGCCACTGCCATTGCTTCGGATTTGGTTTCGAAACAGGCCTCCAGCATTTGATAGGATCCAACCCGTATGTCAAGATTCCCTGATTTCTTCAAGCTGGGGACTATCGAGTTCCGATCTGTGAGCTACATTTTCCTTAAAGAATGCAGTAAAGCCGGATCTATACACTTAGTTACTCAAGACACAGACAAGCCTCGCTTCGCCGGTGCCAGTTTCTCCTAAAGGGTCGCTACGGATAATTACCATCTATCTAACGGCAACCGATCCTTGCCAAGCAACCCAAACTCACTTTGAGTACGGCGCTACATTAAATTGCATTCAAATTTCTTGCCATAGACAGGAATGACTGTGGCAGCATTACTTTTCGGGAAAGTCATTGATTGATTACCGAACTTGACGACGGCATTCGTTTTACGAAGTCCGTCTAGCAGAGACAAAAAATTTTGTGCGCCAACGTGACTGTCCGCATCAAAGGGCGCATCGTAGCTGATGCCATTGACAATGATGGTAAATTGTTTAATTTCCTTATTATCGCTGAGTCGACGTAGCGAGACGGACGAGGCTGCTTCAGCACTGCCATTCTGAGTCGGACAACCAATATATAACTGCATTCCTTTCTGATCAATGAAATACTCCAGATTGCCTTGACCATAGCCTTGCGTCCATCTGCCTTCTGCTGCGAACGCAGGTAGGCATAGGTAGGTGAAAAATACACTGAGAATAATGAATATTGATTTCATAAAAGCACCTTATATGGTGATGGGTATCGTTAATGTGAGGATTTCTTTGAGCCTGTAAGAAATTCTGTGTAAATGCCACGGAACAAGTCAGTGATCGTATTTTTGAATGCGATCACCAAACTCAATCATAAAACGATTTAAGGCCATACGCCAATTGTGAATCGGCATGGTCCATTTCTTTGCAGCCTGAGAGATGGCAAGATAGACTACTTTCATGGCTGATTCATCGCTTGGAAATAGCTTTCTGCGCTTGGTTGCCGAACGGATGACGCTGTTAAGTGACTCAATCGCATTGGTCGTGTAGATCGCTTTGCGTATTTCTGGGGGATACTCAAATAGCGTGCGCAGATTGACCCAGTGTGTCGTCCATGATTTGGCAATTTGCGGATATTGTTCACTCCATTGCTGGCCAAAGCGCTCTAATTCAGTCAATGCTTGATCCTCAGTCGTGGCTTGATAAATTCGCTTGAGATCAGCAGTAACAGCCTTGTAGTCCTTCCACGACACATACTTCAAGCTGTTGCGCACCATGTGGACGATGCATAGCTGAATGCGGGTTTCTGGGTATTCGGCGGCAATCGCTTCAGGGAAACCTTTAAGGCCATCGACGCAAGCGATTAGAATATCTTGCACGCCACGATTTTTTAGTTCAGTCAGCACGGATAGCCAGAACTTCGCTCCCTCATTATCGGACATCCACAGACCGAGTAGCTCTTTCTTACCCTCCATATTCACGCCAAGCGCCAAGTAGATCGCCTTGTTGATGACGCGCATGTTGTCGCGAATTTTAATGACGATACAATCCAAATAGACGATCGAATAAATGGGATCGAGTGGACGCGATTGCCATTGTGTGATTTGCTCTAGAACTCGATCCGTGACCTTGGAAATCAATGTAGGCGAGACGTCTGCATCGTACATTTCTTTAAAAGTCTGCACAATTTCGCGGGTCGATAGTCCCTTGGCGTACAGCGTCAGAATTTGATCGTCCATCGCCGTTAAGCGCGTTTGTCCTTTGCGCAAGAGCTGCGGCTCGAAGCTACCGTCACGGTCTCGTGGCGTGAGAATTTCTACTTCTCCATGCGTACCTTTGAGACGTTTTGCGGTACTGCCATTGCGTGTATTTCCTCGCCCTGGCTTGCTATCCGAATGCTTCTCGTAACCCAAATGTTCAGTGAGTTCGGCATTTAAGGCGGTTTCTACAGTGAGCTTGACCAGCTCCCTCGACAGCATATTCAGATCTGCTTCCGTCTTGATGTCCTTGGCAAGCTCTTTTGCCAAAGCTTTCAGTTTTTCTCTATCCATTAAAATGTCCATCGGTAATTCCTCGCTCGAGAGGTTAATAGACCGTGGACATTTACACAAATTTATTTACAGGCTCATTTCTTTCGGTTGACACTTCGTCTGTCTACCGGGGTATCTTAAAAATCATGGCGCCAGACTACCGAACGACGACTGAATCTAACTAGCCAATCACCCTTACTACAACGGGTGATTGGCTAGTTAGTTGTCTACAGCAATACGGATCATTGTCCCTGCAGACACTCTTTTTCGTATTGGTCCTGCATTCCAGAAGTGAGGCGAATATCTAAACCCTCATGAAAATGTGCCACTTTTGCATCAAAACATGCCTTATATTGAGGATTCGCTGTAATCACTGCAGTCTGTTCACATGCACTCTCCCAACGTGATAATTCAAGATTGCCGATAATCACGTTCTTGCCTTCAGCGGTTTGATATTCAGTCATCTTGGTATTAACGCAAGACTGATTTTTCGGTTTGACTTGCCAGACGCCATCCGCATAGATTTCTTCCTTGTAAACTACCACTCCTGGTTGTTCCCCCATGAAATACATACCACCGCGCAATTTTTCTACAATGCTGCTAGCAGTGCTCACTTTGTCCACGAGCGCCTGCGATTGGTTGAAATCGGTAGGGTATCCATACGTTCTTTGAACACCATCCGGTTTGCCATTTTTATATGTTCTTTGTTCGAGGTTAAAGTTGCTAAAACCAGTTTGTTTTCCATCGACCCAAGTGAAATCCTTGAGCAGTTTTTTGCCGGTAATATCCCAGATCTTTTCACTCCCAACATTTTGATCATTAACCCATTCGATTTTCGAGATCAAGACCTCGTTTTCATAAGGGTTATGTACCTCTTCTACTCCATCTTTCTTTCCGTCTTTATAGTGAGTTTCTCTCCAGAATTTACTGGTGGTCGCCTCCCAGAGTTTTTCTGAACCATTTTTCTTCCCCTCACGCCACTCGGACTCCACCATTTTGATTCCGTTAGCAGAGGTACAGAGCATCTTGCCATCCCTCAGACCCTCTTTATATTCGACACTGCAACTACCTGTGGCGATTTCCGGATAAGACGTGCCCCAGGGTTCATTTTTGATAGTTCCATTGAACGGAGTGTTTTCATTGGCGCGGTAAACTAGACCACGTTGATTAACGGCTTCACGATAATCGATTTTTTTGCCGCAGGCAGTCAGTAAAAGTGCAGCAGCGATGACAGCAAGGGCTGTTTTGTATTGTGGGTAATTCGTTTTCAAAATAAACTCCAAATATTGATTAATAGTTAATTATTTATGTAAATAAAAACCACCGATCAGGTGTGATGCGGTGGTTGAACTAAAGAAGTTAGCTGAACACAGCCCTACCAGACAAAGTGTAGAGACAGTATGTTGAATGCCTGAGAATGGGTGCGCGCAATTATTTTTTGGATTTGGTGTTGTTGATTTCTTTCTGTGCGCGACTGTTTATTTCAGGAAGTGCTTCCTTAAACGTGAAGCGGGTAATGTTGTACAAACCTTTGCCAACCAGCTTAAGTCCCGCAACCGCTTTGTCGGTTTTGCCCACAGCATCAAAGCGTAACTCGTCGAGGGCATCGGACATTTTGTAATAAGGGTCTTTCTCTTTCTTGTCGCTCATGGAGTGCTCCTTTCAGCATGAGAAGCGATAAAGTGAATTAGTTAGCGTCGACTTTTCCGGTACCGTCGCAACGAGGACATTCAACACGGACATGGCGGTCACCGGCACAACCGGGACAGTTAGCCGGATGAGGATGTTCGTCATAGTCGATTGGGCAAGGAATCTCGCCTTTGCCTTTACATTCCGGGCACTTGATTTTTTTGCTCATGAGGATTTCCTTTCATTTAATGGGTAAAGCCAGATTTCAAAGCTGATCAATAATTAATTGGGTCGTAAATGCCGTGGCTGTTTAAGCATCATAGCGCGACCATTTGCGATATGGCAAGAGTCTCCGCAAAATTAGATAAAGATCAGTTCCTCGTTCAAATAGGCGCGGCTGTACGGGCGCGTCGGGTTTTGATGAATCTGTCGCAAGAAGCCTTAGCTGATTACGCAGAGATTGATCGATCCCATATGGGTAAAATTGAACGTGGTGAGCGTAATGTCACGATCTTGAATATCGTTCGTATAGCTAAAGCAATAGGTTGTACCCCGTCAGAACTACTGCACGAGGCAGGTCTCTGAGTTGCATTACGATGCCGACAACAGCGCTGCTTTTTTCTCCAGCTTCTCCATGAGATTGGGTTTGGTCGATGTGCTCGTCGCATTGGTCTTGTCAGCATGCGTGGTCAATGGCTCGCTGATGGATGGCGTCTCTGCCGCAGCTCCTGCAAAGAACTCCTCTACAATCTCTCCCGCATCTTCTTCGCTGTCTTCAAACGCCCCATTCGCAAATCCCTCCCGTACTGCCTGATCCAAGGCGTCCTGCATATAGCCGCCAGCTTGTCGTCGTTCATGAATTTGTTTGGCTGTGGCAATCGCTTCTTCCAGACTCATCCCTTCGCGTATGGTCAGATCCGCGTAATAGATGGCTGACCGGTGACTTTGCGTCGTACTTTTACCTCGTAAGCGTAATTCCAACGGTAAGCAGGCCAGCAGATTGCCGGAGACGGCCTGGTAATAATGCAGACGCGCCGTCAGGCAACGAATGCTGTTAAAGCCTGTCGTTCTAAAAATAAAGCTCCCGACATCATCTTCATCCCCAATTTGCACATTCAGCCGCCCATAGGGTTTGCAAGCCTGTCCCTTCGCCAGTTCGCAACTCTCCGGAGCCGGACAAGGCAGTGTTTGCATTCCATTTGCCGTGTAGCGTTTGCAGGTGTCGCCATTGCCGACGCAGAGCGGACGACCCGTCTGCCGATCGAACAGACTGTATTCCGCACGCAGGTTGATATCCGGATCGTTGAATAACACGCGAACCGGAATCGAACGCAATTTCCCATTCGCGGAAAGCTTGCGTAATTCCTCATCAAGGGGATGCGTCACCCAGCCATCCCGTCCTTGCACCTGTGAGGTAATGGTAAATTGATCGTCCTTCTCAGGAAGGCGTTTGCTATTTTTTTCGATCACTTTACCAATGGAAATCCGCCCCAGTACCGGCGGTGTAATGGCAAGTCCTTTAATCATGATTGCTCCTTCAAATAAAAAAAGCTGCGTTCTCTCAGAAGAAAGACGCAGCCCTTGGATTTATGGGTAGTGGTTTTTTGTTCGTCAATTCGTTGATGAATGCTTGTAGTGCCCACAGCGTTCCACATGGAGTAGCATGGACTTCACGTGGAAATCAGAAAGCGCCGACTTCCCGGCTTCGTCGTCGCGTACTGTCGTGGAATATCCGGCTGATCTTCGAGCAATCGCGCCATGTCAATGCCGTTGCTGTCTTTGGAACGTTTCCAGCTGATTTTGCCAGTCTCAAATAAAGCGATGCTGGCGTCACCCATGTGCTGTTGTAAGGTTTGTTTCAGTTGCGCTTCAATCGCTTCGCGGTTAGCGATATCGTCACGCACGGCAACCAGATCAGCAAAGACGGAAGACAAGTGTCTGTCTTCTTTAAAATCCACCACATTCCCTTTGTCCTGCGGATACAAGCAACGTAAGGCCGTCTCCGCAGAAGCAGAACCATCCGCCGGTGGTGGCGTATCCGTTTCCACGTAATGCCAGAACTGCCGTTCCAATTCAATCAGACGACGAATCAACACATCATCCCGTTCTATCCGATGAATACGGATCTCCTGACCACACACCAGGACACACACATCTGCTGCCGCTTTTCCTGTTACGGCTAACTGATGCTGAACCTGACACACGACATAGTCCGGCACACCATCACGCCACAACCGCGCACCGAACTCTCCGGCAGTTTTACATTCCAGAATCTGCACGTCCGCTGCCCCCATGACTTCCCGGTCGATGTTTGCCAGCATCCAGTTCTTGTCCGGGTCAGGATGCTGTAATACCGCATTGATCTTGCGTACCCGGTTACCAGTGCGACGTGTGTAATGCGCGGCTACAATCGGTTCCAATAAGGTGCCCCAATACATGGGACTATCTTCATCATTCGGATCGACTTGCGGTAAGGCCGCATCACGTCCGGTCTTGATCATCCATAATTCCAGTTGTGACTGATAAGGATTGAGTCCCACCGCCGTACCGGCATCACTACTACCGATGCCCCCTTTGCGTACTGCTAACCATTCATCGCGACTTAAATGATTGGTTTTGACTAACTTCAGCGCAGGACGCTGAGAAGTAAGCTGAGAACCATGCTGAATTTGCTGACTAAGAGACATGTCCGACTCCTTCAATTAAAAATGTACAGAAGTAAAAAAGCGCATGCCCATGCAATTCCACGGGCATAAAAGAACAGCCCGGGGCGTTAAATGTGACCTGGCTGTGATGAGATGGGAAAGAAGACACAAGAAACAAACTCAGGCAATCATCAGCAATGCCTGATCCAGTGCCTTCTGTTTCAAGGCCGCGCCCTGGCCGAACCAAGCGGACTCCAGACGGTGATCGGTGCTGCGGGCACGTCGTTCATGATCGACATACTCCGTCACTGAATTCAACAAACCAAAGGCGGTGGATTTCGAGGACGCCAGTTCAGCCCCTTTGCCTTGACCGTCATACAGTGCTTGTACTTTCTTGATCGCCCGTTCATTCGACAAGCCACCAGCGGTATGGCTCGCATCAGTAAATACCCGCAAGAAGTAATTCATCGCCTCATGTGACTTCACCTTACGTTCAGAGAGTGTCTTCATCCGATACATAAACGCATCCCATGACGCCACCGAAATACCGAGTTGCTTTTTGACTGCTTGGGCATCAAAGCTGGTGTTATGCGGCACCTTCACTGCACCAGCTCCATTGGTTAAAGCAATCGCCAGCGTGTTATTGCACACCACCCGGATACTGGTGAATTGCGCCGTTGTCGCCAGCGTACCGTCGCAGGCGGTTGCCAACAGCAGATACGCATTCACCACATCGTTGCCTTTCAGAGCAGACGATTGATTCGTTTTAGCCAGTGCCCAGACCTTGCGGCCTTCTTTCAAGACACCAGCGGTTTCCAACTCAAACCCAGAGATTTCCGTCAGATCGCGATAAAACTCCAGAATCTCCCGTGGCTGCACTACCTGATAACGGTTGGATACCACCGATAACGCCGCCTTGGTATCGGAACGGTACAGGACCTTTTGTTCAGGGAAAGACATGATTGCCCCGAGACTGCCGATGCTTTCAGTCATGAAACGCACTGGCGTTTCTTTGATGTCAAACGCCATCCCAGCTTGTTGTGCCCAGACTTCAATTGGTTGCTTTGCGGTGAGTTGATTGCCCAGACCATGCCAGGGAACTTGATTAACATAAGCCATTGATTCGACGAGATGTGCCATAAAACCTCCTGAGAGAAGAAATAAAGAAAGTAAATAAAAGAGAATTGAAAAACGGGAAAAACCAGAAAACTAAAAAGCCAAAAATCGGAAAACTAAAATCCGCGCACAAAAAAGCCACCCGGCACAAACCAAATGGCGTGAACGATTGAGTGAGATGAAACGGAAAAACGAGGGGAAAAAGACGGAAAAGAGAAAAGAACGACGAAGGGAAAGAGAATTTAATTGCGCGGCATACTGAAGGTATAACCACACTCCAGACATGCATGGTTATCGAACAAAACACCATCGAATGATTCACCGATCTTGGCACCGGCGACACAACCGGTCGAGCCGCCGATGAGTCCACCAAAAATAGCACCGGCCAGACCACCGATCAGCATGCCTGCAGGACCGGCAAAGGTACCCATACTGGCACCGACTTCAGCACCGGCAGTGGCACCAGAGACACCGGCAACGGTACCAGCAACCGTACCGATGGCACTGCCAGTTCTTTTACCAGTGTGTTTCACAGCAATGCGTGCAGAGTCGCAATGGGGACAACGATAGTTCATGGGAATTACCTCTTAGTTGAGATGAAGAAATCGGCTGAAAAAACCGAGTCACTAAGCGGGATTTGCTTGGTCACATACTGGTGATATATGTTTGAAAAATTTTGGAATGCGTTCTTGTTTTGGGAGGGGGGCTGAGATGGGTAGGTGATGGGGGGGGCATGCTGAAAAAAAATAATAGGATGTCGTTAATTTTTTTTCACAGGAATTATTCTTGGTTTTAAAAAATTAACTATATTTAACAATGCAATTAAATTGTAATTATTTTAATGTAAATTACTAATGATAACTTTTATAAGAGAAGAAGGTTGGAGATGTCGCAACAAGCCGTTCAGACGATCAGTTCGTTATTTCGTACTGAAGTCGCCGCAGCACAAAGCCAGCAATGGATGGGAGCAATTCGTTTAGCGCAACCGCTATCGACATGGCTGATCGCACTCGTCGCAGTAGTCGTCACTCTTGCCTTAATTGCTTATATCACCCTCGGCAGTATTACAAAAAAAGCGCGTATCACTGGTCTAACCTTGCCCGCCTCAGGCAGTGTCAGCGTGATCGCACCGACTACTGGCATTCTCCAAAAGGTGTTAGTCAAAGAGGGGCAGAGCGTACATGCAGGCCAGCCGTTGTTTGAACTTTCGACCGAACGGCATGGCGATCAAGGTGAAAGCCGCACTGATCGCCCAGCAATTCGTAGACTGCGCAAATTATCTGGTTAATGGCCTCGATACAAGATGCGATTTTGTAGGAAGTGAGCCAAATGTCCATGATCCCAACCACACTCCTATTGAGAAAACGCTACAAACAACAAATGATAGATTCAATGCTATTTAGTCATTATCGAAATCAATTTATGAAATTTGCAAATGAAAACACTGCATAAATTATTGTTATTTGTCTTGAGTTTCTTTCTTTCCAATGTTCAAGCTCAGAATTTGGACATGAAGTTTTGGAAGAAAAACGATAGCACCTTAATTGCTTTTGGAATGATAACCGAGCAAAGTTTAAATACATTAAAAAAGGAAGATTTACAAAATATAAAAGAGTTTATCGTTACATCAAGTGGCGGTGAAGTGCATGCTGCAGCTGAAATTGGATTGATTATATTTGAGCACAATATCAAGGTTATCGTGAGTGATTATTGCTTTTCCGCATGCGCAAATTGGATTTTTCTTCCGGCGAAACAGAAGGCTCTCTTATCCAATGCCGCACTAGGATTTCATGCGGACATTACGTCACAATTTGACCTTGTCCGAACGGAGTTGCGAATTTCTCATGGAGATCCAGAAAAAAATCCTTTTCTTATAGGGGAAAAGTCAGCGAAATCACTATTCGCGAAAGCAAGAATATCTCCAACTATCTATCGTGAAATGGCGAGTAAAACATCTTTTGCGCCGCCGTCTATCATCATGTCGGTTAAAACTGAGCAAGGGCAGGTAGAAGAATACGAATTAACGGGTAATGAAGAAAATGATTTAAACCTATATTCAAAATATGAAAAGGCAACAGTTATTTCGTACCACTGGAAAGGACGAATAGAAAACGCTTATTGGTTTCCGTCAAAAGCCGAACTCATGGCTTTCAATGTATCCGGAATTCAAGAATATTATTTTCCTGCGAATTTTAAAGAAGTTGAAAATTTAGAAAAAACTTACGGAATTCATTTGATAGGCGAATGGGAAAAATAATCATCTTTATATAATCGATAAAATGTCCCCCGTCCTCCAAACCGAATCCAGCGAATGCGGTCTCGCTTGTCTGGCGATGATCGCTTCGCATTATGGGTACCATACTGATCTCACGGATTTGCGCCGCCAGTTTGCGATCAGCCTCAAAGGGGCGACGCTGGCGCAGTTGATGCGCCATGCGTCGGCATTGCATTTTTCAACCCGTCTTTTGCGCTTGGAATTGGATGAGTTGCCTGAATTGCAATTGCCGTGAATTTTGCACTGGAATCTGAATCACTTCGTTGTCTTAAAAAAAGTAGCCAAAAACTGGCAAGGCAAGCTTGCACTCATATTGCTTGATCCTGCAGTGGGTGAGCGACGGGTCTCGCTAGACGAAGCATCAGAGCATTTTACTGACGTTGCCCTGGGATTATTTCCCAGTACGGCATTCGCCGCTAAAGACGAGCGCAAACGGATTGCGATTCGCGATCTGACGGGTCACATCGTCGGCCTGCGCCCTGCAATTGTGCAAGTCATGTTGCTGGCGCTGGAAGTTTTTGCAATCTGCTCACCCTTGTTTAATCAATTCGTCATCGACGAAGTCATCGTCAGTGGCGATAAAGAGTTGCTGACGGTGCTGGTATTTGGCTTTGTCTTACTAATGATCACTCAGACAGTGATCAGCTTGGCGCGCTCGTGGTTTCTGATGTGCTGGAGTATGGATATCAGCTTGCAATGGAGTGCGCGTGTATTTGCCCATCTCACGCATTTACCTGTTTCTTTTTTTGAGAAGCGTCACCTTGGTGATGTGGTGTCGCGCTTCGGCAGTATGCTGACCAGCCTGTACGTTGAAAGTGTGCTGGAGATGCCTTAACGGCAATCTAATGTTGCGACGATCGGTTGAATTAGATAATTGGTCAGAGTGATACAGCACGACAAGAGCTCGTCCTAGACGAAAGACGTCTATTAGCAAGGCCAGCCGGGCAGGTCTCGCTCAATTCAAAGATCTGTAGGACAAAAATTCTTTCTGTCAATATTCGGCGCGCGTCAATATATTAAGTTTTCCAATCGAAGGGGGGTAGATTAGTGCTAATAGAGCAAAAATCAGATTGTGGCCTATTATTTAAATTTTTACTTAATTACTTCCCAGAGTATAAAGTTGGCATAAATAGCTGCTATTACGTATTTCTGAATAAGCATTTTTTATTTTCTGCTGCAGAAATTTTGCAAGATTATGTGGGTGAGTCGGCACTATCATTTGTTTCTATATAAAGAAATACTAATTGTTAGTGATGTTAAAAAACAATTGACTTTTAATTCAGTTGATAAATTGTGAAGATCATTTTACAATTTCCTGGCAAAGCTACTTTTTAACAATACGGACGTACTAGCAGCCTTGCGCATTAAAACAAGTTGGGTGTGTTAACGTATTAAAAAGGAAATTTTATGGCTATTAGTGAATTGAGTTTCAATCAAATTAAAAATGTTAGCGGTGCTGATGCAGCTGCCACACGTTTACCTGGTCAAAACAGCTGGGGTCAATGGAATGATCCAGAGGCGGAGATTTCGTATAGGTGTAGCCAGGGGCAGTGGCTTTATTGCATTTATTTTGCGCTAGATCACTGATGTAAGTGACGATTAAGTTTTTCAAATTATGCACATAACTTGAAAATTTACCAAGATCCACAATAAGGTTAATGTATCAAATTGTGGATCTTAAAAGACTACTTAAAGTCTCTTTAAAAACTGGAAAGTGCTCCGCTGATTTCGCTTAAATCGTCGGTTAATGGATTTTTAATTATAGAGTTCTCTGCACAGTTTCGTTTATATGATAGGTGCCTCAGGGTAAGTTGATGCTAAATTCAGAAATAAAAAAGCAAGATGCATATTTTTCGGCAGTAAAGATCGAAACATCTAAAGTAAAACTATGGATTTTTATTCGAATAGCATTGGCAATCTATTTTTGTGGTTTTGTTAACTATAAAATCACAAACTACATTATAGAGTTATTGTTTAAAAATAGTCTATTTGATCAAATTGCTCAATATTTTTTACACGCATGTTTTTCGTTTCTAGCAATACTCATTTTATTTCCTCGAAAACTTCGCGGGGAATTGTACGTAAAAGAAAGAAGAGAATTCCGCTTTGGTGTCTTGTTGGCAATTGGATTCCCTCTATGCTTGATTATCCCTACTGCTGGTTTGCATTTATATTTTGGTGCTAACTTGTCCTTAGTCTTACCTTCCATTGTAAATATTATTTCAATTACTTTACTTTCTATTGCGGCTGCACTCGAAGAAGAGCTAGTTTGTAGGTTTTTACTTTTTGATAGATTGTCACGAGTTTTGGGCGTTGCGATATCTGTTGTCATTCAACTTATCTTTTTTGTTGTGCTGCATTACTCTCAGCCTCACATGTCTCTTTCAAGACAGATAATGTTGTCGGTTACATCGCTTTTACTCGTAGCTCTCTACAGGAGAACTCGATCTCTCTTGGTAGTAATGGCGATGCATTTCTCATATGATTTTTTCTTAACAATTTTCTTTGGAGGATTCCTTGGATATACACATTTTGTTGGATTTGTTTCAAATACTCTTTTGGGAGAAAAATATTCAAATTACCTCAAACTTGTAACGGCAACTTTGTTTATCGGTTACCTGATTATAACTACTAAAAGTGCAGGAAACAAAGATGGTAATAATGTACACAATATTACTCAAGTGTGAAATTTACCGATTAAAAAATAGTTGAGGAAATGCCTGGAGCTACGGGCAAGAAATAATTTTATTTATATCGTTACGTGGAAAATACAAATCTGCGATTTAAGAGCTTTATTTAAACTCATTATTTATGAATTATTGGAAAACGTATGGAATGCAAAATTAACTCAGAAATAATTGCGGTTAGCAAAGAGTTTGTCACACAATTTTATGGTGATAGTTCGTTTTTCTTTATTTTTGGTTCCCATACTAGACAAGAGCAGTGTAGTGACTCAGACATAGATTTGCTCATCGTATATGACGCCGCGATTCAGCCAATTCATGAAAAACGATTGTTCATGGGGCATCATGTAGACGTTTTGCTGTTTGATGTTGAGACATTGAATGGCGCCCTTCACAACGCAAGAATTAGTGGTGAATTCGCGCTATTAGATGCTGTTGGAGAAGGCGTTGTATTTCCATCTGAAAATAGTATCTCTGCGCAATTAAGGGTTGTTGCAGAGCGAATTAGAAACGCTGGATATCTTTCTAAGAGTGCTCCAAGTTACAGAGTTTCAGTTACGAACTTCCTCAGAGATATTGACAGAAACATGACTTCAGAAGATAAAAAAATTTTAGCTATTGAGCTATATCGAGTAATTGTTCGTATTTTTTTAATTGCTGGAGGGGCTGGTATTTGTTCGGGGAAAGCTATCTCAAAAAATTTGAGAAAAATTGATGTAGAACTTTATATTCGATTAGATGATGCGCTTACCACAGCAATTTGCGGTGATACAACTCATTTGATCAAGCTTGCACACGAGGCACTTTCTCTTCTTGGTGGCCCCTTAAGAGATGGCTTTAAGTTGCAACTTCCAGATTCTCCACGTATGCCATTGCCAGTAATTTAGAAAAAAGGTTTTTATTTACTAGGCTTATTCAAATTTCCAGTGCGACAAAATTTATTGCGCAATTGAATTTTGCGCTTACTGGAACTAGCAATTTGAAAAGAGCGGAATTATTTATCCCTTATCATTCAAGAGGATCTGATTCCAAGGATAGATTAAATAGCTTGAATGATGGAAGTATGGGTATTTTTCGAGAAGAAGCAATCTCTGCACAGCAAACAAAATGGCTAAGTGATGTCATTTTAGTTCGACCGATTTCATTTACAGTTGGAGTAGCATTTTCTGTTGCAGTTGCTTCTGTCATTTGTTTGTTTCTGATTTTTGGAACCTATACGAAGCATAGTACGGTTGACCTGCTCCCCAATTTAGTCCGGAACTGACATAGAGTCTGCGGTTAAAAAACTATCTGCAAATTGATTTGGTGTCAGATAACCAAGTGAGCTGTGCGGACGCTCTTCGTTATATTCCTGACGCCAAGCTGCAATGACTTCTCTTGCGTGACGCATTGATAAGAACCAATGCTCATTCAAACATTCATCCCGAAACTTGCCGTTAAAACTTTCAATGTAGGCGTTCTGCTGAGGCTTGCCCGGTTCGATGAAGCGTAATTGAAGCTGCTTCCGGTACGCCCATTCATCAAGTACTTTGCTAATAAATTCAGGCCCGTTATCTACAGTCACCGATCTTGGCAATCCTCGACTTTCTGCAAGCCGTTCTAAAACAGTAACAACACGACGTCCAGGTAGCGATGTATCTACTTCTATTGCCAAACATTGTTTTGTGAAGTCATCAACGATATTCAAACAGCGTAGCCTACGCCCGTCAATAAATCCGTCCGAGACAAAGTCCATTGACCAACTTTGATTCGGTGCTAGAGCTATTACTTTCGGCTGTCGTTCAACGCCTGCAATTCGTTTGCGTTTTCGCCTACGTACCATCAGGCCAGCATCATGATAGACCCGATAGGTACGTTTGTGATTAATCAACCAGCCTTCGCGACACAACAACACATGCAGGCGTCGATAGCCATAGCGGCGCTTTTGGCCGGCGAGCTCAGTCAATCGTTTGGACAACTCCTCGTCTCTCGGGCGAGTCGATTCATATCGATACAACGACCTGGAAATACCGATCAGCCCACAAGCACGCGTGACGCCTAATCCGTGAGTTGCCATGACATAGGAAACAGCGTCGCGTCTGGCTTGTGGGCTTACCACTTTCGGCCAACAACATCCTTGAGTGCAGCGTTATCGAGCATCGTTTCCGCCAATAACCGCTTTAGCCGGGCATTCTCAGCCTCCAGTGTCTTGAGCCGCTGCGCTTCTGAGACCGTCATCCCGCCGAATTTCGCCTTCCAGTTGTAATAAGTCGCATCGCTGATTCCGTGTTTACGGCAAATCTCTGCCACTTTCACACCGGTTTCTGCTTCTTTTAAGACACTAATGATTTGCTCTTCCGTGAATCGATTCTTCATGTTTGCCTCCATCAGGGCAAACTCTACATTATTACCGTACTAAACTCGGGGAGCAGGTCACGGTAAGTGGACAGTTACTACCAGACACTGGATTAATAAAACTTTATTCTCCTCAAGCAGGAATCGTAATTAAGAGATTCGTGAAAGAAGGACAGGCAGTTTTTGCAGGAGATATTCTTTATATCGTTTCAATTGATCGAGAAAGTAGCACTATAGGTGCGACCCAAAAATCTATCAGCAATCAAGTAGCAAAACGTCAAAAAAGTTTACAAGACGAAATTCTAAGTACACGTCTTTTACAAAAACAAGACATGGTGGTTCGTTTAAATAAAATGAATGGACTGAAGCAAGAACTTGCAAAGTTGAATGATTTAATCGTTGATCAAAAAAATCGAGTTGATTTTGCAAACACTACGCTCAATCGTTACACCGATCTCTTAAAGCTAAATTATATTTCCGTAGAGCAACAGCAGCAAAAGCAAGAGGAGTTATTAGATCAGAAAAATAAACTCCAATCTTTGGAGAGAGATCGAATTACTGTTGAACGTAATTTACTCGAAGAACAAGATAATCTTGCAGGAAATACCTTTAAGCAAAGGAATGATCTCCTGCAAATTGAAAGAGCATTAGCTAGCACCGATCAAGAGCTTACCGAAAGCGAAGCTAAAAGAACCATTCAGATTACTGCGCCTGAATCTGGAACTGTTACTGCCATCGTTGCAGAAGTTGGTCAATCAGTTGAAACGACCCGACCAATGGCAAGTATTGTTCCTACAAACGCTATTTTTGTTGCTGAACTTTATGCTCCTAGCCGTTCGATTGGTTTCGTAAGGCATGGTGATGAAGTTTTGATTAGATACCAAGCATTTCCATATCAAAAATTCGGTCATCACGTGGGAAGAGTCGAGTCTGTTTCTAAGACGGCTTTGCTTGGAAGCGAATTAAATGCTGTAACAACGATGGCTAATGGGGACGTCACGAGCAGTCCAACTGAACCGATGTACCGAGTGATAGTGAAATTAGAATCACAGAAAATTTTGGCTTATGGAAGCTACCAAAAATTACAAACTGGAATGCTTCTCGACGCAGATATACGTCAAGAAACGCTTTATCTCTACGAATGGGTGTTAGATCCCTTATACACCTTAACGGGGAAAATATAATTATGCTAGACAGGCTTTCATTTGGATTAATAAGAAAAGTACCAGTCATCTTGCAAACTGAAGTGTCAGAATGTGGTCTTGCTAGTATATGTATGGTGTCAGGTTATCACGGCTACCATGTTGACCTTCAAGGGCTTAGGTGTCGATTCCAATTGTCATTGAAGGGAGCAAATTTACAATCTCTGATAAAAATTGCTGACTGTATCAATTTGACCACTCGAGCGGTTTCGCTTGATATTGATGATTTAGATAAATTGAAATTACCATGTATTTTGCATTGGAATTTTAATCATTTTGTTGTACTGACTGATGTAAGCGCCAACTCTGTTTCGATCATTGATCCTGCTTGCGGTCATCGCAAACTTTCTTTAACGAATGTCTCAAAGTCGTTTACTGGCGTAGCACTTGAATTGTGGCCAAATTCGAATTTCAAAGAAGTCAACGAAACGAAACCTCTTAAATTGCGATCATTGATGGGTAGAGTGACTGGATTATTTAGATCGTTCAGTCAAATTTTTTTACTTTCTCTTGTATTGGAAGTTTTTAACTTAGTAAATCCGTTTTACTTGCAATGGGTCATTGATAACGTTCTAGTGTCAGCAGATCAAAATTTGTTGACGACGCTTGCAATTGGATTTGGATTGCTTATGTTAATTCAACAGTGTGTTGAATTATTCCGTGGTTGGATCTTGATGTATGCTGGAACATCGCTAAATGTCCAATGGCAAGCAAATGTGTTTGCGCATTTACTAAAACTACCCATTGGGTATTTTGAAAAACGTCATCTAGGTGATCTTGTTTCAAGATTCAATACCGTGGGAGTTATTCAACAAACCTTAACCACTTCGTTCATTGCGGCCATATTAGATGGTTTGATGTCAGTTGTGACATTGGTACTCATGTTCGTCTACAGCCCAACTTTAGCTTGGATAGCCGTTGGTGCTATGGTTCTCTATGCGCTAAGTCGTTTTGCATGGTACGCACCTCTAAGGGCTTCTACTGCAGAACAGATTATTCACTCTGCTAAGCAGCAAAGTCATTTTCTGGAATCCATGCGTGGCGTAAAAACAATTAAACTATTTAATCGACAAGATGAGCGTCGATCCAGTTGGATTAGCTTACTCGTTAATCAAATTAATGCGAATCTCAGAACGCAAAAACTTGGATTGTTTTATAAATTTATGAACGGCGCTTTATTTGGCCTAGAAAACATATTGATAGTTTGGTTTGGCGCTAAATTTGTCATGAGTGGAAATTTCACGGTGGGTGCATTAATTGCCTTTAATTCATATAAAGGCCAATTTGATGCAAGAGTGAGTTCATTAATCGATAAATTTTTTGAAGTAAGGATGTTGCAATTGCAAGGCGAGCGTTTGGCCGATGTTGTGTTGACGGATCCAGAACAGACTTCCGGTAATTTGCTTGAAAACGATATTCAATTGACTTCCACAACGATACAAGTAAAAAATCTAAGATTTAAGTATTCAGATCAGGAGCCATATGTTATCGACGATATTTCTTTCGACATTAATGATGGAGAATCAGTTGCAATTGTAGGTCCATCCGGTGGTGGAAAAACTACCCTTGTTAATATCCTGCTTGGCATTCTTGCTCCTAACAAAGGTGAAATTCTCATTGGAGGAAAAAGCATCAACCGAATACCGATAAATTCATTACGAAATATGATTGGTACAGTACTTCAAGATGATGTTCTTTTCGCAGGCTCTATTATTGATAACATTAGCTTCTTTGCGCAGCCTATCGATCAACAATGGGTTGAACAGTGTGCTCAGCTAGCCGCAATTCACGATGATATCGTCGGAATGCCGATGGGGTACAACACGTTAGTTGGTGATATGGGTACCGTTCTATCTGGTGGTCAAAAGCAGCGTATTTTACTCGCTAGGGCACTATATAAAAGACCAAAAATTCTGTTTCTTGACGAGGCCACAAGTCACTTGGATATTGAGCGGGAACGTATTGTCAATAAATCGATAAAATCCCTGAACATTACAAGAGTGATCGTGGCGCATAGACCAGAAACGATTAGGTCAGCAGATCGGATTATGTCAATTATTAATGGGAAATTGCACATTTCAATTTCCAAGGGTAAAGGGGATGAGAATTTGGCTACTATGGATGCTCCGGCATGAAGATTTTATTCTGCGGACGACATCTCCAGAGAATTGCGACTCACTCATGTCTGGTTGGCGTTCTTTGTAGCGCATGGGGGAGCAGTGTTTTAGCCGGCAGTTTCTTTGATGACCCTTTTGGTACGAGTAAAGCTGTTCCGAGCTATTCATCACGTTTAACTTTTTCGCACAAAAATGGATGTAACTTTGAACAACCACTACCGAAACCCTTGGAGTTAATTGATGCACTCGAACGTTCTCTTTGTCAAAATCCTCAAACCCTACAAACTTGGGCCGCGATAAAACAGCAGGCTGCAGCCATAGGGGTGCAGAATGCGGCATACCTGCCTACTGCAAGCGTTACTGGCAATTGGGCAGATGCGAGTAAATATATAAATTCCCCAGGATATGCGCAACATGACTATGGTTTTACTACCCATAGTACAGATTTGAATCTCAATATAAATTGGGTCTTGTACGATTTTGGTCTTCGTTCATCTAACTTAGAAAATGCAAAACAACTTTTTAATGCCGCACTTGCATCTCATGATGTTGAGCTGCTAACAGTGTTTCAAGATGCGATGCAGAATTATTGTCAGGCACAAGCGAACGAAGCTCTATTAGCTGCAACAATAGATGCCGAGCATAGTGCCGAAGAAAATTTTCGTGCGGCAGATGCGAAATATAAAATTGGCGTAGGTACACTGGCTGATAAATTGCAGGCTCAAACGTCTTTAGCGCAGGCGACTCTGAAACGCTCGCAAGCATCAAGTAATTTGCAAAATTCGATTGGTGCCCTTGCAATGTCGATGGGATATAAACCCAATATCGTGATTAATTTACCTGCGTTGGAAGATAAAGTCCCGAATATAAATTCGATTGTGAAATCGATTGACGTTTTAATCGATGATGCGATACGAATGCATCCAAAAATTTTGACTGCTAAAGCTCAAATCTTAGCCGCAAGATCTGAGTATGACACCGCTGTTGCGATAAACCGACCAACGATTTCGCTTTTTACATCGTTAGAGCGTAGTGGCGCACCTATAGTACAAGTATCAGCGGGTGAAGTAATTAAGACACGCAATATAGGAATTCAAATTAGCGTCCCTATTTTTGATGGCTTTAGCAGTAAATACAAATCAAGAGCGGCACAAGCTAAGATAGAATTTGCCCAGTATGAACTTAAAGGTGCTGAGCAGAAAGTAGCAAACGAAGTTTGGGTAAATTATCAAAATTTTCTTGCTGAATTAAGTAACTTAGAAACGACCGAAATTCTAATTCAAAGTGCTACACAATCATTCGAGGTGAGTAAAGGTCGCTATAAAGCTGGCATCGGAAATATCCTTGAATTATTAAAGGCACAAAGTGACTTAAGTGATGCCAAACAACAGCGAATCCTTGCTTTGGCGAAATGGAAAATAGCTCGATATAACCTAGCAATAAGTTTGGGGGCGTTGCCTGAAATTTACTAGGTAATCCTTCCACCAAAAAGACAAATTTAAAAGTAGAATTTTCTTAAATGAGATTTTGAGGGAGGTTTACATGTGCTTCACAGTAATGCGCGCAGAGTCGCATTTGGGACAACGATAGTTCATGGGAATTACCTCTTAGTTGAGATGAAGAAATCGGCTGACAAAAACCGAGTCACTAAGCGGGATTTGCTTGGTCACATATGGGTGATATATGTTTGAAAAATTTTGGAATGCCATTCTGGTACCCGAATATGGCTGTCAGAATGAGGGTATAACAACAATTCAAACATTCAAGATTACTCAACAATGCGCCATAAAATGATTCGCCGATCTTCGCACCGATAACGACATAGACAAAGCCAAAGACTAACCTGTAAGACTGTTCGCTAAACGGTAACGGCCTAAGGCAATCATCATTAATATTGAGCCACCTTCTAAGAGTCATAGTGTTATTGACAATCTTCAGCTAATTTGCAATATTGTTAAAATTGAGCCTGTAAGAAATTCTGTGTAAATGCCACGGAACAAGTCAGTGATCGTATTTTTGAATGCGATCACCAAACTCAATCATAAAACGATTTAAGGCCATACGCCAATTGTGAATCGGCATGGTCCATTTCTTTGCAGCCTGAGAGATGGCAAGATAGACTACTTTCATGGCTGATTCATCGCTTGGAAATAGCTTTCTGCGCTTGGTTGCCGAACGGATGACGCTGTTAAGTGACTCAATCGCATTGGTCGTGTAGATCGCTTTGCGTATTTCTGGGGGATACTCAAATAGCGTGCGCAGATTGACCCAGTGTGTCGTCCATGATTTGGCAATTTGCGGATATTGTTCACTCCATTGCTGGCCAAAGCGCTCTAATTCAGTCAATGCTTGATCCTCAGTCGTGGCTTGATAAATTCGCTTGAGATCAGCAGTAACAGCCTTGTAGTCCTTCCACGACACATACTTCAAGCTGTTGCGCACCATGTGGACGATGCATAGCTGAATGCGGGTTTCTGGGTATTCGGCGGCAATCGCTTCAGGGAAACCTTTAAGGCCATCGACGCAAGCGATTAGAATATCTTGCACGCCACGATTTTTTAGTTCAGTCAGCACGGATAGCCAGAACTTCGCTCCCTCATTATCGGACATCCACAGACCGAGTAGCTCTTTCTTACCCTCCATATTCACGCCAAGCGCCAAGTAGATCGCCTTGTTGATGACGCGCATGTTGTCGCGAATTTTAATGACGATACAATCCAAATAGACGATCGAATAAATGGGATCGAGTGGACGCGATTGCCATTGTGTGATTTGCTCTAGAACTCGATCCGTGACCTTGGAAATCAATGTAGGCGAGACGTCTGCATCGTACATTTCTTTAAAAGTCTGCACAATTTCGCGGGTCGATAGTCCCTTGGCGTACAGCGTCAGAATTTGATCGTCCATCGCCGTTAAGCGCGTTTGTCCTTTGCGCAAGAGCTGCGGCTCGAAGCTACCGTCACGGTCTCGTGGCGTGAGAATTTCTACTTCTCCATGCGTACCTTTGAGACGTTTTGCGGTACTGCCATTGCGTGTATTTCCTCGCCCTGGCTTGCTATCCGAATGCTTCTCGTAACCCAAATGTTCAGTGAGTTCGGCATTTAAGGCGGTTTCTACAGTGAGCTTGACCAGCTCCCTCGACAGCATATTCAGATCTGCTTCCGTCTTGATGTCCTTGGCAAGCTCTTTTGCCAAAGCTTTCAGTTTTTCTCTATCCATTAAAATGTCCATCGGTAATTCCTCGCTCGAGAGGTTAATAGACCGTGGACATTTACACAAATTTATTTACAGGCTCTTAAAATTTCGCACACATATGTCGGACTCGCTCATTCTGAGTCCACTTCCCCCCTACTTTATTTATCTGATTTGGAACAATCGATGGACATAGGTCTCGCTAAGCTGGACAAGCTCGTTGCGCATCATGTTGGCAACAAGATTCGCGACGAGGGAATCGTCTTATCCAATTCGGAGCCAATTATTACCCCTAGTATTTCGGCTATTATTCTTAAGGATTACTTGGGCGGGATAAAAAGCAATTCTAAAGATTTTTCTTTCTATCATGAATCAGATGTTAACCTGAACGAAATTCTCGTCTATGTTAAGGAAATATTCAAAAACGAGGGAAGCTTTTTCCGTGAGTCAGAAAAAATAGCAAAGCATCTATACAGCAAGACGACCCATCCCAACATAGCTGGTGGCGACCTTTTCGTAATGCTGTTCTCAGGAATAACAATCGACACTAAGGTCACGCGAGCCATAGGCATATTCAAAGTTGAATCAAAAGAAAAGTATCTTTCAATTAGAAACGAGAATGGCTTGTTAGTCCTGCAAGATAACGAAGGTATTGACCCTAGGGAAATTCAAAAAGCCGCGCTTGTCATCGAGGATGGTTTCCACGTTCTCGCTGCGGAACGAGGGAACGCTACTACCGCTTATTGGATTAACGACTTCTTGAAAACAAAACCTATTGCTACTGCGAAATCTTCCGCTCAATACATAGGCAAAATCGTAAAGACAACCGTCCAAGAAATATTGGAGCCTGCCAAGGTATCAGAGTACCGAGATGAATTCAATGCATTATTAGCTTCCGAAGAACCTACCGTAGAAAAGCTATTTAAGATAAACAGCAGATTCATAGGAGATACGCGCTCCGAGGAAATTATCGAAGCCACCTCCTCATCAACCGGGCTAAGGCTCGATAGTAGTTCGATATTGAATCAGAAAACTATACAGAACGCGACAAAATCTGCATTCAGAAAAATCAGACTCTACCCTGGTATTGACTTGCTTATAAGCGGAAAGAATGCGCTGCAGTCAGTCCAAAAAGAAATATCGAAAGACGGACGGTATCTAACAATAACCATCGACATGGGAGATAATCAATGAGCGGGGAAGACTCTAAGCGATCAGGCGAAATCGGAGAAACGTTAGCCAAAGCTTTCTTAGACCTTATAGGTTGGGGGCAAAGTCTGCAGTCCGTTTCGATCAATTGCAATGACCTAAACCATAAAACCGCATCGGATAATCAGAAACGCTCGCACGGCGACGACCTCGTATTTATTTACAACAACCCGTTTTACGATAGCAGGACAGATGTCGTTCATATTTCCGTAAAGAACAACTTAAATGGATACGCAGAAAAGGAAAGCGACCTGAAGAGTAACTTCAAAAATCATCTAGAAGAAGTCAATGAAATAATTTCCTGTGCGCAATATGACTCTAGTCTGCTCAATCTGCTATCAAAATACAAAAGTAGAAAGCACAAGGAGCATTCGGGGCTTCTTATTTGGACTAGTTCTGAAAAGAAAACAGCTGATAAGGACATACTCTCCATCATAAAAAATGTAAAGTTGCAGGAAGAGAAATGCAACAAGAGCGTATATCTGGTGGATGGGGCGAGATACAAATTCATTCTCACCGCGATCACGCACATTAAGGCCGAAAGCGGTATCAAACACTTTGATTTTTTCTACCCCGAAACTGGTGGTCTAGTAAACCGCTTAGACGAGCGACACGGCGACATACTTCCGTTGGAGTTGATAGTGTCAGACATCATCCCAGTCAAGGCGCAGGCATTAGATAAGGAAATACTCTATCTGTACGTCAACCAAGCTTTCGAACAGGACTGCTACCGGCGAGTGCTCTCGCTAGCGCTTGGTTTCGCCGGCGCGTGGCCCCATGAAATTCGTATAGGATTCCCCGACTACAACGCAGCTCACCATGCCAATGATGTGATCGCGTCGGAACTTCCTTTCGTCGACAGGAAAAAGAAGTTCGTTCCCTTCTGCTTCAACCTTTCAAATTTAAACGCATTGGGATAATAATGTCTGAAACAATTAAGGAAAAAGTGGATGCTGATAACTGGCTTCCGTACGGAGAGCAACTACGGATACTGCTTGGGAGCGATCACATCTCATATGGCGAGGTAGCAACGGTATTGCGTGGAAAAGGAGTTTTTTGCTCTAATACGGAAAAAAGTAACACAATTCCAATTCTTTCGACGTCGATTCTCCGCCCATTTGAGTTCGTTTCTTTGCTCGAAGCCTCTATATCAAGAGAAACTCGTCCTAAAGAACAACCACAGGATATAAAACTCGCGTCCGATAGCGCAAACTGGCAAAACAGCGTAAAAGCATTAGCCGGAGAGCTCGTAGGCCTCGTTCATCTAGACGGAATTCCAGGCGTTACTTTCGCATCTAACCCTTCAGTATCATTTAGCGGCCCCAACAGCGCAGCTATCGAATACGCGATTAATAGGACAGACTACAGTCAAGATCTACTGGGGCGAGATCTCAATTTTTTTGCGAAGATCCTGATTGAGCAGAAGGCTGGCTCGCTGACTCTCAAAATTTTGTCTCAACACTCCTCGAAGGAAACGGGAAAAATAAACGATCAGCTTGTGAGGTCATTGACACAGAAATTCAAGATTGACGGAGTTAGTGATAACAGTGAACCAAGAAAGATATTATTTAAGTCGTTCGACAACAAGAACAGGATCCTATTCTTGCTAAAGTTAGCGGCGGAGTTTGGTGTCAATAAGGGTCTTGGAATAATCGTCGACGTGAACATCCGCAGAAACGAATTCAAAGAAGCGCTACCTGACGATCCCGGGATCAAGTGGATGGAAGGAACAATGCGGAATCTTAAGATAGACGGCGACAAGCTAAACGATATCTCAATATTCTCGTCAGAGGACTATTTTGAATACTTCTTCATTACGAAGCTAGTAGTGGAATACGAATTCGAGATAGCCCAGAATTCCGGGACGTGTACGCTGATATATAGCTTTGACAAGACACGCAATTTTGCGAGAATAATGAGTGCTCCATTCACCTACTCAATAGACAAATTTACCATTAAAGGAAACACAAGTTCAAAAGTTTCAAATTCAGTGAAAAACGAGCTCGCCGCAAAAATACGCTCAAAGATAGATGATCTGTTCGCCGAACTGATGATCAAAGACTAGTTTGCCCAAGGAATTTCTTCGAATTGCTAAGTTAAAGGGAAGGGGGGAGTAGATTTTTGCAAAATTGATAAGTATAGATAAATACTTATATAAAATTTGGTAATGGGGCTCGCGTCAATTATGGGGCATATCTAGTAAAGTCGCCCCATACTTCGCTCTTTAGACAAGCCTAGTCACAACTACATATATAAACTTTAACTCATTCTCACCAGTTGCTTAAAATATTAACCAAAACTGGCGAAAATGCTCCAAGCTTGCCATCAATTGGTTGTTTCAAATCATCAATTATCATTTGAATCAATGCAACATCGTCTTCAATTTTAAGTTGCATTGGATCTCCATAACTCGACCAAATCAAAGTTGCAACTAACTGTTTTCGTTTTTCAATCAGAGCTTTGTTGTTTTCTTCAGTGTCGCCTAAATTCAATACCCGAATTACTTCTTTGGCGTTTTCACTTAGTCCCTCGACTCTACCGCTAAGTTTAAAACGTAACTCTGCTTCACATTCGGGCATTAGCGGCGTAATTGGTAGCGGTTGTGATTTATGAGAAGCATCGCACTGTCTAGGTGTTTTACAACTTGCAATAATATTACTAAAGTCAAGCGTACGATTAGGAGCCAAACTTTGAGCTTCAACATGCTCGTTCATCGTATCGTCTTTTTTACCCGTGATCGACTGGCAGCAATATGCGCACAGATAAAATTGCTCCCTTGTACAAGCTTGGCGTATGTCTTGCCTTTCATCTGATGATAATTCCGCATATTTACCATTAGGATGGTTTCTTTTGAACGCACTCAGGCTTGCTGGTTCGATACCTTTATTAATTCTTCTCACTACGCAACTCCTCCTTGCGCAACAACAATCGAGCTTTCGTCAGCTCCAAATTCTGCTGAGGCAATTCTGTTTCCAATTGAGCTATCATATTCCGAGCAAAATCAAATTTTTTACCTTGTATCAAATCGAACAGTTCGTTCAATCTCTTAGAAACAGAGGCATTGCGAATATGGGTATCCATCACGTCTAGTAGCACGGTGTTTGCATCCTGTCCATATTGTGAGGGCACTTGGGTTATTTCGCCGTTGTCGAGCGCATAGACCAGCACATCCTTACAATCGCTAATTACCAGCGGTGAGTGTGTTGTCAGTACAAATTGGCAATTAGGAAAGGTTGTCGTTAAGCGCTCAATAATGTTTCGGGCCCATTGCGGATGTAAGTGCATGTCAACCTCATCTATCAACACTACTCCATCGCCATGTAATGGATTCTCTAATGCAGGATTCATCATCGCTAAGCGCCGGGCAATATCCCCAACCAAGGCCATAAGAGATTTCTCCCCCTGAGATAGCTGTAAAACATTCAGAGTTTCACCTTGCTTATCGATTGACATATGTAATCGAGGCTTGCGTCTCACCTTCAAATCCTTAAAGCCCGGCATAAAATTCGAAATTGCGCTACGAACCGCAGTCAATTGCCGATCCTTTGCAGATGCATTTAATTTTTGCAACTCTTTCCAAACAACACCATTGCTATTTTTTTCGAAGACTTCTTTTAGATGATCGAGTACCTCATTCGGAATGGCAGACTCATTTTCGGAATCTTCCCGCTCTCGAAACCATTCGAAAAAACGACGAAAATCAACACCTTGATTTAACGAATTATCGTAACCATCCAGCTGCAAAAATGAATGCTTTTCCTTAATTTTCAGTGGGATATCCAGCACGACTCGTTCCACGGGGTAAAAAGCAACCAAAGGTAAGCTACTATGTTCATCGTTAGTTAAGGTAGTGCGATATTCATCTGCCAATTTAGATGCATCGTTTAACTGCGATATATGTTCCCCCTTTCTACCTGAACGAGATTTGGCTAAAGTCCACTGATAATCGATCTTATTATGCAATGTGATACTGATCGCAGCAGAAGGCTTACCATTCAATATGACCTCTTCAGGAATGGGACTACCTGCTGCTTTATCACTGTGTACACGAGCAACAAGCCAACTAAGTGACGTTGCCAAAGCTTTTAGAATCGACGTTTTTCCAGCACCATTATTGCCAATCAATACGGTTACATTTGAATTAATCGATTGAGTTGGGGCAAAATCAACTTCCAATGAACGGAATCGCCCTAAATTATCGAGCTTTAGTCGCTTTATCTCCATGATGTTCCTTTAATTCAGTATGGCATCAACCTCCTAATCACAGATTAGGCATTGTGGAATGTTCATATAAGGACATTTCCTGCTTCAAACCGTTCGCCTATTATCCAAAGTGATTAGATTTAGTGGTCAATTGCACTAAAACTTACACATTGGAGAAGTGTGACATAGTGACGGCATACTTGTCAGTAGTGGTAAGTTGATATTGCGTAGAACAGTGTCATCAAGGGCAATAACGGCGGTAACCAAAATAATTATTCATTTTACCTTGCGCATAAAATCCGCCCACGCTGCCATTAATGGCCTCCGTTGTTCTAGCAGGTCGGTACGATGATAGGCGGCCTCAACTTTGTTTTGCACCATATGCGCCAATGCGCGCTCAGCCAAGTCACGAGCGTAGCCATGTTCACTGCACCAATCTCTGAAACTAGAACGAAAACCATGCGCTGTCGCACATCGATTAGCGGTATCACTTTTCGCTTCCACTCTACGCAAAAAACTGGTCAACACCATATCGGAGAGTTCTTTCTGATCACGCGGTGAAGGAAAGACTAATTGCTCATGTCTTCCTTGCTGAACCTTGAGAATATTCAAAGCACGATTTGATAACGGTACACGATGCTGCAATTGCGCTTTCATCCGCTCTGCTGGAATCGTCCAAATCGCATTTTCAAAATCGACTTCGTTCCACTGCATACCCCGAACCTCTCCAGATCGAGCCGCTGTTAAAATCAAAAATTCGAGCATGGTACGCGTCACATCATAGCAATCGTCAGTATGTAGCACTGTGCTAACAAATGCGGGAATATCCTGCCACGGCATTGCTGGCTGATGCTGAGTACGTGTCGTTTTACCAATTTGCTGAGGCAATAGCAAATGCACGACGTCGACCGGATTCGAACGGCAGTATTCATGCGCCCAACCCCAAGCCATCACTGCATGCACACGCTGTTTTAAGCGACTCGCTGTTTCAGTTTTTTCTAGCCAAATAGGTCGTAAAGTATCTGCAATATGCCGTGGCTGTATCTGATCGAGCGGCAAAGTACCAATGAATGGGAACGCATATTGGGTCAACGTATTAATCCATTGTTGGCTGTGTTTGGCATTTTTCCAGCCAGGTGATAACTCTTTATGTAGGATTTCTGCTGCTACTTGAAAAGTCGGGATTAATCGTACGTTATGAACCTTCGCTTTCTCTTCCAAAGGATCAATGCCTTGTCCGATTTTCTCACGCATTTGCAGTGCAACTTTCGCAACCTGAGCAATGCCAACATCTGGATAACTTCCCAAACCAGCATTGCGACGCTTTCCGGTAATGGGGCTGACGAATCGCAATACCCACTTCCCAAAACCCTTCGAGTTCGAAGGAACTAATGAGAGTCCAACTACGCCTCCGTGTGGCAGTATGCCAGAGTCAGGTTTAATGTTTCTAGCTTTTGCATCAGTAAGAATAGCCATAGTCGATGAATGTGATTAAATAAAATTGGTATGCCATTCAGTATGCCATTTTATCCGGATATAGATAGATTTAATTGGACGAATTTGGAATATATTTTTATATAAGCTATTGAATTAAATAGATAAATAAAATTAAATTGGAAATGATTGGATAAATTTCAGGCAGTCCCCTTCTCCGCCAAGAATTAGTTTTTTAAGATTCAAAGATGTTCAAAAACCCGCTTCTAGCCCAGTGCTGATGCGGGTTTTTTGTTTATTTAGCGTTTTTAACGTTTATTGACATCCTAGACATTTAGAGCCATGCTTGGAGCCATGAAGTAACCACTTAACTTCCATGGCTCCAAAATGCCAAAATTAGCGACTCCTCTCACGGATGTGCAGGTTCGCAACGCGAAACCTAAAGACAAACCTTATAAGTTATCGGATGGCGGCGGGATGTATCTGGAGGTGATGCCGTCCGGTACTCGAACGTGGCGCATGAATTTCGTGCAAGCCAGCGGCAAGAAAAATCGCTTAACGTTTGGGCAATATCCAGAAACCAGCTTACTGGAAGCCCGAGAAAAACGCACCGCAGCAAAGAAACTACTCAATAGCGGCATTGATCCCGCCGAAGCCCGCGATAACGACAAGGCGGCACGTTCTGAGAACGCAAATAATACGTTTGAGAAGTTAGCGCGGGAATGGCATACCAATAAAATCCCGACATGGCGCGGCAGTACCGCAAAAGATACCTTGCGTCGTCTTGAGATTGATATCTTCCCGCAAATTGGCTCCATGCCGATTGCATCAATTACCCACCAGCAAATGATTGCCGCCTTACGCAAAGTTGAATCGCGCGGCGCCGTCGAGATCGCCCACCGATTGAAAGCGACCTGTGCCCGTATCTTCAGCTACGCGAATCAGCAAGGCATAGAAAACCGCAATCCAGCGCAAGATTTAAAGGATGTACTGAAACCTGTGAAGGCCGGACATTTTGCGGCGATATCCACCGATGAATTACCGGCGTTTCTGGCAGCGATGAATCAAAACGATGCACGCCTGTTTAAACCGACCCGCATTGCCTTGCGTTTGATGATGCTGTTATTTGTGCGTACCAGCGAATTAATTACCACGCCATGGAGCGAAATCGATCTGGAAAAAGGCGAATGGATCATTCCTTGGCAACGCATGAAGCGCGGCAAATTAACCATCAATCCAGATAAAACCAATCATCACGTTTGCCTGTCGCGCCAAGCTTTGGAGCTATTGCGCGAGTTGCATACGCTGACAGGTGGTGGTGTGTATTTATTCCCGAACCAACGCGACCATGAAAAGCCCATGAGCAATGGCGCAATTCTGATGGCATTACGGCGCATGGGTTATCAGAACAAAATGACCGGCCACGGCTTTAGAGCCTTAGCGATGAGTACCATCAAAGAGCAATTAGGGTATCGGCATGAAGTCGTGGACAGACAATTAGCTCACGCACAGAAAGATAAAATCGCCAGCGCCTACGACCGCGCCATTTTCTTAGAAGAGCGTAAAAAGATGATGCAAGACTGGGCGGATTACATCGACCAAATTGCAGCCAATAAAATAGTTCCGCCCAAATTCACTCAACACGCCGCCTGAGCTGACAAGATGACGACTCCCAATATTCCTAACGAAACGACGTTCTTCACTCTTCAAGAGCCAAGCTGGGAGTATTGGTCACAGCAAAAACAAGCAAGACTTTGGGAAGCAGTCGCCTTGGCTTGCAATCTTGATCCGTTTCAATTCACGAATTTCGGATTGCCCAATCTGGACAAGGTATTTGCACGAACGCCAGCGCAATTTAACGATCTACTGAATCAAGCCAAAGTGAATCTTGGTAATCCTTTGTTAAAACCGATTGCGTACAGCAAAGACGGATCAGAAGAAAGCGAAATAGAACTCGCTAAATTTGGTGCATGGCTTAAATCGATGCGCTATCCGTTGCCAGAGCTATTTCCTTGGCAGGATCAGGCGTTATCCCCCCTTTCCAGAGAATGGCCGTGGGGAGAACACGAAACCAAGCTATTGCGACATCTGGCAGCAGCAGCGAATCGGTTTTGGAAGAATTACGACGCGGCTGATCCGACGACTGCCCCCACCAATAAAGAAGTGGTCGACTGGCTGGTGGAGAACGGTGTCGCAAATCGAACCGCATCAGTGATGGCGACGATACTCCGTGCTGATGGCCTCTCAACCGGCCCAAGAAAATAGTTAACAGCGCCCACTAAAACCCAATACTGGTGCGGGTTTCAGGCTAAATTATGACGAGTTAACGCAGTTAACTGCGCCTATTCGCGCTGTTCGTCAAAAGGTGTAATGGCTCCATGTTCAACAACGCCCAAAGGGGTACTAACATGGTTCAAACTATTCTAAGACTTCCGGCAGTCAAAGCCGAATCCGGTGCATCGCGCTCCACTATCTATCTACGCATCAAGCAAGGTTTGTGGACAAAACCCGTCAAGCTTGGCTTGCGTGCCATTGGCTGGCCTTCCAATGAAGTGGCAGCACTCCTTCAGGCGCGTATCGCCGGATTTGACGATCAGAGCATTCGCGCCTTGGTCGTCAAACTAGAAGAAGCACGTGCCAGCGCCTTCAAAACCATCTGAGGAGCGATTTATGCAAATCGATGATGAATGCGTTGCAGATGTATCTAAGCCAGTTCAGCAAGAGGCTGTGAGTCGCTTTAAATATGGTGGCGGACAATTCGAGGTTTCTTCAAAAGGCGTTTTCTTTTTTGGTACGGATAAAGACGGTAATGAGCAAAAGCCACGCTGGATTTGCGCTCCGCTTTACGTGATTGCCAAAACACGCGACGAAAGAAGCAGTGAATGGGGACGTCTGCTCGAATGGAAAGATGACGACGATCAGATACACCAATGGGCGATGCCACTCGATAACTTAGAAGGCGACGGCGCAGAGGTGCGGCGGGAATTAGCGAATCGAGGTTTGCATATCTCGCCCAATCAAACCGAACGGGCACTGCTATCGGCTTATATTAAAGTCGCCAATATCAAAGCCAGAGCGCTATGTGTCCAGCGCTTAGGATGGCATGGCAATGTCTTTATTACCCCTGCGGGAGCCATTGGCAAATCAGATGAAATCATGGTGTTCCAGAATACACAATCCGTTGAGCCAGCGTTTTCAACGTCAGGGAGCATCGCAGAATGGCGCAATTCGGTTGCCGCTTTAGCGCAAGGGAATTCAAGACTGATGTTTGCGACTTCCATCGCATTTGCAGGCGCGTTGGCAGAAATCGCTAATGAAGATTCTGGCGGCTTCCATTTGCGCGGCATGTCATCTTCCGGCAAATCCACTGCGCTCACCATGGCAGCATCCGTCTGGGGCAAACCTGTCAAGTACATCTGTCTGTGGCGCTCCACATTGAATGGCATGGAAGGACTGGCAGCACTGCACAATGACGGCTTATTGATCTTAGACGAAATCGGACAAGTTGATCCTACCGTTGCAGGCGATACGGCTTACCTGTTGGCGAACGGCCAAGGCAAAACCAGAGCAAGCCGCAATGGTGTCGCCAAACCTGCGCAAAAGTGGCGGCTGATTTTTTTGAGTTCAGGTGAAGAACCGTTAAGCGCAATCATGGCCAGAGCCGGAAAGAAATCAACAGCGGGGCAAGAAATCCGGCTGGCGGATATCGAAGCCGATGCAGGGCGGGATATGGGGATATTTGAAGCATTGCATGGCCGCTCCAGTCCCGCTGAATTTGCCAAAGAAATCAAAGACAGGACATCTCAGTATTATGGTGCTACTGGTCAGGCGTGGTTAGAACAACTCACCGCCAACCGCGATCAGCTACATAGAGATGTGAATGACCGAATCAATTTGTTTATACGTCAGGTGGTTCCCAATGGATCAGCAGGTCAAGTTGAGCGGGTAGCGCGGCGCTTTGCACTGGTTGCCGTAGCAGGCGAACTGGCGACCGAATGTGGCCTGACGGGCTGGAATACTGGCGATGCAACGACAGCAGCAAAAACCTGCTTTATATCGTGGCTGGAAAATTTCGGCGGTAATGGCAACCGCGAAGAACGTGCGATTCTTGCGCAAGTCAGATCCTTCTTTGAAACCCATGGAGCAAGCCGGTTTGAAGATATCCGAGTCACCGACGAACAACGGGTTCCGCATCGTGCTGGATTCTTCAGAACCACGTCAGACAACATCAGAGAATTTATTGTGTTGCCTGAAGTCTTTCGCAATGAAATCTGCCAAGACAAAGATGAAAAGCTGGTGAAAAAAGTGTTGATCAAAGCAGGCATCCTGAACCCTGCTGAAAACGGCCAACCATCGCAAAATATCCGGCTTCCAACCTTCGGATCAGTCAAAGCGTATGTGCTTAAATATCAAAGCGAGTAGCGTCTGCTTTAAAAAATCAGTAACGGCGGTAACGCTGGTAACAAACCAAGGGTGAAGGATTTCACCCTTTTTGTTTTTGGTCTAGCGGTTTTAGATATACCTGCCGATGATTTTGCGTTTGCCTAGCCCTAGGTGTGCCTAGGCATAGGGCTAGACGCGCCTAGGGGTGTCTATGGGTATGTATATGCCTAGATCTAGCGCATACATATCTATGGGTACGTGTCTGTAGTGATAGCTATAGTCATCCCTAGACGTATGCATAGGCTGATGGATTGATAGGGCTAAGGGACGAGTTGCCGTTACCGGTGTTACCAACGTTACCAATAATTGCAATAACGTCCAAAGTCACCGTCCTGCGCGGCTTTTCGCGCAGGTCACGTGGACTGCAGGGTTAGCCGTTTTTGACATCGTCAGCATGAATGTAGCCCCATAGATGATAGCCATCGCCAAAGTGACTGACGTGCCAGTACATTGCGTCGCTCTTCAACCCAAGGACGCGGTAATCGGTGTCAATGCGAACCAGACTAGGAGGTGAGGTTGCGACAACTTTCGATGCCTTATCCGCACTCTCAAATACGGACACTTCCTCCCTACGCAACTCGAGGAAGTAGCTCCGATGTCCGCGACTCTTCACTGCTTTACGGGCAGTGTGTAACCCGAGGACGATGTCTACTGCCGTCGAGAAGATGTACTCGATCTTGTCAGCGAGAAACTCGGCGTCTAGTTTGTCAAAGTCTTCTTTGACCACCCATTGTTCATCAGGTGCTCTATATATTTCCGGTGTTAATCGCCACAGATTCCAATATGCCGTAGGGTCAACACCATCCTTCAATAAATCCTGATCAAGCTTGCTGTGGTCAAGCACGATGAAATCAGTCGGGTTATGGACGTTCTGTTGTATGTATTCCGTATTTCTCGCAAAGTACGGGGAGTCACTAAAACCACCTAACAACCCAAGTGACTTGCCATCCTTGAACTTTGTAATGTCGTACCGCCACTCAATCTCAAGATAAAGGGCCTTTCGACACGCGATAGAGCAGGCGCTGTGGTCGCCAGTATCAAGAGCAGCTCTTGCCTCAAGCAAAGCATTCTTCGAATTGCTGTCCTCAAGCAAATCGATTGCACTCACCGTGGAAAAGACGACACCAAGAATGGACAGTGAGACTTCCTCGAAGAACTCGCGAAGAGAAACTGCGAGCCTTTCGCATTCATCCCGCGCAGGCTGAATGCCGTAGTGTTTTGAATCGACGCGAATCCTATTTAGACGCAACAACTTCGTCTTAAACGGCAGTTCTTTAGGTGCAATTCGCTCATCGATCAGGACAAAATACTTATCGAACTTGGTGTTCTGATCGACTGCGGCGCCGACGTGATCGGCTATGGCAACAAGGAAGGCCTCAGCGGCATCCTGCAACAGATTCGCAGCGGCAAACAAATGTAGATCGTTATTGGATCGAAGGCTTGAAATTGCTAGCTGGTTCAAGTGCCTTGCGAGAGCAATACGGCGAACTGTTTCGATGTCCATAGGTAATTGCTGAAAACGGCTAACGCAAAAGTGAGGCGAGCCGCGAAATGCAGCTCACTCGAAGGAATAACAGTATCACGGCTTCACTCTCGACTGCCTTGTTATGCTTGTTACTCGTCAATATTAAATTCTGGTTCCAGAGTTCCAAAGTGAATGCTCTTTATTGTCTTAACGATTTCAACGTCATCAATTTCTAGCTCTTCAATTGGCCCATCAAGATTACCTACTATTGTTATAAGTATCGCTGATTCAAATTCTTTTTTGACCTTAGCAACAACGGCGTCGATGTACACATAGTCGTCGTCTATTGGGTCGTGAACAGACAACGAGAACTCTCCCTCAACCTCAACTGTTATCGCGGCCTTCGCCTCAAGGACAATATATTCGTCATCACTCTCGATGATTCTGAATTCATTAGATGTAAAGTAGAAACTATCAAACCATCCATTACTACCCTCTGGTTCCCAATGAAGATACGAATCAGCATCCTGGTCAGGTGTAAAGCCATCAAGAACAGAACTTAAACGGGAAGCTACGCCATCTAAAAATTGATGCGCGATACCGCTCTTTAGCTCTGCTTCCAGTCTCGATAAGAATGCGTATGGTGCATTCGCCTTATTGAAGAAAGCCAAACCATCAGATAGATCGCTGATACAAACCAGCCGTTTGGACTCTTCGCAATATCGACTCCAGTCGGGATCTTGAGCTATCGCAAGAACTGATTTGTCATTTAATTCTGCCCACAATTCAATCGCCATCAAAGTGATGGCGTCTGGAAACTCGTTTTTCTTCTTTCCAGACTCCGAAAATGGTGCTTTATTTGAGAAATACTGCTTGAGCAAGTCCGAAATATTCAGATGCTCAGCGCACTCGACTCTGAGAGCACCTGTGCTTTCAATGAAGCTCTCCAGCCTTGATTCGGCAAGTCCCTCAATTTCCTTGCTATCAAGTAGTAGAGCTTTCGCATCAGTTAGTGTGCTGCCGTCGAAGAACAAATGGTCGCCGGCTTCATTAATAGATTTTTCTAGGGCGCTTCTCGACTCTCGGATTTTTTTCTCAAGGTGAGTTTTTATTTCTCCGAAAATGACATCTGGCATTAGGAATACAACAGGACTTCTCTTGAATTGAGTGAGCTTCCCGAGTAATCCTTTCTCAAGACGGAGGCCATTTCCATCAAAGATAGATGTGTCTATAAGCAGCGCTTCGTATTTCACTTCTTCGCTCAACGGGGACTCCTAACCGGATGCATAACGTTTGATATAAGGCGCGCGCTTTAGCGCGTCCCGCTTGATGGATTGGTTAGGGTGCATTAGCTACCAAGTAATGAAATTGCACCACCTGCAATAGCAGTAACCATTGGATGCTCAATGAATTTTTTTAGAATACCTTTTGCCTCAGATTTTTCTTCGGGTGTTGCTTGGCTTGCATCAATAGCTCGAACAATTTCTTGAACGTGGTGGGATATATTTTGTTGGTTATTGTCGCCAACGATGATATTCGACGAACCAGTAATGTTTATTGATTTGTTTTGCACAAACTCTACCTTTATGTCTGGAGTGGCAACTCCCTCAACTACGTCAATACCGAATGCGGAAATTTTTCCCATTCCAAAAGATACGCCACCAAATTTTTTAATTGTCTTCCATGTAATAAGCCTATGCTCACCTAGCTGCTCACTAATTGCACAAATATCTTCAATTGATATCTGTTGTTGAAAGTCTTTTTCATTAGGTGTAAACATCGCCTCTCTGCGTTTGTCATAGTAATTCTGAAGAACGATGCCACGTAATTCTGTATCTTTCATTTAGCCTCCATAATTAGAACCCTAACGTGATTTAATTTTCATTTTGAAAAATTAACCGGCAACAAAAAAAGGATTGTCGGTTTCTTTTCTCTTGAAACCCTTATTGCTTCTAGTTCAAATCGGTTATACCTCAAAAATATTGGTGATAACCAAATCGACAAAAGGAGCGTAGAGATTAATTTACATTTTATCAATTTAATTTGTAAAATGAAAATCATTTTCAAATGTCCGCCCCCGCTTCAATGCAAACTGTTGCGATAGTCAATTGACCGATAGTTTTACGATTTCTGATATTGGACGGATTTTTGTTACGACTTGCGACCTCTAATTAAGTTTTTTATTAAGGAGCTTAAAATTCAATCAAAAATGAAATATTTGTCATAAGAAGGTTAAATGTAATTAAATTTTGTCAATTTCTAAAAATATCTTCTCAACGATTTTGGTCGCCTGACGTTCAAGGAAACAACATACAACTGCAACAGAACTTAGAGTGAGCAAATTTTTGGAGCCATGCTTGGAGCCATATAACTATAAAAAATAATAAACTATGTTTATTTATAAGGCTTTCAGAAGAAGATTTGACTTCCCCCTTCGAATTAGAAAAGCCCTAGATTTTTTCAAGGGCTTTTTCTTTTGGTTTCACGGGTATTGCCCTGCCGTTCCTCTGCGGATTTATTCTGCGTTTTTATAAAAAAGCAGCTAGCTCTCCAAGCCCCGACCTGCCCGTTACATAACTCATTTGATGATCCCAAGCCCAGATCAGCATCGCAAAGCACGCACGCTTTACGACCAAATAGCCCTGCTAAGACTAAGACCAAACCATCGCTCATTGATAATTCGAAGACGATAGCTACCTAAGTCTGGGCACGTAGGTCAATTTGAGATGCAGGGATGTAAAAAATGTGGCTGACGGCAAAGCTAAGTCACGTTGAAAACGTGTCGACACGATTAAGCTAAATTAAGCAATTAAAGCACTAGCCCTGATGAGGAAGAAACGCATCAACTTTTGCATGGAGCAAATCAATGAGCTTTGAATCCATGAACTTGTAGTTGTCTGGGATGTTCAGACAGATCACCCGCTTACCAAGAAGGTGCGACCGAAATTCACTGGATAGCTTCGTCTTATGCTTTCGCTCCATTACAAAGATCAATTCAGCCCACTCCACGAGTTCGGGTGTCAGTGGATTCTCAGCGTCGCGATTAAGGCCAGCCGAAGCGCACTCGATGCCAGGATAATCAGAATAGATCTGTTCAGCAGTCGGGCTGCGCCAGCGGTTCATGCTGCAGATAAAGAGAACACGTTGCAAAGTTTTTAGAGTCCTGAGGTTTAACACGAGGGCATCAAAGAGCTATTTCCGTTGAATGCTGATCTCGAAACAATGGGTCAATTTTAAGTCAGGTAGCTGCAAGCTCAAAATCGCTCGCTCATTCCCATCATTTATATAAAAAAAGGGGAGTATGTGCCAAAAATGCCTTATTCTCAGCAGAAAATAAGGGGCTTTAAATATACTCCCCCCAGTATTTTCAGACGCGCTAAGCACAAAAAATGCATGTCGCAAGCGTTTTACGATGCCTGCGCTATGGATGTAGCGGTGAATAATACGATGCGCTAAAGCTGCGTGCGCAGTTGTGTCGGCAGATTGGGCTCTGGTTTACAACATGGCGGCGCCGACCGCCTGACGCACGGGGATGTCCGTTGGGTCAAAGCCTTCGAGGCAATGGACGTTGATGCCGAGGTTGTCTGGCGTCACCCGTTTGCGGTGGAATGGATAGATGCCGCAGACTTTGCAAAAGAAGTGTCGCGCGGTTTTGGTGTGGAACTGATACTCGGTGAGCGAATCCTCACCTGCCAGCAATTGAAATTGACTTTCATGTACTTTGACCATCAGCGCATTTTTACGGCGGCAGATGCTGCAGTCGCACATCGTCAGTTCTGGAAAATCTGTTTCGATCTGAAAGCGCACGGCACCACAGTGGCAACTTCCAAGATATTTTTGCATAGGGCGTATATTCATTTCACTGTGACTCCTTGATGGCGAAGGCTTAGCTGCATTGGTTCTTGCTGTGACTGCGGCACGCTGACCGACGATAAGCAGCGCCAGCCGCTGATGAAGCGCGTGACTATTTCACAGCACGACGAATCTGCCGACATTCTCATTCCACGATGAAGTGCATCCGATGCAAACAGTGGCGATAAATGCGCAGACATTTTCTCAAATTTCTTAAAATCCTAAAATTAACGCGCCGCTGAACTGGCAGGAAAAGGCGGCGTAAACTGTAAAGCGCCAGCGATGCGATTCCACGCATTAATGGCACCGATCGCGGCAGTCAGAAAAGCGATTTCGGTCGGGCTGAACGAGGCAGCCAATTCCGCATACACCTCCGTTGCGATGTGCTGTTGCGACATCAAAGTCAGCGCTTCCGTCCATGCCAGTGCGGCACATTCACGGGCAGAGTAAATTTCCGTATCCCGCCACGCCGCCAGCAAATCAATTTTTTGCTGAGGCAACTCTATTTTGCGCGCCAGATTTAAATGAAACTGCAGGCAGAATGCGCAGCCATTCATCTGCGATGCTCTTAGTTTGATGAGTTCAGTCAGCGATTTTTCCAAGCCGGATTCATCAATAGCTTTACCCAACTGGCTCAGCGCCGCGA
This sequence comes from Undibacterium sp. 14-3-2, assembly GCF_016595265.1. Lineage (NCBI taxonomy): Bacteria > Pseudomonadati > Pseudomonadota > Betaproteobacteria > Burkholderiales > Oxalobacteraceae > Undibacterium > Undibacterium sp. 14-3-2. Next base: position 50,299 of record NZ_JAENGS010000002.1, read on the forward strand.
TCACGCCCGGCGCTGTTTTTTCATAGGATGACCAGTCAAATCCACGCTGCGTTAGTGTTGTCATATCGGGAGCAAAAGAGTTAATATAAGAATTCGAACAATAATATACGAGTTCTTACATCATGCGCAAGACGCGACTGCACAGCACATCCATTCCCGCAATAGGCGAAGGCAAACGCGGCGAAGACGGCCACATTGGCTACCTGCTCAGGCAGGCACATGCGGCTCACAGAATCAGAATGGAGAAAACCTTACAAGCCATGGGCGTGACGCTGCCTCAGTTTTCGGTGCTGACGATGCTGGCGGCATATCCCGATGCGTCGGGTGCCGAGCTCGCGCGGCTCTCGTTACTGACACCGCAAACAATGAGTGTGATTATCGGCAATCTGGAGCGGGCAGAAATCGTTTCTCGATCACCGCATGCAGAACATGGACGGATACAAATTATTCAGATGACCCCTGCTGGTCGGCGTTTACTAAAGCACTGCAAAGCAGCCGTCAGTGCCGCTGAAAAAGAGTTACTGGCCGACGTTTGTGCGGAAAACGAAACCGTTATCCGTCAATGGCTGGTCGCGGTCGCCAAACGTCTCGATAATATGACGTGATCAGTCTTCGGGCGTTCGGGCTCGACTTATATCATCGCCCATATTCACCACCCACATCTCATTAGTATCCATTCATCGTCGTTCGTCATCGTTTATCTCTCGCCGCAGATTGCGCCGCAAACGCCTTTCAGCGCTGCAAATTTTTTTATGTCACACTGACAATGCTGCGCCATTCGGTGCTGGTTTAAATATAATCGCTACTCCGTCTCTTTACCGTTTTGCGATTGCCTCTTCCGGATTAACACATGCCTAATTCCCCTTCTGTTGCAAGATCAACCGCGACTTCGCTGGTCAGTCTTATTTGCGTTCTGGCTCTGCTGCATTTTGGACGAGAGGTGCTGGAACCTATCGTACTGGCATCAATACTGAGCCTGATCATCGCACCGCTGATACGCAGCTTGCGACGCTTGGGCATGGGGCGTGTGACAGCTACCTTCAGTGCAGTCATTTTTATCGGTGCCGGTATCATCGGCATCGGTGCGGTTCTGACCTCGCAGTTAGTCAGTGTCACTACAGAAATTCCGCAATATCGCGCGGCGATTCAATCCAAGCTGGCAATGGTGCGGCAGATCACTGAGCGACCATTTGCGCACATAGAAGCGGAAATGAAGGCGGTGTCATCAAATAGCTTCCCGTCAGCAGATCCGGCGATGCAAAACGAGAGGACTTTACCGTCCGGGCAAAACCTGCCAATTCCTGTAGAAATCCGCACACCGCAACCAACCACAACGGAAACGATTACACGTTTGCTGTCGTCCATTTCCGGGCCAGTCGGTGAGGCGTTTCTGGTATTGGTGCTGCTGATATTTATCCTGCTTGATCATGAATCTTTACGCGACCGGGCGATACGCCTGACAGGGCAAAGCGAAGTTGGCCGCACGATCAAGGCGCTGGGGGATGCGACGGAAGGCGTCTCGCGTTTTTTCTTTTCGCAATTTCTGGTCAACACCGCATTCGCTATTATCGTCGCCCTCGCCTTGTGGGCAGCGGGTGTGCCGCATGCCTTTCTGTTTGGCGCATTGAGTGGCTTATTGCGTTTTATTCCTTATCTGGGTGCATTAATTGCTGGCGGCATGATTACGCTATTTGTCGCAGCAATCGATCCCGGTTGGACTCTGGCGATCGTCTGTATGGCCTTTTTCGGCGCGATCGAAGTGTTGGTAGCGAACTGGGTGGAGCCCAAAGTTTATGGACACAGTTCTGGCCTGTCACCGCTGGCCGTGATGGTATCGGCCTTATTCTGGGGGGCACTGTGGGGGCCGATTGGTCTGCTGCTGTCAACGCCGCTGACTTTATGTCTGGTCGTTGCCGGGCGTCATGTCAGCGCGCTGGAACCGATCACGATATTGTTTGCGGACACGCCGAACGTGGACGAGGCACATCGTTTTTTCCATCGTTTACTGGCCGCAGATACCGATGCCATCGTGACCGATGCGCAAGTGTTTTTGCGTAAATTCAGCTTTGCTAAATATTGTGATCACATCCTGATTCCGGGACTTTCCCTCGGAGCGCATGATTTCGAAAATGGATTGCTGGAGAAAACGCAGCAAAATAAAATTCGCACAACGATTGCCACACTTGCTGAAACGGTCAGTCAGGCATCCTATGGTGACGATAAAAATCGTAAGCGACGTGCCGTTTCCATGCTGGATGCCAATGTCGGCGCGCATTTACGACAGATGCGTAAAAAGCGCCTGGGTCGCTGGCAAGGCTCACTGAATGTGCCATCACGTTCGGTCGTTTTATGCGCGGGTTTTGACAGCGAACGCGATGACTTGCTGAGCGAGCTGTTCGTAATGGCACTACGGGAAGTGAACATCGACGCGCGTAGTTTTTCTTTTGGCGATCATCATGAAGATCCGGGGGAAGACGGGGCAAATATCGTCTCAACGGTATTTATCACCTATCCGCTTGCGTCCACACTTGCAGACTGGATTCCCATTGTGAATGAGCTTCGCAGCAATCTTCCACATGCGCTGATCGTGACTATTCGCCTGCTCTCTGAAGACAATCTGGCAGAACAATCGGCGGTGAATAAACATGTCGATATGGTGCTACGCTCATTTGAAGAAGGTCTGGCATTCGTCGCACCAGACAGAGTACCGTTACATTAAGTGGTCATCTGGCGTCTGCGTTGACGCTGGCATCAGTGTTTGCGTTTAGAACGCGAATGCCGACCTCAGATATCGGTTTCCCATAGAAAAACCCTGAAAACTGCCAAGCAATTTTCAGGGTTTATTTTATGAACATGGTGAGCCTGAGGCTCACCATGCAGTTTTATCAGAACTGATTCATTGTGTTGTCTTTACCAGCTGCCTTCAATGCAGCTTCACCGCTGAAATAATCTTTGTGATCATCGCCGATGTCGGAACCGGACATGTTCTGATGTTTCACGCAAGCGATACCCTGACGGATTTCTTTACGCTGAACGCCAGCAACATAACCCAGCATACCTTGGTCGCCGAAGTATTCTTTAGCCAGATTGTCAGTGGACAAGGCAGCAGTATGGTAAGTCGGCAAAGTGATCAGGTGATGGAAAATACCTGCTTCGCGGGCTGCATCAGCCTGGAATGTACGGATTTTTTCATCAGCAGTGATCGCCAGTTCTGTATTGTCATAGTCAACGCTCATCAGCTTAGTGCGATCGTAGGCAGATACGTCTTTGCCTGCTGCTTGCATGCTGTCAAATACTTGTTGACGGAAGTTCAGTGTCCAGTTGAATGATGGGCTGTTGTTGTAAACCAGCTTCGCATTTGGAATCACTTTACGAATTTCGCTGACCATGCCGCCGATCTGAGCGATATGTGGTTTTTCAGTTTCGATCCACAACAAGTCTGCGCCGTTTTGCAGAGATGTGATGCAATCGAGTACGCAACGCTCTTCACCTGTACCGGCACGGAACTGGAACAAGTTACTTGGCAGACGTTTAGGACGCAGCAGTTTGCCATCACGTTTGATCACAACGTCACCATTTGCCATGGAATCAGTCGATACTTCTTCAACGTCAAGGAAGGAGTTGTATTTGTCGCCCAGATCGCCAGGTTCACGTGTCACAGCGATTTGTTTCGTCAGACCAGCACCCAGAGAGTCAGTACGTGCAACGATAATGCCGTCATCCACGCCGAGTTCCAGGAATGCGTAACGAATCGCACGGATTTTCGCGAGGAAATCTTCGTGAGGAACAGTGACTTTACCATCCTGGTGACCGCATTGTTTTTCATCCGAAACCTGATTTTCAACCTGGATACAGCATGCACCGGCTTCGATGAACTGTTTCGCCAACAGGTAAGTCGCTTCAGCGTTACCGAAACCAGCATCGATATCAGCGATGATAGGCACTACGTGCGTCACATGGTTATCGATCTGGTCTTGAATCGCTTGTTTGGCAGCGCCTTCAGCAGCATCGAGTTGACGGAACAAACCGCCCAGTTCACGTGCATCAGCCTGACGCAGGAAAGTGTAGAGTTCTCTGATCAGATCGGAAACAGCAGTTTTTTCATGCATGGACTGATCTGGCAATGGGCCAAATTCAGAACGCAATGCAGCAACCATCCAGCCAGACAGGTATAAGTAACGACGATCAGTGCTGTTGAAGTGTTTCTTGATAGAAATCATCTTCTGTTGACCGATGAAACCGTGCCAGCAACCCAGAGACTGAGTGTATTTGGAAGGATCGGCATCGTAATTAGCCATATCCTGACGCATGATTTTCGCAGTGTAGCGTGCGATATCCAGGCCAGTTTTGAATTTGTTCTGAGCACGCATACGTGCAGCGGATTCAGGGTTGATCGCGTTCCAGGCACTACCTTGTTTGTCTTTGAGTCCGGCAACGGCTTTGATGTCGTCTTGATACTGTGACATGTGAATCTCCTAGAGAGGTAAAAAAATTAACGAAGCAATATCGTGTGCCGCCCTATCTGTTCAGAATCGAACCGGTAAAACAGCAGGTTGAAGCAAAACTGTATGGGTTAATGATAGACCATTTCGGAAACCAAGCCAACTCTTATATAAGACATATAACTTAATTTTTTTCTTTTATATTCAATAAGTTAAATTCATATTTTTGCTATATGAAATACATTTTCAGAAAATGAGATAAAATATCCTTCGCAATTACAGCGTTAATTTCACACTATGGAATTCCATTTCGCATTAGATGCTTCACTGCTTAAGCACAATCGCGAATATGTTTTCCTGTCAGCAACGGAACCAAATTTCCGTATCTGTGTCAAACTGTAACCAAGTCAGTACAATTCCATCTTCTGAAAAGCACCACCCTTTCATGTCCACGCAACAAATTCCCGCTGATTTACTCAAAAAAACAAAAAAAATATTATTCGTCGCGCCGCTCGCCATTGGCGACTTCAGCTATTTACAAAATTCTTTTAAGGCATTTTCACAGGCATATCCGCATATCGAAATGCATTTGTGGGTGGATGAGTTACGCCGCACCCGCGATGAACGCCAATGGCCATTTCTGGAAAAATATGCGCTATATGACTGGGTCAGCGACTGTGATTTGTTCCGCAAGGTTTATCGCCGTACTTACAACCCGACATTGCTGGCAGAAAGTATTCAGGAAGCGAAAGATGAAGAATATCCCATCGTTGTTTCACTCTCCATTCTGCGTCCTCAGCACTATGCTTCGCTGGCGCGCAAACTCAGTCCGCAAGGGTATATCGCTGGAATCAAACAACCGGTCAGCCTGCTGAAGCTGCATCATCTTTTTGCCTACAAAAAATTAGATGCCACGATTCTGGAAAACCGCTTTCAAGGTCAGCAAGTGCACATCAGCACGATCTATGCAGACTGGTTTAACCAGGCGTTTGGAATCGAGAGCAAAGAAGAAGACTTATTCCCGTATGTGAACATTCCAAAACAGTGGCTGCAGCAAGCGCGCTTTCAATTGGAAGAATGGGGCTTCGATAAAACCAAATGCAAAGTGGTATTCATTAATCCGTTTGCCAAGATTAATAAGCGTTGCTGGCCGCTGGCAAAAGTCGCCGGATTAATTAAAGCCATGCAAGCAATGAAAGCCTGGCGTGGCGCATGTTTCGTCGTCAGCGCGCCGCCAGAAAAGCTGGCACAAACTCAGGCGGCCTTAAAAGAATACAATCTGAAAAATACCCAGTTTTTCTCAGCGCAAGAAAATTTCTTTCAACTACCGGCAATGCTGAGCTGGTGCGACTTAATCATTTCTGTTGAGACCGCTGTGATGCATCTTGCCAATGCAGTACATGTGCCCGTGATTGCGCTGATGCGTCAAAAAAATCCTGAATGGGCGCCGTTCGATCAGATTCATAGCAAAGTGATTACCTCGAATCACCGTCATGACTGGGTTGATGCCATCAGTGTCGACAATGTGATTGAGCAATTGAGTCACTGCGTAAAGCCGGAGATACAAGAAGAAGCACTCGCCTTTTGATAGGCTATAACAATCCGCTGACAGAGGTCTTATCAGATCAAATTAGATCTGATAACGTTTAATCTCACCCATTTTTCTGCTTCCATAAATTTGCGTACTGAGTCGCAAATCATGGATGACATGCTGATTTCCGGCGTCCAGCTTGATGAAAATTAATTTCATCCGGAGAGCAAGATGAGGAATATCCGCCCGCCACTGTTACAATCTCAGACCTTTTTTATCTCTGTCTGTTATGAAATCTCCGGAACTGCGAAAAGAGTTGTCAGAACTGACGCTGCACAAACGTGGCATACGCATCAATCTGCAATTACCGCTCATCGAGAGTGAAGATGAAATTCAACTGCGCAGCAATGAAGACGTTTTTCAACGTCTGATCGCACTGACTTCCATCTGGCACTTACAGAATGCGCAACAACGGGCGACGGTGCTTGATGTCATTCACACGCAGCAGATCAATTCGTATTTTTCCGAAGGTGAACGCCAACTCATGCGGAAGCATTCAGTTGGTCCCGCGATGCCAGCCCCGGAGTTATCCGCAGACGCATTGCATTTTCTGGCCTGGTGTTGCGGCATACAAAAAACCATAGGTATGCCTGATGGTTGTTATAAAGAGGCGATCGCAGAACCGTTGTGGCAACAAATTGCCAGTCACCCGGACAATCTGCGATCACAAATCCATCTGCGTTCAAAGTCCGTATTACTTGACTGGGCAGATCTGCTGTATCGCATGCACTGGGCAGTACGCCACGCCCACATCACTGGCAAGCCAACCCCGGGCCGCCTGGATGCCGTGGCTGTACATGAATGGCACAAAGTGGTGAACTGGTTGATTCGATACGATGATGAAAATGACTGGGATAAGGTCAGCACAGAAACGGCGGGCTGAATTCTGGTTATGTGAAGGATTTTTAAATCTGGCCGCAAAGGCAAAATAAAAGCGACTAGAATAGCTCATCCTTATCCGCTATTTTTTTCCGTTACCTCAAGGCTTGCATATGAATTCGCGCCCTTTCAAGCACCTCGTTGCACTCTTCGTCATCACGCTATCAGGATTCACGTTGCAAAGTGTCTGCGCCGGTGATTTCGAGGATGGTGTCGCTTTGTATGAGCAACAGGAATTTACCGAAGCCGCTAAAGCATTTCAGTCCGCAGCAAACAAAGGCAACGCTGATGCCCAATTTAACCTTGGGCTGATGTATCTGAACGGCGAAGGTATAGAGCAAGACTATCAAAAAGCACGCGCACTGTTTCAGCAATCGGCGGAACAAAATAATGTCCGGGCGCAAGTCAATCTGGCGCGTATGTATGCAAAAGCCAAAGGCGTTGCACCAGACTACAAGACCGCCGTTATCTGGTTCACAAAAGCAGCAGAACTCGGTTACGCCGACGCACAATACAGCCTTGGTGTTTTATATGTGAATGGCCAGGGCGCGCCGCTCAATTACACAAAAGCCCGCGAACTGTTTGAACTCGCTGCCGAGCAGAATAATGCCAGTGCACAATACCAGCTCGGCCTCATGTACTTCAAGGGAAAAGGTCTTCGCATTGATCTGACGGAAGCCTATAAATGGCTGACGCTCGCCGGAGACTACGATGACGCGGCGCTCTATCGCGACTACGTCGCAAAAAAAATGAGTAAAGATCAGATCGAGGAAGCACAAGCGCTGGCGGACGATTGGAAACCAAAAGACGGCGCTAAAAAGTAAGCGCCGCCAGCAATTTATTCAATGCTCTGACTGCCCATCTTTCCTTCGCAAAGTTTAGCGTCATCGTCAGCTACGCCGATTAATTAAACAGAAAAGAAGCGGTTCCTTGATCGTCAACGCCGCCTATACCTGTCTGAAGGCAGGTCATTGCTGGGCGACGGGTTCAAACACAATTACAGCGTCATCATTCCAACTCTGCTCATGCAATGGTGGTGAATAACGCAGGCCATCAGCAAGCAATGTCAGTGCCATCTTGCGCTCGCCGGACACCAGTGTGACAGCACTGCTTTTAAATGGTGAGAAATAAATGACCGTGATCATTGATGAATGACATGGGCCGCCAGCCGCACGAAACATATTCCGCCGCAGGAATGGCAACTCATCATATTCGACTGCCCAGCGTATTTCACACTCCAGACGCAGGTCACCAAGGCGGCGCGTGTTGGCAGCTAATCCGGCGCTGCGAACTTCCGGCCGCCAGCGAAAGCTCCCCTTCTTCTGATTCGTCAGTAAATCTGCATTATCGGCTTCCGCTTTTTTATCACGCGGCAAGGTGAAACCGCCATCTTTCGCGACGGGAATCGGTATTGAACTGTCATCGCTGACGATACGCAAGCCGACATCATGCAGACTGACATCCGGCTTCTGAGGAATTAACTGGAAACGAAAGACAGAACCGGGGGCTATTGACAGGTGAGATTCGTACGCGTTTAAACCCTTGAGTAATTGCCGGTAAGATTTCAATTCCGGGTCGCGGGTTGCTGAAATCTGCACCGATGATGCCGCAACTTCATCAGGATTTGTCGCAGGCTCCGACGCCTGTGCCGACGCTATGACAGACGCGACACAGACTCCCGTCATCCATACAGATAATTTACGCATTGCTTACCCCGGGCAAAAGAAAAAATGAGTGTAATGCAATTCCGTCTGATCCATTGCATGAAACACAAGGTATTAACTTTTGCACCCAAAGGTATCGTCAGATCAAAACACGATGTTTTACTCCCGGATTTTTTCGACTGCGTGTAATTCCTGCGCCCGGTCTTTTGACTGATCGGCATGAATGAAACCTTCAGTATCCGGCACCTGCAATTCAACCGTAGAAATCGTGGCGATGTTTACCTTGCCTGCCGTCAGTTGCAACGACAGCACATGACCGCCATGACTGACATCATCAGACAAATAATGCCAGTGATAACCCGGCACATTAAAGCCTTTGACAAATGCGGGACTGCGAAATCCTATCAATTGCCCTGAGGTGCTGCCAAGTTTAAAAACTGATTGAGTCTTAGTGACTTCAGCCAAAGGTTTGTAAGGTTTCTTTTGCGGATCGATGGCGCGCGTGGTCATCTCCGCAAAATTTCCTTGAATGCGTATCGCATAGAAAGCGTTTTTATTACTCAGACTGACATCGAGTTGCGCTTCCAGTTCGGCCAGCGTCGCCACACCTGCAAGGTTGATTTCTTTCGTCGGCTGAAAATAAGTAACGATCGCCAGCGGAGAAAGTTCTTGCGGCGACACGGTTTCGACTTTGCCGTTGCCCTTTGCTTTGTAGAACACGCCGTCAATCAGTATCATCTCGCCATCGACACGGTTATATGTACCTATTCCGAAATCACCGTGTCTGGCTAATTCAGCCACGGAAATATTGCCGTCATACGCACCGGCAAGCAAAGCATCGATTGTTGAATACTGAAACAGCCGGGCATCAGCAGCATGCGCGACAGATGACGAAAAAAGTAAAGCCAGAACAAGTGGACGCAGTAATCGTAAAGGCATGATAGTGAGAGCGAGTAGTAGAGTGAGAAGTCATTAAGTGTTGGCAAAAGCGAGCATGCCGCCGACATAAATACCGACAGGTAAGATGTTCATTATGCGCATGAAGACAACAAACTCACAATCACTTTCACCAGCTGTGGTCGTCACTCCTTCCGGCTATAAGGCGCGCAAAGCGTCGAGTAGCGGTATGCAGGCATCTGCCACGCGATCAATGCTCTGTTCGCGTAATGCAGACAAATCAACGACCGCGTCACTTTGCAGACCCGCCCATGCAAGTAAGGCGCTGCAAGCTTCAGGGTGATCAAATAATCCATGCAGATAAGTGCCGAGTATCAGATCATCCGGTGAGCGGGCGCCTTCGTCCTCGCCATTCAGGTGAAATGCGGGCAAGGTTTCATTGCTGGCGTATGTCAACCCCATGTGAATTTCATAGCCCTGCACTGCCGCCGGTGCACCATCTGCGGCAAATCCGAAAGCACAGTAACCACTGACCTGTTGCAGACGTTTTTCCTGCGTCAGCTCGGTTGTGATATCCAGCAAACCTAAACCATCCGAATCACCTGCGGTACCTTCGACGCCATACGGGTCACTGATGATCTGTCCCAACATCTGATAGCCACCGCAAATGCCTATCACTTTGCCGCCGTAGCGCAGATGTTTTTCCAACGCTTGCTGCCATCCCTGGTGCTGCAGAAATGCCAGATCGGCACGGGTATTTTTACTGCCGGGCAAAATAATCAGATCAGCAGGCGGGATCGCATGATCAGGGCCGATAAACTGTAAATCAACATCGGGATGCGCACGCAAGGCATCAAAATCCGTGTGATTGGAAATACGCGGTATCGCAGGTACGATGATGCGGAATTTTCCGCTACTTTGTTGTGCTGGTTGTATCGCATCTTCGGCGTCCAGCTGTAAGCCATGCAGATACGGCAAAACTGCGAGCACAGGTTTACCAGTCTTTTGTTCCAGCCATTCCAGCCCTGGTTCCAGCAAGCGGATATCGCCACGAAAACGATTAATCACAAAGCCGACAATGCGCTGTTGCTCGGATTCAGATAAACACGCCAGCGTACCAATGAAATGGGCAAAGACACCGCCGCGATCAATATCCGCCACCAGTATCACCGGACAATCGACCGCTTCCGCAAAACCCATATTGGCAATATCACGATCACGCAGATTCACCTCGGCGGGGCTGCCTGCGCCTTCAACAATAATCGCGTCGTATTGATGTTGCAGACGCTGATACGATTCCAGCACAGCCCCCATCGCAATGGTTTTGTACTGGTGGTAATCGCGCGCATCCATATCTGCACGCACCTTGCCATGAATGATGACTTGCGCCCCGGTATCGGACGAGGGTTTCAACAATACAGGATTCATATCAGTATGAGCAGGCACACCGGCGGCGATGGCCTGTAAAGCCTGGGCACGCCCGATCTCGCCGCCATCAATCGTCACGGCGCTATTGAGCGCCATGTTCTGCGGCTTCATCGGCGCCACCCTCACACCGTCTCGCTGCAACAAGCGACAGAGCGCTGCAACCACCGTACTTTTGCCCGCATCCGACGTCGTGCCCTGTACCATTAAAGTAGAAATCTGCATGCGACTACGCTTTCTTAAAAGGTTCCGGCAAACACCGGGGCAAATAAAAAAAGGAAAAAACTGTCCTGTTGATTTCCACGGAATTAAGCCGCGACTTCCGGGGCGACTGACGAACGTTTTACAGACAAAGGTTGCGAGGCCTGCCACTCCGCAATCAGTACATGCAATTGCAGAAGTCCGTGCTGGATTGCCGAAGGCCCCGGCGAGAGTATGTCTGCCGATTTGATTTCCAATACCCGCCCATGACGAACAGCCGGAATCGCATCCCAGCCTTCGCGTGTAACCACACTGTCCGGCCGGAATTTTTTTCCGCACCATGAGCCGATAATGATATCCGGCGCGCGTCGAACCACTTCGGCCGGGTCTGCGATGATGCGCTGTCTGGCGCTATGAAAACCAGCCAGATCAGCAAACACATCGTCACCACCGGCAATCTGTATCAACTCAGATACCCAGCCGATACCAGACATCAGCGGCTCATTCCACTCTTCAAAATAAACCTTCGGTCGGTGCGTCCACTGTGCCGCCTGATGGCGGATAACATCGATTTGCGCCTGCAGTTCTGCGATCAACTGCGCACCCTGCTCCTGTTTCCCTACCAGTGCAGCTAACACTTTGATCATGTGCAGAATACCTGCAACATGATGCTGATTGAACGCATGGACTTCAATACCAGCGCTGATCAATTCGCGCACAATCTCGGATTGCATATTGGAATAGGCAATCACCAGATCGGGCTTCACCGCCAGTATCCGCTCAATCTGAGCAGAGGAAAAACCACTGACCTTGGGTTTCTCATCACGGGCACGCGCTGGTCTTGTGGTGTAGCCGGAAATACCTGCGATGCAATCTTCTGCGCCTAGCGCATATAAAACTTCCACAGCTTCGGTAGATAAGCAGGCGATACGCTCAAACAAAGGGGTGGTATTCATTTTTTTCCTTGTGATGAAGTCGCAGATTTCTCGCGTTTTTGCCGCGCTTGCTCCAGCGCTTCACATATCGCTTTAGCGCCATCAATAATCCGCGGGCCGGATCGGTTCACCAGATCGCCATCAATCAGTACCAGATTATTGTTTTTTGCGGCCAGCAACGATGTCATGCTTTTCCATTGGTCGATACCATTTGAAGCCTGATTGCGGCTTTCCGCACTGATTAACACTTCCGGATTTTCCTGCAACACGGCTTCAACGCTGACGACAGGTGCGGTCACATTCAGTTTGCCAAAAATATTTTCACCGCCGCAGACACGTATCGCATCGCTGACAATATGCTTATCATTGAGCGTATACAAAGGCTTGTGCCATACCTGATAAAACGTACGCACTTTCGCTTTTCCCTGATACTGCGCACGCAGTTGCTGCAACTGCTGGCGGAAATCGTTCGCTGAAAGTTGGGCGGCTTTTTCGGTACCAAGCAAACTCCCGAGTTTGAGGATGGTGTCAGGAATCTGCTCCAGCTTTTGCGGATCGCTGAAAAAAAATGGCACGCCCGATTGCTTCAACACTTCCAACTGGCGCTCAAAAGCACCGTGCATCCAGATCACCAGCAAATCAGGTTTCATCGCCATAATGCGTTCCAGATCAAACTGTCGGTTATCGCCTATGCGTGGAATATCCTTTGCCGCCGCAGGATAATCACTGTATTTGACTGTGCCGATAATTTTGTCACCGGCACCAGCAGCAAAAATCAATTCCGTCACATGCGGTGACAGGCTGATCACGCGTTGTGCCGGCTTGGCTAAACTGACGGTATGACCAAGGTCATCCGTCACACTGATCGCCGCCTGCGCCGATGCTGACAACAACAGAGTGACGATACCCAATACGAAAAAATGACAGAAAAATAAGTTCACGTAGTTATCCTCTTTTTTACTCTCTTTTTTACTCTCTTTTTTGCTCTCATTGTTGCGACTGACATTGACGCTCATATCTGGCTCGTCCATTCAGCACAGGCCAGTTGCAAACGCTGCCACCCGGCTTCATTTGCAGGCAAGCCAAAACGCACGCCATGCGGCCTGTACGCCCCTTCTTCAAACCAGCGCAACCAGATGCCGCGTTCTGCCATGAAATGGCATAGCGCTTGACTTTGCTGTTGTAAGTGGTGGTCACTGATCCATTGAAATAAATCCGTGCCGGAACATTGCCAGTTTTGCTGTATCAACAGACAGCGCAAGCGTTCACCTTCTCGCTGTAAAAGCAGTCGTTGATGCTGTTGCCAGCTCGTATCCGACAAAGCAGAGATGGCAATTTGTTGTGCCGGTCCGCTGATAGTCCATGGTCCTAGGTAATTTGCAAGGCGATCCAGTAAGGCGCTGCTGGCAGCGACGAAACCAAGCCGAATGCCAGCCAGACCAAAAAATTTGCCGACTGAACGCAAGACGATTAATCCCTCACGCTGGGTGTGCGCTGCGACACTGATCTCCGGCAAGGTATCGGCAAACGCCTCGTCCACGATCAGCCAACCGCCGCGCTGCGCCAGTTGTTCAGCCCATTGCAGAAGTTGCGCCGGGGCGATCACCTCACCGGTAGGATTATTTGGATTACACAACACCACCACATCGGAATTTGCCACTGCGTCGTGCAAATCCTCATAACGGGTTTCACTCACCGCATGTCCGGCCTGCCGCCATTGATACGCATGTTCGGCATAAGACGGTGCAGATACCACCACCCGCGAAAGCGAACGCAAACGTGGCAATGCTTGAATTGCCGCCTGACTGCCAGCCACCGCGAGCATGTGCGGTGCGCCGTAAAAGGTCTGCGCGGCATGGATTAAATCATCGGAATACTCAGGCAACCGGTGCCAGGCGTTTGGTGCAAGCGCAGGCGCAGGATAGAAATGAGGGCTAATGCCGGTCGATAAATCCAGCCAGTCATCGAGCGGACGAGAAAACATCTTTGCTGCATCACGTAAATTGCCGCCGTGTTTAAGCATATAAAATCCCGCTTAAAAACAACGCTGCCAGGACGATGATGCCAGTCCACAACAGGGTGCCGCTAAAAACCAGTTGCCATGCACGCTGAATATCCGATGCCACCGCTAACTTGCCTTTGCCTAACAGCGGACGGTTTTCATTCTCACCATCGTAGCGGGCATTACCGCCCAAGGTCAGATTCAGCGCACCGGCTCCCGCTGCCATGACAGGACCCGCATTCGGACTGGGCCAGCGTGGTGCCTGATGCTGCCAGCACTGCAAGGCCAGACGCGTGTTGCCGAGAACGGCATAAGTCAGCGCTGTCAGGCGTGCAGGCAGCCAATTCAAGCCATCGTCAATACGCGCCGCCACGCAGCCAAAACGTAAAAACCGGCTGGAACGATAACCCCACATGGCGTCCAGGGTATTTGCCAGACGATATAAAACAGCACCGGCACCACCCAACAACATAAACCAGAACAAGGTGCCGAATACCGCATCACAACCGTTTTCCAACACCGATTCAACGCTGGCTTTGGCCAGATATTCTTCATCCGCATCATCGGTATCGCGACTGACGATATACGATGTCAGCCTTTGTGCCGTCGCGAGATCGCCGTCAAGCAGCGCTTGCTGTATCGGTAAATTGTGGTCGCGTAAGCTGCGTAAGCCGAGGCAGAAATACAGCAAAATGCCATGCAATACAGGTGCCAGCCAGGTCGTGTAATGATGGGCAAACCACAAACCCAGTATCGCGAGCAATACGAACGGCAGCACGACCAGCAGCCAGGCAATAGCCCCTGTCCAGCGGCTTGCCGATGCGCGGTTCAGGCCTTGTTCGACCCGATTTGCCAGATGACCAAAACCCACCAGCGGATGCCATTTTCTGACTTCGCCGAATGCCATATCCAGCACGACACCGAACAGTAAACACAAGGCAGTAGTCAAACCCGTCATCATCAGCATGGTGCGCCCTTTAAAAATAAAGGTAAGCCCGCCGCAACCCAGACGACCTTGTCGCAACTGGCGGCCACTGCCTGATTCAAACGCCCGGCTTCATCCACAAACCAGCGTGAAATCGCCCCCATCGGGACGATCCCCATGCCTACTTCGTTCGACACCAGAATGACATCGCCCTTTGCCTGTTCAAGCGCGTTCAGCATTTCGCTCCGTTGTTCAGCGAATAATGCTGGCGGCGTAATCTGACCGACCTCAGGAAATTCCACATTTTCTGAAAATAATAAATTCGACAGCCAGACGGTCAGGCAATCAATCAGCAAGACTGTTCCGGGCTGACTGTATTCCTGTATCGCTGCGCCCAGTGCGGTTGTTTGCTCTATGGTTTGCCAATCTGCCGGGCGGCGACTTTGGTGATGAACGATGCGTTGCTGCATTTCACTGTCTGCCGCTGCTGCCGTTGCGAGGTAAATCACCTGCTTGCTACCTTCCGCAGAAAGACGAAGCGCCAGTTGTTCTGCATACGCACTTTTACCTGAGCGGGCACCACCGAAAATCAAGCTGCGACTCATTTCAAGTCCTTAAAAATAAGCGCGCTGCGGCTATCGGGTTCGACGCAAAATAGGCATGAAAATACGAGGCATGCAAGTGCCCGCACTGATAAATCGCTTCGCCTTGATCGCTGTCGGAGTAATGCGCATTTTTGATCGTATGAACAACTGGATGCAGCGATGTGTCGAAGCGCGAATAGTGAAAAGTATGACCGCGTAAATCTCCGTCAGAAAAATGCCATGCCTGCGCGCCGAGTGCTGCAAGTTTTTTCTGCATGTGCACTTCACCGCTCAGCAAACCAGCCATAGGCCAATATTTTCCATCGTGATCAACCAATCCTTCCGTCAGCGCCATCATGCCGCCACACTCGGCCAATATCGGCATACCGGCAGCATGTGCCACGTTGACCGACGCTATCCATTGTTGCGCAGTGCTCAAGGTCGCCGCGTGCAATTCGGGATAACCGCCAGGCAGATACAGGGCATCGGCTTGGGCAGGAACAGGCTGATCGGCAAGCGGAGAAAAGAACAGCAATTCTGCACCCAGCATGCGCAGAGTATCCAGATTTGCGGCATAGATAAAAGCAAATGCGGCATCACGGGCAACTGCAATTTTTTTCCCTTCCAACAAGCGAGGAATCGCGGCAGTGGCAGCAAGCGCAAACTGTGTTTCAGGTAAGGCGTCCCATGCCTGCATATCGAGATCGAGCTGCTCTGCCATGGTATCAAGCATGGTATCAATTTGTCCTACTTCCTCCGGCAATACCAGCCCCAGATGTCGCTCAGGCAGCACTTCGACCTGGCGTGGCAGGTATCCGAGCAAAGGAATGTCCCGCATCGCGGCTGCCACCATTTTTCCATGCCCAGCAGAGGCAACACGGTTAGCGATCACGCCGGCCAGATGAACCGGCCCGAAGTCCCGCAAGCCCAGCGCCAGCGCGCCCACAGTCTGCGCCATAGCAGCAACATCCAACACCGCAAGTACCGGCACACCAAAAGCACGCGCCAGATCGGCGGAAGATGGTCTGCCATCGTACAACCCCATCACGCCTTCTATCAGAATCACATCCGCTTCCAGCGCCGCCTGCGCCAGCATGGCCTGCGATGCTGATTGCCCGACCATCCATAAATCGAGCGAATAGACGGGGGAGCCACCAGCACGTTCGAGGATCATCGGGTCGATAAAATCCGGCCCGGTTTTAAAGATTCTGACGATCTTACCTTGCCCACGCAACTTGCGGGCAAGCGCCGCCGTTGTCGTTGTTTTTCCTTGTCCGGACGCGATCGCAGATACCAACACCACTTTGGCCTGAGCTATCACCATTCAACTCCTACCTGCGCCACGATGCCATCTTTGAATGCATGTTTTACGACATTCATTTCTGTCACGGTATCTGCTATCGCAATCAACTCCGGCAATGCACCGCGGCCAGTGACAACCACGTGCTGCATTTCAGGACGGGCGTCCAGATCGGCAATCACCGTATCGAGATCCAGATAATGGTATTTCAGCGCAATATTGAGTTCATCAAACACCACCAGGCCGATGCTGGGATCACTCAGAAACTTCTTTGCCTGCGCCCATGCGACCGTCGCTTTTTCAATATCACGATCACGATTCTGCGTCTCCCAGGTATAACCTTCGCCCATCGCGTAGAACTCGACTTCATCAGGAAAACGACGCAGGAAAATTTCTTCTCCGGTTGACATCGCCCCTTTGATAAATTGCACAACACCGACTTTCATGCCATGCCCTAATGCGCGCATCACCATACCAAATGCACTGGAACTTTTTCCCTTGCCATTACCGGTATGGATCAGCAATACACCTGTCGTGCGCTGGGCTTGCTGAATTTTTTCATCCATCAGCGCTTTCTTGCGTTCCATGCGGCGCTGATGGCGGGTGTTGATATTGTCGCTATCGATAGATGAAGCAATCGGTGCAGAAGGAAGGTCGCTCATAATTATTTAATTTTTCGGTATAAAAAGTATCTGACCGTGATGCTCAAAGCGCTCTATCGGATAACCAAGACAAGCGCCCAATTGTGCGGCAGTCAGCATGTCTTCAGCGCTGCCAGCCAGCCATTGACCATCGCCCATTAACAACAAGGCGTGACTGGCAATGCGTTGAGCAAGATTCAGGTCATGACTGACCATAATGACGGACTTATTTTTTTCGCGACAACAACGCGACAGCAATTGCATGACACTCACCTGATGCGCGAGATCGAGTGCGTTTGCAGGTTCATCCAGCAGCATGAGTTGCGCATCCTGCGCCAGCAAGGCGGCAATTGCAACACGCTGACGCTCGCCGCCAGACAAGCTGCGGACATCGCGTTGTGCCAGATCAGCAACGTCCAGTTCGCGCATCGCATCTAAGGCAATCTGCATGTCATCGCCGGATTCCCAGTAATGGGCATCATGATAGGGATGGCGTGCGCTCAATACCGTCTCGATGGCCGAATAACCGAATGCATCGGTGCGGGATTGCGATAAAAAAGCACGTTCACGCGCAAGCTCTGCCAGTGGCCATGTCGACAGCGATTTTCCGTCTAAAAAAATGTCTCCGGATTCCACCGGACGCAAGCCTGCCAGTGTGCGTAACAAGGTACTTTTACCGGCACCGTTGCGGCCAATAATGCACCAGCATTCGCCCGCGTTTACCTGCCAGTTCAACTCTTGCACCAGCAGGCGTTTGCCAGCAGTTAAATTCAAATGATGGGTTTTCATCGTTATCGTCCCATTCTCGTTAGCGGCGGCGCAACTGATGCAACTGCAACAAAAACACCGGCACGCCGATGACGGCGGTAATTACCCCCACCGGCAACTGCTGTGGTGCCACCACGGTACGCGCAATCGTGTCGGCAAGGACCAGAAAACTGCCACCCGCCAGCGTTGCAGCTGGGATCAATAAACGGTGGTCTGGCCCCAAAGCAAAGCGACATGCATGCGGCATAATCAGGCCGACAAATCCTATGCTGCCCGCTGTGCTGACCGCACTGGCCGTCAGTAAGGCCGAACATAAAAATAAGAGCTGACGCAAACGTCCGATATTCACGCCCAGCGTACTGGCGACATCCGCATGCATCGCTGCAATATTGATCGCACGCGCATTTCGCATCGCAAACAAAAATACGCCAGCGCCGACCACCCATGGCAAATAGCGCGACTGCGCCCCGGATAAATCTCCTATCATCCAGAACACCATGCCGCGCAAACGGCTATCGGGTGCTACCGACAACATCAAGGTAATCAATGCACCGCAACCGGACGCGACTATCACGCCGGTCAGCAATAACACGGGCGCGCTGCCATCGCTGCTGCCACTGCCACGGAAATCACGGTAGGCGAGGCCGAATAAGAGCAAGGCAACCGCAAGCGCCCCGCCGAACGCAGCCAGATCAACCATCCAGAACGCGCCATAGAATAAGATTGTGGCCAGCGCGCCGACAGATGCTCCGCCGGAAATGCCCAGTACATAAGGGTCTGCGAGGGGATTACGCAACAAGGCCTGCATCATGACGCCGGACAAGGCAAGCGTGGCACCGGTGATGAATCCTGTGAATGCACGCGAAAGTCGCAATTCAAGCAAACTCGCGGCAAGAGAATTGGCGGGGCCGCGCATCAATTCCATAGCAGCATCAGCCAGCTCGGAAAAACTCAGCGCGACAGAACCTGTGAGGCCAGCAAATATAATGCTGGCGAAGGTGAAAAACAGCAGAAAACCAAATATCAGACTGGCATGTCGCTTCGCCCGACTTGCAGGCATTAAACCATCCTGCGTCGGCGGCGAGCTGAAAAAAAGAAACTTGTTGCGCATGTACAGCCCGATCAATTTAAATTAGGACTGACGCAAAATTGTCCCAGCAAGGCATGGCGACGAAGACAGTACGAATAGTACGACTAGGCGCCATAACACCGCTGGGGCGGTTTTGAGTAAGTTCTATAAATAAAATCTGTGCCCGCATTCGGACACAGATTCTTCTTCATGTTGAATACCGCTTTAATTCGCGATTCAATTTTTGCTTTGATTATTTAAAACCGTAATTCAATCCAACAAAGATATTTGATCCCGCCGTTGCATAGCCTTTGGCAAGCTCATAGTCTTTATTCAGCGCATTATTCCAGCGGCCAATCAATGACAGATTTTTCATGATTTCATACGTGCCGTAAATATTCAGCAAGCCGTATCCAGCCAAGGTCTTTTTGTTTGCGACATCATCAAAACGATTGCCGGAAAAGACGGTTTCTACGCCGATTTTTGCTTTCGCTATTGTGTATTCTGCCGCCAGGGAACCATGTTTTTTGGAGCGACGAGCAAGACGCAAGCCAGTCGTATCATCTTTCGGGTCCTGAATATCGACGGAACCACGCAGATTCCAGTCACCCAAACGAGTGTTCGCCCCCACAGTCAGACCAGACATCGTGGCTTTATTCACGTTGTAAGCACAACCGTAAGGATGACCTTTTACATCCACAGGGCAGGTATTGGTGCTGACGAGCAAGTCTGTTGCCTTGTTCTGATAATAAACAGCGCTGAGTTGCGTATCGCCAAGCTCATAATAAATGCCTGCTTCGGCATTTTTTGCTTGCTCGGGCTTATTCGAGGCAACGCCATAACCCGGGTAATACAACTCGTTAAACGTCGGCGCACGGAAGCTGCTGCCATAACTGGCGTTCACACGCCACGAGTCATTCAGCTTATAACCATAAGCAACACTGCCCGTGGTATGAGAACCGTAGACCGAGCTGCGGTCATAGCGCACACTCGCACTCGCCAGATGAGCCTGATGTTTCAAGACATAGGATGCCGCCAGAGAATCCGTCTTGCGCTCACCATTCAGCGCCGCAGTATTCGTATCCACTGTTTCTTCACGACGTTCCGCCAATAATTGCAATACGTCTTTACCGATGCGGATATCGTTCTGAAAAGTGATCAGATTCTGCACCGTATCAATCTGACTCTTGCCATAAGAGGCATCAGTAAAGGTTCTGTCGGTTGATTGTGCAAACTGCAAAGAGGCAGTCCAGATATCGTTAATGCGTGCCTTACCAAAAGCAGAAATGGTTTCTAAGTTCTGTACGCTGTAATCGTTATATCCAAGGCCGGAATCAAACTGGGCATTCAAACGGCTTTGTAAAAACTTGCCTCCAAACTCCAGATCCTTACTGACTTCGTAATCAGCACGCAAGCTGACACTGTCAAGTTTGTAGCCATCTTTATCGGGATTGTAGGAATAGATGCCCGCGCCTGGTTTGGTTGCAGAAAAGCCTTCATCTTCATCATGCGCGACATTCAGCGCCAGACTCAGATTACTGCTGACAGATCCGGAAACTCCGGCCTGTACTTTACGCGTACCGTAACTGCCGGCACCAAGCGAAGCCGTTGTATTCAACACACCCGACGTTTTTTTAGTAAAAATATGAATCACGCCACTCATGGCATCTGCACCATACAGGCTGGACAAAGGACCATAAACGATTTCAATATGGTCGATCTGACTCAATGGGATAGTCGCCCAGGTCGCACCGCCGGTAGTTGAAGAACCAACACGGACACCATCGATCAACACCAAATTTTGCGTGTTGTTACCACCACGCATAAATACAGAAGAATTATTACCAGGACCGCCATTGCGACTGATTTCTATGCCGCGTTGTTGTTGCAGCAGATCGACGACGGATGCCGCGCCTGATTGTTGAATTTGCTCAGCAGTGATCACGACATTGTCGGCGAGAACATCAATCGCGGCCTGTGGTTGACGACCCGCGGTGATAATCACGCTGGATGCGGTCGAAACAGAAATCGACTGGGCAAATGCAGAAGATGCGGGAAATGCGGCGGCCACGGCAAGACCGAGGGCAAGAGGTTTGAATACAGAGTTCATGATGTAGAAAATAAGCGAGGCATACAGCCAACGTCCCCGCAGGCTGTATTCAACAAAGCGAACGTCAAATATTTCTGCACAGCGTAGCCGTCGCAGAAAATGCCTGCCGTATCACTTCACTTATTCTGGCCGGTATCCGGGCTGACAAATATCACCATCTGACCTTCCCATGCATCAACGCACAGTGGTATTGGAAAATGGCTGGCTGTATCAATCGTATTTATCGTAACAAGGTCGTGACAATCAACAGAAAGAAATACAGCAACTTGTACACCGTTGCGGGGGCAGCACACTCTTGCTTTTCATCTTGAAATCCGGTGATCTGTCTTTTATCGTGCCGATTGCGCACGCAGATCTCTGGATATTTCCGGAATTACATCGTGTTTCCCGTTTAACTGCAGACATGAGCATGTCCGCGAGCACCAAAACTCCGTCATTCTATCGGCAGATGACAAGTCGGGCAAGGATGGGGATGAAAACAACATTGCGACAACAGCAAGATAATCTTATCAAGAAGCGAACTTATTCGCTCTGGAAATCCAGGCATTGACCAGTTCTGAATGTAAATCAGACATATTGGTCAGATGCATACCGGCATGATAGTGATCGCCACTGAGAATGATATGCCGGACAGATCCTTTGCATGCAACGCGGAAAATGTCATCGCTGTTCGCGATACCGGGGATTTCTATCATCATCGGGTAGATTTGTGTGAGTTGCAAACTTTCAGGGCACTGCACTAACACGCCCTCACCGGAAATATTCACGGCCCGGCACAACAACAAATGACCATCCGGCATTCTGATGCCGCAACGCCAGCTCACATTGATACGCGGGGCTCGTCTGAGTTCTATCATGAGAATAATGTCACCGGTTAGCGCGCCATAGGTTTCCGCACTTAGCTCAGAACGGAAAACCAACCTTCATATCCTACATGACAATATTAATATCAATGCAACAACCATATGAAAATTCATCCTTACTCTGCACCGCCCGTTGCGCGATGCCGACACTTCCAAGAGCATTCTCCCACGCGGCAATCATTTTAATGACGCCAGCGTGGCAAACAATCACCGCCTCAGGCTCCGCTGTCGCATGTAAATCGCCCAGAAACGCACTCACCCTCCCAGCCATCTGCACAAGGTTTTCCTGTTGCCCGGGACGATAATGAACGACATCAGCAGCCCAGGCATCAATTTCTGAACGGGAAATCTGTTCCCAAGCCTGCATTTCCCAATGACCGAAATTCAGCTCCATGATACGAGGGTCTATAAGCGGTGTCGGATGCAACAAGTCTGCCAACCGTGTGCAACGTTGCAAAGGACTGGAATATACGGGAATATGCGCTGGCCAGCATGGTTTCAACCTGGCAGCCAGAGAGCTGCAGTCCGATGAAGTAACGGCAACGTCTGACTGACCATAGCAAATACCAGGTGCGATGAGGGGTCTCGTATGACGTATCAAATGCAAGAGCATCGTATCCACGCTTCCACGTCGCTATGTATTTACACTGACAACGCGTGCCAGTACACCAAGATAAAATGCAAGTTCCGACAGTTGTTGCACGGCCCCCAGACAATCGCCGGTATATCCGCCGATTTTTTTGAAAAATACGCGTGCAAGCCAGAAACTCGCCAGCAGCATTAAAATTAGCGCAGGTAAAAGACGATCTATCATCAAAGGGTGCCAAAGCAAGATGACTCCTGCAGGCAACAAGACTGTGAGACAAGCGATACCGAACTCATTCGACGTCATCTGTTGCGCCAGCGGCTTCGCCTTCCCTTCCTGTCTCGCGTAACTGAGCAGCCAGATCAGACTGCAGGAAAATAAGCGCGACAACGGATGTGCCAACAACAAGGAGGGCAAGACCAGCACTGTCGGCAAGCTCACCAGCACGATAAATTTACACAACAACATCAGACACATGCCAATCGCACCATACGCGCCTATGCGTGAGTCCTTCATGATCTCCAGCACCCGTACCGGTGTCATCCCACCGCAAAACCCATCGCAGACGTCGGCAAACCCGTCTTCGTGAAATGCACCTGTCAATAAAATACTTGCCACCATGGACATCAGGATTGCGACAGCGGCTGGCCACCACAACGATGCAATCGCATAGGTACTGGCCGCAACCGCACCAACTACCCAACCGACCGCAGGAAAATAACGAGAAGCATGGTGCAGCCAGGCAGGATCAAAGCCCACCCAGCCCGGAATAGGAATGCGCGTAAAAAACTGCAGCGCAATAAAAAACAAGCGCAACTGATGCAGCACGTGCTGTCCTAACAGCGTCATCAGTCAGCACTCTTTTCACTGACTTGCGCAGAACCAAATGTCGCCATCTGATTCAGGAAGTTAACTGCCGCCTGCACCATAGGATAGACCAGTGCCGCACCGGTGCCCTCGCCTAAACGCAGATCGAGTTTCAGTACAGGATCAACCTTCAGCGCTTCCAATAAACGAGAATGACCACTTTCGTCAGATTGATGGGAAAACACGCAGTAATCGAGAATATCCGGTTGCAGTCGTGCCGCGACGAGCAAAGCACTGCTGACAATGAAACCGTCGATCAGCAAGACCTTACGGCGTGCAGCCGCTTCCAGCATAGCCCCAGCCATCGTCGCAATTTCGAAACCACCAAAACAAGCTAAGACGTCAAGAGGTTCGGTCACACCTGTGTGCAGCGCAACAGCAGCTTCAATGACCTTTTGTTTATGCCGTATGCCATCAGCAGATAATCCAGTACCCGCCCCCACACAATCAGCTACCGGCAGCGCCGTCAGTTTATGCATCAACGCTGCCGCCGCCGTCGTGTTGCCGATACCCATTTCACCAAAGCCAAGCACGTTACCGGATAAGGCTGCAACCAGTTCCCGCCCATTCTGTATAGCCAGCTGACATTGCTCCGGTGTCATCGCTGGCTGCTGTGCAAAATTACGTGTGCCAGAGGCGACTTTACGGTGAATCAAACCATTTCTCTCACCAAACTCATGATTCACGCCCCCATCGACAATCTGCAGCGCAATATTATTTTGTCTGGCAAACACGTTAATTGCCGCACCGCCGCTGAGAAAATTTTCGACCATCTGCCAGGTGACATCTTGCGGAAAGGCTGAAATTCCCTCTGCAACAACACCGTGATCGGCGGCAAACACAATAATGGCCGGGTCATACAAAACTGGTGCCGTGGTTTGCTGTATTAAGCCTATTTGTAAAGCCAGTTGCTCAAGGCGCCCCAGACTTCCCAACGGTTTGGTTTTGTTATTGATTGCATCGCTGAGTGTGCTGGCAAGCGTGGCGTCGTTCGTCGTTAAAATTGTAGGTAACATGTTTTTCTTATGGGTAAAAGCGATTCACTAAAATGACAGCCCAGGTACCGACTGCGATAAAAAATGTCAGTAATACGGCGGCACTGCCAAAATCCTTGGCATTTTTTGACAAGGTATGCCGCTCAAGGGAAACCCTGTCCACCACCGCTTCGACGGCGGAATTCAATAATTCAACAACGAGTATCAGTAATAACACCGAAATCATCATCAATTTCTCAATTGCCGTTACTGGCAGACTCAACGCGACAATGACACCGACAATAACCAGTACCAATTCCTGACGGAATGCATGTTCGTTGATCCAGGCTGAACGAAAACCATCAATCGAATAAAAAAATGCCGAAAAAATGCGTCGCAAACCACTTTTACTTTTGAACTCGCTGATCGGTTGTTCCTGA
The DNA here is from genome assembly GCF_016595265.1 of Undibacterium sp. 14-3-2. Classification (NCBI taxonomy): domain Bacteria; kingdom Pseudomonadati; phylum Pseudomonadota; class Betaproteobacteria; order Burkholderiales; family Oxalobacteraceae; genus Undibacterium; species Undibacterium sp. 14-3-2. The sequence continues at coordinate 75,462 of NZ_JAENGS010000002.1, forward strand.
TCTGACATCGTTATCCCTTGTGAGAAAAAAACGGAGGAGCCATATCCTGCTCCCACCTTGCCGCCGGATTTTACATGACAAAGCTTCACACTCCATTTCAAAATGATGACGAAAATCACTTTTCTGCGGCATGGTTTGAAATAAACATGCGAGCCTGTTCAAGCCCAAAAGATTATTTTTTCGACACCCCAATCATATCGTTTGCAGCGAATTTGCATCGTTTTTTACTAAATTTGCGGCTCAGCTTGTCTTTTCATTGTCGAGTCAATGACGATTTTTTCACATTGTGGTATAACTTAAATATTGCACTGCACCACCGAGATTATGAAAAACGACGCTCCAGCTTCAGAAAAAACCTCCATACAAGTTATAGAACGCATGGTTTCTCTGCTTGATGCGCTTGCGCATTATCAAGATCCGGTCAGTTTGAAAGAGCTGGCATCTGAAACGGGCTTGCATCCGTCTACCGCTCACCGGATTTTGAACGATCTGGTCAAAACGCGCTTCGTTGATCGCGCCGATACAGGTTATTACCAGTTAGGTATGCGTTTGCTTGAACTTGGCAATATCGTCAAAAGTCATCTGAACGTGCGAGAAACCGCGCTGGAATTTATGCGTACCTTGCACCGGCAGACAAATCAGACGATCAATCTGTCTGTGCGTCAGGGGGATGATATCGTTTATATCGACCGTGCTTTCTCTGAACGCTCCGGCATGCAAGTTGTCAGAGCCATCGGTGGCCGTGCGCCATTACATCTGACATCAACCGGCAAATTATTTTTATCTCTGGATGAGCCGAAAGCGATACGGGCTTACGCAACACGTACCGGGCTATCTGGCCACAATAAAAACTCCATTACGGATCTTTCCAAACTGGAAAAGGAACTTGCAGAAGTTCGTCAAACCGGTTATGCCAAAGATAACGAAGAACTGGAATTGGGTGTGCGCTGCATGGCTGCCGGCATTCACGACGACAGCGGAAAAATGATCGCTGGTCTGTCGATTTCAGCACCAGCCGATCGTTTGCAAGAAGACTGGAAAAACAATTTAATGGAAACTGCGCACCAGATTTCTGCTGCGCTGGGATATAAAGGTCCACGCTGAGCAATGTCAGATCAGCATTAAAGAACAACAATAGAATAAAAAAAACAGCGCTGATCCAGCGCTGTTTTTTATTGATGGCGAACAGAAGAATCGCCGATGCTATGACTTATTTATACGCACCGCATCCAAGAAAGTAATCGTCATTTTTTTCAAAATAACTGGATTTTGTTTCCAAGCCCTTGGTTACAGGATTCGGCCACTGATAATCAATCCAGCCGTCATTCTTCGTTTTAAGAGCCGCAATCATTTCCTTGATAATCGGTTTTCCCTCAACCTTCAAATCCAGCAAATTTTTGCCGATCATCTTTGGATTAGCGCCATGTGACAGACTGATGCCGTTCATATCGTAGACAAACAGATACAGATCCCGGTCGTGGAAATCTTTGTTGGACGCATCATTAAAATCGGCAAACGCTTTTTCTTTTCCAACCTTCTTGATGTGAGCAATTCCTTTTTTGACTAAGGCCTGCGCCTCCGCCGTCGAGCCACGCTCATCTTTTGCCATGGCTGTGGTCATAAAAAAGCCCATTACGGCCAACAAAAATAGCTTACTCATTAATTTCATGTCTTATCTCCTGATGACGCCCGACCTGATGCCGATGCATGGTTGTTATGTTGCCTTACCGTTCAAATGATTAATGAGTTGTTGCTTGCAGTCCAGTATTAGTCACTGTGCAGCGCAATAAATCTGTCGTACTTTTGATTGTTTTCACAAAAATATACATTCCAAAAAGAACGGCCAATGCACAACGTCAGCAGTGAATCCGGAAATCGGGCATTACAGTCAATACCAGACTTCAGACCTCTTCTACAGTTTTGCGCCAAATCGCTCGATACGAGGCAAGTAATAATCATCGCCATTCAGAGAAAACATTAAACGCCTCACCTGGCCGGTAATCAGTTCACGTTTAACAAAACCGATGTAGCGCGAATCTTTGCTGTTATCACGATTATCTCCAAGCATCAGGTACTCGCCATCAGGCACGCGAACCGGGCCAAAGTTACGCATAGATGCGCGTTCAGGCATCACAATGATGTGATGATTGAGGCTGCCAAGCTGCTCTTTATACACTTGCTGCAGCCCGCCATATTCGCGTTGTGGTGTCAGGTGATCGGCAGTTGCAAGTTTTGTCGGCTCATAATTGGCTGCCTGACCGTTAATGAGTAAATGCTCATCACGCATTTCAACCACATCGCCCGGGATTGCGATCAGGCGCTTCACCAGCCGGGTACCATCTTCCGGGGATGAAAAAGTCACGACATCGCCACGCTGTGGATCAGACACATGCTTGAGAATGACATCAGTTAAAGGCAACTTGATATCGTAAGCGATGCGGTCACAAATCACTCTGTCGCCCTCAAGCAGGGTCGGATACATGGAGCTTGACGGCACAAGGTAATAATCAGCAAGAGCACCACGTACCAGCGCCATCCCTAACATGAAAACGATAAAGCCTTTATTCTGTGAAAACAATTTCTTCAATTTCATCATACGGCTCCTGTTATGTAATGATTGCTGTGATGTGTCGCATTTCTACAGAGTAGGCAGTAGTTACACAAGGCTGCTCCTGTCATCTTGCATTGAACTTTGACAAATTCAAGTATTCTGAATTCGTTGGACAAAAAAATACCCCGAAAGTTCGGGGTATTTTTTGAAATCAAAACGCAGAATTATTTTGCGCTCATCAGTGCAACAGTCGTGTCGAGCATACGGTTGGAGAAGCCCCACTCGTTGTCATACCAGCTCGATACTTTTACCAAACGGCCGCCGTTTACTTTCGTCAATGTTTCGTCGTAAGTGGAAGATGCTGGGTTGTGGTTGAAATCAACCGACACCAGTGGTGCTTTGTTGTAGTCCAGGATACCTTTCAAGGCGCCTTCGGATGCGTCTTTCAAGACTTTATTGATTTCTTCTACTGTCGTATCGCGTTTTGCGATGAAAGTCAGATCAACCACAGAAACATTGATGGTTGGAACGCGCATTGCGTAACCATCCAGTTTGCCGTTCAACTCTGGCAATACCAAACCAACTGCAGCGGCTGCACCTGTTTTGGTTGGAATCATGCTCATCGTTGCAGAACGTGCACGACGCAGATCTTCATGCATCACATCTGTCAATACCTGGTCATTGGTGTAAGCATGGATGGTTGTCATCAAACCGCTTTCGATACCGATCGCGTCGTTCAATGGTTTTGCCAATGGTGCGAGGCAATTCGTTGTGCAGGATGCATTGGAGATCACAGTGTCTGTGGATTTCAACACGCCATGGTTCACGCCATAAACAACGGTTGCATCAACATCTTTACCGCCTGGTGCGGAGATGATGACTTTCTTTGCGCCGCCAGCCAGATGGGCAGAGGCTTTTTCTTTGGTTGTGAAGAAGCCGGTACATTCCAGCACGACGTCAACATTCAACTCACCCCAAGGAATGTTCGCAGGATTGCGCTCTGCAAATACTTTGATCTTGTCGCCATTGACGATCATGGAGTCGCCTTCAACCACGACGGTGCCAGGGAACTTACCGTGGGCTGTGTCATAGCGTGTCAGGTGAGCATTGGATTCTGCATTACCGAGGTCGTTGATCGCGACGATCTGGATCTCGTTCTTGAACTTACCACCTTCATAGTGAGCGCGAAGGATGTTGCGGCCGATACGGCCATAGCCGTTGATTGCGACGCGAATCGTCATGGTTTTATCTCCAAAGGACTAAACAACAATAAAAGAACAATAAAAATCAAACTATTTTGCAAAAATCTCAGTGTACTGCACTCGATGTCGGCATCGCATGCACCGATGCCATCAGCACCGATAAATCGCGCCAGCCGTAACCGACTTCTTTCAAATCGATGCCATCCCAGGTAAATGCCTGTTCATGCAGTAAAGTAGCACCCAGATCTTCGTAAAAATTGCGGGCAATGGCATTACCTGAAATCACCCAGACCAGCAAATTATCAGCGCCCTGCGCTTGCAATGTACGGGCGACCTTTTGCAGCAGACGACGACCAATGCCAGAACGCTGCCAGACCGGACGCAGATAAATTGCGGTCAATTCTGCGCGCATTCCCAACTTAGGCTCTGGCAACAACATACCAGACGCGAATCCGATAATGTGCCCTTCGCTTTCAGCAACGTACACGCACACGCGGTCACCTGCAGCAGGCAAGGCTTCCAGTATCTGCTTCCAATGCAGGAAGCTATCTTCAATACGCATCTGATCCAGATACGTGTCCGGAATCATGCCGCGGTAGGTGGTTTGCCAGCTTTCCACACGCACGGCGGCGATTGCTTCTGCGTCCGCCACAGTAGCACGACGCAGACTGACTTCTTTGATAAGGCTCACAGTGCTGTCAACTAAATCTGTCATCGTACTCAAGCCAGCGTCGCCTTGACCTTGGCGACCACATTTTCAACTGTAAAGCCAAAATACTTAAACAAGACACCTGCCGGAGCGGATTCCCCAAACGTGTCGATACCGACGACAGCACCTTCCAGACCAACATATTTGTACCAGAAGTCCGTTACGCCAGCCTCAATCGCAATACGTGGCAAACCCTTGCCCAACACTGCAGTCTTGTACGCAGCATCCTGACGATCAAATACATCTGTCGATGGAATAGACACCACACGCACTGCAATACCCTGTTCTGCCAATGCGGCTGCGGATTTAACGGCCAGCTCGATTTCAGAACCGGTTGCGATCAGCACCGCTTTCGCATCTGCTGCATCTTGCAGAACATAGCCACCACGCTGAATGTCAGCGATCTGTTGTGCTGTACGCTCCTGATACGGCAAATTCTGACGCGAGAAAATCAAGGTCGATGGGCCGTCATTGCGTTTAACCGCATGCGCCCAGGCCGCAGCAGATTCCACGGTATCGCACGGACGCCAGTTATCCAGATTCGGGATCAAACGCATACTGGAAACGTGCTCAACGGATTGATGGGTAGGGCCATCTTCACCGAGACCGATAGAATCATGCGTGAACACAAACAGCGTACGGATTTTCATCAGCGCTGCCATGCGAATCGCATTGCGGCTGTAATCTGAGAAAGTCAGGAAAGTCGCGCCGAAAGGAATATAACCGCCATGCAAGGCGATACCATTCATGATCGCGCTCATGCCGAATTCGCGCACACCGTAATTGATATGATTACCGGCCTGATTACCACGTACCGCGACGCATTCTTTCCAGTTAGTCAGGTTAGAACCGGTCAAATCGGCAGAGCCGCCGAGGAATTCTGGCAGCGATGGAGCAAACGCCTGAATTGCATTCTGGCTCGCTTTACGGGTAGCGATATTTTCTTTTTTCTCGACGCAGGCGGCGATGGCATTTGCCACGACCTCATCAAAATTCGCTGGCAAATCACCCTTCATACGGCGTGTCAGTTCAGCTGCTTTGTGCGGGAACTGTGCAGAGTAAGCTGCAAATTGTGTATTCCAGTCAGCTTCAGCTTTGGCGCCGTCTGCTTTCGCATCCCAAGCGGCGTAAACGTCTGCCGGTATTTCAAATGGAGGATATTCCCAACCAATGTTAGCGCGTACTGCAGCAATTTCTTTATCGCCCAACGCTGCGCCATGCACATTGTGCGTGCCTTCCATGTTAGGAGAGCCTTTACCGATCACGGTTTTGCAGCAAATCAGCGTTGGTTTGGCCGATGTTTTTGCGGATGTAATCGCAGCATCCACCGCTTTTGCATCGTGACCATCAACCGCACGGATGACGTTCCAGCCATACGCTTCAAAACGTTTTGGCGTATCGTCGGTGAACCAGCCTTCTACGTGACCATCAATCGAAATGCCATTGTCATCCCAGAACGCGATCAGTTTATTCAATTGCAGCGTGCCGGCCAGTGAGCAAGCTTCGTGTGAGATACCTTCCATCAGGCAGCCATCGCCCATAAAAGCGTAAGTGTAATGATCAACAATCTTCAGATCACCCTGATTGAATTCGGCTGCCAATAATTTTTCAGCCAGCGCCATACCGACTGCATTGGTAATGCCCTGTCCCAACGGGCCCGTCGTTGTCTCCACACCCGGCGTGACATGCACTTCCGGGTGACCGGCTGTTTTCGAATGTAATTGACGGAAATTTTTGATTTCATCCATAGACAGGTCGTAGCCTGTCAGATGCAGCAAGGAGTAATGCAGCATCGAACCATGTCCATTCGATAGCACAAAACGGTCGCGGTTAATCCATTGCGGATTCGATGGATTATGACGGTAATGGCCTTTCCACAATGCCACAGCAATATCTGCCATGCCCATAGGCGCGCCCGGATGACCGGAATTAGCTTTTTGTACTGCATCCATAGACAAGGCACGAATTGCGCTTGCCATCTTAGTGATTATTGCTGGCTGGAGAGATGAAATCATGGCGATAGAAGGTATAGATGAGGAAACTGGTCAGTGAGCATGTTAGCGAGCGTCTTTGAATAAACGACATTCAAGGCTCTGCAAAGCCCGTTATTTTACCAGAGCACGGCGTCACACAATACAATTGCGACTTTTACATTACACGCTGAAACCATGGAAGGCTTACATCTGACCGCCGATTGCTTTGATTGCAAAGCAGATACCGAGTTTTTTCTGTGTCAGGAACAATTAAGCAAATTACTGACAAAGATAACAATAGAAGCAGGACTGACCATCGTCGGACAAAAATATCACTCATTCAGCAATCCAGATGGCGGTGCAGCCGGCGTGACCGGGACTTTATTACTGGCCGAATCGCACGTCGCCATTCACACCTGGCCGGAAAAAAATGCCGTGACGCTTGATGTCTATGTCTGCAACTTCCATCAGGACAACTCCGAAAAAGCCAGATACATCGTCGATAGCCTGATACGACATTTTCAACCGGATACAGTATCTCGCCAGCAGATTACCCGCGGACAAATGACCTCGGCAACATCAGGAACAGAGACACTTTCAACTGAGCGACTAAGTTCATCCACTTTTTACAGCACACGAACCACACCATTACTGCAAACCCGCAGTCAGTTTCAACAGATAGAAATCGCTGATAGCGCCGACTTCGGTAAACTCATGCGGATTGACGGCGCAATGATGACTTCTGAAAAAGATGAATTTTTTTATCATGAGAGCCTCATCCATCCGGCTGCGATTACGCACCCAGCCCCCAGAACTGCACTGATTATCGGTGGCGGCGACGGTGGTTCATGCAGAGAGCTGCTAAAACATCCCAGCCTGGAAACGTTGACCCTATGTGAAATTGACCCCGCTGTCGTCAGCATATCGAGAGAGTATTTGCCTGAAATTCATCAGGGAAGTCTTGATCACGTCAAGGTCAGACACATTCACGCAGACGGTTTTACTTACATACGAGAATGCGGCGAACTGTATGATTTGATTTTCCTCGACCTCACCGACCCACAGGCACCTGATGGCAGCACACTCGCGGCGACTTGTATTACGGAAGAATTCTTTCAAACATGCGCGGCTAAATTGAAAGATAACGGCATGTTGGTGATGCATCTCGGCAGCCCCTACTACCACCCACAACGTTATTGCGACACCTTACGAAAACTGTTCGTCAGCTTTCCGGTCGTGAGACCTTATTCAGTGTTCATACCTTTATACGGGGCATTATGGGGAATGGCAATTGCGAGCAAGAGTATCGATCCAACAGCACTGGGCGCGTCAACGGTAAAGCAAAGAATCGAACACCGCCAACTTAAATTGCTAAAATATTACAATGATGAAGTACATCATGCGCTGTTTGTATTGCCAAATTTCATGCGCAAACTGATGCCAACCACGAGCTGAAACAGGAGAAAAAGTGAGCGCAGGAATAAGAAAGCCACCCCGTAAAAAAAGAGTCGGCCATGCATTACCTTTATTACTGGCAACGTCGGCCAGTCTGACGGCATGCAGTGACAATCGTCCACAGGAATTAACAACCATTCGCGATCAATATCAAAGCCTTGAAGATTGTCGCAAAGACTGGCGCGAAAGAAACGCATGTGAAGAGACAACAAACACTAACCTGAACCACATCAGCGACACAGGCTCAAGCGCAGCGCACTATACGGGTGGAGGTTCCGCGGGTGGCTATCATAGTATGGGTTATGGTACATATTACGGCCCTCACTACACACCGGGAAACCGCGAAACAGCGCAACGAAATTTCGGCGTACACAACTCGCAAGGTGCACAACCTGATCACGCAGTGGGGCGAAGTGTAAGCCGCGGCGTCAGTCGTGGCGGCTTCGGTGGAACGGCTCATGGTCACTCAGGAGGCGGATAATGATACGCACCTCACTGACGCCAAGAGCAGGCTGGCAACAACAATTTGATAGTCTGGGGTTCAGCTATCACTCGATTGATGGTTTGTATTGGGACGAACGCTATGCCTACTGCTTTAACTCTGAACAAATCGACGTACTGGAGCAGGCAACACTGGATTTACATCAGATGTCGCTGCAAGCGGTGGATCATGTTATGCGGCACGGCATGCAAGATCGTTTCGCGATTCCGGCGCAATTCTGGTCGCTCGTTGAAGAAAGCTGGCGTGAAAAGGAGTTTTCACTTTATGGCCGGTTTGACCTGAGCTGGGATGGTTCCGGCGCACCTAAGATGCTGGAGTACAACGCAGACACTCCCACCGGGCTGGTCGAATCCAGTGTCGCGCAATGGTACTGGTTGCAAGATGTCTTTCCTGATGCAGACCAGTTCAACTCTTTACATGAAAAACTGATTACTCAATGGAAAAAATTCTCCGGCAAAGGCTTACTCCACTTCACCTGTGCAGCGGAAAATGAAGAGGATGAAGGTAACCTTTCCTATCTTCGTGACACCGCTATCCAGGCGGGTTTTGCAACGAAACAATGTGCAATTGAGCAGTTGGGCTGGGATCAGAAACAAGGTGTATTTGTGGATGACGCTGATATCAGCATCCAGAATTTATTTAAACTTTATCCTTGGGAATGGCTGTGTCGTGAAGAATTTGCAGCGCACTTACTAACCCGCCCAATGACCATCATTGAGCCCGCCTGGAAAATGATTTTGTCGAACAAAGCCATTTTGCCAGTTTTGTGGGAACTGTTTCCGCATCACCCAAATCTGCTGCCCGCCTATTTTGATGCATGGCGCATCAGCGGCAATCACGTCAAAAAACCTTTGTATTCACGTGAAGGTGAAAATATCTCGATTTACGCCGACGGTGAAGTTCTACATACTACCGGGGAATATGGTGCGGAGGGGTATGTCTATCAGGCATATGCGCCGCAACCAAAATTTGACGACGGCATCACACCCGCTTATACCTCCATAGGCGCATGGGTCGTCGGTGATGAAGCCGCCGGTATAGGCATCCGGGAAGACGAAACATTAATCACCAAAAACACCAGCCGTTTCATCCCTCACTACTTTATCGACTGACACCATGAGCGAACATTTACTGACTTACGCCCTGCCCGCATTTATCAGCCACTTTATTTCATCCATTATTTTATTGCTGCTATTTGTCACAATTTATATCAGGATAACCCCTTACAAAGAAATCACGCTGATACGCTCTGGTAACATGGCTGCCGCCGCCAGTTTATCCGGTTCAATGCTTGGTTATAGCATCGCCCTCGCATCAGCAATTGCCAATAGTGTGAATCTGCAAGATATGCTGATCTGGGGTTGTATTGCTTTACTAGTACAACTGTTAGCGTATTTCGCTGCCAGAGTCATGTTACCCGGACTAGTCCTGGACATACCGGAAAATAAAGTCGCCTCAGGTATTTTTCTTGGCGCTATCAGTCTGAGCATGGGCTTACTCAATGCAGCCTCTCTGACATATTAATGAACTCAATCGGTCTTTAAAGTTATGCCACGTTTTTTCTGCCCTGCGCCTCTTTCCATTGGTAGCGTGATTGATTTGCCGGAAACGGTAGCACATCATGTTTTTGTTTTACGTCTGCAAACCGGAGACACCATACAACTGTTTAACGGCGAGGGCGGCTGCTATGTTGCCAGCATCGCCGATATCGCGAAGAAAAGGGCAAGTGCAGAACTGAAAGTATTTTTACCCGAAGAAGTTGAACTGCCTTACAGCCTGACGCTGGCGCAAGCCTTACCGGAAGGCAGCAAGATGGATTGGATCATAGAAAAAGCGATGGAGTTAGGAATCTCGTCGATTCAACCGCTCGCTTCACAACGCTGCGTCGTGCGCTTGTCGGCAGAACGGGCAGAAAAAAAACTCAGTCACTGGGAAGGCATCATCGTCGCCGCTGCCGAGCAATCCGGTCGTAATCGACTTGCGCATCTTTCGGCACCGCTGGATCTGGGAAAATGGCTGGGGCAACAGGATATACATCAACGGATCATGCTTTCCCCGCGTGCCGATCAATCGCTGGCCGAATGGACAAAACATCGCGCTCCGCAGGCGGTCAGCTTACTGATAGGTCCTGAGGGCGGATTTACTGAAGAGGAAGAAGACATGGCGACCAGACAAGGTGTAATCGCATTGTCAATGGGACCACGAATTCTACGCACAGAAACTGCCGGTCTGGCGGCCATCGCGGCGATCAATGCAGCATGGGGCGGAATGTAACCTCAAAAATGTGAGCAATACCAGCTAGTGCTATTTTTATTGCTATTGTTATTGTTAAACGCGTGTGTGGATATCGGTATTCACAGTGGCATCGGGGTTATCGATCTTGTCCACAGGAACAATCTCGATCACCACCTTCGGTTCCCACGCCTGCCAGTCGTCGCCAAATAATTCAGCAAGATGTGCAGTGCGATCGGCACCATTTCCGCAACGCATAGCATCGGCTGGGCAGTACTCATCACAACCCCAGCAGATACGCTCAGGATTCTTGGGTTGCACAGGAAACTTTTTTGCCATCGTCGCCACCGTTTCAATGCCTTAGTTGCATCTTACCCTGTCCGGCAAGACACTTCCTTGATCCAGGACTAGTTTTGGCAAGACTCCACCATCTGGTCACAACAAACACCTTAGCAATCGGGGAAACGTGAGCTTCCATGCGCAAGAGGTAATACGGAGACGATCCACGTTGACACAGCACAAAGTTGCTTAAAAATAAGTCACAAGAAAGTTATAGAAACGGCGTTTTCTGTCGTTAAGCAAAGACAGAGGTATTCGTCTCTGAACTTATTCTGAGGAGCGCAAAATGGATCTGAGTGTATCGGGCGTCAACACAAGTACGCCGACAGTATCTGCAAAACCATCAACGACCGTCAAACGAGCAGATAGTAATGGCGAGAATGCCAGCAATGCCGTCGCGAGCGACAAAGTCAGCCTCGATTCCAGTTCCGCCGCAAAAGACTCGCCGGTCTATGCAGATCCGAGAACCAAGACATCCTCAAGCTCGGATGTAGCCGCTGCAGTCGAAGAAGCCAATCGCAAGGCGCAACAAATCACGGATTTAATTAAATCTGCAGTGCAGCAGCAAGGTTTACAATTATCCAAAGTTGTCAGCGGCGAACAAAAAATCACTGCGTCGGCCGACGACATCAAGGCGGCGCAGGCAGCGATTGCCGACGGCGGTGAGTTCAGTGCACAAAAAACCGCAGAGCGCATTCTGACCTTTGCCAAAGCCGCCATCGGTGGCGATCCGGCGAAATTGCAGAAAATTCGCGATGCCGTAGAAAAGGGCTTCAAAGAAGCCGCCGATATCCTTGGCGGCAGCCTGCCAGACATCAGTCAGCAGACTTTAAAAGCAGTTCGCGCAGAATTTGATCGCTGGCAATCACAAGGCTTACCGACTGGCGATACGGTCAGTTTATCGTCCCCGACGCAAGCATCGTCGGACATTAAAAAATAGCATTCATTACATAAAAAAAGCCGCTGCCGTCGAGATGATGGCAGCGGCTTTTTTTATTCTTTCTTTTGCTATGTCAACACAGCCTCATGCAGAGATTGACGTTGAACATGCCAAATGCTTCGCAAGGCTGCCTGCAATCTCCTTATTTCTGTTTCCATATACTGGGAGGGAGTATCTTTAAAAACAGGCTGATTGTCCCATTAAAATAGGGGTCATTAAAATATACTCCCCCCCAATAAAAACTACCGACAGTATCGCCGTATCCAGCTTCCGTGCGGTCGCATCACTCTTACGTTGTTGACGAGAATACACTGAAGGCGACACTTTGTTTGCTACACTGCCGGCTCAGGTACAATCGCGCCCCCGGCACGCGACCCAGCGCGCAACATCACTATTCAAAAAAGAACAGGCTCAGCATGAATTTACCTTCTATACAATTGCAATGGACAGAAAACGACGAAATACGCAGTTGTCGCTGGCATGCTGAGAATGGCACACCGCCACCAAAGCGGGTGCAGATCGCCGATGACCGCATGAGTACAGAAGTCGCCTACAAGCTGGCGTGCGAGGGAACCGCCTTGTTGTGGCGCGGCGATTTTCAGAATGCCAAACAATTATTACAGGCGCTCGCCCGTCGCATCGACAAGAAACCCGCAGCTAAAAAAACAAAAGTGGCAGCGACTGCCGCCGACGCCTTCCATTTGCACCGCCAGGCGCAATCCCAGCGCGCGCGGGTGCTGGCCATGGTATTGATTCCATTCGAGGCGGATTACCGCATTCCCCTGCGCCGTGCGCCAGATGTTGTTACTGCCTGCACTGAAGCCTATGGCGCATCAGACGGAGCGTTTATTACTTCATTACGTGAATTACTCGGCATCATCGGCGCCCATGAATGGCGTAAAAATGGCGTGGACATTGCGCCACTGGGCGCAAAAATCCAACCGCATTACGGCGTGTTTTCTCCGGTACGCGGTGAATATCTCGATCTGTTGGCAAAAGCGCCTTTGCCCTCGACCGAACTGGCATTCGATATCGGCACCGGTACCGGGGTCGTCTCGGCATTGTTGGCAAAACGTGGTATCAGAAAAATTGTCGCGACCGACCTCGATCCGCGCGCCCTGTGTTGCGCCAGCGACAATTTCGAGCGGCTTGGGCTAACAACACAAGTCGAATTGCAACAGACAGATTTATTCCCTGCCGGTAAATCTCCATTAATTGTCTGTAACCCGCCGTGGTTGCCAGCACGTCCGAATTCCGCTATCGAACACGCCATCTATGATCCGGAAAGCCGCATGTTGCGTGGCTTTCTGGCCGGTGTTGCCAACCATCTGGAAGCCAATGGCGAAGCCTGGCTGATCATGTCCGATTTTGCCGAACATCTGGGCTTACGCACCCAGACTGACCTATGGGACTGGATAACAGCTGCCGATCTCGTTGTCGCAGGCAAAATGGATATCAAGCCACGTCACCCTAAATCCACCGACAGCAGCGACTCCTTGCATGCGGCAAGGGTCAAAGAAGTGACTTCATTGTGGCGTCTGAAATTAAAATAAACCGTGACATCGTCATCACACGTCGGTAATTCTGCATCGGTAAATCACCATCAGTCATTAACAAGCATCATTCTTAACTTTGATTTCGTACGCACAACAACTCACCATCATGAATAAACCAGCCCGCATCCTGACCTTCAAATGTAAAAAATGCAGTAAATCTGTTCAGGTATTTTTGCAAAAAGTCTCCGCCTGCTCGCACATACAACCCTATCAGGGCATCTGCACCTGCGGCGAAGTCATGAAGCACGCAACCGGTAACAAAGAGGCGGTCGATTCTTACCTGAGTTCAAACGACGTCACCTGGTCACATCACCACTAAAATTGGACAAAGCCTCCGTGCCCCACCTCCATCGCAAGCAGCCGTTGCAAGGCAAGAATCAATATGAGCGTTAGAGAAATATGTGCGATGAATGCAAAGAAAGCGTCCAGAAACGCACGGAATCCATCCGGAATTCGCGTTTTACACGGCTGCTATGAGCGAAAGCATTTATAATCTACCGCTTTGCAGCAGTTTTCTGGACACAATGAAGGTATTTCGCGGACTTCCGAATGCAGCCTCCCGTGCCGCTTGTGCATTGGCGATAGGTAACTTTGATGGGGTACATCTTGGTCATCAGACTTTGCTTGCCCACCTGCGCGACGCCGCTGACCGTCTCGGTATCGAGGCTGCAGTGATGACGTTTGAACCACATCCCCGCGCATTCTTTGCCAAACTTGCTGGCGATTTATCGAAAGCACCTGCACGAATTGCCAATCTGCGTGACAACCTGACTTCGCTACAAAACGCCAATGTCGATCGCGTGATCGTCGAACATTTCAATGCCCATTTTGCCTCACTGTCGCCGCAGGACTTTATAGAAAAAGTGCTGGTCGAAGGTTTGCACGTGAAATGGCTGATGGTGGGTGAAGACTTCTGCTTCGGTGCCAAACGCGCCGGCAGTATCGCGATGCTGGAAGCTGCAGGCAAAATCCACGGCTTTGAGGTCGTGACTTTAGCTTCGGTGCAAAATAAAGGCGTCAGAATTTCCTCCTCGGCCGTCCGTGCTGCGTTGGTGCAAGGTGACTTTGACGAAGCCCAGGCATTGCTGGGCCACCCTTACCGTATTTCTGGTCATGTGATACACGGGCAAAAACTTGGCCGTACCATCGGCTTTCCGACGCTGAATTTACGCATCGCGCATCATCGCCCTGCCCTGACCGGTATCTTTATTGTGCAAGTGCATGGCCTCGCCGATCAGCCGCTGCCTGCCGTCGCCAGTCTGGGCGTGCGTCCGACTGTGGATGATAGTGGCCGCGTGCTGTTGGAGACGCATGTGTTCGACTACAGCGGCAATGCTTACGGCAACATCGTACAGATCGAGTTTTTACAGAAACTGCGTGACGAAGAGAAATATAGTGATCTGGAAACGCTGACAGCCGCGATTCAGCGTGACGCCGATCAGGCGCGTGCTTATTTCGGAGTAACGACACGCATACCCGCCAGTAACGCTACTGACCGAATTTGAAGAAACACCGCACGGTTTTTCTTCTCCCTCTCTCTTTACAAGAAAATTCATCATGTCTGAAAACAAAGCGGCTAAATCTGCCAATAAATATCCGGTCAACATGACCGAAACCGCCTTCCCTATGCGTGGCGACCTCGCCAAGCGAGAACCTAAATGGGTCAAGGAATGGCAGGACAAAAAAATCTATGAACGTGTGCGCAAGGCTGCTGCCGGTCGTCCAAAATTCATCCTGCATGACGGCCCACCATACGCCAATGGCGATATCCATCTGGGTCACGCCGTCAACAAGATATTGAAAGACATGATCATCAAAGCCCGCACTATGGCTGGCTTTGATGCTCCTTATGTACCTGGCTGGGATTGCCACGGTATGCCGATTGAAATTCAGGTCGAAAAGCTGTTTGGCAAAAACCTGCCAGTGGCCGAAGTACATGCCAAGGCGCGTGTATATGCGAATGAACAGATAGAAAAACAAAAGGCTGGCTTTATCCGGCTGGGTGTTCTGGGTGAATGGGATAATCCCTACAAGACCATGGCCTTTGGCAATGAAGCCGATGAATTGCGTGCGCTCGGCAAATTGCTGGAAAAAGGCTATGTCTATCGCGGCCTGAAGCCAGTCAACTGGTGTTTTGACTGCGGCTCTGCACTGGCTGAAGCTGAAGTCGAATACGAAAACAAACGCGATCCATCCATCGATGTCGGTTTCCCGTTTGCAGGGGCTGAAGAAAACGACAAACTGGCTGCAGCCTTCAAACTGGATAAGCTGCCACTGGATAAAGGCTATTGCGTGATCTGGACCACAACACCGTGGACCATCCCGTCGAACCAGGCATTGAACATGCATCCGGAAATCACTTACGCACTGGTCAAGACCCAGCGCGACGGTGAGGACGTCCTACTGATCCTGGCAAAAGACCTGGTCGAAGCCTGCCTGACTAACTACGGACTGACTTGCGAAATCGTCGCCACCTGTCTGGGTGCAGATTTATCCGAAATTAAATTTAAACATCCGCTGGCGGCAATGGATGCGGGCTATGACCGTTTTTCTCCGGTCTATCTGGGTGATTACGTCAGTACCGAAACCGGTACCGGCGTGGTTCACTCTGCACCAGCCTACGGTATAGAAGATTTCCAGTCATGCAAAGCGCATGGCATGAAAGACGACGACATCATCGCTCCTGTGATGGGTGATGGCAGATTCGCGTCCAGTCTGCCTTTCTTCGCTGGTATGACAATCTGGGAAGCGTCCAAGCCTATCTGCGAAAAACTGAAAGAAGCGGGCACATTGTTCTCGCTGAAAATGTTTGACCATAGCTACATGCATTGCTGGCGTCATAAAACGCCGATCATCTATCGCGCCACGTCCCAATGGTTTGCCAGCATGGACAATACGCCCGCAGCGGGCGGCGACAGCCTGCGTCAAACCGCATTGAAAGCCATCGATGAAACAGCATTCTTCCCCGCGTGGGGTAAGGCCCGTTTACATGGCATGATCGCCAACCGCCCTGACTGGACCTTGTCACGTCAGCGTCAATGGGGCGTGCCTATGGCGTTCTTCCTGCATAAGGAAACCGGCCAGCTGCATCCACGCACGCCAGAATTGCTGGAACAGGTCGCACTGCGCATGGAAAAAGAAGGTATCGAAGCCTGGCAAAAAATCGAAGTCGCTGATTTGCTTGGCGACGAAGCAGATATGTACGTCAAAAACCGCGACACGCTGGATGTCTGGTTTGATTCCGGCGTAACGCATCAAACTGTCTTACGTGGTTCACATAAAGAGCAATTGCAATTCCCTGCTGACCTGTACCTCGAAGGTTCGGATCAGCATCGCGGCTGGTTCCACTCCTCGTTGTTGACTGCATCCATGCTGGATGGACGTGCGCCTTACAAAGCCTTGCTGACACACGGTTTTACTGTCGATGGCGAAGGTAAAAAAATGTCCAAATCTTTGGGCAATACCTTAGCACCGCAAAAAATATCCGACACACTCGGTGCAGACATCCTGCGCCTGTGGGTCGCGTCGTCTGATTATTCCGGTGAACTGTCGATTTCTGACGAAATCCTGAAACGTGTGACGGAAGCCTATCGCCGCATCCGCAATACCTTGCGCTTCTTGCTGGCGAATACGTCGGATTTTGATGCCGTAAAAGATGCAGTCGCGATCAATGATCTGCTGGAAATCGACCGCTACGCAATCGCCAATATGGCAGCGTTGCAGAAAGATATCCTGGCACATTTTGATGCGTTTGAATTTCACCCTGTGGTCAGCAAATTGCAGTCATTCTGCTCAGAAGACCTCGGTGGTTTCTACCTCGACATTCTGAAAGATCGTCTGTACACCAGCGGTACAACGTCGCATGCGCGTCGTTCCGCACAGACAGCGATCTGGCATATCACGCAATCGTTGCTGCGTCTGATGGCACCGATGCTGTCGTTCACTGCGGAAGAAGCATGGCAATTCTTTGCCGCAGCCGATGCCTACAAAGACAGCGACGAAACCATCTTCACACAAACCTATTACCAGTTACCGGAAATCGCCGATGCTGCAGCCTTGCTCGGCAAATTCAATACCTTGCGTGCAGTGCGTACGGATGTGACCAAACAACTGGAAGAAGTACGTGTATCTGGTGCGATCGGCTCGTCATTGCAAGCAGAAGTCGCAATCAAAGCTGCAGGCGACAAATTTGCGGTACTGAGTAGTCTGGAAGACGATTTGAAATTTACCCTGATCACCTCTGCTGCCACAGTTGAGCAAGTCGCGACAGAGGCAGAAGAAACAGTCGTCGTGACGCCGTCCAAATATGAAAAATGCGAGCGTTGCTGGCATTATCGTGCTGACGTTGGCAGCAATCCAGAACACCCTGGCTTGTGTGGCCGCTGCGTCAGCAATTTGTTTGGTGCCGGTGAAACGCGTCGTTTCGCGTAATTTTCAATACAGAGAAACAAGATGGGTTTGAACATCATCTGCCCGTCTTGTTTAAATGAAGGACAGACGCAAAATTGTTCCGGCGATGCATGGTGACGCAGGCGTCACACCTGATGTGACAACGCGCCATCGTGCGAGCGCGGCGATGTTGCGTAAGTCGGCAAATGAAACTGCTTTAATTTTCTGATATCGCCTGCTTTCAGGTAAGGTTACGCCCATTCTCTTCTTTTCAGACTATCCATGGCTACCAAAAAACGTTCGAATTTCTCTGCTGGCTCAGCTACTTCAGGTTCCTCCCTGATACCCTGGCTGGGCCTGGCGACGATCATTATTCTGTTTGATCAGGTCAGTAAAATCACCATCACCAAATTATTCGCGTATGCTGAATCGCTGAGCATTACCTCGTTTTTTAATCTGACGCTGGTCTATAACAAAGGCGCGGCGTTCAGCTTTCTGGCTGCGGAATCTGGCTGGCAACGCTACTTCTTTACCGCGATAGGGCTGATTGCAGCGGCGTACATTACCTATCTTCTGAAACGTCACTCAACGCAAAAACTGTTTTGTGCTGCACTGGCGATGATTATGGGCGGTGCGCTGGGAAATGTGATTGACCGCCTGTTGTATGGTCATGTGATTGATTTTCTGGATTTCCATTACCAGGAGATTTATCACTTCCCAGCTTTCAATATTGCCGATAGCGCGATTGTGGTCGGCGCAGCCCTGTTCATTCTGGATGAATTGCGTCGCGTCAAAAAATAAGGAGTGCTGAACATGGGTCTGCGACTGGCTGGAAAAAAAATTGTGCTTGGCATGACCGGTGGCGTCGCCTGCTACAAGGTCGCTGAATTAACAAGGGCATTAGGTAAAGCAGGCGCTCATGTACAAGTCGTGATGACGCAGGCCGCAACACAGTTCATCACACCTGTGACGATGCAAGCCTTGTCAGGCAATACCGTGTTTACCGATCAGTGGGATGCGCGCATTCATAACAATATGCCGCATATTGATCTGACGCGCGATGCCGACGCGATCATCATTGCCCCCTGCAGCACCGATTTCATGTTCAAGCTCGCCCATGGTGCGTGTGACGATTTGCTGTCCACGCTGTGCATAGCCCGGCCTCGTCACGTTCCTTTACTGATCGCCCCGGCAATGAATGTCGAGATGTGGCAAAACGCGGCGACACAACGTAACGTCGCTCAGATTGAAGAGGACGGCATACAGGTTCTGGGGCCCGCTGCAGGCGACCAGGCTTGTGGCGAGACCGGCATGGGACGCATGCTGGAGCCTGAGCAATTACTCACGGAAATCATCGCGGCATTCCAGCCGAAAATACTGGCTGGTAAGCACCTGCTCATCACAGCAGGCCCAACCTTCGAACCTATCGACCCGGTGCGTGGCATCACCAATTTATCTTCCGGAAAAATGGGTTACGCGATTGCGCTTGCTGCCTGGGAAGCCGGTGCACATGTGACCTTGATATCAGGCCCGACCGCTCTCGAAGCGCCGCATGGCGTGCGCCGCATCCACGTACAGACCGCGCTGCAAATGCATGATGCCGTGCTGAAAAGCCTCGCACAACACAAGCAGGATATTTTTGTTGCCGTCGCGGCCGTGGCCGATTGGCGCGTTGCCAATGCAAGTGAGCACAAACTGAAAAAAACGCAGCACGATGACACGCCACAACTGGTGTTTGCACAAAACCCGGACATTCTGGCCACCGTTGCCGCGATGCCCGGCGCGCCTTACTGCGTCGGCTTTGCAGCAGAGTCAGAAAATCTGCTGGAATACGGTGCCGCGAAACGTATCAAGAAAAATATACCGCTGTTGGTGGGCAACATCGGTCACCACACGTTCGGCAAAGACGACAATGAACTTGTCTTATTTGACGAGCACGGTCACACCGCGCTGCCACGTGCTGACAAGCAAACGCTGGCAATTCAGTTGCTGGCTGAAATCGCGCGACGCTTGCCACATTAATTAAACAAACTGTTCGCCTCACTTACATTTTCTTTTTCTGAGTTTTTATGAAAAATATCGATCTCAAAATTCTTGATCCCCGCATGAAAGACTTGCTGCCGAGTTATGGCACACCGGGCAGCGCAGGGCTGGACTTACGCGCCTGTCTGGACGAGTCTGTCACGATACAACCGGGTGAAACAGTATTGATTCCGACCGGGCTGGCGATCCATATCGCGGACCCGGCTTATGCCGCAATGATTCTGCCACGCAGCGGCATGGGCCATAAAAATGGCATCGTACTGGGAAATCTGGTGGGATTGATCGACTCTGACTATCAAGGTCAGCTGATGGTCTCGACCTGGAATCGTGGACATAGTGCGTTCACGTTGAATCCTATGGATAGGCTGGCGCAATTAATTATCGTTCCTGTGGTGCAGGTCGGATTTAACATCGTGGAAGAGTTTGGCGGCAGCGAACGCGGTGACGGCGGTTTTGGCAGTACCGGCAAACATTAAGCAACAGGACGCCAGAAATAAATATACTCCCCCCTGTTTTTTATATTTTCGCCTTTATCCCCGCAGGAAATAAGGGCTCTGAAATATACTCCCGGGAGTATATAAATGGGTAAATACGAAGCTTTGAACGTGTAAACAACATCAACAGCGTCCCTGCCCTCGGCGGCAGAGCAAATAAAAACCGGAGCAAGCTCCGGTTTTTATTTTTTCATTTTGCGGCTACGACCTGCGGATTCGCGCAGTAAGGTGTAATTCCAGGAGTCTTCATGTGGCCCGGAATCCAAAGTGACACAGATCAGAAATGTGTCATCTTCACCTTTAATCCGGCGACCGATTGCCGTATATTTTTTCCCTGCGTCACGCCGGTCATATACATCGACCTCTACTTCTTTGCCTTCCAGTGCAGCTGGCGACAATACAGCATTAATCGTTTTAGTTGTGTAATCCAACACATACAATGGTACGACAAAACTACCCATTATGATCTCCCGAGTGTGAACACCGCACATCAGTTATACACACAGCGATCAGTACGATCACTGTGCACTTTTTTATTTATTCCACTTCAACGATTTCCTGCGAAGCCTCTGGCGGCGTCGCATCACCTTCGCTGAAGTCCAGTGTAATCTGATCCTTATCATCGAGATCGACCACGACGCGCCCGCCAGACACCAGACGACCAAACAACAGCTCATCGGCCAGTGCTTTGCGGATCATGTCCTGAATCAGGCGAGCCATAGGACGTGCACCCATCAATGGATCAAAACCTTTCTTCGCGAGGAACTTACGCAAGTGATCAGTGAAAGTCGCTTCCACTTTTTTCTCATGCAATTGTTCTTCCAGTTGCATCAGGAACTTATCAACCACGCGCAGAATAATTTCTTCATCCAAGGCACGGAAACTGATGATCGAGTCAAGACGATTGCGGAATTCTGGCGTGAACATGCGCTTGATATCCGCCATTTCATCACCGGCTTCACGACTGTCATTAAAGCCAATCGAGCGTTTCTGCAAGCTCTCGGCACCGGCATTCGTGGTCATGATAATGATCACGTTACGGAAATCCGCTTTGCGGCCATTGTTATCCGTCAGCGTACCATGATCCATGACTTGCAACAGAATATTGAAGACATCAGGGTGCGCTTTTTCTATCTCATCCAGCAGCAACACTGCATGCGGCTTCTTGTTAATCGCCTCCGTCAGCAAGCCACCCTGATCAAAACCGACATACCCCGGCGGCGCACCGATCAAACGACTGACCGCATGACGCTCCATGTATTCCGACATGTCGAAACGAATCAGTTCTATACCTAAAGTGAAGGCAAGCTGTTTCGCGACCTCAGTTTTACCGACACCGGTCGGACCTGAAAACAAGAAGGAACCGATAGGCTTGTCTGTTTTACCCAAACCGGCACGAGCCATTTTGATTGCGGAAGCCAGCGCTTCAATCGCAGGCTCCTGACCAAACACGACATTTTTCAGATCGCGATCGATGGTCTGCAATTTGCTGCGATCATCCTGATTGACAGTTTGCGGCGGAATGCGGGCTATCTTGGAAATAATTTCCTCAATGTCTGCTTTGCCTATCGTTTTCTTTTGCTTCGATTTTGGCAGAATGCGTTGCGCGGCACCGGCCTCATCAATCACATCAATCGCCTTATCCGGCAAATGGCGGTCATTGATAAAGCGAGCAGACAATTCCGCGGCTGTCGTCAATGCCGACGCTGAATACTTCACATTGTGATGTTCTTCAAACTTCGATTTCAGGCCGCGCAGAATCTGCACAGTTTGCTCAACCGTCGGCTCATTCACATCAATTTTCTGGAAGCGGCGTGACAGTGCATGATCTTTTTCAAATACACCGCGATATTCGGTGTAGGTTGTCGCACCGATGCATTTCAGTTGACCACTCGACAAAGCCGGTTTCAACAGATTGGATGCGTCCAGCGTTCCACCCGATGCCGAACCGGCACCGATAATGGTATGAATCTCATCGATAAATAAAATGCCGTTCGGTGTCTCTTTCAACTGTTTAAGCACACCTTTGAGACGCTGCTCAAAATCACCGCGATATTTCGTTCCGGCCAGTAATGCGCCCATATCGAGTGAATACACCACTGCATTTTGTAAGATATCCGGTACTTCTGATTTGACGATACGTAACGCCAGGCCTTCGGCAATCGCTGTTTTTCCGACCCCCGCCTCACCGACCAGTAAGGGGTTGTTTTTACGACGACGGCACAGAATCTGTATCACGCGTTCGACTTCACTGTCGCGCCCGATCAAGGGATCAATCTTGCCATCCGCTGCCGACTTGTTCAGATTTTGGGTGAACTGATCCAGTGGATTTTCTTTCGCCTGCGCATCTGCCTGCCCCTCATCACCACCTTCAGGAGATTTTTGCGGCTCGTTCAGATTATCTTTACGGACGCCATGAGAAATAAAATTCACTACATCCAGACGGGTGACACCTTGCTGATGCAGGTAATAGACGGCATGCGAGTCTTTCTCGCCAAAAATAGCAACCAGCACATTCGCACCGGTGACTTCTTTTTTGCCATTTGACGACGACTGCACATGCATGATCGCACGTTGAATCACGCGCTGGAAACCCAGGGTCGGCTGCGTATCAACCTCTGTCGTGCCAGGCACGGTCGGCGTGTTATCAGTGATGAAGTTACTCAGGGTTTTGCGTAAGTCATCGATATTGACCGCGCATGCGCGCATCACCTCGGCTGCCGAAGGATTATCCAGCAGAGCCAGCAATAAATGCTCGACTGTGATGAACTCATAACGAGCTTGTCTGGCCTCAACAAAGGCCATATGCAAACTGACTTCTAATTCTTGCGCAATCATACTTCCTCCATCACACATTGCAGGGGGTGTCCTGCCTTACGAGCGTGTGTCAAAACGAGTTCCACTTTAGTCAGTGCAATATCTTTCGAATATACGCCACAAATTCCTTTACCGTCTCTATGTACTTTGAGCATGATCTGCATCGCCGTCTCGCGGTCTTTATGAAAGTATTCCTGAACGACCACCACCACGAATTCCATAGGGGTATAGTCGTCGTTCAATAATATTACCTGATACATTGAAGGCGGTTTGAGCTGTTGTGTCTGCCGCTCCAGTATCGTACCGTTTTCTTGCTTGTTTCCCATGCGTCTATTCTAGTACGTTGATTCGTTCCAAAGGCAAATAATAAACAGGTAAAACTACCTTATTTCTGCTCTGAACAGATGTTACCTGCTTTCGGACAAACTCACAGATGGTGATCATTTCTCACAGATCAAGTTTTAAGTGAAAAGCAGGCATTTCACTTAAATGTATAAAGGAATTTGCCGACATTACTTAAAAATACAACAATAGGATACAAGTAAATAAAAGTTTCTTGACTTTAGTTTTTTTTCCGCCAAGAATGACATTTATTGACTGCATTAGTAGTAATTAGTCAATATGAAGTGGGCAAGTTTAGGGGGGGCTGGCATATCGTCAGGTTTCTTGCTTTTACGGCTCGTGTGATTAGTTTTTATTTGAAAGACGCATTATGGCAACAGGTACCGTCAAGTGGTTCAATGATTCCAAAGGCTTCGGCTTTATCACTCCGGACGACGGTGGTGAGGATTTGTTCGCCCACTTTTCCGCAATCCAAATGAACGGCTTTAAGACACTGAAAGAAGGTCAAAAAGTAGCGTTCGAAGTCACGCAAGGCCCTAAAGGCAAGCAAGCTTCTAACATCCAAAATCCTTAATTTCCGGATTTAGGACTTTCTGAAAAACCCCGCTTTTGCGGGGTTTTTTATTTTTCTGGAATAACTGTATAAAGACAAGATAGCAGACCGCCCATTCCATAAGACGCAACGACGAAATGAAACTTCGCTATAAATTTATATTGCTGGCCATCATCCCTCTTTTGCTTTCGCTTGCAGGTATTTCTGCGGCAGTTTTCTATCAGGCGACAAATTTGGCAAAGCAACAGCGAAACACGGTCGAGCAAGCGTATCTGGCAAGTAAGGAGGCGGAGCTGAAGCACTATGTCAGTCTGGGAAATGCAGCAATTCAGCATTTTTACAACAATGGTAAGGACATAGTTCAAAATCAGGAAAATGCCAAGAAGATGCTATCCACCTTAGATTTTGGTGATGATGGCTATTTTTACGTTTACGACATGAACGGCAATAATCTGATGCACCCACGGCAACCAGAGCTGATGGGGCAAAATTTGTGGCACCTGAAGGATCCGCAAGGAAATTTTACGATTCAGAATCTGATCAACAAAGCCAAAGCCGGTGGTGGCGCGGTACGCTATTTGTGGGAAAAGCCGTCCAGCGGTCAGATTGCGCCAAAACTCGGATACGTCGTTCTGCTTGATCGCTGGGGTTGGATGCTTGGCACCGGCATTTATCTCGACGATGTCGATGCAGCGCTGAATAAAATTGATGTACAGGTAGAAAAGAATATACGTGGCACCTTAATATGGATCGCCGTCATCGCTCTGGTTTGTGCGCTATTGATTGCGCTGTCGGGCTTGGTGTTGAATATCAGCGAATCCAGAATCGCCGAAGCCAAACTGAAAGTTCTGGCAAGGAGTGTCGTTCGCTCTCAGGAGGACGAGCGCGCCCGCTTATCACGTGACTTACACGATGGATTAAGTCAGTTACTGGTCTCGATTAAGCTGCAGATAGAGTCTGGCCTGGCAAAGCTGGATAACACCCAAAAGGCGCAGGAGACAAGCAGATTGCCATTTCACCGCGCAACACAACAACTCAATGAAGCGCTCAATGAAGTACGCAGAATTTCACATGATCTGCGCCCTGCCATGCTGGATGATCTCGGCTTAGTCGCAGCATTTGAACATCTTGCTGGCGAATTTGAAAATGCCTGCGGCTTACCGGTACGAGTCACGGCAACAGGAAATTTCAGCAAATTGTCAGAAATCAGTAATACAGTTCTGTTCAGGATTGCGCAGGAAGCGCTGACCAACACCCATAAACATGCGCACAACGTCAGTCACGTGGATATACAACTCGTTGAGAGTGGAGAAATCATCACCTTGACAATCGAAGACGACGGAACCGGCTTTGATATTCAAGGCATAGAGAATCACCCCAAACGCGGGATAGGACTCAGTAATATGCACGAGCGCATGGCCACTGTGAATGGTAGTCTGGATATACTCTCAGGCGCAGGCGGCACCAGTGTGATAGCAAAAATTCCGAATGGAGAAATATGATGACAGATAAAAAGACAATCAATCTGCTATTAGTCGACGACCACCCTCTGGTCAGAGATGGATTAAGAGCCAGGCTGGAAACCATTCCCCATTTTCACATCGTTGGCGAGGCTGGTAACGCAGCAGATGCGCTCAAAATGGTGGCGCTTCACGCAACCGATCTGATTTTGATGGACATTAATCTGGGCGGTACCAATGGCATCAATCTGACCGCAAAATTCACACAGGATTACCCACAGATCGCGATCATCATGCTCTCTATGCACGATAAGGCCGAGTATGTGAGCCAGGCGATACAAGCAGGTGCTCGCGCGTACGTGCTGAAGGATGCACCAGCAGAAGATATTATCAACGCGATAGAAACCGTGAGGGCTGGCGGGGTGTATTTCAGTTCAGGCCTCAAGCAAAACAATACAAACAACGCGACACAGATACTGACTCAGCGGGAACAGTGTGTTCTGAACAGCATTGCGACAGGTAAATCGAACAAACATATTGCTCTGGATTTGGGTTTAAGTGTCAGGACGGTCGAAACCCACAGACTCAATATCAAGCGCAAGCTGAATATTGAAGGTCAGGCAGATCTCATCCGCTACGCACTGAACAACATCAATCAGTAACACAAAAAAATATCAAAAAACATAAAAAAAGCCAGCATTTCTGCTGGCTTTTCTGAGACTCTGTACGAGACATTCACATGTGAATTACATGTTCTCAATCATAACGTCACCGAAACCTGAGCAAGATACTTGAGTCGCACCTTCCATCAGACGGGCAAAGTCATAAGTGACTTTTTTCACCGTAATTGCTTTTTCTGTTGAAGAAATCAACAAATCAGCAGCTTCAGTCCAACCCATGTGACGCAACATCATTTCAGCCGACAAAATCAATGAACCTGGGTTCACATAATCTTTACCAGCGTATTTAGGTGCTGTACCGTGTGTTGCCTCGAACATAGCAACTGAATCAGACAAGTTAGCACCAGGAGCGATACCGATACCACCAACCTGAGCCGCCAGCGCATCAGAAATATAGTCGCCGTTCAGGTTCAGTGTAGCAATAACGCTGTACTCATTCGGACGCAACAAAATTTGCTGCAGGAATGCATCAGCAATCGAATCCTTAACAGTAATTTCTTTACCTGTTTTTGGATTTTTGAATTTGCACCATGGGCCGCCATCGATCAGTTCTGCTCCGAATTCTTTTTGCGCCAATGCATAAGCCCAGTCACGGAAGCCGCCTTCGGTGAACTTCATGATGTTACCTTTGTGAACGATAGTCACAGATGGCTTGTCATTGTCGATCGCGTATTGAATCGCTTTGCGAACCAGACGCTCAGTACCTTCGATAGAAACTGGTTTGATACCAATGCCTGAAGTTTCAGGGAAGCGGATTTTTTTCACGCCCATTTCGTCTTGCAGGAACTTAATCAATTTTTTAACCTGATCGGAACCTTGCGCGAATTCGATACCGGCATAGATGTCTTCAGAGTTTTCACGGAAGATCACCATGTCTGTTTTTTCTGGTTCACGTACTGGGGATGGTACGCCTTTGAAATAACGCACAGGACGCAGGCAGACATACAGATCAAGTTCCTGACGCAGAGCCACGTTCAGGGAGCGAATGCCGCCACCAACTGGCGTTGTCAATGGACCTTTAATAGAAACTACGTAGTCTTTCAATACTTTCAGTGTTTCTTCTGGCAACCAGACATCTGGGCCATATACTTTCGTGGATTTTTCACCAGCATAGATTTCCATCCAGCTGATTTTGCGTTTGCCTGCGTAGGCTTTTGCTACGGCCGCATCAACGACTTTGATCATGACCGGGCTGATATCAACACCAGTACCATCGCCTTCGATAAAAGGAATGATAGGATTATCAGGAACATTCAATGAAAAGTCAGCATTGACGGTAATTTTTTTACCTTCAGCAGGTACTTTAATATGTTGATACATCGTTTTCTCCGTAGTTAGGCGATCAAGCGGGTCACGCTTTTCTCGTAATATGCCTTGCTTGCTAACATAGCGGTCAATATCGCTATTAACTCTTCTATAAGACACAAGACCTTCATTTCGTATTATGCACTAGTATTTTACTGGATGCCATCTGTTTACAAAATTGCGGTTACCATATTGCCATGAAACTCATCCTATTTAACAAACCATTCAACGTCATGTGCCAGTTTTCCGCTCATCCGGACAGACCAACTCTGGCGGACTATTTGCACATCCCTAATATATACCCGGCGGGACGTCTTGATGCAGATAGTGAGGGCTTAATTTTACTGACAGATGACGGCAAACTTCAGAATCGCATCAGTCATCCAGATCACAAACAAGCGAAAACCTATCTGGTGCAAGTAGAAGGCATACCTGATAAAGAAACGCTGGAGCGTTTGCGCAATCCTTTAGATCTGGGGGATTTTGTGACTCAGGCATGCACTGTCATGCACGTACAAACACCTGAATGGTTATGGGAACGAACGCCACCAATTCGGCACCGGAACAATATTCCGACCAGTTGGCTGTGCATTATTCTGTCGGAAGGAAAAAACCGCCAGGTTCGAAGAATGACGGCAGCAGTCGGGCTTCCCACTTTGCGCTTGATACGTACTGCAATTGGAGGATTCTCATTAGAAACACATCCCTTATTGCCAGGAGAATGGCAAGAAGTGGGCGTTTGAGTTGCTTTATTGCCTTGCAGCACAATTAATTGCGATTTCCCCTATGTGCTGCAATATCATGTCAACTTATCTGGGTTTGAGTGCGTTATCCAGATGATTCCTATTGAATCACCCTCCCAAATTACTCACGCAAAGGAAGTTAACATGAAAAAATTGATCGCCACTCTGATTGCTGGTCTGTTTGCTTCAGCCGCTTTCGCACAAGCCCCTGCACCGGCAGCTTCCACTCCGGCATCTGCTTCCGCTTCGGCTGAAGTTGCTAAACCAGCTAAAAAAGTTAAAAAAACGAAGAAAGCGAAAAAAGCTGCTGCAGAAGCTGCAGCATCCGCATCTGCGACAAAGTAATTACTGCAAATTAATTACCTGATCGCAAATAAAAAAGGCAGGATGTATTCCTGCCTTTTTTATTTGCGGTAGCATACCTGTTGTTATTTTTTTCAACCTGATTCCAACCATGATGAACCTTTTCCCGAATATCAAACTGAAAGCGGCAAGTATTGTTCTACTCAGCGTGCTGATGCCTCTTGCTCATGCTGAAAGAAAACTGCCTGTCAAACAACTCTCTGCTGGCATTTACGTCATTCAAGCAGAAGTGGCTGCCAGTGATGCCGATCGGGAACAGGGTCTGATGCTGAGAACCAAAATGGGGATCAACGAAGGCATGGTATTTGATTTTGGCGCTCCGGCCGGCGTTTGTATGTGGATGAAAAACACACTGATCCCATTGTCTGTCGCATTTATCGACGGCGAAGGGAAAATCGTCAACATTGAAGATATGCAGCCAGAAACGACCGACTCTCACTGTGCGAAAAAGACGGTGCGCTACGCACTGGAAATGAATCAGGGTTGGTTCAAACAAAAAAATATTAAACCAGGCAGCAAAATTGAAGGCCTGCCACTGCGCTAAGCAATTTCGCATCAGGTACCCAACAAACCTGTGTATCTGATGAAATCTGAAGAAGAAAACAAAAAAACCGCAAAAAATGCGGTTTTTTTTACATCTGAAATTGCCTGCACTTATCTGCAGGCAGAATAGCAATTAAGCTAAAGCTTTCAGAGCGGAAGCCAGGCGGCTTTTATGACGTGCTGCCTTGTTCTTGTGAATAATTTTCTTGTCAGCGATGCGATCGATAGTCGATACGGAAGCTTGAAAAATTGTTGCAGCAGCAGCTTTATCACCAGCTTCGATTGCTTTACGAACAGCTTTGATTGCTGTACGCAGAGTCGAGCGTTGGCTGGAATTGTGTGCGTTTTGTTTTACTGCTTGACGAGCACGTTTGCGTGCTTGTGCGGTATTTGCCATGAGATTTCCTAAACGTGGTCAAAGCGACGAGGTCAAAACATTTGATTAAATGCCACGCCGCAAAATTCTATACAGCTTTGCAGTATAACGGCTTTTATTTTCGTTAGCAAGCATTGCTGTTGTTTTGAGTGAATAGAAGATTATAACCCGTGAAACCATCTTCACTCACCCAATTTTTCATTATTGTTACTGATATTCACAGACTTTTTGTGCAACAGTCTTAAAAAATAACTACCGCGAGGAATCAGTATGGAATGTCAGCCACTACATTTGCAGGGAACAAGCGTCAGTCTGGAGCCTTTAGAGCAGGCACATATTGCGGATATCCGCAATGCGGCTGCCGATGGTGAACTGTGGAAACTATTCTTTACTTCGGTACCCGCGCCGGAACAAACACAACAGTGGCTTGATACAGCGCTCACCATGCAGTCCCAGCAAAAGGCAATTCCGTTTGTCGTCCGCGAGAAATCAGGAGGCAAAATTGTAGGATCTACCCGCTTTTGCAATATAGATCACCAACACCAGCGGCTGGAGATCGGTTACACCTGGTATTCGCAATCGGTGCAACGCTCGGCAATCAACACGGAATGTAAATTATTACTGCTGACCCATGCATTTGAAGTGCTGAACTGCATCGCGGTAGAATTCCGTACCGACTGGTTTAACCGACGTTCGCAAGCTGCGATCGAGCGGCTTGGTGCCAAACGTGACGGGGTTTTGCGCAATCACATGATATTACCCGACGGACGTATCCGTGATACGGTTGTGTACAGCATTCTGCAAAATGAATGGCCGGGCTTAAAAAAGAATTTGCAATATATGCAAAATAAATACTGAGAGATAAACAAGTGCTGATTGATTTTTTCTTTACGTTAAAAGACGCCAAAATTCCTGTCTCGATCAAAGAATTTCTGATGCTGCTAGAAGCATTGGATAAAGGTCTGATCAACATGTCACTCGACGATTTTTATTTCCTGTCGCGTACGATCATGGTGAAGGATGAAGCGCATTACGACAAATTCGATAAAGCGTTCGGCATGTATTTCAAGGGGATAGACACGATCTTTGAGCAACGCCCTGACATCCCTCTCAATTGGCTGACCAAGCGACTGGAACGCGAACTGAGCGACGAGCAAAAAGCGGCGATCGAAAAGTTTGGCTACGACAAACTCATGGACAGACTCAAAGAGCTGCTGAACGAACAAAAAGAACGGCATGAAGGTGGCAGTAAATGGATAGGCACGGGTGGCACCTCTCCTTTCGGTAATGGCGGCACGAATCCCGAGGGAATACGCATCGGCGGCAAGGGTGGCAGCCGCAGTGCCGTCAAAGTATGGGAGGAGCGTGCATTCAAAGATTACGACGCTGAACGTGAACTTGGCACACGCAACATCAAAGTCGCGCTGCGCCGCTTGCGTAAATTCGCCCGTCAGGGTGCAGAGGAAGAACTGGCGCTGGACGCCACCATCAAAGCAACGGCCAACAATGCCGGTTATCTTGATATCAAGATGCAACCCGAGCGTAAAAACAATATCAAAGTGCTCATGTTGCTGGACGTCGGTGGCACGATGGATGATCACATACAGCAAACGGAAGAATTATTTTCAGCAGCAAAAACCGAATTCAAAAATATGGAATTCTTCTATTTCCATAATTGCGTGTACGACTATCTTTGGAAAAATAACCGTCGCCGTCATGCGGAAAAATTTCCGACCTGGGATGTTTTGCGCAAATATCCACCGGATACCAAGCTCATCTTCGTTGGCGATGCCACTATGAGTCCGTATGAAATTCTGCAACCGGGCGGCTCAGTCGAATACAACAACGAAGAAGCTGGTGCTGTCTGGCTACAACGTTTTGCAACGACATTTCCCAAATATATCTGGCTCAATCCCGAACCGGAAGGCTTGTGGCAATACCGGCAGTCTATTTCGGTTATTCGTCAGGTCATGAGCAACCGCATGTTTCCGGTCACCATAGAAGGACTGGAACGGGGAATGCGATTACTGAGCAAGTAAGCGCCGGGCTTATTTAAATAAGTGTAAGTATTTTCTGATCGTACTGAGCAGAACACGACGGGACAATGGTTTTACCAGAAAACCGTCGCAACGCACCCGCTCCGCCAGCCCGAGTTTGTAATCAAAAGATTGATCGATTAAAAAAATCACGGAAGTCTTTAAACCGTGATTTTGTTTTTTCAGCCCATCACATAATTGATAAGGATCGACATTCGGGGTTGATGTATTGATTAAGGTCAGCGCATGCTGGTTGTTCCGATCCAGCATCAGGGCGCTGCGCTCATCGGCCGCCAGCGTAACAGTAATGCCGTAATGATCCATAATGGCCGCCACGTATTCACGGAATTGCGTGTCCTTATCAACGACCAGAATGCCGCCCTTCGCCATCGGCGTATCACGCATTTTTTGATACACCTGTGGATCGGTAAGATCAAAATCTATGCGTTTATGGGCGCGCCGCTCATGCACGGTTAAATTGATGGTGTGCGCAGCTAAAGTATGTAGTAACAGTTCACGTTTATTGATCAGCTCATCAAGAATGCCGAAAATATTGCGCCAGCGGATAGGCTTTGGCATCACCTGATAAGGTAAATCAATATCGGTTTTACCAATTAACAACACCGGCATCGCATCGCCGGGATTAAGGTCGGAAAGTGTTGCAATCGCTTTGATATTGCTGGCATTGACGATATACATGTCCGGATCCTGGACGCACCCCGTCCTCAGACACGTATAGCTGTAACCAGTCTCGCGTGCTACCGCGAGTACTGCAGAAAAAGTTTCTTCCTCTTTGGCGGAAAATCCAAGCAGTCGGATCGCGATCGTTGGAGTTTTTATTGACATCGTTTATCCATCTACCTATTACAGCTACAATAGCTGCCAAAACGTATGCAAGAATACATCTAAAATCATGTATTCCGTATTTAAAAATTGCAAAATATTATTGCACTTTAACCAAAACAACAGATTTCTATTTGCATGGCCACTAAAAAAAATACGACTCCGTCCGACTATAGCGAATCATCCATCCGCGTCCTCAAAGGGCTGGAACCGGTTAAACAAAGACCGGGCATGTATACCCGCACCGAAAACCCGCTGCACATTATCCAGGAAGTCATCGACAATGCGTCCGATGAAGCTTTGGGCGGTCATTGCAAACATATACAAGTCACTCTGAACACCGACGGCAGCATCAGCGTTGAGGATGATGGCCGCGGCATTCCGGTTGGACTACATCCGGACGAAGGTGTTCCCACTGTCGAAATTGTATTCACACGTTTGCACGCCGGCGGTAAATTCGACAAAGGTTCCGGCGGAGCCTATGCGTTTTCCGGCGGTCTGCACGGCGTTGGGGTCTCTGTCACAAACGCGCTATCCAAACGCCTGGAAATTACCGTCTGGCGTGAAGCTGGCTTACATCAGCTGACCTTTGCTGATGGCGATGTCATTGAACCACTGCGCAGCCAGCCTATTCCCCGTGGCGATAAAAAGAGCGGCACCCGCGTCAGTATCTGGCCCGATGCAAAATATTTCGATTCCGCGAATATACCGCAAGGTGAGTTACAGCGTTTGCTGCGCTCAAAAGCGGTCTTGCTGCCGGGCGTGAAAGTCACGCTGAGCAATGCCAAAACCGGTGAATCGCAAACCTGGCAATACGATCAGGGCTTGCGTGGTTATCTGACCGAAGCGCTGGCCCAGTATTCGCATGGTGAACCACTGATTCCGCTGTTCGAAGGTGAGCAATTCGCCAGCGCGGACACCGAAGGTTTTGCCGAAGGCGAAGGCGCATCGTGGGTCGTGGCCTGGACCGAAGAAGGCAATGTAGTGCGTGAATCGTATGTGAATCTGATTCCGACGCCAGCTGGTGGTACGCATGAATCCGGCCTGCGCGAAGGCTTATTCGGCGCGGTCAAGAGCTTTGCCGAAATGCATTCGCTGCTACCGAAAGGCGTGAAACTATTGCCAGAAGATGTGTTTGCGCGCGTCTCATTTGTGCTGTCAGCTAAAGTGCTGGACCCGCAATTTCAGGGGCAGATTAAAGAGCGTCTGAATTCGCGCGATGCGGTGCGGCTGGTGTCTTCATTCACCAAACCACCGCTGGAATTGTGGCTCAACTCGCACGTGGATTACGGTAAAAAACTCGCTGAACTGGTGATCAAACAAGCGCAATCACGCTTGCGTTCTGCGCAAAAAGTGGAAAAGAAAAAATCCTCTGGCGTTGCCGTTTTACCGGGCAAACTGACCGACTGCGAATCCAGCGACATTACCCGTAATGAATTATTTTTAGTCGAAGGGGATTCCGCTGGTGGCTCAGCAAAAATGGGGCGCGACAAAGAATTTCAGGCGATCCTGCCTTTACGCGGCAAGGTGCTGAACACCTGGGAATCGGAACGTGACCGCCTGTTTGCGAACAATGAAATTCACGATATTTCGGTCGCTATCGGTGTCGATCCGCATGGAGCTAACGATAATGTCGATCTCTCGAATCTGCGTTACGGCAAGATCTGTATTTTGTCTGATGCGGACGTCGATGGTTCACACATTCAGGTGCTGTTGCTGACACTGTTTTTCAAACATTTCCCCCAACTGATTGCCCGCGGCCATATCTGCGTTGCGCGGCCGCCACTGTTCCGCGTTGATGCGCCGGCACGTGGCAAAAAACAGGCACAAAAAATCTATGCGCTGGACAGTGCCGAGCTGACGTCGATAGAAGACAAGTTACGCAAGGAAGGCGTCAAGGACGGCGCATGGAATATTTCCCGCTTCAAAGGTCTGGGTGAAATGAATGCAGAACAGTTATGGGAAACCACGATGAATCCAGACACCCGCCGCTTGCTGCCGGTCAGCCTGGGTGAATTCGATCAGGATTTTTCCGAGGGGCGCTTCAACATGCTGATGGGAAAAGGCGAAGCTGCGGCCCGTCGTGCCTGGATAGAAGAACACGGTAATGCTGTCGAGGCCGATATTTAAGGCGCTGAATGCTTTTTAAGGTCTGAAAATACTCCCCCCCAGTATATGTAAACACCCCAATGAATATGCGGACATAAGGTGTATTTTCAGACATACTCCCCAAAAATTACGAATATCGGCAAACAAAGTGGCATTTTGCCGGATGCAACAAAGAATAAAAAACTATGAGCGAACAAGCGAATTTATTTGAACAGACACCGCCGCCAGGCGATGGCGAAGCACTGACGCTGGCGAGTTTCGCCGAACGTGCTTATCTTGATTATGCAATTTCCGTCGTCAAAGGACGCGCCTTGCCGGACGTCTGCGATGGTCAGAAACCGGTGCAGCGCCGCATCCTGTTTGCGATGAACGAACTCGGTCTGAATTCGTCGGCCAAACCGCGTAAATCGGCTGCGGTGGTCGGTGATGTGCTCGGTAAGCTGCATCCGCATGGCGATCAGTCTGTGTATGACGCGCTGGTACGGATGGCGCAGGATTTTTCGCTGCGTTATCCGCTGATCGATGGTCAGGGTAACTTCGGTTCACGCGATGGCGATGGTGCCGCCGCGATGCGTTACACCGAAGCGCGCCTGACACCGATTGCTAAATTACTGATGGATGAAATTGATCAGGGCACCGTCGATTTCCAACCGAATTATGACGGCACCACCGAAGAACCCAAGCTGCTGCCTGCGCGTTTGCCTATGGTGTTGCTGAACGGTGCCTCTGGTATCGCGGTCGGTCTGGCGACGGAGATTCCTTCGCATAATCTGACCGAAGTCGCCAAAGCTGCCGTGGCGCTGATCCGTAACCCCGCAATGAAACAGGCGGAGTTGATGGAATATATTCCCGGCCCGGATTTCCCCGGCGGCGGACAAATCATCACACCGGCATCGGCGATTGCCGAGATGTATGCCAGTGGTCGCGGCAGCATGAAAGTGCGCGCCCGCTGGAAGATAGAAGACATGGCGCGCGGTCAGTGGCAAGCGGTGGTGACCGAATTACCGCCAGGAGTGTCGTCGCAAAAGGTATTGGAAGAAATCGAAGAACTGACCAATCCGAAAATCAAAACCGGTAAAAAAACACTGTCGCCAGAACAGGTCGCGTTAAAGCAAGTGATCTTGTCGGTACTCGATACGGTGCGTGATGAATCGGGCAAAGATGCGCCTGTGCGTCTGGTGCTGGAACCGAAATCGAAAAATCAGGATCAGGCCGAGTTCATGCAGATGTTGCTCGCCCATACCTCGCTGGAAAGTTCGGCATCGATCAATCTGGTGATGATCGGTGGCGATGGTCGCCCACGCCAGAAAGGCTTGCTCGATATCATCAGCGAGTGGATTGCATTCCGTTTCACGACCGTCACACGTCGCACCCAATTTCGTCTGAAAAAAGTCGATGACCGCATCCATATTCTCGAAGGTCGCGAAGCAGTTTTACTGAATATCGATGAAGTGATCCGCATCATCCGCGAGTCGGATGAGCCGAAACCCGCGCTGATACAGGCTTTCCGCTTATCCGACCGGCAGGCAGAAGATATCCTGGAAATTCGCTTGCGTCAGTTAGCAAGGCTGGAAGCCATTAAAATTCAGCAAGAGTTGGCAGAGCTGCGTAAAGAAAAAGCGGGCCTGCATGACTTGCTCGACAATCCTGCGTCGATGAAGAAAACCCTGATTAAAGAAATCGAAGCCGATGCGAAGCAATTTGGCGATGCACGCCGAACGCTGATAGAAGAAGCGGTACGCGCATCGGTAGAGCAAAAAGTGGTCGATGAGCCAGTCACGGTCGTCATCTCGGATAAAGGCTGGGTGCGCGCCCGCACTGGTCACGGACATGAAGCCAGCCAGTTCACGTTCAAGGCGGGTGACAGTCTGTATGGTACGTTTGAATGCCGCACGGTTGATCATTTACTGGTCTTTGGCTCGAATGGCCGGGTCTATTCTGTAGCGGTTGCAGCCCTGCCCGGCGCGCGTGGCGACGGCGTCCCGATTACAACGCTGATCGATCTCGCTGCCGGTACAAAAATTCTGCATTACTTCGCAGGCAGCAATGAAACCGGTTTATTACTGGCATCGGATGCCGGTTATGGCTTCACCGCGAAAGTGGGTGACATGGTTGGTCGTATGAAGGCTGGCAAAGCCTTTATGACGCTGGAAGAAAACGATTTGCCACTGCCGCCAGCAGTCATCAACGAAGATGCCAGCGCGATTGCCTGCTTGTCTGAAAATGGCCGTTTGCTGGTCTTCGGTCTGAATGAAATCAAGCAATTGTCGAGTGGTGGACGCGGCGTAATTCTGATGGAACTCGAAGAAAAAGAAGCCCTGCTGGCGGCGCAGGCAATCAGCCAGAAAGGCGTCAGGGTAACGGGAACCGGACGCGGCGGCAAAGTGCAGGAAGTGAATCTGAGCGCCAATGCCCTGTCTGTTCATATCAACAAACGCGCCCGCAAAGGCAAGCCGCTGGAAGCGAAAATCAAGGCCAGCAGCTTGCAAAAGCTGGGCTAAGTTAAGTCTGAGCTAAGCTAAGCTGATACCGATAAAAAAAGCCTGAACGATGTTCAGGCTTTTTTATTTTAAGAAGTCGTTTTCCTTAGCAAGACTGGCAGCTATAGAACAAACCTCAGACCTCAGGCGATCGTAATGCAATTGCGTCCGCTTTGTTTGGAAACATACATCGCCGCATCGGCCGCATCAAACAAGGTATCGACATCGCCAGATAACTCCAGATCTGCAATACCAGCAGAAAACGTTGAAGAAAACTCCCTGTTTTCTGAATGCTGAAGAATCTTCGCAAATGCGATGCGGACCTGATCCAGCACCCGGCGTGCGGTACTCGCATCGGTATGCGGAAAAATAACAGCAAACTCTTCACCACCATAACGCCCGACGATATCGGTACGGCGCAGACGCTGGCGCAACAAACGCGCCAACATACGTAATACATGGTCGCCGGCAGCGTGCCCATGCTGGTCATTCACCTGCTTGAAATAATCGAGATCAATCATCGCCAATGCCAGTGGCGTCGCATTGCGATGCGCCTGCAAAATCTCGGCGGCAAGATGTTCTTTGATCGCAGTGTGGTTATACAAGCCAGTCAGACCATCGCGCATAATGAGCGCACGCAAAGAACGATAGCGCTCGGCCCGCGTTGCCAGCGAAGAGATCAGATAATCCGGCGCCACCGGTTTGGTAATGAAATCATCCGCACCAGCACGCACGGCTTCCAGCTGTTTCTGTGGGTCAGCCTCGCTGGATAAAAATACGATAGGCACATCCACGTACGAATTGTCCTGACGAATCAGATGCGACAATTCAATGCCACTGCACAACGGCATGTAGACATCGAGCAGCAACAGCTCAGGGCGGAAATCTGTCATGACAGACAATATCCGGGTTGGCTCATTCAGCAATTGCACGATCATGCCGGCATTGCGCAAAATCGCACCGTAATAATTCGCCGTCACCACATCATCATCGACGATCAGTATCCGGTAGCCTTTCGTCTCATCACGCTGCAAGATGGTATCGATTCTTTCAGTCAGCTCGACGACATCGACTGGCTTCGTAAAATAGCCATCGCCCTTGGCGTGCACTGCCATCAGGCGAGAATCAAAACTACTCGACTTCGAAATAAAAATCGTTGGAATACGCAAGCGTTGCAGTTGTTCTACTTTCTTTATTTCTTCGACCCCGCCAGTGCCATCTTCGGCAGACCCCATATCGATCACAATGACATCCGGGCGTCGTCGCGCCACCGCCAAAGCCAGATTTTTCGACTGTTCCACGCTGACGGTCTCGTAACCAAAATGCTCAAGTTGGGTCGTAATTTCCTGATTTTGCCGACAATCCTGATTGACCAGATA
This sequence comes from Undibacterium sp. 14-3-2, assembly GCF_016595265.1. NCBI lineage: Bacteria > Pseudomonadati > Pseudomonadota > Betaproteobacteria > Burkholderiales > Oxalobacteraceae > Undibacterium > Undibacterium sp. 14-3-2. The sequence continues at coordinate 113,876 of NZ_JAENGS010000002.1, forward strand.
AATCAGCCGCGACTGATTATCGGGCGAAGCCGCTTCGCTCGCGTCTGCGGATGCGATATCACCCGGCGCATGTTCCTTGTTGAGATTGTTGAGTGCGGCAGCAAAGTAATCGCGAATATCACGGGCGTAATCGTCCAGCTCAGTCTGACTCCACTCTGTGCCGCTTAATAATGGCTTCAGACGCGACTCAAACACCCGCGCCTGCACACCCAACTCTTCAAAGCCGAAAGTGCCTGCGGAACCGGCCATCGTATGCAGATGACGATGCAAAGCCGTCAGTGACTCTTTGTCCTGCGGGTTGTGCAAATACTGCCCTAATGCACCAGTGATCTCGTCAAACCGGGAGGGTAATTTCTGCAAAAAAAGCGCTTCCAGCTTACGCAGTTTTTCTTGCAGGTTATCCATTTTTTCTGACATCTATTTTCTTTCCTGCCAGAGTTTAGCGACCTGTGCGGACAATTCCATAGGATCAAAAGGTTTAGCGATCACGCCGATGGCACCTAAAGAATAATACAGTTCCAATTCTGAGGTCTGCACTTTCGCCGTCATAAAAACCACCGGCGTCGTCGCCGTCACTGGCAATTGACGTAACTCTGCCAATGTCGTTGGTCCGTCCATATTGGGCATCATAACATCGAGCAACAGCAAATCCGGCACAAAACCTGCCTTTACCTCTGACAGTGCCTGACTGCCTGAGCTGCAGGTCTTCAGAACAAAGCCGCCAACAACTTCAAGGGCAATCTGCGCCACCGTCTGTATATCGGAGTCGTCCTCAACATACAAAATGTTGACCAGGTTTGCAGATGTCATTCTCACTCCTTAAACAAAATTGTTACGCCCGTCAGATCAGCATAAATCAAGATGATGCTCAAAACAATCCGTCAGCAAAGAACAATATCCGGTTCTGCAGGACTTTAATCGCAGCATCATCGTAGTTATAAATCTGCGCCTGAGATCAGATTACTTCAATGAAAAATCGACGCGGTTAGGAGCGCCCTTATCTTTGATGCCGTCCGCATTCAGTTTAGGGGCGATCAGGAACATGCGTTCGCGACTCACCAGCGCCACATCTTCGAGATAATCGCGCACAGTATCTGCGCGTCTTTGTGCCAAGTCCCGTAAATCATCGGTATCCACCGTCAGATTTTGCAATAACAATTGTTCCGCCTCTGCGTCTGGCAGTGTTTTAGCCAGCCCCAGCACATTCCGTGGCTTATTGAATTTTGCAGCATCGTATAAGGATTGCAGAAATTTATGTCGTTCGTCTGCCGTCAATGTCAGCGACTCCGCTTTGATACCGCGATTTTTCCGGCCAAGTTCACGCCATTTAGCTTCGCGCAACCGGCTCTCCAGCATTTCACGCCGCACACCTTCAGTATCGCTCTTGACGTCCACACGACCTGTAATATCCAGCTGCAGACTGGCGCGTTCCTTCAATGCTTTCGCCAAACTATCGAGTTTTTCTGTTGCTTCCGGCGTCAGGGTGGTACTCCCCGGATGAAACTCCAGATAGGCAAGCTCTTCGCCACCACCATCAAATAAGGAACCCAATAAGGCAAACGGAGAAGTCACCGCTTTTGTAATAATGTTCGCAAACACTTTTAAAATAATACTGCTCACAGAAAACTGCGGGTCAGATAAAGAACCTGAGACCGGCAAATTAATCGTTATCCTGCCTTGATTATCACGCAGCAGCGCCACCGCCAGCATCACCGGCAATTTGGTTGCACTCGGGCTATCCACTTTTTCACCGAATGTCAGTTGATCCAGCCTGACCTCGTTCTCCGCCGTCAATTGCTGGTTCTCTATTTTGTAACTTGCCTGAGCCGACAATTTGCCTTTTTCAATCACGTAACCCGCATATTTGGCCGCATACGGCGTCAGCTTGGTCAGCTCGATCCCGTTCGCACTGCCTTTAATATCCAGAAACACCGGTGTGGATAATGGATTCATGCTGCCTGAAATTAGCAGCGGTGCGTCATCATCCACTTTACCATTCAGTTCCACCGTCGCCACTTGTGGGTTGTCGGATGAAATCATGCCTATGCGACCGCTGATGCCAGTCAGGTTTGCATGGTAATTCGGCTGTATGAAATTATCCGTAAAGTTAACGTTGCCACCAGTGATAACGGTTTGTCCTATGCGCATGACGACGGAGGATGGCGTACCGGTGACCGGCACTTTCTGCGTTACGGTGGTGCTACCGGCAAGGCCTGCAGTGGTTTTCGGCGTCATCTCTTTCGACGTCGGCACTGCGTTCGCAGGTACATCCTTCGCGGTTTGGCTCACCAGGATATTCTGTAAATTCAAGCGCGCCTTGTCAGACAAGACCAGACGCGCAAAAAAATCATTCAGGCTCAGTTTTTTAACATCAATCAGTTGTTTGGATTTTCCTATGTTCGCGTGAATGCCTTCGGCCGATATCGCTTTCCAGTCCAGAAAATCCTCCTCTGTGCCATTTTCAAATATCTGAAAATTATTCAGACTCAGCATGCCGTCGTAATCAAACTGACGGTCGGCTTCCAGGATATTTGTCAGTGCCAGCTTGCCCTTGGCAGTGCCGCCACCTTTAACAATCTGCACATTCAGAAATTGTGAAAAATACGAAGATAGTCGCGCAATCGGCAAACTTTCTGTATCCACATTCACGTTTACTTTTTTCATACCGGCGGAACTACTGCCATCCAGATTCAGCTTGGAACGCCGGTTCAGTTTCGATTGCAGACGGAAGCTGACGTCTTTAGAAAAATCGCTGCTCAGTTGCCCCAGATTCAGGCTGATGCTGTTCAGGTTTAATTTCACTTCCGGTGTGACCGACTGATCGAGAAAATCGATTTCACTATTTTTCAGATCAAATTGATTCAGGCTGATTTTCCACGGCGCAGTTGCTGTGCTGGCAGCGACAGTCTGGTCAGTCTTGCTGGCTATGACTGTTTTACTTGCAGGCGACGTCTGTTCAGGCAACCAGCTCTGCATCAGCATCGCCGCCGATTTATCGCGCCGGATATCGGCCCGCAAACCATCAAATTCCGCGGTTCCCATTTGTATCGCGCGGTTCGCGGAGTCAAGTAATGTTTTGTTCAGCGAAAAAGATTTGAGCGCAATGCTACCGTCACTGGCGTTCCCTTTCAGCAGCAGATCACGCAGTCTGAGCGATAAATCAATAAGCTGAAATTCGCCAGCCTTCAGACTGACGCCGGATTCCGCATCCAGTTTGCCACTCAGATTCGCCTTCAAAAACGGATTCAGAAAAGCCTGATAATTGGCAAGCGCCACATCGCTGATGGTAAGCTTGCCATTCAGCGTAGAGGAAAAAATCTGCAATTGCCCGTCAAACCCGATTTTTTCATCGGCTTTTGTTTCCAAACTCAGTTTCAGTTGCGCTGGCTTGACGTCTTTCGCGGTCGATAACTGCTGCGCACGCAGGCTGATGTTTTGCAATTCCAGTTTTTGTTCTGGTCTGGCACGCACGGCATCAGAAAAGTGTATCTGTCCATTCACGACCTGCAGATCGTGTACCTGCACGAGTGGCAAAGGTGCCGTGGTTGCTTTCGCTGCTGCCGTCGCTACTGGTGTGACTGTGGATGTTTTTCCGGCTGCAGCAGTCGTTGCCGCCCCTGATTTACCAACGGGGGCAGCTTGCAGATTCGCCCAGTTCAGGCCATGCTGCGCATCAAAATCCAGCCATACCTGTGGTGCGCTCAGGCTCAATTGTTGCAACTCTGTCGCCGCCGTCATCAGATTCATCTGACGAATCTGCGCCTGCAAACCTTCCAGCTTCAGCAAAGGCTGACTTTGTTTATCTTTAAGGAAAACATCATGCAAACGCACATCACCGGACAGAAAAACTTCCATCTGCTTTTTCTGGCTGAAAGTCAGATTGAGCTTGCTGCTCAGTCTGGCGCTGGTTACCTGCACCGGCAAAGCGACTGGTACATAAGGAATCAGTTGCGCCAGATCTAATTGATCGAAATCGATGGCCAGCGTGCTTTCACGAGTTTCAGAAAATGGCTTGGCGCGCGCCTGCAAAGAAAAATCCGCACCGTTGACATGGGCAGACAATCTGGGTTCGACAAAGCTGTCTATCTGTTTCGGGAAATTGGAAATGAAAGGTAAGCCTACCTGCAAGTCTGTCAGTTTAAATTTCTTACCGAAGACCTGGTCATCAAAGACGATAGTGCCTTTGCTGATCTGTATGTTGGCAACAGAAAAACGCAGCGGCGCGTCACTTTTGGGAGCTGCTGCAATTTTATCCAGCACGTCGCTAACGTTATAGCGACTGTGCTGAGCCAAGCTGTAACGTACCAGACGCACATCCGGCGCGGTCAGATAAAATTCATCGAGTACCAGTGCGCGATGAAACAAGGATGTCATTGACAGATTGACTCTCAGCTCTTGCACCGCTAAAGCCGACGTTTTCTGATCGGCTTCATAGAGACGCACATTCGTCGCCGTCAGGGCAAGCGAAAATGGAGAAAAGCTGACCTCGCCGATGTCCAGTTTGCGGCCAGTTTGTTGTTGCACCTGCTCTATCGCCATGCGTTTTACAAACACCGGCAGAAATAAATAGCTGAGCAACATCAGCAGCACGGCTAGCACCAGTCCACCGGCAAGCCAGCGCCCCGTTCTCCAACGTTGAAAACGGGTCGAAAAAGAAGTAACCGGTAATGCCACTGTGAGCCTCTGCGTGTAGATAAAAATGAAGCAAAAATCGCTGAAGCGCCTCATTTTTCAATTGAATATTATTTTTCCAGCATTATACGTCTCGCTAAACGTCAAAGCGGGGAAAACCCAGGCTGCGCGGGTTAAATAATGTGTCAAAAGATTACCAGAGTTCGTTCAAATGCTATCGATACGCATTCGAACGGAAGCGCGTAAAGATTAAACAAACCGTGAACAAGCGCCGACCCGGGCACGGCTTAATGTTGACAAGTGTCAGTCAGGCGCAACAGCGGCAAGCCTTTGTTTCCAGCTCATACGCTTCATGGGAAAAAACCGCGCCGGTCTTCTGGTCGCCCGCCGAAAACCCTGCTCCAGAGCGGATTTGCACCGATGTGATAGGCCAGATCTGCCGGTCGCTGTATTTTCCACAAATTAAAATCGGCCATCTTGCCGACTTCTAATGTTCCGCTGATGCTGCTCGTCCCTAATGCCTGTGCGGCATGGCAAGTTACGCCCTGCAGGGCTTCCAGCGGCGTCAAACGAAACAGGGTGCACCCCATGTTCATGGTCAGTAACAGTGAGGTCAGTGGCGATGTGCCGGGATTGCAATCCGTCGCCAATGCGATCTTCACACCGGCAGCACGTAAGGCCTGCACCGGTGGCATTTGCGTCTCGCGTAAAAAATAAAAAGCACCGGGCAATAACGCAGCCACCGTGCCGCTGGCGGCCATCGCGGCGATCCCTGCGTCCGACAGATATTCCAGATGATCCGCCGACAAGCCGTGATAACGCGCAGTTAACGCCGCCCCACCCTGATCGGATAATTGCTCTGCATGCAGCTTCACCGGCAAACCAAGTGCTTGCGCGGTCAGAAATACCCGCTCGGTCTGAGCCGGCGTAAAACCGATTTTTTCGCAAAAGACGTCAACTGCATCCACCAATTCTTCCGCCACCAATGCTGGCAGCATGTGCTCGCACACCAGCGTGATGTAATCATCTGCTCGCCCCGCAAATTCAGGTGGCAAGGCATGCGCACCCAGAAAGGTCGTCTTGACGCGAACCGGAAACTCACGTCCTATGCGCCGCGCAACACGCAGCAGCCGCGCTTCGCTGGGCAAATCGAGACCATAGCCTGACTTAATTTCCAGCGTCGTCACACCTTCACTAAGCAACGCGCGCAGACGTGGTAAAGTCGCTTGCAATAGCTCATCTTCCGTCGCGGCTCTGGTCGCCGTGACGGTGGAAAGGATACCGCCGCCTTGGCGGGCAATCGTTTCATAGCTGACGCCATTCAGACGCGCTTCAAATTCATTGCTGCGGTTACCGGCATACACCAGATGCGTATGGCAATCGATCAACCCCGGCGTGACCCAACAGCCAGCGCCATCGTGCTGTGTTGTGACCGAATAATTCGGGGGTAAGGCATTGCGCTCACCTAGCCAGACGATCTTGCCGTCACGGACAGCAAGCGCGGCATCATTAATCTCGCTATAACCATCTGTCATGGTCGCGAGGTGGATGTTGGTCCACAAACTATCCCAGTGCAACATCAGTCCACCCCTTTATCGAGAAATTCCAGCGTGATCAGAAACAGGATGGCGCCCTCATCGGCAGTCAGTTCCAGTGCTATACCTGATGCAGGATGGGTTTCGTTCAACAGCATAAGATCGCCGCTGCAAAATACTTCCTCCGCTGTTTCTGGCGTTGTCAGACGAGCGCCACCGGCAACACAGTACAACAACATTTGTCGGGCGTCTTGCGCATGGATGCGATGTTGTCCGGCCAATAGCTTTTGCATGGTATGGGTGCAAACATCGCGGCGCGTCATCATGTTCAGATCCGACACGCTGCCCTCTGATAATTCAGCCGTTACCGCAAGCTCGCCTGCAAAGCAATACGGCGGGCTGTTTTGCGTCAGATGCACCGCACCCGATGGTGTAGTTCCCTGCTCTGCCTTCGTATGCAAAATCAAACCTGCGCCAGACAACACGGCAAGCGTTCTGTCTATGCCGGGGAAACTGGAAAACGGCCCATCAACCGCTACCTGCGCCGTACTCAGACGCCAGATGAAATTATCGAGGTGGGCACCGGCCGGAAAAATCGCCAGCTCAGTCGTGCTGCCGCCGCCATTTTTCCAGGGCATCGTCTGATAATTGCTTACAGACCAGCGCTGCATCAGCATGCTCCGTCAGGCCAGATACAAATGCTGATACAGATGCTGGCATTCCGCACTGATGCGGCCTGACACAACCAGCTCTTTTGCTGCCTCGATGTCGGGTGCGAAAAAACGGTCTTTGTCATAGAACGCGACCTTGCTTCGCAAAGTCTGATGCACCTGCGTCAGCATAGGCGAGGTCTTCAGTGGTGCATGGAAATCCACGCCTTGCGCCGCAGCCAGCAATTCAATCCCGACGATGGTCGCGGTATTCTGCGCCATTTCATGCAGGCGACGAGCACCATAGGTCGCCATGCTGACATGATCTTCCTGATTGGCCGAGGTCGGAATCGAATCCACACTGGATGGATGGGCATGCGATTTGTTTTCGGAAGCCAGCGCCGCCGCTGTCACATGCGCAATCATAAAGCCGGAATTCAGACCCGACGATGGCACCAGAAATGGTGGCAAACCAGATAAAGAAGCATCAATCAACAAGGCGATACGACGCTCGGAAATCGCACCGATCTCGGCAATCGCCAGCGCCAGCGTATCCGCTGCAAAAGCGACTGGCTCGGCATGGAAGTTACCACCGGAAATGACTTCGCCTGTGTCGACAAACACCAGCGGGTTATCGGTGACGGCATTGGCTTCGATCAGCAAAGTGCGCGCTGCATTATTGATGATGTCCAGACAGGCACCCATGACTTGGGGCTGGCAACGCAGGCAATATGGGTCTTGCACGCGCTCATCGTTAACCAAATGGGACAGGCGGATTTCACTGCCCGCCAGCAGCGAACGGTAAATCTCTGCCGTCGCGATCTGACCTGGCTGACCACGGCTGCTATGAATGCGAGGATCAAACGGTGCATCACTGCCTTTGGCAGCATCGACGGACAAAGCGCCGGTAATCGTGGCGGCTTCCAGCAAACGTTCCGCCATGAATAAACCATGCAAAGCGAGCGCCGTTGATACCTGAGTGCCATTGATCAATGCCAGCCCTTCTTTTGCGGCGAGGACGACCGGCGTGATACCAGCATTCGCCAGCGCCTGTTTTGCCGATAACAGTGTACCGTTGACGCGCACATCGCCTTCGCCCAGCAGCGCCAGTGTCATGTGCGATAACGGCGCCAGATCGCCGGAGGCACCGACCGATCCCTTGACGGGTATGGTCGGCATAATACCGGCGTTGACCATCGCGATCATGGTGTCGATCACAACCGCGCGGATACCCGACACGCCGCGCGCCAGGCTGGCAATTTTCATCGCCAGTATCAACCGCACGACCTCATCGGCAATGAATTCGCCTGAGCCCACCGAATGAGACAAAATCAGATTGCGTTGCAAGAGCTCAAGCTGATCATCCGGAATGCGGGTTTTCGCGAGTTTGCCGAAGCCGGTGTTGATGCCGTAAGCCGCATCACCTTTGGCAACGATCTTTTGTATCATTTCTGACGATGCGTGTATCGCCGGGTAAGCAGACGCGACCAGTTTTAATGGTGCCGGACTGATCCAGATGCGGCGCAAATCTGACAGCGTGAATTCGCCAGGATGTATCTCAAGGTGCTTACTCATTTTTTTGCTTTCTCAATAGGGTGTCGCAATGGATTGTCTCAATGCCTGCGCGCCTCTTCAGGCATTTTTGCGCCAGGAAGCCCGTAATACGCGGGCATTTTCTTGTCAATTCAGACAATCTGCTTATTTAATCATCGGCAAGTTCAGGCCTTCGCGCTTGGCGCAGGCGACTGCCTGTTCATAGCCAGCATCAGCATGACGCATCACACCGGAACCGCAATCGTTGACCAGTACGCGCGCCAGACGCTTAGCAGCAGCTTCAGTGCCATCGGCCACAATCACCATGCCAGAATGCTGGGAATAACCCATACCCACACCACCGCCATGATGCAAAGAAACCCAGCTGGCTCCACCGGCGGTATTCAGCAAGGCATTCAGCAAAGGCCAGTCAGAAACGGCATCGGTGCCATCACGCATGCCCTCGGTTTCGCGATTCGGACTGGATACCGAGCCGGTATCGAGATGATCGCGACCGATCACGACCGGTGCTTTGAGTTCACCGTTTTTGACCATTTCATTGAATGCGAGTCCGGCGATATGACGCTCGCCCAGACCCAGCCAGCAAATACGTGCCGGTAAGCCTTGGAAGGCGATACGTTCACCCGCCATGTCCAGCCATTTGTGCACGCCTTTATTGTGTGGGAATAATTCCTTGATTTTGGCATCGGTCTTGCGGATATCTTCCGGATCACCCGACAGAGCCACCCAGCGGAATGGACCTTTGCCGTCACAGAACAGCGGACGGATATAGGCCGGTACAAAGCCAGGGAAATCGAAGGCATTGTTTACGCCGGTATCGAATGCGACCTGGCGGATATTATTGCCATAGTCGACAGTAGGGATGCCCATCGCATGGAAGTCCAGCATTGCCTGTACATGCACCGCACAAGCCTGAGCTGCATCCGCAGTCAGCTTTGCATGTTGTGTCGAATCGTGCTGGGCAGCCTTCCATTGTTCCACGCTCCAGCCTATAGGCAGATAGCCATTGATCAGATCATGGGCCGAAGTCTGGTCAGTCACCAGATCCGGTTTCATGCCACCCGCTTTGGCGCGCTTGACCAGCTCAGGCAGGATTTCAGCGGCATTGCCGAGCAAGGCGATAGAAACCGCTTCTTTACGTTCGCAATGATGCTGTATCAGCGCCAGCGCATCGTCCAGGTCTTTCGCTTGTTTATCGACATAGCGGGTACGCAGACGGAAGTCGATACTGCTTTGCTGACATTCGATATTCAGCGACACCGCACCGGCAAAGCTGGCTGCCAATGGCTGCGCGCCGCCCATGCCACCGAGGCCAGCGGTCAGTATCCAGCGTCCACCCCAGTCGCCGTTGTAATGCTGGCGTCCGGCTTCGGCGAAGGTTTCATAAGTCCCCTGCACGATGCCCTGGGTACCGATGTAAATCCAGCTGCCTGCGGTCATCTGGCCATACATGAACAAACCTTTGCGGTCGAGTTCATTGAAGTGTTCCCAATTAGCCCATTTTGGGACCAGATTGGAGTTCGCGATCAGTACGCGTGGTGCATCTTCATGCGTCTGGAATACACCTACCGGTTTGCCTGACTGTATCAACAGGGTTTCATTGGCTTCCAGCGCCTTGAGCGAAGCCAGAATCTGGTCATAGCATTCCCAGTTACGCGCAGCGCGGCCTATACCGCCATACACCACCAGATGCTTAGGATTTTCAGCAACGGCCGGGTCCAGATTATTTTGTATCATGCGATAGGCCGCCTCAGCCACCCAGGTTTTACAAACCTTCTCTGCACCATGCGGTGCGTGAATAACACGGCTGGCATCCCAGCGTGGATCGTTTTGAAGAATATCGGACATACGTGTCTCCTGATCTCAGGTGTTACGAGGAAAATGTAGCCGGACATTTTGATGGCCGGTAGCGCTGAATATTGACGTTCCCATCAGAACAGCTTTTTTTTTGGAGTTTAAGTTGTATATACAACTTTTGCAAGCGGATTTTTAGTGAGACAATAGCGCAACTATTTCAGCAGGAATCCCGTGCCAAAAGTACAAGTTAATGCCCCCGTTTTCCAGACGATCAAAAATTATTTACTGAAAGAGATTCAGTCCGGCACCTGGAAAGAAGGCGATGCAATCCCATCTGAAGCGATGCTGGCAGAACAATTCAACGTCTCGCGCATGACGGTCAATCGCGCAGTGCGCGAGCTGACCAGCGAGCAGATTCTGCATAGAATCCAGGGTTCAGGCACCTACGTTGCACAACAAAAATATCAGGCGACACTGGTGGAAATCAAAAGCATAGCCGAAGAAATTCGTTCGCGTGGGCATGTGCATAGAAGTGAATTACATCTGCTGGCGGAGCATCCTGCAAGTGAGCAACTTTCGCAAGAATTTATGGTCAAACCGGGGCATCGTCTGTTTCACTCAGTGATCGTTCACTTTGAAGATAATGTCGCGATTCAGGTAGAAGACCGCTGGGTCAATTCCAGTGTTACGCCCGACTATCTGCAACAGGATTTCACCACTATGACACCGAATGAGTATCTGGTCGCAGTAGCACCGCTGCAAGGCGTTGATTACCGGATAGAAGCAATGATGCCGCCAAAACAAATCGCCACAATGCTGCAGATTGCCGTTAAGGATACTTGTCTGGTATTACACAGAAAAACCCGCTCAAAGGGAAAAATCGCAACCGTTGTGACTATGTGGCACCCGGGAAAACGCTACCAGTTTGCTGGCAGTTTTTAATGACAAAATAACTGAGCACGTCATCGAAAAACCGCGCTGACACGTTGCAACAACCGGACTAATACGTTACGACATGATCTGGTAACAGTCTTGTAACAACGTTCATCCTGCCAAGCAGTTAAAATGCAGTCTGAATTAAGGAAATTACCATGGCAAAAAAGAACGAGCTTGATCCGGAAACCGAAGCGCTGATCGCATGGTGCACAGAAGTTGAAGGTTTTTTAGTTGCTGGCGGGGCGACCATCGCGCAGGCACAGGATCACATAGAAGAACAAATCGAGTGGTTCACCGATTTATTTTTTGATGGTTTAAGTCCGGAAGAAGCAGCAAAAGAGGCGCTCGCTTGAGGATAGATCATAGTAAAACCAGCCTCTGCTCACATGAAGTTTAGATTAAAAATGCGCCGTTTATTTTTGTACTTGTCAGTCGCACTTTCTTTGAGTCTGGTCAGTGCCTGTTCCACTACCAAATCGCCCTCCCAACAACATGAGGAATTTGGTGCCAGCGGTGTATTTACGCGCAGTTTTCCCGGTACGGAGCAATCCGCCTGCGAAGCAGCGCGACGCGCATTGCTGAGCCAGGGATATGTTATCAGCGACTGGAAACCTTCCATCCTGAAAGGTCGCCGCAAATATCAGCACGATGCCGAAGTCCATGCGGAAATCGAGTTTAATGTCGTTTGTGTCGCCAACAGCCAGGGCAGCAACAGCACCACCATATTCGCGAATGCGGTACGCGATCGTTACTCACTGAAAAAGAGCAACACCTCTGCCAGTATCGGCGTCAGTGCTATCGGCTCGGTCTCCTTGCCATTTGGCACAACGGATGATGCGCTCGTTAAAGTCGCCAGCGAAACGATACCAACCGGGCAGTTTTATAACCAGTTTTTTGATCTGGTTGAACGCTATCTCGATAGTGTACAAATGCCGAATGATCCCGATGCAGAAAAAAAAGAAAGCGCTTCTGTAAAGGCACCGCCGGCTGAACAATCAGCCGCGCCGGATCAGGCGGGTAAAGAAATAAGTAAGTCGAATGCCGATAACTAAGCTTCCATTTGAAAAACCCATGCAAGCAGATGATTTGCAGCGATTGCTGACACTGAAAATGCCTTACGGCAAATATGAAGGCAGATACATCGCCGATTTGCCGGGGCATTATCTGGGTTGGTTTGCGCGTGAAGGTTTTCCCAAAGGAGAGATAGGCAGATTATTGGAGCTGATGTATGAGATTGACCATAATGATCTGCGGGAACTGCTGAATCCTTTACGGCAGTCGACAAAATAAACAACTCAGGACAGATCAGCTCACGTTGCCGCAATATTCGTCAACGCCGTTCCACTCATATCATGCCAGCCTGCGCAGACAAACTGAAAACTGGAGAACAAAAAAGCAGCGCAATTTCTTTGTGCTGCTTTTTTTAATTCAATAAATACCTATACAGGTAAAGCTCAGGCAAGTATGGTGTCTGACAAGGCTCGCAACTGATCAACGACATCCTGATCAATTTGCATCTTATTTGCAGCCGGAATCACCAGAGTGGTGATTTGCTTCAGCGCCGCCTGCGGCAATTCACAGAGACGAATTTTATCCGCCCGTGTGTGCTCCAGTGGATGAGTCGCAGCCTCATACAAAATTACCTCATGATCTGCTGAATATGTTTTCATGAGCTTATTCACAATGATCTGCAAATGTGCGGGTTCCGTCTCAAAACGCTTGAGTGTCAGATCACCTGCAATACCGATCTGCCACAAAACAAACAATGCAGTCGGATCGATCTGGCGCTGATAAATCATGAATTGGGTGGCTTCCATCGATTGCATACCAAAAGTACCCGGGTCGATTCCCAGATCGGCGACCAGACAATCCAGTGCGGAAATCCCCGGCTCCATATGCGCTTCAAAACCTTCCTGCCGCGCGTCAGCAATTGCCATGTGTGAGATGCAGGCAAAAATACCGGGATGCCCATAAAATGCCGCGCATACTCTTTTACCCTGCCGGACTTCATGCAGGATCGTATCAGCCATACGACGATACGTATCCCGCCGGGTCTTGCCATCGACTTTCGTATCGTCGTAATGATCTAATAAACAGACATACTCTTTCGCCACACCTTGCAGCCATTTGCGGGTGAACATATTAGGAACGGCAGCAATCACCACGTCAAATGACTCGATATAGCTTTTTGCCAACGGCGTCAATTGTCCCGCCATACGCATACCAGTGCCGACACAAACTAATTTCCCTGCTTTTTTATTTGACATTGAATTCTATGAAAATACGGAAACGCGATTACGGCCATCTGCTTTGGATTGATACAGCGCTTTATCAGCCGCCTGCATCAGTTCCTGAAAATTAGTGATGTCGGTAGTGTTCATCGTCATTGTCGCGAGGCCAAAGCTTGCACTTAAAGGGCAACGGATACCACGGGATTCGGCATCAATCATAGTAATGGCATGCCGACAACGTTCTGCAAGTTGCAAACCGATTTCCTGTTCCGCCGCTGGCAAAAAAATAGCAAACTCCTCGCCGCCAATACGCCCAAAAACATCACCTTTACGCAATACACCGGCAACAGCCTGACTCACATTTTTCAATACCCAGTCACCAGTTGGGTGGCCAAAACTGTCATTCACATTTTTGAAAAAATCCATATCAAACAAGATCAGGCTGACCGCTGCAGTACGATGCTTAACCCCGGTTTCAGCTGAACTCATGAAGTGCGAACGATTGCTGATCTGCGTCAGCCCATCCAGTTCTGCATGGCGTTGGAAAATATTTTTCTGCCTGATAACTTTCCACAACCAGACGCCCAGCACACAAATAAAACACAGTACCAAGGCGATGATCAGCAATAGATTCTGATTGCTCTTCTTCTCTAATTTTTTTTCAACATCGAGAATTTTGTTCTTTTGTTCGAGTAAAACCATTTGATTGGCTTTATCCTGAATCTCGAACTTAACACGCTGGTAGGCCAGGTTTTTCTGCAACTGTTGATCAAGCAGCTTATTTTTTAAAGTCAGCGCCGTATCGGCATACTCCAGTGCTGAGAAATACTGCCCCTGCGATCGCTTGATATCCGCCATAATTTCACTGGCTTTTTCCAATAACAAAACGACATTTTCTTTTTTTGCCCTGGTATATGCCTGAACACCGTATGACTCAGCCTGCTGCGTATCTCCCGTTTTTAGGTAAGCTTTAGCAAGTGCCGTTTCCAGCTGTATTAAGTAATCAGAACTCTGACTATTTTTTTTCAACTCTTCAAGCAAAGGCATTCCGGCTTTGATACCCAGAGCATAATTACCTGACTCAATCACATCAATATTGGCAATGGTTTTAATCAAAAGAGACATAATAAAAAACTGTTGTTCATCACAAGACTTGATAGCACTATTCAACAGTTCATTAGCTTTTTGACGATTGCCCTTTAAAAAACTGATTTCAATCTGATCACCGATTCCTAGACAGGTCGCCAAACCTGGACTTTCTTCGCGATCCAGTTCTGACAAGCGTAACGCATACATCATCGATTCGTCATACGCCCGCAATGAATTCAGAATAGCAATTGCTGATTGCAAAACATCAATCTTGGCATTTTTGTTTTTCAGACTGGGGAGCAATACTATGCTCTGATTCATATAACTCAGTGCATTTTCATATTCGCCCAAATTGATGTAGCCATCCGATAGTTGATATAAAAATCGGGCTCGATAGTCGATATCAGAAATATCTTGGATAACAGACCGAACAAATTGCACACGCTCGCGGTGTTTTCCAAGAAAACCGAGCGCCGATGCACGCAAAAGCAGAAATTTATTTTTTTGTTCAGTAGAAAACGTAGTCTGCTGCGACGCCAGTTCGTCTAGTATTTTGAGTGATGCATCGGGAGAAGTGTTTAAAGTCTGGCGTACTTTTTGAAAAAGTACATCATTTTTCGCATCTGTTGCAGCATCCACCTCCCGAGGCAGAATAACGATGAGCAGCAACGCGCATAACAATAAAAGCCTCATGGATTCTTTATCGTCATTAAGCGCACGCTCTTAACAAATCAGTGAGTGGTCTCAAGAGACTGAAGCTTCGGCAAGTCCGCCTCGTCAATCCCAATTAAATTGGCCACCTTCGATTTATCGCCTGAAATCAGCGCATTTTTTTCTTCCTCACTCAGACCAAAACTATCCATTGCAGCGACAGGGTTGGCTGCAAACGCTTCACGTGCGTCAGCGTTTTGATCCAGATAATTCAGATAGTCCAACAGTTTTGACATAGTGTTTCTCAGGTAAAAGTTGATGACATTACTTCCAAGAAAACATTCTATTCGGTTTCATCTTAAATGTAAGCAAAAGTTACCGACATTAGATTATCCGCAACACCGGATAACAACGCCATTCAGGTTCTCTAAAGCGCTCGCAATGCGTGAAAATAAAATCGAGTACCGCTTCCTGATTATTCAGCAACTCGGGATGGCTCTGCTTCCAGGCATCAAACAAAGCCAGAGTAGCCGGTTCGTCGCGTAGGATTTCTGCTGCGGTATCCTCGAAGACATAATCGGAATACGCTTCCTTTTTTTCCAACACACTATTGAAGAAACCCCAACGGAAAAAGCTGTCATGCGCCTGTGGCTCCAGCGTTTCCAGTACATAACGCGCTTGCTTTTGGTTCAAGGTAACCAGGTAGTCTCCTGCCTCTGCGCGTCTCGCTTCATTATGGGTGTCGAGCACAAGCTGATCATGGAACAGATGCCCTTCGTATGCGTGCTCACGTGATTGCACAGACTGAATACGATAGGTCTGCACATTCATCACCTGTGCTTCTGTGAGCCGCTGCATCTGCACACCATTCCATTGCAGGCGCTCGATCACGGCGCGCCAGGCTTGCGGAATCAGGTAGGCTTTGGGCTGCGTAATAGTCACATCGCTGACAAAGTGATTGAAGTAAGGAATCGGCTTTTCCCAAGGCTGACTACGGTCATAGGCTAAACGTGTGTAATGACCGATCACGCTGGGGCGATACACTGCCTGATATCCTTTGAAGAGAAAACTGGATGGACGGCTTTGATCTACCTTCCAGCTTACGGCGGCGTGCGTACTGGTTGCGGCAGCCTGTCTTGCCTGCGCCCTCAGCGTTTGTATCTGTGCCGCATTCGCAATGGTGAAATCCAGCACGGTCTCAACCAATGCACACATGGATGCATAGCGATCAGCGAATGGTTTGAGCATGTGCGTTTCAGGCATAAAACCTATCGTGTGATGCAACGCGGCGTAGCCTGTGGAAAAACGCGGTGTTTCCAGAAAATCTTCGATGCCATGATCCGGAATATCTTTCACAGGATTCACATACGGGCAAGTCGGCCAGCCACGTTCATTCATCTGCGTATAAATTGCAGGTAACATCGTATCGCGCAGATAGTCGCCAAGCCCCTTGCCCAGCTTATCTGCCTGGGTCTGTATCAGCGTCATGGTGTACTGATAATCAGCACCGTTAGACGTATGCGTATCGACCATGACATCCGGGCTCCAGGCGCTGAAGAAGCGGTTGAACACCTGCGCATTCAGACTGTCACATTTGATGAAATCGCGGTTCAGATCAAGATGCAGGCTGTTACCGCGAAAGCCAAACATTTCAGGACCATCCTGATTCACCCGCGACGTATTCTGACGATTGACGCAGCCATCAACGTTATAGACAGGGATAAACAAAAACGCGGTTCCTCCTAATGCGGCCAAACGTTCTGGCTGTACACAAAAGTCACGCACCAGCGCCATACACCCGTCGATACCCTCCGGCTCACCCGGATGAATACCGTTGTTATTAAAAAAGACGGGGCGGCCTTCGCGTTGCAGCTGCTCACGATCAAACACGCCATCCGCGGTCACGACGCCCGCATGAAGAGGTCTTCCAGCATCGGATCTGCCTATCTCAAAAAACTGTAAGGTCCGGGGAAATGCTGCGGCAAGTCGCTGATAGAATTGTATGCACTCTTCCCAGCTGGTAGTTTGATTCTGATTGCCAGTTTCATAGGGAGTTAAAAATTGGTGTCCAAGCGTAGGCGTCGTGCTCATATTCAGGATTCTGCAAAATGGAGTAAGGCTTCGATTTTAGCTTACATTCCGACTATCCAAAAACGTATGGCAGAGATGGCATACTTCAGCCTGCGATTTTATCCGCACTACCAAAGAAAAGAATCTGACCGGAGAAGACTGTGACTAACGCCGAGATTATTGCCCTGAAAAACACCTGTCATACGATCCTGCCCGGTCATAAAGCGCTAACCCCGGCACAGAGTTTTGCACAGATGGCGAGCTGGTGCGAAACAAATAATATTGAGCATGATGTGTATGGTGAAGGCGATTTTCTGCAGTCATTTGAGAAAAAAATTGCCGGTCTGCTGGGAATGGAATCCGCGATGTTCTGTATCAGCGGCACCATGGCGCAAGTGATCGCATTAAAACTGGCCTGTGAAGAACGTGGCAGTTCGCTGGTTGCGCTGCATCCGACCTCACACCTGCTTTTGCATGAACGCAGTAACTTTCAGGTCATGGATTATTTCACCGCATTGAACATCGGTAACCCGCACCGTCCGTGGACGCTGCAAGACCTGCAAACACAGCCCGAACATATCGCCGCTGCGCAGTACGAATTACCTATGCGCGAGATCGGCGGGCAATTACCGGGCTGGGAAGAACTCATTGCAATAAAAACCTATTGCCGTCAGCAAGACATTCATCTGCACATGGATGGCGCAAGGTTATGGGAAGCTGCCTGCGGTTTCAACAAACCGTTGAGCGACATCGCTGCAGGTTTTGATAGTGTCTACGTTTCATTTTACAAAGGCATAGGCGGATTTGCTGGTGCTATGCTTGTCGGTCGTACCGATTTCATTGCGAAGGCCAGAGTCTGGATGCACAGGCAAGGTGGTAACGTTTTCCGCCGCACGCCGTATGTCATTGCCGCTGCTATGCAATTCGATCAGCGTCTTGCGGCGATGCCAGCATATTTTCAGCGCACCAGGGAAATCTATGCTGTATTAAAAGACTATCCGGCATTCATCGCGAACCCTGCAACACCGCACTGTAATATGTTGCATCTGCATTTGCCGACAGACAAAGAATCCGCCATACAGTTGCGCAACCGAATCGCTACCGAACACGGTATCTGGTTATTCAATAATGCCGTCCATACCGCACTGCCAGGTTATTGCATGTTTGAATGGTATGTCGGCGATCAGATGCTGGACATCAACGACAACACATTGCGACAGGCATTAGATTTACTGACAGCAGGCGTACAGGCACCAGTCCTTTCAATGTGATGAAATGGTGCGCAGGACTTATCTGCTTTTTAGCAAAGATTGCACCCGGGTTCGTACGAACTGGATATGACTGCGCAGACCATATAATTCCTCTGCATACGAAAGAGGAACGCTGATGCGGTTTACCTTGTCTTCAATTTCATCAAGATAATTCAATTGTTTTTCCAGCGTCGCTTTTTTATCTGAACTGCTCAGGTTATCGATGATCTGCTCGACCGTACGTAACTGACCATACCAGCGATAAATTCTGGAGCGGATACGCCAGACGTATAAAGGGGGAATAATTTTTGATAAGGGCAAAAACAAAGCACCCAGCGCAACGATCACCACCCACATGCGCTCGATAAAATTCGCGACCCAGAACGTCAGATAACGTTGCAGCACAGGCGCACCGCTTTTATAGAATTTTTCAGCTTCACCCGACACCGGAATTTCGGTGTAGCGATCGGAAGGAAACTCACCCTGCTTGCTCAGCCAGTCGGCGCGACTGTGAATTTTAGCAGCGGCCTGCAACAACAGACCGGTCAATGCAGGATGCAGGCTTTCGTGCGCCACCAGCGTTGCTGTTGGTGAGATCAGGTGATAATCGCGGGCTGGTAAATCCAAGCCGATATCGACGATGCCGCGCGGTAAAGTCACTTGCGACAGATAAGGAAAACGGCGGGTATAGGCTTCGGCCTGCACAAAGTCAAATAAGCGCACACCAGGAGTCTGCAGCAGCATCTGCACCAGCGGCGCATCACTGGCGGTGCTGAATACCAGTACATCCAACTGGCCTGCCAGAAATGCTACCGTCGCAGGCGTATCGTCGAGATGTTGGAAACTGACATCATCAGCACTCATGTTATTCACCGATAAAATCTGCTCGAAAATACGGCCAACACCGGTGCCGTCAGGGCCGACATTAATGCGTCGCCCTCTGAACTGGCTGATGGTCGTGAATTCTTTTTTATCGCGGTAAAAAATCCAGATCGGTTCGTAAAACAAACTGCCGAGCGAGACCAGTCCTTTTTCTGCCGCTTCCGTGCGGTCAGTTGAACCACTTCGCACAAAGCCGACTTCGATTTCCGAATCAGGGTCGCTGATGCGTTGCAAGTTTTCCTGCGAACCTTGCGAGGTTTTAAACCGTAGCTGAATCTGATTTTTTGCCAGCTCCGCAGCATATAACTTGGCAAAACGTTCGTAAGCACTATTTTCCGGACCGGTGGAAATGTCGATAATGCGCGGCGGTGCCGGGTCCACCAGCCAGAATCCCAGGCCGCAGACAATCAGCACCATCAGTGTCACCGGACCAAACGCGATGATCAGGTCGCGCAGCGAAAACAGGGTGAACTTGATCTTTTGCATCAGGCGTCGGAACTCAGCGGTACCGGCACATATTCAGATTGAAAATGATCGAGGCCTGCGAGCATTTTCTTAAATGCGGCCTCTACCTGTTCCGGGTCACCTTTGACGCCCAGCTCGATATGTCGGCGCTGCGTCTCTGTGCCAACGCTGGGCAGACTGAAGACTTTAATCAGCGGGAATTCCGCTTCGAGTGCTTCCATTAACGGTGTCAGCACGGACTCTATTGCCTCGTATACCAGCACGGCTTTTTCTGCTCTTGCCTGTTGATGAAACAGATGTGAATAATGCGTATCCAGCACCCACTCTATCATCGGCCAGGCCATCACCGGAAAGCCCGGAACGAAATAATGCTGACGTATCGCAAAGCCAGGAATTTTGTTGTAAGGATTCGGAATCAGCGCCGCACCTTGCGGAAACTCGCCCATCTTCAGGCGCTGCAAATGATCGGGGCTGTTCAGATCCACGGTCTTACCGGCCTCAGCAGCCATTTCCAGTACCCGTTGCTGTATCAGTGTCTTCGCTTCAGTATGTAATTCCAGCGGCAGATTCAGTGCTGCGGCGGCACATTGACGGGTGTGATCATCCGGTGTGGCACCGATGCCGCCAGTCGAAAAAACGATATCACCACTGGCAAAACTGCGTTGCAGGGTCGCCGTAATCCGTTCGCGGTTATCACCGACGTACTCAGCCCAATCCAGTTGCAGACCGCGCGCATTCAATGCGGCGATCACTTGCGGCAAGTGCTTATCCTGGCGTTTGCCTGAAAGAATTTCGTCACCGATGATGATCAGACCGATAGCCATATGCGTTCCTTTGTTGGAATTCGTGATGCGCTTATTGTACAAGAGCAGACGACGCTGCTGCCCGCTGTTGTGCCAGCGCCGCCAGACAATAGTGCTGGAACCACAGACCGGAAAAAACAAATACCAGCACATACAGCCAGATCGCAAATCCGGCGATCACCGGCAAGAACATCACCGCCATCACGCCACCCAGCCACAACAAGCCCGGCGCGGCACCGAATATACCCGCAATCGTTCCCATGAATAATAAAGACCAGCGATGCTGTTTCATCAATGCGCGACGTTCATCCGCATCGGCATGTTCAGCCAGCGCGTCATAGACGATCACGCGATAAGTGAGCCAACCCCATAACAAGGGTTGTAAGACCAGACTCACAGGAGGAAATAAAGTCAGCGGTAACGTCAGCAGCCAGACAACCGCAAAAATCACAAATGAACTGAGTGAATACCCTATGCTGCCGAGCAAAGAACCACCATGCCGTTGTTCCAGTTGCGGATAATGGCGGGACCCGACATGTTTGCTGATCGCAGGCATCGCAAACAAGCCTATGCACAATAAAGCGGTAAACACCATCAGCGGTAGCAACAGCCACATCGCCACCAGCGGCACCACCATCGCTTTTAATGTGAACAAGCCTATCATTCTCAGGATGTCACCGGCGGTCTGAAAACTGTTGTGATCGGCAAACCATAGTTGCAGATAATCGATCAACGCCTGCAGACCAAACCACATGGCGACGCTCCAGATCAACAGCGCAGCCAGAAATGGAATGAAGGTCAGTAGCAGCATGCGAAAGTGTAATTGCGCCGCAACCGCTCTCCCCCATGCGATACCCACCGCAGCAATATTCATGAGTGCGTTTCCTTTTCCAAGCCGGTCATGCGTTTGAGCCCCAGCCATTGCTGCGCCCAGAATCCACGACCATAGTCGCGGGAACATCCTTCCGGTGCAGGTAACTGATCACGAATGCCGGTCTCGGCATATTCTTGACTGAATAAGGCTGTGCCAAACAGCACATCCCATAGCGGAAACAGGACGGCAAAATTATGCCCGCCCAAGGTGCCTTTGCCTTGCGTTTCATGCCCCAGACCAATCGCGTGATGCATGCGGTGATAGCGTGGCGACACCAGTAAATAATCACCGAACCGGCCGAAATGCAGACGCACATTCGCATGCTGCAGACTCTGCAACATTTGCGAGGCCATCACCAGCATCACATACTGACCCGGCTCCACGCCTATCACAATCGCGATCATGCCCATGTAAATATCGCGCAAAAAATCGTCGAGCAAATGATTACGGTTATCGCTCCACAGATTCATATTGCGCTGACTGTGGTGCAGACTGTGCAAACCCCACCACCAGTTGAACTGATGGCTGGCGCGGTGATACCAGTAATCAAAAAAATCCAGCACAAACAGATAAGCAATAAATAGCAAGGCCGGATATTGCAAGAAACCTGACCACAGATTTTCAAGATTAAAAGGATTGACGCCCTGCAAATGCAAGACCGCTGTCAGATAATCAAATACAGGTGTCAGCAGAAAAAACACCACCATCGAAAACGCGCCCAGGCGATGCAAGGCGGTATAAATGAAATCATTCCAGCGGGCGTAACGATCGGTGATCTTGTGTACCGGTATCCAGGACTCCAACGGGCGCAAGATCAGGAACAAAATAATCAGTTGTAATACGCCGAAGATAAACCACTCAACACCCTCAAATGAATCTTCCACATATTCACCCAGCCCGACATAAAACATCGTCGGCTGCACGATGGCTTGAAAAATCCAGGATTGCAGGTTGGTCAGTAAATCTGAGAAGTAAGCAATGAAATTCATTATTTGCCAGTGGTATAGGAAGGATGCTCGCGTAGCGTAGCAAAACAAAAGGATTTTTGCTCAAGCCCGGTAATCAAGGGGTCCAGATTTTCCGGTGCCCAGGCCTGCTTGCGCGACCAGATGCCGAGGTGCGCCATGAAAATATCGCCATCACGTAAATGATCGAGTGCGCGTTTTAACAGCAACGCATTACTGAATTTTTCGCTGGATAATTCATCGCCGGAAAAACCGGCAGGCGCCCATGCCACATGACGGTAACCGCAAGCTTCGCCCGCTTTCAATAAATTCGGTGTCAGCTTACCGCCAGGCGCGCGCCAGTAGGGATCAAGTTGCTTACCGGTCAGTTGAAGGAAACGCTGGTTCACACGACGCAATTCGCTGCAATATTGTTGCGGCGTCCACGTCAGTTTTTTTCCTGCATCAGCGCCGAACTGCGGGCGTACTTCAATCCGGCCATCAGGCAAATCACCGATCACGTAAACGTGATCGAAAGTGTGCGCTCCAAACGCATGGCCTTCATTTGCCAGCGTTTTCCAATATGGTGCCCACGATGGATCGAGAGAATAATCGTCACGCACCGTTTTTTCGTTCGCCAGAAAAAAGGTGGCCTTGATCTGATGGCGACGCAGTGTTGCCGCAATCAATTCCGCCTGCGACTGGCTGCCAGTATCAAATGTCAGATAAATCGTTCCCTTACATGCGGCAGAGTGAGCGGCTGCGGTCGCTGCGACAGCGCTGATCTGCACCGGCAGAATCAGGGCTGCCAGTGCGGCTGCAAGGTAAGGATTGTGCTTAGATGTTGCCGGCACGATTGGCAAAGAAAACGCCATGCGGGGAGCGGCCAACCGGAATAAGCTTGATGACTTTTCTGGATGGAATATCGACGACCGCTACTTTTTTAATCCAGCGCAGAGTCGCCCACAAAGTCTTACCATCTTCACTGACTTCCATGCAATCAGGGCCGCCGGGAACAGGAATACTGCCGACCATTTCCAGTGTTTGCTGATCGAGGATATTGATTTCATTCGAGGTGCGGTTAGAGACAAACACATGACGCTTATCGCCCAGCGCACGGAAATTATGGGTGCCGACACCCGCTTTAATCCGTTTGACGGTTTTTTGCGTACGCCAGTCAATCACTTCAACGTAATCTTTGCCCATGATGCCGACCAGCAGATATTTATCATCCGGCGTCATCACGATACCCGCTGGCAACTTACCGACAGGAATCGTCCATTTCACTTTCTGGGTCGCCAGATCAATTGCCGACACCTGATCGCTACCTTGCTGAGTAATGAACACGGTTGTGCTGGCGGCATCAAATGCCATGTGGCTAGGTAACTTCGCCAGCGGAACACGGTTCACCAGCTTCAGATCCTGACCATCGAATTTATAAAAATCGACGCGATCAAGGCGCAGCGAATTTGAGACGAACCATTTCTGATCCGGTGAAAAACCGATCTGATACGGATCGGCAATATCCTTGATACGACGCTGAATCTGACCACTCTTAGGGTCAAGAAACACCAGCTCGTCACCAATCGCATTCGCCACAATCAGAGATTTATTATCCGGCGTCGCCATCAGGTGATGTGGTTCTTTACCGATAGGAAAAGTACTGATTTCTTTGTACGTCTGCTGATCCAGCAGACTGACCGTCGCATCACGCGAATTCAGCACGACCACAACGTTTGACTGTGCTGCCGGTACAACGGCGGGAACCAATAAACCAAAAAACAGAGATGCCAACAAAGAACGACTACGCATGAAAGAAGACCGCCAATAAATGAATTAAGTCTGCATTTTACCGTGCATAGTCGTCAGCGGCTTAGATCAGGCTTGCTGTTTTTTTACTTTTCAGCCGATATTGAGAAAAATCAAGGCGACAACTTTCACTCAGGAAACACCGCTCCGCGAAGAAAAGGGCATCATCCGGGCTGATTCCAGCGCCCGAATCTGTTTTTGCTCTACAATTGCGCCACTTTTTTGACAAATGAAGGGGAAACCATGAGCACAATTACTACCGTCAGCGGTTTGCAATACGAAGATAAAATCGTCGGCGAAGGCGCAGAAGCGCAAGCAGGCAATCACGTTGTCGTTCATTACACAGGCTGGTTGCAAAATGCCGATGGCAGCGCTGGCGCGAAATTCGATTCCAGCAAAGACCGCAATGATCCTTTCTCTTTCCCACTCGGTGCTGGTCACGTGATCAAAGGCTGGGATGAAGGCGTACAAGGCATGAAAATCGGCGGCACCCGCATCCTGACTATCCCATCCAGCCTCGGCTACGGCCCACGCGGCGCCGGCGGTGTGATTCCACCGAATGCAACTTTGATTTTTGAAGTAGAACTGCTGGGCGTTTAAGCACTGGCAGCGCAGAAAATGGTCTGAAAACAACCTTTTTGGCTCTGTTTTTGCCATTTTTCAGGGAGTATCTTATTTAATTGCGAATATCTCCTTATAAAAAAAGGAGGTTAGCGATGCCAAAATACATACTCCCTGGGAGTATATGAAAAATCAGGAATAAAAAAGCGACGGCCATTTTGACCGTCGCTTTTTTTATGTCCGCCTATGTCTGCTGCTGTATTCCTATGTCCGCAACGCCGCAGAGGCAACATCGCACTCAACTTATTCCTTGATGAAATGCTGACGGTAATACTTGAGTTCCTCGATGGATTCAACGATGTCGGCCAGCGCGGTGTGCTTCTGATGCTTTTTAAATCCTGTCGATAATTCCGGTTTCCAGCGGCGGCACAGTTCTTTCAGCGTGGACACATCCAGATTGCGGTAGTGGAAAAACGCTTCCAGCTTAGGCATGCCGCGCGCCATGAAACGGCGATCCTGACAAATCGAGTTACCGCACATCGGCGATTTACCGGCTGGCACATACGGTTTCAGAAACGCGATCAATGCTTCTTCAGCATCGGCTTCGCTGAACGTCGATGCTTTGACTTTATCGATCAGGCCGGAGCGGCCATGTGTGCCTTTATTCCAGGCGTCCATTTTGTTCAGCGTTTCATCCGACTGATGGATGGCAAATACAGGGCCTTCTGCCAGCACATTCAATTGCGAATCCGTGACTACCACAGCCACTTCGATAATGCGGTCATTATCAGGGTCAAGGCCGGTCATTTCCATGTCCACCCAGATCAGATTCATTTCATTTGGGCGTGCAGGTGGTGTGTTTGCTTGAATGTCGGTCGCTTGTGACATAATTCTTCCTTAGCTTTTTTACGAATGTCACATTTTCCCATGATTTCAGTCGCCTTTTCGGTTTTCTTCATTTCCTTTCTGCTGGTCACGCTGCTGGTGCAGTTCTGGCTGGGCTCGCGCCACATTCGCCACATACTGCAACACCGTTCTCAGGTGCCTGCGCAATTTGCCGAAAAAATCCCGCTGGCAGCACATCAGAAAGCCGCCGACTACACCATTGCCAAGACCAAACTCGGACTGGTGCTGCTGATATTTAACGCGCTTGTCCTGATCGGCTTCACCTTGTTTGGCGGCTTGCAGTGGCTGTCTGTCACACTGGTCAAAATCACCGGCCCGGGAATGTGGTATCAGATCAGTCTGATCGCCGCATTTGCCGTCGTCAGCAGTTTGCTGGAACTGCCATTTTCGTATTACTCGCAATTCGTGCTCGAACAGAAGTTTGGCTTTAATAAAATGACGCCGGGCCTGTTCTTTGGCGACCTGATAAAAAGCACGCTGCTGGGCGCGGTGATTGGCCTGCCGCTGATATGGGTCGTGCTGACGCTGATGGATAAATCCGGTGCGTTGTGGTGGCTGTATGCGTGGCTATTCTGGAGCGGCTTTCAGTTATTGATGATGCTGATTTACCCCAGCGTGATTGCACCGCTGTTTAATAAATTCACCCCGCTGGAAGATGATGGTCTGCGTGCGCGTATCGAAGGTCTGATGGAGCGCGTCGGTTTTGCATCGAAAGGCCTGTTCGTGATGGACGGTTCTAAACGCAGCGCCCACGGCAATGCGTATTTTTCCGGGTTTGGCGCATCTAAACGCATCGTCTTTTTTGATACCTTATTGTCGCGTCTGGCACCGGCTGAAATTGAAGCAGTACTGGCGCACGAACTCGGTCATTTTAAGTTAAAACATATCGTCAAACGTATGATCGTGATTTTTGGCATGTCACTGGTTTTTCTAGGCTTGCTGGGCTATCTGAAAGAACAGATCTGGTTTTATACGGGGCTTGGTGTTGAACCTATGCTGCTGGCAAAAAATGACGCGATGGCCTTGATTTTATTTATGCTGAGCGTGCCTGTGTTTACCTTCCTGTTCTCGCCGCTGACCTCAATCAGCTCGCGCAAACATGAATTTGAGGCTGATGCCTTCGCCGCCAAACATACCGATGCCAATGATCTGGTGGCAGCGCTGGTGAAACTGTATGAAGACAATGCGTCTACCCTGACGCCTGATCCGCTGCATTCTGCTTTTTATGATTCGCATCCACCAGCGACGGTACGCATTAACAAATTGCTGGCGGCGTCGTCAGCCGCGTAATTTTAGAAATAAAGTCAGACATAACGTGAGAAATAACCTCAGGAATAACCATGATTAAAACCGCCGACTTGCTCGCCAAAAAATCGCAAGAAACCTTCACCGGATTACCGGAATCGGAATTATCTGCTTATCTGGCCGCCACGCCAGGCTGGGCAGTCGACGGTGCGCGCATCGTTAAAACCTATCAGTTCAAAAATTATTACGAAACACTGTCGTTCATCAACGCGATTGCGTATGTGATTCATGCAGAAGACCATCATCCGGAACTGGTCGTCACTTATAACCGTTGTGTGGTTCGTTTTGACACGCATACGGTGAACGGCGGCAAAGGCGGCATTTCAGAAAACGACTTCATCTGCGCCGCTAAAATCGACGCCATTTTTGAGCAAAGTTTTTCCTGATGGCGCATCTACAAGGTCTGGTTATCGCTGCGCATGGCCGTCATTACCTGATACAGGCGACGATCAACGGCGAAGTACAAAAACTGCATTGCGTCACACGTGGCAAGAAAAGTGATGTCTCTGTCGGTGACGTGGTTGAATTCGCGCTGACATCAAAAAATCAGGGCGTGATAGAAGCCATTACCCCGCGTAAAACCTTGCTGTACCGCTCAGATCAGTACAAGTCAAAAATGCTGGCAGCGAATCTCACGCAACTGCTGATTGTGGTGGCGACCGAACCCAGCTTTACTGACGATCTGGTCTCGCGTGCACTGGTTGCGGCAGAATCCTCCGGCATCAAGCCGCATCTGATTCTGAATAAAGTGGATGTTACCGAATCACTACCGAAAGCGCGTGAACGTGTCGGCTTGTATGCGAAGCTAGGCTACCCGGTGCATGAGGTTTCGGCGAAGGCCGATCCTGAAGGCACGCGGGTCACGATGGAAAACCTGATGCACGGCCAAAGCACGATATTGATAGGCCAGTCGGGAATGGGGAAATCCTCGCTGATCAATCTGCTGATTCCCGATGCGGAAATCGCCACCCGTGAAATTTCGGCAGCGCTGGATACCGGCAAGCACACCACCACATTCACCCGTCTGTATCAGATGGATGAAAATTCGTATGTGATCGATTCGCCCGGCTTTCAGGAATTTGGCTTACATCATCTGAGCGAAGGCATGCTGGAACGAGCGTTCCCGGAATTTTTACCGCATCTGGGGCACTGCAAATTCTACAATTGCCACCATCACGCCGAGCCTGGCTGCGCGATTCTGGCAGCAGTAAAAGATGGCAGCATCGCCGCTATGCGGCACGAGCTGTTTGAACAACTCGTGCATGAATCGGCACAAACGGTCGGTTACTGATCGCTACGGATTGCTGAATTTTTTACGCTGACTTTTCCATTGAATTTTCAGCGTTGAATTACAGCTTGCCTTGCTTCAGGCTTTCCAGCCAGGCACGCTCTGAGGGCTTGAATGGCTTTTGCAACATGCGTTCTGGAATCTCCCACACTACGACTTTTGGCGGTTCCTGCTGCAATGCTTTGCTGTGCAGATAGGCTGAGGCGGAACCATCAAAATCGCCGCCATCTTTGGCCAGATTCGCTACCGGTGCCGCCAGATGCTGACTCAGAAACGGCACAAAATTACCGCGCAAGCTGAATGAGGTGCCGATTAAAGCCACCGCAGGCAATCCGCCATCACCAAACAAATCGTCGCTGTTATTCGCGACTGGTGCCACGGTACTGGTCGCGGTCCTTTCAATTGCGGGACGTAAAGCAGCCGGTAATCCATCAAGATTGGCGACGCGGAATAAATCCCCCATGCGCTCTGCGATCACGGTTTTCACCGCACCTGCAGAAAGCTCTGCATTAAACTTATCAACCAGGCCAGCACTTTGTAAATGCTTTGCAATCGCTGCTGCCGCCGCATTCGCACCCGCCTCACTCCAGTGCGAATCGGTCCGGTAATAACGCTCGCCACTGAAACTGTTCAGCGCTGGATACAGATCGATCACCTCAACCTGCTTTGCGCGCAAAGCCTTAATCCAGTCATCGCCACGCTGGGCAAAGCCCGCAGGCCGGTGCAGACCACAAAGATGCTGCTGTTCCACACGGGATTTATCGGGGACGACCGCCACCACCAGTTGTATGCCCTGTTTTTTCAGGGTTTGCGCAATCTGTCCGACCATGTATGCGCGTGCATTTGCATTCTGTGCGCCGCCGTCAAATGTCGTCAGCTCTTCCTGTAAGAAAAACCAACCGTCACAACCGACACGCACATTCGGGCCAGCATCGCGCGCAAGATTCCATCGAACCGCCCGCTCAAATTTGGCAAATGTTTTACTCCATGAAAAATGTTCATTGAGCTGCGTCGTAAACATCCGCGTCGCTTCACCCTGAACAATCTTCTGCACGTCCCCCATCTCTCGCCATTTCTGCAATGGCACCTCTTGCAAAGACGATACCGTCGCAACCAGGCCAGCAGCAAGTATCGCCGCAAACGACAAGGCAGGCACATAGCGCCACGCTCCGGCTTTTTTTGCATTAAAGGAAAAAGATTCGCTCATGTTTTCCTCTTAAAACTGGAAGTACAAAAATGGAATTGCCTTTTGCCCTGCCAGTACGATTACTGCATAAGCAAAGGTAAGTACTGGCCAGACCATACTCCAGCTCATAATACCGAGACCGCCCTGTTTCGCTATCCGGGTCGCAGGATAAACCACGCAAATCAGACCGATCACGAAGGTCATTAAAATACCGGGGCGCAAAGCCAGAATAATTTCATCTCCGATACTCATACCGTTTAAACCAAGTTGCCCCGCCCACATGTCGAGCGCGTTGTCGAAACCTGCGGCACGGAAGATCGTCCAGGCAAACATCACCGCCAACAAAGTCAGGCTGCGCGAAGCGAAATTGGGCATAGACCAACCACGTTGAGTAAAAGCGCGATCGCAGCACAGCGCGCTACCGTGAATGATGCCCCAGATCAGATAATTCCAGTTATCACCACCATGCCATAAACCACCGATTGCCATCGTCAGCATCAGATTCACATAGGTGCGGATTTTTCCCTGACGATTACCGCCGAGGCTGATGTAAAGATAATCCCGTAACCATGACGACAAGGTCATGTGCCAGCGCCGCCAGAAATCCTGTATCGACACCGCAAGATACGGGTTATTGAAATTTTCCTCAAAATGAAAACCCAGCATCAGCCCAAGGCCAATCGCCATTGCGCTATAACCGGCGAAATCAAAATACAGTTGAAACGTATAGGCGATACAGCCAACCCAGGCATCGCCAAAGCCGGGATTTTTCAAGCCAAACGCCAGTGCCACCACCGGTGCCAGCGTATCGGCAATCAAGACCTTCATCGAAAAACCAATCATGAAACGACGTGCGCCAAGCGTGAATTTTTCAAATGAAAAAACACGTTCGCGCAGTTCTTTGTCGATCACTTTATAACGGACGATGGGGCCGGCGATCAGATGCGGGAACATCGCCATATACGCACTGAAAGAAATAAAGCTGTACTGTGCTGGTACGGTCTTGCGACGCACATCCACGATGTACGAAATCGCATGTAATACCGTGAACGACAAGCCTATCGGCAGCATCAGGTTTTCCCACGGTATGACGGGCATCTGCCGCCCCGTGAGTATGGTGTTGAGCGACGACACCACCATGTTGGTGTATTTGTACCAGACCAGCGACGCCAGATTCAACACTATGGTTGCCGCCATCAGCCGTGTTTTCAGGCGTTCATCATTGGTTCGGTCAATCAGGATCGCAGCGCCCCATGCAAGGATGGTCAGCGCAATAATCAACAGCAGAAATTTAGGCGTCCACCATGCATAAAACAGCCAACTGCCAAACAACAATGTGTGATTGCGATACTGCTGCGGTGTGACCAGATACAGCGCAAAAAACAGAGGCAGAAATAGCGTCAGAAACTCAAGAGAAGCGAATACCATGAGAAAAGTCCTGATTCAGATCAGGAAGTGGAATCACGTACAAAAAAAGTCTGACGACCTTTTTTCGCAGGAATCACGATAATACTGTAGCGTTCCCCTGCTTGCAATTGTGACATATCGACCGCTGCACCGGCAGCATCAGTGCCACAATTCGCCTGCACTGTCAGCGCCACAGGATTCACCAGACGGCGTTGTGTTGTGGCTGGTTTAACACCTTCAAAAATCGTCGCAGCCTTGGCGCCACCCGTCAGCGAGGCGGCAGCGCAACTGCTATCAACATTCATAAGAGAAATAGAAGAACGCATGGCATTGAAATCCGTTGGGGCTTCGCGCACCAGCATACTTTCAAGCGCCGTTCCTTTATTCAGGATGGTGACAGTAATAAATTCACCCGGCTTCGCCACAACTTCCACATTGGTTTTAGCGGCACCGACTTGCACACTGGCCTTCAGTTTATCGCCGGCCTTGACCGGATAAAACCGCGAAACACGACTCTCATTTTTAACATCCAGACTCACTTTAGCCGCGCCGTTGACGACAAGCGCCTTATCGCTGCTGGCATTCAGAAAGCGCACGAAGGATGAATCCTGACCAGGTCCGGTTTCATACAAAGGATTATCTGCGTAAGCGCTCAGAGACAAGACGGAAGCCAGGCAAGTAAGGATAATTTTTTTCATTTTGATGAATCAGTCTATGCGGTCAAAGACAAAGCCGACAATACAAACAGGCATCATGCCAGCCAAAAACACCCGTGCGCCACAGATAAAAATCTGGTGGCGCACGGCCGGTCAATCTGGATATTAACGTTTGATTGAATTCAGAATCGCAGGTGTGGTGATCGCATTACCAATCGCACTGCCCCAGGATTTATAGCCAGCACCGTCGAAATGCTGACCATCTATCGTGCCCCATTCGCCAGGTTTAGACAGGCTGAGTGAATCGATATAAGTGCATGGCGCCACGATCTCAGACAGGTAACCAGACATTTCTTTGGCACGGGCATAAGTTTTATTGAATTTGCCGCCTTCAGTACCCCAGGCCGGGCCAACCCAGACGCAACTCACATTGTTATTTTTGACGCCTTTGGTCAGACGGGAAACCTGTTGCCAAACCCAGTTTTTTTGCAGTTCTGGCTGAGAATACGACGCCATCGTATCGCCATTCACCACAACCACCAGATTTGGTTTGTAGGTTTTGACCAGTTCATTGAACGGGCGCGTCATTGCATCCTGCCCGGTTTTCACTTCGACCGGACCATCTTTCAGACGAACAGCACCGCCGCAAGAAGACTGACTCTTCACCATCCAGTCACCAGCCGCGACGCCGCAGGCACCGAAAGAATAAACGACGGCACCTTTATTCATCAGATCATCGTGCAAAGTCGTGATCAGATAATCAGGTGTGGACATATGGCTATCGCCAATAATCAGGACGGTCAGTCCGGCTAAAAGTGCACTCATAATAATTAATCCGGGTAAATGTTGTTCAATACAAATGATCTGCCAGCTCGAATGCCAGTCAGATTAACGACGAATTCTCTGAAGAAACAAATTCTACAATCAGAGGCATTATAAATAGCTTACCGAGAACCAATGATGTCAGAACAATAAGATTATCAAGTAGAGTTACTTTTTTTTACTAATTCACGAAAATTAACAATTCCGCACGCAATCAAACAACATTTCAATATCGCAACAACAAAGCTGATTTTTCGCAAATAAATGTCAAAAGCGCCCACAAATTAATTTTCAAACCCGCCATCTTCTGAATTTAATATGGGAAAGCCGCTTTAATCCTTTATAATGAAGAAGTTATAACAGGCGGCGGCAAGCTTCACTTGCTGCCGGTTTTATTTATGGCTATCAAACACTTCCTGCAATTTTCCGATTTCACGCTGACCGAATTTGAATATGTGATGCAACGCGCGCGCATCATCAAACAAAGGTTCAAAGCTTATCAGACCTATCACCCTCTGCTCGACAGAACGCTGGTGATGGTTTTCGAGAAAAATTCCACCCGTACCCGTCTGTCATTTGAAGCTGGCATGCATCAGCTCGGCGGTGCGGCAATTTATCTGAATACGCGTGACAGTCAGCTTGGTCGCGGCGAACCTGTCGAAGACGCAGGTCAGGTCATGTCCCGTATGTGCGACATCATCATGATCCGGACATTCGAACAAGAGATGATAGAAAAATTCGCGGCCAATTCGCGCGTCCCTGTCATCAACGGTTTAACTAACCAGCACCATCCTTGCCAGGTACTGGCCGACGTGTTCACCTACATCGAACATCGCGGTTCTATCACGGGCAAAAAAGTCGCATGGATAGGTGACGCGAACAACATGCTGTATTCGTGGTTGCAGGCCGCCCAGATCTTCAATTTCCATCTGCACATTTCGACACCCAAAGGCTACGACATGGATATGTCGCTGGTCAGTGCAGATCCATCGCAGTACACCTTGTTCGACAATCCATCCGATGCCTGTGCCGGGGTCGATCTGGTGAATACCGATGTCTGGACCAGCATGGGTTACGAAGCCGAAAATCAGGCACGTCTGCAAGCATTTGACGGCTGGATTGTGGATGAAGAAAAAATGGCGCGCGCCAATGCGGATGCGCTGTTTATGCATTGCCTGCCTGCTCATCGCGGCGAAGAAGTTTCGGCTGGCGTGATCGATGGTCCGCAGTCTGTGGTCTGGGATGAAGCAGAAAACCGTCTGCACGTACAAAAAGCTTTATTAGAATATCTGGTTGTTGGCGAAATCAGCTAAGCCGGATCAAGCACACCGTTTTAAATAGACATTTTGAAAGCACACTATGAGCGATATTAAAAAAGTCGTCCTCGCCTACTCCGGCGGTCTGGATACCTCAGTCATTCTGAAATGGCTGCAAGACAATTATCAATGCGAAATCGTGACCTTCACTGCCGATCTGGGCCAGGGTGAAGAGCTGGAACCGGCACGTGCCAAAGCCATTAAATTCGGCATCAAGCCAGAAAATATTTACATCGATGACGTGCGTGAAGAGTTCGTCCGCGATTTCGTTTTCCCTATGTTCCGTGCCAACACGATTTACGAAGGTGAATACCTGCTTGGCACATCGATTGCCCGTCCGCTGATCGCCAAACGCCTGATCGAAATCGCTAAAGAAACCGGTGCCGATGCGATCTCGCACGGTGCGACTGGCAAAGGTAATGATCAGGTGCGTTTCGAACTCGGTGCTTATGCGCTGATGCCGGGCGTGAAGATCATTGCACCATGGCGCGAATGGGATTTATTGTCCCGCGAAAAACTGATGAAATATGCAGAAGACGCAGGCATAGAAATCGACCAGAAACACAAAAATGGTGGCGCGCCGTATTCGATGGATGCGAATCTGCTGCACATCAGTTTTGAAGGTCGCCACCTTGAAAACCCAAGTGCTGAAGCCGAAGAATCGATGTGGCGCTGGACAGTAAGCCCGGAAGCAGCACCAGATGCACCGGAATATCTGGACATCGAATTTGAACGCGGTGACATCGTCGCCCTGAATGGCAAACGCTTGTCGCCAGCAGCGGTGCTGACTGAATTGAACCGTCTGGGTGGTAAACACGGTATAGGCCGCCTCGATCTGGTGGAAAACCGTTATGTCGGTATGAAATCCCGTGGTTGCTATGAAACGCCAGGCGGCACCATCATGCTGCGTGCACACCGTGCAATTGAATCGATCACACTGGATCGCGAAGTCGCGCATTTGAAAGATGATCTGATGCCACGTTACGCCAGCATGATTTACAACGGCTACTGGTGGGCGCCAGAGCGTATCGCACTGCAAACCCTGATCGATCACACACAACAAACGGTCAACGGCTGGGTACGCGTCAAGCTGTACAAAGGCAATGTGATCACCGTATCGCGTGATTCCAAAACAGATTCTCTGTTCGACATGAACATTGCTACTTTTGATGAAGACGGCGGCGCTTACAACCAGGCGGATGCTGGTGGCTTCATCAAGCTCAACGCATTGCGTATGCGTATTGCAGCAAATGCCCGCGCAAAACGCGGTCAGTAATCAGGAAATACACCCGCTTTTATCAATGCAACTCAGCCCGCTTTTTATGCGGGCTGTTTTTTTGGAACAGAACAACATGACAACTCAATTCGACCAGGTCAGCGTCGTAAAAAAAGCGAATATTTACTTCGACGGCAAATGTGTTTCCCACACAGTATTGCTGGCTGACGGCACAAAAAAAACCATAGGCGTGATTTTCCCATCGAGCCTGGTATTCAATACGGGCGCGGCTGAAATCATGGAACTGAACGCAGGCAAATGCCGCATCCGCGTCAAAGGCGACAGCGAATGGTCAGTGTATGAAGGCGGCCAGCAATTTCAGGTGCCAGCCAATTCCAGCTTTGAAATAGAAACGCTGGAAACCCTCGATTACGTTTGCCATTTCATCTGATCGGTACAGCGCTGAATCAATAAAAAAGGGATGCCGCGGCATCCCTTTTTTATTACGATCACCAACGTCAGACCTTCGCTGTTTTCCGGAAATCTTTGGGGCGAAAGCCCATCACCGCCAGCGCACCGAAATACGCGGACGCCGATACCAGGATCAGTACGAACAAAGCGCCTGCGCGCAATAGCGGAGTATGTTTCATTGCCAGCCAGTGTATCTGATCCGACATCCATGACGACACCGCGGCCATCAGCATTAATGCGGCAGCCAATTTGATCAGGAACATCAGCCAGCCTTTTTTGGGATGAAAAATACCGCGGCGGCGCAAGCCGATAAACAGCAACAAGGCATTAACGCAAGCGCCCAGCCCGACCGATAAAGCCAGACCGGCATGCGCAAACAAAGGCACAAACACCAGATTCAGCAATTGCGTCGCAATCATCACGGTCAGTGCGATTTTGACTGGTGTGCGTATATCCTGCCGCGCGTAAAATCCCGGTGCCAGAATTTTCACCACGATCAGACCGATCAGACCGATGCCATAAGAAATCAAGGCATGCGACGTCATCTGCACCGCATGATCGTCAAATTTACCATGATGGAACAAGGTGGCGGTCAACGCCTCGGGTATCGTCGCCAGCGCCACGGCGGCAGGCATCGCCAGCAGGAAAGTCAGGCGTAAGCCCCAATCGAGCAGTGCCGAATACTCAGTGGTATCGCCATCGGCATTCGCTTTCGACAAGCCCGGCAACAAGATAGTGCCTAAGGCTACACCGAGCAGCGCCGTTGGAAATTCCATTAAACGATCTGCGCTGGCAAGCCAGCTGGTGCTGCCCGCGACCATTTTGGAGGCCAGACTGGTGTTGATCAGAATACTGATCTGCGACGCCGAGACGGCCAATATTGCTGGCAGCATATTGCGCACAATGCGGCGCACGCCTTCGTCCTGCCATGCGGTATGCGGCCGCCAGCCTATGCGTGGCAACATGCCGATTTTGACCAGAGCCGGTACCTGTATCGCCATCTGCAACACACCGCCAACGAAAACCGCAATCGCCAGCGCATAGATCGGTTGCTCAAGAAAACGTGACAGCCACAAAGATCCTGCAATCGAGGTCAGATTATAAATCACCGGCGTAAAAGCCGGTATTTTGAATTCGCGCCAGGTATTTAAAATGCCGCCAGCCAGCGCCACCATCGACATGAAACCGATGTAAGGGAACATGATGCGCGTCATCACCACGCTGGCGTTAAATACGTCCGGCCGGTCAAGCAAACCGTTCGCCGCCACATATAAAATCACCGGCGCACCGACGATACCTGCGGCGCAGGTCAGCAGCAAAGCCCAGGTCAGCAAGGTCGCGACATGATCGACCAGCGCCTTCGTCGCTTCTTCGCCCTGTCTGACTTTATATTCGGCCAGAATCGGCACAAAGGCTTGCGCGAACGCGCCTTCGGCAAATAAACGGCGTAAAAGATTCGGAATACGGAACGCGATATTGAATGCATCGGACAGTGCATTCGCACCGAACTGGCTGTTAATCAGAATGTCGCGCGCCAAGCCTGTAATACGCGACAACATCGTCATGCCGCTGATAGAAGCAAGAGTTTTGAGTAAATTCATGGTGCGGCATTATATCGCGACACCTATCCTGCACTGCACAATCTTCCGTTTTTACCGTGATTTGTTACACTGCGGATTCTGATCTGTTCCCGGAGTAGAGCTATGTACCGCCTCTGTCACCTTAGTCACTTCCTGCGCAGCAGCGCCCTCATCGTTCTGAGTCTGTTGAGTTCTCTATCCACCCAGAATGTCGCGGCAAAACAGCCTGATGCTCTGGAAACCGCCGCCAGCCAGCTGTTTGCCAGCGGTTTCCGCGGTGCGATACTGGCAGCACGCGGCGATAAAATCTTGCTGCAAAAAAGCAGCACCGACTTCGGCGATCTGCAACGTACTTTCCGTTTCGCCTCGATCACTAAGCAAATGACCGCGATTCTGATACTGCAGGAAGTCGATGCCGGACGTTTGCAACTCGATCAGCCGTTGGGAAAGTATTGGCCCGATTATCCGAATCCGCAGGCGCGCCAGATCACGCTTCGGCAACTGTTGACGCATTATTCCGGCCTTTACAATGAAAATGCAGAGCCCACGTTTCACATGCGCAATGCCAATAATGGCGACAACATGCAGGCATTCGCTACCGGCATCTGCGCAGGACCAATGAAGAGTGCGCCCGGCAGCACGTTTGATTACAACAACTGCGACTATCTTGTGCTCGGTGCCTTGCTGGAAAAAATCAGCGGACAAGCATTTGCCCAATTGCTGCAACAGCGTTTATTCCAACCATCAGGCATGAAAAATTCCGGCATGTACAACGCCGCGATGCCAGACAACCCGGCGCATGTGCACGGCATCTTGGGTGGCAAAGCCGAACCGGAAGTGAATTTCGCCAGTTACGGCGCGGCAGGTTCGTCGTATGGCACGCTGCAAGACTTGCTCGCCTTTGACCGCGCCTTCATTGCGGGCAAACTGCTATCATCCGCCGCCCGCGCTGACATGCTGAAACCGAATGCGACCGGCGGCGCGCTCGGCGTCTGGGTCTATCCTTTCAAAGGTGCCGATGAACGCAAACCGACCACCATCGTCGAACGTCAGGGCTGGATTGCCGGTGTGCGTATCCTGAATCTGCTCGACATCCAAAACGGCCATATCCTGATCCTCGTCAGCACCAACGGCGACCTTGATCTGACCCAGACCTGGAACAATCAGGGCCCGGCAGCAGGAATACTGAAAGCGCTGTTACAGAGTAAATAAGCCTGTAAAACAGCTTTCTGAGGCAAAAATATACTCCCGGGAGTATATTTAAAAGCCCTTTGTTTATGCTGAGAATAAGGCGAAAATCAAAGATACTCCCCTGAAATCGCCTTATTCTGCGAGCAGAGCAGTATCAATCTGCTGGGTATCTTTCAGCGTCTGCAAGACGATATTCGAGCGGATATCCAGCACACCTGTGGTTTTGTAGAGGCGTTCAAGGACGAAGCTGGAATAGTGTTTCAGATTGCGGGCGCGCACGCGCAGCAGGTAATTGGCGTCGCCGGTGATGATGTAGGAACCGGTTACTTCCGGCCACTGTTGCAATGCCTGCGAAAAACTCTCATGCCATTGTTCGACATCGCGCCGCATCGTCACCTGCACGAAGGCATCCACCTCCAGCCCGACTTTTTCGGTGTCGATTACGGCGCAATAATGATGAATGACGCCGGCCTCTTCCAGCATACGCACCCGCCGCAGACAGGATGAAGGCGACAGAAACACTTTGTCCGCCAATTCCTGATTGCTGATACGGCCATCGGTTTGCAGGTAATCGAGAATTTTCAGATCGGTCGCGTCGAGTTGCATGGTTTTCCTGTTTTCTGGTGCATTTGCGCGATGCACAAACGCACATTCGCAATTTCCGTCAAATAACCTTTATTTATTCGCAGTATATTCTAGCGATACCGTTTTTGATATTGTGATTTGCAACAATTATTCAGGCAATCCGGCATAAAATCTCTGCCTGTTCTGTTGAGGAGTTTGCTATGTCTGATCTGTCTAAGCTGCCTGAAATGCCCCGCTTATGGGACATCACACCGGCGATACAACCGGGCATTCCGGTCTGGCCGGGCGACAGTGCTTACAGCGCTGAAACCACCTGGCAAATTGCTGACGGCTGTCCAGTCAAAGTCAGCAAGATCACGATGTCCACCCACACCGGCGCGCACTGCGATGCGCCTTCGCATTACGATGTTGACGGTAAATCCATTGATCAGGTCGCGCTTGAGACCTATATCGGTGCCTGCCGCGTGATTCATAGTCTGGGCGTGGCGCAGGTTTTACCGGAACACGTCAGCGACTATCTGCACAATCTGCCGCCACGCGTGCTGTTCCGCACCTATCTGCAAGCACCGCAGATGCAATGGGATGCGGATTTTCCCAGCATTGCCCCGGCAACCATCGATCTGCTAGCGCAGCATGGCGTCAGGCTGATCGGCATCGACAGCCCGTCTTTCGACCCGCAGGAATCCAAAACGCTGGATGCGCATCTGCGCATGAAACAGCATCAGATGGCGATTTTGGAAGGCATTGTTCTCGATGAAGTGCCGGAAGGCGATTATGAACTGATCTGCCTGCCCTTAAAACTCGCGGGACTCGATGCCAGCCCGGTGCGGGCGGTACTCAGGGCGCTGCGATAAATCAACACAATAATCGACGCAATAAGCAACGCAAAAAACACGAACGCATCAACACGCTCACTATTATTTCCAGGAGATGAATATGACCCTAACCCAAAGCCGCGAAGCCTGCGAGCAACTTGATCGACAAGATCCGCTGGCCGCTTTACGCGATGAATTTCTTTTGCCGGACGGCGTTATTTACCTCGATGGAAATTCTCTCGGCGCGCGCCCGAAAGCATCGCTGCAAAGAGCGCAGGAAGTGATCGCGCAAGAATGGGGCACCGATCTGATCAAAAGCTGGAATAAAGCGGGCTGGTTCGATCTGCCGTCCACGCTGGGAAATCAGCTTGCACCGCTGATCGGCGCGCAGGCAGACGAAGTGGTCGTCACCGATTCGACCTCCATTAATCTGTTCAAAGCCATCAGTGCGGCGTTGCAGATGCAATCAGGCGACGCACAACGCAAAGTCATCATCACCGAGCGCAGCAATTTCCCTACCGACATTTACATGGCCGAGGGCATCACCCGCTGGCTGGATCGCGGCTATCAGATACAACTGATAGATTCCCCCGATGAATTGCCTGCGGTGATCAATCAAAATACTGCACTGGTGATGCTGACGCATGTGAATTACCGCACCGGCTATCTGCACGACATGCGCGCGGTGACCGCCCTGATACATCAGCATGGCGCGCTGGCCTTATGGGATCTGGCGCATTCCGCCGGTGCGGTGCCGGTGGAACTGAATGCAGCTCAGGCCGATTTCGCGGTTGGCTGCACTTACAAATATCTGAACGGCGGCCCCGGCGCGCCCGCATTCATCTGGGTACCACTGCGCCATCAGGCTGCATTTCAACATCCATTATCAGGCTGGTGGGGACATGCAAACCCGTTCGCGATGCAGCCACATTTTGAACCAACCGCGAGTATCCGCCGCGCGCTGTGCGGTACGCAGCCTATGGTCTCGCTGGCGCTGGTCGGCTGTGGTCTCGATATTTTCGGCAAAACCACGATGCAGGCGATACGCGAAAAATCGCTGGCATTGACTGATTTATTCATCGCGCTGGTTGAAAGCCAGTGTGCGGCACATCCGCTGGAACTGGTCACGCCACGTTCTCATCAGCAGCGTGGCAGCCAGGCCAGTTTCCATCATCCGCATGCTTACGCGATTATCCAGGCCTTGATAGAACGCGGTGTGATCGGCGACTACCGCGAGCCGGGCATCATGCGTTTTGGCTTCACACCTTTGTACGTGCGTTATGTCGATGTGTGGGACGCCGTTGCCAGCTTGCGCGACATCCTTGATCGCGAAGATTACGATCTGCATGCCAAACGCCATGCCGTGACCTGATCACAGCGGTGATAAAGACAACTGGGCAGACAACTGAGCAGACAAGTCAGCAGACCAGGCAACAGCAACGATAAAAAAGAGGAACACAATGAGTAACGACAATACCAGCGCAGGCAAATGCCCGATGTCATGGCATGGAGCACAAATGGATTTTTCGAATGACATGAGTTACGGCGACTATCTGGGGCTGGATCAGATACTGACGGCGCAACATCCGCGCTCGCCGAATCATAATGAAATGCTGTTTATCGTCCAACACCAGACCAGCGAACTCTGGATCAAGCTGATGCTGCACGAGCTGCATGCGGTGCGGGTACAGATACGCAATAATGATTTGCCGCCCGCATTCAAAATGCTGTCACGCGTCGCCCGCATCATGGATCAGCTGGTACATGCCTGGGATGTACTGGCAACGATGACGCCGAGTGAATACACGGCGATCCGCCCTTACCTTGGTGCGTCATCCGGCTTTCAATCGCATCAGTACCGCGAACTGGAATACCTGCTCGGCAATAAGAATGCGGCTTTACTGAGCGTGCATGAAAGCAAACCAGCGATCCATGCCACGCTGAGCGATGCGCTGCACACGCCATCGATTTACGATGAAGCGATCATGCTGATGGCGCGGCAAGGTCTGGCGATTGATGCTGAGCGCTTGCAAGCCGACTGGACGCAATCGACGACATCCAACGAATCCGTCAAAGAGGCATGGCTGCAAGTCTATCGTGCGCCGGAACAGCACTGGTCTTTATATGAGCTGGCAGAAAAGCTGGTCGATATGGAAACCGCATTCCGCATCTGGCGCTTCCGTCATGTAACAACGGTGGAACGCATTATCGGCTTTAAAACCGGCACCGGCGGCACGGCTGGCGTCAGCTATCTGCGCAAAATGCTGGATGTGGTGCTGTTTCCGGAATTGTTCGCACTGCGTACTGCGCTGTAAGCATGAGTGCCTGTCAAACCTGACTCAAGAATCAAGTCACAACATCCTGGCAAGCCACCTCTCTCCCAGCGGCTTGCCGGGATGTTGATGCCGCGCAATCTTTCGGCCCTTGATGGATTTATAATGTGAGCGTGTTTCCCGGATACCCACTTATTGATTATCCATCCCGTCACAGCAATCTTATTACCATCACCAGTTGCATGATGAATGTCCGTAACAGTAAGAGGGCATAAGAACGATGTCGCGGCTGGATTGATTATGGAGTCTGACATGCACCGCCACGGTATTACCGCTATTCCTGATTTCCCCGCGTCTGCCACATCACTGACCGGTATCGACAATATCGACGCTCAGCGCCACGATCTGCGCACTGCAGCGTATGTAGAAACAGCAATCCGCCTGCAACAAAGCCACGGCACCAGTTGCGCACTGGAATACCTGCAGGCCAATGATGTCGATCCAGTCACCAGTGGTCGTGTCCTGACGCATCCGGAAAGACGCCGCCACTCTCTGTAATTTCGGCATGACATCAGATACCCGGTTGAAGGCAAATCGCAGATAATGTTGATTTGCCTGTGTGCTTTTTCCGGACGATGCCATGCTGACTTTACAAACCGCACTGACTTTCTTTGGTATTTCAATTTTGCTGGGACTGACGCCCGGCCCCGATA
Source organism: Undibacterium sp. 14-3-2 (assembly GCF_016595265.1). Lineage (NCBI taxonomy): Bacteria > Pseudomonadati > Pseudomonadota > Betaproteobacteria > Burkholderiales > Oxalobacteraceae > Undibacterium > Undibacterium sp. 14-3-2. The sequence continues at coordinate 156,339 of NZ_JAENGS010000002.1, forward strand.
ACCTGTTCGTGCTGATGCAATCGGCAACGCAGGGACGCAAAGCAGGCATGCTGGTCGTCTTCGGTCTCAGTACCGGCATCATCGTCCACACCTGCGCCATTGCGATGGGGCTGGCCGCTCTGTTTGCCGCCTCGGCAACCGCGTTTCTTGTTCTCAAATTCGTCGGTGCAGCTTATCTTGCGTATCTGGCGTGGGGCGCATTTCATGCTCCGGTCGGCGATACGGCAGGCAACAGCGCACCGGTCATGCGTCCGGCGCAACTGTATTTGCGCGGCATCATCATGAATCTGACGAATCCTAAAGTCGTATTATTTTTCCTCGCGTTGCTGCCGCAGTTTGTATCGGCGGAACGTGGCGCGATAGCGCCGCAGTTTTTTCAGCTTGGTGCTATTTTCATCGTCGCGACGCTGATCACCTTTGGCGGCATCGCCTGGTTCGCCGCCAGTGTTGGTCAGCGTTTGCGCCGCTCGGCACAAGCACAGCGCTGGCTCAATCGCAGCGCGGCGACTGTGTTTGCCTTACTGGCAGCCAAACTCGCATTGGCGCAACGCTGAGAAAGTTTCTAGCATCAATTAAACTGCTCGCTTTGACGACAGAAATTCAGGAGTAAACATGCATACCGTGATACGCGAAAATCAGGCCGTCGTGCCATCCAAAATCGTCTGCGCCGGCCGCAATTATGTCGAGCACATTGCCGAGCTCGACAATGAAGTCCCGACGGAACCCGTAATTTTTGTCAAACCAAATTCGGCTCTGTCTGACGAACTGCGCTCGGATGGTGACGATATTCATTACGAAGGTGAAATCAGCTTCCAGCTGCACAATGGGCAGATCGATGCGGTCGGCTTCGGCCTCGATCTGACCCGCCGTGCGGTGCAGACCAGCCTGAAAAAACAAGGCTTGCCGTGGGAACGCGCCAAAGCCTTTGATGGCTCAGCGGTGTTCAGCCGCTTCGTGCCCTTTGACGGCAATCTGGAAGCGCTACGACTGGAACTGCTGATTAACGGAGAGCTCGCACAACAGGGTGGCACACCGCTGATGCTGTTCAAGCCGCTGCAATTGCTGGCATCGATACAGAGTTTTATGAGTCTCAATGATGGCGACATCCTGATGACGGGCACACCGAAAGGCGTGGGACCAGTTCAACGCGGCGCGATTTTCACCGGCAGAATTTATTCCGGCGACCGCCTGCTGGTCGAGCAGCAATGGACTGCGTTGTAATCAAAAAAAAATAAACCATCACTTTGTAACAAATATTTTACAATACCCCTCGATAAAATCTTTGTCTCCCGCCGCTGAATTGCTGGTCAGAAAAAAGTGCGGGAACAATTCATTACCTTTATTTTTGACTGGAGTATTCATGCTCAACCCGGTTGTCTGTTTTTCTGTTGTGCTTATCCTGCTCGCACCGCTATCGGCACACGCTGATTTAAAAAAATGTGTCAGCAGTTCCGGTACGGTTACCTACACAGATCAACCTTGTGCCAGCAAAGCAGGCGAATCAGTCAAGGAAGTCCGTGACGATGCGGCATTAAAGAAAATCAGCTCGCGCATAAAAGAACAGGATGTGGGGAAAAGTTGTTGGCAACTGTCGCATCGCTATTCACAATGCAACGTCGCTGTTGAGCATTTGCTGATGTCGAATTTCCGCGAAAACTGCAGTATCCCGATGCATCAGTTCGAGCGTGAACGAGCCAAAGAGAATTCACGTTCAAGAAATTATCGTGAAGAACAAGAAGGAAATGATCTTGAATACAACCATCGCTATACCAGCAAAAGCCGCGATGTACTTGAATGTGATGGTCTGCAAAGAAATATGTGGGATTTTCTGAAATCCACATTCAACGACAAGATCAGCCAGCAAGACGCAAAAGCCATCGATTACAAACTGCAAGTGGCTCCTGCTGACGGGCGCGATCCCGTCATTCTGAAACGTAATAAACATTAAGCGTCACAGATACTACTACTGCAAACAACCTAAAAAAGAGCCTCAAAAAAATAGCTTCATACACAGCCAGAGCGCGTATGAAGCTATTTTTTTATGAAGCTTTTTTATAAAGCTTTTTTCACCGTCGTCGGATTTTACAGACGGTCAATCACACTCACATTGCGATAGCGGTAATTGTCACGCGCTTCGATGGCAAGATCTTTCGGCGTATTGCCGTCTTCATCTCTGACTGTCACCGGAGCACCGGCGGCCAGCAAGGTATCCACCACATTATTTGACTGTGCTGTCATCGCCGCAAAATGCAGTGCAGTTCTGCCCTTTTTATCCGTGAGATAAACCGAGGCCGAATTACGCAATAACTCGGCAACGATATCGTTCTTCCCCTCTTTGGCGGCGTAATGCAGAGGCGTCATTCCCAGCGCATCTTTAGCGTCAATATCGGCTCCCGCACCCGCCAGCACACTGATTGCTTTAACGCTGGCGTAATGTATGGGAACACGCCCGACATTATCCGGCTCATTCATGTTGAGGCCCTTGGCCACCAACAGCGCCAGCACTTTATTATCCATACCGCCTTGCGCAGCGATATGCATCAGGGTTTTACCGTCACGGCTACGTTCGGCCGGATTTAATCCCAGCCCCAGAAAATACTCTATCCGGTCGCCCTGCGCCCGCATCGCTACAGACTGCAGCAAAGTCATGTCGCGCATGATGCCGATGTCTTTCGGTTCAGCGCCATTGGCCACGATCCATTTCAGACTATCCAGTGAAGCGCTGCCTGCCACATCGTATAAGAGCCGGTTCATGCGGGCGGTTCCCGCTTTTCTGGCGACATCAGCGAGATTGCTGCGCTCGTTGTTATTATCGATTAAACCTTGCTCAAGAAAGATGGATTGCAACTCCATACGCAGCGGTGCTGATTGCGCCATCCTGCGATTATTGGTCGTACACCATGCCATCAAGCTGACCAGAATCAAAACGATGAAGATTCTTGCCCACACCATGCCACGAGAAGCCTTACCACTCATTCGTACTCCATCACGAAAAATTACAAAATAGATATGGACTATTTTACTGAGTTTTATTTTTAGTGAGGGCATTTTCTGATGACTCGTAATGATGGGACAATTTCCATCCTTGTCTCAGACTCGCCATCTGGCGATGGCACATTACCGTATCAGCATGCCCTTACCGGGCGCTGAATGAAGGTTTTTTAATGAAAATATACTGGGGGGAGTATTTTTTACACCCTTTATTTCATGCCGACAATCAGCATGAAATCGCAGATACTCCCCCTATTTTCAGTAAATAAAGGATGAGGGCAGAGGCAAAATAGTTGCCGTCAGCCGGGGCATGGAAAACGACGTGGCAGCGATTTTTCGTCAGCGTTCAGGATGCCAGTGCCTGCTGCAAAGGTAAATATTCGGCAGGATTCAGAATGCTGTAAGTTTTTTCCTGATCCTGATCGCGCACGGTGATGATCTGAGTAACGCCACTTTGGCGCCGCCCAAATGCCGCAATTTTGCCGCTTCTGGCGGGTAGCAGTATCAGCAACTGCTCAACCGCAAGCCCGATCAGCATGCCGTCGATACGCATGATCAGCACGCGACGTTCCGGGCTATCCGGCGTTGGCGTCTGATTGCTCAGCATACGCAAATCCCACAAGGCCAGTGTCTGCTGATTCCAGATAAAGTTACCCAGCTGCGCAGGGTTTCCCGCTGTATTTGTATCAAGCTGTTCCGGAAAGTGAATGATGGCCTCCAGCCAGCGCATGCCGACCGCCCAGGCGCGTCCGCCCTGCACCACCACATGCGCTTGTAACGCAGCATCCAGGTCCGCCTGATTCGGTTGATCTGGTTGCTGGTTTTGCTGGTCTTGTTTGGCACTCGCGTTTTTCTGGCTCAGCGCACTCAGGGAACATGTATTCACCAGTTCAGCGCCATCGACCAGCAATAAGCGTTCCGCCGCATTCAGATGCAACACACCGCTTAATACGGTGTTGGCAGGTAAACCAGCACTGGCAGCCGTTTGCGCTGCGCTGGTATCGAGTGGCGTCACCGCGCGGGCGACCTGCACCGGTAAGCCCGCATAACGCCCCTCACTGCCCAGTATCACCAGCAAGTTTTCTTGCGCTGATGCCGACGTGTCGTGTGCAGATTCGTCCGCCGCTTGCGGTGGTAAGCCTAATGCCGCCATCGTGCGCAAGACCGGCACATCACGTTCGCGCCAGATGGTCATGCCCAGCCACGCAGGATGTCGTCCTAATATCGTGGTAACGACAGGCATGGAAATCACAGCGGCAACATCGGCAGCGGGAATCGCCAGCACCTGTCCGGCAAGCTCAAACAATGCATGCGGCACTGTGCTGGCTGAGGCTGCGGTAGCGGCAGTAGTTGCGGCCAATTCGCTATCGGCCGCTGCGATGGAAGCCGCAAACTCCTCATCCGCCGCACTCCATACCTGTGACAGCCGGATCAGCGCATCAACATCAAGCAAACCCAGAGCCTGCGACTCTTGCTCACCAGCGGCAATACTGACGGTGGAATGAAACAATTCTTCGTCATCCTCACGCTGAACCACGCGCTGAATCTGACTGCCAGGGACGCGCTGCAAACCTTCAACCTGATCAATCGCCACACCGACCAGATGCGCATTCTGGCGCAATAATAATATCTGTCCGGGTAGCTCGCTGCGTTCATCCGACCACGGTAACCAACGCCGCAAATCAAGCAATGGTATGGTCTGCTGTCTATACACAAACACACCGGCAATCGCCTGATCGCGACGTGGCAACAGCGTCAGTTGCGGCTGTCGGATCGCCTGCACGACGTCGTTCAGCGGCACAGCAAAACGCAAGTCTCCAAGCCGGCAGAATGTCATGCTCAGGCTGCTGTCGTTGCGATGCGCGCCGTTCAACGCTACCGATGTTGCAGCAAGGGTCACAGACGCTCCGTCGACTGATTCAATTCATTGAGCAGCCTGACCACGTTGCGGGTCGCATCCGCCTGCTCGCTGGTTGCGCCGTAAATAGCGGCGATCGATTGCGTGGTGTTATTCATGGAATCGAGAATCCGCGCAAACGAATCACCGACCTGTTCCGACAAGCGCCCGCCCTCATCCACCCGCGTCACGGTTTGCGTGATCAACTTGGCGATCTCGCGTGCTGCCAGCGTCGATTTTTCTGCCAACTTACGCACTTCGTCAGCCACCACGGAAAAGCCCAGCCCTTGCTCGCCAGCGCGTGCGGCTTCGATCGCCGCATTAAACGCCAGCAAATTGGTCTGGCTAGCAATATCGGCAATCGTGTTGATAATTTCGTTGATGTCATTTGACGATTTCTGTATCGCCTGTATCGCTTCTTGCGAACGCTTCAGCACGCCGCTGCCGTCGGCCGCATGTTGCTGCGTTTTCTGCGCCAGATCATTCGAGTGTTCAGAACTTTTGGAAATACTGTCGATTGATGCCGACAGTTCATCAAGTATGCGCGTGATCGATTCGACTTTTTCTGAAATCAGGTTTTCTCTATCCACCTGCTCGGTAATATCCACCGCATATTTTACGACCTTATACGGCTTGCCTTCCAGATCGAGGATAGGATTGTAGGTTGCCTGTATCCAGACTTCTGCGTCGTGTTTTCCTATCCGTTTATAGCGCCCGCTTTTAAACTGGCCGTCCGCCAGGTCCGCCCAGAAATGACGGTATTCCAGCGATTTGACCAGTGCGGCTTCACAAAAAATTTTATGGTGCTGGCCGATGATTTCCTGTTCGGTAAAGCCGAAAGTACGCAAAAAATTAGCATTCGCCGTCAGGATATTTCCCTGTAAATCGAATTCAATCACCGCTTGCGAACGGGAAATCGCATTTTGCTTGCCCTCAGATTCTGCCTGCCTGGTACGCAACTCTGTAATATCGGTCGCAAACTTCACGATCTTGTATGGCTTGCCATCCGGATCAAACACCGGGTTGTACGACGCCTGTATCCAGACATCCTTGCCATGCGCATCGAGCCGTCGATACACACCGGCATCAAATTCTCCGCGCCCGAGGCGTTCCCAGAAATTCAGATATTCGACAGAACGCGCTTCGTCCTGCGTGCAAAACAGGCGATGATGATGCCCCGTTATCTGTTCGATGTTGTAGCCGAAAATCTGCAGAAAATTCTGATTCGCCACCAACACTCTGCCATCAAGAGAAAAGTCAACAACCGCCTGCGCGCGGTCTATCGCATTGATTTTTCCCTCATCGTTTGCGCGTCGTAATTTTTCAGCGGTGATGTCGGTCGCAAATTTGACGATGCGTGCGGGCTTGCCATCATCGCCCATGATGGGGTTGTAAGACGCATGCAACCAGACTGTTTTGCCATCTTTACCGTAGCGATGAAATTCACCCGAATAAGTTTCACCCTTGGCTAACTTACTCCAGAACTGGCTATATCCTATGCCGTTGACATAAGCCGGCTCGCAAAAAATCTTATGATGCTGGCCGACCACTTCGTCAAGCGTGTAGCCCATCGTTGAGAGAAATAATTCATTCGCATGCAGGATATTGCCTTGCAGATCAAATTCGATAATCGCCTGCACACGGTTGAGCGCTTCGATCAAGGCATTCTGGCGAGAGATACTGGACTGGTTCATGACGGTGCTCTTTATGTTTGATACTCAGTGATGATGGCTGAATCTGCCGACTGCTGTGGGGACGTGAAGGAACGCTCTGGCCGGCACGCTCGTGGCTGAAAGTGCGCATGCCGCTAAAAGCTAAAAATAAGCTGAAAAAAGCCACCGGCATAACATCGCTAAATTTGACAGATGATTAAAAATCAGCGTTGCATTGTTTTTATGTTTATGGATGCAATCGCTTGATTCTATAGGATATTCAGCCGCAGCAATGGCTGATTGCCAGTAGGAAATAATATTTAACGAATCAGCCGCGCATCATTTGCGATCAACGCTGACCGCTAATCACAACAACAGAGGGAAAAGTACGTTGATTACTTTGATTACTTTGATTACGTTGAGGAATGAGATGTGCCAGGACTGGTCCCGCCGACAGGAATCGAACCTGTATCTTACGCTTAGGAGGCATACGTTCTATCCATTGAACTACGGCGAGACACGGTGTGAACAGCGACAGGTGCCGTTCAGCAAGCCCGCCATCTTACCTGAGCAGCCCCTAACAATCAATCAAGGCCGTATCAAGCTTCAGTCAAAGACGAATCAAGATCGTTAAGCGCTGCGCTGCCTGTCGTACAATACGGGTTTTCTCCAATGTAGTCCGGCATGATCTGCCGTACTGATCTCACAGGTATTTATGGCAGTTATCTCATTAAGCGATGCCCAATTGGCATTCGGTCACGTTGCTCTGCTCGATCATGCAGAGTTTTCTCTTGAAACCGGCGAGCGCGTCGGTCTGATCGGCCGTAACGGCACTGGCAAATCTTCTTTGCTGAAAATTATCGCCCGCACTTCAAAAATCGATGATGGCCTGCTGGTGCAGCAACAAGGTCTGAAAATCGCGTATGTGGAACAGGAACCGCAATTTGACCAGAACATCAGCGTGTTTGACGCGGTGGCTTCCGGCCTCGGTGAATTGCCTGCGCTGTTGCAAGAATATGAAAGCCTGACCGGCCAATTCGGTGGCGATAATGATGATGCGCTGATGGAGCGCATGCATGATATTCAGGTCAAGCTGGATGCCGCCGACGCCTGGAGCCTCGGCAATAAAGTCGAAACCACGCTGGATAAACTCAATCTCGGTAAAGACGCGATTATGGGTACGTTGTCAGGCGGGATGAAAAAGCGGGTGGCGCTGGCCTGCGCGCTGGTCAGTGCGCCGGATGTGTTGCTGCTCGATGAGCCGACCAATCATCTGGATTTTTCCTCGATTCAATGGCTCGAAGGTTTGCTGAAAGATTTCAAAGGCAGCGTACTGTTCATCACGCATGATCGTAGTTTCCTCGACAACGTGGCGACCCGCATCGTTGAACTCGATCGCGGCAAACTGACTTCGTATCCCGGCAATTTCACCACTTATCAGACCCGCAAAGCAGAGCAGCTGGAAAATGAAGAAGTCGAAAATGCCAAGTTTGATAAATTTTTAGCACAGGAAGAAATCTGGATACGCAAAGGCGTGAAAGCCCGCCGCGTGCGCGATGAAGGCCGCGTCAAACGCTTGGAACAATTGCGTCTGGCACGCAGTGCGCGACGTGAATTGCAAGGCCAGGTCAAGCTCGATGTCACCACAGGCGAGCGTTCCGGCAAGATCGTCGCCGAATTGGAAAATGTCAGCAAATCGTTTGGCGAGAAAGTCATCGTCAGAGATTTTTCCAGCATCATTATGCGTGGCGACAAGATAGGTCTGATCGGTCAGAACGGCGCCGGTAAAACCACCTTGCTGAAACTGATACTCGGTCAGGAAACACCGGATAGCGGCACCATCAAGCAAGGCAGCAAATTGCAGATCGCGTATTTCGATCAGATGCGCGCGCAGTTAAACGATGAAATGAGTCTGGCAGAAACGATTGCGCCGGGCAGTGATTTTGTTGAGATCAACGGTCAGCGCAAACATGTGATGTCGTATCTGGGCGATTTCCTGTTTGCACCGGAGCGTGCCCGTTCACCGGTCAAATCTTTGTCCGGCGGCGAACGCAATCGCCTGTTGCTGGCGCGCCTGTTCGCCAAACCAGCGAACGTGCTGGTACTCGATGAACCGACCAATGATCTTGATATCGACACGCTGGAATTGCTCGAAGAATTGCTCGAAGAATATACCGGCACCGTGTTCCTGGTCAGTCATGACCGGACTTTCCTCGACAATGTCGTCACACAGGTGATCGTCTCTGAAGGCGCAGGTCAGTGGCGCGAATATATCGGCGGTTACAGCGACTGGGAACGTTACAGCAATTCCGTCGCCAAATCCGCGGTGAAAGCAGACAGCAAACCAGCCGCCAATGTCGCCAATACAGCAGCGACCGCAAATGTACCCGCCGCCGCGAAAGCCAAAAAGCTCAGCTACAAAGAGCAACGCGAGCTGGAAGAATTGCCTAAGCTGATCGCGCAACTGGAAGCAGAGCAAGCCGCGATTACCGCGCAACTCGCCGATGCTGACTTGTATAAAAATGGACCGGACGAAGCAAATAAATTGAATGCGCGTTTTGCTGAGATCGATGAGGAATTGCTGACAGCGCTGGATAAATGGGAAACCATCGAAGCCAGAAGCAAGGGCTGAATCCAACCGCAGTAAAGCAAAGAGAGGTGCACGGATGGCACCTCTCTGCATTTGGACTACAGGAGTCACTATGAAGACACGACGCGAACTATTCTCAGCCTCAACCGTGCTCGGCAGCTTGCTACTGGTTCTCAGTATGACGACGGGTGCGCAGGCGCAAACCCTGTATCGCTGCGGCAATTCATATCAGGACAAACCCTGCGACAAAGGCCAGAAAGAGCAGATCTTAGGTAAGCTCGCCATCACAGACAATACGAATAAACCGGTGGTCGATGCGTCGTGCCGCTTGCGTGGTGAAGACGCCAAAAAAATTATCTGGATGCGTGAAGCCGGTGCGACGCAAGAGCGTGTTTTGTCTGAAGCTGGCACCGAAGAGCGCAAGAAACTGATCAATGAAATTTACGCGCAACGCGGCAATGCTGCGGATGTGCGGGCAGCGGTTGAAAAAGAATGCATGGATGAAAAACAGCGTGCAATGAATGCCGCCAAACCAGCAGCACCAGCCCCGGCCTCGGCACCTGCTGCCAACGAAAAAGCCGCACCTGCAAGTGCGCCTGACAATGGCGAAGCGGCGCGTAAAAAAGCGATGTGCGATAAGGTGCGTGAAGCGCTGGTCAGCCTGCGTCAGGCAGGCAACGCGGGCAACGCCGACAAGGATTTAAAAAGCATGGGTTGCGATCGTTGAACCGTGTCAGCACGTGAGACTTTGCGGTCAGCATGGTTTTGAATTTGCCCGATAGTGCCAAAATACGGCCAAAGACGCGCCAAAAGGCCTTAAATATACTCCCCCCAGTATATTTTGAAGCCCTTTATTTATGCTGAGATAAAGGCGATTTTGATAAAAAGGAGGGGGAGTATCCATATTTCGACAAAAATACGGCGAATGCATCAGATTCTCAGCCTGCATGATCTGATTTAAATGAGCGTTGAAATGGGCGCTAAAAGGTGTGCTGAAACAGGTTTAAAAAAGAACGGCATCTGCATCTGAGATGACGCCGTTTTACGCTGCAACCATCAGGCAGAAATCAGACAAACACCGGCTCAATTTCCAGCGTCACCGCAAACTTCGCCAAAACATCGGCCTGCACCGCCTGCGCCAGCGCGCGCACTTCTGCGCCGCTTGCACCGCCGCGGTTCACCAGCACCAAGGCCTGTTTTTCATAGACACCGGCACGTCCCAGATTTTTTCCTTTCCAGCCGCAACGCTCAATCAGCCAGCCTGCCGCCAGTTTGTAATCGCCTGAGGACTGCGGATAACTGACCAGATCGGGATAGTTCAGCAATAGCGCATCGCGCTGTGCCGCGCTCACCAGCGGATTTTTGAAAAAACTGCCGGCATTGCCGATCACCTGCGGATCGGGCAATTTCGCCTGACGTATCGCAATAATCGCATCGCTGATTGCGCGTGGCGAAGGCGCGCTGATCGCTTGCAGTTGCAAATATCTGGCGACATCGGCATAGCCAATTTTAGGCTGCCATTGCTTCGGCAAAGCAAACTGCACGCTGGTAATCGCCACCTGGTCTTTCAGCGCATGTTTGAAAATACTGTCGCGGTAGGCAAACTGGCACGCAGCCTTATCCAGCACCAGCATCTCGCCAGTGGAAAAATCAAATGCTTCGAGCTGAAACAAGGCGTCCTGCACTTCCATGCCATACGCGCCGATATTCTGTATCGGTGCCGCGCCGACCGTGCCGGGAATCAGGGATAAATTTTCCAGGCCACCCAGACCCAGCGCCAGCGTCCATTGCACAAAAGCGTGCCAGTTTTCACCGGCCTGCGCCTGCACATAAACAAATTCAGCATCTTCACCGACGATGGATTTGCCGAGTAAATCCATCTTCAGCACCAGCGCATCAACCTGATCCGACAACACCAGATTACTGCCGCCACCTAAGATCAGACGTGGCATTGCAGCGAGCACAGGGTCGTCGCGCAACGCGCGTAACTGCTCAATGTCAGTGATGGATAAAAAGTAATTCGCTTGCGCCGCAATACCAAAAGTATTGTACGGTTGCAGCGAAACGTCGCGGGAAAAAGAAAGATTCGTCGTCATAGGGTGCAAATTATAGCTGCTGCGCTTTGTGACAGCCGCGCATTTGATAAAATGACGCACGTTTATTTATTTCACCAAGGAAGCACTATGCCCTCATTTGATACCGTCTCTGAAGCAAACATGGAAGAAGTGAAGAATGCGGTCACGCAATCGAACAAAGTCATCACCAATCGCTTCGACATGAAAGGCACCAGCGCCAAAATCGAACTCAAAGATAAAGAGCGCGAAGTCGTGATTTTTGGCGATACAGAATTCCATCTGGATCAGATTATTACTGAGCTGACGCAAACCATGGGAAAACGTAAAGTCGATGTGCGTTTCCTGGATTTCGGCAAAGTCGAAAAAATCGGCGGCGACAAGGTCAAGCAAGTCATCAAAGTCAAAAATGGCATTGAGACCGAAGACGCAAAGAAAATCGTCAAAGTGCTGAAAGACAGCAAAATGAAAGTGCAGGCCAGCATACAAGGTGACGCGGTGCGCGTTCAGGGCGCGAAGCGCGATGATCTGCAAGCAGCGATGGCTTTACTGCGCAAAGAAATCAAAGATCTGCCGCTGGAATTTAATAATTTCCGCGACTGATTTCTGACGCGGCTATTGTGCAATATCGCACGATGTTGCACGATATTCCTTGATATCCGCGTCATTCAGCCTTCCGACCTCACACCGAAAGTCACCATGAAACGCTTTGCCCTGCTGCCTCTTTTATTGTGTTCACTGACGTCCTTCGCTACGGACGTCGGCGTGGTTGGTTTATTCCCGGGCAAGGCGATACTGGTTGTCGATGGCGCGCCGCCCAAGGCTTATGCGGTAGGCAGCGCGCTGAGCAGCGATACCAAACTGGTTGATGCAGATCGCGAATCGGCCACCATCTTCAGCAACGGCAAACGCTACGTGCTGGTGATGGGGCAAACCGTGCACCGCTCGGCCGCCAGCAGCGGTAACAGCGTGGTTCTGAAAGCCGGAGACCGTGGGCATTTTATGGCCCCCGCCATGATCAACGGCGTCAGTGTGAATATGATGGTTGATACCGGTGCCAGCCTGATCGCCTTGCCAGCCGCCGATGCAACGCGCATCGGTCTGAATTACAAAGCGGGTCGCATGGGCCGCGCCAATACGGCCGGTGGCGTCGTCAATACGTATCTGATCAAGCTCGATACGATCAAGATCGGTGACATCGAATTACATCAGGTGGATGCGTCCGTCATCGAAGCAGGCCTGACGATGCCTTTGCTGGGCATGTCGTTTCTGAACCGCATGGAAATGCGTCGCGAAGGCGATCAGATGACCCTGAGCAAACGTTTCTGATCAGGGTCACAAACGCCAATAAGGCAGCACTTACGCTGGTTGCGCCTCAACGACGCGACGCTGTCTGACCGCCGCGGCCAGACCTTCCAATACCTTGACACTCGAATCCCAGTCGATACAACCATCGGTCACAGACTGACCATACACCAGCTCCTGACCCGGAACCAGATCCTGACGTCCGGCCACCAGATGTGACTCAACCATCACGCCGACAATACGCGTGTCACCAGCAGCAACCTGAGCGCCGATATCCGCACAGACCGGAATCTGGTTCGCCGGATTTTTCGAGCTGTTGGCATGCGATGCATCGATCATCAGGCGCGCAGCCAGACCGGCTTTCGCAATATCCTTGCAGGCAGCATCGACACTCGCTGCATCGTAATTCGGCGTTTTTCCACCGCGCAGAATAATGTGGCAATCTTCGTTACCATTGGTCGAAACAATCGCTGAATGACCGCCTTTTGTCACTGATAAAAAATGATGCGACTGCGAAGATGCCTTGATCGCATCGACTGCAATTTTGACATTGCCGTCGGTGCCATTCTTAAAACCGACCGGGCAAGACAAACCTGATGCCAGTTCACGGTGAACCTGCGATTCGGTGGTGCGGGCGCCGATGGCGCCCCAGCTGATCAGGTCCGCAATATATTGCGGACTGATCACATCGAGAAATTCCGTACCGGCAGGCAAGCCGAGTTCATTGATATTGAGCAGCAGTTCACGCGCGATACGCAAGCCATCATTGATGCGGAAGCTGTTATCCATGTACGGATCGTTAATCAAGCCCTTCCAGCCGACGGTGGTGCGCGGTTTCTCGAAATACACGCGCATGACAATTTCTAACTCACCGGCAAAACGCGTGCGCTGTTCCGCCAGGCGACGTGCGTATTCCATCGCAGCTTTGGTATCGTGAATCGAGCAAGGACCAATCACCACCATCAGGCGATCATCTTTGCCGTGCAGAATATTGTGCAAGGCGGTGCGTGCGTGCGCAGCGGTTTCAGAGGCTTTGACAGAACAGGCAAACTCACGGATCAAATGTGAAGGTGGAACCAGTTCTTTCATTTCGCGTATGCGTAAATCATCGGTACGGTGCATGTTCTCTCCTGTGTCTTTCAAGTATAAATAAGTGCAAATGGTTGAATTCGTGGCAAAAAAAAACCGCCATGACTGGCGGTTTTTTCAGAAATCTGGTTGAGCTTTTTTTCTTTGTGCGCTTACCTTCTTCCGACCGCCTGTGGCTTGGAATAGCTAAAGTAAAAAAAGAAAAAGAAGTGCGCAAGTTTCATAAATTAGGCGTTTAGCTTGAATCGCTATATTAAATTTTGATAAAACTTAAAAAGTTCGGCATTGATATTGCATCAAAAATCAGCAATTGGCAAGCCAAATCCCGCCAATTCGTATTTATTTTTTCCAGAGCGCTGGTGGCTCAGGTGGAATATCGCCTTCAGGATACACATTCATGATGGGTTTGCTCTGCTCTTTCAATTTCACTTGCGGTACGTTGCGCCCCATCCATTGCCGCATACTGGTCAGATTGGTCGCAATATCACGACGCTCAGGATTAAGTCTGACGGCGCGTTCCAGCAAATTCAGCGCGTTTTCATAATCGCCTTGCGCAGCAAGAGACACCGCCTGATTATTCAATGCAGATGCATCAAATGGATTTACTTTCGCCGCTTCAGCAAATTTTTTACTGGCTGCAGCGGCATCCCCTTCCGCCAGATGTACCCGCCCTTCTGCCTGTAAATCCGCAGCGCTTACCAGGGTTGATAACAGCAGCGTTGCCGACGCGACGATCAAGGTATTCATGATAGTTTTCATCGGTCAATTTCCCAGATAGTAAGGCTTAGGTGCAATCGGCGGGAACGAGACCTGACCTCGCCGTGGCTCAAAGGTATAACGGATATACAGCATGCCGCTGGCATCGGTAAAGTCACCGGAATTATCCGCAGACAACCTGCCACCCAAAGTAAAATGCGGCGACAGCAAATACTCTAATGCGCCGGAAATTTTGTATTGCAATCCGGTATGCGACTGCCCGGCATAGCTGCTGGCGATATTCAGTGCAGGATTCGCCGCCGCAAATAACTCAAGCTCGGTCTGGTCTGCACTGATCAACGGGTAATACGGTGCCGCATCTTCGCGGAAATGCTGGACACCTACCGAAGCCCCGGCCTGATACGACAACTTGCCATAACGTCCGCTAATTTCCAGCGGCACATTCAGAGCGACGTAAGATTGCGGGCTAAAATACCCGCCGTGGCCGTAAGTGAAATAACGCAGATTCTTTTTATAGAAACTCGAATTCAGCCCCAGCCCCGTTGTGACTGTGGTGTCTTTGGTCCGGTAAGCACGCCAGTAAATACCGGCACCCGCATCGACCATCGTGTTTTTAACGACGTTTTTACCATTGATGCCATACAGGCCAAGCGCTCCGTAAACACCGCCATCCTCGCCATCGTAGGACGCATCCAGACGCAAGCCGTTTCTGGTGACGCCACCCCAGTTCAGCCCATACAAACTGTCTTTTGCTCCCGCATACGACAGATAACTATCCGTCACAGAACGACGGGACACTTCTGCACTGAAATTGAGACCGTCCGACTGCGTGCTCCAGCGAAGTCCGCCGACAACATTCTGGATAGGGAAGTTCAACGGACTGGAACCGACATCGAGCTTCACGCCGGCTAATTCATAACTCAGATTCAGCGCAACTCCTCTCGCCACCTGCTCTATCGAAGACGCATCTGATAAACCGCGCGTTCTGGCCTGCGTTGAAAAAGCGACTTTGGCAAATTTGGCCTGTTCATTGAGTATCGTGTTGCGTCCGAACTGACCTGCGATATTCGCATCGTTCAGTTGCAAGGTACCGGCATCAATCACGACCGGAATCACCTTCAGCCCAAACTGGCCATAACCCAAGGTAGTGATATGCGCTTCTATCGGTGTTTCCAAATCTTTCAACTGAGATAAACCGCTTTGACCACTGCGTGCGCGGGCAGCAAATCCGGCGGTGACTTCGGAGCGATTTAATTCATTGAGAGCATCAATCTCTTTGATCAGCGCGGCCTCTTCTGCACTGACAGGTGCCGTTGACTTGGCAGAGTCCGCCTTGCGAACGGTGGCAGATGATAGCGGTGAGGCTTTTTTTACCTCGGCTCCGCTGACTGCGTTTCCTGCTACAGGCTTCGCTAGTGGTAAAGGATTACTGCGGATCACCGCAGAACCCTGCGATACTGGTGGCGCAGCGGGCACACTGAGCAATGCTGGCACGTTCACTGGTTTGCTACCGGCATTGCCAGCAACAGCCACGCCATTTGAGTGACTGACGGCTGCAGGTATAGCTGTCGTATTTGTTGTACCTGATGTACTTGTAGAACCGGGGGTAACTCCATTCGCAACAGTCTGTGTTGCAGAGACCGGTGCGACCGCTGCGGATGTTGCGCTTGCAGGCTTCGCCGCGGCAGCATATTGCGGTGCAAGTTGCGGCACCTCTTTTAATACCGGTGGCGTGGACGTTGCTGCCGCACTCGCTGATGCTGGTGCTGCGACTTGAGCAACCGCCGGAACATCATCAGCCTTGCGTTCAGCAAAAGGATTGACTTTGAAATTGTTGAGGTTGTTAGCAACCGAACCTGGTGTGACCAGACGCAAACCATCAACACCTGCGCCGGACAATGGGCGCTGTGCCTGTTCCAGTGCCAGTGCTTTTTTGAAATAGCCTAAGGCTTTGCCGTTATGCCCCTGTGCCCGTGCAACATTCCCCGCCAGCGCAATAAAGCGCGGATTCTCTGGCTGCATGCGCATTAATTTATCAAGGTAATTTTCAGCGCCACTGAAATCTTTGATCTGTATCGCCGCAAAGACCAGTCCTTGTAAGACCTCGGGATTATCCGGATCGGTTTCCAGTACTTTGGTGTACAACTCTTTTGCCGGTTCGCTGTCACCGGCAGACGAATAAATACGCGCCAGGGTCAGCAGCAATAAATTATCGTCCGGCGTCTCTATGAGATAAGGCTGGATATAAGCGTAAGCCGCTGCGTAGTCTTTTGCTTCTCTGGCGCGCTCGGAGTAACGCATGGACAATGCCTTTTGTAATTGCTTAAAGGATTTAATTTCATCCTCCTGCAATTTCGGCATCGCTGCCACCTTACGCATGACGGCTTCCAGCTCGGCTTCCTGATTCGCCTGCATCAAGGTGCTGGCGTATTGCAACAAAAGGCTGGCGGAAGGTTGCTGCGTATTTTGTACCGCCTGCCGTATCATGGCAAAACCGCGTTCGGTATCGCCTAACTTGATGTACAAGGCCGCAAGAGTACCGATGTACTCGTTATCTGTTCCTGCGGCAGCTTCAATTTGTGTCAGGATTTCCCTGACCTGATCGACATAACCACGTTTGTTCAGAAGATCAATCCGGTCAAGCTGGACGCGTATCCATAATTGCTTTTGCAGGGCAAACATTTCTGGTTTGCGCGCGTTGGCAGGGACTCGCTCCAATGTTTGCAAACCCTCCCACCAAAGTTGCTGCATCTGACTGAGCAAGGCGCTGACATAAAGCGCCTCTGCATCGGGCTTTTCAACATTGGTCAGTGCATCTAACAAAGCCTGCGCCTGCGGTGCCATGTCCCGTTTCAGATAAATTTTGGCCAGCGACATTCTTAACCAGGCATCTTCCGGCTTGATCAGAATCGCGTCTTCCAACACCCTTTGCGCGCCGACGATATCGCCTGCTGCTTCAAGTTGCTTTGCCTGAGCCGCCATTTGTTCAGACTTCAGATTCGCGACGATCGCGAGGTGACGAGGTAATAAATATTCACCGAGCGCCTCCAGATCACTGAGCCGCTTCTGCAAAACATAAATCCCGATCAGGCCATCGAGCGCGCGCATTTCTTTTTTATCTGCATTAAAAACACGCTTAAAGTTTTCTTCTGCGCCAGCCATATCGTTTTCAGCCTGCAACGCATCGGCGAGTTGTAAAAGTCCGGATGGCTCGGTGCCATTGATCTCAACCGCTTTACGCAATAACGCGATCCCTTTTACGCTGTCAGCGTCTTCAAAAGCGGTGCGTGCATCTTCGATCAGTGCCCAATAATTGGCGCCGTCAAATGCTTGCTTCCAATTCGATTTCGCTTTTGCGGACGAAAAATCTAAGGCTTTTTGCAGAAATTTACGCGCTTCAATAAATTCTTCCTGGCGCATTTTGACCAGCCCCATGCCACCATAACCAACAGGATCTTTAGGATGAGATTTGATCAGTGACTGGAATTCTTTCTCTGCCGTCGGCACATCATTGGCATCCAGTGCCTTAAAGCCGATTGCAGATCCTTTTGCTAAAGGACTCTCAGGCTTCGGCTTATTCACGGGACGGCGCTCTTCCGGCGTATCGTTTCTGACCGGACGATTCACGCTCGCGAGTTTGTCTTGTATTGTTTTATCCTGCGGGTGTTTTTCCAGATAGTTCCGGAAATACTTACTGTTGCTGCTTTGCAGCCCCATCCAGGTTAATGCCTGACGCCATGCCTCTTCCGCCTGCCTGGATACGTCAGCTTTACTGGTCAGACTCTCCAGCAAGGCTAGGCCTTCCGGTCTGCTGGCATCGCGGTATGTCAGCGTTTGCGCATAAGCCAAAGCATATTTATGGTTGGAGGGATTTTCTTTCGCCAGTTTTTCAAGGCCGCGTTTTGCCTCGGCATAACCAGATTTAGTACCGGCCAGCACCTGATAATATTCAAGCGCCGCATCACCTTTCAGGCGGGACGCATCGCCGATCATGCGATAACTGTCCGCCGCGGCTTCGGTATCGCCTTGCTGCGCCAGTCTTCTGGCATTTTCAAGCTGAGACTTGCCCCCGGCAGTACCAAGACTGATCGCTTTTTCTACCAGCCGAATTTGCGCGCTTGCCGCCTTCACTTCTTTCAGCTTATCAAGATGATTTTTCGCTAAATCAGCATTGCCGCTGTGAGCGTCGAATATACCCAGTGCGACCAATGCCTCAATATTATTCGCATCGACTTTCAACACCTTACGCCAAGCATCCGCCGCATTATCGTCACGACCGCGCTGCTCCCAAAAATGTGCCTGTTCAACTAATTTCTGGGTCAGAGGAGAGTTTGCAAAAGCAGTGCTGCATTCGACACACATCGCTAAAAGCGCCAACGCCATCGCTTTTCTTTTGAAAACCATTACCATCCCCTATTCAACACTTTGATGAAGCGATCTCTACCTCAATTGGAGATTTTGAAATCTGCTTTAAAACTGGCATTAAATTATAAACAGGCAGACCACAACAATGTGGTCTGCCTGCGTAAATTTACTCTTTTATTCAGTTATTTTTGATGTATCAATGTTGATCTTTGGGCTCATTCGCCTTCAAGCGCTGGGCTGCCTTTTTCCGTAAATAACGGAACAGTAAAGCGGCGGCAATCAATGACGCCAACATCAGGAAAGCAATCAGCAAGACTGGTTTTGTCGACAGATTCCACTTCAGCCAGGTCCATAACGGCAGATGACCGGAATAATAGGTGTTACCGATCAATGCATTGATGACCTTATCACCTTTAATCAACACCAGATCGCCCTGGAATTGGCTGCGAAGATCGGCTTTATTCAAACCATCAGTCACATCCAGTAAGCCACGGGGACTGCCAGAAGTCACGACGACGACGCTGTGACCGCCAGACAATGGCGATTCAAACTGCATAACGGTGCCAAATGCACTTCCGGTGCTGGCTAACATTTCGCCGGATTTACGCTCGAGTTCATCCAGATCTTTACCAGCCCAGCGCGCCAGAACACGTAAAAATCCGGTCGGCAATTGTAAACGGTTCCCTGTTTCGTCAATGGTCAGTGGCATATATTTTGACCATTGTTTCAGCAGAGGCTGGTTACCGTTAGTCGCAATCACGAGCAAATCTTTATTGCTGTGTTTTTCGACATCGCTACCGTAGATTACGGTATTGTTAGTGACCGGATAGCCGGTTGATTCCCCCATACGCCCCATCAGATTGAAAAAGACTTCCAGCTCCTGATTACTGGCGCGCTCAGGGAGAATGACAGCCGTTTCAGATAAATCTGCCAATTTGGTAAACGGGAAGCCAGCATTCGCAATGTAGGCAAGGTTGGGGTATGTCGCGTAATGCGGCATGTGTGAAAAATCTATGGTCGAATCCGGGTCAATCGTAGAGCGCACGTTATCCAGATACACATCTTTACAAGCGCCTTGCTTAGGATAGTCATAGAAGAAGTGAAATTGCAGTTGGTTCTCAGCGCCGATTCTGAATGTCGGTACTTGTATCTCCTCCTGAGCGTAACGCAAGCCCGACTTAAAGAAAAGCATCACAGATTCTTTGATCTTGCCTTTTTCCGGTTCTGCACCAGACAAAGACAATGCGCGGACAAAACCATCATTAATACCGATATTTAACGTCGACTTGTCTATCGTTGGTCTGGGTGTGAAGCGATAGCGCAGATCCATAGGAACACCCTCGGTCTGCCAGGTGAACAAGTCAGGTGCCACCCGCATGTTAATCCGGATCAGATCGGGCGTCAGACCATTCACCTGCAAACTTTGCAGCGGGGTCAGCTCGCCGAATTTAACCGGCCGCGAAGTTGGCAACCATTTAGGTGCATCATAGGCTTTACGCAGCGCGGGCTCTTTAAAGTTACGGATAATCGCCGTCTGACCTGCCAATGCCGTTTGTCCCAGTGTCAACGCTTGCGTCGCAATTTTCAGCTCTGCATTGTCACGTCCTAAAACTAACAACAACTTTGTTTTCGGGTTTTGCGGATTTGGTACCACCATCAAGGTCGGGCCATTGATCACAGGTAATTGCACACCGGCAGGTGCTTCTTTCGTCGTTGCAAATACGATCGCATGCGATTTTGGCATGCCGTCGGCGACCGGAAAACGAGCACCGCGATAGGACGCCAGCTGACCAAACCAGGAAGCCACAACACCGGCATTGCGCAACAGATCCAATGATGCGCCGCTCGGTAACACAAACGGTAACTCCAGCAATTTGGAGTCGCGCTTGTCAAAGAATGGCCCAGGCAACAGCGCCAGATCATTCGCCAGATCGATTGTGCTGACGGTCAGCTCCAATTGCGTCGTATTACTGATTTTCGCCCACAAACTGGAATGATATGGGTCTTCACATTCTCTGGTGTAATGCCCTATCAGTTTAAAACTGAGCTGATTAAAGTCTGCAAAAAACCGTGGATCGATATTATCTTCGCGGACGATCCCCTTAGGATTATCTTTCGGCAGGGGCACAACGCTGACCAGCTCATTGTTAACCGAAACTTTAATATGGGACAAATCCGGCAACAGCGCTGGCGAATACGCAATTCCATAACGTATTTTTGCCGAAGTAATCACTTCGTCACTGCGGACTGTGAAAGGAAATGTACGCTCACCTTCAACACCACGCAATTCGATATTCGAGCCCTGCCCCATCTGCTTGAGGCTGATGGTATACACTTTTTGGCCAGGAACTGGCGTCGAAGCAACGGCAGAGGCATCACTTGTCAGTGTTTTTTCCGTTTCTTCCGTTTGCGCTTCAGCAGATTTTGCGCGCTTCGATTTCGCAAAAACGTCATCGTGCGCCGTCACACTCATGCCAAATGCAATTGCCAGGGCAAGCGTGGTTTTGACAGTTTTTTTCCAAGGCAATGTTGATTTCATGTTTTTCACAATGTTCGCTTCAGTAAGTGTATTCATGTGCTAAGCGCTTTTTCCTAAGTATTGCCTCAATCCGGCTCCGAACCGGATAAAACCACGCATACTATGAAAGGCAATTTCTTTTAAACCATTCAAAGGATGATCCAGATCGCGTTCCTCGGACCAATTCAACCAGACATCAGCGCGCCCAATTGTGCAACTGATCAGATCCATCTGTTGCTGTAAACTCAGATCCAGAAATTGCAGACTCAATAAATTCTCTTTTGAGAAAATGACTTTCGATGGAAATAAACATTCGCCATTGGTGCCATACAGCGAAATCATTGCCTCTTGGCCTTTTTCCATTTTGAAACCTTCGGGTACTTTGAGTGACATTCCGCCCATAGAGAAATCCTCGGTCTGACAAACAAAGGAGTGTCCGTTTGGCAAACGCAATGTTGCGCTCAACTCTGCACGGACGCGGTGCGAGCGCCGTACCTGCTTGGACTCAGTTGCCACGGCGAGAGTCGCGCCAAGAATAATCAGGTTATAAATCGTCCATAACATGTTCAGCAAAACTGTGTCGAGCTCATAGCTATTCCACCAGATAGCCCGTCCGATACCGACGATGAAACCTAAAATATTCAAGGCTAGCATCACCAGGTAGGGTTTGGAAATCACCCAGTCAAAGTGTTCCTCTTCAACTAAACCACCTTTGGCGGTTACGTTGAACTTACCTAATTTCGGATTAATCAACGCTACCATCGTTGGCCGGAAGATATACCAGGCAAGCGTTGCCTCATAGACTTCAGCCCAGAATGAATGCCGGTGAGCGCCCTGAATACGGGAGTTGGTCAAGTTGGCGTGCAGCAAATGTGGCAAGGAATATGCCGCAATAGAAATCGCTGACGCCTTGATGATGTGAACTTCAAAAAACAGATACGAAATGGGAGCCAACAGGAAAACCATGCGCGGCAAACCGTAAAAGAAATGTAGCATCGCATTGCTGTAGCAAAGTCGCTGACCAAAAGTCAGCCCCTTACCGAACAAAGGATTGTCGACCCTGAAAATCTGCGCCATTCCACGCGCCCAGCGTATGCGTTGACCCACGTGTGCAGACAAGCTCTCGGTCGCAAGCCCCGCCGCTTGCGGCAGTGCCAGATACGCCGTGTTATATCCAAGCCGCTGCATTTTTAATGCGGTATGCGCATCTTCAGTCACTGTTTCAACGGCAATGCCGCCAATCTCTTCCAGATAAGTACGCCGCAAAATTGCGCACGAACCGCAAAAGAAAGTCGCGTTCCATAAATCATTTCCATCCTGAATCAAGCCGTAAAACAGCTCGCCTTCGTTGGGTACATGTCGGAACGTATGCAGATTTCTCTCGAACGGGTCGGGTGACAAAAAATGATGGGGCGTCTGTATCATCGCCAGTTTCGGATCGACCAGAAACCATCCCATCGTGTATTGCAAAAACGAACGGGTCGGCATGTGATCGCAGTCAAAAATCGCGACAAATTCACCCTTGGTGCGCTTCAGCGCTGCGTTAATGTTGCCTGCTTTGGCGTGGTTATTATCGGAGCGCGTAAAACACTGGACACCAATCGTCTCGGCGAACTCAGCAAATTCTGGACGCCGCCCATCGTCCAGAATAATGATATTCAGTTTATCTTTTGGCCAGTCTATGCCCATCGCCGCCATGACGGTCGGTTTGACGACGGCCAAATCTTCGTTATATGTCGGAATAAACAGATCGACAACCGGCCAGCTTGATGTATCGGTCGGTAAGATGACAGGTTTGCGCCTCAGAGGCCAGGCAGTTTGCAGATATCCCAACAGCAACACCAGCCATGCGTAAACTTCTGCCAGAATAAGTACCAGCGCAAAAAACAAATCGACCAGATTTTCAGTATCTATCGTGTAATTGACCCGCCAGTAAATATAACGGCTGGTTGCGCTGACAGAAAACATCACCATGATCAGTGAAATCAACGTTCCTGTGTACCGGCGTAAATACATCGCGGTAGAAAATATCACTGCCGAGAAAAAAGTCTGATACGGCAATTCCATTGGAATACTGATCGAAATCCAGAACAGCACGGCGGCAACAATCAACGCCAACACGCGGGGCAACTTTGAATTCCACCCGGACCAGTTAACCATCAATCGCCCGAACTCATTGAGCCGGCCGTATAAATATCTGGAGTTCAGTATTGAGCGCATTAATCAATCAGTCCAAAATTTTCCTGCAACCATACAGCAAGTTGCTGCACATCATGTGTCGCTGAACTGTGTTGTGCGTAGTAAGAAACCGGCATCTGGCACGCCAGCGCCTCGCTCACGGCTTCATCCTTATGTATTGCGGAAGGTACAAATTTGTCTCCCAGCGTTGTCCGCAGCATGCCATGAACATCACGGCATAATTGTCTTGAGGCATCCATTTGATTCAAGACATAACAGTAGCCGAGAAAGTCTTTTCTTCCTGCGGTGTAATATTGAATCAAGGACTCAATCGAAGGGATAGTCGAATATGAAGCAGCGTCAGGCTTCAGCACAACCAGCCCGATATGCGCGACACTGAGCACTTGCTGCAAATAAATGCTTGGACCCGGCGGCGTATCAATTAAAACGACGGTCTCCGGTTCCAGAAATAAATTCTGCAAATGAGAAAGCAACCAGTCCGGATTTCCCCTGACCGCATCTTCAAATATCGCCCGCTGATCTTCTTCCACCGTTCCATATGGTAAGAAGTCAACGCCATAAGTACTTTGGTACAACACATGCGACCAGCGATCGTCCGCCAGATTACGGATCGCGATTCCGGAAGCATCCTCGTAAGGTATTCCGAAATGCAATCTCAGCGCATTCTGCGGATCCAAATCTAACACAACTACCTTAGCGCCCATGCGCGCAAGCGATGCCGCGAGGTTCGCCGTGACCGTTGTCTTTCCTACCCCTCCTTTGGGAGAAATGACTGCAACTATCCTCATGATTTGAAGATTTTTTTGAAAAAGGAATTCACTGGCGTATCGATGGTTTTAGCTGGCTCCGGTTGCTTAGCCAGTCGTTTAAAAATGTCAGAGACAGCTTGATGTTTATCTGCATGAACAGGTAAAACTGCTACTTTTTCCTGAGAGCCCGATCCGTTCCCTTGCGCGCTCACAGCATCCGCAGGCAAACGGCGAAACAAACTGCTGTTTTGTTGAAGTTGCTCATCCGTCTGGAATAAAGTGGCTTTTTGCTGACGCTCAGATCTGAATAAACTTGCAGAGCCATTGATCTTTTCAGAGGCAGCAACGACCGGCTCTGTCGGTGTAAGGTCTTGCTTTCTGCCGAAAATATCACTTGCTCCATGAGAACTACTACCAATACTTTCTTTTAACACTGGCTTACGATCAATTCCGGGCATAATTTCTGGCCTTATTGATGGAGGGGCTTGCGGCACCGGGATCGGCTCCATGTCTTCGGGCATCGAGTTGTCAGGAATTGCATGCACCCTGACATCACGTAAAAGCGGCCAGCGCTTTTTAGCCTGCTCACTCTCAACATCTCGATTTATCTCTTGGTATGCTGTCGCTGGTTGCCCAAACTTTTGAAAAAGATTTTTAACGTCATCATCCATAATCTTTACAGCCCTTTTCAATACTTAATACATCTTTATCCGACAATCAACGACGCGTGAAATATGTCGGCTCATTGAGCTGTTTCTTTAGTTCAAAAACAAACAACTGACCATCTTCCAAAGCATCACCGCGCTGCGTTAAGCAAAGTGATTTATCCATTCCAAGATTATCAAACAATTGCGCATAAACACCTTCGAGTAGCGCGGACGACCATACCAGCGCATCCTCACCAAAAGCCACTTTCAACGGAGAAGCATGGTGTTCAACAACGAGACTCTCCGCTTGCTCTATCAGTTCCACCCAGCCCCAATCGATTTGCGACCAGTGAGAATTAATACCATCCTCAAGTACTTGCAAACTACTGCCGTTGAGCGCCGGAAAAGCAGCTGCCATTGTCCGCCCCATCTGATACATAAACGCCCGCAAATCAGACACCTCGCCTTTAGAGGCAAACTCAGCAGAAAACGCAGCAAGAAATGTTCTCCATTGATTCGAGCACTGTTGAGACTCGTAATACTGCAGATTTTTCTTCAACATACTAAACACTTCCATTCATTATTTTGCTGTTCTTTCTGCACCCGGCGTCCGAAACAAAGCCAGACTCATCGCCTGAAACTTTAACACCCTGCAGAATTGATCGTCTAGCGATACACAGTAAACAAATGTCAACAATTTATAATTAGGAATATTCAAACATCAATGCAGAGTCACTTTTTCTCAATAAGTTTCAAAGCAAAAGCATTTGTTTGCGCTAGATCAGAATCCATCAGAAGTAAATAGTCATTTCATTTGCTTACAATTACCCGTCATTTGAACATGCCACATGATAAAAAACATTGCTACATTAGCAATTAACTGATTTTTATTTTCTGATAGCTCGCTTATATAGAGCAACTATCCATATAAGCTGGCAAACGCAAGAGGTTTTTCGTGGGGCAGATCTTCAGATGCAGAGCGGAGGTCGTCCAACCGTCAACTCAAGCAGAGGAAAAAAGAGGAGGAAATTTTTTCATTCAATGAGATTTTGTGGCGTGCAAAAGCAACCAATCGACGACAGACTGTATTTTCTTTGTGGCCGGATTATCCGGGCGATATTGCAGAAGCGGACACTCGTAGGCCAAAGCCTCTTCAACCTCAGCATCTTCCGGTATGACCCAAGGCACCATGCGCTCGCCCAATTGCGTATGAAACATTGCCAATACATCTTGCGCCAACTGCCGCTTTGCCGATTGATTAATCACATAGGCTGATCCTGTAATCTGCGCACTTGGTGGTCCATACGCAGAGATCAGTTCTTCCATTTCTGGCAAGGTCGAGTACGACGCCGCATCAGCCAATACCACGGCAAGAACATAATCTGCGGCATGAATTGCCTGCTTCAGATATACAGAAGGCCCAGGTGGGGTATCCAATAACACAATCGCGTTTTCTGACAAGTTTGCTTTTTGTAACTTACCGCGTAACCAATCATCTTGTTTTTCCAAAATGCTCTCAAAACGCTGACGCTGCACCTCTCCGCCACGTCCATAAGGAGAAAAATAAACATGATAAGGACTGGCATGTGTCACACCTGCAAGTCTGGTGCGTGTACCGGTCAATGCACTGATCCCCTTGCATTCGTTCTGATCCAGCCCGCCGAGATGCCATTGCAGCGCATTCTGCGGATCGAGATCAACCACCAGAGTGGGGTGGCCGCGCTGCGCAATACCAACCGCAAGGTTGGCTGACAGCGTAGTCTTTCCTACGCCACCTTTTGCTGAAACAACAGCGATCACAAACATGGGGCGTTGTCCTCAATCAAAACCAGAAAACCGATCGCACAATTACGCAGTCCCACCGACGGTCAGGCCGTCAATACGCAGACTCGGCTGACCAACACCAACCGGCAAACTCTGTCCTTCCTTGCCGCAAACACCAATACCGGAATCGAGGCGTAAATCATTACCTATCATAGACACGTGGTTAAGTACTTCAGGTCCGTTACCGATCAGGGTTGCGCCTTTCACCGGATAACTAAGCTTACCGTTTTCTATCATGTAGGCTTCGCTGGCTGAGAACACAAATTTGCCATTGGTGATGTCAACCTGACCACCGCCAAAATTCACTGCATATAAGCCGTTTTTCACAGAAGCCAGAATTTCTTCTGGATCTTTATCTCCGGCCAGCATATAGGTGTTGGTCATGCGCGGCATCGGTAAATGAGCGAACGACTCACGTCTGGCATTACCAGTGACGGCCATCTTCATCAGACGCGCGTTCATCGTGTCCTGCATGTATCCCTTCAGTATGCCATCTTCAATCAGCGTACTGCATTGCGTAGGATTACCTTCATCATCAATATTGAGCGAACCGCGGCGATGTTGCATCGTGCCATCATCAACGACAGTCACACCTTTTGCGGCAACGCGCTCACCGATACGGCCAGAAAACGTACTTGATCCTTTGCGATTGAAGTCACCTTCGAGACCGTGCCCTATCGCTTCATGCAGCAACACACCAGGCCAGCCTGGCCCAAGTACGACAGTCATCGGTCCTGCTGGTGCAGGGCGGGCATCCAGATTCACCAGAGCCGATTTCACGGCTTCATCTGCATACTGTTCAAGCAAGACATCGGAAAAATAAGAGTAATCATAACGACCGCCGCCACCGCTGGAACCCATTTCACGGCGACCATTCTGCTCAGCAATCACGGTCAGGGAAACGCGCACCAGAGGGCGTATATCTGCCGCCAGCGCACCATCACTGCGGGCAACCAGAATAACGTCATACTCGCCAGCCAGCGATGCCATCACCTGTACGATGCGCGGATCTTTTGCCCGCGCAATTTTTTCTATACGCTCAAGCAAACGCACTTTCTCGTTGGCATCCAGAGAATGCAGAGGATCATCACGCAAATATAAATCCCGCCCCTGAATTCCGTGTAAAGCGGAAGCCACTTTAATTTTGCCAGCGCCCTGAACCGCAATCGTTCTGGTTGCTTTGGCGGCGTTAGACAAAGCCTTTTCAGAAATTTCATCGGAGTAAGCAAAGGCGGTCTTGTCACCTGAAACAGCGCGAACACCAACACCCTGATCAATCGAAAAACTACCGGTTTTGACTATACCCTCTTCAAGACTCCAGCCTTCGCTGCGAGTGAACTGAAAATACAGATCAGCATAGTCCACACGGTGAGTGAACATAGAACCAAGCACTTTCAACAATTTATGGTCGTCCAGACCAAATGGCGTCAATAAAATGTCACGTGCAATGGAGAGGTGGTTCAAAGCTGAATTTGGAGAACTCATAAGGTATATTAATCAATACAAAAGGATGCAATAGGTGCATTGTAAAACAACTCGGTGGCGACCACTGCCTGCGGGTCATTCACGCCTGCAGTTGAGTCGCCCGAAAAAGCAAGCTGGACAAAAATTATAATTTCCGGTGTTGCAGCGCGGGCAGGCTAGCGCGGATCTGATGTAGTAGTTCAGCATCTATTTTGCCGCTGACCACACCTTCGCCTTCCGGCAATTCTGCGATGATCTTACCCCAGGGGTCAATCAGCATGCTGTGCCCCCAGGTGCGGCGGCCATTCAGATGTTTGCCGCCCTGCCCCGATGCCAGAACATAACACTGATTCTCTATCGCTCTGGCGCGCAACAGAATTTCCCAATGCGCCTGACCTGTGGTGTAAGTAAAAGCAGCAGGAACAACGATCAGGGAACAAGGCCCCATCGCACGGAATAATTCCGGAAAGCGTAAGTCATAGCAAATAGACAGACCAACCCGCCCGGCTTCGGTTTCGAATGTCGTCACCTGTTCCCCGGCAGTGATCGTGCGCGCCTCTTCGTAAGACTCCTCGCCTTTAGAAAAACCAAATAAGTGGATTTTGTCGTAGCGCACGCGCTGCACGCCCTGCGGGTCAAATACCAGAGTCGAATTCATGACTTTGCCGGCTTCAGCTGACTGCAGCGGAATGGTTCCGCCGATGATCCAGACCTTTAGTGAACGCGCCATCTCAGCTAAAAATTCCTGCATGGGGCCGCTACCGGCAGGTTCGGCGATCGCCAGTTTGTCGGTATCCTGCAAACCCATTAAAGGCCAGTATTCCGGTAACAACAATAATCCGGCCCCCTCGCCTGCCGCTGCGATCAACAGGCGTTTTGCTGTTGCCATATTGTCGGCCAAAGCAATGGAAGAAACCATCTGTATAGCTGCAACTTTCATCATTCACCTTTCTTGGCATCTTGCACGCGATGCTCACCTGCAACGTCCTGATTTTCCTGACGTTCAATTTTCTTCACCAGAGGATCTTTCCACGGGCCGCTCACCATATATTCGAAGGTGAAAGCCTTTGCCAGCGGTTCACGTAAAAACAATTGCGCCAGGAAAGTACCCAAGCCAATAACGGGATTGACTGCCAGCCCATACACAACCGATGCCGCACCAGCATTGATAACAGGAATAACCACAACATGCAATTGCTGAGATTCATTCACGATGTCAGCGTTGCCAGCCATCACCACGGTCGCATTCACTCCGCGCATTTTCAGATTATCGGTACGTGCGACCCCCTGCAGAATTTGTGCGCTGCCGGTAATCGCATCAAAAGCGAATCCTTCAGAAAATATATCCCGGAAATCCAGAGTCAGACGTCGCGGCAACGACTGCATACTCAGCACACCCAGTAACTTCGCCGCGCCTGGATCGACTTTTAAAAACTGCCCGGCGGCCAGATCGAGCTGCACCTTACCACTCATGCTGGGAATATCCATCGCATACGGCAAGCCATTCCATTTCACATCGCCGTCCAGCCGTCCGCGTCCACCGCGTACCACATTGGCAAACCCAAGTCTGTCCAGCAATTGCCCGGCATTCGCAATATCGAGCACGTAATTGAGTTGGGTCACGCTATTTCCAGCGCTATTTCCGGTGCTATTCCCAGTGCGACTCCCCCAGCGTCCAGTCGCCCTGAGTTCCGCATCCGGATTTTTCAACAGTACCTTACTGAGCAGCCATTCACTGGAAGCGCCACTCATCTGATTACTGGCTTGCAACTCTAATCTGCCCAGCTTCTTGTTGAATAATTCAACATTATCCGCAACGATATCGAGCCCCGGTATCTGGGTACTGCTACGCTTTTCATCGAACAAATCACCAGCATCGCTTGCCGCCGATTGCTGAATAATCAGCTTGCTTAAACGGGCCGTCACGCTGCCCGGTCCGGCTACCGCAGCGCCAGCTTTTGTGTTGCCATCACTCCAGCTGATATGGCCGGAAACCTGATTGGCATCGATATTCGCCTGCCAGAGATCATTATGATGAGAAACCCCCATCACGACATGATCCAGTTGCTTACCCATGATATGCAACTGACCGGTTTTTAATGCCAGGGTGCTGACGTCCAGATACGGTGCAATATTTAAAGCGGTGACACCCTGCACCACTTTGCCAGCAGCGCCGTTCAGCGCAGAAGTCGCCGTATTGTTATTCGCCATTGCCGCGCCAGCAGAACTTGTGTTCAAGACGCTGCGCCACTCATCGACATGCAGTACATTCGATTCAATATTGACCGCCACTCCGCGCAAAGGCTCAGGCGCAGGCACATTCACACCGATGCCGCCACGCAGAAGCTGCCAACTCGCCTGCTTATCCGTACTTTTCTGTCGTACGTATTTTGCATGCACTGCATTGCCAAGATGAATGCGCAATTCATCCTGCAGAACACTGCTATCAGTGTTTATCTGCGGCACCAGTTCGATGCGCAAGGGCATTGCTTCAGTCGCGCCTTTTTTCAACGGTGCAGGAAAATTGAGCGCCATTCCCTGTAAGTTGGATTCAATCACGATTTCCGGTAATTGCTTTTTCACGGCGATCGTAGCAATGTAGCGGCTGGTACCGTCAATCTTGATTTGCTCGCGATTAGCCGCTGGCAGCATCTGCCGCAAACCCTCACCAGTGACACTGCCATCAAGCCGGACACGGATACTGCTATCTTTTTGCGAGCCGCCGCTAATCACAATTGGCCCACCCAACGCAGTTCCCTTCAGCGTTCCGAGATTAACGCCGCGCTCATTAAATTCCAGCTTGCCGTTGACGCCGGTCACCAGCGGAATGCCGGGTTGCAGCACTACATCATTATTGGCAAACTGCAGCACACCGTTGACTTTTGCGTCGATCATATGCCGCAACGGTAATTGCAGCTTTAAAGTCAGACCAGCAGTCGCGCTGGCTTTCGATTCCGCCAGAAAATGCCCCAACCAGCCATCGACAGGACTGGCGCTGACGTAAGCCAGCATGGTTTGCAATTGACCGCTAGCGTTGCCATCGATATTCAGGACAGATCCCGCACTTAATAAATCGGGAATCACCGCTTTGACTTTACGCAGATCAGCGCCGAGAGTTTTTGCCGTATCGCCATTGATTTCCATTCTGGCGCGCTCAAAGATGAAATTCCCTTTGATATCGTCTATCACTGGCCATAAAGGCGCTTTGCCACCTTCCGCCAGCTCACCGGCAGTGAAATCCAGTTTGCCGCCACTCAGATTACCCCGGACCAGAAATTCACCTTTGTTTCTGGAATGAGGCTCACTGACTGAAAATGGGAAATGCGCGAGGTCGCCGCGAATGCGCAAGGTGACATCGTCGGCGCGACCATCAAGGATGCTTTTCGTCAGCCAATGTCGTAAATCCGGCTCGGCGACCGTCGGAATATAGCGATCCAGCTGCTTCAGGTCGAAACCATCAATATGCGCCGTTAAATCGACGTCACCGGGCTGCGGCTGCGCCGATGCACGCATAGACATGATGTGTTTGCCGGATAAAGTGGCATGCATACTCTCCTGCGTCATGTCCATATGATTAATCTGAAACATCAGCTTATCGTCGGCTTGAAATTTCCAGTTTGCCTGCATTTGCAAGCGGTTGAACGGCATCACCGGATCAATGAAATAGCTGGCAAGGCGCAAGGACAAGTCTTTTGAATCCAGCGAAAAAGTGCCGCCACGGTCACTGGCATCTACGGTGCCGGATAAATTTTCAAAGCCCGGAATCGCAGGAACTGCTGCTTTCGCCGGAGTTTTTGCGGTTTTGGCGCGAGCTAACTGAGCTGGCTGCGGCTGCATGGACAAATTGATAAATTCGCCCTTGACTTTGTAGGCTGCGACATCCGGATAAGTCCCTTGCCAAGAGGCGGAGAATTCTTTTAATTGCCCCTTGGGTGCAAAATCCGCCAGCATCTGCCGCTGATCGGCAGGTAAAGGCAAATGCCCGGCAAAATTGGCCAGAATTTGCAAATCAAGAAATTTGGCATACAACTCGACCTTCGCTGGCTGGTTTCCTATGCCGGGGGTAAAACTTTCCCTGATGGTGGTCGCTGGCATGACCGCGCCATCTCTGGCCTTCATGTAAAAATCGGTGAGTGCAACCGTGTGCCCTGCTTTGCCGAACAAAGATGGCAGATACTTTTTCCCCAGATCGGCTTTTTCACTGGCGGTCACCCGACCACGAATTTCTGCCATATCCAGCTCAGGCAAGTCTTTGGCAAATTGTCCCTGCACATCTGCAAGTTTGAGGTCAGCGGTAGCATCAGCAACTCGGCCGCGATCGAGCCGCAACCATGATCTTACTGCGCCATAGCCCTGACTGATATCGGCCGGATAATCAATATACGAGCGCAATACATGCAGGTCGGTACTTTGCAGATCGGCATACAGCTCACCGCTCCAGTTGGAGAAATCAGACACTTGCCTGCTAAATGGCGGATGCTGCAAATCACCGCGAATATCGACCGGTGCGGTCAATGCCGCTGGCGGCGTTGCACGCAGTGCAAACTGATGATGCTGCCAGCGATTGCGCAAAATCAGACTGACATCCTTGAGCTGTAATTCCGGTGCGTTGCGTGCCTGGTCATTCCAGCGCAGCAAGCCTTGTTTGATCACAATCTGATGCTGCGCCAGCACCCAATCGAGGCCTTTGCCATCGCTCTTCTTTTTCGGATCGATAAAAAAACCACCGATATACAATTTGCCATCGGCATCGCGCTGTATATCGAGTACCGGCTGATGCAACTCTATCTTGTCGAAGCGCGGATCAAGCAGCGCCAGACTCCACCACGACAGCGTCGTCCTGACTTCGGGCAAACGCAAGGCCGCTTTGCCATGCTGATCAAGCATCTCCACATTCTGTAATACCAGTTGCGGATTAAGCCCTTGCCAGGATGCTTGTAAGGATGCCATGTGCAATTCGCGTCCGATCGCACGACTGACCACCGCTTCCACTTCCGGCTTGTAATCGGCAACATGTGGCAACACCAGATAGCGCAGCACCAATACGAGCATGCAGAACACAAAGTACAGCAATAAAGCAGCGCGGAGAACAAAGCGGATGCTGCCACCGCAAGCGGCAAAAGTATGCGACGACAGCCGACGCCAGCGCGAGCGTGCTGGCAATACTGGCTCCTGATCTTCCGCAGCAGAAGGCTGAGAGGCGGGGATATCCGTTTTCATTTAAGCAATGACACTATTCTGCCGACAAGGCGCTGGTCACTGGATATACCGCTATTTTCAACATACTCCCCTATATTTTTCTTCATTTCGCCCAATTGTCCGCAGAAACATTGGGCTTTAAATAATACTCCCCCCGGAGTATATATACGCCTTCTGGGAGGAACTTCACACTTCTTTGATTAAGACGCCCGCAGCCGATCAAGATGACTTAGAATCGAAGCAACACTGTAATAGGACTTACGCAAAACCGCTCCAGCGGCGTTATGGCTCATGGCCGTACTATTCGTACTGTCTTCGTCGCCATGCCTTGCCGGTGCAAATTGCGCAAGTCCTATGTAACATGATTTTCTGCTGCCACACCACAACACCGCGCTTTCCCAACGACTGACTATGACTCTCACGCCCCCTGACCAAGCTGACATCCCCGATATTCTGAATGCATCGCGTTTCCTGCAACGCTGGCTACAAGGCGGCAGCGAACGTCAGACAATGTTGGACGAGATTTCAAGATTATCCTTGACCCCGGCAATTTTTGCTCAGATTTTACAAAAAGAAATTTCAACTGGCGCCAGTCTGAACAAAGCCATGCGTCGTTTGCGCAACCTCGTCGTCTGCGCCCTGATCAAGCGTGATCTGTGCGGCGACGCTGATATGCACGAAGTGGTGACGACCATCAGTGAATTTGCCGACTTCGTCGTGCAGCAGCATCTGGCCGCACTCAGCGCTGAAATGCAGAGTTTATACGGCGCACCGACCGGGGAAGACAGCGGCCGCGTACAGGAAATGATCGTGCTCGGCATGGGCAAGCTCGGCGGCTATGAACTCAATGTGTCGTCGGATATCGATCTGATCTTTTGCTATGCCGAAGATGGCGACACCGTTACCAGCGACAGCACGCAACGCAGCTTGTCGAATCATGAATATTTCACCCGCCTCGGAAAAAAGCTGATTGCGGCTATTTCTGAAGTGACCGAGGATGGCTACAGCTTCCGGGTCGATATGGCATTGCGCCCGAATGGCGCATCCGGGCCGCTGGTCGCCAGCTTCGGCATGGTCGAAGAGTATTTTCTGATTCAGGGCCGCGAATGGGAACGTTATGCCTGGGTCAAAGCACGCGCCATGACTGGCACAGCGGAAGATATAACCACGCTGGAAAAAATTATCCGCCCGTTTGTCTATCGTCGCTATCTCGATTACGGCTCGATTGATTCGCTGCGTTCCATGCATGCGCAGATCCGTGCCGAAGTGGTACGCCAGGAAAGCAAACATCCGGAACGCAGTAACAATGTGAAGCTGGGACGTGGCGGCATCCGTGAAGTGGAATTTCTGGCGCAGGTATTTCAGCTGATACGCGGCGGCCGCGACACCAGCCTGCGTGACCGCTCGACCCGCAATACCTTATTGACGCTGGCCGAAAAAGGGATACTCGACACCCGTATGGTGCAACAGTTGATTACTTCCTACACTTTTTTGCGTAACCTCGAACATCGTTTGCAATATCTGGATGATGCACAAACCCACACATTCCCGGCACAGACAGAAGACCAATTGCGTATTGCGCAGATGATGCGTTGCCAGAGTGTGGAAGAACTGCTGGCGCAATTGCAGCCGCATCGTGCCTTTGTCGCGGAACAATTCGACGCCATTTTTAAAGATAAAGCAGACGACAGCACAGAAGCCGCCCAATATCTGCTGACAGCGAATCTCGGCAGCAGCGACAGCGAAGAGTTACTGACATCACAATTCAGCAACGCGGGCTTCCATGAGGCTGGTGATGTTGCACGCAGACTGATCGCCAGTTGGCAGTCGGGGAAAATACAGAGCTTGTCAGAATCCAGCCGCAATAAAATGATTGCGCTGATCAACAATGCGCTGCCGCAGATCGCCAGACAAGAAGAGATGCAACTGGCTTGCTGGAACCGTCTGCTTGATTTTCTGGAAGCCATTGCACGGCGCTCTGCCTATCTGTCTTTGCTGACCGAATATCCGCATGCGCTGGCACGCGTGATCCGTATGATGGAAGCGAGCGACTGGGCCGCCAAGTTCCTGACCCGCCACCCTATCCTGCTGGATGAACTACTCGATGAGTCATCGCTGCACCAACGTCCCGACTGGGGCAGTTTTGAGCAGGATCTGAAGCGACAACTCAGCCAGCACCAGGGTGACACGGAACGCCAGATGGAAACACTGCGCGAGCTGCACCACGCAATGCAGTTCCGCTTGCTGGCACAAGATCTGGAGGGCCAACTCAGCGTTGAGCATCTGGCAGATGAACTCTCTAGACTCGCTGATCTGATCGTGGCGGCAACCATACAGGCGGCATGGGAAACCATCGCCAGCCGGCATCGCGAGGTGCCGCGCTTTGCCGTCATTGCCTACGGCAAACTGGGCGGCAAAGAACTCAGTTACGCGTCGGATCTGGATGTGATTTTTCTGTATGACGATGACGATCAGGAAGCGCCCGGCAATTACGCCAAACTGGCACAGCGCTTCATCACCTGGATGACCAGCCATACACCGGCGGGCATACTGTTCGACATTGATATTGCGCTGCGTCCCGACGGTGCGAGCGGCTTATTGGTGTCATCGCTCGGTTCTTTCGCCCGCTATCAGGAAAAATCCGCCTGGTTATGGGAACATCAGGCGCTGACCCGCGCCCGCTTTTGTGCTGGAGATGGCATGATCGCGCAGGAATTTGAACGCATCCGCGATCAGGTATTACGTCAGCCCAGAGATGTTGCCGGGTTATCGCAGGAAGTCGTCAGTATGCGTAAAAAAATGCGTGATGCGAACATTAACCGCAGCGAATTATTTGACCTCAAGCATGATGCTGGCGGCATGATCGATATCGAATTTATGGTGCAGTATCTGGTTCTCAGACACGCCCATCAATATCCGCAACTCACAGCCAATATCGGCAATATCGCCTTGCTGAAACTATGTGGCGAACTCGGTCTGATTGATGCCGATCTTGCCGGAAAAACCGCCAAAGCCTATCGCTGGCTACGCAAATTGCAACATGGCATCCGCCTGCAAGGGGAAGACCGTGCCCGCATCGCTATCACCAAAGTTACTCAGGAAGTAGCAGCAACGCGGCAATTATGGGCGTCGCTGTTTCGCGACGACATCACACCGGCATAGATCCGTCTCTAAGCTTATCTTCCAGATACAGGGCACAGCCGACATCGCAAAGCTTTGCCCTGTATCTGACTCCGGCGACTATCCGCTGGCATTTCCTCCAGTGTCACTCCCAACACACGCAACCTGCTCAGTTAATCGCGGCAGCAGACATGTGTTGGCGCGCTCCGCTGTTCCACACCGGCACTATATTTGCGCCCAAACCTCGCACACAAGCGCCAATACCATACCCGTGCACTCATCCAAGGAAATAAGTAACAACAATGCAAATGAGACTAATTACCATTTACATTAATTAAAATGTTGTTTACACTACGCGCAAACCTTTAACTTCAATCAGGAGCACACCTTGAGAAATAAGCAAACGCGCCAGCCAAATAGCCTACGCATCAATGACACGACATTCATTTCCATGAATAAAACCAGCATTGCCATGGGCATTTCCACCGCGATGTTTATTCCATTAGTGGCGATGGCGCAGACAGCACCAGCAAAACCTGCCGATGACAAAACGCAGGCACTGCCAGAAGTGCAAATTTATGGCAAAGCACTGGATCCGAACCCAAATGCAGAATCGGGCGTGCCTTACAAAGCAAAAACATCTGGAGATTCCCGTCACACTCGTCCGCTGGCCGAGACACCACAAACCATTTCTGTCATTACTAAAGCTGCTATTGATGATTCCGGCCTGACTGAACTGAAACAGATTCTGAGCGCACAGCCTGGCATTACCCTCGGTACCGGTGAAAATGGTAACGCCTTTGGCGACCGTTACATCATTCGTGGACAGGAAGCCCGTAGTGACGTATTCGTTGACGGTCTGCGCGATCCGGGAATGACGACACGCGAAAGTTTCGCGATTGAACAGCTGGAAATTTCCAAAGGACCAAGCTCCAGCTTTGCCGGTCGCGGCAGCGCTGGCGGTGCGGTGAATGCCATCACGAAACAGGCAACTTTAGATAAAGACTTCTCCAAAGTGTCTATCGGTGCAGGCACCGACAATCAAAAACGTGTGACTGCCGATATTAACAAAGGCTTTGGTGATAACTTCGCTTTGCGTGCCAACGTTCTCTACGGTGACGAAGGCATACCAGACCGCTCACCATCAAACCGCAATCGTAAAGGTGTGGCACTGTCCGGTCTGTGGGAAGCTAATGAAAATCTGTTTGTGACGCTGGATTACTACGGTTTGCGTACAGAAGATAAAGCACCGGATCTTGGTTACTATCTGGTTGGCACCGTACCTGACCGCGTCCCGGCAAAAAATGTTCCGGTGTATGCCCAAGCCAATGACTTCCTGAAATCTGATGTCGATACGCTGACCGCACGCGTTAAGTGGAAAATCGCACCAGCGCTCACGCTCAACAGCCTGACACGTTACGGCAAATCAGGTAATTCCTATGTCACGACCGGCGCATCCAGCGCAACCCGTTACGATGGTGCGACTGGCAAAGCGTACACGACAGGTGTGCTTGATAACGGCCATACCGGCTGGCAGGACGTTGACTATTTCGCGCACCAAAGCAATCTGCGCTGGGATAAAGAATTGATGGGTCTGAAACACGAATTCATCTTCGGTGCAGAGTACAC
Source organism: Undibacterium sp. 14-3-2 (assembly GCF_016595265.1). Taxonomy (NCBI): domain Bacteria; kingdom Pseudomonadati; phylum Pseudomonadota; class Betaproteobacteria; order Burkholderiales; family Oxalobacteraceae; genus Undibacterium; species Undibacterium sp. 14-3-2. The sequence continues at coordinate 194,366 of NZ_JAENGS010000002.1, forward strand.
AGATCATAAAGTCGTTTCTGGTAACTTCGCCGTCAGCAACAGCGGCGCTTTTAACTGTAAAACAACCGCAGGTATCGGTGCAAATAACGGCTATTGCTTTACTAACAGCAATGGTGTGCCAGTCAGCAATCTGAATACACTCGCAGGCCGCAACGGCACCCGTCAGGGCTGGACTCAGAACTGGCAGGTAAAAACGATCGCACTGACAGCGATGGATACCGTTGATCTGACCGATCGCTTCACTGCATTTGGTGGTTTGCGTGCCGATTATTTTGACCTGTCACTGATCCGCCGCAACAATACTACAGCCGCTATCACTGGCGACTACAGCTACAACGATACACTGGTCAACGGTCACCTTGGGCTGAGCTATAAAGTCACGCCAAAACTGATCGTCTACGGCAGCATGGCAAGTGCACAGGATATCAACGGCGGTGAAGCCGATGCCGGTACCAGCAGCGGTTACGGTGGCGCTGTCTTGTATCAAAATCAGATCGCAGGTGCTAAACCTGAAACCTCGATCAATCTGGAACTGGGTGCCAAGTGGAATCTGTTTGACGACAAATTACTCGCAACGGCAGCGATATTCCAGACCAAAAAATCTGATGTGATGGAAGGCGCCAATTACGACACCATCGGTACATTCAACACAGGTAAAAATCGTGTACAAGGTATAGAGTTTGGCCTCGCTGGTGATGTGACTGAAAAACTGTCAGCACAAGTCGGTCTGGCGATTTTGCGATCAAAAGTGCTGGATTCTGCAACGGCATCAAATATTGGTCGTCCTTTGAGTAACTTTGCTGAAAAATCATTCTCTGCACAAGCCAAGTATCAATTGACAAACGCATTCTCGTTCGGTGCTACTGCCCGCTACGAAAGTGACCGTTGTGGTGGTCAGCCAGACACTGCAGCTGGTTACACTGCGACTGGCTATTGCTCACAACCAGTGCCGTCATTTGCTGTCTACGATGTATTTGCTGCGTATCGTTTTTCCAAAAAGCTGGATCTGCGCGTGAACGTATTAAACGCTACGAACAAGGACTACTACACGGCGGTTTATCGTTCCGGCTCATTCCTGTATAAAGGCGATGCCCGTGCAGTCCGGTTAACGCTGAACTATGAAATGTAAGCTCGCTGCAAAAACCATCATCAACGCTTCATAACGTTCGATACAATGTCGGGCACTTGCCCGACATTTGCTGATATGACTAATACAACCACCGCAACGGCGCAAGCTGCGCTCAGCACTATTCCACCGGACATACGCTGCGCACAGGATTACGAGCGTCTGGCGCAACAATTCATGGTGCTCCCCCATTATGAATATGTTGCCGGTGGTTGTGGTCGCGACATTACTGTCGCGGCAAATCTGAACGCCTTCGCCCAATGGGCCATTTATCCCCGTCTGCTACGAGATGTCACCGCGGGTCACACCAAACTGACGTTGAATCAGCAAACATTCCCCCACCCGGTTTTTATGGCACCGGTCGCATTTCAGCAACTCGCTCATCCGGCCGGAGAAATAGATACTGCCCGTGCTGCGCAGGCGATGCAGAGCTGTATGGTCGCCAGCACGCTGTCATCCGTTCGCATGGAAGACGTTGCGACTGTCGCCAGTAATGGTGGCTCGCCGCGCTGGTTCCAGCTGTATTTTCAGCCCCATCAAAATGACACACTGGATCTCATCAGCAGAGCAGCAAATACAGGCTATAGCGCCATTGTCGTCACTTTAGATGCATCAATTCAGGCTGCCAGCTTACGCGCCCAGCGCGCAGGCTTTCGTATGCCACAAGACTGTGTAGCAGCCAATCTGCGCGATCATACTGCACCTGCAAACATCACTCTCAACCCCGGTGAAAGCCGCGTCTTTCAGGGCATCATGCGCGACGCGCCAACCTGGAAAGATCTTGAGTGGCTGATGACCCAGACATCGCTGCCAGTCTGGGTAAAAGGTGTGTTACATCCTGACGATGCCCGCGCACTGCAAAACATGGGCGTGGCTGGCATCATCGTCTCGAATCACGGCGGGCGTAGTCTGGATGGCGCCCCCGCCAGCCTCGATGCGCTGCCTGCCATTCGTGCTGCCGTCGGTACCAGTTTTCCCTTATTGCTTGACAGCGGCATACGCTCTGGCAGCGACATATTCAAAGCCCTGGCATTGGGTGCAGATGCCGTTCTCATCGGCCGTCTGCAAATGTACGCACTGAGTGTCGCCGGTGCTCTGGGCGTCGCCCACATGATCAAGCTGCTGTGTGAAGAACTCGAAATATGTATGTCGCTGGCAGGTTGCGCGACACTGAAGGAAATCAATCGCGGCGCGTTAGTGCGATGTGGCACGTCGGCCACGTCGACTGATTTTCCACCTCACGACAACAGTCACGAATAAATGAGATGAAATTATGCTGATTACTATAGATCACGTATTGAGTAAGGATGAAGTAAAACAATTCCGTCACTATCTGGATAATGCTGAGTGGAATGACGGCACCAAAACAGCAGGAACACTGGCGCGTAACGTCAAACGTAATGCACAGATTGATGATAGTACTGAAGTCGCAATCAGCCTGGGCAACCATATTCTGCGTTCGCTCGGGAATAATCCGCTGTTCGTCTCGGCGGCGTTACCGCGCAAAATATATCCACCAAAATTCAATCGCTATGCTGACGGCGGCACCTACGGCACGCATGTGGACAGTGCGATCATGCAGATACCCGGCACCAATCTGAGCCTGCGCACCGACTTATCCGCCACATTGTTTCTGGCTGAGCCAGATGAATATGAAGGCGGCGAGCTGGAGATCGAAACAGAATTCGGCGTACAGGCAGTCAAACTGGAAGCCGGCAACATGGTGTTGTACCCATCATCCAGTCTGCACCGGGTCATGCCAGTCACCGAAGGCGCCAGAGTCGCTTCATTTTTTTGGATAGAAAGCCTGGTCAGCGATGAAGGCGAACGTGCGATGCTGTTCGACCTCGATCAAACCATACAAAAACTGACACCGTCCATTGACGCAAATGATCCTCGTTTGCTGAAACTCACGGGTATTTACCATAACCTGCTGCGCCGCTGGTCGATTACCTGAATCACCATTGAGCATTACCTTCACCAAGGAGTTTGTATGACATCGATAATCAAAAAAATTATGCCGCTGCTTCTCGCTTTTTCAGCAAGCTATGCGTCAGCCCACGGAGATGTGAAGTGTACGAGCCAGCCCAAATCGGAATGGCGACCACACACAGAATTACACCAGAAACTGACCAAGGAAGGTTGGGTTATACGCCGCATGGAAATGACTTCAAGCTGCTATGAAGTCTATGCCAAAGATCCGCAAGGCAAGCGCATCGAGGCTTTTTTTGATCCGGTGACATTCAAGCGTGTTGAAGAAAATTAAGCAGTCAGTCTGGGATTTGCCGGTACGCCTGCTGCACTGGCTGTTGGTTGCAACGATTACAGCAGCCTGGATCAGCAGCCATCGTACTGGCTCAACGCACGAATACATTGGCTACGGTGCCGGCATGATCGTTTTGCTGCGGCTACTGTGGGGTTTTGCTGGCAACCGTTATGCACGCTTCCGGCAATTCGTTCGCCCTGCCCCGCTGACGCTGCAGTATCTGCGTGAAGTGATGCAAGGTCATGCAGCTCGCTATCTGGGACATAATCCCTTGGGCGGATGGATGGTCGTTGCATTGCTGAGCTGTGTCGGCCTGCTCGTTGTCAGCGGCTGGCTCACGACCACCGATTTATTGTGGGGCTATGCGTGGCCAGTGCTGTTACACACCAGCATCGCCTGGACCTTAATCGGACTGATTGCTTTGCATATCAGCGGCGTCTTATTTACCAGTTGGCAGCATCATGAAAACCTGATCGCCGCCATGCTCACAGGGAAGAAAACGCCCGCTGCTGACGATGATATTGAGTGACGACTAATGGGATGTCAGCCCTAAAAAACTGGACTATAAGAACAATGAACAAGGGATTCGCATATCTGAGCTAGCTACAGCGGAGCCTCAAACATATTGATGACGTAATGCAGATGCGTGGAAGATGTGGGGATAATCAGAAGTTATTTGATGGCATCACAGACAAAAAATCGGTGATGCCATCCGTGCTGATATCGGTTAAATCAGCATTGATCAAGCGCAGACTCAGACTTGTGGTTTAGCGCTTTCCAGCCATTTTTTAATACGGCCAGCATCTGCCAGACGAGAGTATTTTCCCTTGGAATCAAGGAATACCATGACAATTGCACGACCTTCTATCATCGCCTGCATTACCAGGCAGCGACCAGCCTCTGCAATGTAACCGGTTTTTTGTAAGCCGATTTCCCATGCAGGATTCGAGACCAGTTTATTCGAGGTACCGTATTCAAGCTGACGACCGCCAGGATTGACCACATATTTGGAGTCAGTTGAATACTCGCGAATGACAGGGTGCTGATACGCAGCATTAACCAGCTTGACCAGATCTTTTGCACTCGCACGGTTCTGGCTCGATAAGCCACTGGAATCAACATAGTGCGTTTCCGACATTCCCAGTTGGTGCGCTTTCGCATTCATCGCGTTGACAAAGGCAGGCAAGCCACCTGGGTAATTCCGCCCTAACGCCGATGCAGCGCGATTCTCAGAACTCATTAAAGCGATATGCAACATATCTGAGCGCGACAACTTCGCACCGATCTTCAGACGGGAGCCTGTTCCCTTTTCTTTATCGATGTCATCTGTCGTAATTTCTATCAGCTCATTCAAATCCTGATTCGCTTCGACGACAACCAGACTCGTCATGAGTTTGGTAATGGAGGCAATCGGTAAAGATACATTGGAATTTTTTTCAAACAAGACCTTAGAACTCGCCTGATCAACCACGTAGGCAACGTTTGACTGTAAGGCTAAAGGATCGTGTGAATGATTGAGTCCTACAGTATCGCCAACACTGGGCTTTTCTGGCACCACAGGTGCCGCCGCAACACGTTCAGTGATCACTCTGCGTTTACCGTTAACAACAGCATAACGTTTAGTCGTTTTTGCAGCGGCTGTTTTGACCACTTTTTTGTGGACAATATGTTTCTTATGCGAGGTGTGTTTATGTTCGGTCGCCTGCGCCGATAAAATCGTGGCGGGGAACAGGCTAACAAAAGAGAGGATTAAGGCTTGACGGGCAAATTTCACTGTCACTAACTCCTATTAAAATATGCCAAAAAATTTGATGCAGTTTAGCAAATCTCAAAAAAATCGCAAGATAATTAATAACTTAGCGTAAGTTTTTGAAGCAATACATCATGTCAAAAATTTAACGAACGCAGATACAGACTCGCGTTCAGTGGCCAGCGTATTTTCCACTTTCGACGTATCTGCGTAACCCAAAGCCATGCCACAAACAAGCATTTCATTTTCAGGAAACTGTAGTTGCTCACGGATAATTTTATGATACTGGGTAAAAGCGGCCTGTGGACAAGTATCCAGACCACGGGCTTTTGCTGCAAGCATGATATTTTGTAAAAACATGCCGTAGTCTAACCAGGAGCCTTGTTCCATTACGCGATCAATGGTGAAAATCAATCCCACCGGAGCATCAAAAAAAGCATAATTCCTGCCATGTTGGGCATGCATCCCTTGCTTATTCTCGCGGGCAAGTCCGAGCAAGGCATATAAGTCCCAACCAACTTTACGCCGCCGCTCCAGATAGGGACTAACCCATTTTACGGGGTAATAATTATATTCCTCAGTATGCGGCTCTTCTGTCGAGGGATGTTGATGGGCATGCAGAATTTTTTCAGACAGCTGCGTCAGACTATCACCCGTCAATACATAGACTTTCCATGGCTGCGTATTACTCCCGGATGGTGCGCGCGATGCCACCTCAAGAATGCGCTGTATGTCTTCGGACGCCACTAAATCAGGTAAAAATGCACGAACCGAACGGCGTTCAGTAATAATCTGGTCAACAATTTGCTGGGAAGGGGAAGCTATCATCATGAATCACTTTTTATTGATTGCAAAAGTAAGCGCAAAGCGTCTGGGAGCAGGACCGGACGGCGGCTCACCCTATCCACATAGACGTGGACGAAATGACCTTGTGCGCACGCTTCAGTCTCATCTGCTTTAAAAATACCCAGTTCGTAACGCACACTGGAATTTCCCAATTTACTCACAGAAACACCGGCGGTCACTTTGTCAGGAAAAGCGACGGAAGCGAAATAATTACACTGCGTTTCTATCACGAGCCCAATCACATTACTTTTCTCAACATCAAGTACCTGATGGTTGATCAGAAATTCATTGACTACGGTATCAAACCAGCTGTAATACACCACATTATTCACATGACCATACGCATCATTATCCATCCAGCGTGTCGTTATTTCATGGAAATGGCGGAAGTCGCTACGGCTTTTCGCTTGTATCTTCATTAGTCCCCTCTTACATCGGCTCAGCTGGCCGCTTTAGTCTGGAATAAAAGTCTAACATAAGCTTACAAATTCATTATCCTGTCATACAGAAAAGGGAGACTACGCGTTGAGAATCGACATTTCTCCTGACTCGGCAGGCAAGGTCAGAGTTTGATCAAAAATGAAGACGTTAAAATATTGCATTAATTGCATAATTACGCTTGATTAAGCGCGATGAAGCAATATAATAATTACTGCAATGCACAAATTTAACGAACGACTGCATTTATCGATTGTATTTGTTCTGTTTCAATAAATGCTGAAAACACCCTCTATCTGATTCCCCCTTTTAAACAGGAGATCATCATGTTTTCCGTACCTGAACAACTTTCCAATGCAACTAAAGCAAACTTAGACGCACAACTCGCGTTATTTTCTAACCTGAGCGGTAAAACCTTCGAAGGTGTTGAGAAATTAATTGAATTGAATCTGAATGCAATTAAAAGCTCATTCGAATCATCTGCGGCAACCACAAAACAATTGCTGGCAGCAAAAGATCCTCAGGAATTTTTTGCTCTGAGCAGTTCACACGCTCAGCCAAGTGCAGAAAAATTACTCGACTACAGTCGCCATCTGACATCAATAGCATCTGCCGCACAAGCAGAACTCACGCATGCTGCAGAAGCACAAATAACTGAAAGCAACCGCAAGTTTCAGGCATTGTTTGATGAAGTTTCGAAAAATGCGCCTGCAGGATCAGAACAATTCGTTTCGTTTTTTAAAACAGCGATCACGAATATGAATTCCGGATACGAGCAATTAAGTAAAACCACTAAACAAGCCGTGGATGCAATAGAAGCTAATCTGAACAATACAGTCGCACAAATCTCCCAAGCAACAGAAAAAGCAATTCCTCGTGCTACAAAGAAATAAACTTATATAAGCCCCGACATTCAGGGGCTTCAGTTGTAAAAAAAGCCCCGGAAGTTTCCGGGGCTTTTTTTATGAAAGGAAATAATCAGGCTTCGCCTAAATACGCCGCCTGAACTTTTGGATCATCCAGCATGTCTTTGGCGTTACCGTTCATGGTGATGGTGCCTGACTCCATCACATAACCACGATGTGCGGCCTGCAGCGCTAATTTTGCATTTTGTTCTACCAGCAAAATCGTAATACCCTGTGCAGAAACATTTCTGATGACTTCAAAAATCTTCTCAACCATAATGGGTGACAACCCCATTGAAGGCTCATCCAGCAACAATAATTCAGGATGACTCATCAATGCTCTTGCCATCGCCAGCATCTGCTGCTCACCACCGGAAAGAGTGCCTGCCAGCTGAGCAGAGCGTTCTTTCAGTCGGGGGAAAATCGAGAACCATTTATCGATATCACTTTCAATACCGGCTTTATCATTTCTGGTAAAAGCACCCATCATCAGATTTTCAAGAATCGTCATACGGGTAAATACACCTCGTCCTTCAGGTACCATTGCCAGATGGTTCGTCACCAGTTCAAAAGAGTTTTTCCCTCTGATGGATTTGCCTAAGTAAAAGATATCACCTTCCACTGTACAGCTCGGCAAAGTACCGGTGATCGCTTTTAATGTAGTGGTTTTTCCCGCGCCGTTCGCACCAATCAACGTGATCAATTCGCCCTTATTCACCTCAAGGTCTATGCCTTTAACGGCCTTAATACCACCGTAAGCAACCTTCAGATTACTGATCTTTAAAATGTTCTGAGCCATTAATGAGCACCTCCCAAATATGCTTCGATTACCGCAGGATTTTTCTGAATATCAGCCGGAACACCTTCTGCAATCGGTTTGCCATAATCCAATACGGTAATACGGTCACACAGGCCCATCATCAATTTCACGTCATGCTCAATCAAGAGTACGGTCTTTCCTTCGGCCTTGATTTTCACCAGCAGTTCTCTGAGTGCGAGTTTTTCAGTCGCATTCATACCTGCCGCAGGCTCATCAAGAGCAAGTAATTTCGGATCAGTTGCTAATGCGCGGGCAATTTCAAGCCTGCGCTGATCACCGTAAGAAAGAAACTTGGAAGTACGTCCGGCAAATTGTCCGATACCGACGAAATCAAGCAACTCCTGTGCGCGGCGACGGATTGCCGCCTCTTCCTCACGCGCAGCAGCGTGTTGAAATATAGCGCCAAAAACACCTTGCTTGGTACGGATATGACGCCCCACCATCACGTTTTCGAGTGCAGTCATTTCGCCAAACAGACGGATATTCTGGAAGGTACGGGCAATCCCCGCCTTAGCGACCTCATGCGGTGCCGAAGGCGAATACGGCTTGCCATCCAGCTCGAAGCTGCCGGTATCAGGTTGATACAAGCCTGTGATCACATTAAAAAAAGTTGTTTTACCAGCACCATTCGGGCCGATCAAACCGTAAATCTGTCCTTTCTTGATGTCAATCCCTACGTTTGACAATGCTTGCAAACCACCAAAACGCTTGTTCGCACCTTCAATTTTCAACATTGTTTGTTCAGTCATCTTGATCTTCCTTATGCTGCGGCATCATTCGTTTTGGCCATTCTGTCTTCATGTTTCGGCGCTGGCCATAAACCGGCCGGACGATTCAACATGACAACCACCATTGCCAGACCGTACAACAGTTGACGCAACACCTCAGCATCAATCCAGATTTTTCCGAATATCAACATCTGCACTGGCTCAACCACGTGACGTAACACTTCAGGCAATGCCGCGATCAGAATCGCGCCCAAAATCACGCCGGGAATATGACCGATCCCCCCCAGTACGACCATGGCGAGAATCACCATAGACTCGGTCAGAGAAAAAGACTCTGGTGAAACGAATCCCTGAAACGACGCGAACATGGCACCAGAAATACCGCCAAACGATGCGCCCATGGAAAACGCCAGCAATTTCACGTTACGCGTATTGATACCCATCGCTTTTGCAGCGATTTCATCTTCCCGAATCGCTACCCAGGCTCTTCCAAGACGCGAGTGCTGCAAACGTGTCGATACAATCACGATGGCGATACACAAAAATAAGAACAGGAAATAATAGGCATTCACCGATGGCATGCTGAAACCAGCCAGATTAATCGTCGCATTGGAACCCGCTTCACCTGCCAACGAAACACCTAAAACACTTACCGGATCAATCATGTTGATCCCCTGAGGTCCGTTCGTGATATTCACCGGCGCATTCATATTATTCATAAAAATGCGGATGATCTCACCGAAACCCAGCGTCACGATCGCAAGGTAGTCGCCGCGCAGCTTTAATGTAGGCGCACCAAGCAATGCACCAAATAAGCCCGCAATGGCTGCGGCAAAAGGAATAATGATCCAGACCGAAAGATGAATACCCTTTTGTGCGATTTCCGGGCCAAACAGCGTTACCAGAAAATTCCCGAGTGCCGGGTAATTTTCAACAAACGACGCCAGAACAGTCGCAAACTGTGGTGAACCGAAAAGTGCCGCCAGATAAGCACCTACCGCATAAAACGCGATATAGCCAAGATCGAGTAACCCGGCAAAACCGACCACAATATTTAAACCAAGCGCCAGCATGATATAGAGCAACGCGAAGTCGATAATACGAACCCAGGAATTACCAAAATTTGCAGCAACAAACGGGAAAAGAACTAGCACTATCCCCAACACTGCAAAGCTGGTGTAGGCCTTTTTAGGGTTTGCTTTGACATCAAATATAGTTGACATTGATCTTCCCCTTACGCACGGTCAGCAACGCGTTCACCCATGATGCCGGATGGTCGCAATGTCAGTACGATAATCAAAACAATAAAAGCAAAAATATCCTGGTATTGGCTACCGAGTACACCTCCGGTTAAATCACCGATATATCCTGCTCCCATACTTTCGATCAACCCAAGAATGATGCCACCAACCATCGCACCATAAATATTACCGATTCCGCCTAATACTGCCGCAGAAAAGGCTTTTAAGCCTGGTACAAATCCCATGGCGAACTGTGCAGATGAATAATTGGCTGCCCACATTACGCCTGCAATGGCAGCAAGTGCGGCACCAATTGCAAACGTGGCGACGATCACCTTATTCGAATCAACCCCCATTAAGCCAGCAACACGGGGGTTTTCAGCCGTCGCCCGCATTGCCCGTCCCATTTTGGTTTTTTCTACCAGCAGCACCAGCGCAATCATCGCCACGGTAGCCAGTACCAGCAGTAAGATTTGCACCTGAGAAATCACTGCCCCGCCAACCTCAACAGGGATAGTCGGCATGACGGAAGGGAATGAAATAGGACTACGCCCCCAGATCATCATGGCAAAGGTCTGCACCAGAAGTGAAACACCAATTGCCGTGATCAATGGAGCCAGACGAGGCGCATTGCGCAAACGGCGATATGCCACACGTTCGATAAGCAGATTGACAGCGATACAGACAGGAATTGCGCCAAGAATTGCAATCAGCAACATGACGAAACCAGGAAGTCCGGGCGCATAGACCTGCAAAAGCTTGATGATACTCAGCCCCGCCATCGCGCCCACCATCAGCACATCACCGTGTGCGAAGTTAATCAGATTCAGCACCCCATAGACCATGGTGTACCCCAGGGCAACCAGAGCATACATACTACCTAAGACAAGCCCATTAATAATTTGTTGGATAAAGGTATCCATATTTCGCATCTCTCTCTATAAACGAATCGGAATTTCAGCTAAACGACGACTTTGAACTGGATAAGCTAGCTCGTAATCAGCAAAAATCATTCCTGTTAACAAAAAACGGCTCCCTTTAATCAGGGGGCCGCTCGTGTTTTAACAATTTGCTATCCGAAAAGGCGCGTCATCATATCGAGAGTGCCAATAGTACGTGTAATGCACATGATCAATTCTCCTCTGTAACTTTTTGTAAAAGTTTTTCTAATATTTAGACTTCTTTGTTACGCCATTGAAGTGGGCGGAATTATACAGATGCGACACACTGTACGAGTGGTAAAAAAACCACCCGATGCTACGTATTTTCCACAAAAATCGATGGCGACTGTCAACACTTGATCAATTTGGTCAATATCCGCATTGATGTGCGGAACAATCTTAAATACGAATTGGCAAAATAAAATATTGAATATCGATAGAAAACAAATTTTTCAATTGTTATGTCGATGAGTTTGCCTGGTGTGATATTTCCTTATTGACACTGAGTCCTTTTGGCATAGGAAACGTCACATGCTCCTGAACACCATCTAAAGCCCGGACGCTGCGTGCACCAAGATCGCGCAAACGTGCGATCACTTCAGCCACCAATACTTCCGGAGCAGACGCGCCAGCAGTAACACCAATGCGCAGGACATTTTCCAGCCAGACTGGATTAATCTGTGCCGCATTGTCGACCATAAATGCAGGCACCCCAATTTTTTCAGCGAGTTCACGTAAACGATTTGAATTCGAGCTGTTTGGACTTCCAACCACCAACACCAGATCGACTTGAGGTGCCATGAACTTTACAGCCTCCTGACGGTTGGTTGTTGCGTAACAGATATCCCCCTTTTTGGGTTCACTGATGGATGGAAAGCGCCGCTTCAGAGCGGCGATAATTTCGGCAGTATCATCAACCGACAGCGTAGTCTGCGAGACATAAGCCAGCATCGCAGGATCCGAAACGATCAAGCGATCTACATCCTCAATTGTCTCAACCAGATACATCCCGCTTTCTGCCTGTCCCATCGTACCTTCGACTTCCGGATGCCCCTGGTGACCAATCATGATAATTTCCCGGCCCTCATCACGCATCTTAACAACTTCAGAATGAACCTTTGAGACCAAAGGACAGGTAGCATCAAAAATCTGTACGCCACGTTCTTCTGCTTCTTTACGGACGGCCTGAGAGACACCATGCGCAGAAAAAACCAAGGTATTTCCGCGAGGAACGTCGTTCAGGTCTTCGATAAAAATAGCCCCTTTTTCTTTCAAATCATTCACAACATAAGCGTTGTGTACGATTTCATGCCTGACATAGATAGGTGCACCAAATTTCTCTAATGCCCTCTCCACGATTTCAATTGCACGATCTACCCCGGCGCAAAAACCACGGGGCTGAGCCAATAAAATTTCTTTTTCCATGGGTTTACAAAATCCCTATGATTTTTGTTTCAAATAATAAGGTCTGCCCGGCAAGGGGATGATTGAAATCAAAAATATACCCCTGTTCATCCACTGAACGTAACACTCCGGCAAAACGTCCACCGGAAGGAGCGGCAAAATCAACCAGATCTCCAACGACGTATTGTTCGCCAGATGCCGAATTTTCTTTTAAAGTAGCGACAGACACACGCTGAACCAAGTCAGGATTACGTGGGCCGAACGCTTTTTCCGGCGATAATTCTTGCGTTACATGAGCTCCCTCTGTCAAGCCAATCAGAGACAGTTCAAGCTCAGGAGCTAGCTGGCCGGTTCCCATCTGCAATGTTGCCGGGCTTTCTTTGAACGTGCTGATAATGTCTTCGCCATCTAAGGTCGCGAGCCGGTAATGCAAAGTAAGATAAGCATCTTTAGTAACAATGGGTGTGTTGGAAGTGGTCATGATCAATGGCTTTAACAAATAAGTGTCTATTGTAAGCCAGCTTTTGTACTTCGATTCTTTTCTGAAAATTCCGGAGTGACGTAAATATGGCAATTAACGATTGGCCTGAAGATCAGAGGCCACGGGAAAGACTGATCAGATTTGGCGCGGCTGCGTTATCGGACGCTGAACTCCTGGCTGTGTTTTTACGAACCGGAGTTACCGGGAAAAGCGCGGTGGACCTGGGGCGCGAGATGATCAATAGCTTTGGCTCCTTATCAAAGTTATTTAACGCCTCCATTACCGAGTTCTCGGCCATTCACGGATTAGGGCATGCTAAATACGCACAATTGCAAGCTGTACTTGAATTGGCCAGAAGATCTATTCACGAAGAGTTGCAGATCAACGCTTCACTCTCTTCACCACAAGCCGTTAAACATTATCTGCAACTCTTAATCGGAAACAAAACACATGAATCATTTGCGGTTCTGTTTCTCGACACGAAAAACAGGCTGATTACATCAGAAGAATTATTTCGGGGCACGCTCAATCACGCCAGCGTATACCCCAGAGAAGTAGTTAAAACGGCCTTACAACACAATGCGGCAGCCATTATCCTCGCTCACAACCACCCGTCAGGCTCCTGCGAACCCAGCGATGCCGATGTGCGACTAACGCAAACTCTGAAGCAGGCACTGGCACTGGTCGATGTACGAGTACTGGATCATTTTATTATTGCAAACCCAGATGTTTACTCCTTCGCAGAACATGGTTTACTCTGAATTTTAAATTGTTAAATTAATTTTCAAATTAAGACACAATTGTTTTTCGCAAGTCATTGATAATTCATGAGATTTTGTTTATACTCTTATTTTTTCCAATTTCGGAAACTATCAAGGAGTTAAATATGGCACGTGTCTGCCAAGTAACTGGGAAAGGGCCGATGGTTGGCAACAACGTTTCCCACGCTAATAACAAAACAAAACGTCGCTTTTTGCCTAACCTGCAAAACCGTCGCTTTTTCGTAGAATCAGAAAACCGTTGGGTTTCTCTGCGTTTATCTAACGCTGGTCTGCGCGTCATTGACAAAATCGGTATTGATGCGGTTTTGGCTGACCTGCGTGCTCGCGGCGAAAAAGTTTAAGCTAAACTATTGTTAGGAAATCATCATGGCTAAATCTGGTCGCGACAAAATCAAACTGGAATCGACTGCTGGTACAGGTCACTTCTACACAACATCCAAAAACAAGCGCACGATGCCTGAAAAAATGGAGATCATGAAATTTGATCCTAAGGCACGTAAGCATGTAATCTACAAAGAAACCAAAATTAAATAATTTTGCGTTTTTAGTAGCAATAAGAAAACCTCGCATTGCGAGGTTTTTTTTCGTCTTTCGTTTCCTGGAATGTTCTCGATTAACCATGAAAAAACGGCGCTACTCACGCCGTTTCTTATACGCTATGCCGTATCAGGCGTAGGTGCGCAACCTGCGGGAAAAATCGTGTAAAGCCTGAATACCCGACGCTTCAGCACGCAGACACCAATCCTGCAGTTGATGCACCAGTTGTTCACGGCTGACTGTCGAACGCTCCCAGATCAGTCCTAATTCAACGCGCATATCGTGCATCGTCTGCAATACGGTACTGTGAGCCAACACTTCTGACAATTCTTGTTTCTGAGATACTTCCAGCTTGGTCGGTTCACGCTGCAACAGCTTTTTTGTGACTTTCAGACGTGCAGCTTCAAACTGGGCTTTCTCGCGTAATAAAACAACTTCATCATGCCAGGTTTTACGCAAAGATTTTGCGTACTTAGCCATGACATCGTAGCGATTAGTGATCACCGCCTGCAAAGTTTCCATATCGACTGCGGATTTCAACTCGACAAATTTTGGTTCCGGCGCCACTTTTTTCACCGTCGCCCAACCAACCATTTCCATGGTGCGGATATACATCCAACCAATATCAAACTCGTACCACTTAGATGACAACTTCGCCGAAGTGCCAAACGTGTGGTGGTTATTGTGTAACTCTTCACCACCAATCAATATTCCCAACGGAAATATATTAGTAGAAGCATCAACACAATCATAGTTACGATAGCCCCAGTAGTGACCTATACCGTTAATTATTCCGGCGGCAGTAATCGGAATCCAGACCATCTGCACTGCCCAGACAGTAATACCGATAACGCCAAACAGGAGAAAATCGATAAGCAGCATTAACACAATGCCTCGCCCGCTGAAGCGGGTGTAGACGTTCCTCTCCAGCCAATCGTCAGGAGTACCATGACCGTATTTCTGCATGGTTTCCAAGTTCTTGCATTCACTACGATACAATTCCGCGCCCTCGAACAACACTTTCTTGATGCCACGCGTCTGCGGGCTGTGCGGATCCTCTTCAGTCTCACATTTTGCGTGATGTTTACGATGGATAGCAGCCCATTCTTTAGTGACCTGACCAGTGGTCAGCCACAGCCAGAAACGGAAAAAATGACTAGGAATAGCGTGCAATTCCAGTGCGCGATGCGCCTGACAACGATGGAGAAAAATCGTTACGCTGGCAATCGTAATATGAGTAACGATTGCTGTGAATACAAAAACTTGCCAGCCAGTGGCACGGGTAATGCCATTGGAAAGAAAATCTATTGCGGTTTCAATAAAAGTGCTCAAAATATCATGTACTCCGTCGTTATCGCTTGCTTCGTAGCTTATGTTGTATAAATATACGCACAACCTTAGTGTGCACGTGCGCGGGTATTGTACGCGTTTTTAGAGGGGTTCCACCAATTTATATGCTCCCATCAGCTCAACTTTGCAGCCTCCGATGGCTCGTTTTTGAGTAATGTCACCACTCTTTGTGGAAACGGCAGATCTATGTTGTGCTCTTTAATAACTTGCCAGATCGCCAGATTAACCTCGGACAGCACGCCGACACGCCCATTCTCCGGATCAGATATCCAGAATCCAACACGGATCTCAAAACCATCAGCGCCAAACTTAATCAGAGACGCCGACGGGGCGGGATCCTGCGCAACCCGTGCAACCTTAGCGGCCGCAGATGCTAACAGAGCCAGTAGCGTATCCAGATCAGTCTGATAGGAAACCGTCAGATCAGTCGACATCGCCACCTTGCTATTGGTTAAGGAATAATTTTGTACCGGCGTCGATACCAGCATTTCGTTTGGAATCACGGATTCGGAACCATCGGGGCCCAACACAACGGTGTACCGGGTATTGATCTGAGTGACTTTTCCGCTGAATTTATCTACGGTAATCATATCTCCGATAGACATGCTGCGGTCGAGCAAAATAATGAATCCCGAAACATAACTACTGGCAATTTTCTGTAGACCAAATCCTAAACCAACTCCAAGTGCGCCGCCAAATACGGAAAGGACGGTTAAGTCTATCCCGACAATGGTCAGACTCATCAGAATTGCGACGAGAATAAGCAATGCGCGCCCGACACGGGACAGAACAACTTTCAACGATGTATGCACCGTTGGCAACATCATCAGCCGGGTTTCAAGTGCTGCGCTGGCCCACAATGCGACAATTAAAGTAATCGCGACGGAAATACTTGCCTGAAAAATCGTCAGCAAGGAGATTTTATTCTTACCAACTGGAATGACCAGGTCATCCATTGCTTCCAATAAATCTGGCCACAAACCACTGAAGTGCAAGACAACACCGACCCACACTAAGCCTGCGAATAGCTTTTCAAAAAGAGCCAGAAACTTACCTAAGCTTCCATCCCTGGCAAAAGTCTTACGTACAACATAAAACCCGAAGCGTATGAGTGCCAGAGAACCTATCACTGGAAATAGTAACCGGATCAGATTGGTATGCTGCCATTGTCCCAAAATCGCTTTACCGATCAGTAAAAACAATAAGGTCAGCGCGGGCGTCAGCACACGTGAAAAACTACCGACACCTAATTGGACAACACCTGAGCTGGCATGCTCACGACTACCCGCAACAGTACTTTTAAGAAAGCGCGAAATGACCCAGGCAAGCGCAAAACAACATAACACGGTTCCCACTTGCCAAAAAAACTGAGGCTCACGAAAATCGGTGGCCAGATCTGACAATAAACTGGCGAGTAATGGTGCGCTCATATTGGGAAAATAAATCGGGAAAATAAAAATGTCCTCTTCGCATAACGAAGAGGACTATAGAAAGAACAAATTATTTATTGCGTTCTAATATCGCAGCAAAGAAACCGTCAGTCTGATGAATATGTGGATACAACTTCAGATAGTCGCCCATCTCCAGTTCTATCTTTTGCTCAGCCAAAACTTTTGATGCCGGAACTAAAGTGAAATCAGCATGTTCCGCCAGGAAAGCCTGAACAATCGCTTCATTCTCTTCATCCAGAATACTGCATGTCGCATATACTAAACGGCCACCAGCTTTCACCATGCGAGAGGCACTCGCCAGAATAGAAGCTTGCTTTACATTCAATTCCGCCACACCTTCGACCGTCTGGCGCCATTTGACGTCAGGATTGCGGCGTAAAGTCCCGAGGCCACTGCATGGTGCATCAACCAGCACACGATCAAGCTTGCCTGCCAAGCGCTTAATTTTTGCGTCTTTTTCATGTGCAATCACAACCGGATGCACATTTGATAAACCACTGCGGGCAAGTCGTGGTTTCAGCTTCGCCAAACGCTTCTCAGAAATATCAAATGCATATAAACGACCTGTGTTGCGCATCGTAGCGCCGAGTGCCAATGTCTTACCACCAGCACCAGCGCAAAAATCGGCAACCATTTCACCACGTCGGGCGCCAACCAGTTGCGCGAGTAACTGACTACCTTCGTCCTGAACTTCTATCGTGCCGTCTTTAAATAACGGCAAATTCTGTATCGATGGCTTTTTCTTTACCCGCAAACAAGTGCTGGAATACGGTGTCGGCTCGGCGATAATCGGTGCCTGCGCAAGTGCCGCAGCGACATCATCACGATTGGATTTCATCGTGTTCACACGTAAATCAAGTGAAGCAGGTGTATTCAATGATTCCGCCAGCGCCAGCGCCTTCTCTTCGCCAAAACGCTCACTTAATTTTTCCCACAGCCAGGCAGGTAAATTAGCCTTCATTACGACGGGTAAATGTGAGCGATCGATTTGCATTACCCGTTCTAACCAGCTGGTTTCCTCTTCGGTGAGCCCACCAAGCGACTCAGCACCAACAGCATCTGCCAGACCAAGCAAGGTCAGACGTCGCATCGGTGAACCAGAGCCAGATTCGGCAAAATTGGTATATACCGATTTATTCCGCAACAAGCCGTAAATCGCTTCAGCGATCACGCCGCGTTCACGCGAACCAAGGCGCGGATGTTCGCGGAAATAGCGGGATAAAGTACCATCGGCTGGACCGGTAAAACGTAAAATCTCGCGTAAAACTTCTTCTGTGTGGCCAGTAATGGCGGGAGGTAATCTCATACTGCTTCCTTAAAATTCTATATCGGTCAATGTTGACCTGTTTATTCACTGACCGTAACGATATGGCCAGTAATATTGATTTTGTCTTCCACAAACAGGCGTACCGCCTGTGGATAAATGGCATGCTCCTGCTCCAGTACGCGAAGAGCCAGACTGTCCTCGGTATCATCCGCGTTCACCGGCACAACTGCCTGAGCAACAATCGGCCCGTGATCAAGCTCCGCGGTCACAAAATGCACCGTCGCACCATGCACCTTGACGCCAGCATCCAGTGCCTGCCTGTGTGTCGCAAGGCCAGTAAAACTCGGCAACAATGATGGATGTATATTCAGCAAACGCCCGGCATAATGCTCTACGAATGCAGGTGTGAGTATCCGCATAAAACCCGCCAGGACAACAAGATCAGGCGAGTATTCGTCAATCTTCTGCTGCAGCACACGGTCGAATGCTTCGCGAGATGAAAATTCTTTACTGACGACAACGGCTGTATCTATGCCAAGTCCGGCAGCGTAGGCCAAACCGCTGGCATCGGCTTTGTTACTGATTACGGCAGCAATCTGTGCTGGCCATTTTTGTGAAATGCAAACATCAACGATTGCCCGCATATTACTACCACGACCAGAAATGAGAATAACGATCTTTTTCATGGCGGCATTGTAACGCTGTAAGGCACTGACTCCCAAATAAAAATGCCGGTCATCAGCGCCGGCATTTTAGTCTGGCAACATTGAGATCGTTATTCAAACGAATAAAATACCCGAAAAGCAACTTTCTTTTCTGCCCAGAAATCGGCAGCGTCGCGAAACACATCCAATAAAATTTCACGCGCTTCTTTATCGAATTTCGGTGTATTTGGTAATTGCTCCAGAACAATGACAAAGCCAGGTTGTGAGCCTGCCTGATGAATCATATCTGTCAGGCAATCATACAGAGCGTCAAAATTTTTCCCGAAATGTTTTGGAAAACCGAAAGATGCAGCAATTTTAGCCAAAACTTGTTGCTTGGTTGTCGTGTCAAGACAATATGCGTACAAAAAGTGCTGCCCCAGATGTGCCGCTTCTGCCTGCAGGTCAGGAACACGAAAAGCCCGAATTGACTGCACGACATTCGGCGCCACTGTTACTAATAAATCCATTTCTCCCTCAGGTGATGAGATCATAATTATTCTCTGATACGCCGAAAACTTTCGTAATGGTCATCGGTATAGTAGTACTCCCCGGATTGCTCCGGTATTCCGCCAGCGACGATGCGGCGAGCACCGCGATTGCGGGCTCTCGGAGTTTTGACTGTGTATTCGTGATAATAGCCACGCTTTTGCTTTGGAAGTCTGGACTCGTAATTACCAAAAACAACGCCATCTTTTTCGTATGGAAACGGGCCACCTTGCTTAATCAGCATCAGGGTTGTCTGTGCTTCGCGCGGAAGTTCGCTGACGAACACGATGCCGACATTATCTTTTGCAAATGCAACAGAAGCAAGTAAAGCAATCGTCAAAAAGAGAAAGTACTGGCGAAAAAATCGAAAATTTCTCATTAACTACTCATTAATTTAGCAATATGCAAACGGTGAACTAAACCGTAGATTAACGGTTTGCTCGCCATGTATCAACCTTCATTCATAGCCGAACGGCCTGCTATCGTTTGAGAATGTCGTCTTCCGAACGAAAAAAATTTAATACATCTTCTTGTTTTGCCCTGGTATCACGCCTGCCCAGCGCAATCAATTCGCGTGTGTAACTTGCTTCAAACAAAAGATAGGACGCCAATGCCGCGCCACGTGCCTCGGTTGCACCGACGCCTCCCAGCATGGTTCGAACGGGCAAAGGTAAGCTGCCGGTATGGCGACTCGCAATTTCATCCAGACGTTCAGAAGGTGCAATTACCAGTAACTCTACTGGGCGCAACGGCGCATTTGCGAGGGCTTCTTTGGGCAATAAGGACAGAGTTTTATTAATCCGCGTCAACCGTTCAATATCAACGGCGAGACTATCGAGAAAAATACTGGAAAGAGCATGACCGGCAATTTGAGCAAGACTGGGATATTGCGCATGATCCGCATTTGCGACAGGTGGTTCCGCCAGCCTGCCAGCACCCACGATCAGCACTTTCTTCGCCCCCAGATGGATCGCCGGGGAAATCGGCGCCAACTGGCGCATAGAACCGTCACCGCAGTATTGAAGATGGCCTCCCCAATTCAATGGAACGGCGGGAAAAATAAATGGAATTGCTGCCGATGCCATTAAATGTGAGACAGCGATAAAGTCACGTTGCGACAAACGCTGACTGCGTACCCATGGTGCAATATCTGCCAGAGTCTGATAAAAAGTTAAGTGATGACCAGACGTGTACGACGAGGCCGTCACCGCCAAAGCCCGCAAAGCGCCCGATTGCAGTGCGGCGTCTAATCGCGGCAAATCCAGCATCCGGCTCAGCAAATCTGCAAGTGGTGAACTATCCAGCAGAGAATTGGGTGGCGACTGACGCCATTTATTCAGCAACCAGCCAAATGACCACAAGGTCAGCCAGCGAGCGCCTGTCCGGATGACACCTAAAGAATCAGACCGGTAGACCTGCGCTGCTTCAAAGTTTTCCCACACCTTGAGCACATGCGCGACCGACTCGCCAAAATGATCGGCACGACAAGCCAGAGCCGTCGCATTGATGGCACCGGCAGAGGTGCCGCAGATAATACCGAAAGGGTTAGTGCCAGGCGACCAGGATGCTTCCTCAACCAGAATCCTGGCAATTTCATCCAGCACGCCAACCTGGTAGGCAGCGCGGGCGCCACCACCGGTCAGGATTAATCCAGTTTCAGAATGAGAATTCATCAGACTCCGACAATAAAAAAGGGCAAACAAGTGTTCGCCCTAGTGTATTAGCCTGTAACGGAATTGTCATCAGATCAGGCGCAGACGCTGCGCTCTCTGACAACATCAACGATACATCAACGATATCGCAACGTTATTTTGGCTGCATACGGATAGCACCATCTAGACGGATCGTTTCACCGTTCAGCATGACGTTTTCAATAATCGTTTTGGATAAGTGTGCATATTCTTCCGGCTTGCCGAGACGAGGTGGGAACGGCACCATCTTTCCTAACGCGTCCTGCACTTCTTGCGGCATGCCCAGCAACATCGGTGTTTCAAAAATACCCGGCGCAATTGTCATGACACGAATCCCACTGCGAGATAAATCACGCGCCATCGGCAAGGTCAGCCCGACAACCGCTGCTTTAGAGGATGCATATGCTGCCTGACCGATTTGCCCATCATACGCCGCGACCGATGCGGTATTAATAATCACACCACGCTCGCCTTGTTCTGTCGCGTCTGTTTTTGCCATCGCGTCAGCAGCCAGACGACACATATTGAACGTGCCAATCAGATTAATATTCACCACACGCTGAAATACGTCGAGCGGATGTGGTCCGTCTTTACCAACAGTTTTAACCGCAGGCGCAACACCCGCACAATTCACCAGACCACGCACAGTACCCAAGGCAGTCGCGGCGTCGACAACCGCTTTGCCGTCGGCTTCTGAAGTTACATCACACTTCACGAAGATGCCGCCCAATTCTGCCGCCAGTTTCTCGCCAGCATCCACCTGCACATCTGCCAGCACAACTTTACCGCCATTGGCAGCAATCATCTTTGCCGTCGCGGCACCCAAGCCGGAAGCACCACCAGTAATAATAAAAACACCATGTTGGATTTGCATGTTCTGTCTCTTTCGTTTTGGTTAAGAAATAGCAAACTAATGCTATTGATGTGAAAATCTGACCAGATATTGGGCTTGCATTCAAACGGGCAATGCAAACGCATTACGTTTACGTAAACGTCATATCTGTATTGTATCTAAGTTTGCCGCACCGCTAAAAGAAAAAAGATGCTCCGCTGTTCTGGCACGCATCTTTTTTATCTGCATCAAATATTCCGTTTATGTCTGTGTCTTTTTCTAATTTGATCTTGTATCTATTTTTGTGCCGACACTGACAGAATCCCCTCGGGTGGAGGTACAGCAGGAACGAGGACGACAGCGGCAGATGAGGTGGAAACACTTGCAGCAATACCGCCAGCCGACTGTAGCACCGGATGCGGCAGCAGTGGCACAAGTAATAAGGCAACAATATTAATAATTTTGATCAAAGGATTCACGGCTGGTCCGGCAGTGTCTTTATATGGGTCGCCCACCGTATCACCGGTCACAGCCGCCTTATGCGCCTCTGAGCCTTTGCCACCGTAATGACCATCCTCAATATATTTCTTTGCGTTATCCCAGGCACCGCCACCCGTCGTCATGGAAATGGCGACGAATAATCCTGTCACTATCGTTCCCATTAATAATCCGCCCAAAGCGGCTGGCCCCAGTAGCAAACCAACGAGCACCGGCACAATCACGGGAAGCAGCGAAGGCAATATCATTTCCCGGATAGCTGACGTGGTCAGCATATCGACCGCCTTGTCGTACTCTGGTTTGCCGCTGCCATCCATAATGCCTTTGATCTCGCGGAACTGGCGGCGCACCTCCACCACCACGGCACCAGCGGCACGCCCCACGGCTTCCATTGCCATAGCACCAAAAAGATAGGGAATCAATCCACCGATAAACAGCCCGACGATGACCTGGGGATTAGATAAATCAAATGCTGTCGATTTACCGACAGCATCTAAAGCATGGGTGTAGTCGGCAAACAATACCAATGCAGCCAGACCCGCTGAGCCTATCGCATAGCCCTTGGTCACCGCTTTGGTGGTGTTGCCAACCGCATCCAGCGGATCGGTAATGGCCCTGACAGACGCTGGCATTTCTGACATTTCAGCAATACCTCCGGCGTTATCTGTAATCGGGCCATATGCATCAAGAGCGACGATGATGCCAGCCATCGACAGCATCGCCGTCGCAGCAATCGCGATGCCATATAAGCCGCCAAAGCCGTAAGAACTAAGAATCGCAGCGCACACCGCCAGCACCGGCCACGCGGTCGACTTCATCGACACACCCAGACCGGCAATAATGTTGGTGCCGTGGCCAGTCGTCGATGCCTGGGCAACGTGCTGCACCGGCTTAAAATCTGTTCCTGTGTAATATTCAGTGATGTACACCATCAGGCCAGTCAGCACGATACCGACCACGGTCGCGCCCATCATACGCCAGCGCATTGCGTCGTCGGGCCACACCAGCCAGGTAACGATCGCAAAGCCGATCAGCGACAAACCAGCCGCCCACCATAAGCCGGTATACAGCGCTGACATGATTTTTTTACCGGGCCTGGCTTTGACCGCAGAACAGCCGACAATCGAGGCCAGTATCGACACCGCCCCCAGCAGCAAGGGATAAACAATCGCTTCCGTCACAGCGTTAGTAACGACTAGTGCCCCCAGTAACATCGTCGCAATCAGCGTCACGACGTAAGTTTCAAACAAGTCTGCCGCCATACCGGCACAATCACCGACGTTGTCACCAACGTTATCCGCAATCACTGCAGGGTTGCGCGGATCATCCTCAGGAATACCGGCTTCGACTTTACCGACCAGATCCGCGCCGACATCGGCACCTTTAGTGAAAATTCCACCGCCCAGCCGTGCAAAAATAGAAATCAGCGAAGCGCCGAAGGCAAGCCCGATCAAGGGCTGAATCACATCGTGCTGACTCAGCGTCAGCCCCATCCCATGCGGCGCGGAGAGTATGAGTATCCAGTAAAAGCCGGTTACGCCTAACAAGCCCAGCCCGACGACCAGCATGCCGGTAATCGCACCGCCACGGAAGGCGACATCCAGCGCTTCATTCATCCCTTTGGTCGCGGCCTGCGCGGTACGCACATTCGCCCGTACCGATACATTCATGCCGATAAAACCACAGGCACCCGACAATACCGCACCGATCAGAAAGCCGCAGGCAGTTGTCAGCCCAAGCCCGGGAATCGCGGCAATCGCAATGAAAAGGATCACGCCCACCAGTGCTATCGTGCGGTATTGTCGTGCCAGATAAGCCGACGCGCCTTGCTGTATCGCCGCAGCGATCTCCTGCATACGCGGTGTGCCGGCGTCTTGCTTTAATATCCAGCGGCGTGACAGCAAACCGTATAGCACGGCAATCATGCCGCAGCCGATCACAAACCAGAGACTCGTTACCATGGTGACTCCTCCTGTTGTTGTAGTTGTCAGACAGCGTCATCTGCGGCGTATGCTCAGAGACGACAGAAAAACTCAGTACATGACCAGATCAGGCACAACAGGAGCAGAGACGAAAAAAAAGCGGACATATTGTCCGCTTCCTCTTACTCCTCTTATTCCGCTAATGCAGCGAAGGCGCTATCGCGTATGGTCTCGACTGGCCCTACTCCCGCAATCTTGCGGTATTTAGGCGCGCCGGGCTGACCTGATTTCGCCCAGTCACCATAATAACCAACCAGCACTTCTGTTTGTTCGTGATAGACAGACAAACGTTTTTTAACGGTTTCTTCTTTATCGTCGTCACGCTGTATCAGATCTTCACCTGTCACGTCATCTTTCCCAGCCACTTTTGGCGGATTGTATTTAACGTGATAAGTACGACCTGAACCCGGATGCACACGACGGCCACTCATGCGGTCAACAATCGCTTCATCAGGAACATCGATTTCCAATACGTAATCAATCGCGACACCAGCTTCTTTCATCGCATCGGCTTGTGGCGTTGTGCGCGGAAAGCCATCGAACAGATAACCGTTTGCACAATCGCTTTCTTTCAAACGATCTTTGACCAGGCCGATAATGATGTCATCAGAAACCAAACCACCTGCATCCATGACTTTTTTTGCTTCCAGACCGAGTGCGGTACCGGCTTTGACTGCGGCGCGTAACATATCGCCTGTCGAGATTTGCGGAATATTGAATTTTTCTTTGATGTAATTAGCCTGCGTGCCTTTACCAGCACCTGGCGCTCCTAACAAAATAAGACGCATTTTATTTCCTAAGACGAGTTTGAATTTGCTTGCACGCTCGCAAGGGAGCATGCGGAATCTTTTTTAATTTACTGTGTAACACTACGGAATTGTTTTTCTTTTAGTAGTAATAACACAGAATCTTTTCACGAAACTTACCACAATTTCAGGGCTTATTGCTGTCTGAATATGAAATCAATCCAGAGTTCATCAATGTTATAGCTCATTTTCCTGAAAAAATACGACGAACCCGTTCCAGATCTTCCTGCGTATCCACACCGGCCGCCGGGCTATCCTGCGTCACATGCACCGCAATCGGATATCCATGCCACAGCACGCGCAACTGCTCCAGCGCCTCGATCTGCTCGAGAGGCGAGATATCGAGTTGCGGGTATTGTTGTAAAAAATCATTGCGGTACGCATACAGACCGATGTGGCGCAGCGGCGTATAGCCAGCCGGCAAATGATCGCGACTCGCGGCAAACGCATCGCGGTGCCAAGGGATTGTTGCGCGCGAAAAATACAAAGCGCGGCCGGATTTATCCAGCACCACTTTCACCACATTCGGATTAAAAACTTCGGCCACTTCGTGCAAGGGATGTGCTGCGGTCGCCATCGGTACCTGCGCGTTCACCAGCGCAGCAGTTGCGGCAATCAGCGCCGGATCGATTAAGGGCTCGTCCCCCTGCACATTCACCACCACGGCGTCTGCTGGCAATTGCATGCTGGCGGCCACCTCAGCAATCCTATCCGTACCAGATGGATGATCCGGGCGCGTCATGCACACAGGCACACCGTGCGCCTCGCAGGCAGCGACAATATCGGCGTGATCGGTTGCCACCATGATCGCACTGGCACCGGATGCCAGCGCACGTTCGGCAGTGCGCACCACCATAGGCTTACCAGCGATATCCGCGAGCGGTTTATTTGGCAGGCGACTCGATGCCAGTCGTGCCGGAATAATGGCGATGAAACTCATACGGCGCCCCGTTCAACGCGCGTCGATTTCTTCTTGCGTCAGGGTGCGCGCCTGATCTGTCCACATGACAGGAATATCGTCACGCACAGGAAACGCCAGTTTATCGGCATAGCAAATTAATTCTTGCGCAGCCTTGTTGTACACCAAATGTCCCTTGCAGACAGGACAAACCAAAATATCAAGCAGGCGAGCTTCCATGCTTTTTCTCCGAAATCATTTGAAGTAGATCTGCTGCAAATGTGCCGCCGAGTTGCGCCTCAACAGGCACAACCCAGATGCGGGCATCGTTTTGCAATGCAGGAATTTGTCGACATTTTACTGCATCCTTTTCCGTGATCAGAATGCAATCGGCAGCGATGGCCTGAAAAGTCGCGGCATCGAAAGCGAAATGATCCGGCAACGCCACGCCTTCACATTGCAAACCCGCGTTAGCCAGCGTCGTGAAAAAACGCTGCGGATGACCGATGCCAGCAACCGCACACAAACGCTTAGCAGCAAAATTGGCGAGGGGCTGGCGACATTCCGGCTCCGCCAGTTGATACACCTGTTGTGCTTGTAATTGCATGCGAACCGCGTCAGCGGGAATACCGGGCACCGCTGCGGCGCTGATCTCAGCGGGTGCGTTGAGAACGGTGAAATCACGTCGTCTTTGTACCGGTTCGCGTAAAGGGCCCGCAGGTAACATCCAGCCATTACCTGCGCCACGCTGATCGAACAACATGATTTCGATATCACGCGCCAGAAAGTAATGCTGCAAGCCATCGTCGGCAATCAGGATATCCACCTCAGTATGCGATGCCAGCAATGCGCGCCCCGCTGCAACGCGATCCCGCCCGACGGCCACCGGAACACCCGTGCGTTGCGCGATCAACAGCGGCTCATCGCCGACCTGTGACGCAAGCGCGCCCGCCGTCAGCAGCGTCACGTTGTCGGCTTGCGCCCCATAGCCACGCGAAATAACGCCGGGCCGATAACCAGCCGCCAGCAATTGCTGCACCAGCCAGATCACCAACGGGGTTTTGCCGGTGCCACCGACATAGATATTGCCGACCACGATCACCGGCACACTGAGTTTCGCTTGCGCTTTGTAACCCAGCACAAACAAGCCGAAGCGGAACGTAACAATCAGCTGAAACAGTCTGGACAGCGGCCACAACAAGCACGCCATGACGCCGCGCTTTTGCCACGCCTGCAACAGCCAGGATTCCAGCCAGACCCGCATCTTTCTTCCTCTGCTAAAAAAACAAGCGGGGAGTAAGATACTCCCCGGTAGTATGCTACTTAAAAATGAGATTGCCCGCTAAAACATTGGGGTTGTGGGCACCGTATTCACATACTCCCCAAAATCACCATGCCGGAGAGGCTTATTTACTGCGGCTTCCAGCCTGGGCTGCGAATGTCACTTTGGCTAATCCGGCGATACGGGCCGCTTCCAGCACATCGATCACCGATTGGTGCGTCGCCGCCCGATCTGCATTAATGATCACAACGGGCTCAGCCTGCGCGCCAGTCGAGCCCTCGGCCAGCGCGGCACTGGCACGCCGCAAATCCTCGGCCAGCGTCGCAGTATCCAGAAAAGAAACCGCCTGATTATTGATCTTGTATCGCCCTTGCGCATCGATACCGATATCAATCTGATTTGGCTTTTCCTGTGCTTTTTCGGCGTCTGCGGTTGGCAGCGTGATCTGTAACTCGGTGAAACGGCTATACGTCGTCGTCACCATCAGAAAAATCAGGATGACCAGCAGCACGTCAATAAACGGGATCAGGTTAATTTCAGGCTCTTCCCTGCCCTTTCCTTTACGAAAGTTCATATTTACTTTCTGGCGCTATGCACGACATCAACGAATTTGACTGCCTGTTGTTCCATATCGACCACAAGGCTGTCCACCAGGGCTCTGAAATGGCGATAAGCGACCAGCGCCGGCATCGCGATCAGCAGACCAAAACCCGTGTTGTACAAGGCAACCGAAATACCATGCGCCAATTGCGCCGGATTCGCGCCCGTCGCCGTTTGTGAACCGAAAATTTCTATCATCCCGACCACTGTGCCGAACAAACCCATCAATGGCGCCAATGAGGCAATCGTGCCCAGCGTCGTCAAGAATCGCTCCAGCTCATGTGCGACCGCAGCACCGGCTTCTTCTATCGACTCTTTCATCACTTCGCGTGGCGCGCTGACGTTGCGCAAACCCGCAGCCAGTACTTTGCCCAAAGGGGAGTTGCCTGCAAGTTGTTGTATCACTTCCGGCTTTACCTTACCCGACTGATACACCCGTATCACTTCATCGAGCAGCGTCGATGGCAGAATTTTATTGCGGCGCAAGGAAAAACTGCGCTCAATAATCAGCGTTAAGGCGATCACGGAAGAAATCAACAACAGATAAATAGGCCAGCCGGCAGCTTGAATGATGGCGAACAAAGCGCACTCCTAGTAGGTTCAGAAATCCAACCCCGCAATGTAGCGCTTTGTGTGCTGACGGGCAAGGGTACTGAAGAAAAAAACGACGTCTGTGCATATCTCCCATGTTTTACACAAAATCTGTGCGCAAGCTTGTGGATAAGTATGACATAGCACCGTAAGCCTTTGAAATAAAAAAGATTTCCGGTAACGCTCAAGAATTAGGCAACCTTGATCAGGGTAAATACCGGGTTTTCCCGGCCATATTTTTTCTTATTTCTGCACACTTTATGTGGACAAGCTTGTGCACAAGCGCTGCGAAACAAGTTAAGTCCCTGATTTATAAATAGATTAATCTTCTGCAAATTATTTAGGCAAAGTGCTTTTTTTCAGCCATTTTGCTCAAAATAACAGCAAGCCTGTGCATGCAGTGGACAACTCCATTGTTTTGCACAAATTATGTGGACAAATTTGTGCAGAATGCTGAAAAAGAGCTGCAATTAATTGATTTATATAGATAAATATAATCAGCTTAAAAATTGGGCAAATCAGGTTTTGAGGCTGTTCATTACCTTTTTATGATCACAAAACCGAAAGTATCCGGCCTCTGCAGAGGATAACTCTGACTTTTTGCACATTTTTTGTGGACAACATTGTGAAAAAGACTGGGGAATCATGTTAAGTCCATGATTTATATCAACTATTTTATAAAGCCTGTTTTTTAAGCACACGTTAAAAAGACGAGATCGCAAAGAAATAATTACTTACAAAGCAAGTTTTTCTGTGAACAAGTCCATTTTTCTCACATTTTTTGTGGACAAGACTGTGCAAAAGGAAAAGAAAACGCACTAACTCCATGATTTTATTAAGAAATACTGTTCTGCATAAAATATAAGCAAAACCTGCTTCCCGTCACTGCTTTGAAGATACCCACAGTTTATGCACTTATTCTGTGGATAAGTTTGTGCACAAGCCTTGTATCGTTCTGTAACTCCATTGATTTGTAAGGATTTTTTCATATTGCCTGATTTATTTGCAGAGAGATTGATAATAAAAATCAAGGACTTATATTCAGAATTTGCATTTCTTTTGACTTATTACTGTCGTAATGACATGCTGGTGACCGCCACAAGCTTCTGTGGACAGCTTTTTTGATTGTATGCCTCATGAACACTGATTCCCGCCCTTCAAACTCAATTGCGACAAGCGCTGTCATCAGTGTTTCGGCGCTTAACAGCGCCGTAGCGCAATTATTGGAACGCAATATCCCGCTGACCTGGGTTTCCGGCGAAATATCGAATTTCACCCGCGCCAGCTCTGGACATTGGTATTTCACCCTCAAAGACAGCGCGGCTCAGGTGCGTGCCGTCATGTTTCGGGGGCGCGCCCAGTATGCTGATTTCCAGCCGCGCGAAGGCGATAAAGTCGAGGTGCGGGCGCTGGTGACGCTGTACGCGCCGCGCGGTGATTACCAGCTAAGCGTGGAAGCGATACGTCGTGCCGGGGTCGGCAACCTGTATGAAGCTTTTTTACGTCTGAAGGCGCAACTGGGCCAGGAAGGCTTATTTGATCAGGAACGCAAACGCCCGCTGCCGGTCTTCCCAAAAACCATAGGCATCGTCACCAGCCCACAGGCAGCCGCATTGCGCGACGTACTGACAACACTGCGCCGTCGCGTGCCACATATTCAGGTCATCCTGTATCCAACGCTGGTACAAGGTGAAGGAGCCGGTGCCAAAATCGCGCAGGCAATAGCCACCGCAGCCGCACGGGAAGAATGTGATGTGCTGCTGGTCTGCCGAGGCGGTGGCAGCATAGAAGACTTATGGGCATTCAATGAGGAAATCGTCGCCCGCACCATCGCCAACTGCCCCATGCCCGTGATTGCCGGCATCGGCCACGAGACCGACTTTACGATTGCCGATTTCGCCGCCGATATGCGCGCAGCAACGCCGACGGCCGCCGCAGAGCTCGCGGCCACACCGCGTGCCGACTGGATCGCAGGGTTGGAGCAGCAGCAACAACGCATGCAAAGAGCAACGCACAGACAACTCGCGACCCAGAGTCAGACACTGGACTGGCTTTCACGCCGCCTGCTCAGCCCGGCGGCGGCGATTTCATTAAAACGACAGCAATTACAGCATTGCCTGCAAAGTTTGCGTTACAGCAGCGGAATTCCCTTGCAACGTTCCCGCCACGCACTGGCACAACTAAACACGCAACTGAAAAACCAGCGCCCTGACGTGAATTCGGCACGTACACAAGTAAACGAACTCCGGCATCGCTTGCAGCAATGCCAGCGCCACGCGCTATCGCAACAGCGCCAACAACTAAGTGCGTTGCAGACACAGCTGGAACTACTCAATCCGCAACGCACGCTGGATCGCGGATATGCGATTATCCGCGACCACAAAGGCAAACTCCTGCGTTCAACACAGGAGTTGCACCCGCAAAGCCTGATCAACATCCGTTTGGCGAATGGCAGCGCCGAAGTTGGCATCAGCAGCGTCCAGACCAGCCTGGATTAATGACAGCAAACCCGGCTGCATAGCAATTTTCATAGCATCATCTGAGGCAGCAAATTCAATCTGGTGGTGCAGACCTGATCCGGAAAACCACACTGGTGCGCTGCAAGCTTTTGCACAAACGCTTACAATGGCTGTTTTACCCGTTCGTCGTTCAAACGGAACCCACTGAAGAAAACTAAAAGGACACATCATGGAACATACCTTACCGGCATTGCCCTATGCATTGGACGCTCTGGCTCCGCACATTTCCAAAGAAACACTGGAATATCACTACGGCAAACATCACCAGACTTATGTGACCAACCTGAACAACCTGATCAAAGGTACGGAATTCGAAAATTCCACACTCGAGGAAATCGTCAAAAAATCTTCCGCTGGTGTCTTCAACAATGCCGCGCAAATCTGGAATCACACTTTCTACTGGAATGGCCTGAAACCTAATGGTGGTGGCGCTCCTACTGGTGCACTGGCTGACGCGATCAACGCAAAATGGGGTTCTTTCGATGCATTCAAAGAAGCCTTCAATAAATCAGCTGTCGGCAATTTCGGTTCTTCATGGACATGGCTGGTGAAAAAAGCTGACGGTACATTGGATATCGTCAACACATCGAATGCAGCGACACCGCTGACAACAACAGACAAACCACTGATCACTTGCGATCTGTGGGAACACGCTTACTACATCGACTACCGTAATGCCCGTCCAAAATATCTGGAAGCATTCTGGGCGCTGGTTAACTGGGATTTCGCTGCAGCGAACCTGGCGTAAGTTACCGTGTTACCGGGTCTGTTCTGACATCAGTTGGAACAGATGAAAAAAACCTGTGCATGTTTCGGCATCACAGGTTTTTTTTCATCTATGCCCAAAATGCTTTATGCGAAGATGTAGAAAAATGGTCGCAAATATCTGGTAGCGACGCTCGCATCAAACACCCGGACAACAACGCTAAACCATTAAACATCCACCCTGAACGAATGAATCTCGTATGCAATCAAACCAGAGCTTGTTACTGAAATCTTTGCCCGCCATTTTCATCTTTATCTGGGCGTCCGGTTATGTGGTCGCCAAGTATGGCCTGCCCTATGCAGAACCGCTGACGTTTTTATGCATGCGCTATCTGGGCGTGGTCGTTATGATGCTGACGCTCGCCATACTCATGCGTGCACCGTGGCCCGCCCGCAAAGACCTGTTACCAATTGCCATCGCGGGCATACTGATGCAAGCTTTGTATCTCGGCGGTATCTGGTGCGCCGTCAAGCTCGGTATGCCGGCAGGTGTAGCAGCGCTGATCGCTAATATCCAACCTATTCTGACAGCGGTCATGGGGCCGTTCATCGGCGAACGCATCCGTGGTAAACAATGGCTGGGGCTGGCTTTCGGTATCGCTGGCGTGGGTCTGGTCGTGGCGAACAAAATTTCTGTCGTCGCTTTGTCGCTGACCAGTGTCAGTCTGGCCGTGATGGCGTTATTTGCGATGACGATAGGCACCCTGTATCAGAAAAAAACCTGCCCTTCGTTTGATGTGCGCACCGGGCAAGTGATTCAATTTGCGGCGTCGCTGCTGGTTACCGCGCCATTTGCATGGATGCTGGAAACGCAAACTATATTATGGACACCACAATTTTTCGGCGCACTTGCATGGTCTGTTCTGGTGCTATCCGGTATCGGTATCTCGGTTTTGTACATCATGATACGGCACGGCGAAGCAACCAAAGTCACCAGCTATATGTATCTGGTACCGGCCGTCACCGCTGCGATGGCGTGGCTGATGTTTGGTGAGCAATTCACCCTGACCGCGTTGGCGGGAATGAGTATTGCGCTGGCAGGCGTAGCCTTGGTCGTCAGACCGGCACGCTGAAATAAAAGATAAAAAATTAAAAATAAAAAGGCCTGAAACCGATGTGTTTCAGGCCTTTTTAACGATCACTCGCGGTAAGTCCGCATACGGATAGCTCCGTAGATGAATAATGCACCGATCAGCACTCCGCACCAGATATTCAGATGCAGGAATGTATCCCAGCTATCCGTTGGTGCTGAACGCACGATAGAATCCAGCACATTTTTAAACCCGTTATGCTGCTTGAGTAATTCAGCATTCAATAACCAGCTGAATGGCAAAAGACTAAATAGCAAGCGCCCCAGCCACAAATAGACAAAAGAATCGAGCGTCATATTCAACGATTTGCAGAGCAGAACCAGCAGCAAAAAGACGGCGACCGGCCCCAGTACTGCCCACAAACCGACCCGCTTGGTCAGCACGCTGGAGACCAGCAACAACCAACCCACCGTTGGTAATGACCACAAAATAAACACCGGAAAAACTCTTAAGGTATCAAGAACCGGCGACCAGAGTCCTGCATGACTGAATACCGATAAAAACAGCCAGCGCCCCTGTAAAGCATGGCCGATGCATAAGATGCTTAACGCCAGAATATTGGAAATGATTGAAGCGACCAACATGAAAAGAGGAATCGCCAGCACTCCGAACAACACTTTGGCCATCACCGTTTGCGCGTCAGAGACCGGCAAAGATTTCCAGAACAGAATACTACGGTCTTTTCTTTCTTCACTCAGGGCTCCGGAAAAATACGAGTACATGAAAAAAATCATGGCAACGCAAAAACCAAACATCCGTCCTGCCAGGCTATGTCCGGCAATGCCATCCACTTCTTTACTCAGTTGCTCGGCTGTCAGTACCGCACCAGGCAAGATACGGGATGCGTCAGGGTCTTGCATCACGATGGCAGAAATAATTGCGGATACAACAGATAAAGCTATCAGGATCAAACCCGTCCGGATAAATAACTGACGACTCTCCCACCATTCCCGCAATAATAAAAACTTCATCGTTTTCATACTTTCCCCCCCTTCATCATCGCCACAAATAAGTCGGCGACGCTCGGTTGTCTGGTTTCTCCAAATTGAGCCAATTGTTCACGGTTGACACCGTCAAACAGCATCGTTGTCTGCCCAAATGTTTTCCGTTGATCGATAGGCTGCAAGGCTTGCGCACGGTCTACAAATTCATCACGCACAATCAATTCGATAAAACGACGCTCCAGCTCCTCCATACTGGATGAGAGGCGGATTTGCCCATCCTGGACGAACATGACATCGCTCAATACGTGCTCGATTTCCTCGACCTGATGCGTGGTGATGATGATGGTTTTATTCTGATCAAAATAATCTTCCAGCAAATCCTGATAAAACTGTTTGCGATAGAGAATATCCAAGCCCAGCGTCGGTTCATCCAGCACCAGCAACTTTGCATCAATCGCCATCACCAGTGCCAGATGCAGTTGCACCACCATGCCTTTCGACATCGATTTAACTTTCTGTTGCGGTTGCAATTTGGTCTTTGCCAAAAAACGCTCCGCTTTCGTACGATTGAATTTCGGATGCACGCCCTCAACAAAATCGATTGCCTGACGTACGGTCAGCCACGAAGGTAATATCGCCACATCAGCAATAAAACTGATTTCCTGCATTAAAGCGTCACGCTCACTGCGCGGATTCAGCCCCAGTACCTGCATTTCACCGTCAAACGGCGTTAATCCAAGTATGGCTTTGAGCGTCGTCGTTTTGCCGGAACCATTTGGTCCGATCAGACCAACGATACGACCAGCCGGAATCTCAAAACTGATATTGTCCAGAACACGCTGCTTACCGTATTTTTTACAAAGATTTTTTGCAGAAACCACGACGCTCATGATTCATCTCCTTTGGTCTGGCGGCGATTCATTTGCGCCAGCAATTCATCTGCGCCTATACCTAATCGGCGGATTCGATCCAGCATGGCTGGCCACTCTTCTTCGATAAAACGCTGCCGCTCGGTCGCCAGCAATTTGTCTGATGCACCTTCCGTCACATACATACCTATTCCCCTGCGTTTTTCCACTAAAGATTCATCGACCAGTTCCTGATACGCCTTCGATACCGTGATCGGATTAATCTGATAATCCGCAGCAATCTGTCTGACAGAAGGCAAGGCATCGCCTGGTTTCAGAACACCGTCCAGTATCATGGCTTGCACCTTCTCCTTCAGTTGCCGATAGATCGGCGACTGATCATGCCAGTTGACACTCATATTCCCTCCTCATTTTCATTGACTGCACCAAACGCGATGCCGTCATCCATTCAGCTTCGACATATCGCTACATGCACACTCCACTTCGACATGAATTAGTGTTGTAGTTAACTATAACACCAAAACAACAAGCATCAAGAACTTTTGATAACTTTTATTCTCAGCAATTTCGCGCATCCCAAGCCAAATGAAAGGAAGCAGATAAAAATAGTTATAACTGCCAGGAACTCTGTCCACAGGTGCAAGTCTATGCAGTTCGTCTGCAAAATAGGTGTCTCTTTTTGCATGTGGAAAACGCAGATACATCCTGTATTTTTCGCATCGAAGAACAACTGATCAGTTGTTCTCTCCGTTCCAATCTATAAAAAAAATGAAGGCAAGTGCTATGTTTCCGAAATTTATCCCCCTCAGTATTGCCCTTGCATGCTCAGGCGCAGCGCTGTTACCGCAGCAAATCGCCCATGCAGCGCCAGCCAGCAATGTCATTGCTAAAGTCATCCCTGCCGAGCTGACATTGGAACAGGTTTTTCGTGCCAAGCCCTACGCCGGGCAGTCTGCGAAAGTGATCAACTTCAGCCACGATGGCCGCTACCTTGCTTACGTCTGGAATCCGTTTAATGAAATCGGCTCTGATTTGTATGTGCACGATACGCAAACAGGGGAAACCCGCCGGATCACTTCGCCAGCACTGATGAAGACTTTCGATGCACCGGAAGTGTGGGATCGATTCGAGAAGAAAGCGAAGCAAAAAGAAAAAGAAGAATCTGATCGTCAGGCAAAAGCAGAAGCCCACGCGGCTTATCTGCGTGGCGAAAAAGTCAATCTGCAACAATGGGAAGAAGCTGGCTTAGAAGAAGTGAAGCGTGAGTTAGCCGATAAAAAAGCCCGCGATGCGAAGAAGAAAGCCGAAGCTGATGCTGAATCTGCAAAAGAAAAAGCTGCCGAGAAAGCAGCAAAAACCAGTGGCACGGCCGATACTGCGGTAGCGAAAGCGGATGAAAAAAAAGACAGTAAAGCCGATAAAGACAGCGACAAACAAAAAGAATTATGGGAATTACGCGATGAACTGAAAAAGAAAATCGCCAAAGAAAAACTGAAACCCAGTGACCTCTATCCCGGTGTCGATTATCTGGTCTGGGCAAATAAAAAGAATGAACTGATATTCCAGTATCGCGGCGATTTATTCCGTCTGCAGGCAGCCAGCGGCAAGGTAGAAAGGCTGACGCAAACCGACAAAGCAGAACGCATCGTCGCTTATCGTGCGGATGACAAAGGCTATATCTACATGGATAGCAAGAGTCTCTACAGTGCCGCCTTTGACAACAGTGCGATTCGTCAGTTGAATCGCGAACTGATTCATCCCGATGATGCAGAGAAAAAATACAGCATCGCCAACACGGTGCTGAGCGAAGATAAACAATGGATGGCAATCTCCGCAGTTGCACCCGATGTCGATGAAGAAACCGGTAAAGTGAAACCATCTTCTGAGCGCCAAGTTGAAATCATGAATTACAACGAGCGTTTTGCGACAGCAAAAAAAGTGCCGCGCGAAGTGTCAGATGACAAACGTAAAATCCCGGCAACGGCCTTGTACATTCGCCGCGTGACCGATACATCTGTCCGTCAGCCGCAACCGGTATTCACTAACAACGGCGGCGACGTCTGGTTTGAAATGAGTAAAGTCAGCTGGGCGAAAGATGGCAGTCGCTATACGTTTTCAACCTGGGAACGTGAAAAAAATCTGCTGCGCATTTATGTAGGTAAAGCAGAAGAAGGTGTCAAGCCAGCACTGGTGTTTGAACGTCGCGGCAATGTTGGTCATGAAGTCGTGAATGTGCTGGAGCCAAAATTTACTCCTGACGGAAAACAGTTGATCGCGGTACTTGACGAGCAGGGATATCGCCAGCCCTACATCATCAGTACCGATAACAGCAATGGCAGCGGTAGCGCTAAAGCCATTCTGAAAGGTGATTTTGAAGCGCATCAGATTATCGGTTTTACACCCGACAGTAAATCGATGTTTGTGCTGGCAAATAAAGACGACTTCGCGTCGATGAATGCATACAAAGTCGATATCGCGAGTGGCGAAATGAAAGTGCTGGGACAAACCGGCGACTTCCATCGTGCCAGCGATGTTGCCGATATCGGCGACAAACTTGCCAGCGTTGCAGGTCAATGGTCGAGCCGTCCGGAATTAAAACTGATCGACGTGAAGACCAGCAAAATCACACCCCTCACGCAAAGTCACGATCCACTGTGGCAAGCGATTGATGTACAACAACCGGAACGCTTCAGTTTCAAAAACCGTCACGGCGATCAGATACAGGCGTATGTTTTCAAGCCAGCGAACTGGAAAACCAGCGATCTGCGTCCGGCCATCGTGTACACCTACGGCGGCCCGTTGAATGACAGACACATCATTGAAACTGACAGCTTCCAGCAGACAGCGTATATGTTTGGTATGTATATGTCGGCGAAAAATGGTTATGTGACGGTTGCGGTTGATCCGCGCGGACATTCCAATTACGGTCGCAAATTCAGCGATGCAAACTGGGAACAGGCTGGCAAACCGCAAACCGAAGATCTCGAAGATCTGGCGCAATACATGCAAAAAAACTTGGGTGTTGATGGTCATCGTATCGGCCTGACAGGCTGGAGTTTCGGCGGTTTCCAGACCCAATACACGATGTACACCAGCCCGGACACCTTCGCTGCAGGGATTGCAGGTGCAGGTCCGACCGAATGGGAAAACTACAATAGCTGGTATAGCGGTCGCACGATAGGCAAGACTGAGCGCAGCAAGCCTAATCTGCGTAAGTATTCTTTATTGCCGCTGACGGCTGGCCTGAAGAAACCACTGCTGCTGGTACACGGCATGCAAGATCCTAACGTGCTGTATCAGGACACGGTGAATGTCTATCGCGCACTACTGGAAAATGGGAAAGAAACGCTGGTCGATCTTTTCCTCGACCCAGATGGGGAACATGCGCTGGGCGGTGCAATCAAAGCAAAAGCTTGGCACAAAAAATATGAAGCCTTTTTCTTGCAGCACTTAGGCTCAGGAAATAAATAAAATCGATAAATCTGAGTGACGTTGAATGAGGCATTTGCGCGCATTGTCACTCTGTTTTCTCTGCGCTCCCGCGCAATGCGGGAGTTTTTATTGGGCAATGCATACTGCATTTTCGCAAGCACCAAGCGTATGTGCCATACCAGACACAGCGCACGCTGATCTGCAATGAGCTTTTACGATCAATATCGTCACGGCAAATTGGAGAAATTATTACCGTTGTGAACGACACTGATACACGCAATAATCGCTTGCACTTTACTCTCGAACAAGACGCTATAAGAAAGTCACTATGAACGCCTTTTCACAATATATGTATTCTGTCCTGCGCCAGGTAACGCAGGAATTCCGCCAGTTCGCATCGAAATGTGCGCTGGCGATGTTGCGTACACCGCTGCCGCGTATTTTCGTCATCTGTATCGCGATTGCTCTCGCGATCAGTCTGATTCCATTTGTACTGAGCTTATTTGTGCTGTTTGTTTTACTGAGAGTATTTCTCGGTCTGCTCAAAACACCGCAGCAAAATCACACTTACGATCAGCAGACATCTCAGTCTTATCAGCAACAACGGATTTACATCAAACGTCTGCGCAGGGATGAATAAAATCGACGCGGCGTCATAACGACTTAAATCCATTTCGCCAGATCGGCAAGCATACCTTCCCGGATTAAGCTGGGTGTCAGGCCAGTCCAGCGCTTAAACGAACGACGGAAATTATTCGCGTCGTGAAAGCCAAGATGCTGTGCCACCGCCTCATTGTCAATTTGCTGTGTTAAGAACAAATGCAGAGCAGCATGTGATCGCACCTGGTCTAACTCCGCCTGAAAATGCGTGCCGTGTTTTGCAAGATAGCGTTTCAGAGTCGCAGGGCTGCAGAAAAATTCCTGTGCTGCCTGATCCAGCGTCGGTGCACAGCGTATGTGTTTTAAAAGATAGTCGTACAGTGCATTTAATAAACTGGGCGTATTCTGTTTTTGTTCTGCGACACTCGCTTGCAACGCCATCTTAACTGCCACCGGATTGCCGCGCGGCCATCGCCGGTCGAGCATGTCTTCTTCAATCAGCATGGCATCAAAGTGGCAATTGAATTTCATTTCTGATCCCAGATGTACTTCATATTGTTCGATGTAACGCGGCGCCCTCCGGTTAAAACAAAAACGCCATGGCAAGCGTTCACCACTCAGCCAACGACACATAGCGACCAAAGCAGCCATGTGCATCTCCGTTAATACTGAACGCTGTGCCGGGGCTCCATAACTGTCCATCCAGTAAACGACAACCCAACCTTTACCGCGATTGAGTCTGGGACACATTAAGGGCGATAGTTGCGTTGCGTAGGCAATTAATATCTCGAGTGCTTCACGCAAACTTCCGGCGTGTAATAAAGCATGACTGACACCGTCAATATGACCCGGCAACATCTGCTCACCGATTAAAAAGCTGGTGTCGTTGGCATCCAGGGCTTTAGTCACGTTCATCAGTAAGCGTAAATATTGCTGCGGGCTGATCATCCTATGTGCGTCTTCGGTTGCCGCGATATCGATGCCTGTATCGAGCAATATCTTCGCTTCGCTTACTTCCCGGTTACGGGCAAATTCGATCAGCATCGCCGGATGCTGACGCATAGCGATACGCGCATCACTTATGTGGTGGTATGCAATCATGCTGCACAGGTGTGATTAGCGGTCGCCAGTTCTGAAGGCGTCGTCCCGGGACAGTCAATTCCACGGCTGAGTTCCTGCAACAGACTGTCTGCATCTCCGTCTGATACAGCGCTGGTATAGCGCAAACCAAGCCGCACCAGCTCGCGTTTTGCGAAATGACGCATTCCCTGCACCATCTGGCACAAATGTTTTGCCAGCTCATCGGCATCTGCCACAGTCGTTTCA
Organism: Undibacterium sp. 14-3-2; assembly: GCF_016595265.1. NCBI lineage: Bacteria > Pseudomonadati > Pseudomonadota > Betaproteobacteria > Burkholderiales > Oxalobacteraceae > Undibacterium > Undibacterium sp. 14-3-2. The sequence continues at coordinate 234,618 of NZ_JAENGS010000002.1, forward strand.
GGCATGACGATCGCAAAACGATCACCGGCATAACGACACAGCACATCTTCATTTCTTAAATTCAGCAGCAGCATGTGACTGACCGCTTGCAGCACGCGGTCGCCTTCATGCTGGCCGAACTGACGATTAATCTGATGAAAGGAATTAATGTCCAATAAGACGACGGAACAAACCGCCGCGGGATGATTCTCTTTTTCCAGACGGATTTGCAAGCGCAGATAATCCGCATCACTGAGTTGCGTCACTCTGTCGTACGGTTTGTGTTCTCGAAATAAACGTTCACGCTTTTGTAAATGTTCATTCAGACTGAATTGCTCTATGCGCCAGTAATACATACCAGCCGTTAAAATCAGCATGCCGCCTAAAGTCAGGGTGTCTTCCAGCCAGTTATCCCAGACATCCTCCTTGGGGATCGCAAAAAACTCATCCATACAATCAGCCCAGGAACCCGACATGATAGAGGCGAGGCCAAGCGCCAACAGCAGCGTGACCCGCCCTTTAGGCCGGCTGCTAAGCGTCATCAGCAACCAGACACCCGCCATGATGGCAGTGCCGCCTTCACCGACAATATCCATCCAATGCCATTTATAGAACGGTTTGAGTACACCGACATAAGCGTACAAGCCACTCAAAGCGATCAGCGCGACGATACTCGCCAGAATCAGATTACGATGTAAGTGCAGCATGCAAGTCCCCGGATAAAAACTGGCGCGAGAATAACTGGCCTGCATGACAAATTCATGACATCAAAATCAATGACCAGCATTGCTGCAGCAAAAACAACAGGGGTGCAAACAGCTCACGTATTACCGCAAAAAACACAGCGAATTCATCTCTACACTCTTTGCCGTCCCCGATTACAGCGGCAATGACAGTGATTAACAACGTCAACGCAAGTCAATTCAGCTCATTTTTCCTCGTCGTCGCATCGTTTCCTGGACTATGCCTCTTTCTGTCTGATTCCTGTCATCGAAACGACATATTCGGGCTCCAGAATCCGCTCATTCTTTTTACTGATGAATGACAAAAAAATGAAAACCCGACAAAGACCTGCTGCATACTTTTCCAATCCTGACGTACAGGTAATCTTCCGCCTGTCGGCACTCACCATCGGCGTTCTTGGCCTGATCAGCACAGCGCAAGCGAACGACATCGCCCTCGCTGCTGCCAGTGATGTGGTCATCAGCGGACAACGCGTGAGCATGCGCAAAGCCATTGAGGCGCAAGAGAAAGCGAATAACATCATCAGTGTCATCAGCAGCGACGACATAGGCAGTCTGCCGGATAAAAATGCAGCAGAAGCGCTTGCCCGCCTGCCGGGCGTGTCGGTACAGCGCGATCAGGGCGAAGGCCGCTATGTGGTTGTGCGCGGTCTCGGTGCAGATTTAAATGCAGTGACGATCAATGGTGCATTGGTGCCTTCGCCGGAAGCGAGCCGGCGTGCCGTCGCACTGGATGTGCTGCCATCGGGTCTGATCCGCTCACTGGAGGTAACTAAAACCCTGCGTCCCGATCAGGATGCCAACTCACTCGGCGGTTCAGTAGAAGTCAAATCGCTGACAGCATTCGACATGCCGGGGAAAACGCTGACTGTGAATACCGGAGCAAGCTACGATCAGGTAACCGGAAAAACCAGCCCGAATGCGGGCGCATTGTGGGCTGATCGCTTTCTGGACGGGAAACTGGGCATTGCCGCCGGCATCAGCGCTGAGAAACGCAGTTTTGGTTCAGACAACGTAGAAACTGGCGGAGCATGGGATAACAACCGGCTCGGCGGCATTGAATTCCGCGATTATCTGCCGGAACGTGAACGCCATGCTTATGCTCTTAATCTTGATTATCGCGCATCCAGAGAGCAGCAATATTATCTGCGCAGTTTTCTCAGTGATTTCAGCGATGACGAGGTACGCGACCGTCTGACTGTCAGCAATTTCAGCGGTGGCAGCATCAGTGAAGGCAACACCTCGACTGCGCGTGCCGAACGCCGCCTGCGGCAACGTAAATATACGCAACAGATCAGTTCTTTGGTTGCAGGTACAGAGCAACACATCTCAGGCTGGAAAATGGAGGCCGCTGCAGCGTCGAGCCGTGCAACCGACGATACGCCGGAATCAATTAATGATGCACGGTTCAGAGGTACAGCTAACTTTGCCGGCGTGGGATTTACGGATAGCCAGTTACCGAAACTGATTGCACCTGCAAGCCTGTCTGATCCAGCCAGCTACGGATTAAATGCGATCACATTACAGCAGCGCTACTCAAAGGATACCGAGCAGCATGCGCAGCTGGATATGAGTCGCAAACTGACATTCGATCAGCTGGAATCCAGCTTAAAATTCGGCGCGAAAGTCAGTCGTCGCGAAAAGACCAATGATACCGATCAATGGACTTATAACAGCAGCAAAACCACCAGCGGAAATTATTGGGGTACCGGTTCCACTTCTCTCAGCAGTTTTGTTCAGGGCACGCTGGAATATCCATTTACGAACATTGGTGCAGCTATCAGCCCAGCTCTGATCCGCGCCCGTATTGCCGGACTCAACCGGGCGAATGCAAAACTCGCGCTGGAGTCCGCGATCAATGACTTCACGCTGAATGAAGATATCGATGCAGCCTATCTGCAGAATACATTTGATTTTGGTCACTGGAATATTCTTGCCGGCGCGCGAGTTGAGCGTACTAAATTTAACGCAGCAGGAAGCCAGGTCAGCGGTAGCACCATCCAGCCTGTTAATCGTGAGCGCTCCTACACCAACTGGTTACCATCGCTGCATACACGCTATGATCTGGACAAACATACCAGCGTGCGCGCTGCCTGGACAAGTGCCGTGGTGCGTGCGAATTTCAGCCAACTGGCACCCGGCATCAATCTCGCCAGCAACACAGAAGCGACGATAGGCAATCCAGATCTGGCGGCCTTGAAAGCATCGAATCTTGATCTGGGTATTGAGCGTCAGTTAGCGCACGACGGCGTCGTATCCGCTTACCTGTTTCATAAAGATATTAAAAATTTCACTTATACAACCAACCTTGCTGGCACAGGTCAATGGAAAAACTATACGACAGCAACTTCATACGCGAACGGTGACACGGCCAGCATTCAAGGAATAGAGCTCGCGTATTCACAACCGCTGCGCATGTTACCCGCCCCCTGGAAATATGTACTGATAGGCGCCAATGCGTCGTTTACCAATTCTGACGCCAATATCAGTCGCTTCGATGTTGCCAGTGGTAAAACGCTGGCACGCAGCATACGTTTTCCAGGGCAGTCGAAACGCGTGATGAATCTGATGCTGGGCTATGAACATGGCGCCGTCAGTACGCGCCTCGCGTTGAATTACAAGTCACCGTATCTGCTGGAACTCGGCTCCGATATTCTGGGGGCGGATCAGGATCGCATCGTTGAAACTCAAAAACAGCTCGATTTTTCTTTGTCATATCAGTTAAACAAACGCTTCCAGTTAGTGTTTGAAGCGACCAATCTGAACAATGAAAAATACTATGTTTATCAAGGGTCGCCACAATACAACGCGCAATACGAACAATACGGACGCACCTATAAAGTCAGCCTGAAAGCCAGCGTCTTTTAAGGCTCAGCAAAACAGCATGCCTGAAGGCTTCTGTGGCGGGACTTCTCCGGGTGTGCCCGCTGGAGAAGTCCGCGCAGCGCACTCGCCAGACATCTCCTTTCCGTGCTTTTACGCAGTCTGTGAACGCGGTATTCCTTTTATTTTTTCATTTTATTTATGCGTACTCTTTCTCTACAAGCTCATCTGCTGCTGGCTTTGAGTTTACTTACACTGTCACCGTTGAGCAATGCTGCACCGCCGGCTCCATCACTCCATGCATACGCGAAAGATGTGCCGGTAACACTTCAGCGGGCACAGGAACTGGTGAGATTGCCAGATGGCGGCTGGCTGATGCTGGACAAAAACAGCCTGCGCCTGATGAGTGCCGACGGCACGGAACGGGCACGCTTTCCCGTGCGGGCAAAGCATCTCGATACCCGCCCACATCCACAAGGTGCATACGCAATGTTGCTGGAAGCAGAGACTCAACGCAGCCTGCCTTTTATCGTAGATACACATACTGGCGAATTGCTCGCCCAAGCGGCACTGCAATCACCGCCATTCGCCCTCGAGAGTAGCTGCCTGTATCGTGATGCGCAACAACAGGATCACGTATTTTTGATCGGTAAAGAAGGAATCAGTGAACAATGGATACGCTACGGCAGCAGCTTTCAACTGCTACGCAGGCTTGCGTTGCCGCCACATATTCGTCATTGCCGCAGCGATGACAGCCAACATACCCTGTATGTCAGCACCGCAGAAACAGGTGTATGGGCAGTCAGCGCAGATGCCGAAAATTTATTGCATCACTGGCCTGTTGAAACACAGCGTACCGCAGTACAAATCTCCGAAGGTGCGCCGACAATCGTTGCCTTAGCGGGCGGCGTCGCAATCGTGGACGAACAAACGCAGCAACTGCATCGCTACCATCAACAAGGAACGCATTGGAAAAAATTAGCATCCCAGCCGCTCCAACAAAGCAATTTCAGCAAGCTGGCACGGGCGACCTCAACGAAAAAAATTACAACGACAACATCATCTGAGTTGCCTCTTTTACTGAGAAAAAACAGTGCAACCAAGGCTTGGCAGATGCACGCCATTTTCTGGAAAAAAACCCCGTCAACAACCGATAACAGCATCATTATTGCAGCCGATGCACAAACTGAGGTTGTCGCCCGCTACGGCGATGCGGCTGATGATCCGGCGATTTGGGTACACCTCTCAGACCCAACGCAGTCACGCATTCTTGGCACGAATAAAAAGCAAGGTTTGCTGGTCTATGACCTGCAAGGAAAGCAATTGCAGTTGCTGGAAAGCGGACGCCTGAACAATGTTGACGTACGCCAGAATATCCACTTCGAAAACACCAATGAACATCAGCGTTTCGATCTCGCGCTGGCAACACAACGCGATGACAACAGCCTGGCGTTGTACACAATTGCAAACGATGGCGAAGTACGTGAAGCGGCACGTCTGCCAACCACGCTGGAAAAAATATATGGGTTTTGTCTGTACCGTCCACAAATCGGAGGTCTGGAAGCATTCGTCAATGACAAAGATGGACGTTATCAGCAATACCGGATCAGATACATCGACGGAAATTTCAGCAGTCAGTTAGTACGGAGTTTTAAACTCGCGACACAACCTGAAGGCTGCGTCGTCGACGATCAGCGCGCACGTATTTTTATCGGCGAGGAAAAACATGGCATCTGGGTCACCTCAGCCGACGCAGAGCAAGCGGCGATATTAGATCTGGTGATGCCGGTCGGGAAGCAGCTGGTTGCTGATGTCGAGGGTCTGGCGCTGTATCAGGGGAAAAAATCGTCGTATTTACTGGTATCAAGCCAGGGAGATAACAGCTATCTGGTGCTCAATGCGCAACCGCCATACCAACTGCGAGGAAAATTCCGTATCGGTACCAATCTGAGCGCTGGTATCGACGGCACTTCGGAGACTGATGGCATTGAAGTCAGTTCTGCCTACCTCGGATCACATTTTCCCAAAGGCATGCTGGTCGTACAGGACGGCTACAAACGTTTGCCGGATGGGCCGCAGAACTTCAAATACGTTCGCTGGGAATCAATCGCTGACCGCTTGCATCTGGAAGACTGAATATGGAAACGATCTCAACAATTATTTCCGCAACGATTGCCACAACCATCAACTCATCCGGGAGTATCTGACCTCAGCCATCCGCTTTGACTGTTGCAATTCACCCTGTGCCTGACGGATGAGTCACAGGCTTGTCATTAAGCAACTTTACAATCGGATGACTGAAATTACTCTGTTTTTTCCTTTCTTACGGACCGCTTTCAGTTTTTCTTCTGGCATCTGATCCGTCCTGATGCGTCACTCAAAAAATTTAACAGGAATTATCATGGCTCTTCATTTTTTAAATGAAGGCAAAGCTGCAAAGCATTTGCTTTCATTCTGTTTGCCGTTGGCACTGATCGCCTGCGGTGACAGCAAGGATGCCGCAGCACCGGCACCTGCTGAAGCGGACACACCGGCCGTGGCCGTAATGTCGGATGTGCATTTTGAAAATGTCTACGGCGATCTTAAAAATCCCAAGTTTTCCGGCATCCCTACCGCTGACGGCAAGTTTGCGACTATCCGTACCATGTATGCGCAATTGACTTCGACCCGTCTTTTCAACGAAAACTATTTCGCCTTCCGTGGTGCGCTGGATGATGCGTATGCGCGCGGCATACGACTTGTCGCTTTATCCGGCGACTATTCCGATGATGCGCAACCAGTCAACATTGATGGCATCGCAGCGATACTGAAGGAATACCAGGCAAAAGGCATGCGCTTCTTCATCGCACCCGGCAATCACGATCCTAACGAGCCGTTTGATAATGACGAAGCTGGCAAAAGCGATTTTCTGACGGCGGAAGGTAAAGAACAAAAAGTGTATGCCGTCAATTATTCCGGCTGTAAATCTCAGGATGCCAGCGTTGCCTGTACCAATCAGTTAATGGAACTGGGCTACGAAAAATTGATCGCGCAACTCGGTGAATTTGGCTATATGCCGAACAAGGCTGACGTGTATTGGGAAACCCCGTTTTCCAACTATGGCAGCACAGCCTACAGTTATGATGCGGCGCTCACCAGTGCTGACGTCAAAAACCGCCAGTTTGAAATTTGCGCTGAAGGCGAAGGCGGCAGTTATAAGGCAGAAGGTGAAAAAAATCTCGGTAAAGCCTTTACCAGATGCACCAGCATTATTGATTCCAGTTATCTGGTGGAGCCGGTCAAAGGTGTCTGGTTATTGTCGATAGACGCGAATGTGCATATTCCTAACAGCGCGTTTGATCCGGTCAACGCCAAAGCATTCAAAGGCTTTGATGGCGCAGGTAATGCAGGCTGGAACAAAGTACTGACGCATAAAAAGCATTTGCTGGCGTGGATCAAAACCGTCACCGCCCGCGCCAAATCGCAAGGCAAACGCCTGATTGCGTTCTCGCATTATCCAACCATGGATTTCTACGCAAACCAAACCGACGCTATGAAAGCCGTCTTCAAATCTGGCGCCTTCCAGGTCACACGGGTGCCAGATACCGCCACAACAACGGCGCTGGCAGCTACCGGTATGCAGTTGCACATGGGTGGTCATATGCATTTCAACGGCACCAATGATTACAAAGATGCGGCCGGCAATTATTTCGTCAACGTGCAGTCGCCATCCTTAGCGGTATTTGGTGCGTCGTACAAGGTCGTCAAATACAAAGATCAGGACACGGTGGATATTGAAACAGTGTCCCTGAACAATGTGGCGCGCTACAACGAGCTCTTCAAGTATTACCAGACCGAATACGATTATCTGCAAAACAGCAACCTTGCTTCTGATATCGGCAAACGCTGGAGCAAGGATATTCTCAACACCAAATCCTATGGCGAATTTACGCGCTACTATTTTGGTGAGCTGTCACGTCTGCGCTTCATGGATGATTACTGGCCGTGCGAAATGAAAGAAGCAGCGACGACGCTTGATGCAAAGCAGATGTTGATTCTGTCGCAGTTGCAGACTCAGGTTACCTTCGCCCAATTGAAAGATGTACCGGGAGTTCTGCCATTGACTGCAAATTGTATGGCGAAAGGCAGTGTCAGCGGCACGCCGGTCTCCGCCAGCCAGTTGACTGCTGACTGGGCGGTGGCGACGACCAAAGCGGCCGCATTGGCAACCGCCGCCGGTTATAAACTGGATGATTTTGCCAAAATCACGGCGTATGAATTTTATGGCGACTTCCACCGTACCGTGTACGCCGGTGAGCTGGCCTTGCGTGATATGGGAACAGACCGGGTCAAACAGTACAAGGTCTTGATGAATGCATTCCCTGCCAATCCGACGGCAATCACCATGTTAAGTGGTAAGCCATCAGACCAGAATGCTGTCAACGTGCCGTTCCAAAATCAATTCAAGCAAGTATTCAGTATTCTCAAAGGCCTGGGATCAGGTAAGCCAAGTGATCACTTCACTGTCAACTTCAAAACCCAGACACTGACAAACAGTAATACCAGCTCGGCCAGTTTTAACTAAGACTGACTATTCAGTATCCCCGTTTGCTTCGCGGCAAACGGGGATTTTTTATTTAGTATTCGTGTGAATGATGTTCTTCAGAACAGATGAAAGCGCCCCAGACCCAGTATGCCGACCAAGCCGACAATAATCAGATACAAGGCGACAATAAAGCTGACTAATTTCGGTTTAACCAGAATACAAAGACCTGCAACCAGCGCCAGTACGGGCATAAGAGAAAGATGGATATTCATGAATAATCTGTCGAAAATAAAAATAGTAATGAGAGTCCGCTTAAAATGCTGCGCAATCAGCTCAAACCTGACCTGCTGAGCGATGGCACAGAGAGAGCATAGTAACGTGCCTTGCATTGACCCGACAGGAAAATCAGAACGGCTTACAGACAACGTTTCTCAGGTGCGACATTATGTTCATTGTCGTGAAAAAAACAGCACAACGAGCTTCTGCACTGCCGTCTGACTAATCCCGGTTTGCGAAGAATGCGTCGTAGCCTTCCTTCGAAAAGCCCTGCATACGCTTAGTGCCGGACAACATGAGCGGCACGCCCCGACCACCACGAACCTCTGCAAATGCGACCTTGCCATAGTTGGTGTCGATATCCACTTCCCGATAAGAAATACCTTTTCCTGCCAGATAGGACTTCGCTTTTTTACAATATCCACACCAGGAGGCCGAATACAGAATCAAGTCTTTACTCGCGACAGCAGAATCTGTCGCAGGATTTGCTCCTGCTTTTTTCAGGCGTTCAATCTCAGATAGAGTCGATGCAGGAATATCACTGGCAGGCTGATCCTTAAATTGCATCACTTTCTCCAGCCGCCCTTCTCTCGGCTGCTGGTCACTGAATACAACTCGCCCGTCAGGTGTCACCGATTTGTATATCGTGCCGGCCAGAGCGCCATTCAAAGAACAACAAAGCAAACCGACGATACATAAGGGGATCAGTGTACGCAAAATTATTTCTCCTTCAGATGGACTTCAGATGAATAACGCGAGCTAATTTCTGGTCAGTGTCACTTTGTGCGTGCGCTGAAAACAGAACGCTGCTCAGTGAAACACACATGGAGGGACTACGTCAAAAAAAGTGAACTACTGGTTCGACAGAACATGCTGGCTTTTCTGCATGTGCGGCATTTGCTACATGTGCAGATGACGCCGACGATTTGTATTATCGCGCCGTAAACAAAGCATTGTTCGTATCACCCGGTACCGTATCCGTATGGGGTGCGGTGAGTGGCAGATAAATGATGAAACGTGTGCCTGTGCCAACGATGCTCTCGACTTCAAGCTTTCCACCCAACATTTTAATGACGATATTGTGAACGATATTTAAGCCAAGGCCCGTGCCGCCACGCCCCATTTTTGTCGTATAAAAAGGATCAAAAACACGCGACATATGCGCCGTTTCTATGCCTATACCATCGTCAGCAAAAATAATTTTCACCCTATCCGACCCGATCAGTTCGGCATGGATAGTTATCGTGCCAGATGATCGTCCCTCGAAAGCGTGTGTGACTGCGTTATTAATCAGATTCGTGACAATCTGTTCGAGCGCACCGGGAAAACTGTCCATCTTCAGTTTTTCCGGAATGTCGACATGGAGTACAAACGGTGTCTTACGCAGCATCGGTTGCAATAAACTGGTGACATCGTGAACCACTGCCCGTAAATCAAAAGGACGACGTTGATCAGATACCTGATCCGCAGCCACTTGCTTGAAATTAATCACCAATTCGCTCGAACGGTTAAGTCCGCGTAACAGTATCCCCATGCCTTGCTCAGTATCCTGCAAGTATGCTGCGAGTAAAGAACGCTTTAAGCTGCCGTCATCAAAAGCGCTGGTAATCTCGCGGGACTTTTCCATCAGCGTGCTGGCAACCGTCAGGCAATTACCGATAGGTGTATTGAGTTCGTGCGCGACAACAGCGACGACATCGCCAAGCGCGCGCAATTTTTCCGAGCGCAATAACTCGGTTTGCGCCATTTGCAAATGTCCCATCGTCGAAGCGAGTTCATGATTCGCCAATTCCAGCTCTGCGGTTCGTTGTTGTACCCGTGATTCGAGCTCACTGTTCAACTGATTCAAGGCTGCGCGCGCTTCAATCTGCGGTGTGATGTCGCGGGCAATACCAAGGTAACCGGTAATTTCCTGATCGGCATTGGTCAGCGCCGTCACGCTCAGAGATACATGAATTTTTTTACCGTACTTGGTAATGTAAATCCAGTTGCGTGTCTCCATACCATACATAGTGGCAATGGTTGAAAAAATATCGATACCGGAAATCTCACGCCCGAATTTTTGTGATAATTCACGGCCGCGCTGTTCCAATTCATCGGCATCATGAAAATCTGCCGCATGTAACTGGCCGACACTTTCGTAAGCACGGTAGCCCAGCATTTTTTCCGCGCCACGATTAAAGATCGTGACCAGCCCTTCTTTATTGGTCGCGATAATTGAAATTTCTGAGGCAGCATCGAGTACGGACTGCAGATCGCGTCGCGCGGCTTCCACCTTAGTTTCAGCCTCCAGACGATCGGTAATATCCTTACAGATCGCAACGATGTGTCTGGCACCGTCAACCTCAACGATAGCAGCAGACAGCAATCCAGATTTGAATTGGCCGTCCTTGGTCTGCATTTTCCCCTGAAAATCACTCACCGTACCTTGCACGGCGATCATACTGGTCCAGATTTTTCGCTGTTCAGGATCTGACCAGATACCCAATTCCAGTGATGTTTTTCCTATTGCATCTTGCTTGCTATGACCTGTGAGTCTTTCAAATCCGGCATTCGCATAGAGTATGCGGCCAGTATCAAACTGACTCAACGTCATATAGTCAGGCACGGCTTCGAACACCGCCAGCAGACGATTTGCCGTTTCGCGCTGCTGCTGCTCGCTATGCCGGAGTGCAGCAATTTCATTCGCCAGTTGATCACTCATTACATTCAGCGCATGACCGACAACGCCGATTTCATCCTGCCCCGTGTACTGAACTTTTGTATCAAACTCTCCGGCCGAAATAGCATTGGCAGCGGCTTCCAGTTGTCGTAAATGACGGGTCAGCCATAGCCCCAGTAAAAACAGGAAAATCGTCGAGAGTATGACTTCGAAAAAAGAGATCAGAACAGATTCTTCAAATAATTTTTTTTGTGCGTCCTGGACAAACCGGGTTGATAATCCAAATACCAGTTCACCATGATTGATGCCGCCAGACACGATGGGAACGCGCACATCCTGCCGGTCGCTGGCAACGGGCAATTGCAATGCATCGCTGGTGGCGGGCAAGGATTTAGTCCAGCCAGAATGCAATATCAGCTGATGTTCCTGACCGAACAACAAAAAATAATCGACGCCATGTTCATGTGTACGGAAGATATCTCGGATGGCGCCATAATCTTTTTGCGCCAGCGATGGTGCGATTGCAGTGCTGAGTAAATGCGACATTTCCCGCGCCCGCATGTCTGTCAGTTGCGATAAATTTCTTTCATTGAACCGCAAGCTGTTTCCGACAAGGATAGACAGCATCACAACTTCGACGAGCACGCTGACGAGAATCAGCTTCCAGCGCAAAGACAGCTTCAACATTACCTCGCCTGCTCCACACGGGTGTCAGGCGCATCCGCCTGCAAGCAAAACGACAACGCGAAAAAAACAGCATGACTGACTGGCGTGCATTTAGATACCGGCATCAGCGGCGTGTGGAATTCCATCGACATCATTAAGACCTTGTCTCCTTTGTCTGCCCGCTATGCCAGCCCCCTCTGATCTGAGTCAGAGGTCAATTCGTCAGGAAGCGAACAGCACATTTATTTGCAGGTATTGCCGCATATTATCCGATAGCAGTTCGCTTTTGCCGATCAGCACAGGGGAAAAATGACATTCGTTCACATGCGGTGTTTCTGATGCAACAAACCACGTGTTATCCGTAAGTTTAGCGTCAGCATCCGGCGAATTTCAGGTCGAATATTCAAACCAAATGATTTGCGGAATACCAATTTTTTGCATTGATATTCCACAAAGCTTACTCCGATCCGAACTAGGTATATGTTCAGTGTCGCTGGCCAGTAATATCCATAGGAATGCGTCCTTGTGCACTGACTTCACCAGCCAGCCACGCGTGTACGGCCTCGATTGCAGGTGGGGCGAAACCGTAAGTGATCAGCGCCGGTGCCTGAATATCGAGCATGTGAAATGGATTCCACAACACCAGATGTAGATCTGGTTTCCATGATTTGCGCGCTGCTTCGCCATAGCGTATCCGTACGGTAGAAGCGAGGATGACGAAGCGATCATCCTGCGGCAGACTGTGCCAGTCAAAGTGCGCTGCGTCGCTGAAAGTCACGGTCTCGACATCATATAAACCGGCCAGCATGGTCGCCACTTTGTCGGCACGGATACCCGATTCAGAAACGCCGTCACTGACCGCATCGGCACGAATCACCAGACGCACCCGGCTGCCCTTTGCGGGCGGCTGCGGATCACCGGTGCTGGTCAAGCCGCGCTGCCACGCATGCGCCATCAACAAGCGGTCGGCGGCATCGGTCTGATAGTCCGTGTCGGTACACGGATAGGCCGCTGTCAGTTCACTTATGCGCTGCAGTTTCTGCTGTACTGCCTGGCAAGAAATCTGCCCAGACAGTATGATTTCCATGAGTGCTGCCAGCGTTTCGGTTTGCGCCTCCCGGCTGCCGATCGCCATCACCATATCAGCACCGGCCAGCAATGCTTTCACCGCCGCATTGCCGACGCCGTAGCGACCGGCAATCGCCTGCATATCCATGCCATCGGTAATCACGACACCGCGATACTGCCACTGCTCGCGTAATAAATCCGTCAGTATCGTCGGCGACATCGTCGCCGGGTTGTCGGCATCCAGCGCCGGATAAACAATATGCGCCGTCATCATCGCCGGTGCATTGCGGCTGACAGCGATCTGGAATGGTGCGAACTCCATTGCCTGCAATTCGGCCAGCGATTTATTGACAGTCGGCAGCGCCCGGTGGGAATCAACATTGGTGTCGCCATGCCCGGGAAAATGTTTAACGCAACACGCCACGCCTTCGGACAGGCTGCCATCCATCCACGCCAGCGCCAGCGTGCTGGCACGCTGCGGATCGGCGCCGAATGAGCGTTCGGCAATGACAGGATTATCGACGTTATTATTCAAGTCCAACACCGGTGCGAAATTCCAGTTGAAGCCCAGCGCCTTAATGCCACGGGCAACCGCGGCGCCGACCTGATAACACAGATCGGCATCGTCACTGGCACCCAGCGCCATGGCGGACGGCGGTTGTGGCACCCAGGTTGGCCGCACGACTGCGCCGCCTTCCTGATCGAGCGCGATCAGCGCTTCCGGCCCCATCACCGCGCGCAGATCGGATGTCAGCTTTTTGAGTTGCGCTTCGTCCGTCATATTATTGCGGAACAGGCAAACCGCGCGGATATGATGCTCGCGTATAAACTGCGCCAGATTCTCATCCATATTGGTGACGCTGATGCGCACCATCACCAGTTGCCCGGCCAGACGCATTGCTTCGTCCAAGCTCAGCGGCGCGGTATGAGGATGTTGCTGATCAACAGGCAGGGCAGGATTGGTATTTGTCATAGGTATCTGGTGGCTGGTGTTACTGATGTTGCTGATGTTGCTGCTATTGCCGGTCTTGTTCCGACCCGGCACATGCGTCTGAAGATGGATACTCCCCCTGTTTTTATACAAATCACCCCTATTGTCAGCATAGAATAAGGGGCTTAAAACATACTGGGGGGGAGTATATATCAGGCAAAAATCCGGTCATTTCGCTGATTTAACTGGTTCTGGTCACTTTACTCAAATGGCGCGGCTGATCGGGGTCTAGCCCACGCGCGACCGCCAGTTGCGCTGCCATCACATAAAACGCCTGAATCGCAACGATGGGATCAAGATCCGGCGTCGCTGCCACGGGCAGAGTCAAATTGCGTTCACCTACATTATCTGGCGCGGCCAGCAACACATCGGCGCCGCGGCCGCGCATGTCTTCTGCGAGCCGGATCAGACTTTCCTGTGCCGGGCCGCGGGTCGCCAATATCAGCAACGGATAACCTTCTTCGATCAAGGCCATCGGGCCATGTTTGATTTCTGCGCCGCTGAAGGCTTCTGCCTGTATGGCCGAGGTTTCCTTGAATTTCAACGCCGCTTCCAGCGCCACCGAAAAACTAATGCCACGGCCGACCACCATCATGCGCTGCGCCGGTACCAGTACATCCAGTGCCGCCGACCAGTCTGTTTTGCTGGCAGCATCAAGCGCGGCGGGTAATTGTTCTATCGCGTTCAGCAATACCGCATCGTTTTGCCAGTGCGCGACCAGACGGGCAGCCGCCACCAGCGAGGTGATGAAACTTTTGGTGGCGGCAACGCTGCGCTCCGGCCCAGCATGCAAAGGCATCGTCCATTCTGCTGCCGCCGCTAACGGCGAGCTGACATCATTCACCAGCGCCACCGTGGTCGCACCGGCATCACGGAAATAGCGCATGGGTTCAACCACGTCCGGGCTTTGTCCCGATTGCGAAATCGCAATCGCCAGCGCGTCTTTAACCAGCAACGGTGCATGATTCAGGGTCACCAGTGACAGCGGCAACGAAGCGACGATACGGCCCAGGCGCGCCATGATCAGATACGCCGCGTAATTGCTCGCATGATCAGAACTGCCGCGCGCAATCGTCAGCACCGACGACGGTGGCTGCGCCCGCAAATGCGCCCCCAGCCTAGCATAACGATCCCCATCATGCGTCAGTTGTATGGCGACCTGTTCTGCGGAAGCACAGGCTTCTTTAAGCATTTGCGAATTCAATCTTTTCTCCTTCGGTATAAACGGCCAGCAATTGCAACTGTTGATCGAGCACGACGATGTCGGCAAATGCGCCCAGCGCTAAGCGACCACGTTCAGGCAGCCCGAGATAATCAGCGGCATAGGTGGAAACCCGGCGTGCAGCATCATCCAGCGTCAGGCCTATGCTGACCAGATTGCGCAGCGCCTGATCCATTGTCAGCGCACTACCTGCCAGCGAACCATCGGCCAGACGCACGCCGCCCAGACATTTATGCACACGTTGCCGCCCCAGCATGTATTCGCCATCAGGCATGCCAGTGGCGGCGGTTGAATCAGTCACGCAATACAAATACGGTATCGCTCTTAACGCAGCTTTAATCGCGCCCGGATGCACATGCAGCAGGTCGGGAATAATTTCTGAATACTGCGCATGCGCGAGCGCTGCGCCGACCATGCCGGGCGCGCGGTGATCGAGCCGTGACATGGCGTTGTACAAATGAGTGAAGCCGCTGGCGCCATTCTCCAGCGCGGCGACACCTTCTTCATAACTGCCGGTGCTGTGACCGAGCTGCACCCGTATGCCCAGCGCCGTTAAATCGCGCACCAACGCCAGATGACCGTCCATTTCAGGCGCTAAGGTAATCAATTTAATGGCCGCAATCGCATCAAGTGCCTGCACCTGCGCGACCGAGCCTATGCCCGCAAAGGCGGGCTGGGCACCGAGTTTTCCCGGATTGATATACGGCCCTTCCAGATGCACGCCCAGCACACGCGCGGTGCCTGCGGGGCGCTGCTGTATCAGCGGTTGTATTGCACTCAGCGCTGCTTCAATATCGCTCAGCGGTGCAGTCATGGTGGTCGCAAGCAAACTGGTGGTGCCGTGTTGCGCATGCAGGCGGGCGATGGTTTCGACTGCATTCCCCGCTTCCATGGTGTCTTTGCCGCCTGCACCATGCACGTGCAGATCAATAAATCCGGGCAGGATGTAATGGACGGTATCGCGCGGCAGCGGCGCGCTCTGGATACGCTGAATTTTTTCGCTGAAATTGATCGTGCCGTGTACCCAGCCATCCGGCGTGAGTATCTGTCCGTGTAATTGCTGATCGCTCATCTGAATAACTCCGCGACAAAATCGTAATAGTCACTGCGGCAATACGAATGCGTCAGCTCGATTGCGCTTCCATCTGGCAGATAACCGATACGGGTAATGAACAGCATCGCAGCGCCGGGCTTGATATCCGCGAGGTGTGCCTGTTCCGCTGTCGCATTGATGGCGCGGATATGCTGCAAGGCGCGTGTCGGTGCGCAATGATGGGCATCGAGATAGCCGTATAAACTGTCCGTCACCAGTTGCGGCTGCGGCATATACGCCGCCGGGATGGTGGTGGTTTCTATCGCCATAACCACATTGTCTGCGGTGCGTAAGCGTTTCAGACGCGAGACCGCGGTATTCGGCGATAAACCCAGCGATAAAATTTCTTCCGGTGAAGCGATGCCGCTGTCACGTTGTATCCAGCGCGAGCCGGGCACAAAACCACGCTGGCGTAATTCTTCGCTGAAGCTGGTGAGGCGGGATAAAGGCTGTTCCAGTTTCGGGGTGATGTAGGTGCCGGAACCATGGCGGCGGCTCAGCAAGCCGCGCTCGCATAACATCGCCAGCGCCTTGCGTGCGGTGACACGCGAAATTTCCAGCGTCTCTGCCAGCAGGCGTTCGGACGGCAAGGCTTCATCCGGCTGCCAGCGTCCGCTTTGTATGCCTTGTGCCAGCTTGTTCGCCAGTTGCAGATACAAGGGCGTGGCATTGTCGCTATCAGGTTTGAAATCGCGCAGGGAAGACAGCATGTCGCCTCGATCTTTTCAGTATGGATTCAGGTTGAACGTAAATGTTGTTGCAGCAAAATCAGCGCACCGCTGGCGGAATCGCCCAGAGGCGCGCGCACTCTTTGTCGCAAGGTATCTGGCAGAAACGGCATCAGCGCAGCGGCCAGTCCACCGCACAGCGCCAGCGGCAATGCATGTGCTGGATCAAGCGCATCTGCAATCGCCTCTACTTCGCGCCCGGCATCAAGCAACATATCGCGCGCAAACGCTGATTCTGCCGCGTGTTGAAAGACCAGCGGTGCCACTTCCGCATAACGGGTCTGGTTCGCTTGTGCCAGCCATCTGAACACCGCATCTTTGTCGCCCCCGCAGTGGGCATAGATGGCATCGGCAAAACGGCTGCTGGTGGCGCGACCGTCCAGCACGCGCTGCAGATAATTAACTGCCCGCATTCCCAGCCACGCCCCGCTGGCTTCATCGCTGACAGGAAAACCCCAGCCGCCAACTTCACGCCGTTGTCCATCGCTTTGCAAAACCTCACCGACACTGCCGGTACCAAGCGCAATCACTGCGCCCGGCGCACCCTGATGCGCACCAATCAAGGTTGTACCGGCATCGGTTTCTGTCAGCAGCAGCGCAAATCCCGGATTGAGCGCCTTCAGTTCGGCGGCCCATTGCGTATTATTCACGCCGGAAAGGCCGCACGCGATAGCGATCACAGACAAGGCCGGAAGCGCCAGATTTGCCTGCGCAAATGCGTCGGCGATGGCCAGCAGAATCGCATCCCATGCCTGTTGACGGCCATGCGCAAGCGCTGAAGGCCCTGCAATGCCGCGTGCCAGTGGCATTCCATCTGGGTCTGCCAGCACGACCCGCGTACCAGTACCGCCACCATCGACGCCGATCAGGTAAGCGATTGCCGGCGCTGTCTCACAGCACGGTTTTGTCTGCGCTTTTGTCATCAAGAGTTTGTTCATCCTTTTTTTGCGGCACGCTGAGAAACGGGTTTCTTCAGCCGATCCGTCTTGCGCATATGCAGAAATTCCGGGCTGAGATTGCTCCACTGAAAAACCAGGTACGAATGTAATTATTTTCATAGTGGTCGTCAATAGGTATTTAAGTGGTATTGCAATTAAGCACAAGCTAAGCATCATCTTTTTCTATTAGCAATGCACACACCGTGCCAGAACATTCACAGCACGCCCCTGTGTCGGTTACACTAAGGACCAGGTTTTCATCACTTAAGGCCGTCTGCGATGCCCATCTCCATTCCGATTAATTACCTCGCCAAACTGACATCTCCCAAAAGAACGCCGCGCTCGAATATGCATCTGGGCATTACCCTCGCCTGTATTGCCGGTGCGGTGAATGCTGGTGGCTTTCTTGCGGTCGGTCAGTACACGTCGCACATGACAGGCATGATTTCCAGCGCGGCCGACGATCTGGTTCTCGGTAAATTTATCCCTGCATTTGCCGCGATCTTTATGCTGATTGCATTTGGCTGGGGCGCCGCCTGCACCTCGCTGATGGTGAACTATGCAAAACGCAATCACATGCGTTACATGTACACACCGGTGCTGCTGCTGGAATCGGTCTTGTTGCTGGTGTTCGGTCTGGTCGGCACAGAATTACAGGAGCACGCGGTCGTGACGGTTTCGTTCACAACAGTGCTGCTGTGTTATCTGATGGGCTTGCAAAACGCCTTGATTACCAAAATTTCACGGGCCGAAATCCGCACCACGCATGTGACTGGTCTGGTAACCGACATCGGTATAGAAATGGGGAAACTGATTTACTGGAATAAAAATAAAGACGAGCTGCATCCCGAGCAGGAAATCAATGCGAATCTGCAAAAACTGCGCCTGCACTTGCGTTTGGTCATCGCATTTTTTATCGGCGGCATTCTCGGCGCAACCGGTTTTAAACATGTCGGTTTTATCTCTACCGTGCCACTGGCCGTCGCGCTGATCATCTTATCCCTGGCACCGAATATCAAAGAACAGCTGAAGCAATGATGAAGTCATTAACTAAAACCACCCTCACGCCAGACATATATCCAAGAATGTTCAGTAGCTTGAATACAAAAAAATGAGATAAAAAGTCAGAGAAGAAGTGCGCAAAAAAGTGTATAAAAAAATGAGATGCGCTCGCTGACAAACGCTATAAAAGCCACTCCCATCCCACGTAAAAATTTCCTGCCACAAACAATTCCAAGGCTGAATCAAGAAAACAACGCGCACATAATCATTATTGCGAATCATTCTCATTTGCGTTAATATACCCACCACTTGCTCTTGCTGAATACCCCATCAGGTCGATTCCTGGCTACGTCGCGTTTATTCGCCAACGCAATGTAAGAAGAAGCAACTGTGTAACGACGATCTCTCTCAATTCCGATATGAAGAACTTTCAATTAAAAACGATTGCCGGCATTCTGGCTGGTGGGCTATTTTCAAGCTATGTGCAAGCAGACAATCAGCTGCCGGAAATTCAGGTAAAAGTTAAAGCCGAAAAAACAGAGCAATACGATGTTACTGAAGCAAGCAGCGCAACCAGACAAAAAATTGCACTGCGCAATATTCCACAAATTGTTAACGTCGTGCCGGACATCGTCATGCGCGAACAAAATGCCAGCTCGGTTCAGGACGCCTTGCAAAATGTGGTCGGGCTCAGCTTCAGCGTAGGTGATGGTCAGCGTGATCAGGTCGCCATTCGCGGCTTTACCGCCATTTACGATCAGTACATCGACGGTATCCGCGATGACGCGATGTACTTCCGCGATTTATCGAATATTGAACGCATTGAAGTTTTGAAAGGCCCGGCATCGGTGTTGTATGGCCGCGGCTCTGCCGGCGGGCTGATCAATCGCATCACCAAAAAGCCGCAAGCGCATCCGGAATCCGAGGTTGCACTGAGCCTGAGTTCACAAGGTCAGAAGCGCACTAGCTTCGATGTGGGCGGCGCCAGTGAACAACTGAATTTCCGTATTAATGGTGCGCTGGAAGACAGCAGTAATTTCCGCGATCAGTTTTCACTCAAGCGTCAGGCTGTTGCACCGTCTATAACCTGGCAGCTGAGTCCTGCAACACGCATCACGGCTCAAGCCGACTATCTGAAAGACAAGCGCATCGCAGATCAGGGCTTACCAGCCTATCGTGGCCGTCCCGTGGATGTCCCTGTCAACACCTTTTATGGCGCAGCAAATGCGAGTGATGTTGGTTATGTGCAGTCAGATGTCGTCAGCGGCACAATTACCCTCGACCATACAATTAATGAGAGCCTCTCGCTACACAGCGCGATCCGCTCTTATGATTTCAAACTTGACAGAAATTACACCGGTATCGGTGACATCAAAGACGGCGCAACACCGACGGTATCGATAGGCCAATCCAAGCGATTACGTAATGAGAACGGCACTTACTGGCAAACCGAGTTATCTCAAAAAGCGCAATGGGGTGACACGCGCCATCAGTTGATGTACGGCGTGGAATTAGGTACACAAGACAAAGAAGAAATTCTCTGGAGCCGGAATAACGTCGCGACCTACAATTTATTCCAGCCGGTCAGAGTCAATTTAGCGGCGATGCCGACAACGCTTGTTCCGGGAACCAATACATTGAACCACTATGAGTTTGCTGCGGCGTATGTGCAGGATTTGATCAGCCTGACGCCACAATGGAAAATTCTGGCAGGCCTGCGCTACGACAGTTTGCGCCAGAATCGCGATGACCGCACTTCAAAGAATCTGGATCAATCTCGCCAGGATAATAATTTCGCGCCCCGACTTGGCTTTGTCTATCACGCCAGCGACGCGTTAAGTTTTTACGCCAGCAATAGCACCTCATTCCAGCCACTGGCCGACACCTTTACGATACGTACCAACACCGACAAGCTAGAGCCAACGAAAACGACGAATAACGAGATAGGCTTAAAGCTTGACATCGATGCCAAAGCAAGTCTGACACTTGCTGTATTCGACATGCGCCAGAATAACGTACAGGTACAGGATCCACTGAATAAAAATGCTTCTCTGCCTGTCGGCAAACAAGGCACGAAAGGTGTAGAACTGCAGTACACAGGCGAGATCGCCAAAGGCTGGGACGTCCTCGCCGGTTACGCCTACATGCGCGGTGAGATTCTCGAATCCACAGAACTCACCAGTGCCGGCACACCATTCAAAGGCAACACGTCAGCACTTACGCCGAAACATAGCGCCAACCTGTGGCTGAAATATACAATCAATCCGGCATGGTATGTTGCCGGTGGCGGACGTGCAGAATCGGCACGTTATGCGTCGCTAGATAATCTCGTTACCTTACCTGGCTACACCGTTATTAACCTGGCAACCGGTTATCAGGCCGGAAAACTGGAATTCAATGTCAGCCTGCGTAATCTGTTCAATCGTCGTTATTTTGTCGCCGCTCACAGCGGCGCGAATGACTACAATATGCCGGGTGAAAGCCGGGGTCTGTATATGACGACACGATACCGTTTTTAACAAGCAGACACGTTGAAATAATTTTCCCCAATCAAACGCACCGCAACCTTGCGGTGCTTTTTTATTTACATAGCCATGTCGTATAAAAAAATTTTCCGGCGTCTGCACTTATGCTTTGCACTGACGGCCGGCCTCTTCTTTGTGCTGTTGGGACTAACCGGCAGCGTACTCAGCTGGCGGCATGAAATTGATCAGTGGCTCAACCCCGGCTTACTGACAGTATCGGCAAACACTCAGAAAGCACCGCTCGCACAACGTCCTGACGACCTGCAACGTTTGCTGGCAAAACTTTCGGAAACACAAACATCCGCACCGAGCCGTATCGAATTGCCGGAAGATAACCAGCATGCGATGGTCGTCTGGTATAAATTAAGCGCTGACAAAGAAAAAGGAGTATCTCGTCAACTCATGCTGAATCCTGATACCGGCGCCATTCTGGGTGAACGATATTGGGGTAAGAGCGGCTTCAGCCGTGAGCAAATCATGCCAACAATTTTTCATTTGCATCATTATTTGCTGGCAGGGGAAACCGGGAAATTCATTTTATCGATCGCAGCCATCATCATCGTTATGCTGAGTTTATCGGGCATTCTGCTCTGGTGGCCCAAAGCACGCTGGCAAGCGCTACGACAAGCATTAACCACAGGTAAATTCGTCAGTTGGCGCGCACTGAATTTCAGGCTGCACCGGGCGGCAGGGTTTTACTTTGCACCTGTGTTTCTTACTCTTGCAATAACGGGAATCTACTTCAACTTTCCCCAATGGATAACGCCGCTGATCGCGCAGATCATGCCCATCTCGACGCAAGTCAAAAAATCTGAGCAGACATCTGCAGAAAATCGAGCACTCCCCCTTCACCAAATTTTATCGGTCGCACAACAACAATTCCCCGAAGCGAAAATGACCCGTCTGACTTTTCCGGCAAAATCCGCAAACGTGCTGGAAGTGCGGATGCGTCAACCCAACGAAGTCAGAAAAGGGGCGGGGTCTACCCGCATCGCTATCGACATGCGCGATGCCAGCATATTACAAATCACAGATCCGGAGCGACTACAAGGCGGGAACTTAGTATTGAACTGGTTTTTCCCCTTACATACAGGAGAAGCATTTGGAATTGCGGGCAGAATTTTTATCAGTCTTACCGGGATAATGCCGCTGCTGTTTATGCTCAGCGGAATATGGTTGTGGCTACGACGTCGCAGCTAAGTCTGAACGATACAGGTGAAAAACACATACAAACAATAACCGAACCATTAGTAAACAACTGCCTTTGCTCTGCATCAGATGACATCTGGTACCGCATCTTTTGCAGAGCAAAGAGCAGAAAAACATTAGACGAATTAGGTGATCCAAACAATTTTACTTTTCAAAGCAGAAGAGTATGAATTGTTGTGCTTAAAAAGACGGCAAATCCTGCAAGCGGATGCCATCACTGCCATTTGCATCACCGCATAGCCCGCGCATACCATCTTCGTACAGCACACCGGTCACTTTCTCGCCCAACACGATGCCATGATCGCCATGGAATTTCGTCACCACCTCATCGCCATTGGCAATGGTATCCCAGACCACACCGACATCAACCTCCTGTGGATCATCCACGATCGCCGGTGGCATCACCTGCCCGCCTTTACTTCGTCCCCAGCGCACTTTTTCAATACGCTTGCCACTGTCATCAAACCTGACTGCTTCAATAAAGAATAATGCCATGATGAATCTCCCTGACGATGAATCAAAAAACGGAAGTCAATTCGATATTTCAGAAGGGTCGTCCGCAGCATACTCTGCCGCAGGCATACCGTTTGCGATATGCAGGTGGAATAGTAGCAAATAAAAACGCGATTTCAACTCTCGTTATCAGTCTCAATAACAAAGCGGCTCGCAAAGGAAAAAACCTTTGCGAGCCGCATCAGAATTGAGTCTTTGCTATTGATCTGTGTTTACTTTGTATCGAATTTTTATCTGCTCACCAAATAGCAAGCCGTCGCTTTAACCCAGCTTCGCCGCATGTTCGCGGGTCGCGTGGAACGTGACACCAGGCCAGCGTTCTTGTGTGAGTTTCAGATTCACACCAGAAGTCGCCAGATACGCCATGTTACCTGCCGCATCAAACGCGATGTTCGCACCGGCAGATGAGCGTTCAAAATCAGCCAGCATTTTTTTGTCGTCACAAGTAATCCAGCGCGCGCTGCTGATGCTGGTGCCTTCAAATACAGCATCCACGCCGTATTCATTTTTAAGGCGGCTGGCAACAACCTCAAACTGCAAGACACCGACCGCGCCCAGCACAAGATCACTGCTGACGACCGGCTTGAATACCTGTACCGCGCCTTCTTCACCAAGTTGCTGCAAACCTTTTTGTAGTTGCTTGATTTTCAGCGGATTCAGAATACGTGCAGTGCGGAAAAAATCCGGTGCGAAATATGGAATACCGGTAAATTGCAACAGTTCGCCTTCAGAAAAACTGTCACCGATCTGCATGTTGCCGTGATTCGGTAAGCCGATGATATCGCCCGCATACGCCTCTTCCACTTGTTCACGCGAAGAAGCCATGAAGGTTACGACCGACGAAACTTTAATCTCGCGGTTCAGACGTAAATGCTTGAGCTTCATACCGCGCTCGAACCGCCCTGAACACACACGCAAAAACGCAATACGGTCACGATGTGCCGGATCCATATTTGCCTGAATCTTGAATACAAAACCGGAAAACGCCTGCTCGGTCGGCTCGACAGAACGCACGGTCGCATCGCGTTCGCGTGGTGGCGGCGCCCAGTCCAGCAAGGCATTCAAAATTTCACGCACACCGAAGTTATTAATCGCGGAACCAAAGAACACCGGCGTCTGCACACCGGCCAGGAAATCTTCCAAGCTGAACGGATGCGATGCACCATGCACCAGTTCCACTTCCATCTTCAGTTGTTCGATTTCCAGCGGGAACATCTCCGCCAGACGTGGATTATCGATGCCTTTGATAACTTCAAATTCCTGATCGGCACGCTCGCTACCCGGTGTGAACAACAGAATTTCATCACGCAGAATATGGTACACACCGCGGAAGGTCTTTCCCATGCCGATAGGCCAGGTGACTGGTGAACACTGAATCTTTAAAACGGATTCCAGCTCATCCAACAATTCCAGCGGATCGCGGGTTTCACGATCCATCTTGTTGACGAAACTGATGATAGGCGTATTACGCATACGGCAAACGTTCAACAGTTTGATCGTTTGTTCTTCTACACCTTTCGCCGCATCAATCACCATCAGCGCAGAGTCCACCGCCGTCAACACGCGATAGGTATCTTCAGAAAAATCCTGGTGACCCGGCGTATCGAGCAGATTCACGACGTGATCGCGGTATTCAAACTGCATCACCGAGGAAGCAACCGAAATACCACGTTGCTTTTCGATTTCCATCCAGTCCGAAGTCGCATGACGACCGCTCTTACGCGCCTTGACGGTACCGGCCAACTGAATCGCTCCGGAAAACATCAACAGTTTTTCTGTCAGCGTCGTTTTACCCGCATCCGGATGGGAAATAATGCCGAAAGTGCGACGACGCTTAACTTCGCGGCTGATCAGATCTTTTGACGCAGCATGGCCTTGCGTTGTGTCCGCCGCTGATGCCGATGCGGATTCTGGGATGTCGTCTGTGGATTCGTGGATGGTAGTCATTGCAGATGCCGCAAAAATGGAAGAAAAACACGCAAGTTTAGCTGGTATTGAGAATGAAGTCGAATACGCATCCGCTTTGCAGATCAGAATCGCCTTATATTTGCCAGACTTATACCAGCCCAGCTGCGGTAGTCATTCTGCAACTCATGGCCGGAACCATAAGCCGGGTCGATGTAAGGGCATTTTTTCAGGACTCAGAAACGGATTACGCAAGGTAATGACAGTACGGGACTTCAAATTTGCATTTTTAATCGCATCCTGATTGGCCCGCTGAAAAATTTTTTCAAAAGTGCCGTTTTTAATCAGCTCTTCCAACCCGCGTTGTATATCCTGAGCCATTTTTGGCTCGCGCGGACTGACAAAAAAATACAAGGCGGATGGGTAATACAAAACGATGTGCTTATCGATCACCAGGTTAAGAAAAGGCCGCTGATCAAGCTCATTCTGAATTTCAAAAACAGCGCGTGGAAAATAATCAAAACGTCCGGCCTTCAGCATCGTAAATAAAGGGTCATAGGAAGCAGATGTTTTGACTGGCAAACCATTATTTCTCAGAATCGCGACATCGGGCCAGTCCATTTCCTGCCCGGCACTGAAAGCACTCAGATCTTTCAATGTTCTTACTTCACGAAAAATCTCTGCATCCGCCGCTCTGATCAGCGCCAGACGCCATCCCAGCAAACCTTTGTCGATAGGGATGCGGATAGGGATCAGTTGTGCTTCTCGCTCATCCGTGCTCATCGTCCACAGGATATCAACGATCCCATTTGGCGAAGTCAGTTCATAAATAGCCCGAGCCTGCTGCATCGCGACCTCACTCGCCTGCAACTGGTACGGCTGACCGCTCGCCTTCACAGCATGCCGGAGAATTTCCAACACATAGTCTGCATGCGGGTCGGCATTGAGTGAGACCAGAGGGTAGCGGATCAATGCTGTTTTTTTCGCCGCATCTGCCGCACTGGCAAGCGGTATCGCCAGAAACAGGTTCAGGATCAGTAGCGCTATCGTAGATATCCATGACAACAGAAATAAACAACGTTGTTTCATGCTTGTCTGCTTTCTTTAGCAAAAACCAGGAACAGCAATTATTTTTCAACACGAACACAGTAAGGCTGCCCGCCGTCTGCACCCCAGAGATGATGCTCCAGTGTAGTCGGGCGATGCTGACTTGTGTCAATCATCAATGCAAAGGCTGGTAGATATTTTGATATTTTTTATTACCCACATCAGGGGTAAAACCGCATTCCCGGTCCAACAGAAAAACAAAAAAAGAAAGTTCACGCAGCAAACAACAGCCGTGATCTGAATAAAATTTTTGCAGTTTGCTATACCCTCGTCATCTTTGTGTACTACCATTGATGCTATTTTCCCAACCCTATCTGAACCTCTATGAAAAAGATATTCATTTCAGCCATGATGTTATGCGCGACCAGCCTGCCGCAACTCAGTTTTGCCTGGGGTGCCGATGGTCACCAGACGGTCGGGGCGATTGCTGATCAATTACTGAGCGGCACCAAAGCCGGTGCCCAGGTCAAAGCTCTGCTCGGTGACAACACGCTGGAAAAAATGGCGGTATGGGGCGACTGCGTTAAAGGCATTTCGCCTGAAAAGGATTATGCGTACACATCAGCTGGGCGCTATCCGGAATGCGCACCGTTTGAAAATCCAGCCGGCATCGCCGCAATGGCCGATTATGTCCGTCGCAACAATACGAATTGCAACCCGGCTTTTGATGAAGAAAACTGCCATAAGCAATATCACTACGCTGACGTCGCTCTGCAGCACGATCATTACAAAACCGGCTATGTTGGCACCAGTGATCATGATGTCGTGAATGCGATTCGTGCCGCTGCGCTGGTCTTGCAGGGGAAACCGCAGCCTAAGCCATTTGCATTTAAAGATAAGCAGGAAGCACTGGCCTTACTGACGCACTATGTCGGCGATATTCATCAACCGCTGCACGTGGGTTCGGTATTTCTGAACGCGGAAGGCAAGATCGTCAATCCGGATGAAGGCGAGTACGACCGTGGCAGCAATACCGTCGGCGGCAATGCTTTGCAGTGCCCTTGCGGCAATCTGCATTCTTTATGGGATGATTTGCCGCAGCAATTTAAACGCGGCCGCATGAATGAAGCATTAACCAAAAAAGCGCGCACGCTGAACGTGGCAAAAGCACAGCTGGAACAATTACCTGCCTTGTGGGCAGATGATGCCGTCAGTGACGCCAAAAAATTATTTGCAGGAACACAGTTCAGCAAAAGCACACCGAATCAGCGCGGCAACAGCTGGTCGATCGCGCTGCCGCTGGAATATGAAAAAACCATGGTCAGTATGAAAGAAGATGCCTTAGTGCGTGCAGGTGCACATCTGGCGCAGATCTTACAAACTGTCTGGCCAGAATAATCACTCCGCTACCAAAGGACTACTATGAGTTTCTCTCCATTTCGCTGGATAGGCCAGGGCTTCCGATATCTGTGGCGCGCGCTGGATTTCAGCCGCCGGGTTTTGTTGAATTTACTGCTGCTGGTATTTTTCATCGCGCTGCTGATCGGCATTTTTTCCGGTGGAGTCAAAAAGCTGGAAGACAAGACCGCCCTGATTCTGGATTTCAAAGGGACGCTGGTTGAACAACACTCGGGCAATGCCCGCGAAGCTTTGCTCGCTGAAGCACAGGGTAACGCTAAAAAGAGTACGCAATTGCGCGACATACTGAGCGTGCTTGATAGCGCCGCCAAGGACGACAAGATACACAGCGCCGTTCTGCTGCTTGACGATATGGGTGGCGCTGGCTTGCCGATGTTGCGTGAAGTCGCAGCGGCGATTGACCGCTTCAAAGCGTCCGGCAAGCCCGTGATTGCATGGGGTTCAAATTTCGATCAGCGTCAGTATTTTCTGGCGGCACATGCGAACCAGGTTTATCTGCACCCTATGGGTTCCGTGATGATGACGGGTTTTGGCCGCTATCGTAACTACTACCGCGATGCGCTCGACAAAGTCGGTGTGACGGTGAATTTACTCAAGGTCGGTACCTACAAAAGCTTTGCCGAGCCTTACATTGCGAACGAGCCATCGCCAGCCGCAATGGAAGCCGATACTTTCCTCTACAACGCGATGTGGAAAACCTATACCGACAATGTAGAGAAAGCACGCAAACTGCCTGCCGGCAGCATCATGCAAGGCATTAATGAACTGCCGGAACAAATGAAGGCCGCAGGCGACGACAGCGCCAAACTGGCGTTAAATCTGAAGCTTGTCGATGGCTTGAAAACCCGCGATGAATTGCGTGATCTGATGCTGAAAAACGGTGCCAGAGACGAACAAGGTAAAACATTCCGTCAGATTGCGTTTGACGATTATCTCGCTCGTCAGAAACCACAGTTGTTCGGTAACGCGGTTGGCGTTGTGGTGGCTTCCGGTGAAATCAGCGAAGGAAATGCGACCGCGGGTTCTATCGGTGGTTTGTCGACATCGAAACTGATCCGCAAAGCGCGGGAAGATGACAGTATCAAAGCCATCGTCTTGCGTGTTGATTCGCCTGGCGGCAGTGCTTTCGGTTCCGAGTTAATCCGTCGCGAGCTCGAGCTGACGCGCAAGGCTGGTAAGCCGGTTGTCGTTTCCATGGGTAACGTTGCTGCATCAGGCGGTTACTGGATTTCCATGGCGGCCGACGAAGTGATCGCAGATGAAGCGACTGTCACCGGTTCTATCGGCGTGTTTGCGATTCTGCCGACCGCAGAAAAAGCGCTGGATAAACTCGGCGTGCACACCGGCGGCACCACGACCACTTGGCTGGGCGACGGTTTTAATCCTTTGCGTCCGCTGAATCCGAAATTCGGTGAACTGGTACAGAGCAGTATCAATCACATTTACTCGGAATTTACCGGTAAAGCTGCAGCCGCCCGTAAAACGACACCAGAGAAAATTGATGCTGTCGCGCAGGGACGTGTCTGGACTGGTGCGCAGGCAAAAGAACGCAATCTGGTCGATACCGTTGGCAGCTATTCCGATGCATTAAAATCGGCTGCGAATCGCGCCAAACTCGGCAGCGATTTCCGTGTCAGTTATGTAGAACCGGAAATGTCAAAAGTTGACCGTATTTTTGATTTGCTCGGTTCACAAACGGCCAAAGTACTGCAACAGCAATTCAAAGTCGCACTGGTACCGACGGGCGTACCGCCGGCAGCAGCATTGCAAATGGCATCCGAACTGAGCTGGCTCGCCGACATCAATAAAGACGGCAAAGGCTATACGGCACTGACACATTGTCTGTGTACGAATCCTTAATCTAAGGCTAAGGCTAAGCGACAGAGCATATAAAAAAGGGAGCGATTGCTCCCTTTTTTTATGTCGCTTTACATCGCAGTTTTATGCGGCAACGCGTTTCTTCGCCTCTTCATCGTAGAGCTCTTTTTTCGACAATTTGCCGACCGGCGTTTTCGGCAATTCCGGGCGAATTTCCATCGCCTGCGGCATTTCATGTTTGCCGAGTTTGTCTTTCAAAAACTCTTTCAACACATCGAAACTAAACGGCGTCTGTCCTGTTTTGAGTTTGATAAACGCTTTCGCCGCCTGACCACGATACTCATCAGGAATACCGATCACACTGACTTCCGCCACCGCCGGATGCTGGTAAATCGCTTCTTCAATATTGCGCGGATAGACATTGTAGCCACCCGATAAAATCATATCCTTGGTGCGATCCACGATGTAGATGAAACCGTCTTCATCCATATAGCCGACGTCGCCGGTGCGGAAATAGCCATCGGCAGTAAACGCATCGCGGGTCGCATCTGGCTTATTCCAGTAGCCTTTCATGACATTTGCACCAGCAACGCAGATTTCACCGCGCTCACCTCTCGCCACAAACGTGCGCGGGTCATCGATGCTGGCAAATTTAAAGCGTATGCCCGGTGTCGGCAAACCGCAGGAACCGGCTTTACGCACACCAGAAACAGGCGTGAAAGTGCCGGTCGGTGAGGTCTCAGTCATGCCCCAGCCTTCCAGCAAAGTGCAGCCGGTAATACTCTGGAACTGCTGCAACACCTCGGCAGGTAAAGGGGCGCCGCCGGAATTACAGAATTTGAGCGAACGCAGATCGAAGTCTTTGATCTGCGGATAATGAATGATGGCGGTGTACATCGTCGGCACACCAGGAAATACCGTGATTTTTTTTGCGGCCAGATCCTTGACCACGGCTTCCACATCAAAGCGGGTATGCAGCACAATTTCTGCGCCGATACGAATACCGAACAACATATCCACCGTCAGCGCATAAATATGGAACAGCGGTAACACCGCCAGCAAACGCTCTTTGCCTTCTTCTAACAAGCGTGGCTCGGTCTGCGTGGTTTCAACGATCTGACTGCAGGCAGCGGTCAGATTCGCATGGGTCAGCATCGCGCCTTTCGCCAGCCCGGTGGTGCCGCCGGTGTATTGCAAGACCGCGATCGTTTCGACCGGATCGGTCGCAGCCACTGGTGTGTACTGACCATCGTTCGCCAGCAAATCAGCAAACAACACATGTTGCGCATCCTGCGGAATCGGGCACAACTGTGCAGCTTTATCGAGGTTAGCGCGTACCGCATCAGGATACGGTGTCATTTCAGCGATATTGCCGATGATGAGTTTTTGCAAGCGCGTATGTGCCAGCATTTTCGCCATCTGCGGATACAGCATGCTCATGTCCAGCGTGACCAGCATATCGGTATGGCTGTCTTCGATTTTATGTTCCAGTACTTTTTCGGCGTCCAGCGGCGAGTAATTCACGACGGTGCCACCGGCCTGCAAAATCGCAAAAAAACTGATCACATAATGCGGCGTGTTCGGCAGAAACAAACCGACATGCACGCCCGGCTTAACGCCAAGCTGCTGAAATCCTTTGGTCGCCTGATCGACCAGTGTCTGCAATTCACGGTAGCTGGTTTTCTTGCCCATGAATTCCAGTGCGGGTAAATCCGGCCAGCGTGCGACTGCATCATGCAGCAGTTGCGGCACTCTGCTGAGTGTTAATGCGGCATCCCAGTGTACGCCCGCAGGGTAAGAATTGATCCAAGGTGTGTCGCTCATTTTTGTCTCCTGAATAATGGTTTTTTGGAAAATTAAGCACAACAGATCGCCAGAAGCATGAAAAATACTCCCCGGGAGTATTTTTTAAACCCCTTTATTTATGCTGAGAATAAGCTGTTTTTTAAAGATACTCCCCTAAAATTCATAAAAATACGGTTTGAATACAGTTTCAATACAGATCGGCTACCGATAGATGCCGGATTTTTTCAGGCGACGCTATGAACGACAAAAGACCGGAAAAACCGGTCTGTGTCACTGTCGCAGAAGTAACGGCAAATGCAACAACAAATGCAACGATCAATGCAGGAAAAAATCCCGCCGCCGCTGTGATCAAACCGCTACAGAGGCAGCGGAATATCGTCACTTCGCCGGCATATATTTTTTCAATTCCATTTTGCCGATCTGGTTACGATGTACTTCGTCCGGGCCATCGGCAAGGCGCAAGGTACGCGCCTGCGCATACGCATACGCCACGCCGAAATCATCCGACACACCGCCACCGCCGTGCGCCTGTATAGCCCAGTCGATCACCTGACAAGCCATATTCGGCGCAGCGACTTTAATCATCGCGATTTCTTTGGCCGCGGCTTTATTGCCAACGGTATCCATCATCTGTGCGGCATTCAGAACAAGGAAGCGTGCCTGATCAATCAGGATGCGGGCGTTCGCAATCCGTTCCAGCGTCACCCCCTGCTCGGCCACCCGTTTGCCAAAGGCGACGCGGCTCAGCGAACGTTTGCACATATCTTCCAGCGCGCGTTCTGCGAGGCCGATCAGACGCATACAGTGATGTATGCGGCCTGGGCCAAGACGCCCTTGCGCGATTTCAAAGCCACGGCCTTCACCGAGCAACATATTCGATGCCGGTACGCGCACGTTTTCAAACAAGACTTCGCCATGACCATGCGGCGCGTCGTCATAACCGAACACCGGCAAGGCGCGCAATATCGTCACGCCCGGCGTATCGCGCGGCACGATGATCATCGATTGCTGCTTGTGCCGGTTTTCATTCTGCGGATCGCTTTTACCCATGAAAATAAACACTTTGCAGCGCGGGTCATTCGCACCGGAAGACCACCATTTGCGACCGTTAATCACGTACTCGTCGCCATCGCGCACGATAGACGATTCGATATTAGTCGCATCGGATGAAGCAACACCTGGCTCGGTCATTGCAAAGCAAGAACGGATTTCGCCATTTAATAACGGCGTCAGCCATTGCTGCTGTTGCGCAGGCGTGCCGTAACGCGCCAGCACTTCCATATTGCCGGTATCGGGTGCTGAGCAGTTAAACACTTCTGCTGACCACAAGGAGCGTCCCATGATTTCGCACAATGGTGCGTATTCCAGATTCGTCAGACCCGCGCCCTGATCAGATTCCGGCAGAAACAGATTCCATAAACCAGCAGCGCGGGCTTTGGCTTTCAGTTGTTCGACAATTTTCGTCGGTATCCACGCGTCACCCGCTTGACGGTTCGCGGCGATTTCACCGAAAAATACTTTTTCATTCGGATAGATGTGCTCGTCCATAAACGTAATCAGACGTGCTTGCAACTCTTTAACTTTAGGGCTGTACTGGAAATCCATGATGATCCTCTGATATAAAGAAAATCTGCGATGCCTGAAGCATCCGATTTGATTAACTGATGACTTCAGCTGACTAAATAACCGCCATCGACATTGATGCAGGCACCTGTCGTATAGCTTGACGCGTTGGAAGCGAGATACAACACGGTTCCCGCCATTTCATCCGGTTCGGCAATGCGTTTCATAGGAATACGGGTCAGGGCTTTTTCCAGAATCGCCGGATTGTGGAATAAAGCGGAAGCAAATTTAGTATCGGTCGCACCCGGCAAGAGTGCGTTCACACGCACGCCCATCGGTGCGCATTCCTGCGCAAAGGATTTGGTCATCGCAATCACCGCTGCTTTGGTAATCGAATAAATGCCCTGCATCGCGCCCGGAATAACGCCATTCACAGAGGCGACGTTGATGATGCTGCCGCCGCCATTTTTTGCCATCAACTTCGCACCCGCGCTGCACATGAAAAAATAACCGCGGATATTCACATCCACCGTTTTTTGAAACGCCCCGACATCGGTTTCCGTGATGTGACCGAAATGCGGATTGGTCGCCGCATTGTTCACCAGAATATCGAGGCGTCCATGCGCCGCAGTGATGTCAGCAAACAAGGCATCGATCTGCGCCATTTCACCGATATGGCAAGCACGTGCCTCTGCCGTGCCGCCAGCAGCCACAATCGCCGCCACGACGGCCTCACAGGCTTCCGCTTTGCGACTGGACACAATCACATGTGCGCCGCGTGCGGCCAGAGTCTTTGCAATCGACTCGCCGATACCACGGCTGGCACCGGTCACCAACGCGACTTTGCCGCTCAGATCAAACATATCTGTCATTCTTTACTCCTAAACGTAGGTAATGCTTTTCGGGTTATTCAATATTTCGAGATGAGAAAAATTATTCAGATACGCGAGCGCCAGACGCACCGGGCGTTCTGCCGTGGCGGTCTGCATATGCAGCCGGGTTACGGCGCTGTTGACCAGCGACCAGTTGAGTTCGGCAAAACGGGGATCGGGGAAACCCAGCACATGCTGGCAAATCGCAGAAATCGTGCCGCCGGAAGTGAAGATCGCAATATTTTTCGCGCCGTCATCCAAGGCCAGTTGCCGCTGCAAGGCCTGCACACAACGCGTTTGAAACGCCTGCCAGGTTTCGCTGTAATCGGCATCGTGTTGCCCTGAAACCCAGCGTGCGACGGCTTGCGAAAAAATATCCTGAAACGCCTGTTTGCCGTTCGGCGTATGCATCAAAAAATGTTTGACTGCGGCCGGATCATCGAACTCCGGCACATGGCGCGCCAGCACTTCATGATGGTTGTATTCATTAAAATCAGCGTCGGTGTGCCATGCTGAGGTGTCGGTCTGGCTCGCCTCTTGCGCTTGCAGCGTGGATATACAGGCGAGTGCCGTTTGCTGATGACGTTGCATGCCGCCGGTAACGATGCGGCCTATGTTCAACTCACGCTGCGCCCACCAGCGTCCCAGATGTTGCGCCTGTTGCTGCCCCAGATCAGAAAGCTGATCGTAGTTCTGACTGCCAAACGATGCCTGCCCGTGACGTACCAGGTAAATCTGTGCCATTGTTTCCTCGTTGTGCCAACTATCTGAGCACTGAGTGTAAGACGACGGATATAATTGATCAAATGAATAGTTATTATCAAACACTATTAATATCATGCATATATCCAGAGTTGATCTGAATCTGTTTACCGTTTTTGAAGCCATTTACAGCGAGGGCAGCGTAACCCGCGCCAGCCAGCAATTGCATCTGACCCAGCCCGCGATCAGCCATGCGCTGAATCGTCTGCGGCAGATGTTTGATGACCCGTTGTTTGTGCGGCAAGGACAAACCATGGTCTCGACGCCGCTGGCGCGCAGCATCATCGAACCGGTGCGACAGGCCTTGCGCGGCTTAGAGATGACGCTGACCGACAATGGCAATTTCGATCCGGCGCAAGCGGTGAAACTGTTCAATCTGGCTTTACGCGATGTGCTTGAATCGACGGTTTTACCGCCGCTACTGGAACGCATTACACAGCAGGCACCGGAAATCAATCTGGCCGCAATCCAGGTCGAACGACGTGAGCTGGTGAGTGAGCTGGCAGCGGGCACATTAGATCTGGCAATCGATATGCTGCTGCCCTTGCCGAATGAAATCCGGCGGCAGCAAATCTCACGCGACACGACCGTCGTGCTGGCGCGCCATGATCATCCGCTCATCAAAGGTAAGCTGGATCTGGATACCTATTTGCAGGCAGAACATATCCTCGCCAGCTCGCGTCGCAAAGGAATGGGGCTGGAAGACTTCGAACTCAGTCGCTTAGGATTGCAAAGAAGAATACGGCTGCGCTGTCAGCATTATTTTGCTGCTTGCCGGGTTGTCAGTCAGACCGATTTATTACTGACCATGCCAGAGGGTTACGCGCGTATTGCGAATCAGCAATTTGGCAATCAGATTCTGCCATTGCCAGTCAGCATGCCGTCGTGGGATGTCTATCTGTACTGGCATCAGAATGTGGAACATGATCCCGCCAACCGCTGGTTACGCGAGCAGGTGATTCAGTCGGTATCGGGGAAATGAGATATGTTTTTGTGCTTTACGTACTGATTTTAGTGATCCGGCAAAACATAAAACAGATGCCGACGCACCGTAAACAATCTGCGATGAGTCGGCAATAGCAAAGAGCAGCTTATCTAGCTTCAGGATATCAATTTGAAGATGCTGAAATTAAAATCCGGATGCCGTTTTAAATAAATTTCCCGGTTGTGCGGTGACAACGGAATTTGTCGTATCAAAGTAAATCAGTATGCCTCTGACGCCATTGTCATACGCCATCCAGGTGTTGAGGGCGTAAGTTGCCGTCCGTTTAGTTGATCCGGGTAAATAAGTGCAACCTAAAGTCTGGTTAACTTGGGCCATCGTCATACCAACCGTAATGCGATTGTATCTGTCGAGATTGAGGTTCGCAGACGTGCAGGTTGCTGAAACCGTACCCGGTTGCTGTGGCGTAAAACCAAAACGCACCAATGGCATGACCGTCCCATTCGGCAATTGCAAAGTGGCAGTCGTCGTACTGGTAAAGTTAATCACCACTGAACCTACCGCATCGTTAGTCACTACCGCACTTTTGTACTGCCCATTTAAAGTCTGGCCGCCGCCATAGGATATCCACTTACCCTGATATAAAGTGTCAGACGTCATCGGGGCTGGACCTGAAACGTACCAGACTGGCGTACCGGCATTGTCATACATAAATCCAGCCATAAACATGGAGCCATTTTGCACTTCAATCGCAAAACCGCGACCACTTTCCGCAGGATTCCACCACCAGCCATTTTCCGGCGGAGTAGCGCCAGCTAAACCCGCGCTCAAGAGCAGTGGCGCGATCATTGCGACTTTCAGCATTTTCATTACACGACTCAGCATATAGTTACTTTCATTAAATGACTTGATCAAATCCTTGCAGGGCTGATGCAATACGGACATGCGATTGCCAAGAGTCACCTGAAAGAAACCACTACATTTTATCTAGTTATATTTTTATACATAATTGATACTTTGTAACCAATAATTACAAGGAAACAATGTTATGACGCAGACAGAGAGTGAAAGCTCGGCGGAAGCGGTATCGTCCGGTAACAAAATCCTGAATGCCATCAAAATACAAAGAGGCTCAGGACAATGACGAACTGCGAGAAATGAGAAAATAAAAATTGGAAAGAAATGAAGAGCAAGACAGCAAAGAAAACTTTGCACCTTAAAAGAGTCACAACAGAGTAGGACTACTGGCAGTGTCGTACGCAATGCCGATCACACAAGCACCACGTTCACGATACCACGGACAATGGCAGGGAAAAAACAGAAGAAAAAAAAGACGATGCGGTGGCGTTACAGATCGATGTATAGCACTGATAACTTACTTGCTGACTGGCGGCTCATCAGGTAACAAACAGGCATCGATGATTTGCAAATCATTGTCTTTCGCAAAATTAACTACGAAATGATATGCCAACGGTTCAATTTCACGAATCGCTTCGTTCACCACAACAGAACGCACGCCATTTAAAAGAATCGGGCGAACATAAGGTGAGTATTGCAGATGCGAATGCCGTCCACCGTCCGGGCTGAAACAGGACATGGCGCCGCAAAGACGCTCCGCCCAATCGCTGGGGCGAAATTGTTTTCCATCGCTGGTGATTCCCTGGATGAAAAACTCGCGTACGGGCTTATGATGAGTTTTTTTTGAATCGGCCATGTGCTCGGCTCGCTATGAAGCAAAATAAAAAAGCATCAATGCCATTATGTGACACTAAGCTTTCAAAATACATGAGTATTATATCTTATAGAAGACTTGGATCGAAACCTGAGCGTCAGATAAATATCCAAACAGGCCAACCATGATCACGTCACCTCTCAATATAGTGCATTTTCAGCGATGTAAACTTTACAAATAGATACAGTCACGCCGTCAGGGTGTAACGTTTTATTAGCACCGCGGCCATTTATCGTAAAAAGCAACCAGATTCCGGGCATATTTTTTTG
Source organism: Undibacterium sp. 14-3-2 (assembly GCF_016595265.1). Taxonomy (NCBI): domain Bacteria; kingdom Pseudomonadati; phylum Pseudomonadota; class Betaproteobacteria; order Burkholderiales; family Oxalobacteraceae; genus Undibacterium; species Undibacterium sp. 14-3-2. The sequence goes on from NZ_JAENGS010000002.1 coordinate 271,717, forward strand.
CGTATCGGCATTAACAAGGCTACAACACCGTCCAGGATAAAAATACAACGTCTCATTAAATCCAGACTTCACGCTAAACAGGAAAACAAAAACATTCAAGAAATTTGTGTCGCACTTAAAAACGACGTCAGAACGACAGAAAGTGTGCAGGTGCCTTGGCTAGGTTTGGATCAGGCAAGAGGCCGCACGTACTTCGCCGGGAATTAATGAATACACTGCCGCATCAACACTATTTCCGTTCAGACGCAGACGGTTGCGCGCCAGACACTCGAGTTGCGCGCCGACCTTGTCAGCAACACGACGGCTCGCCAGATTAGCGATGGCAATCACCAATTCAACTCTGAGCAGTCGTAATTCAGTAAAAGCGTATTGGGTAAGAAAAGATGCTACCGTTGTAGCAATGCCCTGCCCTTGCCAGCGAGGCGCCACCCAGTAACTAAGATTACCGCGCTGGTGGATGCGGTCTATCATATTGACGCCTGCCGCGCCTAACAGTTGGCCTGACTCTTTATCGAACACACCAAATTCATAGCCAGTCTGAAATGCCCGCTCTTGCGCGCAGACCGCGAACCATTCCAACGCTTGCTCTTCTGTGTATTGACGGTCACACCATCCCATCCATGGATCTGCATTGATCGCAGATTCTCGCGCAATGGCGGCAAATGCGGCCGCATCATTTTTTTTCAATGCACGTAAGAAGATATCAGGCATGTTTCATTGTTTCATCCGTCGCGAACAGATGTGAACACAAAATAGCAATCAGACCCAGACTGAAAACGACAATAATGCCAGCAGCAACATCCACAATAACAGCGCACGCCAGACCAGACCGACGACGCTTTGCAGCGAACGTGGCGTTGCTTCGCTTCCCGGCTGACTTTCCAGCTCGAGGCTGTCAACGTCCACTGCCGTTGCATCTGCTTGCAACACCATCGCTTTTTCTTCGGGCTCACCTAATCGCAAACCCAACGCACCACCGCCAGCGGACAAAATAATACCAACCGCCTCATCCGACCAGCGATCAGCATAATTGCGCCAAGAATACACAGCGTCTTCGAAATTGCCGACAATGGCAAATGCGACGGCAGTCAAACGAGCTGGTACCCAGTCTATCCAATAGAATACTTTTGCAGCATAAACACCGAACTCTTCATTTTTCATATGCTCAGGCTCTGTCCAGGCATGAGCAAGATATTCGGCAACCCGGTACATCACAGCACAAGCCGGCCCGACAGGCATCAGAAACCAGAAAAACACCCCGAATACATTACGGTGCGTGGCGATGAGTGAACGCTCAACAGCAAGGCGGGAAATCTCCGATACATCAAGGTCACTGGTATCGCGGTGTATCCAATCTGACAGATGACGTCTGGCGGCATCCTCGTCGCCCGCGCTGAGGGCCAGTTGTATCGAGGTAAAGTAATGGCTGTAACGACGGAATCCCAGCGTCAGATAAACAATCACCACATTCCATGCAAATGCGGCAAACGGGCTCAGGCGCAGACAAAGCCAGTAGATCAATGCGGTCGGAATTGTCAGCGAGCCGACCACAATCCACCAGCCCAGTCGGCCATGAGCAACCTTACCAGCATTGAACGAGGCTTCAATTTTATTTGCCAGCGCCTGTATCTGTGCATAGATAGGATTATCTGCACGCAAGGGTTTGAGTTGCTCAAAAAGGAGGGCAAACAAAATAGAAATAAATGTCATGATAGGCTGAACTAGATTCGCAGTCAGGCGACTGTCTTAGAAGAATTTACCGGTGCGGCAAGTGTAAACCGATTTCCCCAGATTATGAAGCTTTGTTCCTCTGAGAAATGCGTTCTCGTCATGCTCGCAGAAAATGAAACAGATTACGCAACATGCCAGCAGTCGCCCCCCAGATAAATCTGTCCTGATAAGGCATCGCGTAAAACATTCTGCTCCCGCTTCCATCCGGCATTTGAAATACACGTCGCTGATGGTGACGTGCATTCATCAGGAATGCCAGCGGCACCTCAAATACAGAAGCAACTTCACCAGGATCAGTGACCGTGTCAAAAGGTGGCTTGACTAAAGAAACGATGGGGCTTACCTGGTAACCCGTGCCAGTTTTATAGTCGGGTAAAGCACCCAGAATATCAATATGGGAACGCGGCAATCCAACTTCCTCTTCAGTTTCACGCAAAGCGGTTTCAGCAGCACTGCCATCAGCGATTTCAAAACGCCCGCCCGGAAAGCTGATCTGCCCCGCATGTTGCTGTAAATGCGCGGCACGTTCGGTCAATAACAACGTCAGTTCTTTTTCACGCATCACGATGGGGATCAGTACTGATGCCGGACGAAATATCCGTCCTGCCGCCATCAACTCTTCGTTATTGGATTCCGGTGTCCATATCGGAGGACTGGAAAAACGCTGCCTTAACCACTCTGGTGTCAGCCTATCCGCGTCGATCGCAGCCTCATCCGCAATCGAGTGAATCGGTAAATGCTCGGGAGTCAAAATCAATTTAGTCACGGAAATAAACTCTTATTCGCTTAGATCTTATTTTTCAATACAACATAAAAAAAGGGACGCCGAAGGCATCCCTTTTTTTGTTACGGCATAAACAGATATTACTCTGCTTTCGCTGCTGCAACTTTACGTGCTGGCAATTTCTCTTTAATACGAGCAGATTTGCCTGAACGTTCACGCAGGTAGTACAACTTAGCGCGACGTACGTCACCGCGACGTTTAACTTCGATAGAAGCGATCAGTGGAGAATACAACTGGAATGTACGCTCAACGCCTTCACCGGAAGAAATTTTACGAACAATGAAGTTGGAATTCAAACCACGGTTACGGCGGGAAATAACAACACCCTCGTAAGCCTGTGTACGTTTACGTGTACCTTCAACAACGTTAACGCTGACAACAACAGTATCGCCTGGCGCAAAGTCAGGAATACTTTTACCGAGACGAGCAATTTCTTCTTGCTCTAATTTTTGGATCAGATCCATTTTTATACTCCGATAACCATCTTGCCGACGCTGCAGACATAGTCTGACTTCTGCCCGGTAGAGGATGGGGTTTAACATGCGAACCCAATAGGAACGCTCTTTTCACATCCCTGCATACACAAGGAATCTTACAAACTACTCAAAAATTTCTCATCTGCCCGACTCAGCAAACCTGCTTGCCGCGCAGCTAAAATCAAATCAGGACGTTTCATGGCACTTGCTTCGAGTGCACGCTGGCGTCGCCATTTTTCAATTTCAGCATGATTGCCGCTCATCAGCACAGCCGGTACAGTTTGCTGCTCAAATATCTCTGGTCTGGTGTAGTGCGGACAATCCAGCAAACCATTTACAAAGCTATCCTGCACGGCAGAATCATCATCGTGCAAAACACCCGGAATTTGGCGAATCACAGCATCCATTAACGCCATCGCTGGCAATTCACCACCAGATAAAACAAAATCGCCGAGACTGATCTCTTCGTCAACGCAAGCATCCAGCAATCGCTGATCAACCGCTTCATAGCGGCCGCACAGCAAGACGACACCGGACAACTCAGATATCTGCATAACCCGCTGATGAGTCAGGCGCGAACCTTGCGGTGACAGATAAATCACCTTAGGAGCTGGTTTGGCTAGTGCCATCTGACGCGCCTTTGCGGCTTCAATCGCCGACTGCAACGGCTTAGCCAGCATAACCATACCCGGGCCACCACCATATGGACGATCATCTACAGTACGGTGACGGTCAGTTGTGAAATCACGCGGATTCCACAGTTTCAACTCGCACTTGTGCTGATCAAATGCGCGTCGAGTGACACCCGATTGCGTAATGGCGCCAAACATTTCGGGAAACAGCGTGATGACATCAAACTGCATACAAATGCCTTCTGATTGCATCGTATTAATAATCTGTACCCCAATCAACCTGAATTTTGCGAGTTGCCTGATCGACCTCTTTGACAAAATTATCAACAAAAGGGATCAACTTTTCATGCTTTTGCAATTCAGATTCCGGTACATCGGCAGCAGCAACCCGTAGGATAGGGTGAGCACCATTATCCATCAGATCACGAACCACGCCGAGACTTTCACCCTGCAAATTCTCGACCGCCAAGCCCATCAAATCCTGCCAGTAAAACTCTCCCTCAGACAAAGCCGGGAAGTGTTTACGTGATATTTTGATGGTCGCACCTTTCAGTGCCTCAGCGGCATTCCTGTCTGGAACGCCCACCAGCCTCGCAACGACATCTTCGCCATGAATTTTTGCTTCAAGGCGATTAACATCGTGTAAATCTGGTTTATCTATCCACCAGGTTTTAGCAGACAACATAGCATCAGCATCTGGCGAATAAGGACGAATCTTTACCCACCCATGAATACCAAATGCTCCCGAGATATAGCCCACCAGGACCAGATCTTCAGGAACATGAACTTCAACTGACATTGAGAGCAAACTATTAAGCTGCTGCTTTGCCAGACTGAGCTACCAGACGAGCAACTGCCGGAGACAATTGTGCGCCAACGCCTTGCCAGTAAGCCAGACGATCAGCAGCAACACGTACTGTTTCTGCATTGCCAGTTGCTACTGGATTGTAAAAACCGATACGCTCGATAAAGCGGCCATCGCGACGATTACGGGAATCAGTTGCAACGATATTGTAAAAAGGACGCTTTTTTGCGCCACCACGAGCTAAACGAATAACGACCATAATATTTCCAAAAAAATTGTTCTAAACGCGGAAAAAGCTGTAGATTATAGCCCGACCAAAACAAAACAAGCAAGGACTATCAAAGATATGTGCCATAAACGTGTTGATTAGGATACCAGTCACAGCGTCAGCTACAATCATTCATCTCATAAAATTTAAGAAAAACCTGATGATAGCGGCACACAAGAACAAAACCTTCACTACGTTACTGGCAGCACTGGCTGGCAGCGTTGGTGCGCACAGATTTTATTTGTATGGCAAAAGCGATTATTGGGGGTGGGCACATCTTGTCAGCTTACCGATTTCAATCCTGATCAGTCATTTGTACTTCGGCTCACAACCGCTACTGACTTACAGCCTGTTTATTTTGTCATTCGTAATTGCTTTACTCGAAGCACTGGTGACAGGACTGACACCCGATGAAAAATGGGATGACAGACATAACCCGAATTCAACGAAAACTAGCGCATCATCCTGGCCACTGGCACTAATACTGGTCTTAACCACAGGCATCGGCGCTATCGCTCTGATAGGTGTCATTGCCCGTGCATTTGATCTGCTATATACAGGTGGGGCCTACGGCTAAGTCAGATCAGCAATAAAAAAAGGACTCAGAAATGAGTCCTTTTTTTGGGTTCTGCGTCAGATGAAATCAGAACTGATCTTCATTCAAGGCGAGCACTCCGGCACTACCATCAACGATAGCAGACCGTAATCCTTGAGCAGCAGACAGGATATGGTCAGCGAAGAATCTGGCAGTAGCGATTTTTGCCTGATAAAAAGCCGCGTCACCGGACGCTGATTGCAGCTTCTGCTGTGCGATCAATGCGGCACGCGCCATCTGCCAGCCACCCAGCACGATACCGGCCAGCTTCAGGTACGGCACACTACCCGCAAATACGCCTTTGATGTCTTGCTTGAAATTGGCAACAACATAAGCAACGACGTCCTCCAGCGCAGCAGAACCAGCCGCCAATTGCTTTTGAATCGCCAACAACTCAGGCTGATTGGTAGCAGCTAATGCAACTTCCGTTTCACGAATACGAGCAATTAACGCTTTCGCTGTCGCACCGCCATCACGCGCCGTTTTACGACCAACCAGATCGTTGGCCTGAATTGCCGTCGTACCTTCGTAAATCGTGAGGATTTTGGCATCACGGTAATGCTGTGCCGCACCGGTCTCTTCAATAAAGCCCATGCCGCCATGCACCTGCACACCTGTTGATGTCACATCCAGCGACATTTCAGTCGACCAGCCCTTGACGATAGGAACCAGATATTCATACACAGCCTGATTGGCTTTGCGAGTCGCTTCATCTGCATGGTGATGCGCAATATCACTCAGCCCAGCGGCCACGTACGCCAACGCACGCGCACCTTCGGTCTGTGCACGCATAGACATCAGCATACGGCGCACATCAGGATGATTAATAATCGCTACTGGACCAGCGGAGCCAGCCAGATCACGCGATTGGACGCGGTCTTTGGCGTACTGCACCGCTTTTTGATACGCACGCTCTGCCAAACCTATACCTTGCATGCCCACACCGAAACGTGCTGCATTCATCATGATGAACATGTATTCCAGACCACGGTTTTCTTCGCCGACCAGCGTACCAATTGCACCGCCATGGTCGCCGAATTGCAACACTGCCGTCGGGCTGGCTTTAATACCCAGCTTATGCTCGATTGAGACACAGTGTGCGTCATTGCGAGCACCCAGACTGCCATCCGCATTGACCAGGAATTTCGGTACGATAAACAGGGAGATACCTTTCACACCTTCCGGTGCATCCGGCGTGCGAGCCAGCACCAGATGAACGATATTTTCGGCCATATCGTGCTCACCATAAGTGATGAAAATTTTGGTGCCAAAAATTTTGTATGTGCCGTCGCCCTGAGGAACAGCACGGCTGCGAACCATCGCCAGATCTGAACCCGCCTGCGGCTCAGTCAGGTTCATGGTGCCAGTCCATTTACCTGAAATCAGATTTTCCAGATAAATTGCTTTTTGCTCGTCACTACCCGCAGTCAGCAGTGCTTCAATCGCGCCGTCAGTCAACAATGGACACAGTGCAAACGAAATGCTGGCCGAGTTCAGCATTTCTATGCATGGAGTAGCGACCAGCTTAGGCAAACCCTGACCGCCAAATTCCTGTGGATGTTGCACGCCCTGCCAACCTGCTTCGCCGAACATCTTGAATGCTTCTTTAAAACCTTTAGTGGTAAAAACCTGTCCGTCCTGCCAGTAACTCGGCGCTTTGTCGCCTTCCCAATTCAGCGGCGCAACGACCTCGCCAGCGAATTTTGCATTCTCTTCCAGTACCGCTTCTACAGTTTCAGATGTGGCATCTTCACAACCGGGTAAAGCATTTACTTCCGACAAGCCCGCAAGTTCGTTCATCGCGAACAGCATATCTTTCACAGGTGCGACATAAGTCATAACATTTCCTAAAGATAGAAAAGAAAAAAGGACAGAATCAGCAATGTGTCACAACAACAAAAACACTGCTGTCAATGGCGCGACAAACCACTCATTCTGTCCAGTCTGGGCCGGTTAACGAATTAACGACCCGCGAATTCATTAAAATCAGCCTAATTCAGCAACCAGTTGTGGCACGATTTCAAACAGATCACCAACGATACCGTAATCAGAGACAGAGAAAATCGGTGCTTCCGGATCTTTGTTGATTGCGACAATCGTCTTGGAATCCTTCATACCCGCCAGATGCTGGATCGCACCAGAGATACCAACGGCGATATACAGTTGCGGCGCAACGATCTTACCGGTCTGACCAACCTGCCAGTCGTTAGGGACGAAGCCCGCATCGACCGCAGCGCGGGACGCACCCATCGCTGCGCCGAGTTTGTCTGCCAATGGTTCCAGCACTTTGAATGCATCCGCAGAACCCATACCGCGACCACCGGAAACGATGATTTTCGCAGCGGTCAGTTCCGGACGATCAGACTTGGCAACTTCACGCGAAACAAAAACTGATTTACCAGAATCAGCAACTGCCGAGATAGTCTCAACAGCCGCTGAACCACCAGTTGCTGCAGCAGCGTCAAAGCCGGTTGTGCGGACAGTAATCACTTTCACAGCATCGGTGGATTGCACGGTTGCGATTGCATTACCTGCATAAATCGGGCGCTCAAATGTGTCAGGAGCATCGACTTTGGTAATTTCAGAAATCTGAGAAACGTCCAGTTTAGCGGCGACGCGTGGCAGGATATTTTTGCCGTAAGCGGTTGCCGGAGCCAGAATATGACTGTAACCAGCAGCAACAGCCAATACCTGCTCAGCGACGTTCTCCGCCAGGCCATCAGCAAAATGTGCTGCGTCAGCGTGCAAAACCTTGCTGACGCCAGCGATTTTCGCTGCTTCTGCAGCTGCAGTACCGGCATTCGAGCCAGCAACCAGTACATGAACATCACCGCCGCATTGAGTCGCGGCAGTAACGGTATTCAAAGTGCTGCCCTTGAGGCCAGCATTGTCGTGTTCAGCGATGACGAGTGTAGTCATGATGTTTTCCACTTAATAAATCACCAGAATGCACTCTGGTGAAAAAATTTGTAAATAAGATGCGATAAAGCAAACTGTCGGTGAATCAGCTATAACCAGCGAATCAACCAATCACTTTTGCTTCGTTTTTCAGTTTGGAAACCAGTGTCGCTACGTCAGGAACAATAATGCCTGCGCTGCGTTTAGCTGGTTCAACCACTTTCAGCGTCTTGACGCGGGACGCAACATCGACACCCAGATCAGCTGGTTTGACGTTATCCAACTGCTTTTTCTTCGCTTTCATAATGTTAGGCAAAGTCACATAACGTGGCTCATTCAGGCGCAAGTCCGTTGTCACGATCGCTGGCAAGGTCAGGGCAACAGTTTCCAGGCCGCCATCCACTTCGCGAGTGACTGTTGCCTTACCGTCTGCAACAGTTACTTTTGATGCGAAAGTTGCCTGTGGCCAGCCCAGCAAAGCTGCCAGCATCTGACCTGTCTGATTACAGTCATCATCAATGGCTTGCTTACCCAGAATGATTAATTGTGGCTGTTCTTTGTCGGCCAGCGCCTTGAGCAGTTTTGCCACTGCCAGTGGCTGCAGCTCAGCATCAGTTTCGACCAGAATACCGCGATCCGCACCGATTGCCATTGCTGTACGCAATGTTTCCTGGCATTGTGCAACGCCGCAGGACACGGCAACAATCTCAGTAACAGCACCAGCTTCTTTCAGGCGCGTTGCTTCTTCGACGGCAATTTCATCGAATGGGTTCATCGACATTTTGACGTTGGCAATATCAACGCCTGTGCCATCAGATTTGACACGTACTTTGACGTTGTAATCGACTACTCGTTTGACTGGTACCAGGACTTTCATAGTTCTGCCTTTTTGTGAGCTAATTGGAAATACAGATGTACTTACTTCTATCGGATTTATTGCTAATTAATGCTAAGTCATGCTGAACAATCAGGTCAACCAAATCGCTGCGCCGACTTTTTGCGCGACACGTACTTTTAAAGCTGATTTAATGCTGATTGACGTATACGTAAAGTAAATCCGTTTGATTATAAATCGAAATGAGAAGATTTCGCACAATTTAGCACGATCGTTCCTTTTTTGTTTGTATTGATACTAGAGCAGAGTATCTAATCAACACCTTTCATGACTTTTTATGCGCGTACACCTCACAATTTTTTTTAATTGGGCAGTCAGGTTGCCTTGTTATCGCTGATGCACTACTTAAAATGAAAATAAGCAGTCACTTTAAAAAATTGAAGAAGTTCAGAATATAAAAAAACCCGCAAAATTTGCGGGTTTTTTTGAAATTTGAGATTTATTTGCGCTTAATAAAATACTCAAATTCGTTACTACTTTCCTGATGCGACAATAACTCATTTCCTGTTTGTTTTGAAAATGCTTTGAAGTCACGAACAGATCCAGGATCAGTTGCAAGCACGTGCAAGACCTCACCGGTAATCATTTCAGCAAGTGCCTTTTTTGTCTTCAAAATAGGCAAAGGACAATTCAGTCCACGAGCGTCAAGTTCTTTATTGAATTGCATGATTTTTCCTGTAGCAGCAAACGATGTAGCTCATTTGCAAAACATTTGACGCACCAATTCTACCGGAATTTTCATTGGCATGGTGCGATGCAGCACACTAACAACATTTACCCTGTTTATTTACTTAAGTTATGCACCAAAATATGGCAAATTGCCTTTTTTAAATTTGTTCTATTTTCAAAAAAACATCTTGGCAAAAACAAGGCGAAGAAGAAAATCAGGTGATATCAACGTTAACTAAAATATTAGAACCCAATAGCTAACTTAATGTTTCATCATAGGTGAAATTCAGATATTTTTTAGAAAATAATCTGGTGTAGCAGCGTCCATATCGTTACTGCTATTTACCGTTATTGATAAACGAAAGTAAGCGTCAGGTTCACGCATTGAAAATAAAAAAACCGGCACACATGCCGGCTTTTTTTATTGACTAAAATTTACTTTTACATCTGTAGCAATAACTGTAGCGATCTCGATGATCAAACCAGCTTGGCGCCGATCCACTCCGCTACACCTGCGAGCGCATTTGGCAAACCTGAAGGATCAGTACCACCGGCTTGCGCCATGTCTGAGCGGCCACCACCTTTGCCGCCAACTTGCTGCGCCACAAAGTTAACCAAATCACCGGCTTTCACTTTAGATGTGCTATCTGCTGTCACACCAGCGATCAGACTGACCTTACCGTCGTTCACGGCGGCCAATACAATCGCGGCAGTTTTCAATTTATCTTTCAGCTTGTCCATAGTCTCACGCAAAGCTGTGACATCGGCACCTTCCAGTGTCGCTGCCAACACTTTGATACCTTTAACATCAACCGCTTTACCGACCAGATCATCGCCCTGACTCGATGCCATTTTGGATTTCAGCGTCGCCAGTTCTTTTTCCAAAGCTTTAACGTGATCTTGTACTTGTCCGATCCGCTGCGTCAATTCTTCTGGCTGTGCTTTCAAGGCTGCAGCCGCTTCATTGATACGGCTGTTCAGACTCTGTACCAGCGCCAGCGCAACTTCACCCGTCACTGCCTCAACACGGCGAATACCGGCCGCCACACCGCTCTCTGCAACGATCTTGAACAAGCCGATATCACCGGTACGGGAAACATGCGTACCACCGCACAACTCGCGGGAAGAACCGATATCCAGCACGCGGACTTCATCGCCATATTTTTCGCCGAACAATGCCATCGCACCATGTTTGACGGCATCGTCGTAACCCATCACTTGCGCCCGGGTAGCAGCATTCGCCAGAATTTCACGATTAACGATAGATTCTACCTGCCGGATTTCATCAGCACTCATAGGGCCGTTGTGACTGAAGTCAAAACGGGTTTTTTCAACGTCAACCAAAGAACCTTTTTGCGCGACATGGCTACCTAACACTTCACGCAATGCCTTGTGCATCAGATGCGTGGCTGAGTGATTGCGCATGGTTTGCGCACGAATTTCCGCATTCACTTCAGCCTTGACGTTTTGTATGATCGTCAGGCTACCTGATTTCAATACACCGTGATGACCGAACACATCAGCCTGAATTTTCTGAGTGTCTGCAACTTCAAATACCGCGCCATCCAAGCCCATCAATACACCTGAGTCACCGCACTGACCGCCGGATTCAGCATAGAAAGGGGTCGTGTCAAGCACAACGATCGCTTGTTGACCTGCCTTGATTTCATTAACGGCACTGCCATCAACATACAACGCAACAACCTTCGCTTCGTGTTGCAACTGATCGTAGCCGACGAACTTGGTCTTATCGCCGCTGTATTCAATGGCAGTCGCCATTTTGAATTTACCGGCAGCGCGCGCAGTCTGTCTTTGTCTTTCCATCGCGGCATTGAAACCAGCCTCATCCAACACGACATTACGCTCACGACAGATATCTGCGGTCAGATCGAGTGGGAAACCATAAGTGTCATACAAGGTGAACGCAGTTTCTCCGTCAAGGTTTTTACCGTCTTTGACGAGTGCTGCTTCCAGAATTTTCATACCGTGTTCCAGCGTCTCGCCGAAACGTTCTTCTTCGGTCTTCAAGACTTGGGCGACACGCTCTGCAACCTCGGCCAACTCGGGATAAGCACCGCCCATTTCCTTGACCAGATCCGCCACCAGCTTGTAGAAGAAAGGCTGGCTTTGGCCCAATTTATGGCCATGACGCAAAGCGCGGCGGGTAATACGGCGCAGCACGTAGCCACGGCCCTCATTACCAGGAATGATGCCATCAACAATCAGGAAACCAGCGCAACGGATATGATCTGCAATCACGCGCAGGGAATTGTTTTCCAGATCGGTACAACCAGTTTCACGCGCAGCAGCCTTGATCAGGTTCTGGAAAGTATCGATTTCATAGTTGGAATGCACATGCTGCAACACTGCAGACAAACGTTCCAGACCCATGCCCGTATCCACGCATGGTTTAGGCAATGGATGTAAAACACCTGCTTCATCCTTGTTAAACTGCATGAACACCAGATTCCAGATTTCAATGAAACGGTCACCGTCTTCATCTGGCGATCCTGGTGGACCACCCCAGATTTCAGAGCCGTGGTCATAGAAAATTTCGGTACAAGGGCCGCAAGGGCCAGTATCCGCCATCTGCCAGAAGTTATCAGAAGCGTAGCGCGCGCCTTTGTTGTCACCAATGCGGATGATGCGCTCTACCGGTACGCCGATCTCGTTTTTCCAGATTTCATAAGCTTCATCATCTTCCTGATAAACAGTGACCGTCAGCTTGTCTTTTGGCAATCCATAAACCGAGGTCAGCAATTCCCAGGCATAGTGAATTGCGTCTTTCTTGAAATAATCGCCGAAAGAGAAATTACCCAGCATTTCAAAGAAAGTATGGTGACGCGCCGTATAGCCAACGTTTTCCAGATCATTGTGCTTACCACCCGCACGAACACTGCGTTGCGCCGTTGTGGCACGCGTATAACTACGCTTGTCTTGCCCCAGAAACACGTCTTTAAATTGCACCATTCCGGAATTAGTGAACAATAAAGTCGGGTCATTGCCGGGAATCAGGCTGGATGAACGCACACGGGTGTGCCCTTTAGATTCGAAAAAACTAAGGAATTTATCGCGGATTTCTGACGAGTTCATAGAGAGATAGGCCAAAGCTGAAAATGAGTTAACTTCTGATTATACGGTATAAATTCTGCCTTATAACAGGAGTCAGCGCTGTGAAATCCGAAGATTCGTCAATAAAATAGCGATCGGTGATTGCCATTGCGCCAGCACACAAAACGACTAAAGCTGTTCGCAGACTTTAAAAGAAAAAACCGTCAACGCTGAATGCACTGACGGTTTTTTCTGATAAGGATGATCTTACTGACTGGTTTCAACTTTTCTGGCGTTATGTTTTTTTGTATAAATACGTTTGCTGGCAACATTTTCCTGATGTTCAAGCTTTGCGCGTTCCTGTTTGGTCACAACACCATCAGCCGCGGCAGCCTCTTTGTTTGCTTCAATCTTCGCTTCGCGTTTTTCCAGATTTGCGCTTTCTTTCGCAGTCAATTCGCCATTGCTGATGCCTTTGGCGATCCGTTCCTGCTGACGAGCCTGACGTTTATCGATATTCGGTGTTGCAGTCTGCGCAAACACTGGCGCAACAAAAGCAGTGGCAAGAATGAATGCCGTCATCTGTATCGTTTTCATGTTGTACCTTTCAATGTAGAAGCATGTTTCCGGGGAGTAAAATCAATGGGGTGTCCCCATAGACTCCACAACGGAGCGCAAACCTTCAGCGATGACAAGTATTTGTATAGTCATGTAACAAGCGGTAAGCAGACATGAATCTCAGAATCCGGCAGGTATCAGATCAATCCTGTCAGTGCAGAATCCATCGACGCCCCAACGTAAAATTTCCGCTGCGCGCTCGGCACTGTTGACGGTATAGCAAAATAATCCGTAGCCAGCATCTTTCACATTTTTTGCCAGAGATGGACTCAGATACTTGTGATTCGTGTGCAGGGACACTGCACCTACTTCCTGCAACTTCGATTTCCAATCCGACGTGATCTCATCCATCAGCAGACCGCGCGGAATAGTGGGGGCGGCACGTTTGGCGGCCATTAGGGCAACAAAAGAAAACGAGGAAAACAAAGGCAGGTGCTTTACATCGCTCACAGCTACATCTGCAAATAGTTCAGAACTCCGGGCGGCAACGATATACCCGGTTTCCTCTTCAAAGCCCGGGGCTGGCTTGATTTCCACGTTCATCCAGATGTCATGCTGACGACAGAAGCGGACGACATCAGAGTACAGTGGCACAGGCTCCCCTTTGTAGCCGGAGTCAAACCACGCACCCGCATCCATTTTTTGTAAATCGGCAGCAAGCGTATTCGCTACATGCCCTCGACCATTGATGGTCCGGCCAAATTCAGGGTCGTGCATGAGCACAGGAACCTTATCCTTTGATAACATGACATCAAATTCCACCGCATTGAAACCGTGCACCGCTCCACACTTCATTGCCGCCATTGTGTTCTCGGGCGCAAGTACACCGCCACCCCGGTGCGCAAGAACTTTGGGATACGGCCACATATTGATCTCCAGAAAAATATTGCAGACAAAAGGATAATCCAGGATGACAGCGACGTCGCTACAAAAAAAAGCACTCGGCCATATACGCATTCTTGATCTGACGCGCGTGCTGGCTGGCCCCTGGTGCGCGCAGAATTTCGCCGACCTGGGAGCCGAAGTCATTAAGGTCGAACGTCCAGGGAATGGCGATGATACGCGTTCCTGGGGACCACCTTATCTGCGCGATCAGAATGGCGACAACACCAGTGAAGCAGCCTACTATCTCGCCGCCAACCGTGGAAAACAGGCCATCACGGTGGATATTTCCACCCCTGAAGGTCAGGAAATTATCAGAAAACTGGCGGCACAATCCGACGTAGTTCTAGAAAACTACAAAGTCGGCCAGTTAAAAAAATATGGGCTTGATTACGCATCCCTGAAAGAAATCAAACCGGATCTGATTTACTGTTCGATTACCGGCTTCGGTCAGGACGGCCCCTACGCTCATCGCGCTGGCTATGATTTTATCGTTCAGGGCATGGGCGGGTTTATGTCACTGACAGGGGAACGTGACGATCTGCCCGGTGGCGGCCCACAAAAAGCCGGCGTTGCGATTGCCGATCTGATGACCGGCATGTACGCCACTATCGCGGTGATGGCAGCACTGACACATCGGGACCGCACTGGTGAAGGTCAGTACATCGATATGGCTTTGCTTGATGTGCAGGTCGCCATGCTGGCAAACATGAATACGAATTATCTGGCCAGCGGCAAACCGCCGGTACGCTGGGGCAATGCCCATCCCAACATCGTTCCCTATCAGACATTCGCTACGTCCGATGGGCATATTATTGTCGCAGCCGGCAATGACGGCCAATACAAAAAATTTGTCGCGGCAGGTGGCGAAGAACAGCTTGCGACCGATGAACGCTTCTGCACGAATCCGGCGCGCGTGGCAAACCGTGAGGTATTGATTCCATTGCTGGCGGACATGGTGAAACGCAAATCCAGACAAGAGTGGATAGCGCTGCTGGAGGGCGCAGGTGTTCCGTGTGGACCGATTAACCGGCTGGACGATGTGTTTAATGATCCTCAGGTAAAGGCGCGCGGTATGCAGATTACCTTGCCGCATCCAAGTGCCGGCAGCGTGAAGTTAGTCGGTAGCCCAATGAAGCTATCGGCCACGCCACCGGATTATCAGTCGCCGCCGCCATTGCTAGGGCAACACACGGATCAGATTTTAAAATCCGTGCTTGGATATGACGATGAACAATTGAGTCAACTCAGGCAGCGCAGCATTATCTGAAGCAGATGATCTGACATGAAGCGATAATCCGTGCGGTATTTCGCGCCGGATAAAGCGGGCTTGACGACAGATTCTGTACTCTCCATCGCAATCAGATGTCCGACGTCGCTTGTGCGCGCTAACATCAACTCCGGACAAAATATTGCATCAGATACTCAGCGCAAAAAATGACAACGCCATCAATTCCTAAGTCAAAGAACAGCAACTCACCTGACCAGAAGCCTTGCGCAGAAACGCAGCTACAGAAATTTCTGCAGGATCTGCCACGGCTAATGCTCATCAACGCTATCTGCACACTGATCGTCACCTATGTGATGCGGACGCACAGCCCCTTGCTTGAAAGCTGGGTTTTTTCCAATTGCATAGGATTCAGTTGCTATGCTCTGGTAAGAATCATCCAGCATTTATTCTGGCGAACACGTAAACCGCAGCCATTCTTTTTTTTCCTGGTCTGCTTGCTCATTACCCCACTGGGATTTGTCGCAGGATCAACGCTTGCTGCCGCTATTTTTTCCTATCCGCTGCTGAGTATTTTTTCAATGCAATGGGCATACTTCAGCAGTTTCATCGGGCTGACCATGGTCATCAGTCTGATTTCGGTCTGGTCGTTCTGGAATAAAGCAAAAATATCAGAACTGGCCGCGGAAGCAGAGGCAGAAAAAGCGAAATCTGCCGCGATTGAGCGACAGGCCTTGCAAGCGCAACTGCAAATGCTGCAGGCTCAAATAGAACCGCATATGCTGTTTAACACGCTGGCTAATCTGCAAGGACTGATCGCACTTGACCCGCCACGCGCGCAACATATGCTGTCGCAGTTGATTGTGTATCTGCGCAATACACTGAGTGCTTCCAGAGCAGAAAAAACCACCTTGCAACAGGAATTTTCTCTGATCGAAGCCTATCTGGAGTTGCTCGCGATACGTATGGGAAAACGTCTGACTTATACCTTATCTCTGCCAGCAGATTTGCGGGAACAAACCATCCCACCCATGCTTTTACAACCGCTGGTAGAAAACGCGATCAAACATGGGCTGGAGCCAAAAATCAACGGTGGAAACATTCATGTTGCAGCAGAAAATGATGCGCATTTTCTATATCTGACCGTTAAGGATACCGGTCTTGGATTATCTGCGCCTCATGCAGCGTCGCCAGAAACACATCACGCCGGGCTGGGGCTTGGCAATATCAATCTCCGTGAACGCCTGCAGGCACTCTTTGGCCCTTCAGCCGCATTCACATTGGAAGCAAATCAGCCGGAAGGCGCGATTGCACGGATTTCTATCCCTTTTATCCCACATACATCATCATGAATATACGCGCCCTGATTGCTGAAGATGAAGTCATACTCTCACTCACCCTGCAAAAAATGCTGGAAAAACTCTGGCCGGAATTAGTATTTTGCAGCGTAGTGGAAAATGGTGTTGAAGCCGTGCGGGAAGCCTTGCATCACGCACCGGACATTTTATTTCTGGATATTAAAATGCCGGGTAAAACCGGATTAGAAGTCGCACAAGAACTGGCGGAAGAGTGGCCGGAAAACCGCGCATTCCCTTTGATCGTCTATGTGACCGCTTACGACGAATTTGCGATTCAGGCATTTGAACATTCGGCGTCAGATTATGTACTCAAGCCAGTCAGTGAAGAACGTCTCAGTAAAACAGTACAGCGTTTGCAGATGCGTCTGACTGACCAGTCGCAAAATGGCACAGAACTCGAACGCGTGCTTGAACAATTGCGCCACATAATGCCAGGGCAAGTACACGCCAGCGGATCTGCTGTGCACAAACCTTTGCATATGATACGTGCCGCTGTTGGTAATCAGATCCGCATGATCCCGGTCGAAGACGTTTTATATTTTGAAGCGACAGACAAATACATTAACGTTGTCACCAAAGAACATTCATCACTGATCCGCAGCAGCTTGCGCGAATTATTGCCGCAAATTGATTCCGATGTGTTCTGGCAGATCCATCGCAGCACCGTGGTTAACAGTAAAAAAATTCTCGCCGCCCACAAAGATGAAAGCGGAAAAATGACGCTGAAACTGAAGGATAGCGATGATAAGCTGACTGTCAGCAGAGTTTATTCACATTTATTCCGGCAAATGTAATCGCCATCGCAATACTTCAACTTTGCCTAATTCCCTAACGCACATGACGAATCAACTCACTCAACTACGCTGGCAATTATCAGCTTTTTCAGAATTCAACCCTGAGCAGTTACACAAGGTGTATCAGGCCAGGTGCGCCGTATTTATCGTTGAACAAAATTGCCCGTATCAGGATATTGATGGCAAAGATCCGCAATCCCATCATCTCGTAGCCTGGGATAACAACAATGAGATTGCTGCCTATTTACGCATAGTTCCACCCGGCGTCAGCTATGCAGAACCATCGCTGGGCCGTGTTCTGAGTACGCAACCATGGCGTGGAAGTGGCGTAGGAAAAGAACTGATTGCGAACGGCATCAAGGCACTGCGCCAGCTTTATCCATTTGCCTCTGTGCGTATCGGTGCGCAAGCCTATCTTGAAAAATTTTATGCCAGCTTCGGCTTTCAGACAGTCTCCGATATCTACCGCGAAGACGAGATTCCGCACCTGATCATGTTGCTGCCAGCAAGCGACCATTGAATTCAACTATAATTTAGATAAATCAATGACTTACTGAAAATGAGTGAATTCTTCTATTATGCCGGTCGCACAGTTATCCCCAGAAACACCTTACGTCAATATCTCCGCTTACAAATTTATCACCTTCAACGACACCGCTGAAAAGCGGCAGGCGTTTATTGATAAATGCCAGGAACTCAATCTCAAGGGCACCATTCTGCTGACGCCGGAAGGCATCAATATGTTCCTCGCAGGTCTGCGTCATGAGATCGACGCCTACATGGACTGGTTGCATAGTGATCCAAGGTTCGCCGATATCGTGGCAAAGGAAAGTTACTCTGATCGTCAGCCGTTCACCAAATTACTGGTCAAGCTGAAAGCAGAAATCATTACCATGCGCATGCCGCTGATCAAGCCCGAAGAAGGCCGCGCGCCCTCAGTCGATGCGCAAACTCTGAAACGCTGGCTGGATCAGGGCCATGACGATAACGGCAAGCCGGTCGTGATGGTCGACACCCGCAATGATTTTGAAGTCGATGTCGGCAGTTTTGATAATACGATCGATTATCGCATCACCAAGTTCACGGAATTCCCGCAAGTCATCGCTGCCAATCGTGACGTGTTGAATGACAAAACCGTTGTGACCTTCTGCACTGGTGGTATTCGTTGCGAGAAAGCGGCAATTCACATGCAAAACGTTGGCTTTGAAAGCGTGTATCAGCTGGAAGGCGGCATTCTCAAGTATTTCGAAGAAGTCGGTGGCGATCATTATCACGGCGATTGCTTTGTGTTTGACTATCGTACCGCGCTCAATCCGCAGTTAGAGGCTACAGATACTAAGCAATGCTTTGCCTGCCGTGCCGTCGTCACTCCGCGTGAACAACTGTCACCATGGTACGTCCCCGGTAAATCCTGCCCTCACTGCAAAAAAGAGTCAGCGCAGACCCAAGTTTGATAATTCCGTTTTTCTTCATAAAAACTCATTTGACGCAAGTCCGTTAAATGAGCTTTTTTCATTCCGAGCCTGAACTTCCGGCGCCACACCATGTCACAATCGCGCTACATTCTTTTTATCTATCCACAATACAAACGAGACTAATCCATGAAACGTTTTTTACTGAGTACTCTCGCCCTTAGCTTGTTGTCTAACGCCGTTTACGCCGCCGAACCAGCCGCTGCACCAACAACTGCTATCACATTTACACTCGGTTCCGGGATCATTCCGCGTAATTTTGAACCGACGACTCGTGGCCAGGATAATTTTTTCAGACATGCGCAAGGTGGCTGGTTAAGAGCCAATGAAATTCCAGCCGACAAATCAGACTGGGGTTCCTTCATGGAAGCCCGTGAAAACGTACAGCGACAATTGCACGCACTGATCAGCGATGTCGCTAAAGACGATAAAAATCCTGCCGGCACAGAAAAACAGAAAATTGCTGATCTTTTCAACAGCTTCATGAACGAAGAAAAGTTGGAAACGCTGGGTGCAGCGGCACTGAAATCTGAACTCGACACCATTGCAGCAGTGAAAAATAAAGAGGGGCTTGCCGTACTTTTTGCTCAGCTTCAGAAAATCGGTGTCACTACCCCGTTCCGAGTGCGTGTTGAACAAGACAGCAAGCAATCCAGTCAATACATCGTCGATATCGCACAATCAGGATTAGGCTTACCGAATCGCGATTATTATCTGAAAACTGACGACAAGAAAATGAGCGATATCCGCGCTGCTTATCTGACGCACGTGGAAAAAATACTGACACTGGCAGGCGATAAAGATGCTGCAGTGAATGCGAAGCAGGTACTGGCGATAGAAACGGAACTCGCCAAAGCACAATGGACGAATGTGGAAAACCGCGATCCGCTCAAGACCTATAACAAAATGACCGTATCAAAACTCGATACGCTTGCGCCGGGCTATCAATGGAAATCCTATTTCCAGACTAACGGTATCGCCGGAAAAGCGGATCAGGTTCTGGTACAGCAACCAAGTTATCTGAGCGGATTCAGCCATGCCCTGAAAAGTTTTCCTTTATCTGCCTGGAAAAGTTATGCCGAATGGCAACTGCTGAGTGCCTACAGCCCCTACTTGTCCAGCGCATTTGCGAATGAAAATTTTGCCTTCCGTGGCACCACGCTGGCTGGTATCAAAGTCAACCGCACACGCGAACAACGCGCCGTTGCATTGACAGATCAGATGCTGGGCGAAGCCGTTGGCAAGCTGTACGTTGAAAAATATTTCGCCCCAGAAACCAAAGTCCGCACGGAAAAGATGGTGAAATATTTTCTGGCAGCATTCAAAGACAGTATAGAGTCTCTGGATTGGATGAGCGCCGAAACAAAAAAACAGGCACAGATAAAACTCTCAAAAATCAGCGTGAAGATTGGCTATCCTGAGAAGTGGAAAGATTACTCCGCGATACAAATCAGTAAAGATGATCTGGCTGGTAATCTGAAACGTATCCGCAGCGCCGATTTCGAGAAAAACGTGAAGCGACTGGGAACCCCGGTTGATCGCAGCGAATGGCATATGACACCACAAACCGTGAATGCCTATTACAGCCCGGAGATGAATGAAATCGTGTTCCCGGCAGCGCGTTTGCAAGCACCGTTGTTTAACGTCGAGGCAGAAGATGCGGTTAACTATGGCGCGCTCGGTATTTCAATTGGTCATGAAATCAGCCATGCCTTTGACGATGCCGGATCACAATACGATGGTGACGGCAACTTGCGTGATTGGTGGACCAAAGAAGACCGTGAAAAATTCAACCGCAAAACCAAGGTTTTGGTTGAACAATACAATGGCTACAGCCCGGTTCCGGGTCATTTCCTGAACGGCGAACTGACGCTGGGTGAAAACATTGCGGATAACGTCGGTATCGTGATGGCCTTAAAAGCTTACCGTCTGTCGCTGGAAGGGAAACCATCTCCAATTCTCGATGGCTGGTCGGGTGAGCAACGCCTGTTCCTCGGCCTTGCACAAGCACGTCGCAGCAAATCCCGCGAACAACGTGCGCTCGCCCTGATCAAGACTGACCCGCATTCTCCCGGTGAATTCCGCGTCAATGGCAGCCTCAGAAATAACACAACATTCTATGACGCATTTAACGTGAAACCGGGTGACGGCATGTACCTGCCGGAAAACAAACGTGTCAGCATCTGGTAACTGAATCTGGCAACTGATCTGGTAACCGAGAAGCAAAAAAAGTCCGCTGTTGCAGCGGACTTTTTCATATACGATCAAACAAAAATGAGCGATTAACTAAATTTTTTCGCCACTTCAGCAATACGCTGACCAAACAATTTTGCCGTTTCCAGATCACCTGGCAATGGACCTTCTTCCGGTGAAGAGTCTGATGGAGATTGCGTCATCAGACCACTGAAACTACCGACATAATTTACATCATTGCGTTGCGCAGCTTTACTGTTCGACGGCATCAGACCAGTACCCACCCAGATCATAGAATGCTGCTGTGAGAACGTGAACAGATATTGCAGCGTGCTTAGTTTGTCGCCATTCATCGTTGCGGAGTTCGTGAAACCCGCCGCAATCTTGTTCTTCCATTGCTGGTGATACCAAGGCTTGGATGACGCATCGGCAAATTTCTTGAATTGCCACGAAACGGTGCCCATGTATGTCGGTGAGCCAAACACTATCGCATCTGCCGCAGCCAGGCTGGCCCATTGTGCTTCGGTGATATTGCCTTCGGCATCAATCAGTATCAATTCTGCTGCCGCGCCATTGGCGGCAACGCCCGCCTGCACCGCTTCAGCTGCTTTGGTGGTGTGTCCGTAACCTGAGTGATAAACAATCGCTACTTTTTTCATGTCATATTCCTTTTGGTTCATTAGGTTCATTAAAAAATCATCCGCATCCATGACAACCGATGAATCTCGTCAACAATCTTTTATTCCGATGTTCAAACCATCGTCAGCACATGGCCGATCAGCATCAAGCAAGCACACACAAAGTCAGCCCGGATAAATCTGTCTTATTCAAAATAATTGATGCCGCACCTGCACTATATACATGCAGGCCAGGCAAGATAAGGGTAAAATTTTCTACACATCATTCAAATTAATTGAATAAAATGAATCTGACGCTGGAAGCCTTGCAAATTCTCGATGCCATCGCTCGCAAAGGCAGCTTTGCCGCAGCTGCAGCGGCGCTGGATAAAGTGCCGTCGGCAATTACTTACAGCATACGCAAACTCGAAGAAGATCTGGATGTCTTGCTGTACGACCGACGGGGACACAGAGCAAAACTGACCAGCGCTGGCGAAGAGTTGTTAACTCAGGGCAGAAACTTATTGCATGCGGCACAGGATCTTGAAAATCGCGTCAAACGCGCAGCGAGCGGCTGGGAAGCAGACTTTCATATTGTGATCGATGGCATCATCCGCTTTGAAGATCTGATCCCCTTAATTAAAGAATTTGAACAACAAGGCTGCGGCACCCGCATCCGTATTTCACAGGAAATTTTATCCGGCGTCTGGGAAAGTCTCATCACCGGGCGCGCCGATCTGGCCATCGGTGCCGCATACGATGGCCCCGATGCGATCCGCATGCAGGGAGAGTTTCAGACCCGTTCACTTGGCAACATTGATTGGGTGTTTGCGGTTGCACCCGAGCACCCTTTAGCCAATGCGACGGAGCCACTCAGCCATGCAGTAATCTTGGAGCACCGCGCCGTTGCGGTTGGCGATACCAGCCTGACACTACCATCAATGACGGCGGGTTTATTGAGTGGACAGGACACACTGACAGTGCCGTCAATACAAGCAAAACTTTCCGCTCAACTGGCAGGCTTGGGCTGCGGGCACTTACCGCGAAGAATTGCTCAACCATATTTGCAGTCGGGCATGCTGATTGAAAAGAAAACCAACGCCAATCGCTTGCTGGGTAACAACCGCATCGTATGGCGCAGTACAAACAAAGGTAAAGCCCTGCAATGGTTTTTACAAAAACTGAATGACCCGATAGTGCAGAAAATGTTGATGGGTAACTGACGTTGCGCTGAGCCATACTACAAAATGAATTAGACCGAACATGTCTGCTACGACTGATTACATCGGGCGTTTTGCGCCCTCCCCGACAGGCCCGCTGCACATGGGCTCACTGGTCGCCGCCATGGCGAGTTACCTCGACGCTAAAGCGCATCAGGGCAGATGGTTGCTGCGTATAGAAGATCTGGATTTCGACAGAAATGTCGCCGGTGCAGATCAGCAGATTCTGCAATCACTGCAACGTTGCGGTATGCAATGGGATGGTGAAGTCACCTGGCAAAGCCAGCGCCAGGATTTGTATGAGGCGGCATTACGACAGTTGGGCGACTATGTTTATCCCTGTGCCTGCTCACGCAAGGAAATCGCAGACTCACGCCTGCGTCTCGGCGATACCGCCAGTCAGATCTATCCGGGCACATGCAGACATGGCATCGCTCCGGAAAAAACGGCGCGCGCATGGCGTCTGCGTGTGCCTGAACCGGAACAAGGCATCATCTGTTTTGAAGATCGTTTATGCGGCTCGCAAAGTCAGAACCTGGCAACGGAAGTCGGCGATTTCGTTTTAAAGCGCGCCGATGGTTTCTGGGCGTATCAGCTCGCCGTTGTCGTTGATGATGCGGCGCAAGGAATCAATCATATTGTGCGCGGTGCCGATCTGATCGACTCCACTGCGCGTCAGATATATTTACAAGGCTTACTTGGTTTACCGACACCCAGTTACCTGCACGTTGCCGTGGTCACCAATGCCAACGGTGAAAAATTATCGAAACAAACCGGCGCACTGGCATTTGATCGCGGCGATAATGACTTATTACATGAAGCGTTACTGCCCGCCGCGCGTTTTCTGGGCTTGCAGCTCAGCCCTGCAAGCAATCTGCATGAATTCTGGCAGCAGGCAACGATGCTTTGGGCAAAAAAGCTGTCTATCACATAGATTCAGCACTGTATTTTGCGCTCCCTTATTCACCCATATCCACCTCTGTTGACTCATCCACCATGCCCACATTAAGCATCCTGCAACGCAGTCTGATCGCCATCGTTCTGTTCATTCTCGCTCTTGTTTTCAGTATTCCATGGGGCTTGTATTATCTTGGTCTGAAAGATATCGACGGTAAGCCAGACTTACCGGCACACATGATCTCCGGTGACATGCAGCAAAAAATCTGGGCCGAGTCCGGCTATGAGGGGCAGCCTGAATCAGTCGCATTAAATCCGGTATCGTATATTTTGTCGGCCGCAGGTCAGGATGCGCCACCGCCGGTGACTTTGTTTGCGTGGCGTGTCGCTTCCTCGTATCAGCGCCAGCATCATGCGCATGAGGGTGTCATGTGGCAGCAGTTATCTGGTGGCGCGCTGACGATATGGTTGAGCAGACACTGGACGATAGAGCAGTTACTCTCCAAGGTGGTCGAGCTCGAAGAAAAAAAACGTCAGACCAGCAAAGCTGACTGACGCTTTTCAGATCGCGCTGATCCTGCTCTGCTGCATTAAAACAGATCAGCGCCTGACGGTGCATTTATCAGTGTCCGGCGTGGCCCTTGGGTTTCACGACCTGCACTTCTAGTTCTTTCTGTGGCGATTCTGGCGCATGATGATGCATACTGGCATGATCGGCAGCAGCAGGTCTGACTGGTTCACCTAATCCCACGGCATCTCCCTGGTATTCATACGCAGCAGTTCCTTTCGGATGCACATACCAACCCGGATCTTTGTAATCACCCGGCTTCTGATCCTTACGTACTTTCAGGACGCTGAACATGCCGCCCATTTCTACTCCGCCAAACGGACCTTCGCCTGTCATCATCGGTAAGGTATTTTCAGGTAAAGGCATTTCCATCATGCCCATATCCGCCATACCTTTATCGCCCATCGTCATATAAGCCGGAATCAAGCGATTGATCTTATCTGCAACATCTTTATGATCAACACCGATCATGGTAGGAACACTATGTCCCATTGCATTCATGGTGTGATGGCTTTTGTGACAGTGCAACGCCCAGTCACCCTCTTCATCCGCAATAAATTCGATCTGACGCATTTGCCCGACACCGATATCTGTCGTCACTTCCGGCCAGCGCGCGGTCTTGGGAATCGGGCCGCCATCGGTACCGGTCACCATAAATTCATGGCCGTGAATGTGTATCGGATGATTCGTCATCGTCAGATTACCGACACGAATTCTGACTCTGTCATTTTTGCGGACGTTCAGGGTATCGATGCCGGGAAAGACACGACTATTCCACGACCACAAATTAAATTCCGTCATGGTCATGATGTTGGGTCGCGATGCGCCCGGTTCAACGTCATAGGCATTGAGCAAAAAGACGAAATCCCTGTCCACATCTGCGATCAGTGGATGTTTATTTTTGGGATGCGTGATCCACGAACCCATCATACCCATTGCCATCTGCGTCATTTCATCCGCATGCGGGTGATACATGAATGTGCCCGGACGACGGGCGACAAATTCATACACAAAGGTTTTACCAGGTTGAATCGCAGGTTGTGTCAAACCGCTGACGCCATCCATGCCATTCGGTACACGTTGCCCATGCCAATGCACACTGGTGTGTTCCGGCAAGCGGTTGGTGACAAAAATACGGACACGATCACCTTCCACCACCTCTATCGTCGGACCCGGGCTCTGACCGTTATAACCCCATAAATGTGCTTTCATTCCGGGTGCCATTTCCCGCACGACAGGCTCAGCGACCAGATGAAATTCCTTCACCCCATTTTTCATCCGCCAAGGCAGCGTCCAGCCGTTCAAGGTAACGACAGGATTGTATGGACGGCCATTCGCAGGCACTAAAGGCGGCATGGTATCCGGGCTGGTTTGTGTCGTAATTTCTGGCAATGCGGCCAACGCGACTTTACTCACTGCGCTGGCTGCCAGTGCCCCACCGGCGATGCCGGCAAATTTGAAAAAGTTTCTTCTTGAGTTCATTTTTATTCCTTCTCAACCCCGTTATCAGTGCGCAGCGGCTGATTCATTGATGTTGTTAGTGCCAGTCACGCTGATACGTTCCGGCCGCCCGATCAGCGATGCCTGCAAAGCGGCATCTGCGAGCCAGAATTGCTGTTCAGCGTTAATCGCCGCCATCACGCTGCTGATCTGCTCACGGCTATCCGCCAACAGCTCAAAAACACTGATGAACATGCCGTTGTAGCGGAGTTGATTTTCTTGTGAAATGCGTTTGCGCAAAGGCAGAATTTCATGTTGATATTGATGTGCAATATCGTAACTGGTGCGATACGCCGAATAACTCTCACGCAACTCAGAGGCCGCGTTACGCATAATATTTTCGAGACGATAACTGGCTGCCAGCGTCGCTGCATTCATCGCATCACGTTGCAATTGTCCGCTGTCGAACACAGGCAGACGCACGCCGATTTCCACGCCTCGTTTTACATCGCTGGTTTTACTTGGGTTATCAAAAATTGTATTACGCTTCATCGTGAGTTCGATATCCGTCATGCTGGTCGCCAGCGTCAAACCTTGCTGCTTTGCGACGGTATCCAGTAAGGCTTGCGCCATACGGACATCGAGGCGATTTTCAGTCGCAACTGCCGCGATTTTTTCAGCTGGATAAACGGCTGCCGGTAAATCGGGCAGACGCTCGGGCAAACGCAAACGTGCCAGCTGATCGCTTGTCAGTCCCAGCAAGCGCACCAATCCCTCGCGGGCCGCTGTATTGCTGTGGCGTGCTGCCGCCAGTTGTGCGACAGCATCCGCATAGAAAGCGCGCTGTCTGGCGGCTTGCAACTGATTGAAATTACCTGCGCTGCGCATACGTTGCGCCAGTTCTGCACCGGCCTCTGCGGCATCACTGACTTGCATCGCATAACTCAGGATTTGCTGCGCAGCGACTGCCTTTACCCACGCTGCCCGCACCTGCGTAATCCGATCAATCACCTCACTGCTGAACTGCCATTGCGCCACCTCTATTTTGCTTTGTGCAATGGCGCTTCGGCGCGGTAAGCTCAGTACATCAAGCAAACCAAAACTGATCGTGCGCGCAATTTCAAGTTCATCGACGAAGCGGCTGCGCTCAATACTGAAGAGCGGGTTAGCAATTCGCCCTTGCTGTGCGGCGTTCGCCCCGCTTGCCCAGTATTGCGCAAGCATGGCCTGGAATGCCGGGCTATTCGTCAGTGCAATCTGCACTGCATCGTTTTGTGAAATCGGTTCTTGAAGCAAACGATCCGCAGTCGCTTGCAAACGGGATTTTTGTTCGGAGTTAAACGCTGGTTTCAGCGATGATTGTGTGAACGCAGAAAACTGCTGATTAATTTGATCAACAGATTGTTCCGGTTCAAAACTGGTGCAGCCAGCCAGCAACATGGCTGACACGAATGGAAGTACAACACCAAAAGAACTTGGTAAAGGTGGCGACATGTCGTCCTCGTTAAAAAGTCAAATCTGACCTGATACTCTCAGGCATAGTTGAACTCAGTATTGTCGTGCCTAAAACATGAAGTCTGGCAGCAATCAACTGAGTTACAAAAACAATTTAAACGGGAAAATGTTTAGGCGGACGTTCCAGCGCACGCGCAGGAGCTGATGAAAATGAGTGAAAATCAAGCGGATACACCGTGATCGTGCCGGGTGAACAGCATTGATCCGCTTGCTGCAGTAGTAAGGCGATGCCAATGCAGCAAGGTGACGCCCCTTTGCAATGATTCTGGGTATCGGGCTTCACTATGTGTGCATCCTGCGCAGATACCTGCTGACTTTGCTTCATCGTATCGCAATGCACAGGACGACTCACAGTATCGTTTGTCTCTGCACCTGATGCCGTTTGCGTACTATTTCCATGCACAAATGCCCACATGCCAGTGGCTGCAAAGCCTTGCAAAGGCAGCAGCACCAGCATCAGACAAATCAACAAAAAACGCCAGGAACCAGATTTCATGAATGAGAACTTACCATAATTCAGTCTGCGCGACCACCGACGACATCAAAGTGACTCCACGTCCTGCGTCACGCGGCCACTTGCAGGCTGTACTTGATTTCGCCCCAGCGATTTTGAAAAATAGAGCCATTGATCAGCACGTTGAACCAGTGTCTCCAGCGTGTCATCTGCCAATCTTTCGGCAACACCGAAACTGGCGGTGATATTCAGATGCTGCCCATCCGGCAAAGGCACCTTCAGATCCCGTTCGACGTTCAG
This sequence comes from Undibacterium sp. 14-3-2, assembly GCF_016595265.1. Classification (NCBI taxonomy): domain Bacteria; kingdom Pseudomonadati; phylum Pseudomonadota; class Betaproteobacteria; order Burkholderiales; family Oxalobacteraceae; genus Undibacterium; species Undibacterium sp. 14-3-2. The sequence goes on from NZ_JAENGS010000002.1 coordinate 300,077, forward strand.
GCGCATTCTCTCGGCGACTTCAATGGCAGCCGGAAGCGAAGTCTCAGGCAAGACAATCAGAAATTCTTCGCCACCATACCGTACCAGCCAGTCGATTTCCGCGCGCAACTCTCTTTGCAAAGACTCCACGAAAACGATCAGCACGTCATCACCGACAGCATGGCCATATTGATCATTCACCGACTTGAAAAAATCGATGTCGCAAAACACCACAGCCAAATCCCGCTCATAGCGTATCGCTCTGTGCATTTCGCCAGGCATGCGTTCGTTGAAAAACAAACGGTTATAACAGCCGGTCAGAACATCCGTCACCGATAGTTTTTTTAATCTGTCCATCGCCTGTTGTAGCTGGGTAGTCCGCTCTGACACCAGGGCATCCTGATTTTCTATGTGTTTCTGCAAACGATCCTGCATAGTGCGGAAACCATCCACTACCAGATCAATTTCATTGTAGACGTGCCGCGGCCCGAGCTCTAAATCAAGGCGGGTAGCTATTTTATTTGCCTGAAGATTTTTGACGAAATCGGCCAATTGACGCATAGGACGTTCAAGATCGCGTCGTAAGATTGTGAAGACAGCAGCAAAAATAAATACCGTAAGTAAGAGCACTTCAGCGAGGACAATAAAAAAGCTGCGCATCACCTCATGATGTAATACGCTGCGATCAACAACTAATTCCATCGTTCCGACACGCGGACCGACACCGTCCGGCGCCGGAATATCAAACATCAGATGTTCATCTGAAATTGATTGCCCACCATTCCCACCGACAAACTGTTGTCCAGTGCTGGCCTTGATAACAACGTAAGCAATATTCGTGTTTTTCGTCAGCAAAGAAATCTGCTTGTGTATTGCCTGTAATTCGATGTCCCAAATCGCCAGAGATAACAAGGGGATATGCGTGTTGGCAACGTCCCTGATGGTCATATCAAAGTTACGCTCTATCGCTCTGTAATTCAGATAGGCTTGCAAACTGCTGAACAGCAAAATACACAGAATGACCCATTTAAACACCCGCCGGAACAGCAAGCTTGCAATAGGTTGTGACAATCGGAGTTTCATTGATGTTTTTCGACCTGCGTTAATATCTGCCGGAAATTAAAGTCGTATTTTTTTAACTTCGGATTCAGCACTTTACTAAATTTTTTAAAATCAACCTGGCTAAAATCGAGTCTGCCAAAATGGCGCTGAAATCTGCGCGCATCATCCTTGCTAAAAAGAATAAACATGGAGCGATCCAGTTCCAGCCCTTCATCTTTGAAATCTTTACCATGATGATAGTCATACAGCATCACAAGACCAAAGGCACCAGCGATAAAATGCCCGCCAGCCAGAGCAGTCAGACTACCCGATTCCAGCGCAGCCAATGCCCCAGATGAAGTATTGACAGCACTGAAGTAAGCATCCTTGCCTGGTTGCCCGCCTTTATTTTTCCAGCTGTCCATCGCACCGAATGCCATCAGATCGCTTCCTGCCCAGATCAGCCTTGCCTGGGGGTGGCGTTGAAAAAGCCACTCACTTTGTTCCTGCGCTTTGGCGCGACTCCACTCTGCATACACTTCCTGATCAACCACCACATCTTTTGCTTCGGCGGCCGCACGGCGCATACCTTCATTGCGTTTAAGTGAAGCCGGAGTAGAACGATCACCGGCAATCGCCAGCATGTGCAGACGACCGTCTGATCCCTGCAGTTGATTTTGCTGCCCGTGTTGAATCAGCGCCCGCGCTGTCAGGTAACCAGCTTCTTCTGCGCGTGGTTCAAGTGAACCCAGCCATCCCGGAAAGTGTAGTCGCGGAACAGTGGCAAGCAGACGCTCACTTTGTTCGCGCAAACCGCTGAATGCCAGGAAAGTCTTGATATTGGCTGCATCCAGAATGCGGATGACTTCAAATCCCACGGCATGATCATTCGACAGAATGACATAGTCCGGGCGGTCTTTCACCTCACGGGCTGCCAGCTGTTTTGCCTGCGTCAAAGTATTGAGGTGATTACGGTTGGCGTACAACACTTCCAGCCTGACATCCAGATCTTTCGCTGCGGCCAACATACTATTACTCGCCGTCAGCCAGTAGACTTCATCCGGTTTCCCGGGATTCAGAAATGTTACCGACATCGCAGCGGCGTCACAGCAAAGGAAATATCCCAGACTGAGACTAAAAATGATCACGCTGCGAAGCCAACACATATCTTCTCCCGAAATAAAACCTAGTCAATGCCTATCGGCACAAAATATCGGCACAAAAGCGGTCGATCATTTGCGAACATACCGACCTTTCACCTCGGGCCAGATTGAAAACCAATTCTGCCTAAGTGCGTCATGTTGAAATCACCCGGATATTTAAGACCATAGCCCAACGCCCGGTCAAAACCTATGTGTGCGCACCAAATCACACCCGCACAAGAGAACACTGGTGACGCGAACAAGAACCCGCCGACGAGGCAAACAATAGCGCCGGCACCAACACGTGATCCGAACGCATATCCAAGCAGAGAAAGATCGGGCGCAAGAAAGAATAGTGCGAAACATCCCCAGCCAAAATCAGGTGCAGGATAAAAAAAGATGGTGGCAGCGAGCACGCATATCCCTTCCAGCCGCAGAATCCAGCGCACTGCGCCAGTAGTTTCACCCGCCATGTCACTCCCCTGATCTGTTCATCCGAAGAAGCTATGTCAACTGCACGCGAACGCGCCGCAAGTCTTAGCTTCAGTATTATTCAAAGCGAATCAAAAACCGGACGATATGCCCGGTTGCCGGAACTTTCCTCGTCACCGTATTCACCGCTGGTGAAAGCGGCGGTGCAAGTTCTCTAGATTATTATGTGGAAGCATCTGGCCGGTGCCGGGTTGTTGATCCGGTGATCGATAAACTGACGATGGCGGTGGAATGCTGAAGTTGACTGCTGAAAGCTGAGATTATAAAACACTTCCGCAGCTCAAAGCGGAGTAGTCCGGGCAACATAGACATTATGCATGCCAACGACATGCCTGAAAATGATCGATTGCGGACTATCGATGGTGGGATGTTTCTTCCGCTGACATCAATGAATTTTCACTGGAGACGAACAGATCAATGGTATGTTTTCCGCAGCGATGGGTCTGGAAATGTAATACCCCTGCAAATAGTGGCATCCCATTTTCTGCAGCATACTGATTTGCTGTTCTGTCTCGACCCCTTCTGCAACCAGTTCCAGATCCAGATTGTGCCCCATCGCAATAATGGTGGAAACCAGGCTTTGGTGTCGCGCACTGCTTTCCAGCGCCATCACAAATGAACGATCGATTTTCAGCGTATTCAAATGAAACTGAGTCAGATAACTCAGCGATGAATATCCGGTGCCAAAGTCATCCAACGACAATCGTACCCCCATCGCGCGGAGATGATTTAAGGTCGTTCTCACATGAGCGCCATCGTCGATCAGCACACGCTCGGTCAGTTCCAGTTCAAGCTGCGCCGGATTTAACTGATTTATTTGCAGTGCGCGCTCCACATAGGTTATGAATCGTGTGTCGAGCAACTGACTTGCCGATACATTGACACACATGGTCAGATGCACGCCACTGGCCTGCCATTCCGCCAGTTGCCAACATGCCTGATTGAGTACCCAGGTGCCGATTTCGACAATGATTCCGCTTTCCTCTGCAATCGGAATGAAATGATCCGGCGAAACATTATTAAGTGTGCGGCTGTTCCAACGGAGTAAAGCTTCGACCTTATCAATTCTGCCCGTTTTCGCGTTCGCGACCGGTTGATATAAAAGATAGAGTTCATCCGAAGAAATAGCGCTGCGCAACGCGGTATCAATGACCGCCTCCCGCGCATGAGAGATCATGCTGGAAGAAAAAAAACGCAGGTGATTCCGCCCCGCTTTTTTTCCGTCATACATCGCAATATAGGCGTGCTGAATAACGGTGTCGGTATCGGTACCATGTTCAGGAATACATGTAACGCCAATACTTGCCGAGAACTGTATATTTTGCTGCAACAAAGGTATTCCGCTGGTCAGTATCTGAAACAGATCATCGCCGCAGAGCGCTGCTGTTTGTGCTGCGGAACCGGGCTCCAGACCATACATCGCAATTGCAAACTCGTCGCCGCCGAAACGGGCGGCCAGGCTGTTATCTGGTAACGCGCGCTGTAATCGCCCCCCGATTTCCCGCAGCAACTGTTCACCGGCGAGGTGCCCGAAGGAATCATTGATTCGTTTAAACCTGTCGATGTCCACCAACAACACAGCGCACTCTTGCCCCTTTTCCTGCGATTGTGCGATCACCCGCGCCAACTCCTGGGAAAAGCCATGACGATTGAAGAGCCCAGTCAGATCATCGTAGTGCGCAGCCTTGTGCAGTATCGCCTCTTTTTGTTTACGCTCACTGATATCCATCATCTGCACCATGCAGTAAGGACGCCCACGTTCATAATAGGGCGAGGAAATCAGCTCTAAGGGTACTTGTCCTTTGTCTGGCAACAGAACGACAATATTCTCGACCAAAGGATAATTACCGGCCGCAGCGGCGAATCGTTTGAAATAGCTCTTGACCGCATGAGCATCCAGCCCGTTCACGTGGTTCACCACGGGTGAGCCGACCATGCCTTTCGTTGAGGAATATCCAAGCAAACGCGCGCCGCGTTCGTTAATGACATGAATGATGCCATCCATGTTCAGAATCAACAGGCCATTACTCAGACAATCAATGGTACTTGCGTAACGTTCACGTATTTTTTCGAGTACCGCATAAATCAGACAAAGCGTTGACGATGTTTTGACGATTAATCCAAACATGAACCAGACGTCCAAACGGTCGGGGATCAGGTTCAGCACAGTGAGCAGATTGTAGCCACCGCGAATGATTAAAATCATCCCCAAAAGACGAAAGTGACGCTGCATGTACAACACACGGATGCCGGACCACAAAATCACGGTGCCAAGCAACATCTTCGTTGTTGCCTCTCTCATGGCTGGCACGTTGAAAAAAAACAGCGTGAGAAGAAGACAAAAAAGTGCAGATACAGCCGCGATAGGCATGACATGCTTACGACGCAGATTGCCGATGAAATATTCGGTGCCGGCCCAGAATCCGCTGATACTGATGGTCAGCAAACCGGCAGAAAGCAAAGGATTCAGCTGTTGCGGCAATTGCTGAAATGCCAGCCCACTGCCACAGGTAATGCCAGCCTGACCCGCGGCCCAGAATAGCGCATGCCAGTCATCGCGCTCATGTAGCCACGGCAGAATCATGGTGATGATCAGAATGACATCGACCACCAGTGAAAAAATAATAAATGTCTGAGTATCCACGTCTCTCTGTGCATTTCATTGTAGTAAGCAGCAATTGACAGAACGTAAAACCGGTCTTGTTACCACAAGAAATATTCGAACTGTGTTTGATCAGAAAATGAGCTTTCTGAATTTTCCCGGCGCATGTTCGTGCATTGAAGGCTATTGCCCTCATATTGTCAGAAGTCAACCGGAAAATGAAGCTGGCGAGCGGAAAAGCCTGATATTAAAAAGAGCCTTAGTTTCAAAGCATGCGTATTTCAAAGCGTGCGTATACTAGACAATTAATTTCCATGTAGCAACATTTCACGATTCGCATTACTCTTCCTGATGTCGCCTTTGACGCTTTTCCTGCACATGCCTATCCACATTCCAGACACTGGTTGCAGCCAAAACTACGGCATACACCGATAGCGCCAGTTCATCATACACTGACAGATCACGCCGCGCCCTCTAAGGCAGTTTTTATCGTTCGCGAACGCAACAACGCCCGAAGCCATCACACCAGCCGCAACACAGCAAGCCTGCATGGGCAAACAGCATGGTAAAGAAAAAGCGAAAATCCGCATACTCCCCCTATTTTTGGAAAAACACCCCAAATCTCAGCAGAAACATTGGGCTTGTATACATACCCCGGGGAGTATATTTTGCGGTTTTTGAGGGCATCGAACACGCCTGAGACTGCCTGACACCGCCCGGCACAAAAATACATCGCGCCCATCTGCTTAAAGCAGTCAGTGCGTGAAGAAGGGAAAATTAAGATATGCAGCAAGTTTGCCCACGAGGATGCACCTGCCCCAATCGCCTATCAGACTGTTGGCAAGAGCTTGCCGGGCTTGTTATGTGGACGTTGAAAATGATAACCAGCCAAAAGCGTCGCTAAGCCTCTGATTTTTAAAATAAAACTGCTTTTTCAACATTCTTCCTTGAAAAAACCTGACCTCGTCCATACAATTAGCACTCCACACAAGAGAGTGCTAACAATGTTAAAATCGACTGGTTTCAGCATTGCAGGCAACTTAGCCGCTGTTAGCGTGGTGGCTCTTGTGCAGCACATGTATGTGTGAAGTAAAGGGCTTGAAAGTGGCGAACACTGACACCATCTACGGCGCACATTTTTGTTTGTTTGCTGATGGGACTTATGCAAATCAGGTGATGCTTCAATGTCATTCTGTCTGAATTTGTGATGAGCCCCGTTTTACTTCGGTAGTTTTACTTTTGTAATTATTTTAGGAGTTAATATGAATCTTCGTCCCCTGCACGATCGCATTATCGTCAAACGTCTGGATCAAGAAACAAAAACTGCATCCGGTATCGTTCTGCCTGACGCAGCAGCTGAAAAACCAGATCAAGGTGAAGTATTGGCCGTTGGCGCTGGCAAGCAGTTGGATAACGGTTCGATCCGCGCACTGGAAGTGAAAGTCGGCGACCGCGTTTTGTTCGGCAAATACTCTGGCCAGGCTGTCAAAGTTGACGGCAACGAAGTGCTGGTAATGCGCGAAGAAGATATCTTCGCGATCGTACAGAAGTAATTCTTTCCCTGTAGCACTATAGAAATCCACAAGATTCTGGAGAAAATAACATGGCAGCTAAACAAGTAATTTTTGGCGATGACGCACGTGCGAAAATCGTTAACGGCGTAAATATTCTGGCAAATGCAGTAAAAGTCACTCTGGGCCCTAAAGGCCGTAACGTTGTTCTGGAACGCTCTTTCGGCGCGCCAACAGTAACTAAAGACGGCGTTTCTGTTGCTAAAGAAATCGAACTGAAAGACAAGCTGGAAAACATGGGCGCGCAGCTCGTGAAAGAAGTGGCTTCCCGCACTTCCGACAATGCTGGTGACGGTACAACAACAGCGACCGTGCTGGCACAAGCCATCGTTCGCGAAGGTTTCAAATACGTTGCAGCGGGTTTCAACCCAACAGACTTGAAACGCGGTATCGACAAAGCAGTAACCGCTTTGGTTGCTGAAGTCAAAACACTGTCCCGCCCAACGACAACGAATAAAGAAATCGCTCAGGTTGGTTCTATCTCTGCAAACTCTGACGCTGACATCGGCGACATCATTGCAAACGCAATGGACAAAGTGGGCAAAGAAGGCGTGATCACTGTTGAAGATGGCAAATCCCTCAACAACGAACTCGACATCGTTGAAGGTATGCAGTTTGACCGTGGCTACCTGTCACCATACTTCATCAATAACCCAGAAAAACAATCCGTTATTCTGGAAAACCCATTCATCCTGTTGTTCGACAAAAAAATCTCGAACATCCGTGATCTGCTCCCAGTATTGGAACAAGTGGCTAAATCCGGCCGCCCACTGTTGATCATCGCTGAAGATGTTGATGGTGAAGCACTGGCAACTCTGGTGGTTAACAACATCCGTGGCATCCTGAAAACAGCGGCTGTAAAAGCGCCAGGCTTTGGTGATCGTCGTAAAGCGATGTTGGAAGATATCGCTATCCTGACTGGTGGTAACGTGATCGCTGAAGAAGTCGGTCTGACACTGGAAAAAGCAACTCTGACAGATCTGGGTCAGGCTAAACGTGTAGAAATCGGTAAAGAAAACACGACAGTGATTGACGGCGCTGGTCAGGCTATCGCTATCGAAGGACGCGTAAAACAAATCCGCGCGCAAATCGAAGAAGCAACTTCTGATTACGACCGTGAAAAACTGCAAGAACGCGTTGCCAAACTGGCAGGCGGCGTTGCTGTGATCAAAGTCGGTGCTGCAACTGAAGTTGAAATGAAAGAGAAAAAAGCGCGCGTTGAAGATGCTCTGCATGCAACTCGTGCTGCAGTAGAAGAAGGCGTGGTTCCTGGCGGTGGCGTTGCTCTGTTGCGCGCTCGTGCAGCAGCTGGCGTGATCAAGGGCGACAATGCAGATCAAGAAGCTGGTATCAAGCTGGTGTTGAAAGCAATCGAAGCACCATTGCGTGAAATCGTTGCAAATGCTGGTGGCGAACCATCTGTTGTGGTCAACGCGATCATCAACGGCACAGGCAACTACGGTTTCAATGCTGCTAATGACACTTACGGCGACATGATTGAAATGGGTATTCTGGACCCAGCAAAAGTAACACGCTCTGCATTGCAAAATGCAGCGTCTGTTGCTGGCCTGATCCTGACTACTGACGCTCTGGTTGCTGAATTGGCTGAAGACAAACCAGCTGGTGGCATGGGCGACATGGGTGGTATGGGCGGCATGGGTGGTATGGGCGGCATGATGTAATACCGCTTGCTGCTCAGTTTGAGCTGCATACTAAAAAGCTCTGCAATCATTTTGCAGAGCTTTTTTTCATTTCAGAGTACGACATGTTGGCGGAAAAGGTAAAAAAACAGAATTTCCGTCCATCATTTGTTCTTTCATTTCAATCTTCATTTCAATCTCCATTTCACGCTGTCGCCCCCTTCAGCATCCTGATGCTGATGCGAATGGCACTCCACTCTGATGCCTTGCATCAATAGTCCGCCATCAATGTTATCAACGAACAACGATATTTGTCGTCACACATCTTGACAGCAAGATTGATGACTCAGATACTGCGGCATCTGAAAAATTATTTTCATTATTTCGACATCAGCGTTGATAAAACTGGCAAATACCTATGCCCGTCATCTGCACGCTGATGCGGTTGGTATCCTATTTCATCCCGGAGACATAATGGCGCTGCAACAATTATCTGAAGAGCAGGTACGCACCTGGACCCGAGCTCAGAAAGACGAGTGGTGGTTCAACAATATTTATCGTGGCGACATGCCGCAACTGACGTTCCGTTCAGCGCTGACTGGCTTTTTATTGGGTGGCATTCTGGCTGCAACAGCGCTGTATATCGCGGCGAAATCCGGTGTGAATATCGGCGTTGGCCTCACTTCCGTGATCCTGGCTTTTGCCCTTTTCCGGATTCTGTCCAAAACCGGCATCGCCAAAGACTTTACCGTTCTCGAAAATAACTGCGCGCAATCAATCGCTACTGCCGCAGGCTATATGACCATGCCGATGGTGGCACCCATCACCGCGTACATGCTGGTAACAGGAAAAATTATTCCCTGGTGGCACATGATGATCTGGATGGTGGTCTGCTCTGTTCTTGGTGTACTGGTTGCGTTTCCATTGAAACGCCGTTTCATTAACGAAGATCAGTTGCCGTTCCCGGAAGGTCGCGCCTGCGGCGTGGTGCTCGACACTTTGTATTCCGGCGATGGCAAAGAAGGCATGCGTCAGGCAAAACTGCTGGGATTGACGACGCTGTTTGCTGGTGCCTATCAGTTCCTGATCAGCGATGGCTGGATGAAACTGTTGCAATTCAAGCTGCTGCAGATGGATAAATGGGCTGGTATGAAAGAAGCCTGGCATCTGCAGGAAAGATTTGATGAATACTATTACATGGCAGCGGTCAAATTTGATTTATGGATACCCAAAATTCTGGGTATCGATTTCCGCACACTGGGTTTGCGCTTCACCGTCGATGCCGCGATGATTGGCGTCGGTGGCCTGATGGGTATCCGTGTTGCCAGCAGTTTGTTATTCGGCAGCTTGCTGAATTTTGCTTTACTTGGCCCATTGATGATACGCCAGGGTGATATCGTTGAGCGCATCGCCCCCAGCGGTAAAGTCGTACCGATTTCGCGCGTCGAAATTCTGAATCAATGGGGTCTGTGGTGGGCAGTATCGATCATGGTCGTCGGTTCTATCGTCACGCTGGCAGCGAAGCCTGAAATTTTTACCAGCTTATTTAAATCTTTCGGTAAAAAGAAAGAGATCAGCAGCAACAACGATTTGCTGAAAAATATCGAATTGCCGCTGATGATTTCCTATGTCGGTATTCCGGCATTCAGTATGCTCGGCGCATGGCTGAATTTCAGCTTTTTCGGCGTGCCTATGGTATTGACGTTTGCTGCTTTACCCTTAGTTCTTCTGCTGTCTGTGATTTGCGCAAACTCGATGGCACTGACATCCTGGACACCAACCGGCGCGCTCTCAAAAATCACCCAGATCACCATGGGCGCGATCGACAGAGTCAACCCGGCCAGCAACATGATCCCTGCCGGGATGACCGCCGAAGTAGCATCGAATGCCTCTAACTTATTATCCGATATCACACCGGGTTACATGCTGGGTGCAAAACCTCGCCAACAAGCGATTGGTCACATCATCGGCATTATCTCTGGCGCACTCGCTTGTGTGCCGATTTACTACCTGCTGTTTTTACCTGCGGATGCGCAGGGTGTGCGCGACACGGCAAGCATCGTCAGCGACCAGTTTTCGCATCCATCCGCGATGCAGTGGAAAGGCATGGCCGAACTGATTGCCAAAGGCATCAGCAGTTTGCCGACGTCAGCCGTCATTGCGATGGTTATCGCCGCTATCGCTGCGGTGGTCATCGAAGGCGCTAAAATCATCACCAAGGGTAAAGTCCCGTTGTCAGCAGTAGCGATTGGTCTTGGTGTTGTATTACCACCGGATGCCTGTCTGGCGATGTGGATAGGTGCCGCAGTGTTCTGGTGGATGGGGCGCAAGCATACCGTCAAAGGCACGGCTGGCCATCAATTCTGGGTCGAAGGCTGCGAGCCTATCTGTGCCGGCCTGATTTCAGGTGCCGCATTGATGGGGATCGGGAATGCGATCATCAATGTGCTGATGTAATAACTGAAGTATTGATATATCAAAAAAGCCCCGCACGATGCGGGGCTTTTTTTTACCTGAGATTTGCCGGAATACTGCCGAGTTGCTGATCAACGAAACCATCAAATGCCTGCAGCAAACATTGATATTTGTGTTCATCATTTTCCAACCGCATCAGCGCATACGCACAGGCTTCCAGACTCGATAATTGATCTGCTTTGTGTGCTTTACGTATCCGGTAATGCGATGCAGGCATCTGCTCCAGACTCAGGCGTGGCAAGGTTTGCAGCAAAGGATTCAGATACAGCATTTTGCGACTTTTACGCCAGGTCGCATCGATAATCACCAGCCGGAGTCCTTGTATTTGCTCACTCTCCTGATATTTTTCGCCCACAGGAAAGGCCAGATCTGCGGCTTCGATGAGAGACGTATCAGGATAGAGCAACACAGGCCGAATTTGCGCCACAGGCCGCGTATCACTTGAGACATCCATCGTCGCATCTGCAGCTACATCGGCAGGTGCATACAAGGCCTGCATCAAAGTTTCGGCGGTAAAAACCTCGCCCGTCAGAACACGTGAACGCTGCAGACATAAATCCAGCAGACGTACGCTGCCTTTCGCATTATTCACTTCCAGAGGTTGCTGCAGTATCAATACTTCTACCCCGTTATTCACAGGTACTATCCAGTTGCAGATACAAGCAGATTGCGGACGGAGGCAGCGCTGACAAATCGCACGTTTAGCTGATGCCGGGGAAATCGCAGAAAAATTCATGCAATAAGACTGTTCATGTGAATGTGCTACAGACTGAACTGATCGATGCGAGATATCGCTCAAAGTAAATCATGCAGCGCTTCCGCCAGATAAGGATACTGAAATTCGTAGCCCAACTCAGCAACGTGCATGGGCTGCACGCGTTGCCCGCCGGTCAGTAACTCAGCCATGTCGCCCATCGCCAGTTTCAACAGAAATGCCGGCGCAACAAACAGCGCGGGACGGTGTAAAGCAGCGGCCAGGGTCTGGGTGAATTCGCGGTTCGTTACCGGATGCGGTGCCACCATATTGTAGGGCCCAGCTGCATTTTTATCGTCCAGTAAATAGCGCACGATGGCCACATAATCCTGCACATGAATCCAGCTCATCCATTGTTTGCCATCCGCTATCCGTGCTCCCAGAGCGAGACTGAATGGCAGATGCATTTTCTTCAGTATGCCACCGGCAGCGTCCAGCACCAGTCCTGTACGTAAGATGCAAACACGAATTCCCATGTCTGCCGCCCTGTTTGCAGCCGCTTCCCAGTCAGCGCACAGATGAGCGCCGAAATCTTTACCCACAGCGGCCTGCTCACTGAACAACTGATCACCGCCATTACCATAAATGCCCACCGCAGAACCACTCAGAAAAACTTCAGGCTTGAAATTGGCGGCAGAAATTTTTTGCAGCAGCTTTTCAGTCAGGGCGATCCGGCTGTCACGTAAAACTTTTTGCCGGGCGGAGGTCCAGCGTTTATCGACGATAGGTTCGCCAGCAAGATTAATGATGGCATCAAACTCGGTATCGACATGATATTCATCCAGCGATTGCATCGCATGGACGGCATTACCACACAAAGATCTGACCGTTTCGGGATGACGGCTGAACACAGTCAGCACATGTCCGTGATCAAGTAAGGACAAGCATAAACGGCGGCCGATTAACCCGGTACCACCTGTGATCAGAATACGCATATCAGCCTCGTTAAATATTTTTTCATCAGATGACCTTGCATCACTTTCCCATCACCGTTCTCAGTTCACAGCGTTGAACAATCAGCGCCGAACGGCATAACTGCAAACAGCAATGGCGGTGATAAAACAAAAGTGCGTCAAAGAATCAGCTTCGTCGAGGATCAGCGCAACTCTTCGAGTATGCGCAAACCATCATCAAAATTCCATACACGACGCACTTCTATCACGTCATATTGTGCAGCGATATTCGGTGGAAATGCAGCGTACTTGGCGTTGATACGAACAATATTGCGCACGGCCTGATCCAGATCAGCTCGCCCGCTCGATCGGTGTATCGTAATTTCCTCAACACTGCCATCGCTGCGGATCGCCACCGTGACGACAGGATCACCGCGCGCTTTATCGCGTGATGTCTGTGAAAAATTCAGATTCCCGTTTCTCTCGATTTTTTGCTTCCAGCTATCGATGTACATACGCAGTTGGATATCTTTTTCCGCACTGCCTAACACACTGCGGCGGCGTGGCCGTTCTTCAGTATCGGCACGCGGCAATGGCGGCGCGCCACGCAACAAATCTAAGCCACGCGCCTGTTCACGCGACCGGTTCGCCAGATCGCTGCTGAGTAAGCTTTGCGGCAAAACAAAAGCAGCAGTCTTGTCGCCACTTCCCGCAGCATTGCTGGCAGTTGATCCTGCAGAATTACTGTGGCTACCGGACACGCTGGTCTTGCCAACGGCACTATTGCCATCCGCCTTGCCAGCGGTGAGCGGATGATCATTGGCATTCGCCAGCTTATTCGTACCAGCAGCTTTTGCCGCAGCGATGGCGGCCTGTTCGCGCTCACGTTGCTGCGCCAGCGCCTGTTCAGCCTGTTGGCGAGCGGACTCGGCGCGCTGTTTATCAAGACGCTCTTGTTGCGCTTTTTGTTGAGCCTCTTGCACTTGTTGCTGCACTTGTTGCTGCACCCGTTGTTCTGCCAGTTTTTCCATTTTCTGGCGTTCCAGCAATTCCTCATTTTTTGCCTGAGCAATTTGCATTTCCATCTGCTGTTGTTTGCGCAACGCCTCTTCGCGTTGCCGCTTCAATTCATCCTCGCGCTCCTCTGCCTGCTGACGCGCAGTGAGCATGGCTGTCTGGCGCTCTTTGCGTTGTTGTTCGCGCTGAACAAGTTCAGCCTGCATTTGCTGCTTCAAGCTATCATCAACAAGTTTCATATTGTCGATACGTTGCAACGCGGTTGCCGCCAGGGCACTGGCATTGGCTTTGCTGGCTTCTTGCAAAATACGTTGCTGTTGCTGCTCGGCTTCATGCTGTTGCTGTGCTTCTTGCTGTTTCATTGCCAACGCGGCGTCAGCCTCCTTGCGCACTGCTTCAGCTATTTGCTTGCGGCTGGCGTCTTCCATCTGCTTCACACTTTGCTGCGTGGATGCAGGTGCTGCAATTTTTTCTTGCAACAATTCTTTCGTCGCCTGCAGTATTTTTTGTTCGCGCCGCTCTCGCTGCTGTGCATCCGGCTCAAAGCGACTGACCGCGACCGGCGGCAGATCAGTCAGCTCTTCAACTGACTGGCTTACGGGGTCAGGAAACATTCTCTGCTCTTCATTCTGCGTAAGCTCTTTTTTACTTTCTTCCGGATCACGAACCGCGACGCTGAAAGTGTCGCTCCTGAAATTATTCTGAGTAATAATGTCAGGTACATCCACCGCGACAACCCGTGGCGGACGTGACATAGCAACAGGTATCCGGGTCACCGATTTTTTCGCTTTCGCGGCTTTGGTGCGTGTTTTTTTCTCCGGTGCAGCGACGCTGGCAACAGCAATCGACGGTGCCAACAACTGTATGCCCTGGGTCGCCGTTGATTTCGGCGCCTCAGTCATTGCCAGGGCAGGCGGAGTAGCAAGCGGAGCCGCAGAGACTGCGGGCTCCGTTGATGGCGAAACGGTGTTCGTTTCAGCTTTTAGGTTTGCACTTGCAACAGGGTCAGAACTGGTCACCGCAGCAGGTGAGGCTGTCGTGGCTGCCGCAGGAACAACATCCGCAATTTGCACACTGAGTTCAGGTGTTTCTGCCCGGCGTTTATCCCAGGGTACTTCGAGACCCGGTAAGCCGACACCCGGTAAGCCAAACTGCAACGACAGGATGAATGCATGCACCAACAAAGAAATCAACAAGCCGCCAGTCAGGCGTTTTTTAATCTCATCAGGCAATTGATGTTCAGTTTTGGCTGGAAACAGATTCATGCAGCAGATAGTGGAAAATTCGGCTAAATTGCAAGTTAATCAAAAACCGGGAACTGGCGATGTTGTCTTATGATGCGCTCGTCGCCAAGCCTCATTATCGCATGCTCGGCAATCCATATTGTTGCAGATTCTGACCTGAGAATTGCAGGCGTTTGCCGGAAAAAAAATTAACGTCCCGGATAAAACAAACGTCAGGCATTTATACTATGGCACCATACCATCACTGATATCCGCACGCAGAAAGAAACGCATGTTGAAAAAAATCTCCATCATTGATTCACACACCGGTGGCGAACCCACCCGCATTATCGTCGGTGGCGGCCCCGACTTAGGCCTCGGCTCACTCGCCGAACGTCTGCAAGTTTTTCGCGACAAGTTTGACCACTATCGCAGCGCCACCGCCTGCGAACCGCGTGGCTCAGATGTCGTCGTCGGCGGACTGGCGTGCACACCGGCAGATCCGTCTTGTGTGGCAGGGATTATTTTCTTTAATAATGTCGGCTATCTCGGCATGTGCGGTCATGGCATGATCGGTTTTGTCGCAACTCTGGCCCACCAAGGAAAGATCAAGGCCGGACAGCATCGCATAGAAACACCGGTCGGTATCGTGAATGTTGAGTTACATGACGATCACAGCGTTACCGTGCACAATGTTCCCGCTTATCGTTACAGAACAGCTGTCAGCGTAGATGTGCCGGGGATAGGCAAAATCTCCGGCGATATCGCGTGGGGTGGCAACTGGTTCTTCCTGATCAATCAGCACGGAGAAGAATTGCATCTGTCGAACGTTGAGCGCCTGACCGACTATGCATGGCGCGTGAGGCAAGCATTGGAAGCCAGCCAGATTACGGGCGAGAACAATGCGCTCATCGATCATATTGAATTGTTTGGCGCCGCGACCAAAGCGAATAATCACACTCAGAACTTTGTGCTCTGCCCCGGCAAAGCCTATGACCGTTCGCCTTGCGGCACCGGCACCAGCGCCAAGCTTGCTTGCCTCGCGGCAGACAATAAACTGGCTCCGGGCGAAGTGTGGCGTCAGGAGAGTATTATCGGCAGCGTCTTCGAAGCGTCGTATCAGTTGCCAGCCCCGCCTGACAGTCAGGCAAGCGGACGGATATTGCCGAGCTTACGTGGAATGGCCTTTGTCAACATGGAAGCAGACATACTGCTGAATGAGGAAGATCCGTTTGTCTGGGGCATACGCTGATACGTTTGATCATTGCATTCAAAGCACGCTGACAGAGGCCGACAGAAACATTATTTTATTTCTCAAAATCAATAAAGTGACATAATTGGGCACATCTGTAAATTATCGAATTCATTGTTTTTATGACTGAAGACTACAAAAAGAAACCTTACCTGACGCCGAATGAAGTCGCGCAATGGATGATGGTGTCGCCAATTACTGTGCGTAGCTGGGCACAAAGAGGTTTATTGCAGGCCGAAGTCACGCCGGGTGGACATCGTCGTTTTCGTCTGGAAGAAGTCGAACGCTTTGCCCGCCAGTGGAATCCCGCCGGAAACAAGGGGCCACAGCGAATTCTGATCGTCGATGACAATAAGGCTTTCGCTGGCTTCCTGATGGAATTACTTGGCGAAGGTGAACAGCCTATGGTGGTCGAAGCCGCCTACGATGGCTTTGATGCAGGCCGTAAAGTACATACTTTTTCCCCGGATATTGTCTTGCTCGATCTGATGATGCCGGGCATCAAAGGTACCGAAGTCTGCCGTCAGATCAAGGAAATACCGGGGCA
This sequence comes from Undibacterium sp. 14-3-2, assembly GCF_016595265.1. NCBI lineage: Bacteria > Pseudomonadati > Pseudomonadota > Betaproteobacteria > Burkholderiales > Oxalobacteraceae > Undibacterium > Undibacterium sp. 14-3-2. The sequence goes on from NZ_JAENGS010000002.1 coordinate 316,705, forward strand.
AGCCAATGTCAGAATTATCGCCATGAGCGGATATCTGAGCCCGGAAAACGAAGCGGAGCTTCTCTCCGTCGGTGTCGAATGCTGCTTTTCAAAACCTATCGATACTGCACGTTTGTTTCAGGTCATAGGCTTCAACATCTGACCATGTCAGAATAGGCTTCATACATCGATACACTCGCCATCGATGATCTTCTTTCTGCTTAGCTTGTATTATTCTTACGGTCATGCTGACGATGAATAAAACTGATGCCACGATGAACGTTGAATGCACGCTGAATGAATGACATCATGCTCATCCCTGGAGTAGAGGCAAAGCACAAGCTGTTAAGCCGGCAGCTATATCTGGTCGCGGTCTTTGCCGCCTTATTTTTGCTGGCGATGTTTTTGCCTCTGACGGATATTCATATTCCGCACCAGTATTATCTTCCTCTGCATACCTTGCTGGAATTTGCGGCCATTCTGTTTGCATTTCTGATTTTTGCGGCAGTCTGGCACACACCGGAAAAAGAAGTCTCCACTTCCCTGCTGCTGATCGCCGTCACTTTACTCGCCGCTGGCTGGCTCGATTTTGCGCATGTCATGTCCTACAAAGGAATGCCTGATCTGATCACGCCATCCTCGCCACAAAAGTCGATTGCTTTCTGGCTTTTTGCGCGGATACTGTTCGCCGGTATTATTTTGTTTATCAGCTTTTTCCCCAATCTGCATCCGCCCGGACGGCGCTTCAGATATACCGTGCTGGTCGCATTCAGCGTCATTAACCTGGGGATTTTGTGGCTGGTCTTTTTTCAGGAAAACAGCCTGGTCATTACATACAATGAAAACACTGGATTAAGCCAGTTCAAGATCGTCACTGAATGGCTGATCACCGCAGCACTGTCCATCGCCGCCTTCCGTTACTATCGTCTCGCACGCGCATCTGGTCAGGAATTTTCAACACTGATGTTCGCGGCAATTGCCATCGCGGCGATGAGTGAATTTTTTTTTGCAGACTACGTCGTCATCAGTGACACATCGAATGTCATCGGACATTTTTACAAATTCGTCAGTTATGCGCTGATTTATCGCGCGATGTTTGTAGTGATTGTGCGTAAGCCATATCAGACGCTGGCGATGCATGCAGAAACAGTACAAAAAATCAATGAAACTTTGCGTTCGCAGGCAATGGCACTGGAATCCTCCGCAACGCCGATTTTTCTTACCGACGAAAATGGCTTACTGCGCTGGAGAAATCCAGCATCGCGCGCCATTCTTCCTCCGGATGCCTCTGAGCTTGCTGGTCAGGCATGCTTGTTTTCCGCCCCTATCACACCCGATCCTAAGGTCGCAGCAGAGTTAAGAAAGACCGTTGAGGCGGGGCGAATCTGGCGAGGCTCCATCAACGTCACAAAATGTAACGGAGAAAGCTTCATCATCAATCGTACCGTCACGCCCCTGTTGAATGACAATGGAATCATTGAGGGATATGTTTCCGTTGGCGAAAATGTCACAGAAAGCACCAAAGCCTTATTGCGACACAAACGCGTGCTCGATACCGCGATTGACGGTTTTCTGATTGTCGATGATCAGGGCAACCTACTTGAAGTCAATGATGCGTACGTAAAAATGTCGGGCTATACGATGGAACAATTGCTGACTATGCGTATCAATCAGCTTAACGTGATACACGACACAGCAAATATTCAGGATCACCTGCAAAAAATCAGAGCACAAGGCCGGGATCAGTTTGAAACATATCATCGCCATCAGGATGGTCACATCTTCAGCGTTGAAGCTTCCGTCACTTACGATCCGGAATCCAGGCATTTCTTTATTTTTACACGTGACATATCCGAACGGGAGAAAGCGGAAACGATCAAACAGGGGCTGGAACGGCAGTTACAGCAATCGCAAAAAATACAGGCATTGGGACAACTGACGGGCGGCATTGCGCATGATTTCAATAATATTCTGGCCGCTATTCTTGGCTATTCCAATCTGGCGCTGGAACGCTTCGTGCCTGATAAACAAAGCAAACTGGCAATCTATCTGAAAGAAGTCATTACGGCCAGCGAACGCGCGCGGGATCTGATCGCCAAAATGCTGACCTTCACCCGCACCCAGGCCAGCACAGGCGTGAACCTGATTTCTCCCGCCTCAGTAATACAGGAAGTAGTGGCAATGATGTTGCCGTCGCTGCCTTCCAGCATACAGTTACAAAGCCATATCGAAGATGATCTGTGCATCCGTATGGACGCAGGAGAATTAAGCCAGATCCTGTTGAATCTCGTCATCAATGCGCGCGATGCGATTGATACCCATGGCGTGATTGACATTCATCTGCATCAGACAGAGTTACACGGGGAAATCTGTGCCATCAGTCAGCAAAGGTTATCCGGTAAATACCTGGCGATCGATGTCTCTGACAATGGCGGCGGCATCTCTCCCGAAAATATGTCGCGCTTATTCGATCCCTTTTTTACGACCAAGGAAGTGGGCAAAGGAACCGGGCTGGGTTTGTCTATGGTACAGGGCATACTGCGGCGCTCGGATGCCCATATTTTGGTGGAGTCCGGTGCTAACCTCGGAAGCCGCTTCCGGCTTCTGTTTTCCATCGTTCCGGCGTCAGAATGCAAATCGCAAGCCGCAAAAAATTCCAGTGCAGTCGGTGTCACCGGAACCGGACAACGCATCTGGGTCGTGGATGACGAACCCGCTGTCGGCGGATTTTTGCGGGAATTGCTCGAAGGTGCTGGTTATCAGGTGGAACTATTTACCGATCCGTACAAGGTGATGAATGCACTTGCCAACGAAGAGATTGCCATCGACTTACTGATCACCGATCAGACTATGCCAGGCATCACTGGCGTGACCCTGGCCCGCTACCTACACAGCATGCAACCCGATTTACCAGTGATACTGTGTACTGGATACAGTGATGGCTTAGACCGCGATGAAGCCCTTCGCAAAGGAATAAGGCATTACTTCACCAAGCCGGTTGCCGCATCAGCACTACTGACAACCATTGCCGATATTTTCGACATCAACAGCAAAAAACCTTGATGTAAAACAATACACATTTTGTAAATGCAGATTCTCCCGCAAACAACAAATCGATAAATTCGATTGACTCGATATATTCAAAAGCCTTAGCATTGCCATCTGGAAATAAATTCTGTGCTGTTAGCGCGCTAACAGCACGATTCTGATCCGATATTTTCCTCAACATATCTGCCAGCTGGACACCACTCTCCTCACAGGTGAGCAACATGCTTTGCCGCATGACCGCTGAATCAGATGAAAAGAGAAATATCTTTCACTGAATGCGAAGGATAGTGATGCAACTGACCGACAACATCAACGCCACCCAGAACCCCGTCGCCGGACTGGGCTCGCTGGAATTTCTGGCATTCACGCTGGGCAAAGAAGAGTACGGCATCGATATTCAGCGGGTGCAGGAAATTCGCGGCTACGAGGCGGTGACACGGATTGCCAATGCGCCGGACTTTATCAAAGGCGTGATCAATCTGCGCGGGGTGATAGTGCCCATCGTCGATATGCGCATCAAATTCAACCTGGACAATCCTGCCTACGATGAATTCACCGTTGTCATTATTCTTCACGTCTGCCAGCGTGTGATAGGCATGGTCGTCGACAGTGTTTCCGACGTCATCAATCTGGTGCAAGAACAAGTCAAGCCAGCACCCGATATCGGCTCGCTCAATACCGGCCATTTAATTGGCGTCGGCACATTAGATGACCGCATGCTGATTCTGATCGACATAGACAAACTCATTTCCAGCGGTGATATGGGTTTGATAGAACAGCTCTCTGAATAATCTTCGCCATCGGATGAAGACAGACGAGCCCGTATCAACTCACTCACCAGAAGAGAATACAAATGAACATGAATATGAAAGTCGGCACAAGATTAGGCATAGGTTTTGGTATCGTCGTGATGCTGTTGATCGGTATGACCTTGTTTGGCATTAATCGCATGAGTTCTCTCAACGACGGCACCAGTCTGCTGGTCAACGACCGTTACCCTAAAGTGGTACTCGCCAATGAAATACTTGATGGAATTAATTTCAATGCACTTGCGATGCGAAATTTACTGATCACTGAAGATCCTGAAAAAATTAAAGCAGCACTCAGCGAAATTAAATCTAACGTTACCCGTGTCGGCGAAAAAATTGCTCAACTCGACAAAACGATTTCAACTGAAAAGGGCAAGCAGGTTTTCAATGAGGTGAAAGAAGCTCGTAGTAAATATGTAGTGACTCAAAACGAATATCTGAAATTAATCGGCGAAGGAAAAAAACAGGAAGCGGGTGAATATCTGTTGTCGTCTGTCGTACAGGCGCAGACTGCATATTTTTCTCAGGTACAAAACCTGATCGCGCTGATTGGCACCATCATGGTCAAAAGTGGTGAAGATGCTGAGAAAAATTATCAGAACAGCAGAAATATGCTATCGGGCATCGCGATCATCGCGATCCTGCTGGCGTGCGGCTTCGCTTACTGGACAACACGCAGCATTACCCGGCCATTGAATCAGGCAGTGCAGATAGCCCGCACGATTGCCGATGGTGATCTCACCAGCAAGATTCAAGTCGAATCCACTGATGAAACAGGTCAGTTGCTGCAGGCCTTAAAAGACATGAATAACAGTCTGGCCAGAGTCGTGGCGCAGGTCAGAACAGGAACCGACACCATCGCTTCCGCTTCAACACAGATTGCTGCCGGTAATCTGGATCTGTCATCGCGCACCGAGGAACAGGCCAGTTCATTAGAAGAAACCGCGGCATCAATGGAAGAGCTGACCAGTACCGTCAAGCAGAATGCCGATAATGCGCGTCAGGCAAATCAACTCGCAGCAGAAGCGTCTGATGTGGCGATGAAAGGCGGCGATGTGGTCTCTGAAGTCGTCAGCACCATGTCATCCATCAATAATTCATCGAAAAAAATCGTTGATATCATCAGCGTCATTGATGGCATCGCATTCCAGACCAACATTCTGGCGCTCAATGCCGCTGTCGAAGCAGCGCGTGCTGGCGAACAAGGCCGTGGCTTCGCCGTCGTTGCCAGCGAAGTCCGCAATCTCGCTCAGCGCAGCGCTGCTGCCGCGAAAGAAATTACCGTGCTGATCGGTGACTCCGTCGATCAGGTGTCGGCAGGTACGCTGCTGGTCAATAAAGCCGGCACGACAATGAGCGAGGTCGTCAACAGCGTTCGCCGCGTCACCGACATCATGGCGGAAATTACCGCAGCGAGCCATGAACAAAGCACAGGAATAGAGCAAGTCAATCAGGCGATCGCGCAGATGGATGAAGTGACACAACAAAATGCAGCGCTGGTCGAAGAAGCTGCTGCAGCCGCAGCCAGTCTCGAAGATCAGGCAGCGAATCTGTCGGAATTAGTCGATGTATTCCGGATAGACAGCACACAGATCGTGGCAAACGCAGCCAGCACGGCGGTATCGCACACGCAAAAAGCCGCTACAGCAGTCCGGCGTCCGATGATGCAGAATCCGGCAAAACGTCTGACTAACACTTAACTATCCTGGCCGGAGCTCGCACTTCACAAGCGATGCTCCACGACTGATCATAACGGAACTCCGGAGAAACGCAGCATGACAGCGCCCTCTCCGGTTCAATCGTATTGCATGAAGAAATAAACTATACGAGGTGAATGTGATGGCCGGACAGAACAGAAGCTGATCATGATAGCCAGACTGCTCAAGAAAATACCTGTCGCTGATACGACATCATCAGCGCCAGCACCACTGCCCTCGCACGCCATCAACAAACCGGAAAATACGAGGCCTGGCAGCTCGCTGCAACCGTATGCAGACAGTATCGTCGCCAGCCTGAATGTGGGGCTCATCATTATCGATGAAGCTCTGCTGGTGTTGAGCGTGAATGATTGCGTCTGCAAAATTCTCGGGCTTGATCGTACCAATCAGATGGCTGGCCAGCATTTGCGCACACTGTTACCGGCACTCGAATCTCCGCATGTGTTACATCCGTTTCTGTCGGGTAAAACAGGAAAACGCTATCTGAGTATTCCTCACGAAAAAAGCCAGTTGCGCATCACCCTCACGGATATCGTCGGCGACCATGCGCAACAACACTCACTGATCACAGTCGAAGACATCACCGAAGAGCATCGCTTGCGCGAAGAGACTCTGGCGAATGCCGCCCACCACCGCAATCAGGCATCGTTGCTCGATAAAGCCAGCGACGCGATTATTGTGATTGGTATCAATCATCATATTTCGTATTGGAATAAGGCGGCAGAAAAGCTATATGGCTGGACGTGCAACGAAGCGCTTGGTAATTCCCCGGAAAATTTATTGTGGGATGATGAAGCAGCGTTTAATGAAGTAACGCGTCTAACGATAGAAGACGGTGAATGGCGCGGTGAAATATCGCAGCGACACAAAGATGGCACACCATTCGTTGTAGAGAGCCAGCGCACGCTGGTCAGGGATGAAAACAAGCGGCCCAAATCGATTCTTATTATTAATACCGATATCACCGAGCGCAAAGCGACTGAAGAAAAAATCCGTCATCTGGCTTTATACGACAGCCTGACCAGACTGCCAAACCGCACGCTGTTCATGGACAGGCTGAGGCAAGCGATCAGCAATGCCAGCCGTTATCAACGACGATTGGCGATCCTGTTCCTGGACCTGAACCGCTTTAAAGAAATCAATGATACGCAAGGCCACGATGTCGGCGATCAGGTATTGATACAAGTCGCACAGCGTTTTGAAGCAACGCTACGCGGCGAAAAGACACTGGCGCGGCTGGGCGGAGATGAATTCATCATCGTCACCGAAGTTGAAGATCAGGTTGCCGCAGCGATGATAGCCGAGCGTCTGCAACAGACGCTGGCGACCCCGCTGCACATCGGTAATGATCATTTTTCCGTCGGGGTCAGCATAGGTTTATCGTTTTATCCTGAAGACAGCGACAATGCCGATGACCTGATGAAGTGCGCCGACATCGCCATGTATAAAGCGAAAACAACAGGCGCAGGTTATATCGCATATCAGGCAAAAATGAGTGCCGACCTGAATGAGCAGATGCACATTGCCAGAACTCTGAATCAGGCAATGAACGCGGATAAATTAGAGTTGTATTACCAACCCAAAATCAATCTGAAGACCGGCGAGATTGACGGCGCGGAAGCCTTGTTGCGCTGGAACGATGCAGAGCGCGGCTGGATCAGCCCGGCGCAATTTATTCCGATTGCAGAAGCGCGCGGCATGATGGCGCAGTTAGGCTTATGGGTGCTCGAACGAGCCTGTCGTCAGATTTGTGCGTGGCGAACGGCGGGCTACCATTTTCATGGCCGATTGGCGATCAATCTGTCAGCCCAGCAACTCAGCGACCCGGAACTGGCCCACAAAATCCTGCAAACCGTGCGGAACGCAGGTCTCAGTCCGGCATGCATAGAGCTGGAACTGACAGAAAGCAGCCTGATGCATAACGTAGCGCAGTCTATCGATATCATGAAATCGCTGAAGATAATGGGATTTGCTTTGTCGATCGATGATTTTGGCACTGGCTATTCTTCTCTTTCCTATTTAAAATGTTTCCCTGTGGACACATTAAAAATTGATATCTCTTTTATTCGTGACATGCTCAATGAGCATCATGACCATACCATTGTTACCACCATCATTGGTATGGCGCGCAACCTCGGCCTCAAAGCGATCGCCGAAGGAGTAGAAACTCCGGAGCAGGCAACAAGCTTGCTCGAGCTCGATTGCGATCACGCGCAGGGATATTACTTTGGTCGCCCTGAACCTGCGCCAATATTTGCCTCACGTTGGCTGCGATGTTCAATGGACATCGCGTGAACTAAAAAAACGGCCGGGCTTAGTACCCGGCTATCCGTCTCCCCTTCACATGCAGAATAAAATACTATGCGTCTTAACACGCCCGTCACCAATCACGAGTACATACTCAGCGACACTGAAACCATTGTCTCGACTACCGATCTTCAAGGCAACATCACCTACGCCAACCCCTATTTCGTTCAGGTGAGCGGTTATACCGAAGATGAATTAATCGGTCAGCCACAAAATATTCTGCGTCATCCAGATATGCCAGCCGAAGCATTTGCCGATTTATGGGCCACCATCAAAAGCGGGCAGCCGTGGACCGGCATGGTCAAAAACCGCTGTAAGAACGGTGATTTTTACTGGGTGCTGGCGAATGTCACGCCTGTCGTCGAAGATGGTCGTCCGGTCGGCTACATGTCGGTGCGGACGAAACCGGGACGTGAACTGGTACAGCAAACCGCGGCCTTGTATAAAGAAATCAAAGCGGGCAATCCACGTAAAGTTAAAATCAGTCGCGGCAGCGTCAAACTGACCGGCATCGCTGGTGTATTGAATGCATTGCGTTATCTGTCACTGCAGCAGCGCGCCAACTGGAATCTTGGCTTTCTGATTCTGCTGATGAGTGCCATGCTGCTACAGAATCTGTTTTTCAATCCTGAGCCCTCGGGTTGGCTGACAGCCTTGTCCGCGATCGGCATTGTCACCGCACTCAATTTCTGGCACGCCTTGCATCGCGCCGTGATCGTGCCTTTGCATCATGCGCTGAAAGCCAGTCAGATCATGGCGGGCGGCGATCTGACGCAGGAAATCGACAGCCACGGCAAAGACGATATGGGTCAATTGCTGCGCGCCTTGCGCCAGTTAAATATCAATCTGTATTCGATTGTCGGTGATGTGCGCCGCAGTTCAGACCAAACCCGCATCGCCACCAGCGAAATCGCCGCTGGCAATATGGATTTATCGGAACGTACCGAATCGCAGGCCGCGGCACTGGAAGAGACTGCTTCCAGCATGAATCAACTGGCCGCGACCGTCGATCACAATACGGCGCACGCAGTACAGGCAAACCAGATGGCAGGTGATGCATCGCTGGTCGCTGACAAAGGCGGCGCCATCGTGTCACAGGTTGTATCGACCATGAATGACATTAATACGTCTTCCAAAAAAGTGGTCGATATCGTCAGCCTGATTGAGGGTATCGCATTCCAGACAAATATTCTGGCGCTCAATGCGGCCGTTGAAGCGGCGCGCGCAGGCGAACAAGGGCGTGGCTTTGCCGTGGTTGCCACCGAAGTGCGGCATCTGGCACAACGCAGTGCGAATGCCGCAAAAGAAATCAAAGATCTGATTCAGCTTTCCGCCGAAAAAATTGATGCGGGCACGTCATTGGCCGGAGCCGCCGGCGACACCATGCGCGACATCATCAGCTCAGTACAAAATGTCCGTAATGTCATGGGTGAAATTGCCGCGGCATCACGCGAACAGAGTGCCGGTATCGCCAAGGTGAATGCCGCCGTCCGCCACATGGATGATGTGACCATACAAAATGCCGCACTGGTCGAAGAAGCTGCTGCTGCCGCCAACAGTCTGCAGGAGCAAACCATCAAAGTCGTACAGGCTCTGGCGGTGTTTAAGCTGGATAAAAAAATACGCCGCTGACACTTGCGGACGCGGCGTAGTCTGAATGGTCTGCCATCGTTAATGCCACGATGGCACGGCTTACTCTTGCTCGTCGGCTTCCGGCTCCATACCGGTTTGCACACTCTTGCCCTGTCCCAGCAAGACTGGCGGCACATAGGTCGCCAGCAGATGCTCACGGCTGGCGGGCGTTTCCAGACTGATGCGGCCCAAAGCGCCGCTGCGGTAATCGAGCAACAAGGTATGCGAGGCTTTTTCAAAATCCCAATCGCCACCCTTGAGTTTGTAGCCGCGTTTTTTTGCGATGCCTTCAATCACAGCCACCGCATCCATGCCTTCCAGATTGAAACCATAGCGGGTCACCAGCGACTTCGGATAGTGAATCAGCAATTGCTCGGCAAGGAAAGTCGCAATTTCTTCTTCGATCAGCGCATTGATACCGATCGCATGGCTGGCTGCCAGCATCAGGCCATCGGTAGGATGTTCTATCTTCGGCCACAACATGCCGGGCGTATCGGTCAATATCATGTTTTTACCGAGATACAGGCGTTGCTGCGTCTTGGTCACCGCAGGTTCATCACCGACATTGGCGACGCGTTTTTTCAGCAAGGCATTCATCAGCGTCGATTTACCAACGTTAGGAATACCCATGATCATCATGCGCAAAGGCTTGGTCGGCACGCCACGATGCGGTGCGAGTTTCAGCGCAAAACCGGGCACCTTGGCAACGTCTGCCGGTTTTTTGCAGCTCATGGCCACGGCAAACACGTCTTTCTGGGCGTTGTAGTAATCCAGCCAGAATTTAGTGGCATTCGGATCAGCCAGATCGGCTTTGTTTAAAATTTTCAGGCAAGGGCGTTGGCGGAAAACGCGCAGTTGCTCCACCATAGGATTGCAACTCGCCTGCGGAATGCGGGCATCCAGCACTTCTATCACCAGATCGGTGTTTTCCATGGTTTCCGCCGCCTTCTTGCGGGCAGCGTTCATGTGGCCGGGGAACCATTGTATCGACATGCGTATTCTTCTTATCAGCAAAAACAAAGCGATATTGTACGGAACTCTGCCCCGCTCCACGCAGAATCTGCGCAGAAGTTTGTGTTTTACCCCAGAAATAGGCATAAATCGGGGGGTATATGCGATTTTTGCCTTAATCTCTAAGTAAATAAAGGGCTTTAAAATATACTCCCCCCAGTATTTTTTGGCCTTAGGCGACCGGAATAACGCTATTCTGAGCCGCTGAGCGCAACCGGTATGCTGATCGCTGTTATGTGGCAATGATGCGGCAATGCGCTGGCGGTTTTTCGTTTATATTGTGATATTGCCGATGCAATATCCGGTTGAAGCTGTCTTCTCCACATCGCCAGGAAAAATGATGCCGTCCACCACCACTCTGCTGACACGCATGCTTAAACACCTTGCGGCGTTGCTGTGCGCCGCGCTGCTATCCACCAATATCTATGCCGAGACCATGATGAAAGAGCCTGCGAATTCCAACGATCGCCACCTGACAGAAAAAATCATCCGCAATTTGTCGCCCTGCTTTCAGACTGTCGGTGTGACGCAGGCAGCCGCTCATGCGTTTCCGCAAACAGCAGCATTGCCGCCGGATAGCGAACTCGTCGTGGTGACTGCGATGCCAACGACCGGCCCGAGAATTTCAGACAGCTATCATTACACGCTGGCCGTGCACCAGTCGCGCCAGCAGGTATTCATCAAACAGGTCGGCGGTATCGGCGGCCTGCAAAAAGTATTCGGCCCGATACCGGTTGATCGTCTGTGCCAACAGGAAGACAGCGGCGAAAAGTAAATGTCTGCGTCTTTTTCTGTGCTCTTGTAAGATAAGCGCACTCTGCATCTGGCGGAAAAGCTGTCAGCAGTACGTCCTCCGCAATACCCTGAAAAAAGAAGCTGCGATGATCTGACTTTGTTACCAGATCATCGCCCGAATTTTGGATTTTTTATGCCCTCAACATCACCACGCAAGCCATCCGGCTTACCCAGACTACCGGCACGTTATGCCAGCATCGTCATGCCCTTCTTTTTATCTATCATCATGACCTGCATCGTCTCTGCCATCAGCACATTGCGCAGCGTCGGTCTGGCGAATAATTTCGTCGCTATGTGGATGGGCTCATGGGGAATTTCATGGCTCGTTGCCTTTCCCGTCTTGCTGCTGATTCTGCCCGTGGTCAGAAAAATGACGGCCATGGTCGTTGCGCCACATCCTTGAGGCAGAAGCACTGGCTGCAAATTTGCCTGAAAATACCGTTGAGTTCAACGCATAGCTCAACTCATCAGAGAGCGAAATAAAAAACGCCCGTGTCTGAATCACACGGGCGTTTTTGTATCAATCTCATCGGCTGGCATCGTGACGATGCGCAGCCGTGTTGTTTTACTTCGCTGCAATCGTGACTGGCACCGATGCCTGTGCCGTACGTCCGGCGGAATCGGTCACCACGACTTTCAGGGTATAGCTCCCTGTCACCGGAGTTGGCCAGCTGGCCGTGATCGCCAGACTGCTGTTCATGGAAAAGCTCATTCCCAGAGGCACGCCGGAAATCGATATCGATACCCAGCTGACGCCCGGATCAGAAATACTGATCTGCCCTGTCAGCGCTTTACCTGCCACACCCTTCATCGCCGGAGCCGTAATCACAGGACCACTGACTGCCGCTGCTGACACAACAATGGTGTATACCGCCTGACCACTGAGTCCTGTTTTGCTGTCCTTAGCTATCGCAGTCACGTTATACGTGCCGACCACTGGTGCTGCCCAGCTGACGAAACCGCTGGTGCTGACCGCCATACCGGCCGGTGCGCCACTGAGGCTATACGTCACAGGGTTAGCAGCAGTTAACACGACGGAGAATGACAATGGTGTGCCTGCTTTCGCGCTGATCGTGCCGCCAGTCACCACCGGTGCCTTCGCGGCGGCAATCGTGATGTTGTAAACCGCTTTGCCACTCAGCGCTGTTTTGCTGTCGGTTGCAGTGACCGTCACCGCATAGGTTCCCGCTACAGGTGTCGTCCATGTCACGACGCCTGTGCTGGCAATCGTCATGCCCGACGGTGCACCGCTCAGCGCATACGTCAGCGGATTTGTCGCCGTTGCCGAAACGGTGAAAGTCAGTGCTGTACCAACCTGCCCACTGATCGCAGCGCCAGTCACCACGGGGGCAGTCGGTGCGATTGCGGTTCCTGTCAGCGTGCTGATCAAATTGCCGATATTCGGCGTTCCCAGGCCCGTCAGTTGATCGTAGCCCGTCTTCGCATAGCAAGTGGCACAGGTTCCGTCCGAGCCTTTGACAATGTCAGCAAACGTGCTGGCGTACGTTCCCGGCACCGTAGAAATCTGACCATACAACAGGCTGTGTGGCTGACCCAGCGGCGCTTTTGCCAATTGCGCACGGGTCGCATTTGCCACCGCGACGATACCCGCCCATTGAGGAGTCGATAAGCTGGTGCCACCGGCACTGATCCAATTGACGGTCGTGCTGCCAGGATTGATGACAGCCACATACTGACCAGTCGATGGGTCCGCATTAAATGCCACGTCAGCGACAGTGCGGCGGGCGAGCGTGCCCATGCCTGGAACACTGCTGTTCTGATAAGTCGGCAAAGGCGTGTAGGCGCTGGTGCCGCCGCCAGTACCTGACCAGCCACTTTCAACCCGCGTGCCGCTACCGGAATAGGTCAGCGATGTGCCGCCAACCGCCACCACATACGGCGAAACCGATGGCCAGCTGACGGCGGCACCGGAATCACCGGTCGCTGCCAGATAAGTCATTTTTGCCGCGCTGAAAGCAGCATCGACCGATGCAGTCCAGTTACCTTCTGCCGCGCCGAAACTCATCGACACCACGCCCGGCCCCATCGCATTCGCCAATTTGACCGCACCGAGTAAGCTATTCAGCGATGCATCGGCGGCTTCGATCAGCACTATCCTTGCCAGCGGTGCGGTTGCATGCGCCCACTGCACATCAAGTGTGATCTCAGTCGCCCAGCCAGAGTTGTATGCCGGAGCAGTGCCAGTCAGTGTGCCGCTTGCGGTGTTGTAGGCGACCACCAATTCACAAGCGTTGGTCGCCGGTGCTGCCAACGGCAAGGTGCTGGTGGCCGCCAGAGTTTTCGCAGTACAACCAGGCAAACCGAATTTTTGATTGAATGCCGCCAGTTCGGCGGCAACATTCGGATCGTGATACGCATCAACGATATAAATCGTTTGACCGGCACCGAGTTGCGCGGCTTGCGCAGCTGTCAGCCCTGTCATGCTCGCAGGCAGTGCGGCGAGACCGTATGCCGCGCGGATCTGCGCTGGCGTATAAGTCGATACAACGCTGGACGTGGCTTGCGGTTGTATCACGCTGTTGCCCGGTAAAGAGCGGACGCGCGCGCCCTGTTGCGCCTGCACTTCCTGCATCGCAGTCACGGTCAGGCCACGATCGGATAATTGCTGAAATTCTTCAGGTATCGCCTGTTGACGCGGTCCCATCAGCGCAGACGCGCTGCTGTTAAACGCATCGATATCGGTTGGCGTATCGAGCAACACAGGGGCAACGTGAAACGTCGGTTGTGCAATCTGCGCCGCTGCCGTTTCCGGTAATTGGGCAACATCTGCACTGAGTGTCGTGGTCGCAGTCGCAATCGCGGCAGGTGCCTGATTCAGCGACGCGTTATCAGAATTACTGCCAGAATTACTGCCACAGGCACTCAGCAAGGCAAGCAGGCTGGCAGAAAGAATCCGGGGGACAGGTTTGGTGACAGGACGGGTGACAGGCATGGGCTCAGCTCTCTGTTGTTAGCGAGGGCCACGCGAAATACCTGATGACATCACAGGATAGTCAGCAACCCCGCTACCGTGGCGCGTCTGCGCTGTAGGCCGGAGGCTTTGCGTCTCTGCCTTTCGACAGATTTGCCCTCAGAATCGTCGTACCGCAAATGCGATACGAATACATACGAAATAAAGTAAACGATGCTGAGTGTAAGGAGTATGCAGGCGAAATAACAGCGTACAAATGTTAAAGAAGTTTGAAACGATATCGTCATTGACATCATTTTGTCGCCAACCTGCAACGAAACCAATTTGCAGATAACAGCCCGGGCACAACGCCATTCAGAAAGCCATCGGCGTGTTGTGTCAGCCGCTGAAAAGCGGTCCGAAAAATTGTCTGCGGAAAGAAAAAAAGGGGAGTATCTGCTGTTTTCGCTCAATTGTCCTTACAAACAAAGGGCTTTGCAGAATACTCCCCCCAGTATTTAAAGAGGCAAAACAGCAGAAAAACGATGGCTTGCCATCATTTATTCAAGATCAGCAAGAACTTTCAAATGCGCAGTCACGCTACGGGCAAGCGCCGAGAGGTTGTAGCCGCCTTCCAGACAACTGACGATGCGGCCTTTGGAATAGTCTTTCGCGACCGCCATCACCTGTCTGGTCAGCCAGGCAAAATCGGCTTCCGTCAGCCCCAGCTGCCCCATATCGTCTTCACGGTGCGCGTCAAACCCGGCCGAGATAAAAATCATTTCCGGCTGAAATGCGCGCAAGGCTGGCAACCACTTTTCAGTGACCAGCGTGCGGATCACATCGCCATAGCTATGCGCCGGCACGGGCACGTTGACCATGTTACTGGCCGGTTCGCTATCGCCGGAATACGGATAAAAAGGATGCTGAAAAAAACTCACCATCAGCACTTGCGGGTCATCACGGAAAATATCTTCGGTACCATTGCCGTGATGCACATCGAAATCAACGATGGCGACACGCTGCAAGCCGCGCACATCGAGCGCATGACGGGCAGCAATCGCGACGTTGTTAAACATACAGAATCCCATCGACTCTTTGCGGCTGGCGTGATGTCCCGGTGGCCGTACAGCGCAAAAAGCATTTTCGATTTCGGCATCGATCACCGCATCGGTTGCGGCGATCGCCGCCCCTGCCGCGCGCAGACAGGCACGCCAGGTGTAGCTATTTAAAGCAGTGTCGGCATCGAGTGGAAAGTGATCGTATTCGGAATGTTCGGACGGACAATTTTCGCGTATCCGGTAAATCGCATCCGCTGTGTGCACCCGCGCCAGGTCGCTTTCTTCTGCCGACGGTGCATCGCGGTGATCCAGCAAGGTGCTGATGCGGCTGGCGATCAGTTGGTCTTCTATCGCCTGCAAACGTTCTGGTGATTCCGGATGCCATGATCCCATTTCATGGCGTTTGCAATCTGCATGGGTGTAATACGCGGTTGTCATGTCTCGGATTTTTGTAGATTTAGCTATCAGTTTCACCTTATTTAGCTGCTTTTGCAAATGCGCCTGTCCGGCCAGTGCAGGGATTACAACAAGCCGGTTTAATTCGGCTACACTGTGCGCTGATTTTTACGCGAGGAAATACATGTTTTCCCAATTGCATAAAGTTGCAAAACAAGTCAATAACGTCATTATCGGTAAAGAGCTGCAAATCCGTCAGGCGCTGGCCTGTTTGCTCGCTGGAGGTCATTTGTTAATCGAAGATTTGCCCGGCGTCGGTAAAACCACACTCGCGCACGCTCTCGCGATTTCGCTGGGCCTGAAATTTAACCGTCTGCAATTCACCAGCGATTTACTACCCGCCGATGTCATTGGTGTATCGATTTTTGACCGCGAAAAAAATCAGTTTATCTTTCACCCCGGCCCGGTATTCACCCAGGTCTTGCTGGCCGATGAAATTAACCGCGCCACACCAAAAACACAGTCTTCCCTGCTCGAAGCGATGGAAGAGCATCAGGTTTCTGCCGAAGGCCAGACACGCAAACTGCCTGCCCCATTTTTCGTGATCGCAACGCAAAATCCAGCGCATCAGGTCGGCACCTTTCCGTTACCAGAATCACAGCTGGACCGTTTTCTGATGTGTCTGTCACTCGGCTACCCGGACGCGGCGGCAGAGCGTGCGCTGTTATTGGGCGAAGACCGTCGCGCTTTGCTGTCAAAGCTGCCAGCATTGATGCAGGCCAGCGAGTTATTGCAGGCGCAGCAGCAACTCAAACAAATACACACCTCGCCGTCGTTGGTTGATTATGTGCAGGCGCTGGCACAGGCAACCCGTCAGGGCGATGTCTTTGCCGAAGGCATGAGCCCGCGCGCATCGCTCGCCTTGTTGCAGGCAGCGCGTGCCTGGGCGGCACTTGAGGGGCGTGATCACGTACTGCCGGAAGACGTGCAGGCCATCATGATTCCGGTGATTGCGCACCGCCTGCGTCCGCTTAAATCAGTCAATGGTAAAGCCAGCGCCAGCGCAGATTTACTGGCGCACGTGATCAAGCGCGTTGCCGTCTGATGTGTACTGAACCGGAGACCGGAAAACGGATGCCATGCTGACCGCTTTATCTGAACGCTGGAAAGCACGCTTGCACAAGATCATTTTTCTTGAGCATCAACCTGAGAGTGGTGAAGTTTTTCTGAAACAACGCCGCGTCTTCACGTTGCCAAGCAAGGCAGGCTGGATGTTTTTGCTGATGCTGCTGATCTTGTTTATTTCCGCCACCAATTACAATCTCAGTCTGGGTTTTGCATTGACGTTTGTACTCGGCAGCGTCGCTCTGGTGAATGTTTTCTTTTGCTTCAGAAATCTCGCCTACCTGCATCTCGATACGGGCCCGGCGCAAGCCGTGTTTGCTGGCGAAGAAACGCACTTCACCATTTTTCTGATCAATCGGCGCAAATATCAGCGCTACGCGATCTGGGTCGGCTTCAACGAAAAAAACGCACCGGAAAAAGCGGTGGATATTGCCCCAGACAGCCGAACCAGCATACACCTGAACTATCCGACGCGCAGCCGTGGCTGGCAGGCGATTCCACGGGTGCGCCTGCAAACCTGGTTCCCACTTGGCTTGTTACGCGCCTGGAGCACCTGGCTGCCAGACGCACGGGCACTGGTGTATCCGGAGCCGGAAGAACATGCGCCGCCGCTACCGACTTCTGGCGCACCATCGAATGAACTCGAAGGCCAGGGTGGCAACGAGGATTTCTCGGGTGTGCGGGCGTATCAGCCGGGCGACGCACTGAAACATCTGGCGTGGAAACAAATCGCCCGCGTAGATCCTGCGCTCGGCGGGCAACTGGTGACCAAACAATTTATCGGTGGTGCTGGCAACGATATTCTGCTGGATTTTTCTGCCCTGCCAAGAACGATGAATCTGGAACTCAAACTCTCGCGCATGACCCGATGGGTGCTGGAAGCAGATCAGGCCGGGTTGCAGTACGGTTTTAAGCTCGGGCAGGAAAATTACGCCCCGGCACAGGGACCGGCACATCGCGATGCGTGCCTGCGCGCCTTAGCGCTTTACGAATTGTGATCAGGTGACTATGCGCCGGACTCTTTCCCTGCCCGTTTTCAGTCGCGATAAAGCAGATACGCTGCTGTTAATCGTTGCCTGCCTGAGTGTGCTGCTGCCGCATTTTTCGCATCTGGGAACATGGGTCAGTGTCAGTTGTGTTGGGCTGCTAATGTGGCGTGGCTGGCTGACGCTGACCGGTCGCCGCCTGCCACCGGGATGGATACTGATTCCGGTGTCGGCACTGATGATGCTGGGCGTCTATCTGAATCATAAAACCTTCTTTGGACGTGAGGCTGGCGTCACCATGCTGGTACTGCTGCTGACCTGTAAATTATTGGAGATGCATGCAAAGCGGGATCTGTTTGTCGTACTGTTTCTCGGATTTTTTTTATTGCTGACCAGCTTTTTTTATCAGCAAACCATCGCGGCAGCATTCATGACACTAGTCTCAGTGAGTCTGCTGCTCACAGCACAATTGTCGTTCCACTACACAGGTCTTTTCCCATCCCTGAAACAACGCCTGAAATTAGGCTTAGGCATGATGGCACTGGCAATTCCGCTGACCTTGTGTGCGTTCTTTCTTTTCCCCCGAATACAAGGCCCGCTCTGGGGTTTGCCGGGTGATGCACATAGTGGACGCTCAGGCTTATCGGAAACGATGTCACCGGGCGGTATCAGCGATCTGGTCTTGTCAGAAGAGATCGCCTTCAGGGTGAAATTTTCGCAACCGGCACCGAATAAATCACTGCTTTACTGGCGCGGTATCGTGATGACGGAATTCGATGGCAAAACCTGGTCGCCGGCTCGCTTTTTGCAAAAGAATAACGGTGATATTGCGCAGTACGCAGGAACACCGATCACGCAGGAAATTATCCTGGAACCACAGAGCCAGCGCTGGTTGTTTGCTCTCGATTTACCAGCGGCAGCACCGCAAATCGATGGCAACACTATCGCCAGTATCAATCGGCAAATGGAACTGCGCAGCAATGACATCATCAGCCAGCGTCTGCGTTATCAGGTGACGTCTTATCCGCAATATCGTTACCTCGTCGAAAACAATCTGCGCGATTTACACCGGGCATTGGAAATACCTGCCGGTTACAATCCGCGTAGCGCGGCCTTTGCGGACGCGCTACGGCGTCAATACAGCGATGACAGCGCTCTGATCAATGCGGTTTTACAGTACTTTCGCAAGGAAGCATTTACTTACACGCTGGAACCGCCGCTGCTGGGCATCAACAGTATTGACGATTTCTTGTTCAAGAGCAGAGCCGGGTTTTGCGAACATTATGCGAGTGCGTTTGTGAATCTGATGCGGCTGGCCGGTATTCCGGCAAGAATCGTAACGGGTTATCAGGGCGGTACGCTGAATGAAGTTGATGGCTATTTTGAAGTCCGGCAATCCGATGCGCATGCGTGGACGGAAGTGTGGCTCGGAGGTCAGGGCTGGGTCCGCGTCGACCCGACGGCCGCCGTCGCGCCAGAACGGGTTATGCAAAATCTGAATCAGGCGATTCCCAAACGCGGCTTTGCAGGGCTGATGAATTTTGCCTTGTCCGGCAATTCATGGAGCCAAGCTATGCGCATGCGCCTCGACGCCATCAATAACTCCTGGAATCAGTGGGTACTCAATTACAACCAGCAAACGCAGAAAAACTTTCTCAGCTCCTTAGGCTTTAAAAACATAGACTGGTCGCGCATCAGTTTGCTGTTTTTTATCACGGGCACTCTCATTATCGGCGCAATTGCCCTGCCGTTGATGCTGAACAGACCTTCGATCCCGGCAATGGATAGAGTATACTTGGCGTTCTGCAAAAAAATGGCAAAGAAAACACCGCCCCGCGCAGTGGATGAGGGGCCATATGCGTATCTGCAAAGATTGAAAAAAATATTGCCAGCAAAAGATATTCCACCGGTGGAAAAATTCCTGCGCACCTATATCAATGCGAAATATGGACAAACCACCGCTCCGGAAAGCCAGCGTATACGCCAACTGAAAATCCTGTTAGCAGCCTGTCGCTAATTTACTGAACAAGCACTTGACATCGACCATTGTGAAATCTATTCAATACCTCGTCCGCAGTTGCTTCTGTGCTGCGATCATCAGCAGCATTGCTATACCGGCATTAAGCGCGACACCTTCAGTAAACAAAACGTCTGCCAAGCGCAGTGCTAAGGTCGCCTCTGCGACACCGGTGATGCAAGAAAATGTCCGATTTAATGAATGGAAAGAAGTCTCTGCATTCATTACGGAAATGGTGGATAAACATCAGTTTGACAAAGCGCAGTTACAAACCGTATTTGAACAAGTGCGCTACGTTGAAAGCGCAAGGCAACTGATGAGACCCGCTCCGGCAGGGAAACCTAAAAACTGGAAAGCCTATCGCGCCCGTTTTGTGGAACCCTACAGGATAGAGGCTGGCGTCGCATTCTGGAATAAATATGCAGATGCGCTGGAGCGCGCACGGCAGCAATACGGTGTACCGCCGGAGATCATCGTCGGCCTAATCGGTGTGGAAACCATTTTTGGAAAAAACACCGGAAAATTCCGGGTCATGGATGCGCTGACAACGCTGGCCTTTGACTATCCTGACACGCCAACGAGAGATGCCCGCATGCAGTTCTTCCGCAATGAGCTGGAAAACATGCTGCTGATGGCAAGAGAATCTGGCGTCGACCCCTTTGCATTTAAAAGCTCTTACGCAGGTGCGATAGGCTGGCCGCAATTCATGCCAGGCAGCATACGTAAATTTGCAGTCGATTTTGACGGCGATGGCAGCATCAATCTGACCGATTCCCCCATCGATGCTATCGGCAGCGTTGCTCACTACCTGGCGATGCATGGCTGGAAAAGAAATCTCCCTGTCACCTTCCCGGCTACCCTGATTTCAAGCGAAGCAAACCCAGCGTTATTACAGACAGCGCTGAGCCAGGGATTACGTGCCAGCTATTCTCTGGCGGAATTAAAAACCTTTATCAGCACGGCAAGCAGTGATGCACCGAGCAACATACAGTATGGCGTTATCGACCTACAGAATGGTGACGAAGCCACCGAATACTGGCTGGCAACTGATAATTTCTTCGCGATTACACAATATAACCGGAGTTATTTTTATGCCATGTCGGTGTTTGATCTGGGGCGAATCATCAGTGCGGCAAAAGAAAAATAGGTATATGTCAGCTTGAACAAAACTTTTTAACAATATGTTTCGTTTTCACCAATTGATTTAAGGTACTTTTTACCCAATACTATATTCGTAAGTAATTGCTAGCATGCAAAAGACGGAAATAACCATCCATTGCATGCTTTTTTAAAAACAAGCGTTGAGATTAATTGCAAATTAATCTACAGTGATATTGTCTTATTAATACTAATGCATGTTTGATGCTAAGTTTGAATAGGGATTTAACAATGGTTTGCTATTCTTGCTAAAAGCAAATTCTATTTTAAAGTTACAATGTTACCGTTTGATTAATTCTCATTGAAGCAATTAAATCCAGCATCAATAGACTAGACAGCGAGGTAATTATGGCAAATTTAACCCAGCTTGAATCAGATGAGATCGACTACGATCCCAACAATCTTTTAGATACTCTGATCAAGCAATTGCATTTGAAAAATGACGCAGCACTCTCAAGAGCGTTAGAAGTTGCACCACCGGTCATCAGCAAAATCAGACATCGTCGTCTGCCTGTAGGCGCTTCGTTGTTGATCCGCATGCATGAAATCAGCGATATCAGCATCAAAGAATTACGCGAACTGATGGGTGACCGTCGTGCGAAATTCCGCATCAGCGACAAGCAATTCAAGCCAAAAGACGCAGCTTAAATGCTTTCCGGGCAATCCCCGGCGACAGATAAAGCAAAATACCGAAACTACTTGTGAGAGTAATTTCGGTATTTTTTTGGGGGTGACAACATTAACTGAGCGTATCTGCGCCCAGACTTGCCGGAGACTCAGGCGGGGAAGACACCAGTCGATAAATAACGATCGCCACGGTCACATACGATAAACACGATCGTTGCGTTTTCTACTGTCTCCGCAATTCTCAGTGCAATTTCACAGGCACCCGCCGCTGAAATACCGCAAAAAATTCCCTCTTCCGCAGCGAGTCTGCGCGCCATGTGCTCGGCATCCCCTTGGCTTACTGATTCCACTTGGTCAACTTTGGCTTTATCAAAAATCTTAGGCATGTACGCTTCCGGCCATTTGCGAATGCCGGGGATTTGCGAGCCCTCTTCTGGCTGGGCGCCAATAATCTGAATCTGCGGATTTTGCTGCTTCAGATAAGCGGAAACTCCCATGATCGTTCCGGTCGTCCCCATTGCGCTGACAAAATGAGTGACTTTTCCCTTCGTATCCCGCCAGATTTCCGGTCCGGTACCTTCAACATGCGCAAGAGGATTATCCGGATTCGCGAACTGATCTAGAATCAAACCCTTGCCTTCTTTTTGCATTTGTTCGGCCAGATCCCGCGCATACTCCATGCCGCCGGTTTTTGGTGTCAGTATGATCTCGGCACCGTATGCAGCCATACTCTGACGACGCTCGATACTCAGATTTTCCGGCATCAGTAAAATCATTTTGTAACCACGCATGGCGGCTACCATTGCCAGTGCAATACCAGTATTGCCACTGGTCGCCTCAATCAGGGTATCACCAGGTTTCAGTTGACCCCGCTCTTCAGCGCGCCTGATCATCATTAATGCGGGTCTGTCTTTGACTGAGCCAGCTGGATTATTACCTTCCAGTTTGCCTAATATAATGTTGTTGCGACGCCGATTTTCCTCACCCGGTATTCTTTGTAAACGTACTAAAGGGGTGTTACCAATCGTGTCTTCAATAGTCAGGTAAGACATAGTTATCAATAGTCGTGAAACACAGGCTTATTCTAAACGCACTTGAATTCTGACGCATGGCGCTTATTGCGGCGTGTCAGACCACAAAACAGCGCTATCTCACTGTTTTCACAGGTAAATATCGCAGCTGACAGCATTCAGAAACAGATATATTCCTTATACATAATTCGCATAAGCTAATAAAAAAGCCTCCGATGATTCAAAATCGGAGGCTTTTACGTAAAACACAGGCGACGACGGTGAAGATCGAGATCTGAAAATAAGACTATTTAATCAGATTATTTTGCTTTGCCTTCTTTTGCACTGGCGGCCGCTTTCTCAGTAGCATCCGCTTTTTCTGCTTTCGCTGCTTTTTTCTCTGCTTTTGATGCTTTTACTGGTTTTTCCGGTGTTTTTTCTGTCGCCTTATCATCGGCTTTTGTTGCTTTTGCAGGTGCATCCGCAGGCTTAGCATCCGCTTTAGGTTCTTTTGCTGCTTTTGCAGGTTTGCTTGCTGACTTGTCTGCAGCAGCTGGTTTAGCTGGTGCGCCTGGCTTTGCCTGTCCATTCACGGTCAGCCCAGCTTCGGACAGCTTGGTAGAATTTTTATCGCCAATTCCCTTCACACGTGCTTCGAAATCAGCCCAGTCTTTGAAACTGCCATTTTTTGTGCGCTCTTCGATAATCGCCTTGGATTTGGCAGGACCTATGCCTTTAATTCCATCCAGAGCAGCCTGATCGCCTTTATTGACATCAACGTCGGCAAACGCAAAACCCATGGTGGCAACCATTGCAGCCACTGCTAATAATAATTTTTTGAACATATGAAGACTCCCCAAAAAGTGATGAACTTTAATGATCATGTTTCATTTTCTAAAATGCCAGAAAACGAAACATAATTATTAACGGTAAAAGCACATAAGGGTTGACTTATTTTCAGCAGATTGAGAGAAAACTACACCCCTGAGAATAATTCTTCTTTTGTCACAGTCGCTGTACCCAGTTTACCAACCACGATACCGCCAGCCCGATTAGCGATCACTACGGCATCCTGCATACGCATACCATTCGCCATCATCACTGCCATCGTCGCGATGACAGTATCTCCGGCACCGGAAACATCAAAAACTTCGCGAGCCATTGCAGGCACATGCGTGACATCTTCTTCGGTAAATAGGGTCATTCCCTCTTCAGAACGCGTCAATAACAAACCTTGCAAATCTAATTCGCGCCGTAAATTTTGTGCTTTTTCAGTCAGTTCAGCCTCGTTCGCCCATTCGCCGATAATCAGTTTCAGTTCTGATTTATTCGGCGTTAATAATGTTGCTCCTGCATAGCGGGCGAAATCACTGCCTTTAGGATCCACCAGAACAAGCTTACCAGCCTCCTTTGCGGCTTGTATCATCGCCTTCACATTCATCAGACCGCCTTTGGCATAATCCGAAAAAATGACGACGTCATACGCACTCAGCAAGGCATTGAAACGATTCAGTTTGTCTCTGAGAACAATTTCTGTTGGCTTTTCCTCAAAATCAATACGTATCAGTTGTTGCTGGCGACCGATCACACGTAATTTGATGATCGTTGATATTTGTTTGTCGCGGCTGAGGTAACTGGAAATACCGGCTTTTTTCAACAGATTTTCAATACTGTTGCCCGCCTCATCATCACCGATGATGCCCATTAGTCCTGCGTTCACACCAAGAGCAACTGCATTTAAAGCCACATTTGCAGCGCCACCAAGACGTTCTTCACGACGCTCGACGCGAACGATGGGCACCGGGGCTTCAGGCGATATCCGGTTCACCTCACCAAACCAGTAACGATCGAGCATGACATCGCCAGCGATCAGAATTTGCTTTTTCACTTGCTCACTCATCAAAAACGACCTCACTTACGCGTGAGTACAGAGCGGCCAATGCCGTGATATTCAATGTCCAACTCCGTCATCACCGCGGGTTCAAACAGATTTCTACCATCAAAAATCACTGCCTGTTTCAAACGCTGCTTAACCTGATCAAAATCAGGGCTGCGGAAAGCCTTCCATTCCGTAACAATCGCCAGGGCATCTGCACCATTCAGCGCATCCATAGGATTTTCAGCATAACGGATCGACACGAGTAATTCCGGTGCGTCATAAAAATCGAGTTCAAACACGCGTTTAGCTTCTTCCATAGAAACCGGATCATAAACAGCCACCGTCGCGCCATTGCGCAGCAATTCGCCGATTAACACGCGCGACGAGGCAGCACGCATATCATCCGTGTTTGGCTTAAATGCGAGACCCCAGATTGCAAAATGTTTACCGACAATCTGATTGTCAAAGCGCTGCATGATCTTGGCACCTAGAATCTGCTTCTGGCGCGCATTCACTTCTTCAACCGCCTGCAAAATCAACAGGTTCAGACCATAGTCCTGCGCGGTACGTTCCAGTGCCTGTACGTCTTTTGGAAAGCAAGATCCACCATAACCACAGCCCGCATATAAAAAACTATGGCCGATACGGGGGTCAGAGCCTATCCCGTGGCGTACGGCTTCGATATCAGCACCGACATGATCAGCCAGATTGGCGAGTTCATTCATAAACGAAATACGCGTCGCCAGCATCGCATTTGCTGCATATTTCGTGAATTCAGCAGAACGGACATCCATCCAGTAAGTGCGTTCGCGATTGCGATTAAATGGCGTGTACAACTTTTTCATCATATCGCGCGCTTTTTCACCCTGAGGCGTCGCATCGCAACCAATCACAATACGATCAGGACGCATAAAATCCTCAACTGCAGCACCTTCTTTCAGGAACTCAGGATTGGACACAACCGAAAAAGTTGCAGTTGCTGCGCGCGCAGCCAACTCCTCTTGCACAGCAACGCTGACGCGGTCAGCGGTACCAACAGGAACGGTCGATTTATCGACGATGACTTTAAAGCCAGTCATGTATTTACCGATATTACGTGCCGCTGCCAGCACATATTGCAAATCAGCGGAGCCGTCTTCATCGGGAGGTGTACCGACCGCAATAAACTGGATATCGCCATGCGCTACGCTTGCCTCGACATCAGTCGAAAAACGGATGCGTCCAGCCGCGCGGTTACGCGCTACCACTTCTTCCAGTCCCGGTTCATGGATAGGAATTTCCCCATTGTTCAGGATGTCGATTTTGCGCTGATCAACATCAAGACAAAATACGTCGTTTCCCAATTCCGCGAGACAGGCACCCGTCACGAGGCCAACATAACCAGTACCAATAATAGTAATTTTCATTTTGCGATCTCAGTCCCAAATAAATAGTGCCGTATTCCTGCGAGAGCCATCGTTCCTTGATACGAACAAGATGCCGCATGCAGAGGAATACAATTAATTCATTACATTTAACTCTTCTGTACGTCGCGGCGGATAAGTCTCCCAGCGACTGCAACCTGGACAATGCCAGTAAAACTGCCTCGTCTTAAAGCCACAATGAGAACACTGATAGCGTGACAATTTCTGCGCATAACCATGTACCAGATTTTTGACCAGCGACAGTTCTGGCCGGAACTCCGGAGAAACCTCAATCAAACGGGCGTCCAGTAATTTTTCCAGCCCGAGCAAAGTTGGTGTTCTGCGTAATTCGTCACTAACCAGCTGATTTGCTGCCGCTACCGTATCAAGCTCTATCGTCGCTTTAAAGACCACCTCGAGCAAATCCACAGACGGTGCTTCTTCGAGGTAATTTTTCAACAGATTCAGGCCTTCCTGCGGGCGCTCCAGCTTACGATATGCATCCATCAGGCGTTGCGCAACCAGCGCCACGTGCGGCACACTTTGCTGCTCCACACGCAACCAGGCAGTAACGGCTTTTTCTGTTTCACCTATTGACTGATAGACGTCGCCCATCAATATCACGGCACGGACACTCAAACGGTCTATCGCCAGCGCTTTTTCTAATACGGCAAGCGCTGCCTCAGTATTGCAGCGCGCCAGCTCATCCTGCGCAATTTCACAATAAAACTGCGCGATCTCTTTTTGTCTGCCACCCGCACCTGCTTCTTGCAACGCGTATGCGGCATCGATCGCACGCGCCCATTCTTTTTCACGCTGATATATTTCGAGCAAAGCACGGCGAGCCTGAACTTCAAAAGGTCCGGAAACAAGCTGATTAAATGTTTCCTCAGCACGATCTAATAAGCCTGCTTTTAAGTAATCCTGCCCCAGCTCGAACATTGCCTGCGTCTTTTGATCGGAAGGCAAATCAGGGCGCTGGACGAGATTTTGATGCACACGAATTGCGCGCTCGGTTTCACCACGGCGGCGAAATAAATTTCCCAACGCAAAATGCAATTCAACAGCTTCAGGATCAAGACGAACAATATCGATAAACGCATCAATTGCTTTATCGGGCTGTTCGTTGAGTAAAAAATTAAGCCCCTTAAAATAGCCACGCGGCAGACTGCGCGACTCGGAAAGCAACTGGCGGATATCGATCCGGGCAGCCAGCCAGCCAAGAGTAAAAAACAAGGGGATGCCAAGCAACCACCAAATTTCAAATTCCATTTTTCTTATTTTCTGTAATGTTTTTCAAGATAGTAAGTATCTGCCTGAATAATGTCAGCGAGAGACAAGCTTCGTTCCTCTCTGCATTCACATTTCAGGGTAAAGCCGGCACGTGAAGACTAATCGTTCCGGACACTATCTGGTTGTGGTGCCTGCATACTTGCCTGCTCGGCAAGCAGACGCTCTTTCTCAATTTCCGCCAGCGTTTTCTTGTGACGAGAAAGATCACGACGGTGTCTGAACACCATAGGAACCATCGCCAGAGCGCCCAACACGGCACCCGCTACGAAAAAAACCAACAGCATAATCACCAAAGGTGCTGATTGTTGATAACCGAAGAAATACTGAAGCGTGACGATCTGATCATTCTTTAAGGCAAAGCCAAAAAAGATGATGAAAAGTATCGCAGCAAGCAATCTGGAAATATATTTCATGGTTACATCCTAATGAGTAAAAGCGGCATTAACGAACGCTGTTGCTTTACTGTGTCTGCAAAGCGACCATTGTACTGAAAAAAAACGGCATACCGGAAAAACCGATATACCGTTTTTTAATTTGCATCAATCGCGAGGCCCGATGACCCGTCTAGTCATCGTGTATCGGCTGCCCAACCATGGCATCGACACGTTCGCGCAATTCTTTACCCGGTTTGAAATGTGGTACCCGTTTTTCAGGCACCATCACTTTGTCACCAGATTTAGGATTACGACCTATCCGTGGTGGACGACTGTTCAGAGAAAAACTGCCAAAACCCCTGATTTCTATCCGCTGCCCTGTTGCCAGAGCATCGGTCATTGCATCTAAGATGGTTTTGACAGCGACATCCACATCTTTTGCAACCAGTTGTGGATATCGCTCCGCCAGACGAGCTATCAGCTCCGACTTCGTCATATTTATAAAACCTTATGACTGAGATTGAGCTTAGTTTTTGTTGTCGAGTTTAGCTTTCAACAACGCGCCCAGGCTGGTAGTACCAGAAGCTGCATTGGAATCTACAGCAGTAGACATTTTTTGCATTGCTTCTTGTGTTTCAGCGCTGTCTTTTGCTTTGATAGACAACTGGATACCACGTGCTTTACGGTCGATGTTCAACACCAACGCTTCAACACTGTCGCCGACTTTCAGATGTGTACCAGCATCTTCCACGCGGTCGCGGGAGATTTCGGATGCACGCAGGTAGCCTTCAACGTCGTCAGCCAGTTGGATCACTGCGCCTTTTGGCTCAACAGATTTCACTGTACCAGTAACGATTGCGCCTTTGTCGTTCATTGCGCAGTAGTTATTGAATGGGTCGCCTTCGAGTTGTTTAACACCCAGGGAAACGCGCTCGCGTTCAACGTCGATAGCCAGAACGATGGCTTCCAGTTCGTCACCTTTCTTGAAGCGACGCACTGCTTCTTCGCCTGTTTCGTTCCAGGACAGATCAGACAAATGTACCAGACCGTCGATGTTGCCAGACAAACCGATAAATACGCCGAAATCAGTGATGGACTTGATCGCGCCGCGAACTTTGTCACCTTTCTTGTGGTTGATCGCGAAATCATCCCAAGGATTAGCTTTGCACTGTTTCATGCCCAGGCTGATACGACGACGTTCTTCGTCGATTTCCAGAACCATAACTTCAACTTCGTCGCCCAATTGAACAACTTTGTTTGGTGCCACGTTTTTGTTAGTCCAGTCCATTTCGGAAACGTGAACCAGACCTTCGATACCTTGTTCGACTTCAACGAACGCACCGTAGTCGGTCAGGTTAGTTACTTTACCGAACAGACGTGTGTTCGCTGGGTAACGACGGGACAAGCCTGTCCATGGGTCGTCGCCCAATTGTTTTACGCCCAGGGACACACGGTTTTTCTCTTGGTCGAATTTCAATACTTTTGCAGTGATTTCCTGACCAACCGTCAACACCTCGGAAGGGTGACGTACACGACGCCATGCCAGATCAGTGATGTGCAACAAGCCATCGATGCCGCCCAGATCAACGAACGCGCCGTAGTCAGTGATATTTTTAACGATACCAGTAACCACTGTGCCTTCTTTCAGGGTTTCCATCAGTTTTTGACGCTCTTCGCCCATAGACGCTTCAACAACAGCGCGGCGGGACAGCACAACGTTGTTACGCTTGCGGTCGAGCTTGATGACTTTGAATTCCATAGTTTTGCCTTCGTAAGGAGTTGTATCCTTCACTGGGCGTGTATCAACCAAAGAACCTGGCAAGAAAGCGCGGATGCCGTTCGTCAGAACAGTCAGACCACCTTTAACTTTGCCGTTAACTGTACCAGTAACGATCTCGCCAGACTCCAGCGCTTTTTCGAGCGCGAGCCAGGATGCCAGACGTTTTGCTTTGTCACGGGACAGGATAGTGTCGCCGAAACCGTTTTCCAGCGAATCAATCGCTACGGAAACGAAATCGCCGATATTAACTTCCAGGTCGCCCTGGTCGTTTTTGAATTCTTCAACAGGGATGAAGGCTTCAGACTTCAAGCCTGCGTTCACGATCACGAAGTTGTGGTCGATACGAACGACTTCAGCAGAAATCACTTCACCGGAACGCATATCCTGACGTGACAGGGACTCTTCGAACAAAGCTGCGAAGCTGTCTGCACCGGTTGCGAAATCTTGGGACATGAATACAGTAGACATAATATTTTTGAGTTAGCCGGAACAGAACAAAGGCGCTGTTTACCGGGTTAGGTTGAACAACCCTTCAATAAACTTGCTTTATCAAAGGGACTTACTGCACATTTAGCAATCGAACCGTCTACTATGACAACGGCTTGCTTTCCTGTGCTTCTGCATACCATTCCAGCACCTGATTCACCGCTTGTTCAGCAGTAAGTTCTGAGGTATCCAGAATAATTGCACCTGATGCAGGTTTGAGTGGGGCGGCTGCGCGGGTACTGTCTCTCGCATCACGTTCCATCAAATCTTTCACCAAGTCTTCCATATTAGCAGAAATTCCCTTTTCAATCAATTGCTTATATCGACGACTCGCGCGTGCCTCTGCACTTGCTGTCAGGAAAATTTTGAGACTGGCATCGGGGAAAATCACACTGCCCATATCACGCCCGTCCGCCACCAGGCCGGGAGCATTGCGGAATGACAATTGCAAGTCCACCAAAGCTTTACGGACTTCCGGCAGCACCGCTATGCGTGATGCGGCAACGCCTATCGCTTCGGCGCGCACATCGTCAGTCACATCGTCGTCTTCCAGCATGACGTGGCCGTGAACGAAACGACAGGGCAAGGCGCGTGCAAATGCAGCAATGCTGGTTTCATCGTCAAGCGAGACATTTTTTCGTTGCGCCATCAGGGCAGTTAAACGGTACAACGCGCCAGAATCGAGGTAATGAAAACCCAGATGTTTGGCAACGCGATGGGCGACGGTTCCTTTACCGGAAGCAGTCGGCCCATCAATCGTAATTACGGCATACTTATTTGTCATTTTGGGGGAGTATCCTTCAATTTTGCTCTATTGTCGGCATAAACAAAGGCCGCTTTTATATACTGGGGGGAGTATTAAAACAGCTCCTGATGGTTAATTTTGGCAAAAACCTCAAAATAATCAGGGAAAGTCTTGGCCACACAATGTGGTTCGTTAATCCGCATCGCTGCGCCGCGCCGAGCCTTACCATCCAGACTGGCAAGAGAAAAACACATCGCCATGCGGTGATCATCATAGGTATCTATGGTCGCGGACAATATCTGCGCCGGTGGTGTGACGCGCATGTAATCCGCGCCCTCTTCCACGGTTGCGCCGAGTTTTCTTAATTCTGTCGCCATCGCTGACAAGCGATCCGTCTCTTTGACGCGCCAGCTCGCAATATTGCGCAGCGTCGTGGTGCCATTTGCATACAAGGCTGCCATTGCGATCGTCATTGCGGCGTCGGGAATATGATTGAAATCCATGTCTATCGCCTGCAATGCGCCATTCGACGTGGCTTCTATCCAATTATCGCTGCTGGTGATGGTTGCCCCCATTTTTTCCAGCGCCTCGGCAAAACGGACATCGCCCTGTATGCTGTCGCGCCCTACGCCTTCGACCCGCACCGGGCCGCCGGCGATGGCGCCAGCCGCCAGAAAGTAGGAAGCAGACGAAGCGTCCCCCTCAACATGCACCACGCCCGGTGACACATAATGCTGCCCACGTTTGACGGTGAACGCCTGCCAGCCATCGCGTTCGACGGCTACACCAAAACGCTGCATCAGATTCAGGGTAATTTCAATATACGGCTTGGAAATTAATTCGCCGACGACATCAATCACGATGTCGTGCTCTTTCGCCATCAATGGCGCCGCCATCAGCAAGGCCGTCAGAAACTGGCTGGAGACATTGCCTTTCACCTGCAAACGCTGCGCATGAATATGGCCACGACGAATGTGTAAAGGTGGATAGCCGGGATTGCCGGTGTACTCGACCTGCGCACCAGCGGTATTCAGGGCATCGACCAGATCGCCAATCGGCCGCTCATGCATACGCGCGACGCCATGCACTGTGTAATCACCACCCAGCACTGCCAGCGTTGCGACCAATGGGCGAATCGCAGTGCCCGCATTTCCCATAAAAAGATCGGCCTGATGGCGAGGAAGCTGACCGTTAACACCGCGGACCGTGTAGTTCTGGCTGTCACCTTCTTGCTCCCAGTGCACGCCCAGTTGCTGCAAGGCGTTCAGCATCACCAGCGTATCGTCGGATGCCAGTAAATCTTTGATTTCCGTCGTCCCCTGCGCCAGTGCTGCGAGCAGCAAGGTGCGGTTGGAAATGCTCTTGGAGCCGGGCAAGCGCACCGTGCCCTGCACCTGCATTATTGGCTGCAAATCAATGTATGGCGGATAGTGTTTGCTTTGTTGGGTCATAGTGATGAACTTATTCGGAAAACATCCGGAATCTGATCCGGAATGCAGATAATTTATTTTCGACAAAGACAGGATTGATGCAAAACCGCCCCAGCGGCGTTATGGCTGCTCGCCGTACTACTCGTACTGTCTTCGTCGCCATGCCTTGCCGGGACAACTTTGCATCCATCCAAAAGAATAACAGACGAATGACAGATGAACTCCGATCAGTGGCAATCTAAACAGATCAGAATTCGTCCGTCGTCATCCAGGATGAAAACGAGAACAGAGCCGATGTTAATCGCCACCTTCACGTTGCTGTTTTTCAGCGGCTTCGATCGCGGAAATCCAGTTGTGGCGGGCGCGTTGCGCGTTCGCATAAATACCTTCGATGCCCGCTGCATCAGCATTGACTAAATGCTGGCGCAACACCGCCAGACGCGCGGTGTAAGAGTCTAATTCCTGCAACATCGCGTGCCTGTTTGCCAGCGTGATATCGCGCCACATTTCCGGCGACGAACCGGCAATCCGGGTGAAATCACGAAAGCCGCTCGCTGCGTATTGAAACAGCGTGTCAGCATGTTCTTGACGGGCGATATCATCCACCAATGCATAAGCAAGCAGATGCGGCAAATGACTGACTGCCGCAAACACCGCGTCATGCCCGGCCGGATCAAGATAATGAATTATCGCGCCGCATTGTTGCCAGGCCCAGGCAACCCGCGCCACATCGGCATCGCTGTTTTCCGGCAGGCGTGTGATGACGGCTTTTTTACCGACATATAAATCAATGAGTGCTGCTTCTGGCCCATTCAACTCGCGACCGGCAATCGGATGCGCTGGTACAAACTGGCGCAACTTTGCACCCAGCGCTTCTTTTGCCGCCTCGACGACATCAGATTTGGTACTGCCAGCGTCGGTAACAATGGTTGTTGGTGATAAATGCGGCTGTATTGAATCCAGAATCGCTTTGGTTTGCGCGACTGGCGCGGCAATCAGCACCAGATCAGCATCCTTGACCGCTGCTTCAGGCGAGGTCGCGATACTGTCGATAATACCGAGCTGCAATGCTCGTTCCAGCGATGCATGACTACGCCCGACGCCAACGATGTGCTGCACAGCGCCAGCTTTTTTCAATGCCAGCGCAAATGAGCCACCGATCAGACCAACGCCAAAAATCGCAACACGCTTAAAAACATTCGACACGTTAGGCATCACGATCTCACAACGTACAAGGATAAGAACCCAGGACTTTGAAGAACGCCGCTTTTGCATCGAGCTCTGCCATCGCCGCTGCAACTCTTTCATCCATGACGTGTCCTTCGACATCGACATAGAAGTAATATTCCCAGTTACCGGTGCGGGCGGGACGCGATTCAAAACGGGTCATCGAAACGCCGTGTTTGGATAAGGGCGCCAGCAAATCATAAACAGCACCAGCTTTGTTCGGCGTCGCCAGCACAATCGAGGTCTGATCTTTGCCGCTAGGTGTTGTATGCAGACGGCCAATCACCGCAAAGCGCGTACGGTTATGCGGATCGTCCTGAATGTGTGCACTGACGATGCCGAGGTTATATTGGGTACCAGCGATTTCACTGGCGATCGCAGCAACGGTGTAATCACCGCTTGCCATGCGCGCCGCTTCGGCATTGGATGCGACAGCCTGCCGTTCGATGTGCGGATAATGTTGATTCAGCCAGGCTTGGCATTGCGCCAATGCCTGCGAGTGAGCGCAGATGCGGCTCACGCCTTCCATGTTGCCGGATTTGCTCATCAGGCTGTGCTGCACCGGAATCGCCAGTTCGCCACTGATCGCCAGACTGGTTTGCAGCAATAAATCGAGTGTGCGATTGATCGCACCTTCGGAAGAATTTTCAATCGGCACGACGCCGAAATCAGCCGTGCCCGCTTCCGTGGCGCGGAAAACCTCGTCAATTGAAACGCAAGGCAAAGCCTGAATCGCATGACCAAACTGCTTGTACACGGCTTGTTCGCTGAAAGTGCCGACCGGGCCGAGAAATGCCACCACCACGCGTCGTTCCAATGCGCGGCAGGCGGACATGATTTCGCGGAAAATCAGCTGGATATCTTCGTTCAGCAAAGGGCCAGGATTGCGCTCAGCGACTCCGCGCAATACCTGCGCCTCGCGCTCAGGGCGAAACACCGGTGCATTGGTTTCGGCTTTGACGTGACCGACTTCTTCAGCCACACGGGCACGTTGATTCAGCAAATCGAGAATCTGGGCATCGATCGTATCAATCTTAATGCGCAGGGGAAGTAATTTGTTGTCGCTCATAACTAACCTAAAAACCGTTTTTGTACACTGTGACAGCGGTGCACGACCGTGAATAGTCGCGCCTGCCGCTTTACATTATTTGATTCCTCACCAGGCTTTTGATCTGGTTCGACAGCGCCACGGTTTCCAGGTGATGGGTTATGCCATGTTCAGAAAGGGCTGCCGCTTGAGGAGAAGACTACACGCTACTACTTTTACACTCAGGAATGCGCGCTGGCAAACTCGTGCATGAAACCAACCAGTGCCTGCACTCCGGCGAGCGGCATCGCGTTGTAAATTGAGGCACGCATACCGCCGACCGATTTATGCCCCTTCAGTTGCAACAAACCCTGCGCTTTTGCACTAGCCAGAAATTCTGCATTCAGAGATTCGTCTTTCAGAAAAAATGGTACGTTCATACGCGAACGACATTCTTTCGCCACACGATTTTCATAAAAATCAGTGGAATCAAGGTAATCGTACAACAACGTTGCCTTCGCAATGTTTTGCGCTTCCATCGCTGCCACGCCGCCCTGGCGTTTCAACCATTGAAATACCAGACCAGCGATATAGATCGCATAGGTTGGTGGCGTGTTGTACATGGAGCCGTTGTCGGCAACAATTTTCCAGTCAAAGGCGGATGGGCATACAGGCAAAGCATGTCCGAGCAAATCTTCGCGCACGATCACCAGCGTCAGGCCAGCCGGGCCAATATTCTTTTGCGCGCCGCCAAAAATCACACCGTAGGCAGACACATCGATCACGCGCGACAAAATATGGGAAGACATATCCGCCACTATCGGTGCGCCACCGGTCTGTTCCGCTACATCGGGCACGAAATGATATTCAACACCGTCTATCGTTTCATTGGTGCAGAGATGTACATAGGCCGCGTCTTTCGACAACTGCCAACTGTCCCTTGCAGGAATCGCCGTAAAACCATTGCTGGCAGCGGATGCCGCCACATTCACTGTGGCGTATTTTTGCGCTTCTTTAATTGACTTACCGCTCCATGAACCGGTATGAATGAAATCCACCGGCGCATCGGGACGACGCCCCATCAGGTTCATGGGAACGATGGCATTTTCACCGAGACCACCACCTTGTAAAAACAAGATTTTGTAATTGTCCGGAATCGCCAGCAAATCACGTAAATCACGCTGGGCGGCATCCATGATCGACATGAATTCCGCGCCGCGATGACTCATCTCCATGACCGACATACCGCTGCCATGCCAATCCAGCATTTCTGCAGCAGCCTGCTGCAAAACCTCTTTAGGCAAAACTGCCGGGCCCGCCGAAAAATTGTAGATGGTGGTCATGGTTTTACTCCGCTATATCACCAGTCGCATCATCAGCGGCATTAGTGTCGCCATCGACAGTCGTTGCGCCTGATTCAGTTTCATCCTGATCAGCATCCGTTTCAACGATACGCTGTAAGCCGGACAAGGTAGTTCCGTCTTCAACCGCGATCAGTGTGACACCTTGTGTTGCGCGTCCCATTTCACGAATCTCAGAGACACGGGTCCTGATCAAAACGCCACCGGTCGTGATCAGCATGATTTCATCGGTCGTTTCAACCAGAGTCGCAGCAACAACTTTGCCGTTACGCTCAGAAGTCTGAATCGCAATCATGCCTTTGGTACCGCGACCATGACGGGTATATTCAGTAATCGGTGTACGTTTGCCAAAGCCATTTTCTGTTGCAGTCAATACCGATTGCTGCTCGTTTTCCGCCACCAGCAAGGCGATGACTTGTTGCGTTTCATCGAGATTCATGCCGCGCACACCACGTGCAGTACGCCCCATAGGACGCACATCATTTTCATCGAAACGTACAGCCTTACCCGCATCGGAGAACAACATCACATCATGCTTGCCGTCGGTCAGCGCCGCACCGATCAGGAAGTCGCCGTCATCCAGATCCACAGCGATAATGCCGGCTTTACGTGGATTACTGAAATCCGCCAACGGTGTTTTCTTCACAGTACCAAGGCTGGTTGCCATGAAAATATAACGGTCTTCAGGGAAGCTGCGGTTGTCACCCGACAAAGGCAGAATGACGGTAATTTTTTCGCCATCCTGCAGCGGGAACATATTCACGATAGGTTTGCCGCGTGAACTGCGCGAACCTTGCGGTACTTCCCATACCTTGAGCCAGTAGAGACGGCCACGGTTACTGAAGCACAGGATGTAATCGTGGGTATTCGCAACGAATAACTGCTCAATCCAGTCATCATCCTTCGTTGCAGTCGCTTGTTTGCCACGGCCGCCACGTTTCTGCGCACGGTATTCAGACAAGGGTTGCGACTTCATATAGCCGGTGTGCGACAAGGTCACCACCATATCTACCGGCGTGATCAGATCTTCGGTTTCCAGGTCGGTCGCGTTGTGTGTAATTTCAGAACGGCGAACGTCTTTATTTCCTTCACCATACTCATTTCTGGCGAGTGTCAGTTCATCCGTAATAATCGTTGTGACACGTTCAGGCTTAGACAGAATATCGAGCAAATCGGCGATTTCAGCCATCACGTCTTTGTATTCGTTGACGATCTTATCCTGCTCCAGACCAGTCAGACGTTGCAAACGCATTTGCAGAATTTCCTGCGCCTGATCATCGGATAATTTGTACAGGCCATCCGGCTGAATACCGTAATGTTTAGGCAAACTCTCAGGACGGAAAGCGTCAATACCACCAGGATTATCAGCAGCAGTGCGCGTCAGCATCTCACGTACCATGGAACTATCCCAGGCGCGCGTCATCAATTCCTGTTTCGCCAGTGGAGGTGTCGGCGCCGCTTTGATGATAGCGATGAAATCGTCGATATTCGCCAATGCTACTGCCAGACCTTCGAGCACGTGACCGCGTTCGCGCGCTTTGCGCAGCTCAAACACGGTACGACGCGTGACAACTTCGCGGCGATGTGACAGGAAGCACGACAACATCTCTTTCAGATTCAGCAGCTTAGGCTGGCCATTGACCAGCGCCACCATATTCATACCGAAAGTGTCCTGCAATTGCGTCTGCTTATACAGATTGTTCAATACCACATCCGGCACTTCACCACGTTTGAGCTCAATCACCACGCGCATGCCGGATTTATCGGATTCGTCGCGGATATCTGAAATGCCGTCGAGCTTTTTATCGCGCACTAATTCTGCAATACGCTCAAGCAAAGATTTCTTATTAACCTGGTACGGCAGCTCATCAATGATCAGCGCGGTACGATTCTCTTTGCCAAACTCCTCAAAATGCGTTTTCGCACGCATCACGACACGACCGCGACCAGTGCGGTAACCGTCACGCACACCGGAAACACCATAGATAATGCCGCCAGTCGGGAAATCCGGTGCAGGGATAATCTCTATCAACTCATCTATCGTGCAATCATCATTCCGCAACAAGTGCAGGGCACCGTTGATAATTTCGGTAATGTTGTGCGGTGGAATATTGGTCGCCATACCGACCGCGATACCAGAGGCACCGTTGATCAGTAAGTTAGGGATACGGGTAGGCAAAACCGACGGTTCTTTTTCTTTACCGTCATAGTTCGGTACGAAATCGACCGTTTCTTTTTCGATATCCGCCAGGATTTCGTTAGCAATTTTATCTAAGCGACATTCGGTGTAACGCATCGCAGCGGCACTGTCGCCATCAATAGAACCGAAGTTACCCTGACCATCGACCAGTGTGTAGCGCAAGGAAAAATCCTGCGCCATACGTACAAGCGTGTCATAAATAGAAGCGTCGCCGTGCGGATGGTATTTACCCATGACTTCACCGACAACGCGCGCGCATTTGACGAATGGACGGTTATAGACATTGTTCATCTCATGCATCGCGAATAAAACGCGTCGATGCACAGGCTTCAAGCCATCACGCACATCCGGCAAGGCTCGACCAACAATCACGCTCATCGCGTAATCGAGGTAGCTCTTGCGCATTTCTTCTTCAAGGGAAATCGGGAGTGTTTCTTTTGCGAATTGATCCATTGGCATGCCGGCAAATTAGAGCTTGGTTAAATGATAACATCACGAAAAACAGCTGCCGCTAATCGTAGTACCGTAATGCACCATGTCAGCAAAACATCGCTTTCACAGAGGCAATACGAAAGTCAGGTACACGTTTTTTCGAATGTTTAGCTCTTGATTTTACCATGCTCAACAGGTCAAACGTCACAAAATAGCAAAACACAAATACCCGCAAGCAATAGCAGAGCCTACGCTCTGGCGTCAGATCGTGTCCGAGAAAATATTCGTATGAGATTGAGGATTCATTACCAATAAACAACCTGAAAGCAACACAAGGCAAATTACTTGAATAATTTTCACCATCTCGACTATCAATAAGAAACCAACAAACTGACTCTGACAATCAAAAACACCGCAAAATCGATAACTTCAATAAGTTAGCTCATCAAAGCAAGTTATTTTTTTGCAATTTCTTAAGTGGATTTCACCTGAAAACCGCTGTGCAATTGTTGCCCATGCACGACATATTTAACGAAGTGTTACTTTAGCGATTTAACAAGTCATGCCGGATTGACGTCATCTATGGCAAAATATTGATTAATAACAGCGTTGTTCGTTTGACGAAATAGTAATGTCATCAAGCGCGTGGTATCATCAGGTTTTAAGCAGTAATTTGCGCAGTTTATCTGCGATAATTAAATCTCAGTCGAGAGGATAAATATGAAAATTCTAGTTAAGCTCGTTATCGCAGCGTCCGCAGTTGCTTCCTTTTCTGCATCCGCACAACAAGACATCAAAGCGAACACTCCACACAGTGCTTATGTACAAGATGGTCGTGGCGTCATTGTTCGTGATGCATTCGGCCTGTGCTGGCGTACTGGCTACTGGACACCTGCTGATGCAGTGCCAGGTTGCGACGCTCCATTGGTAAAAGAAGCTGCTCCAGCTCCTGTTGCTGCTCCAGCTCCTGTTGCTGCTCCAGCACCAGCTAAAGTTGTTGCTCCTGCTGCTCCAACATCTGAAAAAGTTACTTTCGCTGCCAGCGCATTGTTTGACTTCGACAAATCAGTATTGAAAGCTGAAGGCAAAACACAGCTTGACGATATGGTTTCTAAATTGAAATCGATCAATCTGGAAGTTGTTATCGCTGTTGGTCATACTGACTCCGTTGGTACAGATGCATACAACCAAAAACTGTCTATCCGCCGCGCAGAAGCAGTTAAAGCTTACCTCGTAAGCAAAGGTATCGAAGCTAACCGTGTTTACACTGAAGGCAAAGGCGAAAAACAACCAGTTGCTGATAACAAAACAGCAGAAGGCCGCGCTAAAAACCGTCGCGTAGAAATCGAAGTTGTTGGTACACGCAACAAATAATTAAACTCCGTTTTAATTATGTAAAAACCCCGCTTCGGCGGGGTTTTTTACTTTTTATTTCTCGTACCAAATCTGCATTTACCCCGCAAAAATACGCCATAAGAATAGATTAAATAGAAACTCAATACCCCTGCAACAACTACAGCTACCGGAGAATATCCTGAAACTGTACTTGTCTTGATCTGACTAAGTGCGGTAAATACCCGGATCGCCTACAATACGCCATTAATCTATCCCCTCTCAACACAGAAATATCCGCACACATCATGCCGACACTAAATGCAGATCCAGCAGAAATTCAGAAATTCAGTGACCTAGCTCATCGCTGGTGGGATCCAAGTTCAGAGTTCCGCCCTTTACATGAAATCAACCCGCTGCGTCTGGAATGGATTAATCAACGGGTTCCGCTATCAGGTAAAAATGTCATTGATGTCGGCTGTGGTGGCGGCATACTCGCCGAATCGATGGCAAAAAAGGGAGCCATTGTTACTGGCATCGATCTTTCAGAAAAAGCACTGAAAGTGGCCGACTTGCACGGTTTAGAATCAGGCGTCAGCGTACGTTATAAAAATATCCCCGCCGAAGAGATGGCCGAAGCGGAAGCAGGTCAGTACGACGTTGTCACTTGCATGGAAATGCTGGAACACGTCCCTGATCCATCATCCATCATTCGTGCCTGCACAAAACTATTGAAACCAGGTGGGCATGTCTTTTTCTCCACCCTGAACCGTAATGTTAAATCGTATCTGTTCGCAATTCTTGGTGCTGAGTACGTTTTGCAATTATTGCCAAAAGGCACGCACGACTATGCAAAATTCATCACTCCGGCGGAACTTTCGCAAGATGTTCGTAATGCGGGTCTTGAATTAAATGCCATGAAAGGTTTGAGCTACAATCCACTGACAAAAATCTATTCATTGAATAACGATACCAGTGTCAACTACATGATTGCCTGCACCAAACCAGCTTAAATCTGATCATGTACAAACGGACACCGAGTTCCGTTTGTACGTTTACCAATTCGCCTATGCACAATCCTCAAGCAATTTTATTCGATCTCGATGGTACCTTAGCCGATACCGCGCCAGATCTGGCTGCTGCCATTAATGCGATGCGCGTACGCCGCGGCTTAGCTCCAATACATTATCTCAGCCTAAGACCATTTGCTTCTGCCGGTGCCCGTGGCTTATTGGCGGCAGGTTTTAATATCACGCCTGAAGATGCGAATTATGAATCGATGCGCATTGAATTTCTGAATCAATATGAATCTGCAATGGCGGTACATAGCCGCTTATTTGAACATGTCACGACGCTGCTGCATGGGTTGAACGCCCTGAGCCTGACATGGGGCATAGTGACAAATAAAGCGACGCGTTTTACCAAACCGTTGATCTCTTTGCTTGACCTTCAGGAAGCGCGCTGCGTGATTTCCGGGGATACCACACCTCATGCGAAACCACATCCGGCTCCCTTACTGGAAGGTGCAAGACGACTAGGCATACGCTCAGAACATTGCTGGTACATCGGTGATGATTTGCGGGATATTCAGGCTGCTGAAGCCGCTGGCATGACCAGTATCGCCGCTGCCTGGGGATATTGTGGTGCCTCCGAGCCGAAGCAATGGAAAGCAGATGCCATCATCGACAGTCCGCTGGAATTACTGGAATTAATCAGAGCTAAACATTTACAGGTCATCCCCTCTTGAATTCTTCGTACAACACCGCATATGGGTTATACTAGTAAAGCTTTGGGGTCGACCTGGTTTCGACAGGGGTTGCAAAGCAGCGCAGGGCATACCGAGGCCAGACTACCTCGTAAATACAATCTGAACTATATAACTGCAAACGATAACTCGTACGCATTAGCAGCTTAATTGCTTGCTAACTCTACACCGCCTCTTCCCTAGGGTGGGCTGGCAACAGCAGTAGAGTCATTCATAGGGAATCGTCCTGAATCGGGTTACTTGGCTCGGGATTAAATCAAAGGTAACTCGTCCAGCCGCAGCGTGTGCGTCCGCGTCGTCTGGATTAAATTAAATGGCAGCACTAAGTATGTAGAACTGTCTGTAGAGTGCTTCTGGACGCGGGTTCGATTCCCGCCGACTCCACCAGAATATGTAAAACCACCCAGCTTCATCGGGTGGTTTTTTATTTTTTGATTGATGGTAACGTTCCCGCTGGACACGGTGAAAATATGAGTTCAAGTCGCGCACACTAAGCGTTTTAGCGCATTTTCCAACTAGAATGATGGCTCGGCCAAGTCCTGCAGAAAATTGCTTTAAGTAGGTCAAAGGAATATAGAAAGTCGCAGTTCTCTGTATGAGACTGCGGCTTTTTTGTTTTTTTCCAGTACAATTTATTAATATTTTTTCACGATTAAAATACGCTACGTCAAATCTCCGACACCGTTCAATTTCAGGATAAAAATGAATACACCTATGAGCATGACAGAGATTTTTTTAATCGCGATATTGCTCATTTTCAGCCTTCCATATTTAATCTGGCGTCTTGGCAAAACAGATTATTATGCGCCGCTGGTCGTCATACAAATCATCGCCGGCATACTGATGGGGCCGGGTGTTCTTGGTCGGATTTTTCCCGACTATTATCAATTCGTTTTTAATGCACAAATCATTCAGTCGCTGAACGGCATTGCGTGGTGGGCGGTGATGATTTTTGTCATGATCGCCGGTATCGAACTCGATCTGAAGAAAGTCTGGGAACACAGACGGGAAAGCTTCGTTACCGGCAGTCTGGCGCTCGGTATGCCACTCTTATTTGGCAGCATTGCAGCCATCGGCTTACTGAAGTTTGACGGTTGGCAAGGCGCAAATGCACATGCATGGCAATTTATTCTGGGTATCGGAATGGCTTGCGCTGTGACAGCGCTGCCGATACTAATTCTGCTCATGGAAAAGTTAACGATTTTGCGACAAGCAATCGGTCAGCGCATCTTGCGTTACGCCAGTCTGGACGATATTGCGATCTGGGCTGTCCTCGCGATTATTCTTATGGATTGGACACGCGTCGGCCGCCAACTGGGATTTCTATTGCTGTTTGCCTTGGCCATGATCGGCTTCCGCAAATTGATGGTGAAGCTATCTGAACGTGATCGCTGGTATGTCAGCCTGATCTGGCTCGCCGCTTGTAGTTTTGCCGCGGATTGGGCAGGTTTGCATTTCATGGTCGGCGCATTTCTTTCCGGTGCGGTCATGGATGCACACTGGTTTGAGCAAAGTAAGATGGATCTGTTGCGTGAGCATGTGTTACTGACCATCATGCCAGTATTTTTCCTGAGTACGGGTTTACGCACCAATTGGGATCTTGGCGGAACAGCGGTCTTCATTGCGGCAGCATTGTTATTGCTGGCATCGGTTGGCGGTAAATTAGCCGGTATTCACCTTGCGGGAAAAATACTCCGCTGGGAAAAAGGAGAGGCTTCCATTATTGGCTGGCTGCTGCAAACCAAAGCACTGATCATGATTATCTTCGCCAACATCCTGTTGGATAAACACATCATCACCAATGAAACATTTACCGCGCTGTTACTGATGGCGATAGGCAGTACGATGCTGACTGTGCCC
Source organism: Undibacterium sp. 14-3-2 (assembly GCF_016595265.1). NCBI lineage: Bacteria > Pseudomonadati > Pseudomonadota > Betaproteobacteria > Burkholderiales > Oxalobacteraceae > Undibacterium > Undibacterium sp. 14-3-2. The sequence continues at coordinate 359,889 of NZ_JAENGS010000002.1, forward strand.
ATGGTGCACCCGAAGCTGAAACAATTTAAATCAGTGATCTTTAAAGAGTAAAGTGATCGTCGCCTGGCAGGGCATCGATCAAAAAAAATAGCCGCTCAGAGGCGGCTTAAAGAGGGGATATTGAAGCGTTAAAACGACCCGGTTGGGACGAGACGTTTTTCATTTTTTATAATCTCTGAAACTTCATTAACAGCGACGAACAACCTGCATACGACGCTTTATTCAATCGGTTGCACCGCTCTCCTTCTGATGAAAAGGTGCCAGCCAGCAGACAATAAACGAAGGAATCGTCGCCAGCATTACAAAAACAAAGTAACTCTTGTATCCAAGCATTTGCTGTAAATGACCGCTGATCACACCGGTAAACATCATGCAAAGTCCCATCAGGCCTGTGCCGAATGCGTAGTGCGTTGTGGTGTATTTTCCTGGTGCTAATTGCTGCATCAGATAAATCATGAAGCCGACAGAGCCAAAGCCAAAAAAGAATTTCTCTATCGCGACACCTGCAGTAACGACCAGTAAGCTCTCTGGTTGATAAATACTCATGAGCAGGAAAGTCACGTTCGGGATATTCACGGCACAACACAACAGGAACAAGGTAGGCTGCAAACCGCGACGCGCTACAAACCAGCCACCTAACAACGATCCAAGTAATACAGCGAGTAAGCCATACGTTCCGTAGATGATGCCAAGCAGCTCGTTACTGAGCCCTAGCCCGCCTTTGGCGACAGGATCAACCATGAAAAAAGGCCCGATTTTTTCCAGAAAACCTATGCTGAGGCGAAATAGAAAAGCGAAGGCAATCATCAGCCAGACATCTTTCTTTTGAAAGAAACTGACGAAAGAATCTTTCAAAATATCCATTGCCGCAGAAAAATTGGTGGGAGTATTTTCAGCCCGTGCGCCATCCGGCATCACCCGCCAGTGCCAAAGCGCCATCAACACCGTGATCGCAGCAACGATAAAGAAAATCACACGCCAGGCATCCACCCAATCGGCACCAAAAACCGCAGGATCATGATGAAAATATTCTGCATGCAATTTGCCACTGAGATACACCAGGCCACCGGATGCAATAATAGGACCAAGATTCCAACTGAGGCTCTGCACGCCGCAATATAAAGACTGGGCTTTGCTATCGAGAGAAGTGACGTATACGCCGTCAGCGGCAATATCCTGGGTCGCGCCAAGAAACGAGATGACCCAGAATAAGCCCATCAGCAACACCATATAGTTCGGTAATGCCATCGCCAGTGCAACCGCCAGAAAGCCAAAAAATATCGCGATTTCTGTCAGTATCACAAAAGCCTTTTTGGTGCGGTACATCTCGACGAATGAGGCGAACAGCGGCTTGATGGTGTAAGCGAGAATCAGGTAACTCGCATATTCAGCCGCTCTGCCGTTGTCCATGCCCATGTTTTTGAACATGATGGCCGTAACGCTGGTCAGCGTCATGTAGGTCAGTGCCATCGTGAAATACGTCGTTGGCACCCACAGTAAAGGGGATTTTTTTGACTTTGTCTCTAGCATGTCTGCTTTCTCATTTTATTCACTTGTCACCAATTTCATCTGATACCGTGCGGTAGCTCTGTCGGACCGCCGTTTGGAACGAGAAATTGCTGCAGTTTTCTTATATTTTAAAAAGGAAATTCAATTCCATGAAAACCTTTTCATAAACAGAATAACATAATTTTTTATTTTAAAAATCATTTTTAGCACGCGGCATCATTCAAGTTTGTTAAGGGCTGACAACCGCACAAAATAATCACGGCTCTCCTCGTACAGACGAAAAACCGTTCTAACGTCCCGCATCACGGCCATTTCATCGATATTCTGACCGCAAATCTTGCATATCCGCATGTTTGAAGCCCGTTTCTGAGCAGATGCTAAATTGGACATCTTTTCGACAATGGATCGTACAGATCCCTGTTTCAGCTCAAATACCTTACTTTCTTCGTTCCGAGACCTGTCACCAGAGCGCGCATCACGATCAATATCGTTTTGCGAAAAATTTATTTGACTTGAAATCGTTTTCAATTACAATCACCCGGCGGCAAATACACCGCATATCGATACATTTTTCCGGTTTTACGATGAAAAACGCATGTAGGTTCTACGTTTCACCCATGCAGACAAGTAAAAGAAAACGTTTTCAAATAACCGATTTATCTACACACTTATATGACAAACGCCCATCCAATGAATCACTTTCCCCATGACTTTGAATGGGGCGTGGCGACCAGTGCTTACCAGATTGAAGGCGCAGCAGCAGAAGATGGCCGCGGCCCATCGATCTGGGACACGTTTTCGCATACTCCCGGAAAAATTATTGACGGCAGCAATGGCGACATCGCCTGTGATCACTACCATCGCTATCCCGAAGATGTGGACATCATCGCCTCACTCGGGGTGAAAGCCTATCGATTCTCGGTCTCATGGTCTCGTGTGCAGCCCTTGGGTTATGGCGCATGGAATGAAAAGGGCTTTGAGTTCTATTCCAATTTATTAGATAAGCTGGCCGAAAAAAACATCACGCCCCATCTGACTTTGTATCACTGGGATTTACCACAAGCGTTGCAAGATCAGGGTGGCTGGCTGAATCGCGATACGACCGCTCATTTTGCCGACTATGCAGCAGAAATCGCCCATCGTTTTGGTAACAGAGTCGCTTCGATTGCCACGCATAATGAACCGTGGTGTACCGCAAATCTGGGTTTTGGCAATGCGCAATTTGCGCCGGGCGTTGCGGATAAAGCCCTCTCTATACAGGTGTCCCACCACTTATTACTGTCACATGGTTTGGCGATAAAAGCCATGCGTCGCGTGGCTAGCTCTGCAAAACTAGGCATCGTGCTGAATCAATGGCCAGCCATGCCGGCGACCGATTCTGCACGTGATGTGGCAGAGGCGGAATGGGAATACGCACGCTCAGTGCAATGGTTCATGGATCCAATATTTAAAGGTCGCTATCCACAAAAAGCACTGGATCGCATGGACATGTCGCAATTTCATACCGAAGCAGAGGATATGAATATCATTCACCAGCCTATCGATTTTCTGGGAGTAAATTACTACACACGGGAATTTATCAGCACCGATTCACCACCAAAGAAACCACAAGCGGCGATGGGTGTCACGGATATGGGCTGGGAGATTTACCCGTTGGGGTTAACGGACATACTGCTGCGCCATAAGAATGATTATACGAATTTGCCACCGATCTATATCACTGAAAATGGTATGGCAGTCGCGGACAAACTCATCGATGGCGAGATCGATGATCAGCCTCGCATTGCCTATGTTCATGCGCATCTGGATGCAATCCATGCGGCAATAGAACAAGGCGTCAACGTCAAAGGCTATTTTTATTGGAGTCTGCTGGATAATTTCGAGTGGAATTCCGGTTACGCGAAACGCTTCGGGCTGGTCTATGTCGATTACGCGACACAGCAACGCACCCTAAAAGCCAGCGCCCACTGGTATCGGAATTTTGTGAGTCAACAGTTGCAGAAAACTGAGTAAGCTTACCTGAGCGAGCACTCCAGTCGCAGCAAATTACTCACTGCAACGATGCTGACTTTTAGCATCAGATACCGCCCCGGAAAATTGGTATCTGATGCTTTTTTTTACGCTGAACATCTTTACTGCACTGAATTCAGATGCACTGCCTTTTTTTCTCTGCCGTTATAAAGCCGTTACGGCAACATACGCAACATGCGAATGCCAGCAGCAACACCGATGAGCAAAACAGACAATGCCAGCAAAGCAATCGACAGGCTGATCCCTTGTGCGACGAAACCGATGAAGGCTGGCCCCATTAATATGCCAGCATAGCCCATACTCGATACAGCCGGTACAGCAACGCTCTCAGGCATGACGCTCTGTTTGCCTGCAAGAGAAAACATCACCGGAACGATATTCGCACAACCTATTCCCAGCAAGGCATAACCCAGCAAAGCAAACTCCCACGATGGCAACACTGTGGCGCAGATCAGGCCTGCCGCTGCGAGTAAAGCACCAGCAACCACCGTAATTCGGGCACCCAGAAATTGAACCAGACGATCACCGGTCAGGCGCCCTACCGTCATCGTCGCCGCGAACGCTGCGTACCCAAGTCCGGCATGCGCTGGCGACATCTCGCGGACATCTGCCAGAAATACGGCGCTCCAGTCCAGCACTGCACCTTCAGTTAGAAATAAAATAAAGCAGACAACACCGATATAAAACACGACGCCTTTCGGCAATCCAAAGGCAGCACCGTTCTTCCTTCCGCCATACGGCAAGCAATGTCTGACGCTGATGCTCAACAACACCGCCATCACTGCCACAACGGCCACGGTCACGTTGAACAAAGACCAGCCCAGACTCAACAAAGCACTGACACTGCCCGCCCCAATCAGGCCGCCAAGACTGAATAAACCGTGAAAGCCGGACATCAGTGGGCGACTGATGCCACGTTCCAGTATCGTCGCCTGAATATTCACCGCACAATCGAGGGCACCGACACCGGCGCCGAAAATAAACAAGATCAATCCCAAGCCGATGGCGGATGACATCTGCGTCAGCAAAGGCAAGGCAGCACACATCACCAGTGTCGCGAATAGCAGCACCTTGCGACAGCCTATGCGTGATGTCAGTGCACCCGCGACTGGCATCGTCAGAATAGAACCTGCGCCCAGACACAGCAATAACAGACCCAGATATCCTTCATGAATCGCCAGACGCTCCTTCACGAAGGGCACCATCGGTGCCCAGGCAGAAGTGCCGAAGCCTGCGATAAAAAATGCGATACGGGTTGATTTTTCTGCTAAGGATGAGGCTGGGAAAAACGATGGGGTTGGTGATGTTATCTGCGAAGTCATCTGCGAAATTATCTTTGCTATGGCGAGCTTACTTTGAAGTCTGGCCGGGTTTCATTTGTGATCCTAGCGATGGGGTATTGCGGGCGGGAACCAGTTCCCGTCAGAAAAAACGCCGTTCAATACGTAAAAGAACGCTATTTTTACATAAATAAAAAAAAGAAAACCTCGCCAGTACTTGCGAGGTTTTCCCAGATTTTCACTGATCAGAAATCAATCAGAAATCAAGCCCGACATTGATACCGTAAGTACGTGGTGGCAAATACTGCGCCATCCATGGGCCAAAGCCATTCAATGCACTGGTCTTGACGTTGCCGTCGCCAGCATTGCGAACAAACGCATCGACATACCACGCAGTTTTGCCAGAAGCGGCGTAGCGCAATCCCAGATCGGTGCGAGTGTAAGCATTTTGCTTGTCGCCCTCACCAAGATTGAACACGCTGAGCCAACTGCTGGTTTCATAATGCAGGCTGATGCGTGGTGTCAGAGTGCCATGGCTCAGATTAAATGTGTGCTGATACATGACCTGCGCTGAAAACGTTGGTGCATGCGGCATGGTATTGTTGCTGACGTCCAGACAGTTGCTGATGCCTGGCACTTTACACACTGGCAAAGAGTAGTCGTTAGAACCACCGATCAGATTACCCAGTTTTGCCTTGGTGATTGCCAGCGAAATCTGCAGCTTATCTTCTTTCGTCAGCTTTGCAGCCAATTCAGATTCGAAACCGTAAATCTTCGCCCCTTCTGCATTGCTGGTTGCCAGGCCATGCGAACCATCCGGATTCGTGATCGGTGCGCTGAACTGGAAGTCTTTGAAGTCCTGATAGTAGAGCGCGTTATTCCATTTCACGCTGCCACCCAGGAACGAACTCTTACTACCGAATTCATAGCTGGTCAGCGTCTCAGGGCCGTAAGGTTTGCCGCCGTCTTGCAGGCCACCAGATTTATAGCCAGTCGAAACGCTGCCATAAATCATGTGATCCTGATTGACATCGTAAGCTGCACGTAACAAACCAGTGACTTTGTTGCTGCTGTAATTACCGTCGTTCAGAGAGCTGACAGCGAAGTTACTATTAGGATCACGTGGATCAACATTCGGTGTGATCGCTGCCTGTGTCAGCGCAGCATTACCAGTCCAGCCATAACCACGGCCGCCAATGTTCGCACGCTTATCAGAGGTGTAACGCAATCCGCCGGTCAGATGCAGCGCATCGGAAACATTCCACGTTGCCTGACCAAATGCCGCAGAAGATTCCACGGTTTCTTTTGGTTGGATGAAAGAACCTTGCCAGCTGACCGTCCCCTGTTGCGTACCATTCATGATAGGAATGTCGAAGCGCATGTCGTTCGTTTCTGAACCATAGTACAAGCCAAGCTGCCAATCGATATCGCGTTTGCCGACCGATTGCAGATTCAGTTCATGGCTGTAATTGGTGTAGTTGGACGACACCGTGTTATTCGCCTGATACACGCCGTTGGTGGTGAAGCTGGTCGGAACTTTCGCGCCGCCATCCTGATCGAATTTCGACGAGCCACTGAATTTCGAATAGCCACCGACATAGACCACATTCATAGAATCATTCAGCGCATATTCGATACGGCCGCGCACCGCGTCGGTATCACGTTTCAGCGCCGGTGCAGTGTCAATCAACGCCGACCACAATGAGTAACCTGCGCGTGGTGTTTGCAACAGATTCATGGATGGTGTGCCGCGATCCATAAACTTCTCATAGGACGCATCGATTTTCAGCGCTGGCATCGGTTTCCACAATACGCTGATCCGCGCTGCACTCTGATCCTGTGCACCATATTTGGCGCCATCCTGTACAAACAGATTAGGATCGATAGGTTTGAAATCGGCTAATTTGCCGCCGCCCGCCAGAAACGCGGCCTGCTGGCTTGCCAGCGGAATATTTGGCACACCTTGATAATCGACATAGCCATCATGCTTTTCATTCACGAAAGCAAAGCGCAACGCCATGGTGTCGCTGACCGGCACGTTGAACGCGCCACGCACACCTGTGCGTTTGTAGCTACCCAGACCGCCTTCAAAAGTCCCGGAAGACTGCCCGATAACCGGTTTTGCTGTTTGCATATTAACCGCACCAACTGTCGCATTCCGTCCCCACAACGTACCTTGTGGGCCGCGCAACACTTCAATACCTTCCAGATCAAACAATAAAGAAGTTGCGCCTTCCGGACGTGGTGAATACACGCCGTTGACGAAGGATGCGACTTCAGGATCTGCATACTCTGTCTTTGCGCTGTCGTTACCGACGCCACGCAAAGTCATCGTAATCACACCATGGTCACCCTGCGAGGTTGCCTGAAAGCCAGGCACCAGATTGACCACGTCCTGAATCGTCTGTACGTGCGCATCATCCAGCGCTGCCGCACCGATGGCGGTAATTGCCACTGGCGTGCGCTGCAAGGATGTGGCGCGCTTGGTGCCTGTCACGATCACTTCAGAAATTGCCGTACTGTCGCTGGCTGCCTTTTTCTCTGCAGCGCTTGGCGTTTGTTCTTGCGCCTGTGCCGAGCCTATGCTCGCTATCAGGGTAAGGATCGCCAATTGGATAGGACTGCCCACGGGCATCGGGGCTTGATGGATGCGGTTTTTCATATGTCTCCTGATATTAATGTTTGTCGCGATGAACTCGTCGATCGATGTAATTTATCCGGCCGTGATTTCTAGTTAAGCTGAATTAATTTGAAATCGTTTTCATAATACCTATCGTTTTAAATCGGTGTCAAATCAAAAATGGTAACGTTTTCAAAAATACCGTAAAATCAATTCAGTATGACGTTATTACAACAATAATGCGCAGCAGTGCGTGAATAAATTTACAGGAGACAAGGATGAAACCAATCAAAAATGTCCTCATCGTCGGCGGTGGCACAGCAGGCTGGCTCACTGCAGCATTTCTCGCACGCACGCTGGGTAGTCAGGCACAGAACGGCATACAGATCACACTGATCGAATCCAGGGAAATCGGCATCATTGGTGTCGGCGAAGGCAGTTTTCCCTCGATACGCGGCACCCTTGCCGCCATAGGTATCGATGAAGCGCGTTTTGTGCGCGAATGCAATGCGACGTTCAAGCAAGGTGTCAAATTCGTAGACTGGGTACGCCCGCACGGAACTCCCGGACACGATCATTATTTTCATCCATTTAATAGTCCGAGTCAGCGCCCCGGCGGGCCTGAATTATTAAGCTACTGGTTGCAAGGCGCTGCCGGCAGCAACATTCCATTTGCGCAGGCGGTCAGTATGCAAAAACGGGTTGCCGATGCGTTCCGCGCACCGAAGCGTTTCAGCGATGAAGATTTCCTCGGCCCCATGAATTACGCCTATCATTTTGACGCTGGCAGTTTTGCCCGTTTGCTCGGTGAACACGCCCGCTCGCTTGGCGTCAGGCATGTGCTGGCCACCGTAAAAAATACCGAACTCGATGCTGATGGCACCATCGCCGCCATTGTCACTACCGATGACCAGCGCCTGAGCGCGGATCTGTATATTGACTGCACCGGTTTCAGCGCCAGCCTGATCGGTGATGCGCTGGGTTCCCCGTTTCGCTCACTCAGCGACGTGCTGTTTGTTGACCGCGCGCTTGCGATGCAGATTCCGTATGCAACGGAAACCACACCTATTCCGTCTTACACCATTTCCACTGCGCATGAAGCGGGTTGGACCTGGGATATCGGCCTGCAACAAAGACGTGGCACCGGTTATGTTTTTTCCAGCCGCCACACCAGCGAAGAGCGGGCAGAACACATCCTGCGCAATTATTTAGGGGCGGCATCCGACAATCTGGAGCCGCGCCTGTTAAAGCTGAATGTCGGTTATCGCGAAACACAATGGATAAAAAATTGCGTTGCGGTTGGTTTGTCCGGTGGCTTTCTGGAGCCACTGGAATCGTCCGGTGTCGGACTGATAGAAACCGCCGCTTACCTGATCGGCTATCTGTTTCCGTTTAACGGCGATCTTGCGCCAGTCGCAAAGACGTTTAACGCGCATATGAAAGCGCGTTACGAACGCGTCATCGATTTTATCAAGATACATTATTGTCTGACCCAACGTCAGGATCACGCTTTCTGGCGTGACAACGCTGCCGCAGCATCGATACCGGAAAGCCTGCAGGAAAAACTGGCGATGTGGAAATGCCGCCCACCAGGCAGAATGGACTTCGTCACCGATCTTGAAATGTATCCGCCTTCGAGCTGGCAATATGTCTTGTACGGCATGGAATTTCAGACGCAGATGTACGCCAACCCCGTGTCGCATCCGCGCTTTGAAGAAGCACGCAGGGAATTTCATACCATCGCCCAAATGGCGGAACGGGCATTGGGCAACCTGCCAGACCATCGCATGCTGGTTGAGCATTTGTGCAACAAGAATGCGATGGCAACGCCGCATAGCAAAGTCGCCTGAAACCACATTGACAGTACCCGCAGAAAACTTCACTATCTGCGGCGCATTTCAGATGATAATGTGGCTGATCAAGGCTGTTTCTGGCGTGAAGTCAGACCAGCCGGTACCGTTTTAACCGGCTTGCGATCATCATTAAGCTTGTCGTTTCACTTGTTTTTTCAGCTTGCAGTTTCAGTTATCGTATTTTTAGTATGGAGAAATCAGTAGTGCCTGAGAATGAAACTAGCAGCAATCCCGTTACCCTGCTCGACGTTGCGCGCGAAGCTGGCGTCTCGCCAAGTACGGTATCACGCATTTTAAATGGCACCGCAACGGTTTCTGCCGTAAAACGTAAAGCGGTCGAAGATGCGATCAAAAAAATGGGCTTTGAACCCAACCCTTTAGCACAAAGCCTGAAAAGCGGCCGCTCCATGACCGTCGGCATTGTGGTGCAGGATATTTCCAGCCCGTTTTTCTCTGAAATTCTGCGCGGGGTTGATGACGGTCTGAACAGCACAGGCTATGCCTCTGTGATCGTCAGCGGGCACTGGAACGCGAGTGAAGAAGCGGCACGCATCAAATTGCTGCTGGCGCGCAAAGTCGATGGCCTGATCCTGTTATCCGGCCGTATCGAAGATAAAGCCGTATTGCAATTTGCCACCCAACGCCCCATCGTAGCGACCGGGCGTTCCCTGAAAAGCTCGACCGCTATTGGTTTCAAACTGGACAACCAAAACGGCGCCTATCAGGCAGTACGCCATCTGATTGAACTGGGTCATCGTCGCATCGCCTTTGTGACCGGCCCCTCGAATAATACCGATGCGAATGAACGTCTTACCGGCTACAAACAAGCGCTGGAAAGTGCCGATATTCCATTTGAACCCGGCCTCGTGGTCGAAGGCGATTTCCATGAAGCCAGCGGTCTGATGGCCGTCAATCGCCTGTTTGATACGCAACAACAATTCAGCGCAATTTTCGCCGGTAATGATCTGATCGCTTACGGTGTGCGCCTGAGCCTGTACCGCAAAGGCATACGCGTACCGGAAGACATTTCCTTAATCGGTTTCGATGATTTACCCGGCTCGCTCTACACCACGCCGCCGCTGACAACGATACGCCAACCTTTGTACGATATGGGTCTGATCGCCACCACCGCCCTGCTCGGTCTGATCGGCGGCAAACCTGTCGATGTCGAACTACCGCCGGTGGAACTCATCGTACGCGAAACGACACGTCGTTTTCGTTAACAACAGCACACCATTCATCTGTTCATTAGTTTTAAAAACATCGCATGACGCACTCCGTCGTCACGCGGTGTTTTTTACACGCTAAGCTCTTCCGCTTTTTTCAATGCAATCATGCGGCGGATTTCCGGTACACATGAGCCGCAACTGGTGCCGCAGCGCAGGCGGCTTTGCAGGCCAGCCAATACATCAGCAGGCGTCGTGGCAATCTGCATCAGTTCATCGTTCAGAGCATCTTCAATCTGGCTTTCCGCGACATTGAGACAAGTGCAGATCACTTTACCTTTTGCCTGAAAACCTTGCGGTGTATTCGCACCTGGCATCAGCAGCAAACGCCCCAGTTTTGCCACCGGTTCCTGCTCCATCAGATAAGGTTTCAGCCAGCTTTCGGCAGAGACATCGCCCGTCAGCGCAACTGCCTGCAACTGTCCGTCACGAATCGCGATATGTCGCCCGGTGCCGCGCCGCTGATCGTCGTAACGCAGCACGGCAGCACCAGCGATGCCGAATAATTTTTCGATTTCCTGTACCAGTTCAGCAGTGGGTGCGACATCATCGGCCGCACGAAACAGCAAGCCGCTTTTGTCACGACCGAAAGGCACGCAACTCGCATACGCAAATTGCCGCAGATACGGGTGTAATGCCTGTTGCAAGGCAAAGACCTGCGCCTGCTCCATCCAGCCAAACACCACAAAGCGCCAGGGCAATTCGGCTCTGATAATTTTCACTGCGGCATGTTTGAGTTCCGGCTGGCGCGACACAGGATCTGTCGCTGGCGACATCAGGGCATTCACGCCATACGCCACATGTTGCCCGTGCCCGCGACCAGAAATAAACTCTTCACCCCAATGCATGCCAATAAAGGTTTGCCCGGCGCGCAGATCATCGCTCTCGCTGACGGCAAAAATCTGCGTACCACGACGATTGCTGACATGCACCAGATCGCCGTTTTTCAAAAAGCGCCGCTGCATATCCTGCGGATGCATATTGATCACGGGTTCAGCGGCATGGGCAAACAGTTGCGGCACAGTGCCAGTGCGACTCATGCCATGCCACTGATCGCGCAAACGCCCTGTCATCAACGCAAACGGATGGCGCGGGTCGACTTTATCCGCCGTCACCTGATACGTCGTATTCACAAAACGCGCACGGCCATTCGGCGTCGCGAAAATATGATCTTCATACAGTCTTGCTTTACCGGCGCTGGCACCTTGCGGATATGGCCACTGCTGCGGCCCCTGTTCTTCTAACAAGGCATACGATAAGCCCGTGATATCGAGGTCGCGGCCACGCGTGCTGTCGCGGTGTTCATTCCAGATTTGTTCCGGCGTTTCATAAGCAAAATCCGGTTTGCTTTTATCCAGCAACAGCGCCAGTTTTTGCGCAAACAAAGTCGCAATCTGCCAGTCGTGTTTCGTTTCTGCCGGTGCCGCCAGCGCAGCATTCACACGCGAAATACGTCGTTCAGAATTCGTCACCGTGCCGGATTTTTCGCCCCAGGTAGTCGCCGGTAACAACACATCGGCATAAGGCACCGTCGCCGTCGTTGTATAGGCTTCCTGCACGATCACCATGTCGGCTTTTTGCAGCGCTTCACGAATCAGATTTTGCTCGGGCATGGATTGCGCGGGATTGGTACAAACGATCCAGAGCAGGCGGATCTGCCCTGCGCGCACGGCTTCAAATAATTCAACGGCCGTTTTCCCCGGCGCTGCCGGCACCTCATCCACACCCCAATATTGCGCGACCTCGGCACGGTCAGCGGCATTGCTCAGATCACGATGCGCTGACATCAGATTCGCCATGCCACCGACTTCACGCCCGCCCATCGCATTCGGTTGTCCGGTCAGCGAAAACGGCCCGGCACCGGGTTTGCCTATCTGACGCGTTGCCAGATGCAGATTGATCAGCGCGGCATTTTTTGCAGTGCCGGATGAGGACTGATTCAAGCCCTGACAATACAAAGACAAGGATGCTGCCGAGCCGCCAAACCAGCGTGCGGCCTGCAGCAAATCGGCTTCCTTGATGCCGCAGGTTTGCGCCACCATCGCCGGAGTGTAATCGCGCACGGTTTGCCGCAGCTCGGCAAAGCCTTCGGTATGCGCTGCGATAAACGCGGTATCGGTCAATTCTTCCCACAGACACAGATGCAGCATGCCGTTGAACAGCGCCACATCGGTACCCGGCAAAATCGCCAGATGCAGATCGGCGTCACGCGCGGTATCGGTGCGGCGCGGATCAGCAACGATAACTTTAAGCTGCGGATTATTTTTACGTGCTTCCTCGATGCGGCGGTACAAAACCGGATGCGCAAAAGCCGTGTTAGAACCGGCGATAAAAATCACTTCGGCGTGATCGATATCTTCGTAACTGCACGGCGGCGCGTCGGCCCCCAGCGTTTGCTTGTACCCTGCAACGGCGCTCGACATACACAGGCGTGAATTGCTGTCGATATTATTCGTACCGATCAAGCCTTTGGCGAGTTTATTGAAGACGTAATAATCTTCCGTCAGCAGTTGTCCCGAGATATAAAAGCCGACGCTGTCAGGCCCATGCTCGCGTATCGTCGCGGCGAATTTTTCTGCCATCAGATTCAGCGTGCTGTCCCAGTCGCTGCGCACGCGCGGTAGATTTTTTTGTGTACGGATTTCAGGATACAGCGCCCGCACTTGCTGCTGAATCACAGGCTGTGCTGACAAGTGCAAAGTGCTGCCCTTGCTGCATAATTTTCCTGCATTCGCCGGATGTTCGGGGTCGCCGCGAACACCGGTGATCTGCGCGCCATCGGTCGCAATCAGCACGCCGCAGCCGACGCCACAATAGCAACAGGTCGATTTTATTTCCGTCATGCTTGCCCCTTGCTGCCTGCACTCTATAAATATACTCCCCCGGAGTATTTTTTAACGCCCTTTATTTATAAGGACATTAAGCACAAATATTAAAAAATAGGGGGGAGTATCTGTATTTCTTTATTCCGGCGCTGCCGTACGCAACTCTTCGGCATCCAGAAATACCTGCTCATTTTCGACTTTCAGACGAAAGCGCTGGGTGCAACCTTCATCCGGCGATACCGCACAGCCGGTCGGCAATTCGATATTCCAGTTATGCAAAGGACAGGCGACCCGCTCCCCGAAAACAATCCCCTGCGACAAAGGGCCGCCTTTATGCGGGCAGCGATCCAGCAAGGCAAAAATCTTGTTTTCACTGTTTCTGAAAATCGCCACATCCGGTTTAATCTGGCGCTCGACAACACGCGCACCAAGCACAGGAATATCTTCAACCCGGCACACCATTTTCCATTGTTCTGACATGCTGTTTCCTTTATCTGTTTTGCGATCAGCGGAATGAATCACACCGTCAATGCGGTGAACTGGCGCGTATCGACTTGCGCTTTTTCAGGTGCATGCCACGGATCGCTCTCGCCTTCCAGAGAAAACAACAAGCGCTGGTAAAGTTCCTGACGACGCTCTTCATCTTCCAGAATGATCTTCTTCACATAGTCGAGACCGACCCGCGCCAGATAATGCACGGTGCGTTCCAGATACCAGCCTTCCTCGCGATACAGCTGCAAAAACGCGCCTGTGTATTCCATCACTTCTTCATGCGTTTTCAGCTTCACAAAGAATTGCGCCACCTCGGTTTTGATACCACCATTGCCGCCGACATACACTTCCCAACCGGAATCGACGCCGATCACGCCAACGTCTTTAATCCCCGCCTCGGCACAGTTACGCGGGCAGCCGGATACCGCCAGCTTGACCTTATGCGGCGCATACATGCGTGCCAGTTCGCGCTCCAGTTGTTGTCCCATGAGGGTGGAATTCTGCGTGCCGAAGCGACACCATTCGCTGCCGACGCAGGTCTTCACGGTACGCAAACCTTTGGCATACGCCAGGCCGCACGGCATGCCAAGATCGCTCCACACCGCCGGTAAATCCTGTTTTTTCACACCGAGTAAATCTATCCGCTGACCGCCGGTGACTTTGACTGTCGGTATCTGATATTTATCGACCACATCGGCAATCCGGCGCAATTCGGACGCATTGGTTTCGCCGCCCCACATGCGCGGAATCACAGAGTAAGTGCCGTCTTTCTGAATATTCGCATGCGAGCGTTCATTGATGAATCGTGATTGCGGATCATCAATCGCTTCGCGCGGCCAGGTCGAAATCAGATAATAATTCAGCGCTGGGCGACAGCTCGCACAACCATTCGGCGTGCGCCAGTTCATGAATTGCTGCACGGCTGCCACCGTCAGTAAATGCTGTTCTTTAATCGTTTGCCGTACTACAGCGTGTGAATGATCGGTGCAACTGCACATCGCCTTGGCTTTCGGCGTTGATGAATAATCGCCGCCCACCGTGAACATAATGATCTGCTCGACCAGCCCGGTGCAGGAACCGCAGGAAGCCGAGGCTTTCGTGTGTTTGCGCACATCTTCCAGTGTGAATAAACCTTTTTCTTTGATCGCCTTGACGATAGTGCCTTTGCACACGCCATTGCAGCCGCAGACCTCGGCGTTATCCGGCATCGCTGCGGCTTTGGTATGTCCTTCGTGGCCGACATCGCCGGTATTCGATTCGCCAAACATCAGCGTGTCGCGAATCTCTGCGATATTTTTTCCGTCGCGCAGCAGTTTGAAATACCAGCTGCCATCCACCGTATCGCCATACAAACAAGCGCCGATCAGTTTGTCATCTTTGAGCACCAGCTTTTTGTAAACGCCGCCTATCGGGTCGGATAGAATGATTTCTTCGGTATCGTTGCCACCCATGAATTCACCAGCGGAAAACAGATCAATGCCGGTGACTTTGAGTTTGGTGGATGTCACCGATCCCTGATAACGACCGATGCCGAAATTCGCCAGATGATTCGCGCACACCTTGGCCATTTCAAACAAAGGGGCGACCAGCCCATACACCGTGCCACGATGATTCACGCATTCACCGACGGCATAGATACGCGGGTCATAGGTTTGCATGGTGTCATTGACGATGATGCCGCGATTGCAGTACAAGCCTGCGGATTCGGCCAGCGCCGTATTCGGACGTATACCCACCGCCATCACGATCAGTTGTGCCGGAATTTCCAGCCCATCGGTAAAACGTATTGCCTTGACCTGACCTTGTTCATCGCCGAGTATGGCTTCGGTATTTTTTTCGAGTAAAAAATTCAGGCCACGGTCTTCCAGTGACTTTTGCAGCATCTTGCCTGCTACCGGGTCGAGCTGCCTTTCCATCAGCCAGCCCGGCAAATGTACGACCGAGACCTGCATGCCGCGCATTTTCAGGCCATTCGCTGCTTCCAGCCCGAGCAATCCACCGCCGATCACCACTGCATGCGTATGCTGCTCGGCAGCGGCAATCATCGCATTCGTGTCATGGATATCGCGATAGGCGATCACGCCTTGCAAATCCTTGCCCGGCACCGGCAGCATGAACGGCGTGGAGCCGGTTGCCAGCAAGAGTCTGTCGTATTCGGTCTGCGTGCCATCGTCCGCAATCACCAGCCGTTTCACACGATCGATACGAACGATTTTTTTCCCCAGATGCAGCGTGATATGGTTTTCTTCATACCAATCCACGTCATTGAGCATAATGTCTTTGATGGTCTGCTCACCGGCCAGTACCGGCGACAACAAAATCCGGTTGTAATTGGCGTAAGGTTCGGCACCGAAGACCGTGACGTCATACAGATCGGGGGCGATCTTCAGTAATTCTTCGAGCGTGCGTACACCCGCCATGCCATTCCCAACCATCACCAGTTTGAGCTTTTTCATTATATGTCCCTGTTCTGTTTTGATTGCCGGGCTTACGCCACATCTTTGGCAGGATGCGACTGACGGTGATACAAAAATTCCAGCACTTCACTGCGATACGCGGCATATTGCGGATTCTGTGACAGCGCCACACGATCACGCGGGCGTGGCAGATCGACATGCAGAATTTCGCCTATCGTTGCCGCCGGGCCATTGGTCAGCATGACGATGCGATCCGACAGCAGCACAGCTTCATCTACATCGTGCGTCACCATCACAACCGTAGATTCGGTCTTGGCAACGATCTTCAGCAATTCATCCTGCAAATGCGCGCGGGTCAGCGCATCAAGCGCACCGAAAGGCTCGTCCATCAGCAAAACTTTGGGTTCGATTGCCAGTGCGCGTGCGATACCAACGCGTTGTTTCATGCCGCCGGAAATTTCATTCGGACGTCTTTTTTCCGCATGTGTCAGCCCCACCAGCGACAAGGCATGCATGGTGCGCTTGATCAATTTGGTCTTATTTTCTGTCGCCCCGAATACACGTTCGACCGCCAGATAAATATTTTCAAAACAGGTCAGCCACGGCAGCAGCGAATGATTCTGGAACACCACGCCGCGCTCCGGTGAAGGCCCGGCAATCTCACGGTGCGCACACAGCAAGGTGCCGGAGCTGGCTTTGGTCAGACCGGCAATCAGATTCAGCAAGGTCGATTTACCGCAACCGGAGTGACCAATCAGGGTCACAAATTCCCCTTTAGCGACATTCAGATTAATCTCGCGCAGCGCATGAAAGCCGCCTTTGCGCGTATCGAAACGCATCTCGACCTGATTGATTTCTATGTACTTCTGATCGATTTCACGCATTTTATTGCCTGCGGCATTGCTCATCGTTTCCATGTTCATGCTCCCGTATCTTCGTAGGTGAATGCGCGTGCCGCAGCAACCAGTATCTGTTCGAGTATCAGACCAACCAAGCCGATGACGATGATGGCAATAATGATGTGCGGTACATTCAGGTTATTCCATTCATCCCAGACCCAAAAGCCAATACCGACGCCGCCGGTCAGCATTTCTGCTGCCACAATCACCAGCCATGCAGTGCCGATCGCGAGCCGCACACCGGTCAGCATGTAAGGCAAAACACTGGGCAACAAAATGCGGGTGACGATTTTCCATTCCGACAGATTCAGTACCCGCGCCACATTCATATAATCCTGCGGCACACGTTGCACACCGATCGCGGTGTTGATCACCATAGGCCAGATCGAGCAGATGAAAATCGACCAGATCGCTGCCGGGTGCGCCGACTTGAATACCAGCAAACCGATAGGCAACCAAGCCAGCGGCGAGACGGGTTTCAGCAAGCTGATGACAGGATTAAACATGCCGGATAAAAACGGAAAACGCCCGATCAGAAAACCCAGCGGAATACCGACGATGGCTGCCAGCCCGAAGCCCACCGCGACGCGTTTCAGCGAGGCATAAATATTCCAGCCTATGCCCTGATCATTCGGCCCGTTCTGATAAAACGGATCAGAAAAAACTTTAATCGCTTCCTGCAAAGTCACCCACGGCGAAGGAAAAGAAGAATCTTTCACCGCGATAATTGACCAGATCAACAGCATCAGTGCGATGCCAAACAAAGGTGGCAATACTTTGAGTAACAAAGGCCGGAATGACCGCGGCTGCGGCTGTGGCTTCGCTGGCGCAGTGGCCGCTGTTGCTACTGCGGTTGCCGTCGTGGTGATACTGTTCACCTCAGTAGCAGCCGCTGGCGCGGTAGCGGCAAGTTTCTCTGTAGTGCTGATTGCATCATGAACTAAGGTCGTCATACTTTCCTCCCGAAACCGCGTGTCAGGCTTTGATTTTGAACGAGGCGGCATACGCTGCAGGATTCTTACCATCCCACACCGTGCCATCCATCAGCTTGCTGCTGCGCATCACGTCTTTAGGCACATTCACTTTCGCCATCGCCGCTGCATCTTTGTAGATATCAATCCGGTTCACTGCTTTTGCCACCGCCAGATAATCCGGATCAGTCTTCAGCAAGCCCCAGCGTTTATGCTGGGTCATGAACCACATACCGTCTGACAAATACGGGAAATTCACCGCACCATCGTTAAAGAATTTCATGTAATTCGGGTCATCCCAGGTTTTGCCCAGACCATTCTGATAACGCCCTAAAATGCGTTGATTAATCACATCGACCGACGTATTCACATAGGATTTGTCGGCGATCGTTTCTGCCATTTTGGTTTTGTTCGATAAGGACGCATCGATCCAGCGGCTCGCTTCCAGTATCGCAGCCGTCATCGCGCGCGCAGTGTTCGGATATTTTTTGGTGAACTCATCGGTGGTGCCGAGCACTTTTTCCGGATGGTCTTTCCAGATATCCTGCGTGGTTGCCGCCGTGATACCGATGCCATCGGCAATCGCGCGGTGATTCCACGGTTCGCCGACACAATAGCCATCCATATTGCCAACCCGCATATTCGCCACCATCTGCGGCGGTGGTACGGTAATGACCTTGGCATCTTTCAAGGGATGAATGCCATTGGCTGCCATCCAGTAATACAGCCACATCGCATGCGTGCCGGTAGGGAAAGTCTGGGCAAACGTGTATTCACGTTTTTCGCGTGCCATCAGTTTGGCCAGGCCAGCGCCATCCACCGCACCCTGATCCGCGAGCTTTTTCGACAAAGTGATCGCCTGACCATTGTTATTCAGCGTCATCAGCACAGACATATCTTTTTTCGCGCCACCGATGCCCATCTGCACGCCATACAGCAAACCGTATAAAACATGTGCCGCATCCAGCTCGCCATTGACCAGCTTATCGCGCACACTCGCCCAGGATGATTCCTTGGTCGGCACGATCTTGATGCCATACTTTTTATCAAAGCCCAGCACCGATGCCATCACCACGGAAGCGCAATCCGTGAGCGGAATAAAGCCTATGCGTACTTCTGTTTTTTCTGGTTTATCCGAGCCCGCCGCCCAGACACCGCCGGTCGATAAGCCCATCATGCTGGCTCCCGCAAACACGCCCGCGCTTTGCAACAAGCTGCGACGCGGCAAATTAATCGTTGCTTCTTCATGGTGGGCTTCCTGATTCTGAGGTTGTTGCGGCTTAGTCATGTGCACTCCAGCGAATAAAAATTAATCCCAACAGGATTTACGCAAAACCGCCCCAGCTGCGTTATGGCTCTTAGCCGTACTATTCGTACTGTCTTCATCGCCATGCCTTGCCGGGACAAATTTGCGTAAGTCCTAATCAAAAAACAAAAAAGGTGCCTGCCATCCGTTTTTAAAAAACAGATGGAAAGACACCTTTGTCTGAACGACACCGCCGCCGTTAGCGGTGAACGCTGTATTCCCGGCAATTTCGTTCGCCGGTTGATTGGTCCTGCATTTTACTGACGCCATCGTTGGCGCTTGACTTTGTATGAGCAATTGCTGTGCCAGCAAGCGCCCAGAGTGAAATAAGGTGAAAAAGCAAGGTTGCCAGCAACGCCCAACGCACTTTAGTTGTGCGGCGCACCAAAGCAGAACATCCTTGCGACGCTATCCCAATAAATCCGAGGCATCCAGCAAACGCTGGGCAAGATCAACCAGTTTCATGTTTTTTTCCATCGCCTGCTTACGCAAACGCTGGTAAGCATCGTTCTCAGATAAATGATGGCGCTCCATCAGATAACCTTTGGCACGCTCTATGGTTTTACGCTCCGCCAGCCGGGCTTTGGTGTCGGATAATTCCGTGCGCAGCTTCTGATCTGCATGAAACCTTGCCATCGCCACGTCGAGCACCGGCTTCACGCGCTCCGTCTGCAAACCCGCCACCACATACGCCGACACGCCCGCTTCCATCGCCGCCGCCAGTTGCGAAGGATTGCCGTCTTCAGTAAATAAAACGATAGGGCGCGGCGCATCGCGCGTCGCAAAGACCATGTGTTCCAGCACATCGCGGGCATCGGATTCGGCATCGATGATGATCATGTCCGGCTGCAACTGCGCAATGCGCTCTATCATGTAAATATCACCCGGAATCGAGGCGATGATGTTGTACCCCGCCTGCAGCAAACCTATACGCAGCGCCCGCGACCGCGCCAGCTGTGCCTCCAGCGCCGCGCGTGCATCCGCATCCGGCTGGTGCGCGTCATCCTGCAAATTCACAGTATTGACGACCACGATCTTCAGGCTGCTATGTTCTGGCAAGGGATCAGACTTAGAAAATGGCATGGTCAGCGGAATGCTTTTAAAAAAACTAAACAGAAAGCGAACATGCAAGAAGCGAACCAGACTTATTTCAGTGAGCTGATGACCGTGATAAAGAAAAAATAATGGGCAAATAAGAATAGATGAGATTACCCGGAGTTCATTTATCGTCCAGTGACCGCGTTTATCGTTAAAATCATGCGCCTGTCACAAGCCCGCCATGACTGTACTTAGCTCTGGCACAGTCACTCCATGACATGTCGTCATGAAAAGGAGAAAACATGAAACCCGGATATATTATTTTGTCAGTGCTCGCCGCCTCATCGTTATATGCACTCGCAGCAGAATCAGTAGAAAAACTGGCAGCCCCCTGGGATTTGGCTGGTAAGACGCCGAAGTCCTACCAGATAGGAATCGACCATAACCAGACCATCTCTGGTAAAGGCAGTAAATTTATCCGCTATGTCAGCGGCGATGAAAGCAGTTGGGGAACGCTGATGCAAATGATTGCGGCTGATCAGTATCGTGGCAAGCGGATACGTTTTCAGGCAAGAATAAAAACAAAAGATGTCGATAACTGGGCTGGCTTGTGGATGCGTATCGATACAACGTCAAGAGAAGATTCCCCTTTTTACAATAGCCAGGATAAACCCATCAAAGGCACGACCGATTGGCAATTACGCAGCGTGGTGCTGGACGTGCCTGCTGATGCAAAAGCGATTGCGTTTGGCGTCATTGATGAAGGAAAAGGTCAGGTCTGGTTAGACGATTTACAACTGGAAATTGTCAGTACTGATATACCTGTGGATAAAATGAAGCCAGTCAAATCATTGCCAACCAAACCTGTGCTGTGAAGTTAACATCGTTTTCAACTCTGGTCACTGCAGGCAAGCGCCTGCTGTGGCACAGCCCATCGAAAAGACGCGCCCAGCACATTGCTGACGATGCTGGATCGGCAGTAGTAGCACTACTGGGTTTTTCATTACCACAGCTAATTCTGAGTATCTTGATGTTGGCTGCCGTGATTTTGCTGGCGATACAATGGCATGCGCAGGCCTGGCTGGGATTATTCGGATTGCTGGCGTTTCCCCTGTGTTTAACGGCGTGGACACTGTTGCTCAGTATGCGGCTGTTAAAAAAAGGACGTAACTGGCTGCTGGTATGGTTCGGGCTGCTGTCACTGTCCTGCTTGACATCATGGGCAGCGGTACAAGCCTATGAATGGTGGGTCAATATGAATGAGTCCGAAGGGTTGACTTCCCTTCAGGCATTCGTCAGCGCTCAGATGTTCACCTGCCTGTTACTCGGTCTGCCTTTATGGAGAACCCAGACACAATCGCGTGACGTTCAGATCGCAAATTTAAAACAACTAGCTTTAGCCGCTGAACTGAAAGCTTTGCAGGCGCAGGTGGAACCACACTTTCTTTATAATACGCTGGCGAATAGCCGCTATCTGGCTCGCCACGATCCGGATAAGGCGGTGCAGATGCTGGATCATCTGATCGCCTATCTGCAAAGCGCACTTCCCGATTTACGCCAACCGATGTCAACCGTCGGCAGAGAATTTAAACTGGCTGAAAACTATCTGGCACTGATGGCCATCCGCTTTGGCGAGCGCATGCGTTTTCAACTCGATTATGTGCCAGAGATCACCGACATCGCCTTGCCTCCGATGATGCTGATGTCGCTGGTGGAAAATGCCGTGCAGCATGGTGTCGAACGCCAGCCCGGGCAAGTCGACATTCTGCTGCAAGCACATCAAAAGAACGGCTACCTGCACGTGATCGTCAGCGATAGTGGCGCAGGACTGGAACAAACCATCATGGGGCATGGTGTAGGCTTACGGAATTTGCGTGAACGTCTGCATGCTCTATACGCCGACCAGGCACAATTTGAATTACGCATGACACCTGAGCAGCGCACGGTGGCGGAACTGATCGTGCCATGCGTTTCATCCATAACATGAGCGCCGGCATTGCTAATGGTTTAATAGCGTTCTTATGTCTGCAAGTAAAAATGAATCATGAATAGTCCTGACAATTCTGAGAAAAAACCACGTGTGCTGATCGCGGACGATGAGCCGCTGCTCAGGGCAGAATTACGCGAGTCGCTTGCGTTGCTATGGCCGGAAGCGGAGATCGTCGCTGAAGCTGCCGATGGATTTGAAGCTCTGCACATGGCAAGAGAAATGTTGCCGGATGTCGCCTTTCTGGATATTCGTATGCCTGGCCTGAACGGGTTAGACGTTGCAAAGACGTTTGCGAACCGCACGCACGTGGTATTCGTCACTGCATTTCAGGAACATGCGATTGCTGCCTTTGAAGAAGGCGCACTCGATTACGTCGTGAAACCCAGCAGCCCGGCCCGACTGGCGCGTACCATTGCCAGAGTACGCGAACGCCTGACGACACCGCCACCAGACATCAGCCGTGTCATGCAAAACATTCAGGAACGTCAGCAGCACAAGACAGCACCACCAGCTTGGTTGCAGGCAGCGGTCGGCAATACTATCCACTTTATTGACCTCAGCGACGTCATCTATTTTTGTGCCGAATTGAAATATACCCGCGTGGTGACAGATACTATCGAGGCGCACATACGCACTCCTTTGAAAGAGCTCGCCAGCACGCTGGACGATGCCGGATTCTGGCAAATTCATCGTGGCTACCTCGTCGCAGTGAAACGCATTGCCAGCGTTAACCGCGATGTGAATGATGCACTATGGCTCAGTCTGCGTGAGCACAGTGCCCGTCTGCCGGTAAGCCAGCGTTATCAATTCCGTTTCAGGGGTATGTGATGCGCAACCAGGCTTTTTTTTGCGCGCGCATAGCCGCATAAAAAAATAATGGGCGTCTGCAAATGCTGTGCCTGGATTAAAATAGCGGCGACCAGCAAACTCACAAACATGCAATGCGTGAATTCGCCACGACAATGGCCTTATCGCTATATCACCGTGCACAGAACCGAATTCGCTGAATTGTGTCGTACTTTTTATTCACCTAGATCATGTCCCTGACCTCTCCGTTGCTCGCTGCTATTCCCGGTATTCAATATGGTTTCGGCACGGCGCGCCATCTGGTGCCCAGCGCGCTCAGCCCCTATTGGCATCACGTGCCGGAGAAAACGCAGGTGCATGGAACGGAGATCGTTGAGATCACCACCGGACAACAAATGTGCGGCGGTGCCGACGGCTTTTATACCCGCCAGCCGGGCATTCCCGTCACCGTAATTACCGCCGATTGTGTGCCCGTGCTGTTTGCGCGGCGCGACGGTAAAGCGATTGCCGCTGTGCATGCGGGCTGGCGCGGTCTGCGTTATGGCGTGATTGGCGCGTTGTGGCAACGACTGCGCGCCGAAGGGGAAGACCCGGCAGACTGGGTTGCCGCCATCGGTTCGCATATCAACGCTTGTTGTTTTGAAGTCAGCGAAGAACTCGCACAGGAATTTGTCGGCGCGTTTGCCGATCATCCGGCAGAACTGATCACGCCGTCGTACCAGCATCTGGATCTGAACGCGATTGCGGTCATCGAATTACAAAAAGCTGGCTTGCAGCATATCGATAAAGGCCATTCCTGCACGCTATGCAGCAGCCACACCGATGGCAAATTCATGTATCGCAGCTACCGTCGCGGCGACCGCAATTCCCATCAGCATTCTGGTTTGGTGATACTCCCGTAATCAGAACTCAATACAATCGGTAACATGGCAAGTTAGCAGAAACAACCCAGACTCCATTAAAAATGGAGCCCGGATTGCTATTACTGTCCACCTCTTTTGATACGACTGATCAGCCGTTCCGCGATCGCTTTGCCTTCTTTGCGCACTTCGTCGCTCAGATTGGAGTCGTCAAATTTTGGTTTTGCTTCTCCACCAACCGGCACGGAAATTATTTCGGCTGTCCGCAAATATGGTCGTACCATTTCTCCGACAACCGGGTCTTTCGAAGCGATTTCCAGCGCATATCGGCTTGCACGTTGCGTATCAGCCGATATATCAAAAGTTTCAGCCTTATGGTAAGCGATATTAGTAAGCGATTTAATATCACCAGCCTGTGCATCTTGCACCACACTTTGCAGCACGTCTGGTCGGCGCACACCTTGATTAAAACTCTCCACCGCCGCACCCGCTATTTTCTGTTCTATTGCCACATCCAGAACACGTAATCGCCATTGATCCCGATCCCCGGCGATGGTTTGACAATCAGCATTTATCCTTTGATATTTTTGAGTGCGTTCAACCGTTGCAGCACGAATCCCAGGATCTTCCGATGGCGAGGAATATGCTGGATCGAGCATCAGAGTCGCGACCTTGCATTCCCACAGCTTCGCAGCGACATCCATAGCCAGTTGTCCATCATGACTGTCGAGTGTGCCGGGGTACTTGTTCCAGTCTAAGTGTCGACCAGTTCCAGGGAGTGGGGCTTGCGGTTTATTTCGACTTTCGTCTTCTGCCGTGATAGTTCTGGTATTGGTCGAAGGAGATGCTGTATTTCCGAAAGTAGCGGCAGACCGAGTATCAGGTATTTGCGTAGTCACCGATACGTCGTCCGACTGCCGAGTGATAAAAAGAAGCGCACTTCTCGCCAATAAGATCGCCAATATGGCTAAGCAAGGTCGTTGGATAGTGATCATTCTTCTTTCTTTGAATTAGATACGTTGCGATATCGTGGTCAGTTGAACGGATAAGCAAAGCTCAGGTGAAAAGGAGCCTTGCTTGATGTTACTGCTCTCTTCTTTTGATGCGACTGACCAGGCGTTCTGCGATCGCATTCGCTTCCTTGTGCACATCATCACTCAGATTAGCGTCGTCAAATTTTGGTTTCGCTTCCCCACCGACTGGCACAGAGGTCGTTTCTGCGATGTTCAGATAGGGGTGTACCATTTTTCCGACAACCGGGTCTTGCGAAGCGAGTACCAATGCATACCGTATCGCACGTTGCGTATCAGCAGATATCTCAAAAGTTGCAGCTTTGTGGTAAGCCACATCGGTAAGCGATTTAATGTCGCCAGCCTGCGCATCTTGCACGACACGTTGAATTACTTCCGGTCGGCGCACACCTTGATTAAAACTCTCGATCGCTGCACCAGCCATTTTCTGCTCTATTGCCACATCTAATACGCGCAATCGCCATTGATCCCGGTCACCTGCCACCGTTTGACAATCAGCGTTCTCCCTTTGAGTATTTTGTATCACTCTAAGCCTTGATTCCTGCATCGCCATATCTTCCGATGACGACTTCTGCGAAGCATACGCCGAGTCCAACACGCCAGCTACAAACTTGCAATTCCACAGCTTGGCAGCGACATCAAGCGCCATTTCTCCATTATGGCTATCAAGTACACGATGAATCTGGCTATCCAGTGTGCCGGGATACTTGTTCCAATCTAAGACTCGACCAATGAGTGGATTGACGGGAATTTTCTTCTGCGCATTGTCGACTGTCACATTCGCCAAGCCACCAGCACTGGCTTGGTTCGGTTCTGTATAGGTTGAACGGATTGTTGGCCGGATCTCGGGTGCCAGATTAGTATCCGATGCATCCCTTGATTGCCTTGTGACATATAAAAGTGCACTGACCGCTAAAAGAATAGCAAACAGGCTTAAATAGAGTCGTCGGATGGGCATAATTAGTCTCTCTGTCCGTTCGTGTAACACATATCATATTTTTTAGAAAAGATATCTAGCGCATCGCTATAAGCTCTTGTGTTGACGGTTGCGCAGTCTCGCCCTGGATAACCAAGTAACTCAGGAACGAATTTCAACCATAGCTGAAGATAATTGCCTAGCGCGCTACTATTTGCGCTGGCACACACTTGCATCAACGAGTCGTACATGCGGCTGGCTTGCCCTTCGCTTTCTGTTTTCTGTTTTCTGTTCCTTACATTTTGCGGCATCCGCGGCCTTTTGTTCTGCTGTACGCTTCGCTGGCGCTTCCGAACGACCGCCGTCACTACCGCCGCCGCCATCGCCATTTGACGGCGAGAGATCGGGCATCCCATCCCACCCGCATGCAGCAGATTGGTGACCGTCAGAGCAGTCTGTCTGATCGGAGATAACCACCGTGCCTCCAACATTTGCCCATGCGCCTGGTGCGTATTGAATGACGCAAACAAACAGCGCTGACGATACCATTGCAGGAATGCGGCTACTTAGCGGCATCTCTTTTTATGCAAAATAGACTTATTTTTTAAAATAAGTTAATCAATAAAAGTGATCATTTGATATTTACAATTACCAAAAACACATTTTTATTGTTGCACAAAATCAATTAAATTTAAGTTTTTTGTGGTAATAGTTACAATTTTGACTCACTTTAGAAATTAATTTGACTTATTGGATTATCTATTAGCTAATTCCGACTAGCGAAGCAAAACTGGGTTATTGATCAATATCAACTTCTGCAAGATGAGTACTTGGCCTGACCGTATCTACCTTCCAGCGTTTTTGCTGAGTAACATCCAGACTTTATCAACGTACGTCACGAAAAGCAGTCGTGCTTCACCCATGCAGCTCACAGGAAATAAAGGAAGCGTCTTCGGGGAAACATGCAGTTGCCATCTGGATCTGAATGCGATTGCCGTCATCGAATTACAAAAAGCAGGTTTGCGGCATATCGACAAAGGCCATTCCTGCACACTATGCAGCAGCCATACCGATGGCAAATTCCTGTATCGCAGCTACCGTCGCGGCGACCGCAATTCCCATCAGCATTCTGGGCTGGTGATACTCCCGTAATCAGCATTTTCAGGGGAGTATCTGCGTTTTTCGCCTTATTGTCAGCGTAAAACAAGGGGTTTTAAATATACTCCCCCCGAGTATATTGAAGGCATCAAAACCAATTCCGGCATACATCATTGCTCACGAGCGACCTAAGTCGTTCCGTTGCATGACCTCTTTATTCACACTTTTTTTGTTTATACCCGTCTATCTAAACGCATCGTTCAGCGCGGCTTGCCATAAACGCGTTCTGCATTTTTCCAGGCGATCATTTGCGCTTGTTCATCTGGCAGTTGGCCGAGAATATGACGCCAGCGACTGACGATGTGGCCGTATTTATCCCAGCGAAAATCTTTGTGGGCATCGGTGGCAAACATAAAGCGTGTCGGAAAACGATCAAGCAAGGCGCGCCATTCAGGAAGAATCACGCCACAATCATCAATCATCGCGCCGCCAAGTTGCGCAGATTTTTCTTCGCTGCTGAGGCTGCGCTGGTCTTTTTCTGTTTTCGACAAGCTGATGATGAGGTTCTCATGTTGTGACAACACCGTTTCTACCTGCGCCGCCGAGCCAAAGCCAGCGTGCGGCCAGATAAATGTCAGTTGCGGAAATTTTCTGTATAAGGCGTGAAACGCAGGCCAGTCGCGGTTCCAGTTATACACTTCCCAATGCGTCATCACCGGTGCCTGCAATGTTTGCAGCTCCTGCATCAGTTGCAAGACATTCGGTTTGTCAGCGGAAACGTAACGCTCCCCGCTGGCAGTTTGTTCACCATGAGATTTATCGCCATGCGCAAACATGATTTCGCCGACAAACTGATACGGCCCGTCCCGTAACCCGGACAAAGTCTGACGCTGATACAACGCTGACACATCGCCCCTCAGATCAAACCATTTGGGCGTACCGATAATAAATTTCTGCGGAAAATTTTTCTTCAGCGCCAGAACATCGCCGTCACCATTGCTTTTACCTGTGATGCGCCCGAACAGTGCCATCCCCTGCACACCCGATTTATCCATCTTCGCCAATACCTGATCGTACATTCCACGATCAATCTGCGCCATCGCATCAAACAAGACACCATGATATTTAGCAGATTTTTCTTCGGATTCACACATCGCCAGCGCGGAAACAGAAACGCTGAAACCAGCGATCACAAGCACAATACGTTTGATCATGTTGAGGCAAGCTTTCAAAAAGGGTAGCAAGCGAACTTCAAAAGTAACTGTGATGTTGGCACAAAACACCCTCATCGTCGACGCTGATGCGTGTAGTCAGAACGGGGGAAACAGTATGAGAAATATGAGGCAGAGATTTTTCATAGGCGACGAATTGAACGCTGAGCAATCAAAAAAACAAGTCCTTGAAAAACGTGCCGTCGTCATGAAATGATGCCATTCACGGCGTTCAATTATCTCAGATCAGCACCGATTGCACTGGCCGCCGCATCGACGATGCCATTTTGGGGCCGTGGCCAAAACGCACCACCAGATCAGGTCTGCGCGGCGCGATACCAAGGAAATTGGCAAACTGGGGGCGCAATGCAGACACCTCGACCGGCTGATTTAAAAATGCATTACGTATATCCAGCGCAGAAGATTGCAGCGCAAAGCGTTCATAGCAGCGCCCCACTGCCAGCCAATCGGCAGGGCTGCTGCCATCGGCAACGAACACCGCAATCCCCGCTGAACTGCGCACCTGTTTCGCATATTTATCGTTCTCGCTTTTGGGCGTGAAAAACAAATCAAATAAAACGCTGCCCAACGACGAAGGCAGCGATGGATTGCCGGACAAGGCCGAGTACAGCCCATCGCCCATTTGCATCGCATCATCCGCATTAAAACGCATCCACTTCTTCAGTTCTGCAATGAAAGCATGATCCTGCATCTGTGCGGTATTGCCTTGAACAACGTATTCCAGCACATTCTCCATCGCTGCCCGCTGCGTCAGCAAGATCAGGCGCACACCGTTGCCACTGCCAGCGCGCTGCAATAAATCGAGTTCCTGTGTCGTCAAGGGTTTGCCATCGTAATCAGTACGGGTACTCTGACGCGCAGGAATAGCCTGAAACAGCGGAGAAGCTCGGTTCCAGCGATAAGCGCAGTGCGTTCCCCACCGCTGCATCAACGCTGCTGTGCGCCATCAGCCCATGCGCCAACGCTGCCTGCGCCAGATTTTCTGCGGCACAACCAAGCGAGACGAAAAGATGATGATCATCCGGATCAACCGCCGGACATCGGCGCGAAAAATCCGGCAGTATCGAAATCGCGTTGTCGTCGATATGAAATTTCCAGCATTGCGTATTGTGACTCGACGGTGCCAGCGTCGCATAGCGCACCAGCTCACGCAAGAGCGCCGCTTTTTCATTCGACATCGCCGCACTGTGCCGCCAGAGTTCGCGACTCGCAACGTCGTAACGCCCCTCTGCTCCCGAAGAACACGACGCCAACGTCGTCAAACCGCCAACCGCAGCCAGCGTCGAAAGTGTAAATGCCCGCCGGGAAATCATGTTCAATTCCTTTGAGAGATAGCCAAATGTTGACGTTGCAGGAAATATCGCCAGTGACGGCAACACCAAGCAAAAACCTTAGTAAACCTGCTGGATGCATCATTGTTATTCGCTATGTATTTACGGAGAAACCTGCACGATTGGCTAGTAAAACTAAGCACACAAGACATAGTTCAAACTATTAATTATCGTAGACTCAGTTCATTTATAAATTATGGTGATTATTCTCACAAAAATTAACATTAAAGCAATTTATTATTCATGCGACAATATTTAACTTCTATTAACTAATATAAGAAAAAATCAAATGATTCGTCGTTTGGCAATAATATTTGTATTTTTTACTGGCGTGTCTGCGGCTTATGCCGAAGGAAACGAATACAACGATTACGTTACTTGTGACGCTGGTTGCTACGGCCTTTGTGGTTTGGAGGGCATCTCCCAAGCAAAATGCAAACGTATCTGTGGCTGTTAAGATTTTAAATTGAATTTTGCTGGACTATCAGCGTTTCTTCGCTGCTGATAGTCCATAAAAACCACCTAGTTGAGAAGGTCGCATCATAAAAACACCAGCACTATTTTCGCTCGCAATCATTTCTGCGATTCCGTACGCAACGCCAATCTGGGCGAGTGAGCCGCCAACACCGCCGACATCTGGAGATGTGATCATCAATGGCAGTTATACTGATATTGAAGCACGACGTGACTTTGTGGCGGGCAAAATCATTATTGGACGTAAACGCATTCAAGAAAGTGGCTTACAGAATGTCGAAGATCTATTAAAACGTGAACCCGTCATCACTGTTGGTAAAGATGGTCGCATAGGCTTGATGGGCTTGCCCGGCTACACTCAGATACTGGTTGATGGCATGCCGCCGACAACGGGGAAAGATATCAATGAACTGGATCTGGTTCGTGTCGAGAAAATTGAAATTATTAAATCGGCTGTCGCGGAGTTCGGACCATTCGGCATTGCCGGCACGATTAATGTAATTACCCGAAAAATAGAGCGGAAAAAGACAGAACAATTACGCATCGGTACAAACAATGCCGATGGCAGACTTAGTGGCGATTTTTCTTATTCAATCAACCAAAACGAAACTGGCTCGCCGCTGAGTTTCAATGCACAAATTTCTGCGTATCGCCGTTCCACGGCAACCGACAGTAAGCTGGTACAAACCATTCGCCGTTCTGGGCTGGCGACGCCGGCTAATTACAAAGCTTCCGTGTTTAATTACAACCAGAATTCTGACTTTTCTGCGAACGGCGCTGTCGAATGGAAGGCAAATACACGTAACACAATTACCTTCTCCCCCGGCATCAGCAGCACTAATTTTGATCAGGGTAGTGCGGAATACAAAAACTATGCGGATGGAAATTCACGCCATTTGCAACAGCGAACAACCGGCCCCTTCGTATTTCTCGGTCTGCCGCTCAACTGGACTTATACACCAACCGACAATAGTGAACTGGTGCTGAACTGGAATTCCAATCGCATACGCTCCCGCTCAGAAATGCATCAGTCAGAAACGATCTCTCAGCAAGCAACGACGTTCCGCCAAAGGAATGAAACCAAAGACATTGATTCAGACTTTTTACGTATCAACTACAAAGTCAGTTTGCCGGATCAACACGATTTCAAGGCAGGCGGGCACATTGGCTACGGCAGAAACAGCAATGAATTTAATAATCAGATCAATGGTGCTCCCGACGCCAGCCTCGACGCATTAGGACAACGGCGCAACATCCGGCAAAATCAACGCCGCCTTTTCATGCAAGATGACTGGCACCTGAGCAATGAACTTGCACTGAATGCTGGCTTATCATTTGAAGATCGCACTATCGACATTAACGAAGGCAAATTCCATAGCGAGGCACACTATCATTTGTTTTCGCCATCAGTTCACATCGCAAAAAAAATCGATGGCGATGAATCGCGGCAATTCCGGATCAGCCTTGCACGTACATATAAAGCACCGACCCCGGATCAGCTCAGCCTGAGGCCAACGATAAATCCATTAGCAATGTGTGTCGCCAAAGGATTTTGCGGCATGAACGGCATAGAAACGCCAGATACTGCCGGCAATCCCGGCTTACAAGCTGAGCGAGCACTTGGATTCAATTTATCTTACGAACATGGCATTAGTGCTGAAAGCCAGTTCAGTGTCGAACTCTATTCTCGTGCAATTGAACGCCTGATTGGCACTGACATCGCACTAGAAACGGTACCATGGTCGACCATGCCAAGATATGTCGCCCGTCCGGCGAATCTCGGGAGTGCAACAGTACAAGGTGTTGATATGGAAATGCAATTATCGATGCGCGACATTTGGCAGCAGGCGCCTAAGCTTGAAGTTCGAGGCAGTCTCGGTTTTGCACGTTCACAAATCGATCGCTTGCCCTCCCCGGATAATCGTTTAGTAGATCAATCGCCATGGCGCGCAAAATTTGGGTTGACGTATTCAGCAAAAGAATGGCCCTTAAAACTCAGCGCAGACATTAACTGGACGCCGGGCGATTGGGTGCGTAGCAATATATCTCAGCGCATTTTTTACGCCAACAAAATGAATCTGAGTGCTAATGCTTCGTGGAAATTTACCTCCAACGTAAGATTTTTTATCACTCTCGATAACCTATTGAACAGAACATCGACACGTGTCGATGAATACGCCATCAATGATGAATTAGTAAGGCTCCAAACAAATAAAAGAACGCCCGCCAAGATTGGCGCGCGTTTGGAAATTAAATTGTAATTATTGGCACTCTGCAGAAAAGGATGAACAAGTGAAAAAACAAATCAAGAATTGGATTGTCAATATCGTGCTAATGGCGCTCACTGCAACCGCTGCGGTCGCAATAGGAAGCAATTTACCGCATCTCATCAACACTTGGCGCGGCCCTGTTAAAAGTGGCGATTTTTCATCCCATATAGAGAACATGCCTTATCGCCTGACTTTATATGGGACAAGTACGTGCCCGCATTGTCACTCAGCCCGTGCATTTCTGAAGCAATCGGGCATCGCTTACAACGACATACTTATTGATCAATCTGCAGAGGCAATGACGAGTTTTAAAAAGTTAAAACAAGAAGGTGTGCCGGTATTAGTTTCAAAAAATAAATTAGTTGCTGGTTTTGATGAGAAGGCTTTTGACGCGATAATCAAGAGTCAACTCACTGATAAATAAACTGCTCAATAGATAAACATCTGATTTTTTAATTTACATCTATCGTTATTTCATTTTTTAATGAGGAGAAAGCATGAAAAAATATATTCTCGTATTCATTAGTTTTACCTTCCTGTCTGCATTATCGTCTTATGCGTTTGGAATCAAAAAAGATTGCTACAAACGCTGTATGAAGGAGCTAGACGATAAAGAAAGGTGTGAAAGAATTTGCAAAGACGACAGTGAGTAAATCAAGATAAGAATACGTTCCGTCGGTTCGACAACTGCAGGCTGCTTGCAACGACCAAGCAGCACGCGAATGTTTGACAAGCGAACGAAATTTGTTCCGGATGAAATAATCGACGCGGCGTGCTAAGGTCTCACACCTCTGCTGTTGTCTTTTTTAAATACGCCATGTCTGCCAGTGTTCTACGTCAGTTATTTTCCGTCTTCACTTTATTGATCGCCGCGCTGCTCGTCGTTGATGCGGTTTTTCTGATGTCCACCGGGCTGGTGAATTTCGGCGTGGTGCTGCCCCTGTGCATCGGTTGCGGGCTGATGGTCTTACGCTGGAAATGGCAGCAATTCGGGCGCTGGCGTTCACAAGGTGTGTGGCGACAGAAAGTCTGGACGCTGGCGCAGTTGCTGGCTGGCGCGTGGTTGCTGAGCCTGATTCTGTTTTTCATTTTTTTACAACGCACCAATGATGCCACCGGGCTGACCAACAAAAATACGGCGGCGGTCAAAGCCATCATGGTGTTGGGCTCGGGTTCATTGAAATGCAGTGCATCGCCAACGCTGTCGGCGCGGCTGGATCTGGGGCTGGAATGGGCGCGGCGTTTGCCTGCGGCGAAGGTGCTGGTGACGGGTGGAAAAAACTGGACGCTGCCGTGTGCCGAAGCGCAGATCATGGGCGATTACCTGCGCGCGCATGGGCTGGCGGCCGGACGCATCATTCAGGAAGAACGCAGCACCACGACGTATGAAAATCTGTTGTTCAGCCAGCCTTTGCTGGAAAAAAATGCGGTGACACCGCACGATGGAATAATCATCGTCAGCAGTGATTTTCATGTGCTGCGGGCACGCATGATTGCGCGTCGGCTGGGTTGGTCGTCGGTGCAGACGGCCGGCGCAACGACGCCGCTTTACATACGTTATAACGATTGGCTACGCGAATACTTCTCATTCATCAAGGGCTTTTTACTCCGCATGTATTGATGCAGATCATAGCTTTGTACTGGTCATACCGCTGACGGGTCGGTTAGTATGAATCACCGCCGCATGATGCCGGGTTGACTGGATGCCATGCGCTATGCTTTCATTCCATTTCTTTTCCCCAACCCGCTGTGTTTTCACAGTGTTTCACCAGGTACAAAGAATATGCAAACTTCACGTTATCACCCACTCTCGGCAGCCTTACATTGGCTGATGTTCATTCTGATCGCCGTCGCGCTCGCAGCAATTCAGGTCAGAGAAGATATTCCGAAAGGCGAGCCTTTGCGCGACACGTTGAAGTCGGTGCACATGCTGGCAGGACAACTGGTGTTTTTATTTGTACTGGTTCGTCTGGCGCTGCGCTTAACCTTCAAAGCACCGGCCGCTTTACCGGGACCGCGTTGGCAAACCGGTAGTGCACATCTGGTGCATCTGGTGCTGTATCTGATGATGCTGGGTTTGCCTTTGAGCGGCGTGCTGTTTTATCAGGCGGGCGGACGCGATGTCAGTTTCTTCGGCATGCTGTTGCCGCAACTGATCGCACCGAATCCTGAACTGAAAAGCAGCATCAAGGAACTCCATGAAACCGTGGGCGAAGCGATTTATTTTGTGGTCGGCTTCCACGTTCTGGCGGCATTGTGGCATCACTTCATCGTCAAAGATGGCACGATGCTGCGTATGCTGCCGTGGAAAAAGTGAAGCAGAACACAACGGCATCGATAAAAAGACATAAATATGTCGTGCTGAATGCCCGGCATAGAGTAAAAACGGGGGAGTATCTTCGATTTTGCCCTTATTCTCAGCGTAGAATAAGGGCGTCAAAATATACTCCCCAGTAGTATATTGAAGCAACAATCTACAGTAACAACCGCCGCTGCCGGCGCCAACAATGCCGCAGACGATGTCGTTGGCGAGATGCTGCAATGCTCAGCGTCGTGCATCAACGCAGGCATCAATGTCCGGCAAAATCCGGCGACCTTCAGCCCGCTTTAGCGGCGTCGCCACTGGTATTAAAAAAATTCAAGGCACTCTTCATGGCTACACCTCAAGCAAAAAAAGATGGCTCACCGCATGCGTGGGTCTGGCTTATTTTTTTCGGCCTGCTCGGCGCTTACGATTTGTACAATGCCTGGAAAATGCAGTTACTGCCGCAGGCGCTCACCGGTGCCGCCTTTATCCTGTTTGCCATTTGCACGTTCAGGCATCGCGGCATTTTCCAGTTTTCAACCCGTACCGGTGACGCATCGCAAGAGAAGCCCGGCCTGCTCTGGAAAGCCATGTATTACAGCGCAACGTTGCTGATGATTCTTGGCTTTTCTATGAAGCAGGGCTGGCTGAAAGTCTGATGCTGAAAGTTAACAATGAAAAATATTCAAAGGATATATCTGCTGCTCATCGCGCTGTTGAGCGTCTTGTGGCTGCTCGCCGATACGGTGCTGAGCGACCCTTATAATTTCTTTACCTTACGTACTTCTGTCATGAATTACACCGGCATTATCGGCATCGGTGTGATGAGTATAGGCATGCTGCTGGCGATACGACCGGCGATTGCGGAAAACCTGCTGGGCGGCCTGGATAAATCGTATCGCCTGCATAAATGGCTGGGCATCACGGCGTTAGTGATTGCCGTTATCCACTGGCTGTGGGCAAAGGGGCCGAAGTGGATGGTCGGCTGGGGCTGGCTGACGCGGCCAGCGCGCAAACCAGCAGCAGAGCAGACCGTGCCCTTATTTCAGTTTTTTCAAAGCCAGCGTCACTTTGCTGAAGAGATCGGTGAATGGGCGTTTTACGCGATGGTGCTGTTGATAGCTCTGGCACTGATCAAACGTTTCCCGTATCGCTATTTCTTTAAAACGCATCGCTTGCTGGCGATTGCATATCTGGTGCTGGTATTCCATTCCACGGTACTGATGAAGTACACCTATTGGGATCACCTGATCGCGCCGCTGATGGCAGTCCTGATGGCGGGTGGCACCATCGCTGCATTGATGTCGCTGTTCCGTAAAGTTGGCGCGCAACGGCAGGCAGTCGGTGCGATCGAAGAGATTCAGTATCACACCGATAATCGCGTCCTGAAAGTGGTGATCAATCTGAAAGACCGCTGGAGTGGCCATGTTGCCGGTCAGTTTGCGTTCCTGACGTTTAACACGAGTGAAGGCCCGCATCCGTTCACAATTTCTTCGGCCTGGAATGACGATGGCAGGCTGACGTTTCTGATTAAAGGCATAGGCGATTACACCGCAAGCTTACCGGCAACATTGAAAACCGGTGATCTGGTCAAAGTGGAAGGCCCGTATGGACGCTTCGCCTTTGACGATAATAAATCGCGCCAGATCTGGGTTGCCGGTGGCATCGGCATCACCCCGTTCATCGCCCGTATGCAGTCACTGGCAGAGCAGGCCGACGCACGTGAGATCGATTTGTTTTACAGCACGGCAGCACCGGATGAAGGCTTCATTGCCAAGGTGCAGGCCAGTGCCGACAAAGCTGGCGTGCATTTGCATGTCTTACGTTCGGATGCCGATGGCAGACTGAACGCGGATCGACTTTGCACAACGGTTCCGGCATGGACATCCGCCAGCATCTGGTTCTGCGGACCGAAAAATTTCGGTAAAGCGCTGCGCCAGGATATGCTGGCAAAAGGCCTGTCTGGTAATGACTTCCATCAGGAATTATTTGATATGCGCTGATCCAGCAAAGGTATAAAAAAAGGCTGAACATGTTCAGCCTTTTTTTACGCTTAATGTAGCCTTAATGCATACCGTAAAGACTAGTTTGCCGCTGGCCGGGTTTTGTGAAACACCATAGGGCTGTAGGGCACAGACGATGGTGGCGGCGATTGCAGTATGTGTTTTTTCATCGCGCCTATGATATGCATTTCGCAGGGCTTGCAATCAAATTTGAGCGTGTATTTTTCATCGCCCGTCACCAGCGTCATCGGTTCAGCTTTAACCTGACCCTGCACGCCCTTCACGCCTTTCGCCTGTTTCGGGCACAGATTAAATGAAAAACGCAGGCAATGTTTGGTGATCATCAGCGACACCTCGCCTGCTTCTTCATGTGCTTCATACGCGGCAGCGATCAGTTGTACGCCATGCTTTTTATAGAATGCCGTCGCTTTGCTGTTATACACATTCGCCAGATAACTGAGCGTGGTTTCAGGATAAGCGACCGGCGGCTCCACTGCCGGTGTGCGCGGCTGGCGTGGCCATGCCGCGACCCGCGCCGCCTCATGCGCAGCAACCGCATCACGGCGCAAGGCATTGATGACAGAGGAAGGAACAAACCACGGCTGGCGCAAACGCAGATCAACATTCGCCGCTTCAAACATGGTGTTGCCCAATTTGGCGAGGCTGTCGCGCAGCGATGCTTCAGCTTTGTCAGCCTGCTGCGCCGGTTCCAGCGCCAGCACCGTGTGCACTGATGAAGTGACACCATCTTCATCATGCATCGTCAGCGTCAGGCCATCCGCATCATCGTTGAGCGTCAGCCAGACCGGCACGCGGCGCTCTGCTGATTTTTTGGTCAGTGCCTGTTCCCAGCGCTGATCGCGATTACGATTGATCAGCATGCCGACCTTCAAGCCGACCAGCTCGCTGACTTTTTCATTCGGAGAAATGCGCCAGACGTCGCCATTCTCATTTTTGCCCATGTGCTCGACGGTGTTCGCCTGTATGCCCATCACTTCGCGTTTGTGCATGTAGTTCAAGCCATCGCCGTTCGCCATGGGCTCATTCGCTTCGATCTCAAACCAGGTGGTGCCGATGCGCGTCACATAACCGAGATGCAGGCCGACATATTTCGGCGAATCAAACGCGCCGATATTATCGAGGCGTCCGTTGGCAAAATAATCGGTGTGACCACGATGGAAATTTTTATCAACATCCGGGGTAAACGCGATCTGACTATGGCCGCTGGAACTGCGGGTAAATTCCGGGCGGCGTTCTAAAATTTCATCAAGCAAGATACGATAATGCGCGGTGATATTTTTGACGTAGCCCATGTCTTTGTAGCGGCCTTCAATCTTCAGCGATTGCACACCCGCATCCAGCAGCGCTTCCAGATTACGGCTCTGGTCATTGTCTTTCATCGACAATAAATGTTTTTCATACGCCACCACCCTGCCCTCGCCATCGGTCAGGGTATAAGGCAAACGACAGGCTTGCGAACAATCGCCACGATTGGCGCTGCGGCCATTGTCGGCATGCGAGATATAACACTGGCCGGAAAAAGCGACGCACAAAGCGCCGTGTACAAAATATTCCAACGGTGTTTTCACTTCGGCTTTGATCGCCTTGATCTGTTCTATCGTCAGTTCACGCGCCAGCACCAATTGCGAGAAACCGACATCGCCGAGAAATTTTGCTTTCTCCACACCACGGATATCGCACTGGGTACTCGCGTGTAACTGTATCGGTGGAATATCAAGTTCGAGTATGCCCATGTCTTGCACGATCAGCGCGTCGACACCCGCGTCGTACAATTGATGGATTTGTTTGCGCGCCGGCTCGAGTTCGGATTCATGCAATATAGTATTCATGGTCACAAAAATACGTGCATGGTAGCGATGGGCAAATTGCACCAGCCCGGCGATATCACTGAGTTCATTACTTGCATTGTGGCGCGCACCAAACGACGGGCCGCCGATATACACCGCATCTGCGCCATGCAGGATCGCCTCGCGCCCGATATCAACATTCTTGGCGGGGGATAAAAGTTCAGTTTGATTAACGAGCAAGCTCATGGCGGTGACCGGTGACGAAGGAAGGGCGAAATTATAACGAAATCAAGGGCTTATGTCCTGAAGCAGCGTTTTTTCGCAGCTAACGATAAGGAATTGGCATAGGTCAGAGCGAATCTGTCATAGCTTGCAGGCCGTCCGCAGACTGTTGCTGCCTGCTGCATTCCTCTACAATGCAGCATCGAAGAAAGAGGATCACCATGCTGAAACTGACGACATGCTTGCTGGGAATAATATCTTCAACGCTGTATTCAGCCAGCCTGCTGGCACAAACGGCGCTGCCGCTCAAAGTAGAAGACGCTTTCCGCAATTCTCCGGTGCCGTCTGCGGCGATGAGTGCTGTGGTGGTACCGCTTTCTTCTGCAACCGCCACGCCGGTGTTACAACAAAATGCCGATGCCAGCTTCAGCCCGGCATCGACGATGAAGCTGCTGACGACCCTGATTGCCCTCGAAGAACTGGGGCCGACGTTTCGCTGGAAGACGCAATTTCTTGCCGATAAGCCGCTCAAAAAAGAGGTACTGAACGGTAATCTGTATTTGCGCGGTGGCGGCGACCCGAATCTGACCTGGGAAAAATTCAGCGTCATGCTGCGCGCTTTACGCACACAAGGCATACGCAAAATCAATGGCGATCTGATTCTGGATCGCAGTTATTTTCAACCTGAACGCCTCGATATCGGCGCGCCACCGTTTGATGAGCATCCCGACGCGTATTACAACGTCATCCCCGATGCCTTGCTGATCCACAGTAATCTGCTTTCATTCGCCATCGAATCGACCACAGAAAAAATCGATACCCGCTTACTGACGCCACTCGACAAAATCAAATTTTCCAATCATCTGCATTTCAATGAAAAATCCTGCGCCGAGTGGGAAAGCGAATGGAAATCGCCGGTCATTGAATTTCAACGTAAAGACCAGATCGAGATCATGCTCAGCGGCGGTTTTCCACGTCGCTGCAAAATCACCACGCACCTGAACATCATCGAGCGCAATCAATACATTGCACACATGTTCCGCACGCTGTGGCAGGAAATGGGCGGCAGCTGGCAAGGACAAGTGCGCGACGGGCAGGTACCGGCGAACGCCACGCTCTTGCATGAACGTGCATCGGAAACGCTGGCTGACACGCTGCGTATCGTGAACAAGCAATCCGATAATGCGATGGCAAAGATTTTATTTCTGACGCTGGGCGCAGAATCCCCCGACAAAATCAACGGCAACACCGTGCAAACCGCCGATGCCCGCGTCAGAAACTGGCTGGCAAAACAAGGTATCAATGATGCCGGACTGGTGCTGGAAAACGGCTCAGGCTTATCACGCACGGAGCGTATCAGCGCGAATCAGATGGCGGCGATTTTAGCGGTCGGTGCGCGCAGTTTATGGAACCCTGAATTCAGCTCCAGCATGCCGGTCGCAGCACTCGATGGCACCATGCGCAAACGCCTGAAAGGCAGCGCTGGCGAGCTGCGTGCCCGCATCAAAACCGGCACACTGAAAAACACCACGGCGATTGCCGGCTATGTGCGCGATATCCGTGATCAGCAGTGGATCGTTGTTGCCATGATTAACCATGACGACGCCGCAAAAGCCAGATCGGCACTCGATGAATTGCTGAACTGGGTTGCCGCTGGCCGCCCCTGAGACGCCAACGACTGCACTGATTTCAGCATCAACCTTAACAATCAACACCGCCATAAAAAAGGCAGCGCCGGATTTCTCGCGGCGCCGCCTTTTTTTCTGCACACGCAGAATTACTCTTTGTAATACACGACCTGGGTTGTCGTTGCCAGTAATGCGCCGTCCGGCGTCCAGAGTTCGGCAATCTGATCGAAATAATTATTGTAAAAACGATTCGCACGCGCATAACCCAGCACAGGCTGTGTGCCATGCGCGGTCAGCGTTGCCGCATCCGCGTGAAAATACACTGTCAGTGAAACTGTTCCTGCGGGTACTGCTTGCTTGCGTTTGATGTAAATACGCGGAAAAAACGCATCGGCAATCGCTGTCAGCGAACAGAAATCCATCACCCGTGGCGGCTCATCGCGTATCCATTGCTGCGTCACTGTGTCGCTGGCCGTTTCCTGCATCGCTGCGGCCACACCAAGATGGCCACGCAGTGTGCGGATATGGTAGCGATTCACCCAGACCGGCAACCCGGTTGCAGGCATCGCCACGCCCTCACCTGCATCGCTAAGATCGGGAAACTGCGCTTCTGTCGCCGACCATGTTTCACGTCGCGTCGCAAACAAGGCAGTGGCAGTCGCCGCGATCTGACCGTTTTGCAGCAACTCCATACTCCAGTGTTGCGTCGAACGGTTGGTGCGGATCAGCTTGGGTAACAGATCAAATTCACCATCGGCGATAGGTGCCGCGAAATTCACGGTCAGCGCCAGCGGCTCGCCCTGAGATTCGGGGTGATCCATCACGGCGCGCAGCAAGGTTGCCGCCGTGATGCCACCAAACGGGCCGACCATATTCGCGTATTTCGCTGATGTCTGGCCACGGTAGTGATCGCCCTGTGGCGTCAGTTGTATTGCTTCGTCAAACGGGTGCATCGTATTTGCGGTCGTCATAGTCTCTCGTTTTTGATTTTTGTTGATGATTGTTGATGCTGATCAGAAGCCGCGCACCGGAAAACTGGCATCGCGCTGTATCCAATTTTGTGGCGAATAATGCGTTGCGCCATCGGTGACATGCAAGGTATAGGCATGACGCGATACCGGCGAGCGATTCGGCGCGCTGTAGTGCGGCAGCAGCCCGTGAAAACAGACCAGACTGCCGGCTTTGACTTCGAGCGGCACGGCGGTGCTGTCATCCGGCCACGGCGTGGCATCGAGTTTTTCTACGCGCACCAGATCGCCTTCGCGCACAAAACGCTCGCGCATCGCCGTGCGATGGCCGCCCGGTTCGGCCCACAGGCAGCCGTTATCCAGCGTTGCGTCTTCAAGCGCAAACCAGAAAGTCGTGACGCTGACCGGGTCAGTTTCAAAATACGTTGCATCCTGATGCCAGCGCACTTCGCCGCCTATGCCCGGCTGTTTAAAAATATACATCGACTGCCAGATTTGCGGCTGCTGCAAGCCCAGTTGCTGCGCCACCTGTGCCAATGCCGGGCCGCGCGAAAAGGCGCTGAACACCGGGTCCAGATCGTGCATCGCATGGCCGATTTTATTAATCGACAGCGATTTATCCTGACGCAGATTGCCTTGCGCATCGAAAGCTTCTTCTTCAAAAAAACAGCTGATGTTATTCGCTGAATTTAAGAAATAGTGATCGATATGTTGTTCCTGTTCTTTGGTCGTGAAGATGGAACGGGACTGCGCTGGGTCGAAGGCATCGACAATCTGCGCCGCACGTTCACGCAGCGCAGCGATCTCGGCTGCAGTTTTAAAATCCGGGACAATGACGTAGCCGTCTTGTGTAAATTGGGTGATTTGTTCCGTCGTTAACATCATGATTTCCTGTCTGAATTTCTTGTCTGAATTCATTGCTCAGTCGCCTATCTTAATAGAATTTCTATTCCGCTGACGGCAACACTTCTTTATCGCCATGCGTATGTGTTGTTGTAACAGCGACAAACATAGCGCGAACATGAACATTTCACCATAGAAACATTAGGCACTGACTGAAAAATGTTAGCATCGTCAACAATGAATAAAGAAGACGAATAAAGAACGCGTAAAACTACTCCGATCCGAACCAGCCCGGTCAACAACGAGACTCTCATGATTGCTTTCATCAAGCGCCGTATCAACATTGTCGTCGATGCTGTCTGCGATAAGTATTTCCTGACCTGGTTTATTCCGCTGATGGTTATTGCCCTGTTCGTGGCAGGTCTGCTGTTTGAATTGGTCAGCTACGACAGAATTTTTAAGCTGGCGCATTTGTATTCGGCGCATTGTCGCGAGCTCAGCGACAAAGAGGCGTTTGCGATGCTGATGACGATCTTTATCGCTGCCGTCAGCTGCCTGACGACCATCGGCGAGTTAATGATCTTCGCCGATAAACGCCGCCGCGGTCTGCCGATAGAACATATCAGCCTGATTATCAGCGCATCGGCTGCTGTGATTTCGCTGGTTCTGATATTGGTGCTGTCGCAACAATGGTGCCGCTGAGATTAACCCCATCCTGTGCCTCTCGCCCCAGCCTGTCTGCCACAATGCCCCATCTGGATTGCCGCCATACCAGCCGCTATCGCGGAACGGTATTCCGGCAGCATCTCAGGGGCACCTCAGGGACATTTAGATACTCCCCGGAGTATGTAAAAACACCCTTTATTTCATTAGGACATTCCGTTGTTTTTGAAAAAACAGGTGGGAGTATGCATATGCGGCGGATTAACGCTGGTTTGTGCAGGGC
The DNA here is from genome assembly GCF_016595265.1 of Undibacterium sp. 14-3-2. Taxonomy (NCBI): domain Bacteria; kingdom Pseudomonadati; phylum Pseudomonadota; class Betaproteobacteria; order Burkholderiales; family Oxalobacteraceae; genus Undibacterium; species Undibacterium sp. 14-3-2. Next base: position 403,088 of record NZ_JAENGS010000002.1, read on the forward strand.
GAATGCAGTAGCATCACAGCTCTTTTCGTTTTCGCCGTTATCGACGCATGATCTCGCTTCAAGCCTCATTTTCTTTTCTCAAAAAAAATCACCAAGACATCGTGCGCACTGTGCTGGCTGGCTTGCTCATCGCGGTTCTGAGCGCCTGCAGCTCGCCGCCCGTCAGCGTTAAAACTCCGCCAGCACCGTCGGCCATCATTGCCAACGCACCACCGCCTTCACTGCCCCTGAGTCGCGAAACGCCACCGACACCACGTGAATTCCGCGCCACCTGGGTCTCCACCGTCGCAAACATCGATTGGCCCAGCCGCCGCGACCTCAGCAGCGATAAACAAAAGGCCGAGATCATCACCATCCTCGACAACGCGGTGCAGATGAAACTCAATGCCATCGTGCTGCAAGTGCGCCCGGCCGCTGATGCAATTTACCCATCGGCCATAGAACCGTGGTCAGAATTTCTGACCGGAGAACAAGGCCGCCCACCGTCACCGTATTACGATCCGCTGCAATTCTGGATAGAACAGGCGCATGAACGCGGGCTGGAACTGCACGCCTGGTTTAATCCTTACCGCGCCCGCACCGCGCAAGCGAAAACCATCGCCGCAAAAAACCATATCAGCAAAACCGCGCCTGACGCCGTGAAACAGTATGGCGATCAGTTATGGATGGACCCGGCGGAACCCATCGCCATGCAGCAAACGCTGAATGTGATCAGCGATGTCGTGCGGCGCTACGATGTGGATGGCGTTCATATTGATGATTATTTTTATCCGTATCCGATCAAAGCCGCGAATGGCAGCGAAGTCGAATTCCCGGATGACAAAGCCTGGATCAAGTATTTGCAAAGCGGCGGCAATCTGATGCGCGCTGACTGGCGTCGCGCCAACGTCAATCATCTGGTGGAAGCGATTTACACCACCGTGCATCAGGAAAAAAGCTGGGTGAAATTCGGCATCAGCCCTTTCGGTATCGGCCGCCCTGATCGTTTACCAGCCGGCATCGCCGGTTTCAGTCAGTACGACAAACTGTACGCCGACGTGGAACTCTGGATGGCAAAAGGCTGGTTTGATTATCTGGCGCCGCAGTTGTACTGGCCTATCAATCAGACGCCACAGGCATTCAAGGTGTTGCATGACTACTGGATTGCACAGAACGTACAACGCCGTCAGATCTGGCCTGGCTTATATACCAGCCGCATTGATCACAGCGAGAAATCCTGGCCTGCCGAAGAAATTCTGAATCAGATCGATGCTGTGCGTGAGCGCGGCGGTAACGGCCATATTCATTTCAGCGTCATCAGTCTGAACCAGAACCGCAAAGACATACGCAAGCGCCTGATGGCTGAGAAATACACCTCGCAGGCGCTGATCCCGGCGATGCCGTGGCTCAACAGCAGCAATATCACCGCGCCGCAGTTGCAATTATCCGATGACAGAAAAACGCTGCAAGTCGCGCTCGCCGATGTCGCCAACACCCACCTGCTGGCGATCTGGAAACGCACCGATCAGCAATGGCTATTCTCAGTCCAACCCGCAACAAAACTGAGCATAGGCACCAGCGCCGATCCCCAGGCTGGTGCAATCCGCCAAATTACCGTGATGGCGATCAGCCGTACAGGGCAAGAAAGTCTGCAATCGAGTGTGCAGTTCCCCTGATACAGCAGAAAAAAACAGCGTGGAATGTGGTTTTTTTGATGTTCTGACTGCTGTTTTTTTACGCACATAAAAAATTTATTTGCGATATCAAGTCACCCCGCCCAGCCTGCGCCATGCAGGCTGGAAGAACGCCATTTTGATCTATATCTTTTAGTTATCGCCCGAGTAGAATTTTTCATTTGTCACCGACAAAGTGGAAACCCTAGTCTGAATCTCAACGCGTATATCGTTATAACGATTTTGCCTGACACCATGAAGCCAAATTGGTGCAAAAAGAAAAGAGCCTTGTTTCCGGATGTTGCAGCTAAAGGTATTTGTCATTCTGAACCCGTGACGATTGCCCCACATCCTGACCGCACATTGAACAGAATTATTTGAGGAGAGACCCGTGAAATTGAAAACCATTGCCCATTGCATCGCCATTATTGGCGTGACTGGCGTTTCTGCGACATCTGCGGTGGCGCAGGAAAAACCTGCCGATGTCACGCAACGTATCGAAATTACCGGTAGTAGCATCAAGCGTATCGCCGCCGAAGGTGCGTTACCCGTCGAAATCATCACCCGCAAACAGCTCGAAGCCTCAGGCATCGTGACGGCCGAGCAGTTGATCTCAACGCTCAATATCAATGGCAATGGCTCAGATAATCTGGCAAGTAATGCCGATGTCACCTCTGGTGCGCAGCGCGGTAATAACGGTGCCACTTCCGCCAACTTGCGTGGTCAGGGTTCCGATAGCACGCTGGTCTTGCTGAATGGCCGCCGTATCGCCACACACGGCATGAAAGGTTCCGCAGTCGATCTGAATTCGATTCCTATGGCGGCGGTTGAACGCGTTGAAATTCTGAAAGACGGCGCGTCCGCGACTTACGGTACCGATGCGATCGGCGGTGTGATTAACTTCATCCTGCGCAAAAATTACAACGGCATCGAAGCACAGGCGTTCACTGATCTGACACAACAAGGCGGTGCCGACATCCATCGTGTATCGATGGTCGGCGGTTTCGGCAATCTCGATACCGATGGCTACAACGTGCTGATTACCGGCACCCACAGCGAGAATCAGGCATTGCGCGGCGATCAGCGTTCGTTTGTGAATACCTTCCAGCCGAATCGTGGTTTGTCGGTCGATACACGCGGCACCCCGTTTGCGACCGTGTTTGCCACTTCACTGGCCAACACCATCATGAGTAACAAGAGCAACACCGGCCCTATCCTGCCTGGCACAAACCAATCGATGAACGCGGTCAACGTGCTGAATCTGCCGGGTGGCGCGGGTTGTAACTCCATCGACGGTATGGCTGCTTATGATTACAAAATCTGGGATGTCGCTTCTTCCAAATATGCGTGCGCCTGGGATACCGGTCGCGCCGCTGTTTTACAACAACCGGTGACCAACGATAATTTCGTTTCTCGTGCCACATTCAAAGTCGGTGAACATCAGGTGTTCGCTGAACTGGTCGGTTCCCGCGTTGATGTGTCGAAGAGCTTCTCTCCGAATCAGGTGTCGCCGGGTAGCAATTTCCCGGTCTCGTCTTTCTATCCTAAGACCGGTGCTGCGTATGACATGGTATTCAATTCCATCGCTGCGGTTTTGCCTAGCATCAAATCCAACTACGGCGCGCCTATCGCTTATCGCTGGCGTTGTATGGAATGCGGCAACCGTGAAATCAGCACCCGCACCGATGCCGCCCGCCTGCAAATCGGCGCCGATGGTCAGATCGGTAACTGGGATTACCGCGTCGGTCTGTCACGTGCCTACAGCGAATCACAATCAACACTGGGCAACGGTTATAACTACACGGTCGCGCTGGCGAATGCACTCGGCACCGGCATCATTAATCCTTTCCTGTTGCCAGGCCAGAAGCAATCGCAGGCAGCGCTGGATCTGATCGCCAGCACTTCAGCCAAAGGCGTGGTGCTGTACGGCGGTAAAACCACGTTGACGCAAGCTGATGCGGCAATCTCTGGTGAAATTTTCAAGCTCCCTGCCGGTGCGGTCATGGCAGCGGTTGGTACTGATCTGCGTAAAGAAGAATATACGTTTAACGGCGATGCCCGCGCCGCCAATACCCGCCCTGCGATTCTGAATGCACCGTTTGATGATGCAAATGCCTTGCCTAAAGTCAGCCGTGATATCCGCGCGATCTATGCAGAGTTCCTGGTGCCGGTGTTTAAAAACATGGAAGTCACGCTCGCTGGTCGTCAGGATCACTACACGGGTTTCGGCAATACCTTCAACCCTAAAGTCGCTTTCCGTTACACACCGGTCGAACAGGTATTGTTCCGTGGTTCGTATAACACCGGCTTCCGCGCACCTTCGTTCAACCAGTTATTTAACGGCATTACCGAGTCACCATATGCAGGTAAAGATCTGGTCGATCCAGCGACGTGCCCTGGCCTGAAAGCAGACAGCACTAAATCCGGCTGCGGCATCATCACACCAAATACCCTGACTGGCGGCAAAGCCAATCTGGGACCGGAAACAGCAAAACAAGCGACTGTCGGCGTAGTCTGGGCACCAAGTAAAAATTTCAGCGCGAATATGGATTTGTGGGAAATCCGCAAGGAAAACACCATTACCTCGCTGGATTTAACCACTATGCTGCAAAACTACAATCTGTTCAGCGCGCAATTTATTCGTGATGCGAGCGGTGCGATTGTCCAGATCGACCAACGCTGGGTGAATGCAGGTTCAAGTATCACCCGTGGCCTGGAAGTCGGTGCCAATGCGAATGGCAGCATCTGGAACGGTAAATGGACGGCAGCGATTGACGGCTCTTATCTGCTGGAGAAAAAATCCCGCCCAACTGCCAATGCACCTTATGGCGAAAGCGAAGTCGGCCGTTTCACTTACACCGGTGATTTAGGCCTGCGTTGGAAGCACACTGCTTATGTGACCTACACAGAAGGCAACTGGACAACCATGTTCTCGCAAATCTTCCGCTCTGGTTATAAAGATCAAGTCTTGCCTGGCGTGCTCAATGGTCTGGTTTCCCCATCAGATTACAATCCTGATGTGAAAAGCTATTCCACCTTTAATCTGAGCGCGACTTACAGCGGCATCAAAAACATGACGCTGACCGCAGGGATCAAAAACATCCTGAACACCGATCCACCATTTGCTATCACTTACGACAGCAACTCTGGTGCTGGCAGCTCATGGGAACCACGCGTCGCCGACCCACGCGGCCGCTCATTCACCTTGCTGGCGAATTACAAGTTCAAGTAATTCCGCTTGTAATGACAAAAAAAATCCCCGGCAGCGATGTCGGGGATTTTTTTATTCAGCGTCAGAAATGAGGCGCTTTGCGTTCAGCCGTTCTTCAATTTACCTAGGCCACAATTCTCGCCCGGAATTAACTATCCCCCTCTTGAGACGCGTAATCACTGTGCGCCTTGCTCTTGGCGAGATTTCGAATGGCAAGGCGCAACTGGGCGTATGCTATTTGAATGAAAAAGGTGATATGCATCTCACTCTACAGATTAGTTTTGCTGTGCTTATTTGTTTTTTAAACTGCACATACGATCCGCAATCTGAGTGAGCCACTTTTCACGCTTATCCTGCGTCGTTGATTTTACGTTGGTCAGTGAAATCCATTTCCGGTTTTTCACACCGATCTTCCAGAAAGTACCTCTCATAAACGCACGTTGAATCGCATTTCCAAAAATGAGGCGATAGAGTAACGAAGGGGTATTCATTGTGGTAATGAGGGTAATGCCATTGAGCTTCTTCATTACGTTACTCATTCCAGCGCTTGCCCCTTTGGAATATTCATATGCGATCCCTGGAAAAATCACCTTATCAATAAAGCCTTTCATCATTGCGGGCATTAACTCCCACCAGATTGGAAATATGAAGACAATGTGCTCCGCTCTTTGAATACGCTCTTTGTATTCCAGCACCCGTGGATCAAGAAGGGCGAACGCAGCGTCTGGATCGCTGCGTGCCATCGCAAATGCTTTGAGATCCTTGCTACGCATGACGGGATCAAATTCATCCCGGTCAAGATGAATCAAGTCAAGATAGTGATTGCCTGCGGCAAGCCCTGATCTCACCGCTTCAAGAATTGCAGCGCAGTAGCTCTGATCATAAGGGTGGTTAAATACCACTAATACTTTCATTTTAATAGCCTCCATAGAAGCTCAATTTCAGATAAGAATGCGATGTTCACGTTGATTTTCCTTAGATTAATATGAATGCTCGAATAATTGCGTCCTCGACTAGTACGTAATAATATGAGCAATGCTCATATTTGAATACTCGCTTTCTTATACCTAGAGAAAACCTCGGGAAGTGTATGCAACACATTGATCCATATAGAAAAAAACCATTGCAGTCTCGATCTGAAGTAACAATTGACGCCATTTTTGAGGCAGGTGCTCGGATTCTTCAGACGCAAGAATTAGCCGCATTCAACACTAACGCCGTTGCAAAGTTGGCTGGCGTCAGTATCGGCACGCTTTATCAATATTTTCCGAATAAAAATGCAATTTTGATCGCTATGGCGCAGCGAGAACTGAATAAGGTCAGCCAAACAATCATCCAGAAAATCGATTCGAATTCAGCTGTTGACGATAGAGAACTGGCCCGAACCATCGTTCGTGCATTGTTAAAAGCCTTCGGAGGTAGACAGCGTATGCGCAAAGTATTGCTTGAAGCATTGATTGCCAACGGGTTGTCAGATGAGTTGACCCGGCCGATCGAGAAGGTTATCGAGAGCATGCTTGCTCACCATTCACATAACGAATACTTTCAGACGTTGACGCCCATAAGTTTGTATGTCACGACCCGTGCATTGATTGGCACAATCCGTTCTGCTGTAATGGAACAGTCGGCCCACTTGGGTACAGCAGCATTTGAAGATGAGCTGGTTCGCTTGTTTCTCTATTGCGCTCCCCACTCTTCAACAATTGATCAGGGTATGCCGTAAGGCGCCCGCCCCAGAACGCACAGCAATGCGCGAATAGGAACGAATCCGCGTTACTCAAAGACAAATGAATCACTTTGCATTCAACAGCTTTGTCAGTTTGTCGATGCCGACCGGCTCTTCTGCTTGCAAAGGAATGATGGCCCAGCGCTGGCTGTGTTGATCTGCGACCAGGCGGATTTGTTGCAATTCATTTTTTGCCCTTTGCTGCAACAAGCGCGATTGTGGCTGCGCCATCGCCAGGCTGTTGTTGATGACCCACGCCCACGGCTCGATACCGGCGCGGCGTAAGTCATTTTGCAGGCCAGCGGCTTCCAGCACCGGCGTGGTTTCTGCCAGCGTCACGATCACGATTTTCGTTTGTTGCGGGTCCTGCAATTGCATCATCGGTGTCGTGTAATGAACGCCGGTATGTGCCATCTGCCGTTCGATTTCACGATGATAGGCACCGGTGGTATCGAGCAGCAATAAGGTGTGGCCGGTCGGTGCGGTATCCATCACCACAAACTTTTTCCCGGCTTCGCGGATGACGCGTGAGAATGCCTGGAACACGGCAATCTCTTCGGTGCATGGCGAGCGCAAATCTTCTTCCAGCAAGGCTTTTCCCTGTGCATCAAGGTGCTTGCCTTTGCTCGCCATCACTTCCTGACGATAACGCGCTGTTTCGGCAACAGGATCAATCCGGCTGACGCTCAGATTCGGCAAGTTGCCTTCCAGTGTTTCAAGCAGATGTGCAGCGGGGTCAGAGGTCGTCAGATGAACCGGAAAGCCGCGTTGCGCGAGGGCGATGGCGATCGCCGCAGCCACCGTGGTTTTACCGACGCCGCCTTTGCCCATGGTCATGATCAGGCCATGCCCACTGCCAGCCAGACCATCGACCAGCGTCGCCAGCGATGGCGCATCAGTCAGGGCGGGCAATGTTTGTGTTGCGGATGGATCAGCGGCATTAGCACCATCAACCGCGGTAGAGACCGTCAGCAAATGACGCAAGGAATCAAGGCCAACCAGATTGAATGCCCGTAACGGAATATGATCGGTCGGCAAGCCGCGTAATACTTCGGGCATAGCAGCCAATGCCGCCTGCTCGCGTTTCCAGACGGCGCGCGCCAGGGCATCATGTTGTGTTTCTTGTTCCGGCAACACGCCATTGATGATCAGATATTGTTGATGAAAACCGATGGCAGCCAGCTCGTCATGTGTGCGTGCGGCTTCCTTCAGGCTGGAATGCTGAGCACGTGCCACCAGCACCATGCGGGTACGTGCGGGGTCGGCTAAGGTTTGCACGGCTTCATGATATTTCTCACGCTGCTTGCCAAGACCTGCCAGCGGCCCGAGGCAAGAGGCATCGCCTTTACCCTCTTCCAGAAAGCCCGACCAGGCACCGGGCAGTTGTAACATGCGTATCGTGTGACCGGTCGGCGCGGTATCAAAAATAATGTGATCGTAATCCTGCAGCATCTGCGGATTGGTCAGCAGCCCGGTGAACTCATCAAATGCGGCGATTTCTGTGGTGCAGGCACCGGATAATTGCTCCTCCATCGCTTTGATCACCACCTCGGGCAAGGTGCCGCGCGCCGGTGTGACGATGCGGTCGCGGTACAGTTGTGCTGCCGCTTGCGGATCAATTTCCAGTGCAAACAAATTGGCAACCGACTCCACCGCTTTGATGCTGTTACCGATGCGGATACCGAATACCTGACCGACATTCGATGCCGGGTCGGTGCTGACCAGCAATACGCGTCGTCCCTGATCGGCAAGCCAGACGGCGGTGGCGCAAGCGACGGAGGTTTTGCCGACGCCGCCTTTACCGGTGAAGAATAAAAATTTCGGCGTATTGTCCAGAAAAAGCATATTCATTCCTCTTATAAAAACGGTGTAAGGCTGTCACCCGGCAACGACTCAGTTAAGCACGAATCAGGCTTTGGCGATGATCTTGTTGGCGGCGTTCAATGCATCCTGTTTGCGTTCGCTGTAACGGCTGGTCAGATAATCGCTGCGACCACGTAGCAGCAAAGTAAATTTAAATAATTCTTCCATCACATCCACCAGTCGGTCGTAATACGGTGATGGTTTCATGCGTCCGGCCTCATCAAATTCTTCATAGGCTTTCGGCACCGATGACTGATTCGGTATCGTGAACATGCGCATCCAGCGCCCTAGCAGACGCAGCGTGTTGACGGTATTAAACGACTGCGAGCCGCCACATACCTGCATCACTGCCAGTGTACGCCCCTGGCTGGGGCGTATCGCACCTTGTTCGAGAGGAATCCAGTCGATCTGATTTTTCAAGACGGCCGTGATCGCGCCATGACGTTCAGGGCTGCACCAGACCTGCCCTTCCGACCACAAACAGCTCTCGCGCAATTCAACCACCTTGGGATGCGTTTCCGGCACACTGCCAACCATCGGCAAATCATGCGGATTAAAAATCCTGACTTCCGCGCCCATGTGTTGCAGCAGGCGCGCCGCTTCCTCGACCAGCAAGCGGCTGAACGAGCGTTCACGCAGCGAGCCATACATCAGCAATATCCGTGGCGGATGCTCAAAGCCTGCCACCGGCGCGAGTTTCGCGGCATCAGGAATATCCATGTATTCCATCTTTACGTTCGGCAGATCGGGGGCTGAGTTATGGATGATTTTTCCTGCCACATCAGTCATGCGTAACTCCTTTAGTTGATAACGCCGGTGTCAGCTTAAACGTAATGCCAGCGCGGCCAGTGTCAGCAACAGCACCGGCAAGGTCAGAACGATACCCAGCCTGAAATAATAGCCCCAGGAAATCGTGATATTTTTGTTTGCCAGCACGTGCAGCCACAACAATGTTGCGAGGCTGCCGATAGGCGTGATTTTCGGGCCGAGATCGCAGCCGATCACGTTCGCATAAATCATGGCTTCACGCACTGCATTGTTTGCCACGGCGGCATCAATCGATAAAGCGCCGATCAGTACGGTCGGCATATTGTTCATGATGGACGACAGAAATGCGCTGAGTAATCCTGTACCCAGCGCCGCACCCCAGACACCATGTTCGGCAAAACGATTGAGCACGCCGCTGAGTTGATTCGTCAATCCGGCATTGCGCAAGCCGTACACTACCAGATACATGCCCAGCGAAAAAATCACGATCTGCCATGGCGCATTTCTGACGACGTCACGCGTGTTGATCACCCCGGCGCGCGTAGCGACTGCCAGCAACACCGCCGCCCCCGCTGCCGCTACAACGCTGACGGGAACACCCATGCCGTCCAGCCAGAAAAAACCGAGCAACAGCCAACCCAGCACCCACCAACCCGTATTGAATGTGGCGCGGTCACGAATCGCCAGCGCAGGTTGGCGCAGTTGTTGCACCTCATAATCGGCGGGCAAATCGCGCCGGAAAAACAGCAGCAACACCGCTATCGTAGCCGCGACCGACACCAGATTCACCGGCAGCATCACCGATGAATAGGCAGCAAAGCCCAGCTTGAAATAATCAGCCGAGACAATGTTCACCAGATTCGATACCACCAGCGGCAGGCTGCCGGTATCAGCGATGAAGCCCGCCGCCATCACGAAGGCCAGCGTCGCTTTCGGTGAAAACCGTAGTTCCAGCAGCATCGCAATCACGATCGGCGTCAGGATCAGCGCTGCGCCATCATTCGCAAACAAAGCGGCGACCACGGCACCCAGCAACAGCAACAACACGAATAATTTGCGGCCGCTGCCACCGCCCCAGCGCGCCACATGCAATGCCGCCCATTCAAAGAAGCCCGCTTTATCCAGCAACAGACTGATGATGATGACAGCGATAAATGTGGCCGTTGCATTCCAGACTATATGCCACACCAGCGGAATATCCGATAACTGTATGACCCCGGCCAGTAAGGCCAGCAACGCGCCGCCAGCCGCGCTCCAGCCTATGCCCAGACCGCGCGGCTGCCAGATGACAAAGGTCAGCGTCAGCAAAAAAATCAGGATAGCAATCAGCACGACATGCGCCCCATTTCAGAAATGAATTTGATGTACAGCGAGATCATCAGGTGAACGCATCAGTTGAGCTGCTCTCTGATCGCTTTAAGTTCCTGATGAATGGTATTTTTTTCCAGGATGTGCGCAGGCAGCGAAACGAAGCTATTGACGCAAGACATAATTTCGCGGAACACCTTATGAAATGCCGCCCGTTTTGCTTCATCGCTGCCAGTCACCGCAGCCGGATCTTCAAAACCCCAATGCGTCGTCACCGGATGACCGGGCCAGACCGGGCAGACTTCACCTGCGGCGTTATCGCAGACGGTAATGATGAAATCCATCACCGGCGCATCTGCCGCTGCGAACTCGTCCCAGCTTTTGCTGCGCAAAGCAGTCAGCGGATACGCGGTCGTCTGAATCTGCTCTATCGCCAACGGATTGACCGTACCAGCGGGAAAACTACCGGCAGAAAAACCTTTAAAACGCCCCTGCCCCATGGTCGTGATCAGGGCTTCCGCCATGATGCTACGCGCAGAGTTGCCAGTGCAAAGAAACAGTACGTTGAAAACTTTTTCAGTCATTTTTCTCTCGATTCATTTCAGGGTAAGGGATTAGAAGGGTAAGGAATTACAACGAAACTATGCGGTTTGCATCAGCCTATGCTGCGCGTTAAATTTCAGCTTTATCAGTAACTTTATCGGCAGCTTTATTCGTTAGCAGATTACTCGCCTGCAGCGCGGGCAGACAGGCCTGACCGTTGCAGCAACTGTCACTCAGAAATGCCAGCAAATCATTCATGGTGCTGAAATTAGCGGCGTAAATAATAAAACGCCCATCCTGACGCGCCGAAATCAGATCGGCATTACTGAGTTCTTTGAGATGAAATGACAATGAAGAAGCCGGAATCGCCAGCTCTTCCGCGATTTTGCTGGCCGCCAACCCTTCGGGGCCGACCCGCACCAGCAGACGAAACACCGCCAGCCGCGACTCTTGCGCCAACGCCGCTAATGCGCTGATTGCTTGTTTGTTTTCCATGTGCAGACTCCGGCTAAGGCTTATTTCTATAATTCGACAATTATCGAATTATAGAAATGAAAGCGGAATTTTGGCAACAGAAATTTGTGATTCCTCATGTCCTGCGTGTGCAAAACCGACAGATCAGTCAACATTGGTACGTATCGGCCAACGTAGCCAATATCCACCTTTAAAAAAACCGTGAAAACGGCCCTAAAATAAGTATTTTTCGGGGAGTATCTGGCGATTTTGCCTTTATCTCTTTATAAATAAAGGGCTTTAAAAAATACTCCCCCCAGTATATTTATGCCCTCAGAAGCACGAAAATCGACTTTTTCAGCCTCTTTACCAACCGACTTCCAACCAGATTCATATTCCGCGTCTGTGCTTATTGTTGCAGCGGTAAGTCCGCTTCAGTTTCAGCGACAAATACTTCCGCACCTATACCCACCTTGTCGAACAATTCGACGATATCGGCAGAACGCATGCGTATGCAACCATAACTGGCGGGATTGCCGAGCAGGCTTTCCTGCGGTGTGCCGTGAATGTAGATGTAGCGCTGATACGCATGCTGATTGCGCTCTTCGGTGCCGCGTAGCCAGAGTATGCGGGTCACCACCGGATCGCGCCCCGGCGCATCAATCGCAACGATTTCGCCAGTCGGCACACGATCTTTGAACGCGGTGCCGACCGGCATACCGGCGCCGAATTTCTCGGCAATTTCCATTTTTCCGCCGGGTGTCATATAACTATCGGGCAAATCGCCAATGCCCCGCTTCGCAGTTGAAATGGTATAAGTGGCGATGAGGTTGCCGTTGTCGAATAAGCGCATTTTCTGTTCCGGCACAGACACCACGATGCGGTGCTGCGTATCTTTGGGCACGAATGCGGGAGTCAGCGCAGACTGACAGCCAGATAAGCAAAAAGTCAGCAGCAAAAAAAAGAGGGCGAAAAGTCGATTTTTCATGTGGCAGAAAGAGTCAGATGTGGTGTTACGGCAGCTTGCAAAGGAACCCGATCATGGCGCAGGGAACAGATAGCATCAATGGCAGAATAAGCACAGCCAGCGATGATGGCAAATGCTTGTTCACCAGCGACACATTACCTGCGGTTATGACTGCGCGATCAGCTTTCATTTGTGAGTGGCACGACTCCTCTGTAAGTTCAGTAGCATCGCGGAGAAATGATCATGTTGAACACCGAAACACCGAATGTCTTACATACCGAGCTCGATACCTATGCGACGGCAAAGCTGGCAGCCGCATTGATCGATGATCAGTTCATCGCAGTGCAAGCGGTGCGGGCAGCCGCACCACAAATTGCGGCTGCGATTGATGCGGCGCTGCCACGCATAGAAGCTGGCGGGCGTCTGGTGTATGTCGGTGCAGGCACGTCGGGGCGGCTGGGTGTACTCGATGGTGTCGAATTATTACCGACCTTTTCGTGGCCGAATGAACGGGCAATTTCGCTGATTGCCGGTGGCAAACAGGCGATGTTCGTCGCCGTCGAAGGTGCTGAAGATGATACCGAACAAGGCGCGATCGACATTCGTGAGCTGCATCTGAATAAAGATGATGTTGTGTTATTGATTGCTGCCTCCGGCGCCACACCGTATGTGCTGGGTGCGTTGCAAGCGGCACGTGCCAGCGGCGCGTTAACGGTGGGCTTCGCGAATAATCCCGATGCACCGGTAACCCGATGTGCAGACATCGGTATCACCCTCAACACCGGCAGTGAAATTATTTCGGGCAGCACACGCCTGAAAGCAGGCACCTCGCAAAAGATTGCGCTGAATACTTTTTCCAGCGCACTGATGGTGAAACTGCATAAGGTCTACGGCAATCTGATGGTGGATGTGAAACCCACCAATATCAAATTGCTGCGGCGTACGGTCAGCCTGACCATGCATGCGACCGGCAAGGACGAACAGACTTGCCGCAAAGTGCTGGAAGAATGCGACTTCCACGTGAAGACAGCGATCGTGGCACTACAAAACAACATCAGCGTCGTTACGGCTGAAAAACTGCTGACCTTATATCAGGGCGATGTACGAAAAGCCCTGGAAGCTGTCGAATAAACTCCTTCTGCGGTTACAATCGCAGGGTACAAACGAGTAACGGTAACAGGTAACACTCATGCGATTGCGTCACATAGAAGTTTTTCATGCGATTATGCAGGCCGGCACGATCAGCGGTGCCGCACAATTACTCAGCATTTCCCAGCCAGCCGCCACCAAAGTCTTGCAACATTGCGAATTGCAGCTCGGCCTGAAATTGTTCGAGCGCATCAAAGGAAAACTGCATCCGACACCGGAAGCGCACAAGCTGTTTTCCGAAGTCGACAAACTGAACCGCGACCTGCAATCGGTACGCCGCCTCGCAAATAATCTGAAAAATCATCCGGATGAAGCCGTCAGGCTGGCTTCAACTCCCACCTTATCGATCACGGTCGTACCAGCCGCACTGGCCGCCTGGCGCAAGAAATTTCCGCAAGTTCACTGCACTTTATCGACGCACCATACCAGCGATATGGTGAATGCCTTGTTGCTCGGCGACGTTGATTTCGCTTTATCTTTATATGACCCCTGCCATCCGAATCTGGCATCCGAGCCGCTGGTGCGCGGCAGTATGACGGCGATTGCGCCGATAGGCAGCTGGACAAAAAAACTCGACAACACGCCCTTGTCCGTCGCTGATTTACCAAAAAATCTGATCGCACTGGATCTGGATGATCATCTGGTCAGCCGCGTCATGGATGCCTGCGAAGAACTCGGTATCAGCTTTACTTCTTACACCGAAGTCCAGACCTATGTGCTGGCGCGCACGCTGGTTGAATTCGGCGCGGGTGCTGCGGTGATCGACCCGTTTACGGCGGCCACAGCCAATCACGACAAAGTGCAGTGCCGCCCCTTGTTACCAAATGTGCCAGTGGACTTATATTTGCTGACAAAAAAATCGACACCACTGTCACGCTCAGCACGTGCATTTGTCGAATGCGTACAGACAGCGGCTGCCGAATTTATTGCCAGAACCAGCAAGGAATAGTTCAGCAATAGTTCAGCATTAGGACTTACGCAGAATTGTTACAGCCAGGCTTGCAGCCGAAGGTAACCTCCTTTGTAAAGAAGGTTCGTTGCGTCGGCAGACAACATGTTGTCTGAACCCCCGACTACACCGTGTCGCCGAAGACAGTGCTTTAGCACGGCTAGGCGACAACAACAACGCTGGGGCAGTTCTGCGCAAGTCCTTAACGTAATTGTGCGGCCAGCGCGGTCATGATTTGCTCTTGCCATATACTCAGGCTGGAATACTCGCCGGTATTTTTATCCGGGTCGGCACCAGTGCCGCCAATCAGATAGATCATGCCATTGCGTGTCTGCGGATCGAATACAAAACCCGACTCCAGACCATACGCAAATCCCAGATGACCGACGCCGGTAAATCCATGTCCGCCGGGCATCACAGGTGGCGTCAGGCGATCGCCATGATGGGCGGCGCTGATATCAGTGAATACCTGAAACCCCAGTGCCCATGATTGAAACATACCCTGATAATCATCGCCATTCTGCAGCGCTGCGTCGTAACGCCACTGAGGCGTTAACAAAGTCCGCACACTGGCTGGCTGCAACAGGCGCACGCCATCAAGCTCGCCCTCGCGCATCAGCATCTGCATCATACGGCTGAGGCCGCGCGCGCTGATACGCAAACCACCCTGCGGACTGAACAAGGTGGCATTCCAGCCTGGCTGATACGTCGCCAAATATGGCCGTTTCGGCACGCCTTGCTGGTGATAATCATCGACCTGTGGCTGCCAAGCGCCTGCTGTATCCCAGACATCGTTTTTCTGTTTGCGGTACAAGGTGGCCAGATTATTCAGTTCTGCCGGACTCAGATTTTCCGGATGAAAACTGCCGCTGATCTGCAACGGTTGGAAAATCAATTCCTGCATCAGCACATCAAAACGTTTTCCTGATACGGATTCCATCACGGCACCGATCACACCCCAGTTCAGATTCACGTAACTGAAGTATTTTCCCGGTGCATAGTTTTTGTTGCTGGCATCCGGTCTGGCCCAGATCAATGCAGATACTGCGTTTTTTTCCGACGCTTGCAAAACACTTTGCAGCGACGTATTCGCCGGAAAATTATAGCCACCGTCATCGCGCAACGACGAGGTATGACTCAGCAGCATGCGCAGGGTGATCGCGACATCAGGATAGTAAGGATTTCTGAGGGTATAGCCGAGATAGCGGCTGATATCGGTATCGAGCGCGAGTTTGCCCTGTTCAACCAGACGCATTACGCCAAGCGCCGTCACCATTTTAGAGACAGATGCAATACGGAATAAGGTATCTGCATTCGCTGGCAAACCAACGGCGGCAGTCGTCGGGATAAAGCGATCGCCGAACTGCTGTTCATAGACGATCTCACCAGCGCGTATCGCGATCACGGACAAACTCGCCAATGGCCGTTGCGGCTGGCTGACGATGGCCTGCAATTGCTGATCTGTGGTCGTTTTCATTGATGCGCGTGTCATCGAAACTGTCGTCTCTGCCGTTTTTACGTCTGACGTTTTTACTTCAGCAGGCGGGCTTGCTGCCTCTACAATACCAGCGAAAATACCAGAGAAAAATAACGCCGCCGACATACTTACTGCTGCGAAGGAAACGCGCTGTATTAACATATTCAGTCTATCCGCAGATAGGTCTGGCGAACGACAGCAGGATCACCGAAATTGAAATGCCACCATTCGCTGTTAATCCCTCTGAAACCCGCATGAAACATCGCTTGCCGCAATATCTCGCGATTGCTGCGCTGCTGCGCGGTAATTTGTCCGGCAGCCAGCATTTTTTCTTCCAGCGCAGGATGTGATTTCTCTGCCATTTCATCGAAGCCGCTACCCATATCGATTTCTACGCCTTGCGGATCAATGACTGTCACATCCACCGCCATGCCAAACGAATGAATAGAACCACGCGCAGGGTCAGCCACATACATTTGTAAAGGTGTGCCATCCAGATGCGCCCACAGCATTTCCTGTACGCGGTGCGGGCGCAAGGCATCCAGCACAATGATGCGATAACCCGGATGCTGCTCTGCGAGATAGTGCGCCGCCTGCTCCAGCGCCTCTGCGGCTTCTCTGTGCAACCATGCGCAATCGAGATCGCCATACAAGTCGCGACCGACAAAATTATCGGTACCGACATAACGCAGATCAACAGTAATGCCATCAATCGCGGCAAGGCGACGGAAGTCAGGGTGATCAGCAATGAATTCACAACGCATGTACGACTTCTCCAGATAAATCAGAAAACAACCAGAACTCATTTCAGCTTGTCAGAATAGAGTTTGCTCTTGCTGTCTTCCAATGAAACTTTACTTGTCACGTATAACCGTAACTCATTATTTGATGCGCGATGTTGAACAGTGGCGCATCCACTTATTTTTATCGCTTCGCGTTTTGCTTTGCATCCGGCGCGATATCGAGATAGCGCCAGTTCGTGAAATCCACCGGATGCCGCTGATAATGCAGCACCCAGGGCTGGCGAATATCCGCAGACAAGGGATGCACCCGCGGTATCCACGGGTTATAAGCATGCATCAGCAATGCCATTTGACGATACAAAGCGCGCCGTTCAGGCGTGTCTGTCATCGTCAGTGACTTTTCATATAACTGATTAAATGCAGGCAAATTAAAACGAGCATAATTCGCCCGCCCGATATTTGCGCCGTACAGTAACTGGTAAAAATTCTCGCCATCAGGAAAATCAGCAACCCAGTTTGCTTCTGTCATCTGCACCTGACCAAGACGTGATGCGCGCAAAATCTCTGAATGTTTATCGGTTTTAAAACTGATGCGTATGCCGATCGCATTCATCGTTTTACGCCAGACTTCATCCCGCAGACGCCCGATGGTATTGGTTTTACTGTGCATCACCAGATGCAAGGGCTGTCCATCCGGTAAGCGACGATAACCGTCTGCACCACGCAGATAAGAAAAGCGATCAAGCAAAGCATTCGCCAGCGCAGGATTGTAAGGCACCGGGCTTCTGAAACCTGCATCGTAGCCAAGCACATTTGGTGGTAACGGTGACTGCGCCGGAATCGCCAGACCTTTTTCCATCAGGCTGATATCTTCGCGGCTGTCATAACTCATCGCAATTGCGCGGCGTAAGGCAATTTTTTCCTGACTATATCCACCAATGACAGGATCATCCATATTCATCCAGACATAATAGGTCTGCAGCGGAGAAAATAAGGACAGCTGCACACCTTGCTGTTGCAGATCGGGCTTCAGTTTGCCGTTTTTCATGACCATATCCGCCAATGGCGGCGGCACTTGTTCCAGCGTATCAAATTCCCGGTTCAGGAAACCCAGAACGCTCGCCTGCTGCTCTTCGACAATCGCAATCGTGACGCGTGACACCAGGGGTAGCGTCCGGCCTTTCAAGTCTGCCGCGATCTGCTGTGAGACGGCATCTTTCCCAGCCTCGCCATCAAACACCACTTTGCGATAATCAGGATTCGCATTCAGCACCAGACGAAAACTGCGTTGCCATTCGCCCAGCATAAATGGCCCGGTGCCGACAGGATGATTGCCAGCCTGATTGCCGTAGCTCTCTATCACTTCTCTGGCAACGGCAGAGGTGGCCGTGGTTGCCAGAATAAACAAAAAATTGTTATCCGGCGCATTCAGCCGTATGCGTAAGGTGTAACGATCCAATGCCTGCAGACCGGGAATGGCAGAAGCGCTGTCGAATTTCCAGCCGGGTGCCGCTTGTACATTGCGCAGTTTTTCATCACCCAGCAACTTACCTTCAAACATGAATAACCACGGTGATTTCAGCGCGGGATCGTATAAGCGCCGTATGCTGTACACATAATCGTCAGCGGTTAATTCACGTACTTTTCCTTTGAACGCAGGGTCAGGTGTGAAATGGATGCCGGGTTGCAAATGCAGTGTATAAGTCTTGCCACCATCGCTGATCTCTGGCATCGCCTTCAGGGTATTCGGCTTCAATTTGACCGGACGCGCCAGATAATCGTAGCGCAGCATAGGTTCAAAAATATTCTCATTAATGCTGAGCGTTGCGATATCGGATGCCACCGCCGGATCGAGAGCGCTTTCGGGCGTCGTCAGCAAAACATTCAAGGTTTTGCCTGTGCCTGCCTGAACACTCAACGCAAATAGCGACAGCGCCAGCAAGGCACAGAAACGATGCAGCCATGGCATTGCTTGCTTCATGCGTTTCCCTCTTGAATTCTGTCGCTGTAACGGGTGATATAAAACCATTCCTCGCCACAATGCGCACCTGCATCGGGGAATATCATACGACCATCCATTTCTGCCCTGACCTCGCTGCCATCGTGGCGCAAGCCGATCAGATCACCTTTTTTTACTTCGTCAAAACTGCGCCATTCGCGGACGAACTGATCGTCGTCGTGCAGTTTGTCGATCACATCATAGATACGCAGGGTTTCAATTTCTTTGACGGCAGCAGGTGCTGTTCCGGCAATGATGCCGAGATGGGTCAGTGTATTGATGATCGCGCGGTAAGCAACTTCCGGTGCCTGCGGGTCGAGATGCTGGCCACATTCCAGCGTGACTGCATAGCCGCCGACGGAACGCATGTACTCTGTAGTACCGACACCGAACTGGGTATTCGCATTCGCCAGCATTCTGGCATCTGCATCCGGCCCCAGGCGCTGCTGACGGCGGGTGACGCCACGCGCGTACGTGCTCAGCCAGCCATCCACCATGCGATGCACACCCAGACGCCGCGCCATCGCCAGCTCTGCTTCTGCATGGCTGAAGGGTTCGATATCGCCATCGTTATTTTCCGGCCCGACCAGAACGAAGGCCTCGCCTTCGCCACGGAAAGAGTGCAGATCCAGCAAAACATCGTGTTCAGCCAATAACGGACACAGCCAGTTGGCGACGTGATCTTCAAATTCTGTCGGTGTACTGGTCGGCAACAAGCGGCGGTTCAGGTTTCTGTCACCTTGTCTCTCGCCACGCTGATAGGCAAGCGGATTGGTCACAGGAACGAAAGTCACACTACCGGATAGTATCTGGATGATGCCGGCGTCGATCTCAGCAATCACACGCCGTATCGCCTGCGTGCCGCAAATCTCGTTGCCATGCACCGCACCGGTAATGATGATGCGCGGCCCGGCAAACTTTGACTGATAGCGCTGGCTGTTAAAAAATAAATTTTGCGAACTCATACTTATACTCATTCCAGACTAAAACGTAACCGACCTCTTGTTGATCACTTCTTACTTATAGGACTGACGCAAAATTGTCCCGGCAAGGCATGGCGACGAAGACAGTACGAATAGTACGGCCAGGAGCCATAACGCCGCCGGGGCGGTTTTGCGTCAGTCCCTCACTTATCACTTCTTGCCAAACTCGGGATCGACCGTAATCAAGGCTGTCACAATAAAGGTCGGGATCGCGGCGAGGCAAATCCATACAAAGAAATGCGCGTATCCCAGCGTTGCCTGCAACCAGCCGCTGAACATACCGGGCAGCATCATGCTCATCGCCATGAAACCGGTGCAGATCGCATAATGCGCAGTCTTGTGTTCACCATCGGCGGTCATGATCATGTACAGCACGTAAGCCGTGAAGCCGAAGCCATATCCCATCTGCTCAATCGCCACGGCGGCACCAACCAGGTAAATATTTTGCGGTTGTACGAATGCCAGATACACATACACGATGTGCGGCACATTAATCGCCAACGCCATCGGCCAAAGACAACGCTTCAGACCATAAATTGAAATCAACGCACCGCCAGCGAGGCCGCCCAGCGTCAGTGCAATCATGCCACCGGTACCGTAGACAATGCCAACCGCCTGCGTCGATAAACCCAGCCCGCCTTTATCCAGACTATCCAGCAAAAATGGTGGCGCCATTTTGACTAACTGCGCTTCGCCAAAGCGATACAGCAACAGAAAAGCAATCGTCAGCAGAATATTTTTTTTCTTAATGAATTTGCCGAAGATCGTAAAAAACGTCGCGACGACCTGATTTGGATCACCTTGCGCGTGATCGCTATCGGGTCTGGGCAAAGCCCATTTGTGATACAGCGACAGGCTTACAAACATTGCCGCCAGCACACCAAACACAACCATCCAGCCAAATGCCACATTACCGGTCAGATCTTTCAGCGTTCCAGCAAGATAGACCAACGCCCCCTGCCCTGTCAGCATCGACATCCTGAAAAACATGCTGCGCACACCGACAAACGCGGCCTGCTGATGCTGCTCCAGCGCCAGCATATAAAAACCATCACTGCTGATGTCATGCGTGGCGGCACCGAATGCCAGCAGCCAGAACACCAGCAAGGTCATCTGAAAAAAACTGCTCATGGGAATCGTGAATGCGACCAGACCAAATAACGCGCCGATCACCAGTTCCAGCGTAATCACCCAAAAGCGTTTGGTCTTAAACATGTCAACAAACGGCGACCATAAGGGCTTGATCACAAATGGCAGATACAACCAGCTGGTGTACAGAGCAATATCTTCATTGGAAATACCCATATTCTTGTACATAATGACGGACAGTGTCATCACGACCACATAGGGAATGCCCTGACTGAAATACAATGATGGTATCCAACGCCATGCACCGGTTGCAGGCGTTTGTTCAGGACTGTGGGAAGTTGTGACGTCTCTTGTCATCGTGTGAGTTTTTCTTGGTGAAATGCCAGAACTCATTTCATTAATAGAGATGAGTTCTACGAATACATCTTCCCAGCAAAAACACCGGAAGACGATTGAATTTTTACGCTTTGCTCATAGAGTAAAGTTATACGCTGACGCTATCTTTTCATTTTCTGCGTGTCGCAAAAGCGACCTATGATAAACGAAGCAAACACGGATAGAGCATAGTCGTTAAAAAACTCTGATGTTTCGTAAAGAATTGGAGTGACAGCAAGGCAGCGGGTTTTATCCGAAAATATGACAGAACAGATCATCCCTATATGAACCCAGCAGATTTCGTTTTCCCCGGTATCAAAGACAACGCATCAGCGCTGGCTTTAGGGATAGATACGGGCGGAACGCAGACGCGCTGGGCGCTGGCAACGGCCAACGAAGACATCATCGCCAGCGGCACCGCGGCAGGATTGACGGCTCTGCAACTGAAGACGCAGCAGGGAAAACAGGAATTCGCACAAGTGTTTTCCGACCTCGCTGCTGCTGCACGCAGCCACGGCAAATTACAAACAGTCAGAGTCGGCATTACCGGTTTCAGTGACGATATGCGTGTCGTCATTCTGGAGATGTTGACTGGTATTCTGCAGATGCCGGAACCATGCATTCGCCTCGGTACTGACATCGAAATTGCGTATCTGGATAGTTTCAAGCCGGGAACAGGCTATCTGGTTTATGCGGGTACTGGTTCTATCGCCGCCTATATTGACGAAGCCGGACAATTTCATCGCGCTGGTGGACGCGGCTATTTGCTTGACGATGGCGGCAGCGGCTTCTGGATCGCCCGCGAAGCAGTACGCCATATCTGGCGTGCAGAAGACGAATGCCCGGGAGCATCGCGCAATTCGCTGCTTGCGCAAGAAATATTCAAAGCCATCGGTGGCGATGACTGGGACAGTTCCAAAGATTTTATGTATCACCGCAGTCGGGGCGACATCGGTAAACTGGCGTTGGCTGTAGCAGCCTGCGCGAATACGGATGAAGTCGCAGCCGATATTTTAAAAAGAGCCGGACAAGAACTGGCGCGACTGGGAATGGCAATGTGCAAACGCTTCGGCAACAAGCCTGTGGTTCTCAGCGGGCGGGTACTTGAACTCCATCCATTGATTGCAGCATCTTGTCGTACCCATTTACCTTCAGACATCAGCTTACGTACTAGTATTTGCCAGGCACATTTTTCGGCAGCCCGGCTCGCTGCCAGACAACTTACATTACTCTCATGAAAAAATTACTCTTACTCGGATTCCTCGCCGCCTTCCTCACCGGCTGCGCTACATCACGCATCGATTCCAGCATCTCGGCGAAAAGTCAGGAAGACCGCGTACAATTTCTGATTCTGCATTACACCGCGATTGATGAGCCGACTTCACTCAAGGTATTGAGCCAACAGGGAGTCAGCAGCCATTATCTGGTCGGCGATCAGATGCCGGTCAAGGTCTGGCAACTCGTTGATGAAAGTAAAATGTCGTATCACGCAGGACTCAGCGACTGGAAAGGCTATAGCCGCCTGAACGCCAGCTCTATCGGCATCGAAATTGTGAATCTGGGTTTCCGCGATGCGCCGGAAGGCCGCACCTACTTCCCGTTCCCACAGGCACAGATCGACCGTGTCATTGCGCTGGTGAAGGACATCGTTGCACGCCATCAGATACGTCCAGAATACATTCTTGGCCATTCCGATATCGCCCCACAACGTAAGTCTGATCCGGGCCCGCTGTTTCCGTGGAAACAATTAGCTGATGCAGGCCTGATTCCTTGGCCAGACGCAACACAAGTGGCCCAACGTATGCCGCTCTATGAAGCGCAATTACCAGATGTCAGCTGGTATCAGAAAAAACTGGCACAACATGGCTACAACACACCGCAAACCGGCGTGTTGGATGAAGCAACCAAAAATGTGCTGATCGCATTTCAAAGTAAATATCGTCAGGAAAAATTTGATGGCATCCCCGATGCTCAGACAGCGGCCATGCTCGATGTCCTGACGGCAAACACGAAGACACGATAAATGCTGGACGCACTGGGAATAAGCCCGGAGATACTGCAGCAGCGCGGCTTCGTTGCGGTATCTGAAGCGACGTCTCTGGTGCTTGCTGAGGTGGGAGAGGATGGGCGCGAGTATTGGCTGACACCTTCCACCAATCAGGCCTGGCAAGCGATGAAAAATACCGCGGCTGGTGACGGTATTGCCCTGCTGATGATTTCAGCCTTTCGCAGCGTCGCCCGTCAAGCTGAAATCATCCAGGCCAAACTTGCGGCAGGGCAGGAAATTCATGACATCTTGCAAGTGTGTGCCCCGCCGGGATATAGCGAACATCACACTGGCCGGGCTATCGACATCGCCACGCCGGAAGATCCTGAACTGGAAATTTCATTTGACACCACAACAGCATTCCGGTGGCTGCAACAACATGCCCACGAATTTGGTTTTGACATGTCTTACCCTCCAGGGAATCACAGTGGATATCAATACGAACCATGGCACTGGTGTTTCCAACGCTGAACCACGTCAGACCTGAGGCTGAAATCACAATATCGCAATATCGGTTTCAGTCTGATAACAGGGATGTTCGTCGCGGATAAAAACACTCTGTTCCCGCCAAATGACACTTTGTCGCAAACGGTTCGCCTTCCCTTATCGTGCCAATTACAGTGGCATTACTCCCACACGATATGGAAAGGAAATGGTATGAAACTCACTGCAAATATGGATGGTATCGTCATCGCCGCGATCGCGCTGGTCATGCTGAGCAATCTGATTCACCAGTTACTGGCCTGAGCATCATGCTGACCCTGCTGATCTGGATCATTTTGTTTGTATTGTGCTGGCCGCTGGCAATCATGGCGCTGTTGCTGTATCCCTTATTCTGGCTGCTGTTACTGCCATTCAGAATACTCGGGATAGCCGTTGACGGGATTTTCGAATTACTGCGGGCGATCGTTATGTTGCCAGCACGTTTGCTGGGTGGGCGCTGAACAAGCGCCGCGAGAATTAATGTACGCTGTTGAATAAATCGTGCAACTCTTCAAAACGATCTTCAACTTCATCGTTCGCCAGACCAAGAAAATCGCAGGCTAATTGCCCGCCTTTGTCCCACTCAGCCCAGTTCTCCTGGCCGTGGTAACGGTGTATGCCATATTCAGACACCAGCGCCAGCGCCACCAATGCCCGCACGCGATCATCGGTTGAAGAATCCGCTAACACAACATAATCGTGGTGCAACAAAATTGCGTTCGACACCTCTTCGGGCAAGCCCCAGGTACGTGCCATTAAAGCACCGATAGATGTGTGACTGGTGCTGTGCCTCTGTTGTTCTATCACTGTAAATTTTTCGTTGACATCGTTACCAGCTAACACCAGTGTTTCCTGATAATCAGGAAAACGTTCAAGCAGTAAGGGAATACCGATGTCACAAAACAAGCCAAATGTATGTGCAATGTCTGCAGGGCAAATACGCATACGGCTCGCCAGATGCGACATTGCCTGCGCACGTTTAGATGAGAAATCCCAAAACTTGGCGAGGGAAATTTTTTCTGTCTGTACTGCCTGACGCGCAATAATTCCCGCCATCAGCAAACCGCATTGCTGCATACCCAATAATTTCACCGCATGCGCAACCGAAGTCGCCTTCAAGCGCAAACCAAAAAAAGATGAATTGGTCACTTTGAGTAAAGATGCAGACAACGAGACATCATTCGAGATGATGACTGCCAGCCGTTCTGGATCAGGCTCTTTGCTGGCCAACTCCGTCTGCAGATCCAATAGCATGCTGGGACGTGGCGGTATGCGTATGGTCTTGATCAGGGCGTCAACGGATTGATCGCTGGCGACGTGTGCAGTGCTTGGAGGGGTCATATCAAAACAACAGTTGAATAATATTGTGCAGGGAGCATTTTAACGCATATTACCGTTGAGAAAGAACTGAGTGACGTGAGTTTCTGCTCTTATCCCAGCGGTCATTTACTTATTTATTTCTTTACAGGAATCGGGGTATTTCTGTCCACCGGCACAGCTGTGACACTATTCTGCGGCGAACCTTCAATCAGCTTATCCGAATAGGTCAGGTAAACCAGAGCATTTCTTTTCTGATCGACCATACGGACAATACGTAATTTTTTGAAAAGAATAGATAAACTCTGATTGAACACTTCTTCCTGTTGCTTTAACGGCGCCGGAAAACTGACCGGCCCGACCTGACGACAGGCAATCGACGCTTCAGCCTTATCTTCTGCCAATCCCAAGCCACCTGAAATGCCGCCAGTCTTGGCGCGGGATACGTAACAAGTTACGCCCGCAACTTTAGGATCATCATAGGCTTCCACCACCACCTTATGATCGGGACCTATCAGCTTAAATGCCGTATCCACGCTGCCGATATGTTCAGCGCAGACCGTTGTTGAAAATAAAGCCAGTGCTGCACATGCCAGAATCTGATGTTTCATGTTGTTCGCCTTTCATTCATTTTTCATTCATATATGGCATCCGCTGCCAGACATCATTTATTCAACGCCGAGTGCCGCTTGCTATATGCGAAATAGATACTGATCGCAATGAACATCCAGATAAAAAATACTTTAAATGTCGTTCCAGACAGGTCTTTCAGAATATATAAACAGGCAAAAATACTCAGCGCCGGAATCAGGTACGGACCAAACGGCACACGGAAACCCTGCACGCCATGCCCGATTCCTTTTTTACGTATCACAGGAATGGATGCGGAAACGACGATGAAAGCCACCAGCGTTCCCATGCTGACCATATCCCACAAAAATGTCGCGTCTACCAGACCTGCGACGATACCGACCAGCAGACAAACCAGCACGGTATTAATCACCGGAGCGCGTGTGCGTTGATGCACTTTCTGAAATGAAGCAGGAATCAGACCATCTTTACTGATCGCATACAAAATCCGGCTTTGTCCATAAATCGTCACCAATGTGACACTGAATACAGAAATCACTGCCCCTGCAGAAAGCACCAAAGCCGGCCATGCCTTGCCTGTCACATTCTGCAAAATCACGGCCAGACCAGCCTCTTGCCCCTCAAACATATGTGCAGGTTGAGCGCCGACGGCGGCAATCGCGACCAGCATGTAAAACACGGTGACAACAATCAGCGCTGCCATGATTCCCAACGGTACATTCCGCTTGGGATTTTTGACTTCCGCACCTGCGGTCGCCACCGTATCGAGCCCGATAAAAGAGAAAAAGACCGTGCCGGCAGCGGCAGTCACACCCGCCATGCCCGCCAGCCCTTTGCTATTGTCGGTATTAAAAAACGGCGTGAAATGTTCAGCGTGAAAACCGGAAAAGGCAATCACTGCAAAAAATACCAATATCGCCAGTTTGATCATGACCATAATCGCATTGACGGTCGCCGACTCTTTCGCGCCGCGCAACAACAAGAAACAACAAATGATCACCAGCACCACTGGCGGCAGATTAAATTGCCCGGGATGAATTTCAACACCATTGGCACCGGCAACGATCATCGGCGTGCGTAGCATCTCGGGAATTTGCCAACCCAGCGCATTGTGCAGAAAATTGTTCAGATAAGCCGACCATCCTATTGCTGTCGCACTAGCCGCAAGTCCATATTCCAGTAACAGACAGGCTGCAACCACAAACGCTGCGAATTCACCGACAGTAGCATATGCAAATGAATACGAAGAACCGGAAGCCGGAATCCGCGCCGATAATTCAGAATAGCAAAGCGCCGTCAGCCCGGCAGTCAGTGCCGCAATCAGAAACGATAAAATAACCGATGGCCCGGCTTTAGGTACCGCTTCGACCATAGTGAAAAAGATGCCTGTTCCTATGGTGGCACCGACACCGATCATCGTCAGCGAAAACAATCCCAAAGAGCGATGCAGGCTATGCTGATGCTGTTCCTCAATGATCACTTCGTGAGCATCGATAGGTTTCGTGCGTGTTAATTGGCGGGCTAATGATATAAAGCTCAAGATCATTCCTTGTTTTCAGAAACTGCTGCGCATCTGATGAAATAGCAAAGACCAGACACTCAGATCTGGCACGGCGTGTAAAAGTGCAGTTGAACGCAGAACTCGCCGGTCAGCTACGGACAATGTCTATAAGCAAAAACTGTACGCACATAACATCCGGGTAGGCGGACCAACTCAATTCCGTTTGTTTCATGACGATTACACGAAAAACGCAATGATAGCGGCAAATCCCTCCGGCACAACGTCAACTACCGTAATTTGCAGAGTTTGTGATACATCATGGTAAAAACCACTGGTGATGTTAGCATTCCAAACTTATGCCTATGCCAAGAATTTCCCTGCTGACATTTCACCATCTGGTGCGCACAGTATTACTGATGTACGTACTGACGCTCGGCGTTGCGATGGCCTCGCCACTGATGAAGCCAGATGCCATGAATCTGATCTGTACCAGCACCGGATATAAACTGGTCGGTAACACCTCGGATGCGGGCCAGGGCAAAAGCAGCGCGCAGACGCATTTACTCGATTGCCCTTTATGTGTTGCGACGACACTCCCTCCTGCTGTTGCGTCAAATAGTGTTTGCGAACCTCCACATGCTTTGTCGTATGCCACGCAGTCGATTCCGGCTGCACGGCTTGCGGCTACCGTCTCAGCCCCTCTCCCCGCACGGGGTCCGCCGGTAATCTGAAGACCCTATCCGGTTCTGTTTTCTCCTGTACGCGCCTGACCGACATGTGTGTGCTACATGCACGCGGCCATTGATTACGTTAATTACGTTAGTTACGTTTAATTGCGTTGAGTTGCGTTGAATTACGCGCGCGGAAACTTGCGATAACTGACCGGATACGCCTTTCAGCCTTGGTGCAGCAACTTTCTGCGCACCATACGATCACCGACCATCGCCGGAACCTCATCATTTCTGAGCATGGCTGCTGCAGTCTTGTTCCCGGCTGCGGCAACGCACCACATACGAGAGACCATATTTCATGCAAACCCAATTCAAACAACATATTCTGGCGACGTCCATCGCTGCTCTGCTTCCTTGCGCGGCGGTTCAGGCGCAGGAATTACCATTACAAAAACCATCTGAAGTCGTCATTCATGCCGAAAAAATTCCGGCGCCGAACATCGATGGGGTCACTCAGAAGTCAGCACTCGCTGCTACCAGCGATGTCGCAACGCTGTTGCGCGACGTTCCCGGTGTCAGCCTGTATTTCGCGGGAGGCGTCTCAAGTCTGCCGGCGATCCACGGCCTCGCCGATGACCGCTTGCGGATACAGGTTGACGGCATGAATCTGATCTCAGCATGTGCCAATCATATGAATCCGCCGTTGTCCTATATCGATCCTACGCAGGTTGGCAGTATTCAGGTATTGACTGGTATCGCCCCCGTCAGTACTGGCGGCGACAGCATAGGCGGCACTATTAAGGTGAATTCGCCCGAGCCAGAATTCGCGGCAGCTGGCCAAAGCACCCTGCTCAAAGGTCAGGCAGGCAGCTTTTATCGCAGTAATGGCAATGCCAAAGGCGTCAATTTTGCAGCGACTTATGCCACAGAAATATGGAGCCTGAATTACACTGGCGCGATTGCCGAAAGCGGTAACTATCATGCCGCCAACGATTTCAAGGCAGCAAAATTAGCGGCGGCAGACAAAGCCTGGATCGCCGGTGACGAGGTTGGTTCATCACGTTACAAATCTGAAAATCAATCGCTGTCTGTCGCGATGCGCAATGCGGGTCAACTGCTGGAACTGCGTATCGGCACGCAGAATATTCCCTATCAGGGCTTTCCGAATCAGCGCATGGATATGACAGGCAATAACAGTGAACAGGTCAATCTGCGCTACAAGAGCCAGTATGACTGGGGGATGCTGGAAGCACGCCTGTACAACGAACACACACGTCACCGTATGAATTTCGGCGACGATAAACAGTTCTGGTACGGTAACGCCCCCGGCATGCCTATGGACACCGAAGGTAAAAATACCGGCGCACTGATCAAGGCTGATCTGATGTTATCAGAGCGCGACAAGCTCAGCGTCGGCACGGAATATCAGCGTTACCGTATGAATGACTGGTGGATCGCTTCCGGCACCGGCATGATGATGGCACCAAATACGTTTGTGAATATCGCGGATGGTCAGCGTGATCGTCTGGGCGTGTTTGCTGAGTGGTATGCCAGCTGGACGCCACAATGGGTGACGCAACTGGGCTTGCGCTACGAAAGCGTGAAAATGAATAGCGGCAATGTCGCTGGCTATAGCAGCATGTATGGCAATCCGGCGCTGCCAAGCTCTGTCCCTGGCGCATTCAATGCCGCAGACCGTCAGCGTAAAGATAACAACATCGACCTCACTGCCACCGCCCGCTACACGCCCAATGCAACGTTCAGTATGGATGGTGGCTATGCGATGAAATCGCGCTCGCCGAATCTGTATGAGCGTTACACCTGGGCCAGCAACAACACCATGGTCATGAACATGAACAACTGGTTTGGCGATGGCAATGGCTATGTCGGAAATCTCCAGTTAAACCCTGAAGTTGCGCATACCCTGAGTGCGACGCTGAACTGGCATGATGCGGAGCAATCCGACTGGGAATTCAAAGTATCGCCGTACTACACGCAAGTACGCGACTACATTGACGCCACCAGCTGTGCGTCGGTCGGTAAAACCTGTGGCACACGCAAAGATGGCTTTCAGAATCTGAGCCTCAGCAACCAGAAAGCAAGGCTGTACGGACTCGATATTTCTGGCCACAAGCAGCTCATCAAAACCAGTGAAATTGGCAGCGTTTCCATTCATGGTTTACTGAATTATGTGAACGCTAAAAACACCGTGACCGACAGCGGCTTGTATAACATCATGCCGCTGAATGCGCGCCTGTCGCTGACGCAGAAAAAGGAACACTGGGAAAATACGCTGGAAGTACAGATGGTCGATGCGAAAACCGATCTTTCGGACATTCGCAAAGAACTGCGTACCGCTGGCTACACCTTACTCAATCTGCGCAGCAGCTATACCTGGAAACAGGCGCGTTTTGATGTCGGTATCGACAACATGCTGAACCGCTTTTACCGCTTACCGCTGGGTGGCGCGTATCTGGGACAAGGCGCTACGATGGGTGCTGGCGTCGCGCATGATACGCAGGTTCCGGGTAGTGGACGCTCGGTGTATGCAGGTGTCACGCTGAAGTTCTGATGCAGTAACGCATATCAAAGGCGGCCTTCGGGCTTACGCCTTAACGCCATGCTGCCCGGCTTATCTCAGCGGGCAGCACATTTCAACAAGTCAATTAGACTCTGCTTGTGCTTCTCAAGTGTCCGTCATCGGAAAAAAACAAAGAAACCGGAGACGTAGAGGACTGCCCTGAAAGCAGGCTGCCATATTTTGCAATCACGGCTCCCAACGCGTTCTGGCTCTGAGCATTTGTATACTCCTGCTGGAATTTCACTCCTTCATCCAGCGCATTTTTTGCATCGGTCATGCCAACCACGGTCATGAGTTTTCGCGCCATCGATGGTGTCTCATCGAGTGCCTTTTTTAATTGCTCAGTATAAGGGTAGTCTGCCGGAAATACCGCCTGTCCCATGCTGTCATACGAGATACTTGCAGGCGCTGACGATATCCCGTGGTCAGACAAAAATTTCGGAAACACATTCGAAATATGCGTACTCAACGCATCAATATTTCGCTGTGAAGGCATGAGTAAGGGTGGTAATTCAGCAAACGGCTTTTGCGGGCTGGCGGAAAAATAATCGTCGATGTTCAGCTCCACACTTCCTTTGTCGGTATCGAAGCTGGCGACCGCAGGGGTTGATGGCGTTGCTGCTGCCGTAGCAGATCTGGCACTCTGCGATGCTATTTCTTGCATCAGTCTGTCGCGCGCTGCCCCGGAAATGCTGGCCGTATCACTGCTACGTGCCGAAGTGGGTATTTGAGCCGGAACGGTAGTGGAAAAAGTACCCGTTTTCTTCGCTACGTCAAACCATGCACTCGCGCCGCTGATGCCTTGAATATTCATGGTATGTCTCTCCTGCTGAATGAAATGACGGTTTATTCTCTGCTGATACGCTACATAGTTTACAAAAAACCATCAAACTTCAAAGACAAGAATTGCACAGGATTTGCCGCATTGTTTAATCAATCAGTGCAGTACGATCACGTGATAGAAATTACAAGCACACATCCGGGCTACAACGCAGAGATAAGTCAAATAGACGTATTTAGCAAATAACTGAAAATCAATCTCTCAGTATTGATGCGCCTTCTGGAGCAATTCTCACTTGCAGGGCTTATGGAATAAGGAGGTAAGACTCGCAAGAATGACGATAAACAGGCTTGAAGAACAAAATCATCGGCATCATCAATAATCGTGGTCACAGACCAACATCCATCACCACGATTATTGTGAGCTTACTCGTGTCGCAAGGCTTCAATCGGATCAAGCTGGGCGGCACGACGCGCCGGGAAATAACCGAACAACATGCCGATGCCAGCTGAAAAGAAAAACGACATCAGGTTAATCGACGTATTGAACATATAAGGCACCTGCATGATCTGCGCGAGCAAGATCGAGGCACCCGCTGCCAGCACGATACCAATGATGCCGCCGAGGGTCGATAAGACTGTCGCTTCAATCAGAAACTGCAATAGCACTTCTCGCTCCAATGCACCTATCGCCAGTCGCAAGCCGATCTCGCGGGTGCGTTCTGTGACGCTGACCAGCATGATATTCATGATGCCGATGCCGCCGACCAGCAAACTCACAGCAGCGACCGCACCAAGCAAGGTTGTCATGACCTTGGTCGTACCAGACATAGTTTCCGCCAGTTGTTTGGTATCAAGCACATTGAAGTTGTCTTCATCGGTATCGGCCAGTTTGCGACGCTCACGCAGCAATTGTGTCAGACTGGCTTTCAGGGTTTCACTATCGGCGTCGTCTTTCATCGAGACCAGCAAAGTGGCAACGCGACGGTTGCCGGTCACACGACGCTGCAATGTATGCAAAGGAATCAGCACCACATCATCCTGATCATTGCCCATGGCCGCCTGACCTTTCGACGCCAGTACACCGACAACTTCGCAGGAAAACTGCTTGACGCGCAAATGTTCTCCAACCGCATTGCGTGTGTCGAACAATTCCCTTCTGACTGTTTCACCGATAATGCAGACGGCTGAACCAGCCTGCAATTCACCTTCTTCAAACTGACGTCCTGCCGCCAGCGTCCAGTTATTCGTACGCAGCCACGCATTCGTGCTGCCAGTCACGCTACTCGACCAATTACGGCCATTCGCCACGACGACAGCACTGGCGCGGCCTTCGGGCGCAACGGCCTGAACACCACCGATTTGCGAGGCGATAGCTTCGGCATCGGCTTCTTTAAACGAAGCAGTGCCGGCACCGCCACCACCGCCAAAGCTCATACGCTGTCCGGGGCGAATCTGTAATAAATTCGTCCCAAGACTGGAGATCTGCGCCTGTACCGCAGCGGTCGCACCGTTGCCTAAGGTCACCATGGTGATCACAGCGCTGACACCGATCACAATCCCGAGGATGGTCAGAAATGAACGCAGCAGATTACGGCGTATCGAACGCAGCGCCAGCAATATCGTATTCAGGAACATGCCGCGCCTCCTTCTGCCACCGCTGCTGCCGCATTGGCTACTGTATCTGCTGCGTCTGCTGACAATATCGCGACCGGATGCGGATTGATGGTATCGGTATCGAGCAGACCATCAACGAAACGGACAATACGTTTGGCATATAAAGCCATATCCGGTTCATGTGTGACCATCATGATGGTGATGCCATGTTCCTGATTCAGGCGCGACAGCAGCTCCATGATTTCACGACTGCGCTGAGAATCGAGATTACCGGTCGGTTCGTCCGCCAGCAACACTGCCGGTTCGGTCACAATCGCACGCGCGATAGCGACACGCTGCTGCTGACCACCCGATAATTCTGCCGGCGTGTGATGTTCCCAGCCCGCCAGACCAACTGATGCCAAGGCCTTCGCTGCGAACCGATGACGATTCGCGGGGCTCTCGCCGCGATACAACAACGGTAATTCAACATTTTCCTGCGCCGAGGTACGCGCCAGCAAATTAAATCCCTGAAACACGAAGCCGAGATAACGCCGCCGTAAGCGGGCGCGCTGATCGCGCGACAAGGCTTCAACATGCATGCCCTGAAATAAATACTCACCGCCGGATGGAGTATCGAGACAACCAATGATATTCATCGCAGTCGATTTACCCGATCCGCTGGGCCCCATAATCGCGACAAATTCACCGGCATGGATGTCAATATCGACGCCTTTGAGCGCCATCAATGCCGCTTGCCCGCTGCCATATTGTTTCGTGACGCCACGCAAGCGTATCAAGGGCAGTGCAGCATCAGCGTCCGCATCGGTGATCTTCGTCTCAGGCACTGGTGCCGCCTTCGTTATAGCTGGGATATCCGAACTCATTTCAGAACTCATTTTGCGGCAATCTGACGTTGTTCAGTAATGACCTGCACCCCCGCCTGCAATTCCGGCGCACTGACTTCTGTCATTTTGCCGTCGCTGATGCCGCGCGTCACCGCAATCGCGACCGGCGCATTGTCACGTAATATCCATATCTGCTGCACTTTTTTGCCATTCGCCGATTCTGTGGCCGACTTCCGCGCTGCCTGACCAGGCGGGCGTGGCATCAGACTCGTCATCAGACCGCTCTTACCCGGCGCCGCAGCTGTGCCGCCGTGCGATGGAGTGAAACGTAAAGCCGTGTTCGGTACGATCAACACATCGTTTCTTTCCTTCGCAGTGATCGTGGCCGACGCCGTCATTCCGGGACGCAGACTAAGATCGCTGTTATCCACATCCAGATAGGTGATGTACGTCACCACATTGTCGGTAATCGTAGAGCCATACGCGACGCGGGTAATCGTGGCCGGATACTGGCGATTTGCATAAGCGCTGACGGTAAAACTGGATTTCTGCCCGAGCTGCACGGCACCGACATCGGCCTCGTCGACATTCACCTGCAAACGCAAATGCGTCAAATCTTCTGCTATCGTAAATAAGGTGACAGCTTGCAGTGATGCCGCCACCGCATTCCCGGGATCAACCGAGCGCGTCAGTATCACGCCGTCGATAGGTGAGCGGATAGAGGCGCGCGCTAAGTTGGTTTCATCGGTCGATAAGCTTGCCTTCGCGCTGAGCACATTCGCATCTGCACTGAGAACCGTGGCTTTCGCCCTATCCAGCGTCGCAGCAGCGGTGTCGAGTTCGGCTTTCGATGGGACTTTGCCGCCGGATAAACGGGCTACTTCCTGCAAACGATCGAAATTCGCCTGCGACTCTTTAACCGTCGCATTGGCCTGTGCCAAAGCGGCTCTGGCGGCATCCAGCGCCGCCCGCGAACGGACAATCTGATCGTTTAACTTGGCAGTATCAAGCTCCACCAGCACCTGCCCTTTTTTGACTTTGTCATTCACATCGACCAGTACACGGCTGACTGTACCGGACAATTCACTGCCTATGCTGACCGAGCGTGTCGGTTGCAGAGTACCATTCGCCATCACGGATAAGGTCAGGTTGCCACGTGCCAGCGGCGTGGTAACAAACACGGGCGCGGCCTGATTCGCCTGATTTTTACTCCAGAAAAACCAGGCTGCCAGCAGCACAGTCGTCAGCACAACAATCAGCCAAAACGCAGGCCGGCGCCACCAGACGCGGGCATGCGGGTCGTCAAGCAAATTGAGCGCTTCCGCTCCGGTTTTCGTCGTCATCACGGGAGGTGTAGTCATCATTTTTTCAGTTTAATTACTGTTCTGGTTAGCTCTGGTTACGGCTGTCGCGCGTGCTGCCGGATTCATCCTGATCGGCCTGCCAGCCGCCGCCCAGCGCTTTATACAGGCGCACGTAATCTGCGGCCAGATCGTTGCTGGTACTGGCCACGGCATCCTGCGCGCTATACAAAGTACGCTGTGTTTCAAGGATGGTCTGGAAATCGATGAGACCGCTGGCAAAGCGTTGACGAGCCAACAAAGCTGCATTGTTGGCAGCATCGGCAGCGTTGCGCAGACGTTGCAGACGTTCCCTGTCGTTCTTCAGTGCGACCAGCGCATTTTCCACATCTTGTAAGGCCGTCAGCACAGCGGCTTTATACGTGAGCTGCGTCTGCTCAAGTGCGGCCTGCTGCGCCTGCAACTGCGCCCGGTTCGCACCACCATCCAACACTGGTAACGAAACACTCGCCAATACGCTGCTGAGCAAAGTGCCACTGCCGCCAAGCGCACCGACCGTCAGCGCGCGCAGACCGAGAGAGCCACTCAGATTAAAGCTGGGATAATTCGCGACGTCGGCCTGCCGCACCCGCGCCAGCGCGGCATTGATCTGATGTTCAGCCGCGCGGATATCGGGGCGTTGGCGCAAAGTTTCCGCAGGCAGGCTCAGCGCCAGATTGTCGTCGGCCTGAGGAATATTGGCAGTGCTCATCATGTCGCCAGTCTTCGCAGCGCGGCTCTGCAGTTGTTGACGCAGAGATTCAGGTGTCTGCCCACACAACACCTCGAGGCTGTGCAGATTCTGCGCTTCCGTGGTTTCCAGTAACGGAATTTGTGCCTGCGCCTGTTCGCTGGCGGCGCGCCCCTGTTCACCTTCAAGCGAGGTCAACAAGCCTGCCTGTACGCGCCAATTCGTAATTTGCAAAGTCTCAGCCTGACTCGCGACGTTCGCCCTCGCGATTGCCAGACGAACCTGAGTCGTCCGCAATTGTATGTAGTTCACCGCGACTTCAGCAGCAACGGATATCTGCACGTCGCCCAGACTGGCGGCACTGGCGCGGGCAGTTGCTTCACTAGCAGCCAGTGCCTGATGGTTAGCACCAAAAACATCTGGCTCCCAGCTGGCATCAAATCCCGTCGAGAACGAATTTGCAGGCGCGATATCGCCCGCTTTACTGCGCTGCCCCGAAGCAGAGGCATTGATTTTGGGAGATAAAGCCGCCGCACTGACATCACGCAAAGCACGCGCCTGACGTAAAGCCGCTTGTGCGCTCTGAACACTGGTGTTGGCTTGCAGTGATTGTGAGATCAGCTGATTTAACAGCGGATCCTGAAAGCGCTGCCACCAGACGGAGATATCGGTGTGCGGCACACTCGCCGATGGCACAGTGCCTTTTGCACTGACAACCCGCATGCCATCAGACCACGCGGCAGGAACCTCAACGCCGGTGATCGTGCTTGTCGATGGCGGTGCGCCGGAAGAGACGCATGCAGCCAGAGGTGACAGCAGGAACAGCAGGCAAATTTTGCGCTTCATAGCATTTTTCTTGTGTTTCATTAAGCCATCAAACCTGATAGTAATTTCAGCACAAATTGTAGCGCTACGTCGGCGTTCACAAAGCGATACGTGTGTATCGCTTTGTGACGGATTATTGCTTCTGATCAGACAAACGCCATTATTCAGATGCAATCACGGGCGGATCATCAGAGATGATGGAAGGCACAGAAAAATACTAATGACGCTTCACATTCGCAAACGCCTCACCTTTTTTCCAGACCGGCATCGCTTTTGCATTCGCGACCTCATATCCGAGGTTCAACGTAAACTGTGCCTGCTGCACCATACCACTTAAATCCCATTGCACATGATATATATCGCGTTCGGTGTGATAGTCCGCTTTGAAACTCTTCATCTGTTCTTTCAGCGCCTGTTCTGGCTGTTTCGCAAAATGGAAATGCCCATCACCGGAAAAAACGGCCGAACCAACATTGAATGCAGGCACGCCTGCCCGCGCAAAATTGAAATGATCTGCGCGGAAATACGCGCCACCCAGATCGGGTACCGCCGGCGCGAGTTGCAAATGCATTTGCGCGGCGACTTTTGCCGCACTTTCGTACAAACTGCTGCGTTCGCTGCCGGCCACGCCGATATCATGTGTGGCTGCAACAAAATTCATGCTGTCGAGATTCAGGTCGGCGGCCGTTTTCGCCAACGGCCAAGGTGGATTGCTGACGTAACTCTGGCTGCCCAGTAAATACTGTTCTTCTGCACAAGGCCATAAAAATATCTGCGTGCGTTTTGCCGGTTGTCTGACTGCAGCCTGTGCCATTGCCAGCAAGGCTGCGCTGCCAGAAGCGTTATCCACCGCACCGTTCCAGATATGGGTTTTGCCATCAGCAGTTTTTTCCATGCCAAGATGATCCCAGTGCGCAGAATAAATCACGGCCTCTGTCGCCAGTTTGGGATCGGTTCCAGGCACCATCCCCAGCACATTAAACTGCTCGACCTGTCTTACCTGATTCTGTATATTGACCTGAGCCTTGATGTGCAAATCAACAGGTTTGAAATCACGCTGTTCGGCGCTCGCACGCAAGCGATCAAGATCAAAACCGGCGGCGGCAAACAAAGTGCGAGCGTTTTCTTCCTGTAACCAACCCTCGACTGCATTTCCCATTCCCGGCAAACTGAAGCGTTCGTGGCTGAAACTGGTTTGCGGCACATTCCATCCATAACTGGCCGATGGCGTGGTGTGGATCAGCAAGACACCTGCGGCTCCCTGCCTCATCGCTTCTTCAAACTTGTATGTCCAGCGACCGTAATACGTCAGCGCCTCACCGGCAAAGCGCTGCGGTTCTTCTTTCGTCGGATGGGGATCATTCACCATCATGATGAGCAGCTTGCCTTTGACATCAATGCCCTTAAAATCATCCCATTGTTCTTCCGGTGCGCGGATACCGTAGCCAACAAATACCACGGGCGTATCCAGTGCAACTTTCTCCTTGCCACCGGAAGAGCCGAACACGATCTCGCTGCCCAGCGTCGGCGTTATCGTACGACCGTTTGTCTGAAAACTGATGCGACTCTCAGGCAGCGTTTGGCTACCGATAATCCGCACTGACTGCCGATAACCAACTACCGCCGCCGACTTCAGCGGCTGTAAGCCAATAATGGCGGCCTGGGTTTCGAGATAACGAACCGCCAGATCACCACCGCGCTGTCCGGTGCCACGCCCTTCCAACAGATCATCGGCGAGAAAAGAAAGATGTGAGCGCAGCACAGGCTCGCTGATCACGTTAGCAGGTGTCGCTGTCTGCGCACTCACATTGAAAGTAGTCAGTCCGAGTAAGGCCAGCGTTACGGCATAAGAAAAAATAGTCATATCAGGATAGGGAGGAAGTAAAAATTTGGGTGCACTGCTGTGTGTAAAACACCATTTCACAGAGTATATTTCGTACCACTAAGTGGATGTGGGAAAATGAACGATGGCCGCTTGCGGCTGCGCTCTGTTCCGCCATTCGCGCGCGAGTAAGGAATAGCATCGCAGATCGACATAGCGATCGTCCTTGCGTTCACATTCGCGCAAAATTCCTTCGAGTTGAAAGCCGAGTTTTTCAATCAGCTTCCAGCTTGCCGGATTATCGGGTTCGACCATCGATTGCATGCGATGCAGACTGAGTTTCGTAAAACAGTAATCGAGCATGGCCGACAGACATTCAAGCATCACGCCTTTACCCCAGTGTTCAGGAAAAATCCAGAATCCGGCTTCGGCGCAATGATCATCCTGTTCCCACTCATTGATACCGCAAGTGCCGATCAAATGCTGCGGTTCGTCGCGACGGCAGATGCCCCACCAGATTCCGGTGCCGGTTTCGTAAATCAATTCAAACCAATCGAGTTGCGCCTGCGTTAATTCCAGCGTCTCATAACTGATACCGTAATACTCGGTGACACGCGGATCAGACATGCCGCGAAAAATGTGGGGCAGGTCAGCCGCCACAATTTGCCTTAGCAAAAACTGCTGTGTCTGAATCAAAGGGAACGGGGATTTTTCTGACATAATTAAAATTATTAATCCACATTTAACATACGGCAACAAAGTTGCTTCATTTAAAACCAGAAACCGGATATTTCCTAGATATTCTGTTGCATAATCGGGCACTCTATTTTTTCAGGAGTTTTTATGAGTATGGCGATGATCGTCTTCTTCAAGGCGTTGCTGGTGGTGCCTATCACTTTATTGCCAATTTTAAATCCGATTGCGATTGCGCCTATCTTTCTGTCGATGACAGGGCCGATAGAACCGGAAATCGCTAACCGGCTGGCGAAACGCATTGCGATCAATTGTTTTTTCCTGCTGATGGGCGCGATTTTTATTGGCTCGTATGTGCTGGATTTTTTCGGCATTTCGCTGCCTATCGTGCGCGTTGCCGGTGGCATCGTGGTCGGTATGGCCGGCTGGAAATTACTGAATGACCAGAGTCAGGATAAATTGCTGAATTCGGTTGCCGCCTCGCACGGCGGACAATGGAGCCGCGAAGAATTACGCCGCCGCAGTTTTTACCCTTTCAGCTTTCCATTAACCGTCGGCCCCGGCACGATTGCAGCATCCGTCACACTGGGTACGCAAATGCCGCACAAGCCTATCGACTGGCTGCTGACCAGTATCGCCTCTGCGATGGGCGTGTTACTGACAACCATTGTGGTGTATCTGTGTTATCGCTTTGCGCGGAATATGGAACGTTTCCTCGGCGATATCGGCGCCACGGTACTCATGCGATTATCCGCGTTTATTCTGGTCTGTATCGGTATTGAAATCGGCTGGGCAGGTGTATCCGATCTGATTGCGGATGTACGTCTGCGCTGATTCTTCAGGCGACATCTATTTTATTGATTCTCCGCATGGCAGGCACACGCTTCGCCATGCGCTGCTGCCACCAGCTCGTGCAAGATACCGCACTCTTTTCCATGATGTCGGTCGTCACAACGCGCACGTAACTGACTGAGTTGCTTCTCCAGCGCCCGCATGCTTTTCAACCTGGCTTTGAGGCGTGTAATCTGCTGATCGATGAGCAGATTAATATCGCCACAATCTTCCGCCGGACTTGCGATGAAGGCCACCAGCCTGCGCACATCGGCCAGCGGAATATCCAGCGCCCGGCAATGACGGATAAACGACAGCCGCTCCAGATGCTCGCCGGTGTAGCTGCGGTAACCGTTTTCCTCTCGCTCTGGCGCCGGTAACAAGCCTTGTTTTTCGTAATACCGGATGGTTTCCAGATCCACTCCCGTCGCTCTCGCCAGTTCACTGATACGCATTTTTTCACTCACGCTGAATGATGATGGATTGATGAAGATGTATTCATGATTAATTAATACTCCCCCGGGTATATAAAAAGCCCCTTTGTTTCTGCTGAGAATAAGGCGATTTTTCTAAAAACAGGGGGGAGTATATGAATATTTGCCTGTATTGACGTCTTTTCTGATGCTGCTTTTAAGTCGCTGCCACCATGTTTTCCGGGCAATATCCCTATCGGAACAAGTGCGGAAAAATATCCTCAAAAAAATTCTTGACCCCGTAGCCACTCCAGAGTCTACACTAAACATAAATGAAAACATCAGGATGTGATATGGCAGAGAAAATTGCTTGTTGTGGCCACGACCACACACCGGAAAAATCCGCTCAGCCAGAGCCGCATGCACACGCGCACGCCCATGAAGGCAAGCAAAGTGAGTGCGGGCATGGGCATGAAAAATGTACAGCAGCGGCGGAATCAGTAGCAGCACAAGAACCTCAGCCAGATCTGCCGGAGGATGCGCAACGTCTGCGTTTGCATATCGCACAGATGGATTGCCCGACCGAAGAAGCGCTGATCCGTCGTTCGCTGTCAGGCTTGCCTGATGTATTGCGACTGGATTTTGATTTACTGAACCGGATTCTGACCGTCCATCACCGCCAGCAAAATATTGCCGATATTCACAGCAAACTGAAAGCCGTCGGCATGTCCGGCACGCAGCTGGATGTCGGGCAATCACATGCGGCGCTGACTGAAAAACCGTCACGCAGCCAATACTGGAAAATGGCGCTGGGCGGAATCGCCGCTTTCAGTGCCGAAGTCATCGCCTGGATCAGCGGCAAAGAAAACTCTGTAATGATAGGCGTACTGGCACTGTTTGCGATACTGATCTGCGGCATCCCTACCCTGAAAAAAGGCTGGATCGCGCTGCGCCATTTCACCCTCAACATTCATCTGCTGATGACGGCGGCTGTGGCCGGTGCAATCGCCATCGGTCAGTGGCCGGAAGCAGCGATGGTGATTTTTCTGTTCGCCGTCGCAGAAATGATAGAAGCAGCCAGCCTGATTCATGCCCGCAATGCGATCAGCAGTTTGCTGGAACAAGCGCCAGAAACGGCACAGGTGCAGCAGGCCGATGGCAGCTGGCTGGCAGTCAGTACCCGTGACATCGCCATCGGCGCATTGGTGCAGTGTCGTCCGGGTGACAGAATTGCGCTGGATGGGATCATTGAATCCGGACAATCGAGCGTCAATCAGGCAGCCATCACCGGCGAAAGCATGCCGGTCGACAAACAGCAAGGCGACGTCGTTTATGCCGGCACGCTGAATCAATCCGGCACTTTGCAGATACGCGTTTCGGCTCCGGCGAACGCGAGCATGCTGGCACGCATTGCCCATTCGGTACAGGAAGCACAAAGCCAGCGCGCGCCGACGCAAAGTTTCGTTGATCGCTTTGCCGCCATCTACACACCAGTGGTGTTTGTGCTGGCCTTGCTGACAGCGATCCTGCCGCCGCTGTTTCTACAACAAGACTGGCATGAAAGCTTGTATCGGGCGTTGGTGCTGCTGGTGATTGCCTGCCCTTGTGCGCTGGTGATCTCAACTCCCGTCACTGTCGTCAGTGGCCTGGCGCTGGCTGCGCGCCACGGTATCGTCGTCAAAGGCGGGCTGTTTCTGGAGCAAGGCAAACTGCTGAAATCACTGGCCTTCGACAAGACCGGCACGCTCACGGAAGGAAAACCTGGCGTCAATCTGATACGCAGTGTCAGTGATCTGGATGAGAAAGAAATTCTGCGGCTCGCCGCCAGTCTGGATGCAGGTTCCAGCCATCCGCTGGCAATGGCGCTCACCGCTGCCTGCAACGAAGCATTATCCGGCGTCACGAATGCCCAGTTATACGAAGTACAGCGTGGCCGCGGTGTCAGCGGCGAAATCGATGGCCAGCGCTGCTACCTCGGCAACCGCGCGATGCTTGAGGCACTGAGCATCGTTGCACCTGGCGTTGGCTGGCAAAATCTGGATGCGCAAGTGCAGGCGCTCGAACAACAGGGAAATACCGTGATTTTTCTGTGCCGCCAACAGCAATTGCTCGGATTGATTGCAATCTCAGATCAGGTTCGGGCAAGCAGTCAGGCGGCGATTGCCGAGTTACACGCACTTGGCGTTACCACCCTGATGCTGACCGGAGACAATGCCGCGACCGCACAGGCAATTGCGGCACAAACCGGCATCAGCGATGTACGCAGCCAGTTGCTGCCGGAAGATAAACTCGATGTGATCAGAACTCTGCGTGCACAAGGCGTCACTGGCATGACTGGCGACGGTATTAACGACGCACCGGCCATCGCCACGGCGCATATAGGATTTGCGATGGCCGCCGGCAGCGACACCGCATTAGAAACCGCAGACGTCGCTTTAATGCAGAATGATTTACGCAAATTGCCGGAATTCATCCGTATTTCGCACAAAACCAGTCAGGTTTTATGGCAAAACATCGGCTTTGCACTGGCAGTCAAACTGATATTTTTTGCACTCGCGCTGAGCGGACATGCGAGTTTATGGATGGCGGTCTTTGCCGACACCGGCACCAGCCTGCTGGTGGTGCTCAATGGTGTGCGGCTATCCCGTTATGCAGGTAAAGATGTCTGAGCTGTCTCGCCGACTGGCTCATTGAGTATCAATGCGTGCTCAACCTGATCGGATTCGTCACCGATGCGGCTTTGCCAGGCACGCATAAAGTAATTTTTCTCTGTCGGCGTTGGCGTTTCGTGCCAGATCACCATCAGGGTTCCTTTGTGGTCATGGATTTTTGCCAGCTTGGTAATGCAGGCAGTATTACGGTCGATGTCCGCCAGCCCCATCGCATAGCCGTAGACACGGCTCAGACGCTCGATCCGGTCTGGTTCGGTTTCGCTGTTCGTTGCAGAAATTTTTGGGTGATCCAGATACATATGCAGTCTCCATCAGGGTAGTCTTCATTTGATTCTATCTGAAGCCGGATAGCGCGGCTACGCTTTTCCCTCCGGCAGTCCGCCCCGCACGACAGTTTGCCGCAAAAACCATTGACGACATGGTATTTGCATGACGAGTGACGACTAACTTGCCTGTTGCAACAACGGTAGATTACTGACCAGCAAATCACTCATATCGCGCCGGTTCAGCGGATGGTAGAAATAATATCCCTGAAAGAAATCACAGCCGACCTGCTTCAGGAAACTTTCCTGGTCTTCGTTTTCTACACCTTCCGCGACTGTTTTACAGGACAAAATCTCTGCCAGTGAAATGATCGCTTTGATGATCATTTCACTCTTGGGGTTGTAGCCTATCTGGGCGACAAATGAGCGATCAATTTTGACCGTATGTGCAGGGAAATGACTGAGCTTGGACAATGAGGAATAACCCGTGCCGAAATCATCAATCGCAATACTGAAGCCACGCTTTTTGAGTGCATTCAAATGCTGAATCGATATTGCCTCGTTCGCGATCAGACCTGTTTCTGTGATTTCCAACTCCAGATAACGGGTTTCGATCCGGTAGTGCTGGCAACGCTCTTCAATCAGTTCAATCAGATCGGTACGGGCAAGATCAATCACTGACAGGTTCAGCGCGACCACCGGGCTTTCGCCATGGGTATCCAGCCATAAGCGGATTTGTGCGCACACCGCGTCGAGGACAAAATCGCTGATATGGTGTATCAGACCCGAATGTTCGGCCACCGGAATAAACTCTGCCGGAGAGACTCTGCCCAGGCTCGCTGAATCCCAGCGCAACAGCGCCTCAACGCCTGCGAGCTTGCCTTGATGGCAAATCTTGGGCTGATACATCAAATGAAATTCGTTGTGTTTGAGGCCACTGATAATACCGACCTCAATTTCAATATTCCGCCGGATTTCCTGGGCTTCAGCGTCATCAAACAAGCTGGTGCTCTGGTCACTCGATTTCCGGGCGGCATCTAGCGCCATTTCACTGCGGCGGATCAGATCGTCCGGCTCGCT
Source organism: Undibacterium sp. 14-3-2 (assembly GCF_016595265.1). Taxonomy (NCBI): domain Bacteria; kingdom Pseudomonadati; phylum Pseudomonadota; class Betaproteobacteria; order Burkholderiales; family Oxalobacteraceae; genus Undibacterium; species Undibacterium sp. 14-3-2. Next base: position 447,388 of record NZ_JAENGS010000002.1, read on the forward strand.
TTCGCCGTTGCGCAGCAGAGCAATTCCGGCAGAGAACTGCACCTGCAGCATTTCGCCATTAATCTCGATTTCCTTCGGCATTTTTTCGCGGATCTGCTCAACAAACAGCACCACATCGCCCGGCGTCTGGAAGCGTTCGAGTACAAACGAAAATACGATGCTCCGCAACCGTGTGCAAAAACTGTTTTCCGGCAGAACAGCACCTAGTTCGTCCGCAAAGCGCCGCAATAAGGTATCGCCGGCAGGTGCGCCAAATTGCTGGTTGGCGTGACGTATGCTGTTGAGCCGGAACGATACCAGTGCCGTCACATGAATCCCGTCCTGATTCGCCAGCACAGAAGTCAGATGCTGGCGCAACATGTCCCGGTTAGGAAGATTGGTCAGCAAATCATGACTACTCAGGTAATCTTCACGTTCAATACTGAGTTGCAGTGCATTGTGCATTGCGTAAAAAGATGAAACATCGCTCAGCGCAACAATAAATTCGCCGGTTGAAGTCTGCGAAATATTGTTCATCACAACCATTTTCCCGTCGCGGGTCTGGTACGCGGACAGGCGCAGTTCATCTGTATCCTGACCGTATTTGTCTTGCAAGCGAACACTATTTTCCATCAACAACCAACTGAACAGATCGCGAGATTGCTCGCCGTGCAAGTGCCGGCCAAGTAAGGTGTTTGCCTGATTGTTCGCTTGTAATATTTGTCCGGCAGGATCTGTCAGTATCAATGCGGTTCCCGCATTTTCGAAAATTTCCTGATATTGCGCATGACTTAACTTCAGCGCCTTGCTGGCGCGGGTGAACTGGGTCAGCGTCGAATCAAGCTCATGCAACACCCGGAACACGGCGAGAGGCAGGCAAAAATTGAAAAACAGAAAAATTAATGCATGTACATCTGTCTGCACACTTGACAGAGAAACCTGCAGATCGAGCCAGCCGTATTGATCAGGCCGGGAAATCAGAAATAAAAACGGGAAAATATTAAAGAACATCAGCCACAAAGCCAGCCTCAGTCCCAGAAATAATCGGGCAATCAGGGGCGCGGCATAGACCAGAATATAACCGAGCGCGGCGATCTGATGATCCTGAATGAGAGTGACAACCGCCAGGGTGACGCCGTAAATATTCAGAATCAGCAAACCTGCACTGGCTCTGACGGAACGGGTGGAATAATAAATGGCAACTGACTTGATCACATACAACAGACCGACCGCCCAAATGACTTTGTAGTTACCGCTGGCGAAAGCGGACGCGGAAGTGTGTACGGCTATCCAGATTTCGAGCAAAAAGCCCGAAACCAGAATGATGCGTAATGCGCTCAGTTTCCAGGCGGCGTTTTCAGCGGGCGTGAGAGCATTCTCATTTGGGAACAGCCAGCGAAACATCATCGTCAACAATCTGGAAAGTAAGGATAAATCAAGAAAAATGAAAATAAATTTTCAAGCGCAAACAGTGATTTTCTCATAATCCAAACTTACTCAACAGCAACTGTTACAATTATTTCACAAAAGAAACACATTGACCTTGCTGTCGCCTTGCGCTTTCCACTTAATTGACATTAGACGACTGGTCTATTAGAATCCATTCCATGCAAAAATATGAAGAACGTCCACATACCTATCAAGATACCCGCGAGCGCATTCTGGCGACTGGCGAGCAATTGATACTGGGTCGGGGTTTCAGCGCTTTGGGATTAAGTGAAATTCTGGCAGTTGCGGCCGTACCGAAAGGCTCGTTCTATCATTATTTTCAATCGAAAGAAGGTTTTGGCGTTGCGATGCTGGAACGCTACTTCACCGACTATCAGCAGCGGCTGACATCGCAGTTCTCTGATCAGAGTCATTCAGCACGTGAGCGCTTGCTGAGGTATTTCGCCAGTTGGCAAGAAACCGCAGAAAATGGCGGATGTCATAAATTTTGTCTCGCAGTCAAGCTGGCGGCAGAGGTATCCGATTTATCGGAACCGATGCGTGCTGTGCTGTCGGTCGGCATGCGCGGCATCTGCGCGCAGATTGCCGACACGATACGGCTGGCGCAGGCAGAAGGCAGTGTCTCTGCTGCACTCAATGCAGAGGAGTCTGCCACATCCTTGTATAGCATGTGGGTGGGTGCTTCATTACTGGCGAAAGTGCATCACGAGTTACAACCGCTGACACAGGCAATGAAACAAACTGAACTTCTGCTGCCAGCAACAAGGTAATGCAGACATTAGTAGAACTTACGCAAAACTGCCCCAGCGGCGTTATGGCTCATGGCTGCACTATTCTACTGCCTTCGTTGCCGTGCCTTGCTGGGGCAAATTGAGTAAGTCCTGATTATTAGATTCTTAACGTGGGCATTTGCCCATTTTTTTGAAGCAACAACTAGACGACCGGTCTAATCTTAAAAGGAAATCGTATGCTGGAAAAATTGCTCTCCCCCGTACAGGCAGGTAGCGCCTTACTGAAAAATCGCGTCGTCATGGCGCCGCTGACTCGTTCGCGTGCAGGCCAACCCGGTGACGTGCCACGCGCACTCAACGTCGAATACTATGCGCAGCGCGCCAGTGCCGGACTGATCGTGACCGAAGCGAGCCAGATTTCACGCCAGGGTCAGGGCTATGCATGGACACCGGGAATTTATACCGATGCGCAGGAAGCCGGTTGGAAAAATGTCGTCGATGCAGTACATGCGAAGAATGGAAAAATTTCCCTGCAACTGTGGCATGTTGGCCGCATCTCGCATAATCTGTTGCAGGAAAACGGCGCAGCGCCAGTATCAGCGTCAGCACTGCAAGCCGCCAACAGCCAGTGTTTCGTTGTCCAGCCGGATGGCACTCCTGCGAATGTACCGACAGCAGAACCACGCGCATTGAGCACCGAAGAAATTCCCGGCATCGTCGATCAGTATCGTCAAGCCAGCATACGCGCCAAACGCGCGGGCTTTGACCTGGTCGAAGTGCATGCGGCAAACGGCTATTTGCTGCAACAGTTCATGTCCACCAATAGCAATCTGCGTACCGATGCTTACGGCGGCAGCCTGGAAAACCGCGCTCGCCTGACACTGGAAGCAGTCGATGCGGCCATCGCTGAAATGGGTGCGGATCGTGTCGGTGTTCGTATCTCACCAAATTTTGTGGCACATGGGATTGCGGATACCGAAGCGGAAGCAACGGCACTGTATTTAGCGAAAGCATTTACCGCCCGTGGTATTGCTTATCTGCATATTGCAGAGCCAGACTGGGTCGGTGGCGCCGAACTGACACAAAGCTTCCGCGAAGAATTACGCGCAGCTTTCCCGGGAACGCTGATTTGTTGCGGCGGCTACAGTGCAGCGGAAGCAGAAGCACTGATCAACAGCGGTCTGGCAGATGCGGTGGCATTTGGCCGTCCTTATATCGCTAACCCGGATCTGGTTGAACGCTTTGCTGCTGGCGCAGAATTGAACACACCAGACCGCAGCACATTCTACGGTGGCGAAGAAAAAGGTTATACCGATTATCCGACTTTGTAATATTGCTATACCAGATCAGTTGCCATCGTATCCGGATGGTGACCGAGGGCTTCAGTGACTCATCAAAAAAGGCAGACCTTCGTCTGCCTTTTTTTTGTCTCTTTACTCCGCTTTTTATATCAGATGCTTACGATATCAAGCCACTCTTCACGCGGGTAAGATCAGTGTCACTTGCAGGCCGCCTTCCTGACGGTTGCTCAGCAAAATACGTCCGCCGTGCGCTTCAATAATTTCTCTGGTCAGCGCCAACCCAAGTCCGGTACCGTGTCGTTTCGTCGAATAAAAAGGTACCAGCGCGTTCGCCATCACGGTATCGCTCATCCCGCTACCATTATCGGTTATGTCCAGACGCCAGCCATCATGAATTGCCCGCACCTGCAAGCTGACGCCATCCTCACTGGCACCGGATTCATGCGCATTTTTGAGTAAATTCAGTAAGGCCTGTTCCATTTGCGCGCGATCCATCCGCGCCTCTTTCTGCAACACCGTGTCATGTTCTGACACCGCGAGTTGAAACGGTATCTGCGCTTGTAAAGCGGTCAGCAAATCGTGCCAGCTTACTGTGGTGTAAAGAGGAGCAGGCAATTTGGCAAAACGTGCGTAACCGTGAATAAAAGTTTCAAGATGACGACTGCGATCCGCGATTGTTTCCAGAATTTGCGGCAGACGTGTGGCATCTCCGCGCCTGAGTAGTTCCTGACCGGAATGCGCCAGCGAGGTCAGTGGTGCCAGTGAATTATTCAGCTCGTGGCTGATGACACGTATCACCTTCTTCCAGGTCTGCACTTCCTGCCTGCGCAGCTCGGTTGTCAGATGCCGCAATAAAAATAAGGTGTGCAATTTCCCGTTCAGGCTGAAACTGCGCCGCGCCAGATGATAAACCTCGTCACCGTCATCATCCTCCTCAGGCTGGATCTGCGCCGTCTCGACACAGATGTCAGCAACGGCGGCTTGCCTTTGGCTGCCCGCAGCAACAGTGAACAATCCGTCGCCACCTTTTTCTATCGCTTCCTTTACTGCCGGTGACAGGCCTTGCAAAATGTCCTGCAAGCTGAAACCTTCGAGTTGACGCCCATGATGCAGAAGCTGGCGGGCCGCGATATTCGCGAACACGATGGTTTTATTATCGGCGACCAGTAACATTGCCACCGGTGTGTTTTGCACCATGGTATCGAGCAAGAGCTCGCGCTGTACCAGATTCAGTCGCTGTTCACGCAACGTATTGCCGAGTGCATTGTGTACCTCAGCCAGTTCGGCCAGCTCATCCTTGTATGGCCAGTGCAGACTAAAAGAATAATCACCATCCTGATAACCGATGACGGTACCGTTCACGGCGCGGAATAAGGCCAGCATGGGTGCCAGTTGGCGATACATCAGCCATGCACTCAGCAATAGCATCATCAACGTGAATGCCACCAACGCCCACGCACGATAAGCGCCCGGCAAGCGCATCAGCCACACACTGCCGAGCACACTGCCCAAGATAAGCGCCCCTGCCAGCAGGCAGAATCGCCATAGCAAAGAAATGCGCCTGCTTGCCGGCACGCTCATTCCTGACCCGGTCTGGCAATGCCAAACCTGTCCATGCGCCGGTACAGTGACTGGCGGCTCAGGCCCAATGCCGATGCGGCCTGCGCGATAACGCCATGCGCCCGCAGCAACGCCGACTCGACTGCTGCTTTATCCGGCTCCGCATCGCTGCTCAGACGCAAAGCCGGTGCTGCAGGCAACCCAAGATCACCGACACCGATCTGCTCACCACGCGCGAGCAACTGTGCCCTGTGCATCAGGTTTTTCAATTCGCGGACGTTACCCGGCCAGGTATGCGCCAGCAATGTGGCTTTGGCGTTTGCATCCAGTTGTTTGTCCTTATCCAGAAACGCCTGCGCCAGCGGCAAAATATCTTCCGGGCGTTCTGCCAGCGCTGGCAAATTCAGTTGTATGACATTCAGCCGGTAATACAAATCTTCGCGGAACTGCCCAACCCGTATCATGGCCGGAAGATCGGCATTGGTCGCGCTGATGATGCGCACCTTCACCTGTTTTTCGCGGTTTGATCCCAGTCGCTGAAAACGCCCGGTCTCCAGCACGCGTAACAGCTTCACCTGCCCGGCCAATGGCAGATTGCCGATTTCATCCAAAAATAAGGTGCCGCCATCGGCCGCTTCAAATTTACCTTCGCGCGATTTTCCGGCGCCGGTATAGGCACCGGCCTCAGCGCCGAATAATTCAGCCTCGATCAGCTCGGCCGGAATCGCGCCGCAATTGAGGACGATGAAAGGTCCCTCTTTTACGCTGGAATTTTTTTGTACAATTTCTGCGATACGTTCTTTGCCCGCGCCATTGGGGCCTGTGATCAGGACTGACGCATCCGAACGCGCAACCTGGCATGCAATTTCCAACACTTTTTCAGTCGCACTATCCTGCCACACCAGTCCACACAGATTAAATTGTGTTTCCAGTGCTTGCTTACGCTGACGCTCGCGCTGCAGGCGGCGTTGCAGTGCACGATTGGCCTGCCCTAATTCGATCAGGTTACGCACCACAGTAAGCAGACGCTGGTCATTCCAGGGTTTTCCCATGTAATCTGCCGCCCCGGCTTTGATCAAACCGACGGCAGCGTCCAGATGTGTCCACGCAGTCAGCAAAATCACCGGCATATCAGGACAACGCTGGCGAATCTGACGAAACAATTCCATGCCCTCTTCACCAGAAGTCGTATCCGCACTGAAATTCATATCCTGTATCACCAGATCAATCACCTGCTGCGATAACAACGTCAGCCCGATGTCCGGTGTAGTCGCGGTCACACTCTCAATATCATGCAGCGACAACAGCACTTCGAGTGCCAAAGCAACAGCGGGATTATCGTCAATGATTAAAACTTTAGGCATGTCCGTATTAATTTTTCATTCTGGGTCACAGGGCTGCAGGCCAATCAATTCAAGGCTGTTGGCGATCAGGTGCAAAAGCATCGTCGGTATTGGCCAAAGACAGGGTGCCTGCATTATCAGATAAACAGACATCCTGCGGCAAACCATTTCATCAGACGCTGCGGGTCGCAGTTGCCGGAGCAATTCTGGCCGCCCGCCATGCAGGTGCCAGCGCGGCCACCATACCCAGCAAACAGAACAACAACGGCGACCACAACAAATAAGACAGCGGCAATTTGCGCATATCAAACTGCGTCACGAGCAATTGATTCAAGCCCAGCGCGAGCACGCATCCCAACACAATACCCAGCGTGGAAATCAACAGATTTTCAGTCAGAAAATGCATCAGAATATGCAGTCGTGTCGCCCCTAACGCGCGGCGTATGCCGACTTGCTTGGTACGTTGTGTCACCCACAGGCTACACATGCCGACGATGCCGCTGGCCGTAATCATGATCAGCAATCCGCACACCGTCAGCAACATCCAGGACAAGCCTTTGTCATTGCGGTAGCGATCTTCCCGGATACTTGTCTGCGCCTGCATCCGGATGTTTAAAGGCTCAGGAGAAGCCGCGCGCAAGGCTTTTTCCACGTCCTGCATCACCTGCTCGCGCTTACCGGCAGCGGCACGCAGGGTGTATCCGGAATAAGCATCATTCGTCATCCGTGCTGGCTGCATTACTGACATCTCGCCACGCACTCCGTCCTGCGCGCCGGCGGTCTGCAAAGTATCGACGACACCAACAATACGTACCGACTCCGCACCGTCCCCAGTACCAAAGTAAAACTCGCGTCCGGCATAACTGCTGGCATCGGGAAACAAAGCACGCGCCGTGGCTTTACTAACGATCGCAACATCAGGGCTATTCCGTGCCGTGCTCTGATCTATTTCCAGAAACTCCTCGGGCGTAAAATCGCGCCCCTCAAGCAATTGCAGCTCCCAGACCCTCACCAGCGAACCGGCAGAAATATAAATCGCAGCGTTGCCGGTTGGCGATATTTGTTTTCGATCTGCAGCAATGCTTCGGTTCCAGCCAGACTGCGACATCGGTATCGAATTCACCCGCGCCAGACTCACCAGACCCGGCACCGATTTCATCACCTGCTCTTGTCTCTTTTGTGCAGCAAGCTGCTCTTCATGCCCGCCGGATTTTTGATTTTTTACAAACAGGCTGAACACCTGCTCTTCGTGTCCGATGCCACTGGAACGCTCCGAGCTGCTGAGTCGCTGATTCACCAGATAGACGGCGTTCGACAATATCGCCAGGCTCAGGGCAATTTGCAAAGCCACCAGCAAAGGCCCCGTTTTATTTTTCAACATCGCCAGTAACACCGGCTTAAAAGGAAATAGCTGTGTCATACATCCTCACTGTGATTTCAACTGTATAGCAGGCGTAATCTGGCAGGCGCGCCAGGTCGGCAATAAGCCGGCCAACAACGCTGCGACAACCGACATGACAACGGTCAGCAACAGCATTTCCCAATCCATGCGGGCAACCGCTTTCAGATAGCCCGCCTGCAAACTGATCAGCTTCAGAAACAGTACCGACAGCAAGATACCGCTGAACGCACCGACCATACCGACAACGCCAGTTTCGACCAAGGCTTGAAAGAAAATCTGCCGACGCGAAGCGCCCAGTGCGCGGCGCACACCGATTTCTGCCGCCCGCCCGGAAAATTTTGCCAGTAGTAAACCTATCGTATTCACCATACAAAGCATCAGGAATCCCAACGCCAGCCAGACCGACATTTTTTCGTCATTTCCGACGATCTTCAGTTCCTGCAACCAGCCATGTACATCAAACAAAAGATTAGGAGCGCGCCGCTGAAAACGTCCCATTTTTTGCTGCTCGCTCACGTATGCATCCAGATACGACGCTAACTGTGCGCGTTCTGAAGCGCTGTTCATCTCAACCCAGAAAGTCAGCCAGGTACATTCGGAATCAAGCAGCGCCTGCCAGCCGGGGCCGCTTCGTTCAGTGCAGCTCATTCCGCCGGAATGCGGTGTCTGATTGCGTATCGCGCTTTCAAATGGAACGATAAAACTCTCTTCGCTCATGAATGCGCCGCCACGTCCATTGAAGCGATAAAACCGCGGTAGCGGGCGCCAGGTGTCCATCACCCCGGCGATCAGATAACTGCGTCCCCACATCGTTGCCATGCGACCTACCGGATTTTCTTTGCCAAACATTTTTTCTGATGTTTTGCGGCTCAGAACAACCACATCGGTCCCGTTTTTTTCATCTGCGACAGACCAGCGTTCGCCATATAACATCGGCACCTGCATCATAGGGAAAAAGTCGCGTGACGCAGCCATGCCCTCCACCTCTATCACACCCAGGTCTTTACGCGGCATTTCTATCAGTGCAGAAATGCCATACAAGCCGGTACGGTACTTTCCTATCGCGCTATTGAGTAAGGCATGCACATCGCGGTAACTCATCTGCTCGTCGATATAGCGGTCACCAGGCTTATAGTCATTGGCCGGGCCATTATCCAAAATAGGAATAAAAAGTTTCGTACTCTTTTCAGGTATAGGATCTGCGGACATCATGTGCAGTATCGTCAGTGTGGACACACTTGCGGCCACGCCGACCGATAAAATCAATATCATCAGTCCCGTCAGCCATGGATTTCTGCGCAGGCTGCGAAAGCCCAGCCATGAATAGTAAGAAAACATAAGCGCTCCCGTTCAGGCGTAATGAGCTGTCGTCGTCGCCAGCGATGGTGTCTGACGCACCAGATCCGCCACTTGTCCGTCGATGATGTGCACGTTGCGCTGTGCGCGGATTGCCAGTTCAGGATCATGTGTCACCATTAAAATCGTCGTGCCTCGTGCATTGATTTCTTCCAGCAATTCCATGACGCTGCGCGCCATCTGGGTATCGAGATTCCCGGTCGGTTCATCCGCCAGCAACAACTTGGGCGAGCCTGCCAGCGCGCGCGCAATCGCGACCCGCTGTTGTTGTCCGCCAGATAGTTCAGCAGGATAATGTTTCATGCGTGCGGCCAGCCCAACCTGAGCCAGCGCATCTTCAATCCGCTCCTTGCGTTCTTTCGCAGGCAAGCCACGATAACGCAGTGGAACATCAACGTTATCAAACAGATTCAAATCTGGAATCAGATTAAATCCCTGAAAAATAAAACCCAGCTTTTCATTGCGCAAACGCGTGCGGGCGTTGTCATCCAGTCCTTTGACATTCACGCCATCAAGAAAATAATCACCATCAGTCAGTTCTTCAAGCAAACCGGCGATATTCAGAAATGTGGTTTTACCTGAACCAGACGGGCCTGTCACCGTCACGAATTCACCTTCTCTGACGTGAATTTCAAAGCCGCGCAATGCATGGGTTTCGATTAAATGTGTGCGGTAGACTTTATTTAAATTCTGCATTCTTAACATCACAAACTCCTATTGATTGATGGTGATCCGTTCGTTTTTTTCAAACAGTTCAGTCCCAGAGATAATGATTTTGTCTCCGGCTTTTAAGCCACTTCTGATTTCAACTGCATGTAAACTTGTTGCGCCAAGGACGATAGGTGTGCGCACAGCGATGCCGTCGCGCAGAAGGTAAGCGACATGACCGCCATCGCTTTCAACAAAGGGGCCACGCTGCACCAGCAAAACATCCGGCTTTTCTTCGATCAGCATACGCGCTGAGACACGCTGGCTCTGCCGCAATCCAGCGGGCACCTTGCCATCAAAGCGCACCCGTGCCAGCACTTGATTTCTGACGACTTCAGGCGACATCGCTGACAAAATACCGCGTGCCTTGACGCCATTGATTTCCAGATCAACCGCCATTCCCAATCCCAGCTCTGCGACATAACTTTCCGGAATTTCCAGCTCGACTTCCAGTTGCGATAAATCGACCAGTGTCATCAGTGCCGTATTCGGTGCAACCACCGTACGGTTCGCTACTGCCAGTGTGCCAACGACACCATCTACCGGTGCGCGCAAACGCAACTCATCCACTCGTCTTTGCAAATTATCTTTGAGCAGACGTTGTTGCTGCAGTTGCGCCAACTTCGATTTCAATCCCAGATCAACATCTTCGCTTTCCAGAGAACTGGCCTGTAAAGCATGACGGGCGCGTATCTCGGCGCTTTTCAATGCATCCTGAACACGTAAGAATTCGTTTTTCTGCACCACGCCGCTGACGCCAGCTTTTTCTATGCGTTGGTATGCGCGTTCGGCTGATACACGTTCAATTTCAGCTTGCTCGGCATCACGGACCGCCAGCATTTTTTGCTTACGCGCCAGAATTTTTTGCCTGGCAATTTCCGCTTCCAATTGCTCAAGCAAGGCTTGTTCACGCTTCAACTCTGACACCAGATCGGGTGAATCCAGCTCAGCGACGACATCGCCCTTTTTTACTTTATCTCCGGCTTTCACCAGAAAACTGACGGTGCTGGCGGTGCTCGAATACAGGCTGGGGCTGTTGGCGGCCACCAGCCTGCCATTCACTGCCGCATCCCGCACCAGCGTTCCTTTGGCAACCGTCGCCATGCTCAATCTGGACATCGATACAGACTGGCTGCTTCCCATCCACAGCAATAATGCATAAACAGCGACAATGATCAGCAATAGCGCGGCAAGAATGCGCCAGAGCCATCTGGACTGCCGCCAGAACGGTAAGGCAGCAATCGGTGTGTCTTGTTGTGATGTGTCGCGTATAGACATAGTCGGTATATTTTTGAAGAGTGAAACGTGAACAAACAACGGATGAACAACGTTAAAACGAATGTGAATATCAAGTAAATGACGCGCATCTCCTCAGCGAGGAATCAGCTTATTGTCTTGCTGAAGATTTCACGGTCTATCGCGCGGCGGTTGTCGGCCGTTTGCAGTAGCGGCAAGTGCCTGCATGAAGCGGAAAAATACTGAGTGTCTGGGAAGTGTCCGGCGACTGTCCATTGTTTGTCCGGCAGCGGCAGCGCGGACAGTGTCTTCACCCAATCCAGCAGACCGAATGACCAGAGTCCGCTGGTGCGGTAATCCAAGGTCAGTCCGGCCCACGGCTGTATACGAATTTGAAATTGAATTTGAAATTGAAAGTGATCCAACGACAACTCGGCTTGCACACCGCAACCACGGCAAACGTCTGCGGTATGCAGACTGGTGATCTCTTTAAATTCGACGCGGCGGATACTCTCTCGCTGATCGGGGCTCAGCAATACCAGCGACAACAATAACAAAGCGATCGCGCACACCAACTCTGTCGATCTCTGGCACAACCAGAGCCAGCGTTGCGGCCTGACATTTGTTTTCGCTGCGTCTCTCATGATCACCTTCCTCCTCTGTGTTGCCAGAGGTATTGCAGAAAGCGTGCCACAAAACAGAAAACTTTAAGCCCTTGATTTTATTCAGATTTAATTCAACGGACCTGAATAAAAGTGATAGTCCGGACAATAAAATAAAGTGACCGGACACCTTGTGGACATTCAGGCTGCTTATGTACCTGAAGTTTTATGGCAATGACTGGAATGACCCAAAGCCTTGATAATCGGGCACTGAGCCTGCTGCGGTGCCGACGCACAGGCATCAATCAGTTGCGCCAGCATCGTTTCCATTTTTTGCAAATCCGCCAGCTTGGCGCGTACCTGATCAAGGCGCTCACTGGCAATATCCCGTATCGCTGGTTTATCGTTACTGTCTTCCAGCATCAGCAAATGCGAAATTTCCTCCAGAGAAAATCCCAGTTCCTGCGCCCGTTTGATGAAGCGGATGCGCTCGGCATCCGCCACAGGATAGGTGCGAAATCCAGAGCTCACATCGGGTACTGCCAGCAAGCCCCGGCGCTGGTAGTAGCGTATAGTCTCGACGCCCACGCTGGCGGCTTTGGCCAATTGTCCTATGGTGAATTGATCTGAAGCAGACATAAATAAAAAGTCCTTGACTCTGTTCTCAGGTACGGAGTCTATGATACAGCGGATAGTCGATTAAGGAGAATAGTCATGACCGACAAACATCAACATAGCGGCAATTGCTGCGGACAATCTGCATCAACGCCTGCGTCGTCACCGTCGTCAGCACCAGCGCCGGAAGAAAAAAAATATACCGATCCCGTATGTGGCATGCAGGTGGCGAAGAATACTGAAAAAACTGCGCGCTTCCAGGGCGTCGCCTATTATTTCTGCAGTCAGTCATGCGTGAGCAAATTCACGGCTGCACCTGAAAATTATGTCAAAGCCAAACGCGTCATCGGTATGGGCAGCGTTCCGGCAGCATCTGCTGCTTCCACATCTGCGTCTGTAACTACTGCAAATGTTGCGGCGGCGTCAGACCCGGTGGTACGTGAGGTCAGCCGTGTTAAACCAACGACTGGCAATTCCTGTTGCGGCGGCAGCCACGCGGCTCCGCAAGGCGCGCATAAAGATCCGGTCTGCGGAATGACGGTCAATGAGAATAGCCAGCATCAGTTAGTGCACGCTGGTCAAACCTATTATTTCTGCTGCGACTCGTGCAAACAGAAGTTTAGTAAAAATCCGCAGACATATTTAAATCCGGAGCAGGCACCTGCGGCAAAACCGGTTGCCAAAGATGCGATTTACATCTGTCCGATGGACCCGGAAATTGAGCAAATCGGCCCTGGTATCTGCCCTATCTGCGGTATGGCACTAGAACCGAAAGAAGCCATTATCGAGGAAGATAACAGCGAACTTCTCGATATGAGCAGGCGCCTGAAAATCAGCGTTGCCCTCAGCCTGCCCTTGTTACTGCTGACGATGGGCGACATGCTGCCCGGTATTTCTTTCCATGATTTACTGGGAATGCGTATCTTCTACTGGCTGCAGTTTGCATTGGCAACACCTGTTGTCGTATGGCTGGGGCGGCCATTTTTTGAACGGGCGATCGCCTCGTTCAAAAGCGGCAATCTGAATATGTTCAGCCTGATCGGCGTCGGCACTGCGGCGGCGTATCTGTTCAGCCTGTTTGCGCTGCTGTTTCCGCAGGCCTTGCCAGATGCATTCAAGATGGATGGCATGGCACCACTGTATTTTGAAGCCGCCGCCGTCATTATCTGTCTCGTTATTCTGGGCCAGGTGCTGGAGTTACGCGCTCGCTCGCAAACAAATCAGGCCATCAAATCTTTGCTGGCACTGACTCCGGCAACAGCCATACGCATTGCCGCCGATGGCAACGAAACTGAAATCCCACTCGACAAAGTTCAGGTCGGCGATCTGCTGCGCGTCAAACCCGGTGCCCACATTCCGGTCGACGGGCTGCTGGTCGATGGACATTCACATGTTGATGAGTCAATGATTACCGGCGAACCGATTCCGGTTGGCAAACAGGCCGGAGATAAACTCAGCGCCGGTACCATCAATCAGCAAGGCAGCTTCAGCCTGCGGGCCGAAAAAATCGGCAGAGATACGCTGATCGCGAAGATCATCGATATGGTGAATCAGGCTGGCCGTTCGCGCGCACCGATACAAAAACTCGCAGATAAAGTGGCCGGCTGGTTTGTGCCTGCAGTCATCGCGGCGGCGATACTGGCGTTTATATTATGGGCCGTCTTCGGCCCCGCCCCGGCACTGGCGAATGGCTTGATGGCAGCCGTATCCGTGCTGATCATTGCCTGCCCTTGCGCGCTCGGGCTGGCAACGCCAATTTCGGTCACCGTCGGTATCGGACGTGGCGCGGTGGAAGGCATACTGATCAAAGATGCCGAAGCACTTGAGCGCCTGGAAAAAATCGATACGCTCGTCATCGATAAAACAGGCACTCTCACCGAAGGCAAACCAACGCTACAGGAATTCATCGTGGCAGATGGTGAAAATGAAGAGGAATTATCAGCAATCGCGCTGGCGACAGAACAGCAAAGTGAACATCCTCTGGCGCAGGCAGTGGTGGATTTCATCCGCAAAAAAAATATCACCGCAGCCAGCATCAACGACTTTAAAGCCATCAGCGGCAAGGGTGTGCAGGCAACGTTCAACGGACAGCAGATATTGCTCGGCAAACCTGCGCTAATGGAAGAAAACCATATCAGCTTGCAGGAATTCAGCTCACGCATCAATGAATTACAGCAGCGTGGTCACACGGTAATGATGATGGCAATCAACGCGAAAGCAGCAGCGTTGATCAGCGTTGCCGACAGCATCAAAGCCAGCAGCCTGCAAGCCGTGCAGCAGTTACAGCAACAAGGAATCCGCGTGATTGTACTGACTGGCGACAACGCACAAACAGCGCAGGCAGTGGCAACACAATTGGGATTAAACGAGGTGCATGCAGATGTGCTGCCGGAAGACAAATTCCGTTTCATTCAGCAATTACAGCAACAGGGATGCATGGTTGCGATGGCCGGTGACGGCATCAACGATGCGCCAGCACTGGCACAGGCGAATGTCGGCATTGCTATGGGTACCGGCACCGACGTCGCGATGCACAGTGCGCATGTGGTGCTGGTCAAAGGTGATCTGCGCGGCATTGCCAAGGCTCGCACGCTGAGCCGGAATGTCATGCGCAATATCCGTCAGAATCTGTTTTTTGCGTTTGCCTACAATTTTATCGGCGTGCCAGTTGCAGCCGGCGTGCTATTCCCCTGGTTCGGCATCCTGTTAAGCCCGATGATTGCCAGCGCAGCGATGAGCCTCAGTTCGGTCTCTGTCATCAGCAATGCCCTGCGGCTGCGTTATACCAAATTATGAGAAGGGCACGGTATTGAAACAAGAATGCCTCTCACGTAATTGTTCCGCGTGATGGCGAAGTCTGCGCTAACGCTGGAGACAGGTCTGATTGATTTCTGAACCACGGTCATTTCAGCAATCACGTTGAAATGATCGGCAGACAAGTAGCATAGCGGGTAAAATGCGCCTCTGTTTTTCTACCATATCCCATGGCACCCTCGTCGATATCGATCTCATGCGACTTCCTAACCTCTTATTGCTTTCGGCTATCGCTCTGACGCCGTTTGTGACGGCAACAGAAACATCAGTAAAACTCAACGCTAGAAAAAATACCCCCAAACCAGCGAATATCACAGTCTATGCGGCAGGTGATATTGCCGATTGCAGGAAAAAGCCGGCTGCGGAATCAGTCGCCGCACGCACCTCGGATATGATCGCCAGTGCGTTGGAAAAAGACAGTAATGCCATCGTGATCACACTCGGCGACAATACTTATCCTATCGGCAAACCGGAGGAGTTCAGCGATTGTTATGAACCAACCTGGGGACGCTTTAAAGAGCGCACGCTGCCATCGCCGGGCAATCATGAATATGGCATGCCGAAAGCACTGGGCTATTACAATTATTTCGGTGAGATCGCCGGGCCAGAGCGGCGCGGCTATTATGCGAAGCACGCAGGTGCATGGCAGATACTCTCGCTCAACAGTAATCTTGATCCTGCACAGATGGAGAAGCAGGTGAGTTGGCTGAAAGAAGAACTCAGTCATAGCAAACAAACGTGCACACTGGCGTTCTGGCATCACCCTGCCTACAGCTCTGGAGGACACGGCAACAACCCGCACATGCACAGCATCTGGAAAATTCTGGCGGCGGCCAAAGCCGACATCGTACTTACGTCGCACGATCACGATTACGAACGCTTTGCGCCACTTGATGGCAACGGCGACAGGGACGATAAAAATGGTATCCGCAGTTTCGTCGTTGGTACTGGTGGCGCTAAACTGACACCGATGTTTCTACCGAAAGCGGCAACCGAAATCCGCGACAACAATACGCATGGCGTGTTGAAACTGACGCTGCAGGAAAAATCCTATGAGTGGGAATTTCTGCCAGTTCAGGGGAGCAACTTCAGCGATAAAGGCAAGGGAAGCTGCCACTAAGATTTCACACTTAGTCTCAACAATAATGCGGCTTAGCGAGGTATTCTGCCTGCTAAGCCGCATTTTTATTCAGTCTTGCAAACGAATTTAATGATTACTGCTCTGCCGTAATCCTGCGTATACGCCAGCGGTGATATTCCTCATTTCAAAATCAATTCCGAACCGGCATTTTTTTAGGACTATACTTAACTACGGCTCAACGACTTGGTGCGTTTTATCTGATTCATCGCACAAGTTGTCCCTTCCCGCGTCCGCCAGACGCATTACGGAGTCGTCATGCATATTGAAGAAACACTGAGACTTGATTTTAAAGACGTGTTGATCCGTCCCAAGCGCTCTACCCTTACATCCCGCGCCCAGGTTGATTTAAACCGGGAATTCGTCTTTCACCATTCCGGCAAAACCTACAACGGTATTCCGATTATCGCTGCCAACATGGATTCCACCGGCACCATAGAAATGGCGCGGGCACTGGAAGGCCATCAGTTATCCGTCGCCTTGCACAAGCACTACGACGAAGACACACTGGTCAGCTATTTCTCGACGCTGGAAAAAAAATCGACCGCGTTTTTTTCGATGGGCATTACACAAGCTGATTTTGAAAAATTTTCAGCTGTCATGGCTCGCGCAAAAAATGCGATTGAATACGTCTGCATCGATGTGGCGAATGGCTATACCGAAGGTTTCATTAATTTCGTAAAAAAGGTACGCGCCACTTACCCTCATCTGACCATCATGGCGGGTAATGTCGTGACGGGTGATATCACAGAAGAATTAATCCTTGCCGGCGCTGATATTGTCAAAGTGGGCATAGGCCCAGGCTCCGTTTGCACCACCCGCAAAATGACAGGTGTTGGTTATCCGCAACTATCGGCGATTATCGAATGTGCCGATGCCGCACATGGTCTGGGTGGGCAAATTTGTGCCGATGGCGGCTGCGTTGTTCCCGGTGATCTGGCAAAAGCATTCGGCGGTGGTGCCGATTTCATCATGCTCGGAGGCATGCTGGCCGGCCACGATGAATGCAGCGGTGATCTGGTCGAGCGGGACGGCCGACAATTTAAACGCTTTTACGGCATGAGCAGTCGCGCTGCGATGGACAAGTATGCGGGCGGCGTTGCGAAATATCGTGCGTCGGAAGGAAAAGAAGTATTGATTCCCTACCGTGGCCCGGTAGAAGCCAGCCTGCAGGATATCCTTGGCGGCGTGCGCTCTGCCTGCACCTATGTCGGCGCACATAAACTCAAAGAGCTGACTAAACGCACCACCTTTATCCGGGTCACTCAGCAACTCAACGAAGTATTCGGTAAATCCTGATACCTGCCTCACCTTCTCTTGCCACGCAACACTGCAAGGCAAGAGAAGCGTCATCCACGCTGATTTATAGCGCACAACAGCAGTAATTCAGCACTAATCAAGTGCATAACACCCGCGTCCGCTGATGATGGTTACCGGTAAACATCCTATTCAAGTCTGGAAACAGCCTGATTTTTAAAAGATGTCCGCTGGCACAATTCCTGCTGTGATTTTTTTCAAAACAATAGTGACATTGAAAGAAGTCATCACAAAAATATTGCTATAGAAATTATTCCATGTCAGGATAGGAATATATCTTTTATACAATTAACTTCCAATTGAACTGAATTTTCTTTTGCGAAAAATATAAAAAGCCGGGTGATATCGGCACAAAGCACTAAAAGATATTGATGCAGCAACCGATTTGTATAGGGAGAAATATGAATAAGGTAGTTCAACAACCAGCGCATAAACGCCGCACGTCTGCGTTCGCCATACTTTGTACAGGTGTATTGGTTACGGCATGTTCCAAGACACCGCCACCAGAAGAAGCACCCAAGGAAACCGCTGCATCCGCCGCCTCAGGTGAAATGCCGACAGGTCTGGTCAAAAATCCCGTCAATCACGGGCATGTCGCAGACGTAACAAAATGGATGGATCAGGCATCCAACAAAACGGCGGCACAAATCGCGCAGGAAGAAAAACTGCTGAAAGAAGCCAAAGAAAAAGAAAAAGAGAAGCAGGCACTGGAAGCAAAACGCGCACAGGAAAGCAAAGCACCGCCAGCTAAACCTTCACCTGTTGCACGGGAAGTCTTGGCCGCCGCCTCGACCCCAGCTCCCGCACCGGCACCTGTCGTGACGAAACCGGTAGAAGCAGCCCCGGTTGTCGCTGCCGCCCCGGCTCCGGTTGTTGCAAAAGCAGCAGAGCCAGAGCGCATCGTATTAAAACTGCTGAACAGTGTTCAACCGAAATACCCTGCAAGTGCGGCACGCGCCGGAGTGACTGAAGGTGTGGTCAGCGCCAAAATTCATGTCGAACCGGATGGCAAAGTGTCACAGGTGGAGATTTTGAAAGCGCGCCCACCCAGGCATTTTGATAAAGAAGTTATTGCAACAGTGATGCAGTGGAAATACGCACCGATATCGAGAGCGCAGACAACGGTCACCGAGTTTAATTTCAAAATAGACTAGGCCTCTGCACGGCAAATATGCCGCTCTGCTAAACCGCTCTGCTAAATATTAAAAAGCCCTGATCGCTTCACGCTGATCAGGGCTTTTTGATGTTGGATGATAAAGATGGATTATTGCTTGTGATTACTGGTTGCTGACCAGACCCAGTTCAGGACCAGACATCAGTTTTTCAATATCCAGCAAAATAATCATACGGTCATCAATGTCGCCAAGACCAACCAGATAATCTGAGGAAAACGTTGTCCCCATATCTGGCGGCGGTTTGATTGCCGAGGCTGGCAAGGTCACAACGTCAGACACACTGTCAACGATCATTCCTATGACATGCCCGTCGATGTTGAGCACGATCACCACAGTCGAAGCGTCAAACGTCGCCTCTCCGGTCGCGAAACGCAAACGCATGTCTATTACGGGGACAATGACGCCGCGTAAATTCATTACGCCTTTCAGGTATTCCGGCGCATTTGCAATCCGCGTCAGTGCTTCAAAATTACGAATTTCCTGGGTCAGTAAAATCGGAATACCGTATTCCTCGGAGCCCAATCGAAAAGCAAGAAATTCCTGATCTTTCTGGATCGCCTGACGATCATCAGAATCTGCTGTTGTTGCGCTAAGTTCAGCAACGCTCATTGTTCTGTTCCTTAAAAAAAATTTAAAACAAAAGACGTCAAGGTGTTTATCTGCCTGCGTTCTGATGAGATTAAATTCAGATGAGTTTAAGACGACGTGATGTATCGCCGCACACCACTCTCGTCAAAATATTTCCTTAAGGCACTAATTTTACTTGATTTATGCTTGTTCAAGCGGCTTTTAACTTATTTTTCAAGCTGCGCTAATTGACGCAGAACATGCGCTGCCGCCATTAAACCGAACGATGCCGTCACCACTACAGAAGAGCCAAAACCAGCGCAGTTCAGGCCGCTTATACCATTGGTGCTGCCAGCGCTGTCAGTACTGCTGGCATCAACCTCACACGCCTCAGCCGTTTCCGGCATCGTCAATGCTTCCATAGAAAACACCGCGTCGATACCGAATTTACTTTTTGTTCCACGCGGAAAACCGTGATTCTGTCGTAAGCGCTTGCGCACCAGCGCCAGCAAGGGTTCCTGCTCGGTGCGCGATAAATCACGGATTTCTATCTTGCATGGATCAGTCTGTCCGCCGGCTGCGCCTATCGTGATCAAAGGAATCGCGTGTTGACGACAATAAGCGATCAAGGCCGTTTTTGCCTTAACGTTGTCAATTGCATCAATCACATAATCAAAACCATGCTGTCCCAGCATCGCGTCAAGGTTGTCCGACGTCACAAAATCTTCAACCTCGGTCACCTGACAAAAAGGATTGATTAAGGCTATCCGCTCCGCTAAGGCAGTCACTTTGGCTTTCCCCAGAGTGTCACTGGTCGCCTGTATCTGGCGATTAACATTGGATTCGGCAACGTTATCGAGATCGATCATCGTGATACGCCCGATAGCACTGCGGGCAAGCGCTTCCACAACCCATGAACCGACGCCGCCGACACCGATCACGCAGACGTGAGCGGTCGTAAAACGTGCCAGAGCATTACTGCCATACAGTCGTGCAATACCGCCAAAACGACGATCAAAATCAATGTCAGAATCTTGTTGCATAATAAGAGGAAATTTAAATTCAGGCGCCATTTTACAAGACCACGGTTGATGTGTCGCAAGCAGGTCTACAATGGGTATTGCATAATGACGATCAACATCTCCAGAAGGAGTCTGCATGAACAGCTTATTTGACAGTGCGCCCGGCTTTGATCAGCCACTCGCCGTTCTTAAACATTGCCACGACCGTATCCGCAAACAACTTGCAACGATGGATAAACTGGTAGTGCATCTGAATGACGTTGGTATTGATGAAAATGCGCAGCAAGCGGCGAAAGCCGTTTTGCGGTACTTCAATAAAGCAGCGCCTCTGCATCATGAAGATGAAGAAATTGATTTACTGCCAGAGTTGCAAGCGACCGCCACCGGTGAGGATGCGAGTCTGTTAGCCGTATTACTGACAGACATCTTGCAGCAGCATCAGCAAATGGCAGCGCAGTGGAAAGTACTGGGCGCTCAGTTGCAGGCAATTGAAGATGGCACAGGAACTGATTTATCGGCTGCAGAGGTTGAGGATTTTGCAGCACTGTATGCCAAACATATGCAAATTGAAGAAGGCCAGATCGCACCAATGGCGCAGCGTTTATTCAGTGCTGCACAGATGCAAAAGTTAGGTGCGGCGATGCAGGCGCGCCGGGGCATCAGCGCCTAGCGCCAGAACCCGGACTGTGCCGCCATAACGTCAGCCGTAATTACAGACAACCCATTTTGTTTTTAAAGGAATCGTATGTCTATCGCCCATCTCCGCAAGGATTATCAACAAGCCAGCCTGACCGAATCAGACGTCGCCGCTGATCCGATTGAACAGTTTGGCGTCTGGTTTGATCAGGCATTAAAAGCGGATGCTGCTGAAGCAAACGCCATGAGCTTATCCACTGTCAATGATGACGGACGCCCAACATCCCGCATCGTGCTGATTAAGGAGTTTGATCAGCGTGGCTTTTGCTGGTTCACCAATTATGACAGTGCGAAAGGTAAGGATCTGGCAGCTAATCCCTACGCGGCCTTGTTATTTTTCTGGTCTGCTCTGGAACGTCAGGTCCGCATTGAAGGTCGCATAGAAAAAGTGTCTTCCGAAGAAAACGATGCATATTTTTATAGTCGCCCTTTAGGCAGCCGCCAGAGCGCCAATGCATCAGCCCAGAGCCAGACAATTGCCAATCGCGATCTGCTGGAACAGCAGTTAGCCAGCGTTGTCGGTACATTTGGCGACCAGCCACCGCGCCCAGAACATTGGGGCGGTTACCGTCTGGTACCGGAAAAAATCGAATTCTGGCAAGGCCGCAGTTCACGTCTGCATGATCGTATCGTCTACACCCGTAATGCAGATGGCAGATGGAGTATCGGCCGCTTGCAGCCTTAATCAGCTCTCTCGCTTTCTGCTGCGCCGTCTTATATGGCGCGTACAAATCCCCCGTCGCTATTTGCCTGGCCGGGGGATTTTCTTTACCTCGCACGTGCTTTCAAAAACCCGTAGACCGCGGCGTCAGATCACGTCATCAAGTCATCACACTGCACTGTTATGCTGAATGATCGTTTCCGATCAGTTCAAATTCATGCGAAAAAAAATCTTGTTGCTCAGCGTTTCTGCGGGGAGCGGGCATAAACGGGCCGCAGAAGCGCTGCTCGCCTGTGCCTTGGCAGGCGACGAAGAAGCGGAAATACGCCATCTGGATGTGATGGATTTTGTTACCGCCGGATTTCGCAAGATCTATACCGATTTCTACATCCGACTCGTCAACCGCGCTCCGCTGCTATGGGGCTATCTGTATCATGCAAGTAATAGCGCGCAGGCCAACGGCTTCCTCGAAAAACTACGCCGTGGCGTGGAAAGACTGAATGCCCGCCCGCTGAAAAAAATGCTGACCGGATTTCAGCCCGATGCGATTATCTGCACACATTTCCTGCCGGCAGAAATGCTGTCGCATCTGATACGAAAATCGGAACTCAGCTGCCCGGTGTGGGTACAAGTCACTGATTTCGACTTACACCGCATGTGGGTGCATGACAATATGGCAGGCTATTTCGCCGCTAATGCCGAAGTCGCTGAACGCATGCGCCAGAATGGCATTCCTGCGCAAAAAATACATGTCACCGGCATTCCTGTGATGCCGGGCTTCACGCAACGGCATGATCGCCGCACCTGTGCCGCGGAGTATGGACTGGATCCGCACAAACCAACGGTTTTGCTGATGGGCGGCGGTGCCGGTGTCGGCGATCTCGACAAACTGGCTGCGCACTTATTGCGCTTAGAGACGCCGTTTCAACTGATAACACTGGCAGGAAATAACACGCAGATGCTGCATAAAATGCAGGCGCTGGCACAGCATTATCCTGGCAAGCTGCTGCCACTCGGATTCAGTAACAAGGTTGAACGTCTGATGGCTTGTGCGGATCTGGTCATTACCAAGCCTGGTGGCCTCACTACCTCGGAATGTCTTGCCAGTGGCGTGGCGATGATCGTGACATCCCCGATTCCCGGACAGGAAGAAAGGAATGCCGACTTCTTACTCGAACAAGGCGTCGCACTGAAAGCCCACGACCATATCAGCCTTGCCTACCGTCTGAATGTACTACTCAGCCAGCCCGAAAAATTACATGAAATGCGCCGCAAAGCGCTCGCCTTAGGCAAGCCACATGCTGCAGCCGATGTCTTAACACAAGTATTCGGACGGCAAGAGGCAAACACGATGCAAACAGCAAGCTAATGCTGAGCAATCAAGCAACAACTCCCGGACCAGCACGTCATTCACACTTACTTCAAGCGTATGAATTCATCTTTCAAAAACTTATTTTTAACCCTGTTATGGGTCTTTGTGCTGGCTGTATTTTTTGCGCAGGTGGAAATTCAGATCGAAGGTGCGAATGGCTGGGGCGGTAGTCTGCCAACCTGGCGCATAAAAAACCATTGGTTGCTTGATTTGTTCTGGGGTGGTCGCGCCATGACCGGCTATCACGCCTGGGTATTTCCGTTTATCGCCATCTTTTTCCATTTCCCCATCATCTGGATGTCGCAATGGAGCTGGAAAATACAAGCGCGCATAGCCGCATGCATTATCGTTTTCTGGATCACGGAAGATTGCCTGTGGTTCGTGATGAATCCCGCCTATGGCATCAGCAGTTTTAACCCCGTGCTGGTTCCCTGGCATCGCCACTGGCTATGGGGAACACCCATAGATTACTGGATAGGCGGAGTAGTCGCCATCCTGTTGCTTTGCTATTCCTACAAAAAAGAAAAAGTCCGCTGAGGCAGAAAAACTGCATCAGCGGCACAACGTCTTTGTGCTTCAGGCACCTGCGCTGTAGGCTTTTTTAGGATCATCGCTGACGTCCGCCACCGATGCTGCCGACGTCGTGCCAACCTGTGTATTCTGCGTTTTTTCAGGAATTTTAAAACCCGCATAAGTGCCGGCGCTCATGCCCATTAAGGTCAGAATATTGCCGTCAAACTCGGGCATGCTGACATGCTGTGCAACATACAAAATGAACAGGACGCCAAACAACAGATTGAACACCAGCATCTGAAAACGGTACAAAGCCAACCCCTGAGCATCGCTCAGAATATCGCTCCAGAATCCCTGACTCTCGCTATTAACAGGTGGCTTGGTCGCATCCACACTGGCGGCGGCAAAATACGTGGCACTTCCGATACCAAGCAAGCCCAGCGCCTGACTCGATAAGGTCGGTATTCCCTCCCCGACCAGCCACAACCACATATAAGAAGCAAAGACGATAAAAAACCACCATGCCATCTGCACCCGCGACAGGCTGAAACTGCGACTACGTACGGCGAGATCGGTGACATCCCGCAATAAACCCGAATCACGCCCGAGGCGCAACAATGCAAAGCCGACACCCAGAATAAAGCCGAAGCCAAGCAACAGATAAGCAGGACGCAATACCTGCAGGCGCAACATTCCGCTCACCAGCACACCACCGCCAACAGCGGTGTTCAAGGTCAGACTGTAAGGCAGATCACGCCGAAAGCCGTGTTTTGCATCTTTCCATGGCGAGCCGACCAGCAACTCGCGCATGGCGCCGAGATCGCTGCCATCGAGCTGCGGCATAAAAAATTGCAAACCATATCCGGTTGCAGCCGGATTGCAATCCATCGGTTTCAGCGGAGTCAGTTCCCCCTGTATGCGTAATTCCACTTCGGCATACTGATCACTGCTCAACTGCTCACAAATACCGGGAGTAGAAATCACGAAACGATGATTCAGTTCAACGGCAACAATCTCGGTCGAACGCACCGTGTCAGCGGCGGTGGCTGGCAGGCCACAGAAAAAAAGGACAGCAACAAAACATCGTTGCAACGTAGAAGACAGAAAAGACAGCGTATTCATCGTTTTCTCCTCAGGCTGCTTGTGCAGGTGATGCAGGTGGTACAAGCGGGTCGGCTGACGACGCCACCGGGGTCAGAAATAAATCCCGTTCAGCGGCTCGACGTTTGACCAGTCCCGGTAAGGGTTTGCCATCCGCCATGACCCAGCGCCCGAACTGATCTGCAGCACCGGCACGGTTATTCGCATTGAGCATCTTCAGCAGCGTTGAACTGCGCAAATTACCTATGCCGAGATTGAAGGTAAAGCTGGTCAGCGCACCGAATTCATTGTCATTCAAGGGCACCAGCACTACCGATGACACATCGCGCCCTGCGTTCATCAGATCCGTATGCAACAATGCTTCGGCCTGAGCGAGTGTAATGCCACCGGGATACAGGCTTTGCACCTGCGCCTTATCCGCAGCCCCTTTCAGGAAGCGCCCCTGATAGGTAATCGCATGACCCCAGCCGATAGTCCAGATACCTACAGGATCAAGATAAGGATCAATATTGTCTGTTGCGGGATTACCGTCCGGTATCCCTTCGTATTGTTTGACCAGGTCTACCGTCGCCTGATTCACGTCGCGCAGTGCCATTGCAACCTCCAGAACAGAATACATCGATGCGGAGCCCTGATATTGTCCTCCGGGGGTTGTATATAGCAGGGCTTACGTCAACCGTCCCGGCGTAGTTGCAGTCACTTGTCGTACAGCGCTTGAGTCTGCGGTGGCAGGATGACTGCGAGCGATAACCGGAACAATCTTGCATAAAACCTATGTAGCAGGTTCTGGAAGAATAGTATCAAATAAATATGTCAATCAATTAATTTTTTAGCAAAAACCTGACGCGCTTTTGCTACTTTAGGAGCCACCACGAAAGCGCAATAGCCTTGCGCAGGATGCTGGCGATAATAATTCTGATGGTAGTCTTCGGCGATATAAAACATCGGTGCCATCGTGATTTCCGTCACGATCGGTGCATCCCATACCGCAGCCATCGCCGCGACCACTTCATGCGCTATTTTTTTCTGTTGTTCGTCATGATAAAAAATAGCGGAACGATACTGCGTTCCGACATCGTTTCCCTGACGATTCAGCGTCGTCGGATCGTGTATCGTAAAAAACACTTCCAGTAATTCACGGTAAGAAACGAGAGCTGGGTCAAACGTCAACCGCACCACTTCTGCATGGCCAGTCTGACCGGTGCATATCTGCTCATAGCTGGGCTGATGCACGCTGCCTCCGGTATAGCCGGACTCCACTTTCAGCACCCCGCGAATTTGTTGAAACACCGCTTCAGTGCACCAAAAACATCCGCCACCCAGGGTGGCAATCTCTGTGCTGGGATTCGTCATAGCATATTCCTGGTTACGTTAAACAAAGAGGGCCAGAACAAAAGCATTCTCTTTCGCAGACTACTGAATTTCTGACCATCGCTACATTTGCGGCCTTGTGTGAGTATATACAAGCATGAACGGCTTTACAGGTTTGCCCCCAGGCAGCTTAGGACATACCGTATGCAAAGCCGACGCTGTTGCAGTGGCGCTCAGCGTCTTGATCACAGAGGGTGGACGATCTTGTGTGCGCTTCGGATCCGCTTACTGCGGAACAATGTTGCGTCAGCCTTATGTAATTAAAATTACAATTCATTACACGTTGTTTGTTCCTCTTGCGCTTAAAATTTGCGATCAATATTTTCTGGCAGGAGTGCTCACCATGCTTTATCAGGCCATCAGCAAACTCAGGGATCAGCTACGCACCGTATTCCATGTACGCCGTCAGCGCCTGCTGCCGCCGCCCGGCGCGAAACCGGCATTCGGCAGCACCATCACTCTCAACAGGCTGAAGATGCAGCTGTTTTTGCCTATCGATTATGAACAATGGGAATGGCTGACTTTACGCGGCTGGCGCACGCTTGAATCCCGCCAGAACCGTCGTCGCTATTATCGGGTGCCGCGCTCTGCCGTTACGCGTTTGCTGCATGCCACGCCGGATGAGCGTGAATTTGTGCATCAGCGCATCGTCGAACACAAATACGATAAAAAAAGGCTGGAATAAGCAAGGGCAAACCGCGACTTCGCCGCAACAGCGCCACCAGAAGTCACCACGAGTACCAGCCGCCAACGGCAAACACGTTAGACGGGCTTAGCGCATGGAAAAACGCCTCATTTCGCGGCCATTTTTCCTATAAAAATACAAAAATTGGGGAGTATGTGCCAATAATGCATAGATCTCTACATAAACAAAGGGCTTCAAAATATACTCCCCCCAGTATTAGTTTTGCTCCAGGATCGATTCTGCGGCCATTTCAGCCAAGTTCCGGATTCTGTGACCGGCACCGGATAGCATGAGAACCATCAATCATCGCCTCATTTCCCCGTTTCAAAATAGCTTTCAGACAATACTCAAGCCCCTTGCAAGCGGGTAAAATGCCGTATGCAAAATTTTAGTGACGACGCTCACGTCCAGACTGAGGAAGACCTCGCTCTGCAGACGTATTTCAAAACTGGTATTTCTCCCGACGACGTTTCCGCCGTTTTCCCCTTAAAGCGCGCCCAGCCTGTATTGCAGGCATTCACGGCGCTGTTTCATGGCGGCTTCAACGGCGTCTTGTTGCGTCTGCTGGTCTTGCGCGAGCTGACGGCAGATGTCGAAACACCGTCGCTGAGCCGTGCCGACATCAATGCCAAACTCGGTTATCTGGAGCCGGATGCGCTCGAAACCGTGCTGTCGCGCCTGCGTTCAACCGGCCTGCTGGTGTGGGATGCGAGCCAGTCGGTGTATCGCATTACGCCAACCGCGCGCAATGTGCTGGCCGCCATAGAATCGCTGCTGCATGTGGAAGAAAATAACGATCAGGCTGAGATGAGTTACATGCTGACGCAGGTCGCCGGCGCGCAAGCGGTTGGCGGTGTCTCTGTCGAGCAATTGCACCATCTGCTGGGCCGTCTGATCGAGCTTACCGAAGAATTTTCAGATGCGATTGCGTCCGGCTCTGAATTCCAGTTACGCGCAGCGCAGCAGAAATGGCACACTGCCTGCGACTGGGTGGAAAAAGGCTCGCAAATCATTCACGCAATTACCCATGATGAGCGGGCCGATGCGGCCACTCATCGTGCAGCGCAGGCCATCGGCCGCGCCCAGAGTGCGCTGCTGAATATGCAGGGCATGTTTTCGCGTGCGTTGAATCAGATCGAACGGCAACGCGTACATCTCGGTCAGTCGGGTTTATCGACGACCGATATCAAAACCTGGCTGCTGCAAAAAGACGACCTCGCCGCGCTCGCTGACGATGCGCTGGCGAACCCGGTCACGCCGCTGTTTATCACGCCGTCTGAAATGATAGACGTCGCCGAAAGCGAATTGCTGAGCCATCGCGTATCCGCCGTCGCCGGTGCCTTGCCTGCCGGTGAAAATGCCGTCTCCATCGCCAATGACGACAGCGACGCGCTGCATGAACTCGACCACTGGCTCGCGCTGCTGAGTAAATCAGACCCGACTGAAAAACCGATCGCGCTGCAAGATCTTTTACTGCCCGCCAGTTTTGCAATTGCCTCGTATCGGGCGTCGATGCTGCCTTTGCTGGGCGACGTTAATGAATCCGCACTGCAAGGCGCGACGGCGAATTTAGCGCGCTTGCCGCTGATTTTTCAGTCCAAAGACAAAATGCAAAAGGTGCAGGACGCTCATATCGCCGCGCTTTCCGTCGCCAGCATCAGCGCTGCACCTGCTGCCACTATTCACACGATTTCCAGTGCCGACAATGCTGGCAAAAACAGAGAAACACCATGACCGAAGATGCACAAATTCTGATTGCGCGCCTGCTCGCGCATCAAACCCTGCGCCGTGAAGACAAGCTGGTCAAACGCGCTTTATCCGATGAAATTTTCCGTACCGAACTCGATGCGAGGCTCAAAGCCTGCGGCATGAAATTCGTTGATAACGTGTATGCCGATTACGTCACGCTGGCATTGACACGCGACAGCGAATCGAAAGTGTTCGGCACCAAAGAAACCTGGCAGAACAATAATTTTGGTCTCGCCCGCGACGGCGTGGCGCTGTTGGTAGTGTTGTGGTCGCTGATTATTTTGCCGAAACGCGAACGCCAGGAAGCGCATCAGCTTGCTGAAGAAGATCAGAACGATATGTTCGGCAAAGAGAAACCTTTGCCGCGCGCCGAAGATACTTCGATCGGCATTTCATACCGCGCGCTGCTGGCCGATTTCGGTGACAAACTGGGTAAAAAAACGCGCATGGATATGAACCTCGGTCAGCTGGCACGCGTCGGCTTTATCGAACGCAAAGGTGATCTGATTCTGGAAGGCCCGCTGCTGGATCTGCTGATGGATACCGACACGCTGAAAGACCGCATCATCAATGGTGCGCTGTCGGATATTTTTCAGATACCCGCCGTGCGCACGCCTGCAATTCTGACTCCAGCAAACGATGAACCGGATGCCGCGGAGACGACGACAAGTGATGACATCAGCGACGACACCAGAGACAACACCAGCGATGCCGATACCCAGGCAGACGCGCCCCTCAACACCGGAAAAGAATAAGACTTATGTTTCATATTAAATCGCTGGAACTGGTGCACTGGGATTACTGGCAGCGCATCAAAAATATTCCTCTCGACGCCAAGATCATCACGATTGCCGGACAAAATGGTTCCGGCAAAACCACCTTGCTCGATGCCCTGCGCACCTTGTTTGGTCTCGAATGTTCTATGGGCCGCTCTTACAAACACTATGCCCGCCATTCCGGCCAGCAAACCGCATGGATACGTGCGGTCGTTGATAACAGTGCGGTCGGGCCGCAAATTTCTAATCGCCCTTTCCGCATGTCCGGGCTGTATGAAGATGAAGTCACGCTGTTCTGCAAAATAGAAAAAAACGGCGGCGACTGGAAGCGTCAGTATCTGATGCGCGGCGGTAAAGTTGAGATTGAAGAAGTGACCGAAGCACACGACTGGCTGGGTGTGGAAAGTTACCGCAAACGCTTATCCCATGCGGGTTTGTCGAATGCGATGGGCAAGGTGCTGGCGCTCGAACAGGGCGAAACCGACAAGCTGTGCGAATACGCACCACGCCAGTTGCTCGATCTGGTGTTTCAGGTCTTTGGCGATAAAGAAGTGCTGGATGCTTACGATGATGCGAAGCGCCATCAGCATGACACCGAAGTCGAATTGCAGCGTTTTGAAACTGAACTCGAAGGCGCAAAAGCTAATCTGGAAGGTTTGCGCCTGAAGGTCGCGAATTACCATCAGTATGAAAGTCTGCATAAAGAAAAACGTGATCTGCAGGAAGAAATTCTGCCGACGCTGCAATACCATGAAGACCTCGCCAGAGCCGCAGCCACCAGCCAGTCGCTGCGCAACAGCAAGCGCTTGCTGAAGACGCAGGATGTAGCTTTGTCCGGGCGCCGTCAGCATCTGGCGCAACAGGCGCATGAGGTGTCGGAAGCCAAGCAAGTAGAAGCGGCGCTGGAAGCCGAAGAATCTGCGTTACGTGAAAAACTGCAGCAAATCAATGCGAAGCTAAAACCGCAGGAAAGTCTGCTCGAACAAAAAAGCCGTCTGCAAAAACTAGCCGCCGAAGCCGACGCCGATGTCGCCAATGTGGCCGATGACTTAGAGAAAAAAGAAGCCGAACTCTCGCGCCAGAAAGCCGATCGCGACGCGCTCAGCCAGCGCATCGCCAGCGAGATGGATACCATCGCCGCACTGCAGGGTAAATCTGCCCTGCCCGACCCGGAAAACGTGCGCCACATGCGCCGTGCCTTGAACGATGCGGGCATCGCGCATTGCATGCTGCCGGATATTGTCGAAGTCACCGACCCGCAATGGCAAGGCGCGGTAGAGGGGATGTTGCGCGGCTATACCTCAGTGATACTGCTGGACAAAGCCAGCGACGCCGCTGCCGCCTACCGCATTGGTGAGAAGCAGAAATACAGCCACTTCATCGTGCCTGAGCGCATCAGTGCGCCCGTCGTCAAAGACCAGAGCCTGCTATCGGTCGTGAATTTCACCGCGCAGGCACCAGCCTGGCTGATCGAACAATTACAACGCGTGTCCACCGTCGGCTCGATTGAAGCAGGCATGAAACTACCGCGCTCGCAAGAATGGATTACGCCCGACGCTTATCACTTTGAACGGCGTGGCGGGCGCTCCCTGTTTGTCGAAGTATCACGCTACCGTTTCGGTAATGCCGGTCGCACACAGCGTCTCGAAGCCTTATTGAAATCGCTGCCGCGCCTGCAATCGCAGGAAGATGTGCTGACCATGAATATCAGCAAACTCGCCGGAGAAATCAGCGCGTATAAAGCGCGTCTGGCGGGTGTCGATGCAGCGAAAGAACTCAGTGCACGTCATGCTGAATTTGAAGAAGCACAGCGCAATACACAACCGCTGAAACAACAGCGTATCGAAGTCGGCAGCCGCTTAGGTGAAATCGCCCCATTGCTGAAAGCAGCAACAGAACAGCGTTCTGTTGCGCACCTGAAATGGGAGCAGGCAAAGGCGGCAATTGCCGAAGCGGAAGCGCAATTGCGTGTATCAGAAAAGCGTCACGCCGAAGAGCGCGCCGCCCAATACGAAACGCTGCGCAGTATGCGCGATACCTGGCATACTCTGCCGCCAAACTGGAAGCGTGCCTCGCACCGGCGTGAACTGGTGGCGGAACATGAAAATGTCCATCAGATCGAATTACGCATCCGCAGTCTGAGCAATAATCTGGCGCGCGATGACTGGGAAACCGACTCCACCGTGGTCGATCAGTACACCCGTCTGAACGCCTTATTGCAAGGTCGTCAGGCAGAAACCGATGAACGCCGTTATCAGAATAACCGCGCAATCGAAGCGACGATCAATGCCCGTGCCGCCTATATGGACAGGCTGCGTTACACCATCAAGGCTTATAGCAAAAATATCCGGCAACTTGGTGAACTGGCTGGCATTGAAGTGCATACCGATCCGGTGAAACTGGAGAACGATGATATTCAACTGGCACAGGCCGGTTTGCATGTGCGTTTCAAATTCGATGGTAAAGGCCCTATCGGTATGAACGACGGTGAAGCCTCCGGTGGACAGCAGGTGATGAAATCGCTGATTCTGCTGATCGGTCTGCTGAAATCTGAAGATGGTTCCGGCGGCTTCGTTTTCATTGATGAACCGTTTGCCCATCTGGATATCCGCAATATTCAATTGGTCGGCGAGTTCCTGAAAAATACCGATGCACAATATCTGATGACGACACCACTGACGCATAACACCGACGTCTATGACCCGTCAGAACTGACGCTGATCACCAGCAAAAAGAAAAAAGATACCGAATGGGCGCAGCCGATTTTCGTCTTGCAACGGAAGGTGGAAAAAAGCAAGGAAAACCGCGCCTGACCTCTTGCATACACAGTTTCGTGATCAATAGCCGACAGTCTGAAAAAATATCCGGTGCAGCCCACAGTTGCACTGGGGTATCTCTCAGAAAAACCGTACAATGCTTTTTTTGAAATATCTGGCATTGTCTGCCGGCTGAAGGGGAAACATCACCCCCATCGTCACAGTGTATGAAGGAGAGATGCTGCATGAGCATGGAAATGGATGTCGCCACGGATGTCGTGAGCGAGGCGTTGATCGTCAATGATGCAGAAAAGGCTGCGGGCGGTTCCCATGCTGCCAAAGTACATGCGCCTGCCGGCAACTGCGCCAATTGCGGCACGCCTTTGACCGGTGCCTATTGTCATGCCTGTGGGCAGTCGGCTCACATTCATCGCTCTCTGCTGCATATGGCCGAAGAGTTTTTACACGGATTACTGCACTTTGAAACCAAAGCCTGGCGCACTATCCCGGCACTGATTTTTAAACCCGGACAATTAACCCGCAATTATATTCAGGGACAGCGGACACGCTATGTGTCACCGCTGGCGCTATTTCTGTTTCTGATTTTCCTGATGTTTTTCGTCTTTTCAATGACGGCGAGTCATCAGGAAGAAAAGTTATCGTCTGCAACGAAAAGCAAGGTCAGCATCAACAACACCACCACTGACGGCAATAAAGAAAAAATACCGCAGGCTGATGACAACACTATTCAGTCAGGAATAGATAAAGAACTGAGCGAAGACGCAGACACGCAGCAAAAAACTGACAAAGAGCAAAGTCAGAAAAAAGCCCCGACAGCGCCTGACCAGCCCGCTGCTACCACTAATGAGACAGGGAAGGTGGCAACTGATAATGAGGTTGTCGATGCCAGTACACTGATCAAAAAAGTCGACCGGCAGTTTGACAACATAAAAATTACTTCGGCCCTGCCAAGGTTGGAACAGAAAATCAGGACTGCCGTTAAAAATCCTGAGCTGATTCTCTACAAAATGAAAAGTAATGCCTCAAAATTTGCTTTTCTGCTGATGCCGATGTCCCTGCCATTTTTGTGGTTGCTGTTTATGTTCCGACGTCAGTACGTCATGTTTGACCATGCCGTTTTCTCGCTGTATTCATTATGTTTCATGAGCTTACTGCTGATGTGCATCGCGTTGTCAGACAGGTTTGGTTTCAGCGGTACTGCGGCGATGCTATTCGCATTTGTGCCGCCGGTGCATATGTATACGCAGCTAAAACAAGCGTATCAGCTGACTGTCAAAGGCGCACTCTGGCGCACCTTTGCATTACTTTTTATTGCAGCATGCACGCTATCTTTTTATGCGATTGTTGTGCTGTCGATCAGTGTTTAAATACTTGTCTTCTGATTTCTGAAAGCGTGTAAAGAATATTTCGGTATCAGTATTTTCTTAAAAGAAAAAAGCCCCGCTCAAATATATTGCGGGGCTTTTTTTACGGCAGCCTTGTAATTTACATGCTGGAATGTGGATGTAAATGCAGACGATGGTCGTTGGCCTCGAGTTTGCTCTGACAATCGATACAACGTTCGGCCGTCGGCTCTGCCTCTAAACGCGCAAAAGGAATGGTACTGCCACATTCGCTGCAAATATCGGCGACGTTTTCATTGAGTCTGGCCTGTGCCCGCTGCAACGCCTGCCACTCCGCATGATGATGCAGGTATTGCGCCATCTCATCGGCATTGAGCGCATCATTCGTGAGACGGTCGCCCTCGCCCGATTGTATCTGCAAGCTTTCAGGATTATGTTGCCGCAATTCCTCTTGTATGCTTTGCTTCAAGCCATCCAGTTTCTCTTTTAAGCTGTTTTGTTGTGCACTGTTGAGACTCATGTTTTCTCCCTTAAATCGATGACCTGCCAAGTGTCCAGATTACTCTGATCAAAGTAAAACCGTCTTGATAAAACACAATCCGGATGCCGCCAATCTCCTCTTAAAACAAGAATATAAAAATCTGACCTGTATGGTGAATATTCTGGTCTACGTTATCACACGTCTGCGTGCGATAGCAATGCAGGGCTTTAGCTAACAGCAGATGTCCGGCCTCATGCATATCAAAGCACAAATAGCTCCCCACAAGCATCATCGGCGTGAAATAATTCTGTTGTACGCTGTTATTCCTCTCGCATCCAGTCGGCCTCCTGTGGCTGGCTGTTTTGTTAACCTCCATTGAACATCAGAACATGAAACCGATGAAGCCCTCCCTGCTTTGTATG
Organism: Undibacterium sp. 14-3-2; assembly: GCF_016595265.1. Lineage (NCBI taxonomy): Bacteria > Pseudomonadati > Pseudomonadota > Betaproteobacteria > Burkholderiales > Oxalobacteraceae > Undibacterium > Undibacterium sp. 14-3-2. The sequence goes on from NZ_JAENGS010000002.1 coordinate 481,650, forward strand.
CGCCCTGTGCGCAGGCTGTTTTTACTTACTTGTCTCGCTGCCACCAGCAGCCTGGCAGCATTTCCGGCGATTGCGGCAGACAAACCTGCACAACCAAAACTGGTCGTGGTACTGGTGGTCGATGGTTTGCCGCAAGAGCAAGTCACGCGTTATCGTGATCAATTCGGTCAGGGCGGATTCCGCCGTCTGCTGGATCAGGGAGCCTGGTTCAGCAACGCGCATCAGGCACATGGCGTGACAGTCACAGCTGTCGGTCACGCCGCAGTACTGACGGGCGCGTATCCTTACCAGCACGGCATCATCTCGAACGACTGGACAGATACGAAAACACTGGAATCTATGTACTGCACGCAAGACAATGCGCACAGTTATATCGGTGATGAAACCAAGCCCGGTGCTGGCACCTCACCGGCTAATTTACGCGCCAGCACGGTGGGCGACGAATTGCGTTACGCAACGGGTAACCGGGCAAAAGTCATCACGGTATCTGGCAAGGATCGCGGCGCGATTCTGCTCGCAGGCAAAGCGGGTACTGCGTATATGTATATGGGCAAATCCGGCAATTTCGCCAGCAGCACCTACTATATGCAAAGCCACCCGCAGTGGGTGCAGCAATACCATGCCAGCAAGCCACAGGATAGATTCTATGGCAAAGAATGGCGTCCCTTACTTGCAGATGCGTCGTATGCCGGTGATGCCAGCGACGATCTGATCGCCGATGAAAAAAACCGCTTCCCGTTTAAATATGAAAGTAAATCTGGCAAACCGGATGCGGAATATTACGGCAAGCTGTACACCGGTCCTTATCTCGATGAAATGACACTGGACTTTGCACGTGCTGCGGTGGAAGGCGAAAATCTGGGCCGCAATCCTGCCGGTGTGCCGGATGTGCTGGGCGTCAGCTTATCCAGCCATGATTATGTGAATCATAGTTTCGGCCCTGAAAGCCGCATGTCGCATGATCATTTGCAACGACTCGATCGTCTGTTGGCGAATTTTTTCAGCTATCTGGATAAACGTGTTGGCCTTGATAACACCATGGTCGTACTGACTGCTGATCATGGTTTCCCGAATGTGCCGGAATTCTCACAATCGATCAAACGCGATGCACAGCGCCTCGATGGCAAGCAAATGTCGGCAGCATTGAGTAAACATCTGGCAGAAAAATTCGGGCAGGAAAACCTGGTCAGAAAATGGTCGCCGCCAAATGTGATTCTTGATTACACACTGATAGAGCAAAAGAGTCTGAAACGGGAAGAAGTAGAAAACACCGCCGCACGTTTCTTGTTGAATTACCCCGGCGTCGCCAATGCCTTCACCCGCACGCAACTGGAAAATGGCAATCTGCCAGCCACCCGTATCGGCACCTTGATGCAACGCGCATGGAACCGTCAGGTGTCCGGCGACATCATGGTGGTCATCAAACCTTTCTGGTATTTCAGCAGCGGAAAACAAGGTACTTCGCATGGTTCACCTTACTCGTATGACACGAATGTGCCGCTGATGATCATGGGCAAACCGTGGATTAAAGCAGGCGCTTACGGTCAATATGCAGAGGTGATGGATATTGCACCGACACTCGCGCATCTGTTGCGCGTGCGCCCACCATCCGCCGCCGAAGGCCGGGTACTGACAGAAGCCCTGCACTGATAGCGAATTGTTGATTCCTGATATTCGATACCTGTAATTGAAAACGAAAAAAGCCGCATGAAAAATCATGCGGCTTTTTTTATTTCAGCGGACTGACTTGTTACTTCAGGCTTTGCGATAGTTGTTCAGCATTTTGTAGTTCTTTGCATACAGCGCAAACAACAAGGCTGCGAGTAAGGCAAAACCGGCGAAGAAGAACATCTGGAACGCTGCCACGCTGATGCCTGTCGTTTTGATCTGCTCAGTCACTGCCGTGCTTTTCACGCTGGAATTAGCCAGCAAGACCCATAAGTTACCTATCGTCACGGACAGATTCCAGAAACTCATAATCACGCCTTTCATTGCCAGCGGTGCCTGACTGTAAGCGAATTCCAGACCAGTTGCGGATACCAGCACTTCGCCAAAAGTCAGCAAAGCATACGGCAAGATTTGCCATGTGATATCAATCGAATTGCCGCCGTCAATCGCCAATTGCATAAAGCCGACGACGATCCATGCCAGCCCGGAAAACGCGATACCCAGCCCCATACGACGCAAGGCAGTCAGCTCAACGCCCATGCGCTTGAGCATAGGGTACAGAATCAGGTTATTGAATGGAATCAGCAACATCACCAGCATAGGGTTTAATGCCTGCATCTGTGAGGACTGGAACCACGATGGTTTCGTCATCAGATCGGCCTGCAATACCCAGGTTGACGCTTTCTGATCAAACAAAGACCAGAAAGGCGTCACCAGCGCAAACACCACCAGAATGCGCAATACAGAACGCACGCCATCGACTGCCTCATCAGGATGGGCACCACGCGCGCGATCCAGCTGCATCCATGCGCCCATGCCGCCGAATCCCAGCATTAACACCAGCACCAGACACAATGCGGCAACTATGCCGATAGCCGGAATCAGGAACAGCGAGCCAACTGCCAGCGCCGCGCCCAGCCATGCCATCAGTGTGCCGCTATTCGATTGGCCTGCAACTTTGGTCGTCAGCGCAGTACGCACGACATTCAGGAAAGAATGCGGGTCTTTCGAGACTGGCGGTACATGCACATATTTCTTGCGGCCAGACCAGAAAATCATGGTCGCGATGAACATCAGCGCACCAGGAATACCAAAAGCGACGCTGGCACCCAGTTGCTTGAGAAACAGAGGCATCAACAGGGAAGCGAAGAAGGAACCGAAATTGATGATCCAGTAAAAGCCATCGAATACTTTTTGCGCCAGCTTGCGATTGGTCTGGTCAAACTGATCGCCGACAAACGAGGTCACCAGTGGCTTAATCCCGCCGGAACCCAGCGCGATCAGAAACAGCCCGGTATAAAAACCATTGCGGTTATCCTCGAATATCGCCAGACACGCATGTCCGGCGCAATACACGAGGCTGAGCCAGAAAACGGTATTGTATTTACCAAAGTAACGGTCGGCCAGCCAGCCACCCAGCAAAGGAAAAAAATAAACGCCGATCACAAAGGTATGAAAGACTTCCTTCGCCATGCCTGCACGCATGTTTTCAGGCATCGACAATAACAGGCTGGTAATCAGAAATGAGGTCAGGATGTTGCGCATGCCATAAAAGCTGAAACGTTCACAGCCTTCATTCGCGATAATGTAGGGAATTTGTGGCGGCATTTTCGCTTGTTCAGCGTGCCCGGTGTTTTGCGTCATCGACCTCTCCAGTTTCATTGTTGTTGTGTTGAACAATAAGAAAACGGCCCTTGGTAAAGGCCGTCTGTAAAAAACATTTTATCCTGCTGTATTTTTCGCCCCAAATGGTGGGCGAAGTATCCTGATTTGCCGGTATCACGTCAAGTTTCAGCGTCGTCAGCAAGCAGGTAAAGCCTTGACTCGCTGACGACAGCGGATTGATTTTTCGTTTTATTTTCTGCCTTTTATTTTGCGCCAGATCCGGAATGGCAGACGGAAAATAAAGCGGATAAACGTCACGGTGAATATTGCCTCCAGCAAGGTCAACACAAATGCCACTGCCGTATTCCAGCGTTCATCGCGACGGTGGAATTTCGCCACCATGCGGTCGCTGTTGATTTCTATACTGTCATAGAAAGTCGGCACCACGAGCAAGGTCAGCAAAGTCGAGGTAATTGTGCCGCCGATAATTGCAATGGCTAAAGGACGGTAAAACTCGCCGCCTTCACCCAAGCCGATTGCGACTGGCAACATACCTGCAATCAATGCAAATGTCGTCATCAGAATCGGCCGCAGACGTTTGCGCCCCGCATACATCAGCGCTTCTTCTCGGTCAAAACCTTCACGCTCACGTTCACGCGCACAGTCCAGCAGCAGAATCGCATTTTTCGCCACCAGCCCCATGAGCATGATGATGCCGATAAAACTCATCAGATTGAGTGTGCCTTTGGTCAGCAGCAGTGCCACCACCACACCGATCAGACTCAACGGTAAAGACAGCATCACTGCAATCGGTGCCGTGAATGAGCCAAACTGCATGACGAGAATCAGATACATCAGACCGATGCCCATCACCAATGCAATTCCCATCTCGCTGAACAATTCTTTCTGCGAGCGGGCGGCACCACCGAGTTCGAGTGCATAACCAGTAGGAAAACTCATCGCTTTAGCGATTTTCAGCGCATCGGAAGTCACTTCACCGGCAGAACGTCCCTGCACGTTGGCTGACACCGCAATCATGCGTTTGCCATCGTAATGCTGAATCTGCGATGGCCCTTTGCCCATCGTGATTTTCGCAATCTGTTCCAGCGGCACCATCTTATCGCTGCCGGTCACGGAGATCGGCAAACGTTCGATATTTTCCAGATTGACACGGTCACCCGGTTGCAAACGCACAGATACATCGCGCGTTTCGCCGGTAGGATCAACCCAGTCGCCAACTTCTACACCGGCAAACGCGACTCGCAATGCTTGCGCGGCGTCATTCACAGAAATGCCCAGGGTATTCGCCAGTCCGCGATCCATTTCTATCTGCAATTCATCTTTAGGATCTTGTTCAGACAAGCCGACATCAACTGCGCCCTCGACTTTTCTGAGCTTATCCATGAACTCATTTGCAATCGACAACAGCTTACGTGCATCCGGGCCGGAGAACTGTATCTGCACCGGCTTACCGCCGCCATTATTCAGATCATCCTGCACCACATATTCGGCACCGATGATGTTGCCGACCAGCTTGCGCAATTCAACCGCAATCTCTGCCGCAGAGCGTTTACGTTCTGTGCTTTTGCCAATATCAACATAGACGCGGCCACCACTCAGATTGACCGTGCTGTTGGTTGCCTTGGTTTCTTTGATAGTACGCGCAAGCTCTGCGGATTTTTCGACTTTCAGTCTGGAATATTCAAGACTGGAACTCGAAGGAGTGCGCACGTTGACGATCAGCATGCCGTTATCGGCTGCTGGCAAAAAGCTGGAGCCGCCCAGTGTCGCATGTAAGACGATAGCCACGACAAATGAGACGCCGGCAATCACCGCCATCCAGACGCGGTGATGCAGCGCCCATGCAATCACATTACCGTAACGGTCTGACTGATGATCGAACCATTGATTGAACCTTGCCAGAACCAGACTGATGCCTTTTTTCGGCAATTCATGATGCCCCGGCGGATCCCCCCAGTATGCCGACAACATAGGATCGAGCGTAAAGGAAATGAACAGACTGACCAGCACCGAAGACGCAACGGTCAGCGCAAATGGCCGGAACCACTCGCCGGAAACGCCCGGCATAAACGCGACAGGAATGAAAACAGCAATGATAGAAAACGTCGTTGCCGCCACTGCCAGCCCGATTTCTTTCGTCCCGTTACTTGCAGCAGTACGTCTGTCCACACCCATTTCCATGTGCCGGACGATGTTTTCGCGCACCACAATCGCATCATCAATCAGCACACCGATCGCCAGCGATAATCCCAGCAAAGTCATGAAGTTGAGGGTAAAGCCGGACAACCAGATCGCAATAAATGCGGCCACAACCGAGGTCGGCAGACTCAGCGCTGTAATCAGAGTTGAACGCCAGGAATTAAGGAAAACATACACCACGAAAATCGTCAGCACCGCACCGAAAATCAGCGATTCGATCACGTTATTCAGACTGCTTTCAGCATCCTTGCCGCCATCCTGCGTGACTTCCATTTTGGTACCGGCAGGCAGTGTTTTGTTGATCTCATCAACCATGCTGCGAATGCGTTTTGCCACCGACACCGTACTCGCATCGCGTGAACGGGTCACAGAAATACCGACGTTAGGATTGCCGTTGCGGACGCTGAAACCGCTGATCTCAGCAAAGCCATCGGCGATATCGGCGACCTGTGCCAGACGGATAATTTCATTACCACGGCGCTTGATGACAATCGCCTTGAAATCCTCCGGCGACTCTATCCTGCCGATCAGACGTATGCTTTGTTCGTTGAGCTCACCTTTGACTTTACCCACCGGTGCTGTAGTGTTCTGGCTTTTTAAGGCGTTCACGACTTCCGCCACCGACACATTGTATTCACGCAGTTTCTGCGAATGCAGCAAGACACTCAGCTCACGTTTCAGCGAACCATTGACAGTGACTGTCGCAACGCCATCAATACCCCGGAATTTTTCCGAAAATTCATCTTCGGCCTTGCGTGAAATCTCAGCGTGCGTCAGTGTGCTGGAAGACAAAGCAATCTGCATGATGGGTTGCGCCGACGGGTCTATCCTTTGCAGCACCGGTTCGCGCATTTCCACCGGTAGCTTGTAGCGCACACCGGCAATCGCATTTCTCACCTCATCCGAGGCTTCCACCATGTTCTTATTAAAGTTGAAGAAGATGACGATACTCGCACTGCCTTCATAAGCAGTCGAGGTCAATTTATCGACACCGGTGATACTCTGCAAAGATTTTTCTATGCGGTTAATCACTTCCCGTTCCACGGTTTCCGGTGAGGCGCCGGGATACGGCACGCTGACCACCAGCAAGGGCTGATCGACATCCGGAATCTGATTAACCTTGAGTTTTTTCAGGGCAAGTAAGCCCAACGCCATCAATGCGATGATGATGACGATCATCGCTATCGGGCGTTTGATACTGAAGTCAGATAAAAACATGGTTTATTTCCCCGCAGCCGCAGAAGCTGTAGTTGAAGCTGCTGCAGCGGATGCCGCTGCCGGTGCAGGTACTGCAACGGGTGTATTTTTAGGAACAGAAGCCACCATCTGCACTTTTTGCCCGTCCTTCAATGTGGATAGCGGATTGCTGACCACCTTATCGCCATTCAGCAGGCCGCTGCGTACCACAAAATCGCCACGACGCGGATCACGCTCACCGATGCTGACGCTGACTTTGCTGAGTACGCCATCCTTGACGCGCCATGCGTAAGCCTTGTCACCATCGCGTACCAGTGCAGAACCGGGGATCATCAGTGTTTCTGTCGATGCTGCTTCTATCATGCCTTCGGCAAACAAGCCGGATACGCGTGGCTGTGTGCCCTCGCCTAATGTGACCAGCACTTCGACCTGCCGTGTCGTTGCGTTCGCCGCTAAATCGACGCGCTTCACTTTTCCTCTGAATTCCTGATTGCCATAGCCATTGATGCGGAAAGAGACTGCTTGTCCGATCTTGACGCTGGTGACTTTATCCGCTGAGACCAACCCTTCAAAACGCATGCTGGTCGGATCAATGACTTTAACCAGTTCCTTACCGATTTGTGCTGTATCACCAGCCGACACTTTACGTTCGCTGACCACGCCGTCAAACGGTGCGCGGACCTCCGTGCGTTGTAATTGCTGACGTGCCTGCACTGTGCGCGCCTTTGCGGCAACCAGATCGCTTTGCGTGTTGTTGCGACGGATTTCAGCATCTTCTAATTGTTGAGTGGATGCCATACCGGAAGCACGCAGGGTTTTCAGACGCTGCAACTGGCGCTCGGCCTGATCAAACGTCTGCACCGCAGCGCGCTCGGCTTCCTGCGCAGAATGCAGACTGTCTTTGATCGACGTGTCGTCCAGCCGCACCAGCGTATCGCCGCGCTTCACGGTTTCGCCGTTTTCTTTCAGCACCTGCAATACAACCGAGGAAATTTCTGAACGCAGATCGGCTTTTCGTTCTGGCTGGATAGAGCCGGTAATCACGGGGCCAGAAGAGAGTGCATTACTTTGTACGATGGATAAATCCTCATTGGTCACCATCAGAGGTTTATCGGCAGTCGCAGAGGCGCTGGCCTTCGTCTGGTCATCACTTTTTTTGAACTTGCTACAGCCAGTGAAGGCAAGTGCAATACTTAATACAATCAGACTAGGTCGCAACATAAGGAATCTCCGGAATACTCTAATTTTTAGAAGGCAGCTTGGACTGAAAATAAAGAAAAAAGGTTCAACGAACGAACCTGTCATGCTGAACATCGCAACACATGACGCTGACCAGACCTGAAAATAGTAAACGTGAGGTAAAACCGAGGTCAAAGACAGGGACCAGATTCAACCAACATCAGTCAGCATCAACACAATGGCACGGGAAAAATCCCGGAAACACTCAATATTGCCAGTCAGTTTTTCAGCATCCCGCGAATTACACTTGCACTCAATTAAATGCGTCGTGAGGGAATGAAGCTGGCAGTATCCATGAGTCGCAAAGCTCTTGTCAATCGGGCATTGCGTGTATTAAATAAGACAGGCACAAGCCTTTGTACGGCTTGCTTTTCCCCTGCAAGTCCGGTAGGCTCCGGCCTCCTTTGCTTTTCCGTATTTGTTGTGCCAGCCTCTGTCAAATCTGCTCAAACTGCATCCCCTGCTGCCCCCGTAACTGCTGCATCAGCCAACTCCGCTGCGACCATACTGATCGCCACCGATGTCTTTGGAATAACCCCCGCGGTACAGAGTCTGGTACGTCAGCTCTCAGTCAACGCCCTCATCATCAGCCCGTTTCAGGATACTGAACGCCAGTTCCGTTCGGAGCAAGACGCATACCAGGCCTTCATTGCCGAAGGCGGCGTCGCCCGCTATACAGAAAAGCTCAATACTATCCTGCAACAGCAAACCGGGCTTACTCATGCGATAGGATTCAGCGCCGGCGCCAGTGCATTATGGATCAGCAGCCAGCACGAATTCGTGCGTTCATTGCAGAACATGGTGCTATTTTACGGCTCACGAATACGCGATTATCGAGAGGTACTTCCTGTTTGCCCTGTACGCCTGATTTTTGCGGAAAAGGAAGCAGCTTTTGATCCCGCGAAACTGGTCAACGATCTGCGCCAACGCGGTCATCCGGCAGAACTTGCCAAAGGAACCCGGCATGGTTTCATGAATGCGTATTCCCGCGGTTGCTGCGTTAAATCGCAAACCCGTTATACCGCAGAATTATTCGGCCTGCTGCATCCGGCGTCAGATAAAGCCGCTGCATGAAATGAATGGCATATTCAAATCTGCGCTGGACATCATGAATGCCGGTTTGTGCCGTATTAATTTGCTGCGGGTATCAGAACAGCCCCGGATTTGAGTAAATGTCTGGCGTCCCTTATACTTCCTCCCGCGTGACACAATCACCGCCCTGCGCTTTTGATTGCACCAACCAGCAATCAGAAGCTTTTTTTTATCCAGTATTTGTTGTACCCGTTTTGTCCTTTTTCATTCACTTTTTGCGGCCAGACACTGTTGCCTTATCAGGTTCACAGTATTACGCCGCGCGGAGCCATAAGCATGACCGCTTTTGTTTTTAACGAAATCAACTTCGACAACCACGAACAGGTTGTTTTTGCCTCAGAAGAAAAATCCGGCCTGAAAGCCATTATCGCTGTTCACAATACGCATCTCGGCCCGGCAATGGGCGGCTGCCGTATGTGGAACTATGCCAGCGAAGCAGAAGCGGTACGCGACGTACTGCGCCTGTCACGCGGCATGACTTATAAAAACGCGGTTGCCGGCCTGCCTATCGGCGGCGGTAAAAGCGTCATCATCGGTAATCCGAAAACAGATAAAACACCGGCTTTGTTTGAAGCCCTGGGCGAAGCGCTTGAGCGTCTCGGCGGTCGCTATGTCACGGCAGAAGACGTCGGCACCAGCCCGGCAGATATGGCCAATGTCGCCAGCAAAACAAAATACGTCGCGGGTCTCGGTGACCGTGGCGATCCATCGCCATTTACCGCACTCGGCTGCTTCGTCGGCGCACAAGCAGCAATCAAACATCAACTCAAACGCGATAGCTTTGACGGTCTGACCGTTGCGCTGCAAGGCCTGGGGCATGTCGGTTACGACTATGCCCGCCGTCTGCATGCAGCAGGTGCAAAATTAGTCGTGGCCGATATCGATCAGGCTGCATTGCAACGCGCGCAAGACGAGCTGGGTGCAGAAGTTGTCGGCATTGATGCGATCTACGATGTGCAGGCCGACATTTATGCGCCTTGCGCTCTCGGTGCGACACTGAATCCGGATACGCTTTCCCGCCTGAAAGCAAAGATCGTTGCGGGTGCGGCCAACAATCAGTTAGCCACCGCCGATATCGGTGAAGCCTGTCGCCAGAAAGGTATTTTGTACGCACCGGATTTCGTCATTAATGCCGGCGGCATTATCAAAGTCTGCTACGAATACCTGAATACACCTGAAGACGGCATGGAAGCGCATGTACGCCGTATCGGCGACACCCTGGCAGAAGTATTCACCCGCGCCGATGCAGAAGGTTTGCCAACCAGCGTGGTAGCTGATCGCATCGCGGAAGCGAAGTTTAAAAACTAAGCATGCTGACGGTATACTGATTCACTGATACCGTCATCGCAAAGCCACCTAGACAACATGTCAGGTGGCTTTTTTTAATCCGGGCTTAATAACGGCATCGGCTTAACAGCTGCGTTGTCAACGAGTGGATCAAAAAAAGCGTACGTCCAAACTCACATCACGTAAAGGTGAAAGTTCACTTTTCCGCTGACTTAGGCAGCAATCCCTCCAATTGCGCAGGTAAAGATCCGGCAGAATCATAGTTCGACAGCACGATCATCGTATATCCACTGTCGAGGTACATTGCAACATCGCCGGACACACCGCGCAGACTACCGGAATGTCCCGCCACTTTTCCTAATGCGCTATTCCATACCTGAAAGCCTAAACCGTATGGTCTGCCGCCCGCGTTTTGTCCTTGGCTGTTATCAGTCAAATGTAATTGCAGCGTCGCTTTTTTAATTAACTTCCCGCTCTGCAATGCGGTCGTGAAGCGCCATAAATCATGGACGGTCGAGTAGCCTGCGCCGAATGGCAGTCCCCGCAAAGGAATATAAAAATTATTTTCTTTTGAAAAATCCGGTGCTTCCGGCGTAGAAAAATAGCCAGTCGCCATGTTATCGACAGGCTCGTCCCTGAAATAACTGTCAGAGTTCAGCATTCCTGCAGGTTGGTAAATATGTTCCCGGATATAGCTGAAAAAATTTTCTCCCGATGCCTTCTGGATCACCAGACCTAATAAAAAATACCCTGTATTGCTATAGGAAAACCGGCTGCCCGGTTCAGCTTTCAGCGTGTCGCCTTGCAATAATGGTGTGTAATCCTCCAGCTCCCGCAAAAAAAGCAGTCTGATGTAGGGCGACTGAATGATCTGCTGCGACAGCATGTCACCAAAGCCAGCGCGATGTGACAACAACTGCCGTATCGTGACCTTATCCAGTACATTTTTGGGATACCAGCCCGTATCCACGTATTGACTCAACTTATCGTCGTAACTGAGTTTTCCCGCGTCCGCCAATTGCGCAATCGCCACAGCAGTCAACATCTTTCCTATCGACGCGATATTAAATTTTGTGTCTATCGTATTCGCATAGTGGTAGCGCTTATTTGCCTGCCCGCACACACCATCGGTAATGAGGCGCTCTCCTTTCGCGATTAATATCGCACCGGAAAACTGATTCTGCTGACATTTTTCCTGAAGAAGTGCGCGGATATTATTCGCTAATTGCGTTTCGGCCGCACTTAATAACGCCGCCTTGTCCTGCGTCTCTGCGCCTGCCGGCGTTGCTGATACAAGCTGAGCGCTCACTTGCGCAGAAGCAAATGAATATCCGCTGAAAAACAAAACAACTCCGCTAACAATAAACAGCAGTTTTTTTATCCCCATGCGATCACCTTATTTTTCATTGAAAGAACAAGCGGCATTCATTTAACTACGGACTTAAAAAATGAGCAATCTCAGCACACCGGCATTTTCACCATCTGTCATTCCGGTGTGCATTAAAAATACATGCGTTAAAAATGACGAAGCCGCCTGAAAAAGGATACAGGCGGCTTGCGAGGTCTGCTTAGTAACAGGAAGGAGATTACACTCGGTGTTCAGCCTCGTCCGTCGTGAATTCTGCATCGCTGTTAAACACGTTCATATCGGTCTCACCCAATACCCGGCTGGTGATCGTCCCTGCTGTGATCGCACCACTGACATTCAATGCCGTACGCCCCATATCAATTAAGGGTTCCACGGAAATCAACAGCCCCGCTAATGCGACTGGCAAATTCATCGTCGAAAGAACAATCAAGGCAGCAAATGTCGCGCCACCACCAACACCGGCAACGCCGATCGAACCGATCGTCACAATCGCAATTAACTGCGCGATGAAACTGAAGGAAAATGGATCTATGCCCACCGTTGGCGCAATCATGATCGCCAGCATCGCAGGATATATTCCGGCACAGCCGTTCTGACCTATCGTTGCACCAAATGAGGCAGCGAAATTCGCAATGCCTTCCGGTGTACCCAGGCGCTGAGTCTGGGTCTGCACATTCATCGGGATTGCGCCCATGCTGGTGCGCGAAGTAAACGCAAATGCCAATACCGGAAATATCTTTTTAGCGAACTTAACCGGATTCAGACCACTACCGGCAATCAGACATAAATGCACGCCAAACATCAACAACAGCGCGCTGTACGATGCGACGACAAAGTTAATCAACTTCAGAATATCGGCATAACTCGATTCCGCCACAACCATCGCTATTAAAGCAAAAACGCCATACGGTGTCAGACGCAACACCATGGAAACCATGCGCATAACAATGGCGTGAGCAACACTGACGAACTGGGTAAATGAGTCAAACAGTAAGGGTTTGGCTGTGGCGATGCCGGTCGCAGAAAGACCGATGAAAATCGAAAAAATCACCACTGCAATCGTTGATGTTTTACGTGCACCGGTAATATCCAGAAATGGATTCGTCGGAATAAAACTCAAGAGCAAACTTGGCAGGCTGATTGCCTTTGCGTTTGCCAGCGTGCCTTGCAGATACTCGCCACGCGCGACTTCGGCCGCGGCTGAACTCAAGCCAACGGCAGTCAGGCCAAAGAATTTGGCCATCATAATGCCAATGCCCGCTGCTACTGCTGTCGTTGCCAGCAAGGTGCCTATGGTTAAAGCACTGATTTTCCCGAGTTCACTGGCACCATTCAGTTTCAGAATCGCGCCGACGATCGACACCATAATCAGCGGCATCACGATCATCTGCAACAGCTTGACGTAACCAGTACCAACGATGTCGAGATAAGCATTGGTCGTGGTGATAATCGCTGCCGTGCTGGCATCACCGCTATACAACAGATGCATCGCTGCACCCAGCAATACGCCCAGCGCCAGGCCAGTCAGCACACGCACGGTAAACGTTGCCTCCTTGCGCTGTTGCCGGTACATCAATCCGCCTATCGCCACAGCGATGGCCAGATTAATCAAAACAAAAAAAATGGAATAAGTAGCGATCGGACCGATCATGAACTTGCCTCTGTCTAAATGAAATGAAGTGAAAAGCAGTGACGGATAGGCCACTCAGCATGTTGAGATTTTTCGATAAAAAATCAATGATTCCTGTGATTATACTTGGCAACGATAAAGTCACTGCGTGGTGGCGACGTCGCCCCGAGAGCGCACGTATCAAAGCGCATTGCGAAAGCGGTCTGGTACAAATACACTGAGCGTCTTGCTGCACAGCAGCCCTACTGATTAACTCTGACGCCTGAGAAGGAGCCCGATAATGACGATCTTGCTTACCCCACGCCTGCAATTGATTCCGATGGACGACAGTCATTTTGATGGGCTGTTCGCGATGAACAGCGATATCGAAGTGATGCGTTACATCACCGGAAAACCGGATACACCCGGCGACACGCAAGCGATGATCGATCGCGTCAAAGCGCGCTGGAAAGAATACGGATTTTCCTGGTGGTCGTTTTTTGAAAAAGACAGCGGTCAGTTAGTCGGTGCGGGTTGTATTCAGCATCTGGGGCGCGATCCGGCGAATCCGCTGGAGACCGGCTGGCGGCTGCGCCGTGACCGCTGGGGTAACGGCTATGCGTCAGAAGCAGCCAGAGCGATGGCTGGCTTTGCTTTCGACACACTGAACGCGCCACTGTTGTGTGCCGTCTGTCATCCGGATAATCATGTGTCCGCCCACGTGATGAAAAAACTGGGTATGCAGTTTAAAGCAACCGAATCATGGTACGACATGCAAGTCGCCGTCTACGATATGCCGCGTGCAGTCTGGCAAGCGAACAGCGCCGCGCAGCATCAGTCAAATTAAGTCTGCCAACACTGGCTCACAAGCATCAACAAGGTCAAAAGATTCCCCTGAAGCGACATCACCTACGATGTCGTTTTTTTTCATTCGTCTGCCATCAGCAACGCTCGTTCATTTTTACAACATCGTTATGCACTGAGTCCATTTGAGCTTCTTGCGCAGCCAGCCCGCCAACCTCTCGCTAAGCAGATGAATCCTCGTCATATCGTTTTGCGCTGCCTTTGCACTGCGTTTGTATTGATGCCTTGCGCAGACAATGTTGCGTAAGTTCCGCCTTATTTGAATTTTTTCATTTCATTCAAACAACTTCTCTCTTAGAATTGCTTTTATGATTAGATTGTCCGCACATCAACAAGCAGTTGAAGTTCATGTTGAATAGCGTCTTCCTTTTCAATAATTCATCGGTATCGCGCGCCACATCGTTGGCTCGCCGCTTTCGTCGCAGTACAAATCAAGGAGAAAAAATGAGTATGGTGTTTTGCCGCGGCTGCGGTAAGGAAATTCATGAAACCGCTGTGACCTGCCCCAATTGTGGCGCACCACAGGGAACGCCAAAAGAAGCGAGCAATTCCGACAAGCGGATTTTGCCTGCTGCATTGCTGTGCTTTTTCTTAGGCGTCTTTGGCATACACCGCTTTTATGTAGGAAAAATCGGCACCGGTATTTTGCAGCTGCTGACGTTTGGCGGTCTGGGTATCTGGGCACTGATCGATTTCATCATGATCGTGGTCGGCAGCTTCACCGATAAAGACGGTAATACGATCAACCTCTGGACCTGAGATCACAGCAACGAGCAAACCCGACAAGCCTGCGACGTATGCACGATGCGGTGTTGGCCAGTGATCTGTCAATGTGCTGAAAAAATTATCTGAAAAGGAAAACTATGAGCATGGTATTTTGCCGCGGCTGCGGTAAGGAAATTCACGAAACTGCTGCAACCTGCCCGCATTGTGGTGCGCAGCAAACGGTGCCGGCACCAGCGGCGAACGTTGCTGGCGATGAAGTTCAGGCGTTCGACTGGTATGTCGCGGTACTCAGAAATTATGCCGGCTTCAGTGGCCGTGCACGTCGCAAAGAGTACTGGTTCTTTTTCCTGTTTAACATCCTGATCAGTATGGGTTTAGGTCTGGTCGACGGTATCACGGGCAGTTCAAATATTTCATCAGGTATGGGGTTTCTCGGTGGTCTTTATGCACTAGGTACATTCATCCCCGCCATTGCGGTTACCATGCGCCGTCTGCATGATACCAACCGCAGTGGCTGGTGGATGCTGATCGCACTCATTCCTGTCATCGGTATCATCGTGCTGCTGGTGTTCCTCGCGAGCGAAGGGCAAAAGACAGAAAACCGTTACGGTGCTCCGGTCAAATAAGCCGACCGGCATCGTCAGAACAAATCATCAGGTGCTGACCTGATCGTGTCTCTGCAAAAAAAAAGCGACATCACCACCGATGTCGCTTTTTCTTTTTTCCGGTGTTTTTTGTAGCCCGGAAATTTTACGAACCAGACGCTGGCAAGCGTTGTTTCAATTCAAATCCCTCACAAGGCTGGCCTGACGCTTCGACAATTTCCATCAAAGGCTGACGTTGACTTTTAATACCGAACATGCGGCATCCATACATGAAATTCACATCATGCGTAATGTAGTAATGCACGCATAAACGGCAGTTTTGCTGTATCGGTTTATTCGTTTCAGACATCATGTGCAAGATGATAACAAGACTAAGACGAACGCGTCATCGCGGTCACGCCTGCCTGCAGAGGCTCTGCGAGTTTCAATAATACTCCCCCCAGTATCTTAAATCACCCTTTGTTTATGCCGACAATAGCGGCGTTTTTATAAAATAAGGGGGGAGTATGCTGTTTTCCCTGAAAAAATCTCGCACGCTAGCGCGATAGCGCCGATGCCGGAGTCGGTGACGTCGTTGCCGGCGTGGTTGCAGGTGTTGTCGCTTTTCGGATTGCTGGCTGCAAGGTCAGCCAGCGCTGATACACCAGCAAGGCGACATGTGCATCATTCGCCGCGTAGGCAATCTGCTTGTCCGTCAACGGCTGCTGCGCCCAGTTGGATGTCGAGGTCTTTTTTGATTTCGATAACTGCATGCCAAAAAATTTTGCCACCGCCGCTTTGGCGCCCATGTCCTGATGCCGGTTTTCGCGCAGCGCTTTGGCCAGGTCGAGCACGTTCGTCGTTGTGATATCGAGTTTGCTTTTCAAATGCCGCAAATCGTCACTCAAGCCGAAACCGACTTTCAGAATATGCTGCGCTTCCAGTACCGCTTTGACGACATCGATATTCACGGCCTGCACGACAGGAAAAAGAAAGGCCTTGGTTTCGGTCGCCAGTTGTATCAGATGCGGCCCCTGATGGCGCTGGCCTTTTTGAAAGACGGGTTTGGTTTCAGTATCAAAACCGAGCACGCTCGCCTGCGACAGATGCCGATACGCAAACGCAGCTGAGGCGGCATCTGCAACGATATGGATATTGGCTTCAGCGATCCCCGGGTAAAGCGGCAGGGTTGTTTCCTGTTCTGACATCATGGAATAAGTGTGGTGAATGACGGAATGACTGCCAGTCTATCAGTACCCGCAGCATGCACGACGTACAGCGCTAATTATTGACATCCTGCCGGCGGCGTGCGGGGTGACTGGCACGCGCCGCGAGTGAAATCATCAGAGACTGCCCATCAGGCAAAGTCACCGCCATTTTTTCGCTGCCATTATGCTGAAAATGATAAATCGTCAGGTCGCCCACCGCCAGCGATTTCTGAATCTCGGCATCGACCAATATATCGGCCAGGGCATTAACGGCGCCGACGTGCCACACCAGTTGATTGGTCGCCGCTTTGCTCATGACTCACTCCTCAACACGCCGCGCCTGATTTTTCAGTACGAACGCTTCAAAAGCGGACGCATCCACTGGCTTAGAAAAATAATATCCCTGCACCTGAGTACAGCGCATCTCTTTGAGCAAGCTTGCCTGTTCATTTTTTTCTACACCTTCCGCCACGACATTCAGACCCAGACTCAATCCCATGGCAATGATCGCGCCGGCAATCGCGGCATCATCCGGATTCACATGAATATCATTGATAAATGATTTATCTATCTTCAGCTCATCAATCGGGAAACGCCGCAGATAAGACAAACTGGAATAGCCTGTGCCGAAATCATCGAGTGAAATCGATAAGCCCAGATTTTTCAGTGAACGCAAGGTCATCAGGGTGCTGCTGACATCCTGCATCACCATGCTCTCGGTTAATTCCAGTGTGACTGCGTGAGGATCAACGCCACTTCGTTGAATAATATTGGCAACGCGCTCGGCAAGATCATCCTGGCGGAACTGGCGTGAAGACATATTCACCGCAATCTTGAACACGCCCATCCCGTTATTTACCCAGGCTACCTGCTGGCGGCAGGCTTCATTCAAGACCCATTCGCCGAGCGGCAAAATCAGTCCGGTTTCTTCGGCCAGCGGGATAAATTCTATAGGATGAATCAGACCTATCTGCGGGTGATACCAGCGCACCAAGGCCTCTGCGCCAACAACCAGCCCGCTTTTCAGATCAATTTTTGGCTGGTAATGCAAAGCAAATTCAGCGCGCTCCAGACCGCGTCGCATCGCGCTTTCCATATTCAGGCGACTGATCGCGGTGACGCCCATTTCGGGAATAAACTGACGCACGCTGTTGCGCCCGTGTTCTTTGACGCGGTACATCGCAATATCCGCATAACGCAGTAGAATTTCGCCGTGATCGCCATCGCGTGGATACACCGATACGCCGATACTGGCAGTGACAAAAATTTCGCTGCCATTGATGTGCATGGGCCGGGATAAGGACTGCATGATTTTCTCTGAAATCACATCCACGTCACCGCTCTCGGGCAAATCCGTCAACACAATCACAAATTCATCGCCACCCAGACGGGCAACCGTATCGGTATCACGCACACACATGTTCAGCCGTTGTGCGACTTGCTTCAGCATTTCATCACCGGCACCATGACCGGATGCATCATTAATCAGTTTGAAATGATCAAGATCCAGCAGCAGCAAACCCACATGCAGATTCTGGCGTTTGGCCCAGGCAATCGCCTGAGAAATGCGGTCATTCAAAAGATTGCGGTTCGCCAGCCCGGTCAGGCTGTCATGCGTGGCCTGATATTCGAGTTCTTTCTGATAATTAACACGTTCGCTGACGTCATTAATCACGCTGACAAAGTGGGTTGTCACCGCACCGGCAGCATCTTTGACGGGAGAAATATGTAATTCATTCCAGAATTGCGAGCCGTCTTTACGATAATTCCGCAATAAAGCACGGCCTTCACGTCGCTCACGCAAAGCAGTGCGAATTTCTTCCAGATCCGGCTGCGCCAGATCATCGCGCACCAGAAAACGGCCCTCGCGTCCTATTACCTCATCGGCGCGGTAACCGGTAATCCGTTCAAATGCAGGATTCACATAGACGATGGAGTGGTCGGTTTCATCACTGCGAGTGATCATGATGCCATTGCTGCTCGATACCAGCGCCTGCTCCCGCAACAACAAGGCCTGTTCCACTTCCTGTAACTGAAACTGCTTATCCGAAATATCCTGACGCACGGCCACCAGATGTGTGACCTGTCCGGCTTCATTGCACAAAGGACTGACGACCTGGCGCTCCCAGTACAGATGGCCGTTAAGATGTCGGCTCTGTACATCGCCATGCCAGTGTTCACCACTCTTCAACGCCAGAAACGCGTTTCTATGCGCGGCATCACTGGCAGCGCCGTTATTCCACAGCGCATGGGTTTTCTTGACTTCGTTCAGGCTGAAACCTGAGATACGGGTATAGGCGGCATTGCAGTACTCAAGCTCACCGGCAGCATTTGTGATCAGTATCGCGTACGGGCTTTGGTGCACTGACAGCGCCAGCAACTCCAGATTATTTTGCAGATCATGATGATCTTGTGTGGTCAGCAGCGCGCGGACTGCACTGACCAGCTCTTCCGCAAAACGCGTCAATACTTTTCTTGGCTCTGCTGCTTCATTGAGTTCAAATGATGCTCTGACAGATAATGTCAGATGCATCTGCGACGCGACATTGAAATCCAGCGTCAGCGCATGGGTGCCATAGTGCTCATCATCTGAGGAGTTAAACAAAAAATCTGGTGCCCGTGCAGAAGTCGCTTCAAAACGGGATTTCTCGCCGTTGTTTTCAAAAAAAATTTCAGTATGTGAATAGCCTGCCCGCAACACCAGTATCTTGCAAAATCCTTCCAGCAATCCGGGTAAATCATCCGGATACCAAAGACAATCCGTCAGCTCTCCCAGCAGCAGATACCAGTTTTCCAATCTTTGCGACTCTTCGTCCAAAGAATTTGTGCGGCCTGTTATGTCCATCAGCTACATCGCTCCCCTCAATCGTCGTGAAATCTGCGAGAAGATTTTTATACCTTGTTAAAAACATTAACGCAATATAAACGTTAATGTGAAGAACGAAAAGTGAGCACGACGGCGTTTCACGTTGCGGCAATGTGTCGCCTAGTCTGAGCGGATGACATTACTACCAGCATTTCTAGGTTAAAATCGAAGGTTTAGCAAACATTATTCCTCGCGCCGCCCCGGCTGCGATAAAGGCAGACAGCACGATGCTCACATTTCAACAAATCATCCTGACATTACAAGATTACTGGGACAAACAAGGCTGCGCCTTGTTGCAACCTTACGATATGGAAGTCGGCGCGGGAACTTCGCACACTGGCACCTTCTTACGTGCGATCGGGCCTGAACCCTGGCGTGCAGCGTACGTCCAGCCTTCGCGCCGTCCGAAAGATGGTCGCTATGGTGAAAATCCGAATCGTCTGCAGCACTATTATCAGTATCAGGTGGTATTGAAACCAGCACCGGAAAACATTCTCGATTTGTATCTTGGCTCGCTCAAGGCACTGGGGCTGGATTTACAGCAAAACGACATCCGCTTTGTTGAAGATGACTGGGAAAACCCGACGCTGGGTGCCTGGGGACTGGGCTGGGAAGTCTGGCTCAACGGTATGGAAGTCACGCAATTCACTTACTTCCAGCAAGTCGGCGGCATTGATTGCAAACCTATCCTCGGTGAAATCACTTACGGTATCGAACGTCTGGCAATGTATCTGCAAGGCGTGGAAAATGTCTACGATCTGGTCTGGACCGAGCGTGAAGAAAACGGCAAAACGGTGCGCCTGTCCTACGGCGATGTCTTCCATCAGAATGAAGTTGAACAATCGACCTTCAACTTTGAATATTCAAATACCGATTTCCTGTTCTCGTTGTTCACCAACTACGAAGCAGAAGCCAAGCGTCTGCTCGAAGTAACAGAAAAATCGCTGGCGTTGCCTGCTTACGAAATGATCTTGAAAGCCGCACACACATTCAATCTGCTCGATGCGCGCGGGGCGATTTCGGTGACAGAGCGTGCCGCCTATATTGGTCGTATCCGTAATCTGTCACGCGCTGTTGCCGCTGCCTATTACGCATCGCGTGAAGCACTCGGTTTCCCTATGTGCGCCGCCGACGATAAGCATAAACCTGTTGTCGCCTGAAACCTGAACGCGCAGACGCCTTACACAATTTCGGATGCCGGTTACTGACCGGTATGCAGGAAAGATAAACATGAACCAAACACTGTTAGTTGAATTATTTACAGAAGAACTGCCACCCAAAGCGCTGGCGAAACTCGGCGAAGCGTTTGCCGCTGGCATCGTCAATGGCTTGAAATCACGTGATTTCTTAGAAGCGGATTCCGTCGCCACCAGCTATGCTTCACCGCGCCGTCTGGCCGTCAGTATCACGCGTGTGCGCGCCACATCGCCGGATAAACAAATCCGCGAAAAAGTGCTGCCGGTTTCTGTCGCCATGGATGCCGCAGGTCAGCCAACCGCACCACTGGCGAAGAAACTCGCTGCGATGGGTTTTGCTGATTTACAGATCAGTGATCTGGAGCGCGCGGCCGACGGTAAAGCAGAGAGTTTTTTCTACACCTACACTGCAGCCGGTTCCGCGCTGGCACCAGCATTGCAAATTGCCATAGAAGAATCGGTCAGCAAATTGCCGATTCCTAAAGTGATGAGTTATCAGCGTCCCGATGGCGATACTGTGCATTTTGTACGTCCGGTACATAAAATCATCGCTCTGCACGGTGCGGACGTCATCCCTTTATCCTTGCTTGGTCTGAGCAGTGACCGCATCACCAAAGGCCATCGTTTCCTGTCCGCTGGCGAAGTCAGTATCAGCCACGCCGACGATTACGCCGCTGCGCTGAAAGCCGAAGGTAAAGTGATTGCCAGCGTCAGCGAACGTAAAGAACAAATCCGCACCGCGCTGTTGGCAAAGGCAGGCGACGATCTGGTGCTGATGCCAGAATCGCTGCTGGATGAAGTGACGGCGCTGGTCGAATGGCCGGTCGTTTATGAGTGCCATTTCGAAGAGGAATTTCTGGCAGTTCCACAGGAATGTCTGATCCTGACAATGCAAACCAATCAGAAATATTTTGCGCTGACCGATGCCAACGGCAAACTGCGCTCACGCTTTCTGATCGTCTCGAATCTGGAAACGGCAACACCGGAACACATCATTCAGGGTAACGAGCGCGTGGTACGTCCGCGCTTGTCGGATGCTAAATTTTTCTTTGAGCAAGACAAGAAAAAAACGCTGGCATCGCGTCTGCCTCTGCTGGCGAATGTGGTGTATCACAACAAGCTGGGTTCACAAGCCGAACGCACAGAACGGGTCAAAACACTGGCTGGAAAAATCGCCGCAACGCTGCATAGCGATGTTGCACTGGCAGAACGTGCCGCCTTGCTGGCAAAAACCGATTTGCTGACCGACATGGTCGGTGAATTCCCTGAACTGCAAGGCATCATGGGCACCTATTACGCCCTGCACGATGGCGAACATGCCGACGTTGCCGCCGCAGCCTCTGAACACTATCAGCCGCGTTTTTCAGGTGATGCATTGCCAGCGAGCGCAACCGGCACCGCCGTCGCGCTGGCCGACAAACTGGAAACCTTGGTCGGTATCTGGGGCATCGGTCTGCAACCAACCGGCGACCGTGATCCATTTGCGCTGCGTCGTCACGCCTTAGGTATTTTGCGCATGCTGGTTGAGAAACGTTTGCCCTTGTCTTTATCTGCCTTACTGGCGGACGCCGTCGCTTTATTTGCTGGCAATAGCCAGTTCAAAGATCCGAGCGCCGATGTATTGAATTTCCTGTTCGACCGTTTGCGCGGCCAATTACGTGAACGTGGCTTTGCGCAAAATGAAGTTGAAGCCGTCGTCGCGCAAAATCCGGATACGCTGGACAACATCGTCGAACGTTTGCAGGCAGTTCAGGCATTCGCAGCTTTGCCGGAATCAGTCTCGCTGGCCGCTGCGAATAAACGCATCACCAATATTCTGAAAAAAGCAGAAGGCACACCCGGCGCAGTGAATGCGGCATTATTACAAGAAGCGGCCGAACAGGCGCTGGCGAAAGCAATGGCTGATGTGAAACCACAAGTTGATGCTGCCTTTGCCAAAGGCGATTTTACTGCTGCGCTGAAAACGCTGGCTGCCTTGCGTGCTGAAGTCGACAGCTTCTTTAACGATGTAATGGTGAATGCAGAAGACCCTGCTTTGCGGGCTAATCGTTTAGCACTGCTATCCAGTCTGCACGGCATGCTGAATCAGGTTGCTGATATTTCTAAACTCGCTGCTTAAGAATGACGTCTAAGGATTTGCCGATGAAACTCATTATTCTCGACCGCGATGGCGTCATCAATCATGATTCCGATGCCTTCATCAAGTCGCCGGATGAATGGGTGCCTATCCCCGGTTCGCTGCAAGCGATCGCCCGCCTGAATCAGGCGGGTTATCGCGTGGTGGTGGCAACCAATCAGTCTGGCATAGGGCGTAAGTTGTTTGATATGGCCACGCTCAATGCAATTCACCAGAAGATGCATGCGGCAGCACAACAAGTCGGGGCGACGATTGACGCCGTCTTTTTTTGCCCGCACATGGCCGATGAAAATTGCGATTGCCGCAAACCTAAACCAGGAATGTTGCAGGAAATCTCACGCCGCTATGAAGTCAATCTGAAAGGCGTGCATACCATCGGTGACTCTTTACGCGACCTGCAATCAGGCTTTGTGGTCGGCTGCATTCCCCATCTGGTGCTGACGGGTAAAGGCCAGAAAACGCAGGAAAAAGGCGGACTGCCACCGGGCACACAAATTCATCCCGACCTGGCAACCATGGTCGATCATTTGCTTGCTTCAAATCAGGCTGACATCAAAACTGACATTAATATTGCGATCTGACTCCGCTGTCAGTCGTAATGAACGGAAATCTCATGTATCGCGCTATTCTTTTTATCCGCTCTTTTATTTTCATGTTGCTGATGATTGCTATCACGGTGATCTGGTCACCAATCAGCATGTTGTTCGCATTTCTGCCATATAACCAGCGTTACTACATTACGGCGCGCTGGAATGTCTTTGTGGTGTGGGCCGCCAGAGTCGTTTGCGGTATTCGCTACGAATTCAAAGGTTATGAAAATTTCCCGGATGCGCCAGCGATTATTTTGTCTAAACATCAGTCGGCATGGGAAACTATTTTTCTGCTGATGGCAACACCGAGACCATTGGTCTTTGTCTTCAAAAAAGAGATTACGTATATCCCGTTTTTTGGCTGGGCAATTTCCATGTTGCGCATGATTCCTATCGACAGAAAAAAAGGTAAAGATGCGTTTGCGCAGGTCGTCAGCACGGGCAAGAAGCGTCTGGCAGATGGTCAGTGGATCATTATGTTCCCGGAAGGCACCCGTATTCCAGTCGGTAAAAAAGGCTCATACAAAGGTGGTGGCGCCCGTCTGGCAGTGGAAACCAATACGCCTGTGGTACCGATCGCGTTGAACTCTGGCGAATGCTGGCCGAAAAATTCGTTTATCAAAAAGCCCGGTCTGATCACAGTATCAGTGGGGAAACCGATCTCCCCGGATGGCTGCACAGCAGCCGAACTGATGCAAAAAGTCGAAACCTGGATAGAAGCAGAAATGCGCGTGATTTCGCCTGACGTGTACAAAAACGAACAGAAATAAATACCAGCCTAGCCTGCCGTCAGAATACACCGGCAGGCGCGGCATCACAGGCGACGGTACTCAATGCAGCTCGCCACCGGCCGCCACTTCTGGCGACTTCTGCGGACTTTTTCAACTTGGTATACATTGCGCACTGGCTAATCTCTTTTTTGTTGTTCCGGATAAAAGCGTGCAAAACAAGTTCAGTGTACTCAGTGTGTCTCGGTTGAAATGAAATCCCCGCTCCCATCTTTAGGTAAAGCGATACAACGCGCCTTGCAACTGGATTTATTCAGTGATTTTCTGGTGTCGGAACGTCTGCGTTCGCCGACACCACAACCTGGCAGCCAGGTAGCACAACCACCAGCGACCTTACAACCGCCACCTCAGCTCCCGTCGACAGAGACCGACATAGAGCGGCGAACAGGTGATCTGCGACGCGTACAGTTGCAAGGAACTTGGCTGACATATCAGTTGCAAAGATCGAAGCGACGCAGCATAGGCTTTCTGATTAACGAAGATGGCCTGCGCATCACCGCGCCACGCTGGGTCACACTTGCGGACATTGAAAAAGCCATCCATGAAAAACAAACCTGGATATTGCGCAAACTGGCAGAGCGGCGAGAACTGACAGCACGTCGCGCCCGACCGGTAATGCAATGGTGTGATGGTGCCAGGCTGCCCTACCTGGGCAATGAGATTACCTTACGTATCACACCGGCCTCTGCCAGCGGTACGCATTTCCAGCACGAAGCCAGCGAGCTGATAATCAGCCTGCCCCATGACGCAAACGAGCAGCAATTGAAAGACCGGGTGCAGGCGTGGTTGCAGCAAGAAGCCAGACGCGAATTTAATCAGCGCTTACCCATCTTCGCCGAGAAGTTGAATGTCCGTTATCACAGCATGGCTTTGTCGGCAGCAACGACGCGCTGGGGATCATGCACATCGCAAGGCAAGATAAGGCTGAACTGGCGGCTGATCCATTTTTCACCACAGATTATTGATTATGTGGTCGCACATGAACTCGCGCATTTGCGGGAAATGAACCATAGTCCGCGCTTCTGGGCGACGGTACAATCGGTCTTCCCTGACTTCGAAATTGCCCGCCATCAGTTGCGCCAACACGCCAGCGCTGATCTGCCTGATTTCTGAAAAATGGGGGGTATCCTGAATATTCCCCCTTTTATCCGCATCAACACTAAGACTTTTTGAATAAATTTGATTTACTCCCCCCAGTATATAAAGGAAAACACATGCGCATTCTGCACACCATGTTACGCGTCGGTAACTTACAACGATCCATCGCTTTTTATACCGAAGTTCTTGGTATGAAATTACTCCGCCAGTCGGATAATCCTGAATACAAGTACACGCTGGCGTTTCTCGGCTACGGCTGCAACCCTGAGCATGCGGAACTGGAACTGACTTATAACTACGGTGTTGAGCAGTACGACATGGGTACAGCGTATGGACACATCGCCATCGCGGTTCCGGATGCGTATGCGGCCTGCGAAGCCGTCAAAGCACGCGGCGGCAATGTGACACGTGAAGCTGGCCCGGTGAAAGGTGGCAATACGGTGATTGCGTTTGTACAGGATCCTGACGGCTATAAAATTGAATTCATCCAGCGTATGTCTGAGGTTAGTCTGTAAGGTTTGCTGCAATAAGCCCCTATTGCTGTACTAACCAGATCAAATAAAAAAGCGCAGAGATTCTGCGCTTTTTTTCATGCGAGTCAAAAGACAAGCAGCGGTTCCGCTACCTTTGCTCAGGTTCTTTTTCCTGTTCGTCCGGACGACTCACCATCTGATTAATTGCTTTTGCCAGAAACAGCATACTCAGAATAAACAGCAGTAATAAACCGGTAAAAATGGCCGTCCACATATGCAAAACTCAGACAAAAGAAAGTCTTTCTTTATAGCAACTAAAGACCTGTGAGGTCAATAAAGTTTCCTTGAATCAATTATTCATTGATTAAGTATTTTTCATTATTTAACCTTTAATGCCTGAATGTGATTTGTGAGCAGTAAGACGATAGTTCTGCATCAGGCACTGAACCAATTCGGTAACAGCACATGTCAGCTAATGTACGCCAACAATCAGACGTGTCCGTACCGTCGGAAATACGCAATCAGGCCGCTGGTCGATGTATCCAACTGTGCATCATTCGACTGATCGCCTAAAATCGCCGGCAACAAGCGGTTCGCCAGTTGTTTACCTAATTCAACTCCCCATTGGTCGAATGAATTAATGCGCCAGATTACGCCCTGCACAAAAACTTTATGTTCATACAGTGCCAGTAGCATCCCAAGCTGGAAAGGATCAAGACCGGGCATCAGTATCGTGGTCGAAGGCTGATTACCGGCAAACACTTTGTGCGGCAGAAGTTTCGCAATCTGCACCTCACTCAGCCCTGCCTGCGTCAACTCTTCACGTGCCTGCGCCTCGGTTTTACCAAATGCCAGTGCCGCGCTTTGTGCCAGACAATTCGCCAGCAATGGTGCCTGATGCCCGGGTAAAGGGAAATCACTGGAAGCGGCCACCACAAAATCGCAAGGAATCAACCAGCCGCCCTGATGCAATAACTGGAAAAAAGCATGTTGCCCGTTCACGCCAATTTCACCCCAGACGATGGGGTTGGCATGACAAGTTAACGCCTGCCCATCACGATCAACCGCTTTGCCATTCGACTCCATTTCCAATTGCTGTAAAAATGCCGGAAGATGGCGCATAGATTCGTTGTACGGCAGTATCGCTGTGGTTTCCGCACCGAGGAAATTGGTATTCCAGATCGAAATCAGCGCCATCAGGACTGGCAGATTTTGCTCCAGCGGCGTCGTTCTGAAATGGGTATCCATCGCTTCCGCCCCCATCAGCAGGCGCTCAAAGCCATTCATGCCTATCGCCAGCGCCACCGATAATCCCACGGCCGACCACAAAGAATAACGACCGCCGACCCAATCCCAAATTTCAAGGATATTGCTATCGGGGATGCCAAACTCATGCGCTTTGACCGGGCTGGAAGTGACCGCAATAAAGTGCTTGGCAATCGCCCATTCCTCCATCGCGGCTGCCATCAGCCAGGTACGTGCGGTATGCGCATTAATGCTGGTTTCCTGCGTGGTGAACGTTTTGGATGCCACCACAAACAGCGTCGTGCGCGGATCGAGCTCTTCGAGTAAAGGTGCCAGATGCGCACTGTCGAGATTCGACACGTAATAAAATTTCAGATGAGGATGCTGCAAAGCAGACAGCGCGCGGGTTGCCAGCTTGGGGCCCAGATCGGAACCACCGATACCGATGTTCACAATATTCTGTATCGCGTCGCCTTTAAAGCCACGCCATAAACCGCTGCGCACGCGTTCAACAATGTCGCGCATCTGTTTGCGCACTGCACGCACCTGCGGCATCACATCATTGTCGACTGCCGGAAATGCCTTGTAATCCATGTGGCGCAAGGCGGTGTGCAACACAGCGCGGTCTTCGCTGATGTTAATTTTTTCACCGGAAAACATGCGATCTCGCCAGCCTTCAACATCGGCTAAACGCGCCAATGCCATCAGGCTATCGAGCGCAGGCTGATCCAGACGTTGCTTGGAATAATCAACCAACAGGCCTTCCAGCTCTGATGAAAAACGCTGAAATCGCTGGCTATCCTGTGCAAACAGATCGCGTAAATGCGTTTTTTCCAGGCGCTTCTGATGTTCTAACAGGGATAACCATTCCGGTGTCAGCGTAATATTCATATCGTCAAAACCAATGTGAACAGAAAGTGAAAAATTAATCCGCAGTTACGCAGAAATTATGCAGCAGGCAGAAGGCGAGCCAGATTGACATATTGTTCAAGCGCAATCGTCTCAGGCCGCGCTTGCGGATCGATACCGGCATCAATTAACTGTTGCTCAGTAAACATCCCGGCGACGCAATTCCGCACCACTTTACGTCGCTGCGAAAATGCTTTGGTCACAACGGCTTCCAGGTTTTTTTGCTCGCACGCCAGCATTTCAGCTTTAGGAATCATGCGCACAATCGCCGAATCCACTTTCGGCGGCGGATCAAAAGCCTCTGGCGGCACGATGAATAACAAATCCATGTGATAACGCCATTGCAGCATGACAGACAAACGTCCATACGCTTTACAGCCCGGCGTTGCGACCATGCGCTCAACCACTTCTTTTTGCAACATAAAATGCTGATCCTGAACCAGCGGCGCAATTTCAGCGAGACGGAACAACAAGGGGCTGGAAATGTTGTACGGCAAATTACCGACGACCCGTAATTTCTTTCCTTCCGGTACAGGAATAGAGGAGAAATCAAATTTAAGCGCATCGCCTTCATGTACGACCAGCTTTTCGGGAGAAAAACTTTTTTTCAGGCGGGCGACCAGATCGCGATCGAGCTCGACCACATGCATCTGCGGCACACCTTCGAGCAGCAAGCGCGTCATCGCGGCGAGACCTGGGCCGATCTCAACCATCGTATCACCAGCCTGCGG
Source organism: Undibacterium sp. 14-3-2 (assembly GCF_016595265.1). NCBI lineage: Bacteria > Pseudomonadati > Pseudomonadota > Betaproteobacteria > Burkholderiales > Oxalobacteraceae > Undibacterium > Undibacterium sp. 14-3-2. The sequence continues at coordinate 510,351 of NZ_JAENGS010000002.1, forward strand.
ATTGATAGAGCGGATAATCTGGCTCAATACCAATTGATCGGTCAGAAAATTCTGACCGAAACGTTTACGTGGAATATGTTTCATGATGATGATGTTTTGTTTTTTGCCATAACAGCAGCAGTGCGTATCGCGACCTGCATGCTGCGGATATCGGCGTGTCCCACGCCTTTTGCAGCGAGGTCGAGCGCCGTGCCATGATCGACGGAGGTACGGATCAGCGGCAATCCCAAAGTGATATTGACGCCCAGCCCGAAACTCGCATGCTTGAGAACAGCAAGGCCTTGATCGTGATACATCGCCAGCACGCAATCCGCATCCGCCAGATATTTTTGCTGAAACAAAGTATCCGCCGGATAAGGGCCGCTGACATTGATACCCATGCTTTGCGCCTGCTGAATCACGGGGGTGATGACGTTGATCTCTTCAGTTCCGAGATAACCGTTTTCACCGGCATGCGGATTCAAACCAGTAACAAGAATACGAGGCTGAGACAGGCCGAACTTGTCTCGCAAATCGGTATTGATGATCTGTATCGTGCGCAATAAATGCTCTGACTGTATCGCCTGCGCAACGTCTTTTAATGGTAAATGTGTGGTTGCCAGCGCAACGCGTAAAGCTTGAGGCAGATGAGCACTGGCTTCGCAAGCGAGCATCATCACAACTTGCGGTGTATGCGTTTTTTCTGCGAAATATTCTGTATGACCACTGAATTTCACCCCGGCGTCGTTGATCGTGCTTTTCTGCAAAGGAGCAGTAACGACAGCATCACACCAGCCTTGCTCCACCGTTTCGATAGCAACATCCAATGTATGCAATACCGCACGGCCATTACGCGGATCCAGCTGACCGGCAACGACATGCGCACTCAGCGGGCAATCAATGACGCTCATTCGATCTGCGGGAATCGCGGACAAGCCGTAATTTCTGACTGCTTCGATCGAGACTGCCATCAGGCGAATGGCCGGATCAATCTCATTTGCCAGCATCGCCAGATAAGCGGCGTCCCCTATCAGTACTGGTCGGACTTCGTGACGTAAAGACCATGCCGCACGCAACGAGATTTCCGGTCCGATTCCTGCCGGTTCTCCTACCGTCAGGGCAATGACCGGCAATCTTGGTTCAGGCATTATTGATCTTCCCGGTATTCAACATAGGTACGGTCACGCAATTCGCGCAGCCAGTCCTGCAGCGCTTCATCCGATTTACGTTCGCGTAAAGCCTGACGTGCCGTCATACGCTGGCGGTCTTTAGACTGATCTTCGGTTTTACGTTCCAGCACTTGAATCAGGTGGAAGCCAAACGGCGACTGCACAGGATCACTGACTTCATTGATGGCGAGCTTATTCATCGCATCTTCAAACTCTTTGACGGTATCGCCGGGGTAAATCCAGCCGAGATCACCGCCTTTGGACGCACTACCATCAGCAGAATTGGTTTTAGCCAACTCTTCAAATGTTGCTGTTTTATTTTCTATCTGCTTTTTCAGATCCAGTAATTTCTGACGTGCTTCCGCTTCAGTCACGATCTGATTCGCTTTAATCAGGATGTGGCGAACGCGGGTCTGCTGAACCGCCGCAACTGCAGGCTGGCCCTCACTGGCGGCACGCTTCCCGACCAGTTTCAAAATATGAAAGCCATTCGGGCTACGGACGATTTCAGAGAATTCGCCAACTTTGATTTTATTGATCGCGTCAATAAACAATTGCGGAATACGATCTTGTTCACGCCAACCGATATCGCCACCTTTCAATGCTTCAGCGCTGTCAGAATAAGTCACGGCCAACTTGGCAAAATCACCGCCAGAACGTAATTTCTGCACGACTTCTTCAGCGCGATTACGGCGCAAAGCGATTTGCTCGGCAGTAGCATTTTCAGGAATACGAACCAGAATATGCAGTAAGTTGATTTCTTGTTTACCGACTTTGGCAGTAGCTTCTGCTGCCAGGAAATTATCAATTTCTGATTCAGTAATCAAAATTTTGCTATCCACTTCACGTTCGCGAATACGTTGCATCATGATGTCGTCGCGGATTTCTTCTCGGAAACGCGCAAATGAAGTGCCTTCACGTTCGATCTGATTGCGGAATTCCTGCAGATTCATTTTATTCTGCTCGGCCATGCGCTGTAAGGTGCGATCCAGCATCACATCATCAACCCGCATGCCATTTTCTTTGGCCAACTGTAACTGGGCACGGTCAACAATCAAGCGTTCAATTAATTGTTTCTTTAATTCGGCGCGGTCAGGCAAGGCGGTTCCTTGCGCTTTGAGCCGACGTTCAACGGACACTATGCGCTCATTAACCTCTTGCTGCGTGATCACTTCATCATTCACGACTACGGCAATGCTGTTGATGGCTTGTGGTTTAGCAGGGGCTGATACCTGTTGTGCCAGACTGAACTGACTTGTCAGCAAACTTGCGGAAACGGCCAAAACAGAAATAAAAGTGCGTTGTTTCATGTGCAATAAATGTCGCATAATGTTCTAAAAAGCTGGTTAAGCAAGGCGTCAGAGCAGCGTGTTCTGAGAGCGCAAAAGTTGCAATATACACGTTAGCTCTCATTTCACAAACAACCACATCCTGACATTGCCGCAGAGAAAATCGTCAATGACTTTTTTCTCGTCTAAACGAACGTCAATTAACGCTCACTAACCGGTTGATAACCGGAGATATTCCTTTTTAACGCTTCAATCGGGTTATTACCGATACCCAATCGCGCTAAACCGTTCAGTTCAAGCTGAATTGAAAAACCTGAATTATTATTGGTACTGTTCACCGCAAAACGCTGCGCGAGGAAGCGTAAGGACCAGCAATCGGCCTTGTATTCAAAACCAACCAGACCATCAACAACGCGCTTATCCATCAGAGAATAATTGCTGCGACCGACGGCATACCAGCGATTCGCAATCGGCCATTGTCCCGAAATATCGAGCTGTTTCAATGTATCCCGTTGCAGGCGGTAAGACAGATTCAAGATTTTTTTTACATCAGGTTGCCAGCGTATTCCATAACTCGCCTGCACCGATTGATGGGTACTCTGATTCAACTGCAAAGCGGCATCTGCCGACAAAGTCGGTGAGACTTTTCCAGATGCTGCCAGTAATAAGTCTGAACGACTCGGGCTGTTCACGTTATCCAGCGTCACGCGCTGGGTATTGAAATAAAAGCGCTGCCCCAACGCAAGTTTAAGTCTTTCCTCGCCATCCATTTCTATATAGCGGGAGACCAATGCGGCGGTAATCTGATTGGCGTCACCGATACGATCCTGGCCGGTAAAACGATTTTCACTGAAAATCTGCGCAAAATTGAAATCAGCTACACCGCTGTCAAAATTAGGAAAAGCAGACTGTTCGCGATACGGTGTACGTACATAGAACAAGCGAGGTTCCAGCGTTTGTGTGACTTCTTTTCCCAGCAAACTGGATTGCCGTTCAAACACCAGGCCACTGTCAACAGAAAAAGTCGGAACGACACGGTGGAAATTCGGGTCCTGACCGGGAACGATATTGGACAACTGATAAGTGGTCGCATGCAAAGACACTTTCGGCACCACAAAATAGCCAGGTTCAACCATAGGGAATGAGACCTGCGGATTCAGAACCAGCCTGTCACCACGTACTTGTGTGGGATGCCAGAAGCGCGTCAGCATTGCATCTGCGGACCAGTCAAATCCTTTCACATCATGCTGCTCGGCATGAAATTGCAGTTGCGGTAAACGATCATACGGCCGGGCAATAGGTGCTGCATAATCCTGCAATACCTGATAGTTACTGGCACGTAAATTCAGATTCCAGAACGATCCGGTATACGTGAAATTAATGTCGCGCAATAATAAACGCTGCGAAGTCTTGGTAATTGAATTTGAAAAATCCGACGGATAATTATCGTCTGACGCGTAATTCAGATTCCAGTTCAGCGCCAGCTCTGGCAGCAGTTGTTGCTGATGAACAGACGTCAGCGCATAGCGATTGGTATTCGTGACGCGATCATTATTGAGCCCCTCAAGACTGGTTTCGCCACGATATGTTTCGCCCAGATAGCGCCCTTCAGCACCAAGCTGCAAGCCACGACGTGAAATCACCTTAGGATATAAAGTCAGATCACGATTCGGTGCAATATTGAAATAATAGGGTAAGGCAAATTCTGCACCGCCCTTGGATGAGGCACCGAAAACCGGTGGCAGGAACCCGGAATGACGCGCGCCTGACAACGGAAATGTCAGCGAAGGCGTCGCCAGAATTGGCGTTCCCAGAAAGTACAGTACGGATTTGCCTGCGATCCCTTTATCAAGACCGGTATCGAGGTCCAGTGTTTCAGCACGCAAATACCAATCCGGATCAAGCCCATCACAAGTACTGTAAGTTCCCTGATGAATGAGAGAACGCTCTTCATCAATAAAATCGATTTTTTCCGCTTTGCCCTGCGCGTTGTTACGCAACAGTTTGTACACAGGGTTGATCACATTGCCGGAGCTTGAATCAAGCTGGATGCGGGCACTATCCCCTTTGTAACAATCTCCATTACGCTGCAAACTGACCTTCCCTTCAGCGTCGACCTCATCTTCAAGAAAGCGATAAGTGGCCTTATCTGCATTCATGGTCGTCGCACCTTTTACAACTTCAACATCATTTTCAAAGTGGATAAATCGCTCTGGTCTTCCCCACAGACGTTCTGACTGCACGGTCGTCGGGGCGTTTTTATCGTCGGCTTTGGTTTGATTATTTTTCTGGCGTAGTACCAGATCTTCCTCAAAGCTCTGAGGAGCTGTTGTTTGCGCCTGCGCCTGCGCAAAGAAGGCCGGTACGAGCACCGACACGACAATCGCGGGGATAGTAGGAAACATCAGCGGTGAGTGAGATAATACGGGTTTCCTGCGCATGTATTCAGAGGTCAGTAAGCGTTTTGCAAGCATGCTGGTCGGTATCATTCAGACAATCCGCCAGAAATCAGTCGCCTATTATAGGTGAAATGCTGAGAAAACCAGCTGAACAGTGCAGACAAACTAACTCTCTTATTATTTTACCCATGTCATCCACCGTTACACCGACGCAAACACCGACACAAAATCCCGCTTTGCCGGATAAAAAAGAAGAACGCCGCCTCGCTCTGCGTGAATGGCTGACAAATCTTCCGGATCAGGAATTGCTGATAGAAACGATGCGTCCCGCGTCAGCCGATGCCAGTTTTCGCCAGTTCTACCGGATTGACACAAAAAGTGGCAACAGCCTGATCGCCGTTGATGCCCCACCCGCCACGGAAAATTCAGCAGCCTATATCAAGGTTGCCGATCTGTTCCGGCAAATGAATTTATCTGTACCGGAAATTTTTGCGCAAGATCTGACCCAAGGCTTTCTGCTGGTCAGCGATATGGGGCAACATACCTATGCCCATGTACTGAATAATGACACCGCTCATAAACTGTATCTGGATGCGATAGACAGTCTGGTCTTGCTGCAAACTCAGAGCCAGCCGGATGTGTTGCCTGAATACGATCGTGCATTTCTGTTGCGTGAACTGAATATTTTTACTGAGTGGTATATCGGCAAACATCTGGGCGTCACCCTCACCGAAGCACAAACCAAAACGCTGGACAAGGTCTTTGAACATCTGCTCGCCAGCGCAATGGCGCAGCCACAAGTCTTTGTGCACCGCGATTTTCACTCGCGCAATCTGATCTGGATGGACAAAGGCAATCCCGGTATCGTTGATTTCCAGGATGCCGTATATGGTCCCCTTACTTACGATCTGGTGTCCTTGTTACGTGATGCGTATGTACAATGGGATGAAGAAATGGTGCTCGACTGGGCCATTCGCTATTGGGAAAAAGCCAAACGTGCAGGCTTGCCGGTTCCTACCGACATCGACAATTTTTATCGTGACTTTGAATGGATGGGCTTACAACGTCATCTGAAAATTCTCGGTATTTTTACTCGCCTCTCACATCGCGACGGCAAAGACACCTATCTCGCAGACATTCCAACTGTCATGGAATATATACGCAAGACCGCACATCGTTATAAAGAACTGGTGCCGCTGTTGCGCTTGCTCGATGAATTAGAAAATACCGCGCCACAAGTTGGCTATACATTCTGAGGCGACGATAATGAAAGCCATGTTACTCGCAGCGGGACGCGGTGAACGCATGCGCCCACTGACCGATGATTGTCCTAAACCCTTACTGAAGGTGCGCGGCAGACCGCTGATCGTCTGGCACTTACTGAATCTGGCTAAGGCAGGCATCACCGACATCGTCATCAACCATGCGCACCTGGGTCACATGATAGAAGACGCGCTGGGTGATGGCTCTCAATTCGGTGTGCAGATTCAATATTCGGCAGAAGACAGTGCGCTTGAAACCGCCGGCGGTATCGCCCAAGCCCTGTCTCTGATCGGCGAAGATCCGTTTGTTGTTGTGTCGGCCGATATTTACATTCCGCATTTTGATTTTAAAGAATGCCTGAACACGCTGGAAGACAATGATCCATGGGGCAATCCGCACCCTGCCGATCAACGCGATATCGCCTGGCTGTATATGGTGAAAAATCCATCCTTTCATCCCGGTGGCGACTTTGCAATGACGCTGATGGGGCTGTCGAACGAAGGCACACCAAGGCATACCTTTGCCAATGTCGGCGTGTACCGCCCGGAAATGTTTGCCAGCATACGCCCCGGCGATTACGCCAAACTCGGCCCGTTGCTGCGTGAATACATTGATGCAGGTCGCATCGGCGGCGAATTGTATCGCGGCGAATGGCATAATCTTGGGACTCCGGATCAGTTACATGCACTCAATGCGCCGTTGACGTTCAAGCGGTGAAAGCAATGCAAAAACACAGCCATGCCCATTTCCAGCTCCGCCGCCAGCGACTGATGGCGCTGATGCGGGCGCATGGCGGTGGTGTCGCCATCATTCCAACTGCACAGGAACATATCCGTAACAACGATAATCCGTTTCCATTCCGGCACGACAGCTATTTTTATTATCTGTCCGGCTTTGATGAGCCCGAAGCGGTATTGGTATTAATCGCGAATGCAGACGAAGAAAAATCGATGTTGTTTTGCCGTGAAAAAAATCCCGAACGTGAAATCTGGGATGGTTTCCGTTTCGGGCCGGAAGCTGCTAAAACTACATTCGGCTTCGATCTCACTGATGCCATCGACAATATCGACACTGAAATGCCGGATTTTCTGGCTGATGCGCACACCTTGTTTTACAGCACTGCCGCCGAACCGCATCTGGACACGCAGGTACATCAATGGCTACAGGCAGTACGCGCCAGAAGCCGCACAGGAATTCACGCTCCGGCACGCACATTGGACGTGCGGGTCTTGCTGGATGAAATGCGACTGATCAAAGACGAAACAGAAATCGTACTGATGCAACGCGCCGCCAGCATCTCTGCAACGGCGCATACGCGAGCGATGCGCTGTGCCCGTCCGGGTCAATTTGAATATGAACTCGAAGCCGAATTACTGCATGAGTTTCTTCGTCAGGGAGCACAGTCACCCGCCTATGGCTCCATCGTTGCCAGCGGGGCCAATGCCTGTATTCTTCATTATCAGAGCAACCGGGCGCAGATAAAAGAAGGGGATTTGATCCTGATCGATGCGGGTTGCGAATTCAACAGTTACGCTTCCGATATCACGCGTACATTTCCAGCCAATGGCCGTTTCAGCCCTGCACAGAACACCTTGTATAACATCGTGCTGGCAGCGCAGCAAGCCGCACTTGACTGCGCGCATCCGGGCAGCCGGTATATGGATGGGCATCACGCAGCCTTGCGCGTTTTAACGCAGGGAATGCTGGATACCGGTTTATTGAATAAAAACAGTGTCGGCAATCTTGACGACGCGTTGGCAAGTCAGGCTTACCGGCGTTTTTATATGCATGGCACCGGACACTGGCTGGGTCTGGACGTGCATGACGTCGGCAATTACAGAGAAAATGAATATAGCGGCGACGAAAAGCCTTATCGTCTTTTGCAGGCCGGGATGGTCATTACGATAGAGCCGGGCATCTACGTGCAGCCAGCACCCGATGTACCGAAAGAATTCTGGAATATCGGTATTCGCATCGAAGACGATATCCTGATCACTGCTGAGGGCCATCGGAATCTGACCAGCGACACACCAAAAACGGTGACAGAAATTGAAGCAGAAATGCGTACTACATAAATGATGAAACCAACGACTCACGCCATTATCAATGATGTTGACATCGCCATTTGCGGCGCGGGCCCTGCTGGTCAGGCACTCGCTTTGTTGTTGCATAAACAGGGTATAGCGGCAGACAGGATCGCCTTATTCGATGGAAAAACCAGTGCACAGGCGGAACAGGATGCACGCACGATTGCGCTGTCTGCCGGCAGTCGGCAAATTTTAGAGATGGCGGGCAGTTGGCCAGTCAAAGCAACGCAGATCAGCGAAATTCATGTCTCGCGGCGCGGGCATTTCGGACGCAGCCTGATCAAAGCCAATGATTATGCGGTGCCAGCCTTAGGTTATGTTGCGCGTTACGGCGACATCATTGCACCGATGCAAAGAGAGATCGCCCACGCCGGTATCCGGATTCACCGGCCCTTACTGGTCAGCAGTCTGGACGAGGCAGGTGACCATGTGCGCCTGAATCTGCAACATCCTGTCACTGGCGACAACAGCAGCATGAGCGCCAACGTGGTTGTGCAAGCCGAAGGTGGAACATTTTCCGATCAGTCTGCACGCACCTACCGCCACGATTATCAGCAAATCGCCATCATCGCCCATGTCACCAGCGATCAACCTTTGCTGCACCGGGCGTTTGAGCGGTTTACCGAACAAGGGCCGCTCGCCCTATTGCCGCAAGAAGATGGTTATGCGCTGGTCTGGTGTGTGCGTCCAACTGTGGCCGAGCAATTATTAGCAGCCGACGATCTGCACTTTAAACAAGCCTTACAACAGGCGTTCGGTGATCGTATCGGGCAACTGCAAAAGGTATCAGAACGGGTATCTTACCCGCTAGGTCTGAATGCGCAGGCACACGCAACAGCCCGCACCGTCAGTATAGGTAACGCAGCCCAGACTTTGCATCCGGTAGCCGGGCAGGGTCTGAATCTGGGATTACGTGATACGTTCGTGCTGGCGCGTTGCCTGAGCCGCCATGCGCATCAACTGGATCAGCCAGCGGCGGCATTGGAACAATTCATCCGGCAAAGGCAAGCCGACCGCAACATCACGATACGCCTGACCGATACGCTGGCACGTATCTTCGCCAGCACGCCAGATGGCTCACTGATGCAATCGCTGCTGGGCTTGGCTCTTAGTGTCGTCGATATATACAAACCAGCACGCGATGTGCTAGCCGGACATATGATGTACGGATGGCGCGAATAAGGCGGCTTAGTGCTGATCAGATCTGATATTCGCATTGGTTGCCTTACGGGGGTTTTAACGCAGTGCTTTTTTTAAACAGGCTATAATCCGCCCCTGTATTGCCAATATTTAAGGAAACACCATGAAATTACGCACGAAAAGACGCGCACTGAATTACAGCCGTTTATACAACCACCAGCTCGCCACTGTGCTGGAAGCAGCCTACGAAGATTTCCGCATCAGCTTTGCAAAAGACGGCGAATCCCTTTCTGAATCACTCGATTCCCTGCAAAAACTTGGTGCCAGCTATCGCCATTTCAGAAAATTCGCACTGCGTTTTTCCTTCGCACGCTAATCCAGATTTGCGTCGCTATCCGAAGGGCAATACGCCCTTCTTTACCCTTCTCTTCTGTCCTTATTTACCGTCTGACGCCTCGCTCCAAATCCCTCATTCTATCCCTCAATATCGACGCGCCTTCTGGCTCGATAGTGTCTGCAAGCCCTTATTCTATGCAGGGATATCCTGTGCCGATACGACGGAAATAATTTCCCTGATTGAACATAGGGCAAGCTTCACTACAACGATTATTTGATGTCGCTCACTCAATATTGATGAACGGGTCCCACGTAAAACACGCTTCAGTCCGTCCGGTTTTGGCATTGATAATCTGCAGTGCCCACGAGTATTGAACACTGCCTGTTTTCAATACTTCGGAGATCCACGGTGCCGCCATATACGCGGTTGGTAAAGACGAGGTTGGGTTTAATGGATTATTGCAGTACGAAACCAGAGGCGCGATCTGTACTGACGGTTTGGATATAACGCCGTCAGATCCACTCGTAAAATCGTACAACATGCAATTGTAATCAATCCCTGCCGAGGGATTGGTAATCGTCCAGCGCAAGGTATCACCCACTTTACATTTGACCGTCAACTCAGATTTTGCCTGGTCATTGACGACATAATCAGCATCCGCAATCATAAAAATATAGGCGTCAGAATCGTCCCATGATCCCAACGGTGTCGGCTGCGCTATGCTGCCAGGATGCAAGAGGCCGTTTTTGACTGACTTCATCAATGTTGTGGCATCAATCACACACAGAATATCGACGGTCTCAGGTGCCTCACTTTTTAAAGCTAAGGGGGCAATGTGATACTGAATACCGGAAATCGTGATCTGCTGATGTGTCGCGCTCACGGTCGCAGTCAAACCACCATCGACCACGCTTTGCAGAATATTTCCCGCTGCATCAAACTGCAGATAAAGATTAAATGGCTTGTTTTGTATAGAAAACTGATACTGACAAATCTCACTCTGTGTAAAGGGTACCCAGTTAATCGTGCAATTACCGGGGGCACTGCTGATGGATGGGTTCTGATGATCGAACCAGCAGTATTGACCGAACGAGTAGCTGGTATTTTCAAAAATCAATTTGCCAGGATAGGGATGAGACTGACCAACGCCTGCATCAAAAATCACGGCCAGCGAAGTCTCTCCTGTACCCTGAGGATTCAGGCTAGCCACTGGGCTGAGGCTGGTCGCAGGCGGTGGCGTATAACCGCCAGATTCATTATCGGCAAACAGCGTGATCTGCAAGCTCGACGCATTCGCAAGACTGACCAACGGTTTGCCAAGTAAATCACTGAAAGGGAAACCGTAAGAATTCGACGCTGCCGTCACAATGGCCGCATATCGATTGTAATCAGGCGCACCCGTCATCGTGTTCTGGAATGCGAACTGCGGCAGCCAGTTCCAGCTATGATTGCAGTTATACGTATGTTGGTTAAGGCTTGGCGAATATCCATAAAAGCCAAGATTAAATCCGGCAATAAAATTACGTACCACGGCAGACCAAGGATCATTGAAACCAACCGAATCACCAATGCCATTCTGAAATGGGCCAGCGCTGCTGCGCGGCACGTTAAACTGACCGTCGCAGGCATAAATCATCTTCATAAAATCGGCGCTGGCAATCTGAATTGTGCCAGTGATCTGGCTGTCCGGATGAGCAGTCAATCGCAAATTCAACTGAGTGAGATCAAATTCACAACTGTAATCAAAGCTTCTGGCTCGATGGGAATACCCCTTCGCATCCTTACCGCCATCGTATTCTCCTGTCAGCCGCAACGATTGTCCTTCCAGCGCATGCAGATAAGTTTGCAAACTTGGGTAAGCAGCAGGCATATGCAAAGGCGAGACTACCCGCAAAAATTGCGAGCCATCGCTCACAATCGCATCAGGTGCCACCGCCTGACATTGTTGAATCACGGTAGCCGCGTCGGTTTGATAGCCGACGCTTTGTAACATGCCACCTGTGGCATCCAAGGTACTCAAACTCATCGCCAGACCAAACTGATCGACCGAAGTGAGATTCGCACATGCCGTTGGCGAGCCATCGTAGGTGATTTCTATCCAATCGTAACGCAGCGCTAACGCCGTCGTTATCGCCGATGGCGTTGTCGGAATCGAACTCTGGTCATCAGTGCAAAAAAAATATAAACGACCAGAAAATCCCTCCGGGATTGTCACGCTGCTTAGCGTAGACAGTAGCACCGACGTGCAAACACCTATACTGGGTGCGGTCTCACAGCCTGCCGACAGCGTTGCCATCAGCCACAAAAGTTTTTCGTTTCTCGTGGTACTGATATTGACGACCAAATTGCTCATAGCGCTCTCCGGAATGCATGATTCTCAAAACCAACCTTGCAGCATAGTCAGGTCAACAAACAATTTGGTTGACCTGTCATGTGCTTTCAACAATGCAATTGCAAATCATGTGCCAGAATATTTCCGCGCATAAACAGTAACAGTGATAGAACCTGGAAACGCTGTCACCACAAAGAATTTAGCCCTTTAACCATAGAAGAAGCGGATCAAATCGTACCGCGCACGTAATGAGAAAGCGTGTCGCAGCATGATCGTTGACATGTAAAAAATCGCGTTGACATACTGCACTGCAAGAAGTTTTTACATTCACTTCATAGCTTGCTATATTTCTGGCGATGACCCAGAGCAAAAGATGATTTTCTTTTGCGCCGCCAACGCAGGAGCCCAGTAACACATGTCAAACAGCGATGCCCTACCAAAATCCGACGATCAGGAACAGCCTTCCCATCCAGTACACACGGATGACTCTGTGAATTTACGACATTACCAAATGGGAAAAAGTCTGGGCGAAGGTGGCTTCGGACAAGTGCGTCAGGCATGGGATAGCAAGCTGCAACGCTATGTCGCGATCAAACAGTTGAAAAGTCTTGACGGCCACTCGTCGACCGCCAGCCTGATAAAAGAAGCGAGGCTGGCCGCGTCCTTACAACATCCCGCGTTCGTTAAAGTGTTTGCGATTGAGGATGAGTTTGATCCGCCTGCCATCATCATGGAACTGGTGCCGGGGCAAACCTTAAAGCAAAGATTACAGCAAGGCCCGCTGGAAACAACGCAAGCGTTGGATGTTGTGCTGCAAGTAGCACAAGCAATGCAGGTCGCCCATGTCTCAGGTCTGACACATGGCGATCTGAAGCCCTCCAACCTCATGCTTGAACCTGATAGCCGCGTACGCATTCTCGATTTTGGTCTGGCATCACACGCAGACACGCAGTTAACGACCTCGTTGAATCAGCTAGACCCTCAGGGAACCATCGCCTACATGGCACCTGAACGCATGACAGGCTCTGCCGCCACCCCGCAAAGCGACATCTATGCGTTAGGCGTAATCCTGTACGAAAGCGTCTGTGGAAAACGACCATTCGCAAATCTCAATGGCCTTGCCTTGGCTGCGGCACTGATGCAGGCCAATTCTGATAGTTGGGAATTTCCTTCGCTGACACCGCCCGCCGTGATTCAACTGATGATTGCAATGACCACTCGCCAGGCAGAGCGCCGTCTGCCCGACATGCAGCAAGTGATCACGCAGATACAGCAGGCGCACAACACCGATAGCTCTGGCACGGTGTCAATGAAAGCCGAAGCCATGACTCTGCCACAGCATGCGCCAGCCAAGCTCTTCCCCTCTGCGAGCGGGTGGCAGCGCAGCAAGCCCGCCCGCATTCTGATGGCGATCAGCGCCAGCGTATTACTCGCCTTCGGTGCGTGGAAAGCGATCCCTTATCTGAATTTCGACACCAGCCTGCTCAAACCGTATTCCGAAGCCCTGACGATGCAACAGGGGCTTGAGGCATTAAAACTCTTCGACCGCCCCGGCAGTCTCGACAAAGCCCAGCAAAGCTTCGAAACCATACTCAAACATAGCCCGAACAATGCAGCAGCAGTAGCAGGTGTATCACTGGTGTATAGCTATCGCTATGAAACTGAATTACCCGATGAAACCTTGCTCAGGCAAGCCGATGCCAGTGCACAGCAAGCCCTGAAATTGAATCAATTACTGGCCTTGAGCCATGTTGCACAAGCCAAAGCCTTAGCCGCGCAAAGAAAAGCAGAGCGGGCATTACTTGAATACGATAAAGCACTATCGCTGGATGCCGGGAATATTTTTGCCTGGTTTGGCAAAATCAAAATATTAACAACCCTGCGCCGGTATAGTGAGGCGCAGGAATACGCGAAAATACAATTAAACCTGCATCCATCTGAAAGACATTTTGCTGACTTACTGGGTTATGCATTTTTTCAGGAAGACAAATTTGATGAAGCCGAGCAAGCCTTTCGCCACAGTATCGAAATTCAACCGGACGCCGTGTTTGCGTATGCGAATCTGGCGGCAATCTTAGCCAGAAAAAAAGACAGTAGTGCGGCGATGCAAGTGTTGCAGCAGGGCTTGCAGATCAGACCCGGTGCCATGCTCTACGGTAATTTAGGAAACATCTTATTTATGCGTGGTGATTATCCAGCGGCCGTCGCTGCATTCGAAAATGCAGTGTCACCGGTAAAAGGAAACCCGGTCGACTATCTGGGCTGGGCAAATTTAGGCGATGCCTTGTTATGGATGCCAGGGCGTAAGCAGGAGGCGAAAAACGCCTACGAAAAAGCCATAGACTTACTCATGCCCCGATTATTACGCGCGCCCGACAACCCGACGATCAATTCGCAGATGGGCTTATATGCAGCGCGCGCAGGTAATGAAAAAGAGTCGCAGCAATACACAGAAAAAGCCCTGCAATTATTACCAGAAAATGCGACAGTGCACTTTCGTGCGGGGCTGGCATACGAATTGCTGAGTAATCGTGCGCGGGCTCTCGAAGAAATTCATCTGGCCATGAAAAAGGGATACCCGCGTAAATTTATCGAAGCGGAACCCGATTTGCTGGCACTCAGAAAAGATGCACGCTATGAGCAATGAGCAGGGGGGTAGTTGATCATGGAAAATGACTAAGCGAGTGAAGAGAAAGGAAAGCGAAAAATAAAGAGAAACAACAACTGCGGCAACTGGTAATACTTAGTTTTACCTGGTATTTTAAATTCTTGATTTATTGATTAACTGATTCATATAACCTCAACTTTTTTTATAGAAAAATATGACTGCATACGTATTTCTCCTGACCTTACCTGATCCAGTTGAACCACCTGATTTGTCGTCAGTAACGGCCAGTGGGGCTTTTTATTTGCAAGATTCAGATGTTCAGCTTCCCCATCCCGACTTTGAAAGTGGGGATACCCTGAGGTTTGGTTTTACTAATCGCCCGATAGAAAACTGCAGCTTTGCCGCTTTAAAAATGTATCCTGTTATCGATAAGACGCCTGCACGCAATCCATTTACAGGTTATCAGGGGCTGGAATTTTCCATGATCGATCTGATCAATGCAGGGTGGAGCCTGACATTCAGCGAAAAAACACCGAATGGTACCTGGACTTTCAGCATGTATGTGACAGTCAGTGGCTATCAATACCACTTACCCGACCCGGAAATGCAAGTGGGTACGGGCGAACCAGGCTGATAAACTCGTAAAGAGAGTATTGCCGGATCCTTCAGCTAACCGGCAATACTTTTAAAAACCGCCGCAAAGCCTCGCTCGGGGTTTTCAGGATGGCCGCACAGGCTTCAATATCGCCAGCACTGCTTGCCAATGTCTGGCGTATTTCTTCCAGAGGTATCTGTTCAGCGCGGCGTATCGCGCTATGCTGTTCCAGCAATTTATACATTGATGGGCGGGAGATACCAAGTTCCTGCGCGGCACCCTGTATGTACCAATCATTATTGTCCATCGCTTGCAGTACTTCGGCTTCACTGAACTCGTTCATTTTTTTGCGCAGTACAGGCAGGTCATTTGCTGATTCCGCTGCCCCTGCTGTTCTGGTGCGCTCAGTCACATGACTGGTGTTACTTGCTACGCTGCCGACGTTGAAAGCCGTAATATCCTCATTGATGCGTCCATTACGCGGCTGTACCAGAGCAGCGAAATCAGGCGATTCCCCCGCCTGCAAGGCCAGCAAAATACGACGCAACACATGACTGAGCTGGCGGATATTGCCAGGCCATTCATAATTGGCGATGGCACTGACCAAGGATATGCTCAATGACGGTAACGGTGTCAGACTCACTGCGCGACTCTCGTCCAACAGATGCTTCAGCAGCACCCCGATATCCTCACGTCGGCTGCGTAGCGGCGGCAACTGAATCACGAAACTTTCCAAACGACGCAACAGTGCCTGATTAAAATGTTCGCTGTATAAATCCTGGTCGGTCGCCGCAATCAAACGCGCGCTGGAATGCATATCCTGCTGCGCACCTAAAGGACGATAATCACCAGTTTCCAGCACCCGCAACAACATAGGCTGTATCGTCGCAGGCGTATTGCCGATTTCATCTAAAAAGAGACTGGCTCCGGCAGCTTCGCCAAATAAGCCTTTACGCGCCTGCTGAGCACCGGTGTAGGCTCCTTTGACAGCACCGAACAAATCAGCAGCTGCCAGCGATTCATTCAGCGCCGCCATATTGACCGTGACCAAGCTTGCATGGCGACGTTTGCTGTGCGCGTGAATTGCACGTGCGGCAATCTCTTTTCCTGTACCAGTTTCCCCCAGCAATAAGACAGGGAAATCCATCACTGCAATTTGACGTATCTGATCGCGCAATAAAATCGCGGCACTGCCGACACCAATCAGACCTGCGATGTCATTTTTTTTAGGTAAACAACGCATCCAGTGCAGGCAAATCAGTATTGCCCTGCCCAACCCCAGGATCGCTCCCGCAGTGATCTGTTCCGGGCTTACTTGATGAGCGCCCTGAATTTCTACACCATTTAATTCAACCACCATCCGGCTTTCCGGCGGCTGTATGACGATGTGATCGCTGGATGTCCGTAAAATCCGCAAAGGCTCTCGCGAGACACCGCCGTATCCTAACGGCAAACCATCACCCGCCGGATGGCGAAACATTGGCAAAAACCGACTCAGTTCAACGACACCATCGGTATTCGTTGCTATAAATTGCTCACCTATTCTTTGCGCATCAGGATGCCAGACGATGGTCAACCCAAGCAGTGGCCGCTCATCTCTCCGCAAAGTCAGAGAAGGCGAGGTCATTGTCAGATCAGTTTGGTTCATGAAATGAAATAGATAAGCAAACGTGTAAAGAATTGAATGTAAATTCGCTGTGTTGACATGTCAATCAATAAAGAATTCTTTCTTTTTTTTCGACTATAGCCAGAGATTACCGGGCATTCCTGCAAAGCACGGAATTGGTACACGGCTTGCAGTAGTGATCAAATAAATATCAATATTCATGTCGGTATTGATGTGAACACCGAAAAATCGCATAGAAGTGGGCATCAGAAATCGTGAGGTTATCTTCAAACAGAAAATATGCCCGCATTTGCGAATGCAGAGAGAATAAAAATGAGTCAGTCGTTTTGGATAATAGTAAGTTTAGGGCTGCTGCTGTTAGCCGCCGTTTTTGCATTGCAGGCACATCTTGCCCGCACAGTTGCCGCGCGTCTGATCAGTGATGATATTTATTACTACGAAGTACGCAATGAGCTGCTGCGCAAAATCGAAGATGGCAACATGGATGACACCCCGATACTGCTGCAACAAACGCATAGCGGCTTGTTTTCCAAAAGTCGGCATTGCCCTGTTAACCTTATCTGGCGTCCGGCAGTCAGGGTGTTTTTCAGATATTACGCACCTGTTGATACGCGTGACATTGCCATGAAATATAGTGGTGAACTTGGCGGTGCCACGACCACTTACTCCGCCACATTCAATGCCGCTCAAGCAGCTCGAGCAAAGTCACGCTGAATTGTTTAAGTAGTCAGTATCAATTTCACCTCCTGGCCAAATCGCAAAACAAGCCTGTTGCAACACGGGAGATCTTCTTTGATATCGCGATGTGCAAAACCAGCCAAACTCAGGTTTCATTCTGGCGTCACACTTAACTTTTAAAATCCATCGCGTCTATGCATTACAAATGCGTACGACGATATCGACTAATTTAAAGAAAAGGTTAATCTATGCGCCCCCGTTTGAGTTTGCTTGGTATTTTTTGTGCTGTGCCTTCCGCAATTTTTTTGCTGTATGGTTGCGGTAGTTCATCTGACGTTCCCCAGCAAGCGAACAACCCAAATCCACCGGTGACTTCACAGTCGGGATGGACGACAGGCGATTTGCATGTTCATACCATACAATCTGACGACGCCCGCACCACACAAACACTGGATACTGTGCTCGACAAAGCTTTCACCAGCTATGGCCTGGACTGGACCGCCATCACCAATCACCTGCGCTCGTCAAAATATGACAATAACGGCACCCTGCTGGCAAACCCTGTGCCTTTTGCATATGGCATGGAATCGTATGAAATTCCCAGAATCAAGGCATTGCAAGCTTCAGGGCGTTATGCAGACAAGACTATCTTCTCTGGTTTCGAGTGGGATATGCCCACACATGATCATATGGGTGTCAGTATTTTTGATGTAGTAAATGGCAAATTGATTTCATCTACGTCGGCGGCGAAAGAATTTCAATATATGTTCACCACATTGGACGATAGCAAATTTGACGCAGCCGACGTCAGCAAATGGAAAGCAAAATACCCACAACGTTTCAACAGCACCGCAGCAGATGCCTTGCAAGCCATTTCATGGTTGAAGAAAAATTATCCTGACGCCAGTTTTGTCACGATCAACCATCCTTCGCGCAATCCTGGCAAGTACACGATTGCTGATTTCCGCACCATGAATGATATGGCTCCCAACATCATGTTCTCAATAGAAGGTATGGTCGGCAACCAGATGGAACCTGATCGCGGCGGTTATACCTCCAGCTATATCGATGCCAACAAACCAAACCGTGTTTATGGCGGCGTTGATGCCATCGTCGCACAGGTGGGTGGAGTCTGGGATGCCTTGCTTGGCGAAGGTCGCCGTATCTGGAATATTGCCGATTCAGACTCGCATTTCAAAATTGATGACGCTGGCAATAGCAGCGGTTACTTCCCTGGCGAATACGCAAAAAATTATGTGTGGATGAACGACAAAAAAGCAGGCGTCAATGAACTGATCAAAAGCCTGCAATCTGGTCGTATCTTCAGTGTTTTTGGGGACCTTATCAATGCTATGGAATTCACCGTCAGTAATGCCAGCGACGTAAAAAATATGGGGCAAGAGCTGAAGGTCGCCAACGGCAGTACAGTTGATGTCACCATCCGTTTCAAAAGCCCAGCGAAGAACAATTATGAATTTCCGGCAGGAAGCGGCGTATCCGGTAACAAGGCACCGAAAGTGGATCATGTGGATCTGATCGTAGGTGACGTTGGTAGTAAAGCTGCACCGGATTCCAGTGCCTACAATGTGGCGACCAATCCCAGCACCAAGGTCTTGAAACGCTTCACCAGTGCCGATTGGAAAACAGATGCTGATGGTTACAACGTCATCAGGTACCAGATGGTCGTGCAGAAAAGCCAATACCTGCGCCTGCGTGGCACCAACCTGGGCATCAATGTCGCAGACATGACGAACAATGGTGAACCTTTGGCGGATGCGAAAATCACGACCACAGACAACCCCACGCGTCACAACCAGATCAATGATCGCAACTACGCCAGTTTATGGTTTTACTCCAATCCTATCTTTGTCAGCGTGCAGTAAAAGTACCCGTTGTCTTGTGACGCATTAGTTTAGTAGCGTAAGTCGGTTGCCATTCAATTACATCCACAGTACTCAGGATGGCAACCATCAGATAACTTATACTCAGTCCAAAACTCAGTTTTAGTTTATCGGCAAACCGCTGACCGGTTTAATTTCCTCCATACAAATCATCGAACGCAGAGAAGCTACGCCAGATACCTGCATCAGTGTATCCGTCAGAAACTGCGACAGACTTTTCAGATCTTTGGCGACAACCTTGAGAATGTAATCGAAATCGCCTGAAATAGTGTGGCATTCAATGATGTCGGGGAATGCCATCAGTTGACGTTCAACCTCACGCACATTACGAAACTGTTCGCGATCCAGCGACAGGTTCACAAACGCCATGACACCGAAACCAACGGACTCAGGTGCGACTTGTGCAACGTAGCCGCGTATCACTTTTTTTTCTTCCAGCGTTCTGACCCGGCGCAAGGTTTGTGGCGCCGATAAATGTATCTGCTCAGCCAGATGCAAATTACTCATACGCCCATCTTCTTGCAAGCAACGCAAAATGCTGCGGTCATAATTATCCATCTCGACCTCTCATCGGTATATTTTATTAAAAATCTTATTTTAGAAATTTAAACATACTAATTATAGATATATGAAATTAAATTTCTCTTTTAATAAATAAGTCATCGAATTTAGCAATCTAATTATTGACGTGACTGACTACAATCTTCAATAGAACACGTCATTCAACAACGCACATAGATGCGTGAGGCTTTTGCGAAATTCAGAAAATTTCGCAGCAGCTTCTGGAGTACCTGCTCGCCAGCAGATCAACCCCAGTGACGATGTTTCTGCTCAACATATCTACTAAGGAGAACATCATGGTCGCTTTCATTGGTACACAAGACATGCAACGGCATCTGCGTGAGGTCGGACTTGAGAGAGCCATTACCCGCATGGCGGCAATGATCGAGGAAGACTATCTGCGCTGGGAATGCTTCGACAAATCCGCCAGGGTTGCAAATCATTCGGATGTTGGCGTCATAGAACTGATGCCGATTTCTGATGAACGCAACTATTCATTCAAGTATGTGAATGGTCACCCAAAAAACACGGAAACGGGCTTACTGACAGTCACTGCCTTCGGCGTATTGGCCGATGTCGCTACAGGTTATCCACGTCTGTTATCAGAGTTAACACTGACAACTGCAATACGTACCGCGGCCACATCGGCAATGGCTGCTAAATATCTGGCGCGGAAAAACTGTCGCAGCATGGCATTGATAGGTAATGGCGCACAGAGTGAATTTCAGGCTATTGCGTTCTATACGATGTTGGGAATCAAGGAATTACGAATTTACGATATTGATCAGAAGGCCAGCGATAAGCTGGTGCGTAATTTACGCGCTTATCCTCAAATACGCGTCATTCGTGCTGACTCTGTCGCTGATGCAGTCAAGGGTGCAGATGTGATCACGACGGTCACCGCAGATAAAACCAATGCGACAATTCTGACACCGGACATGATAGAACCGGGTATGCACATCAACGCCGTCGGTGGTGACTGCCCAGGAAAAACGGAACTGCATGCGGCAATTCTGCAACGAGCCAACGTCGTTGTCGAATACGAACCACAATCGCGCATTGAAGGGGAGTTGCAGCAAATGCCGGCAGACTTCCAGGTGACTGAATTGTGGACTATCCTGCGCTCAGGCAGCACCTATCGCCAAAGTGCGGAGAATATCACTATCTTTGATTCTGTCGGTTTCGCGTTGGAAGATTTCTCTGCAATGCGTTACCTGGAAAAATACGTCATGCAGCAATCTTCGACCGAACTTGATCTGCTGCCTGTGATGCGCAATCCTAAAGATCTGTTTGGCTTGGGAGTAGGCAGCACAGAAAATAGCGATACCAACCTGCTTAACAATGAAAAAGAATATGATGGCCTTCCTGAAATACCCACTCCAGCTTAAACTTGCGCCCATCTCACCCACATAATTAAAAAAGAATGAAGACTATTTCTTTAATCGGTGCGCCAACGGATGTTGGTGCGAGCGTCAGAGGTGCTGGCATGGGGCCGGACGCACTGAGAGTTGCAGGACTCAACGAAGCACTTGCCGCCCGTCAGTTTAATGTTGTTGATCACGGCAATCTGCACGGCCCGGCCAATCCGTGGCAACAACCAGTCAATGGCTTACGCCACCTGAAAGAAGCAATCGACTGGAATCAGGCAGTCTACGATGCTGTCAATCAGGCGTTGATACAAGGTCATACTCCTATGATGTTGGGTGGCGATCATTGCCTCGCCATCGGCTCGATCAGCGCGGTTGCGGCACATTGCCGACGCGCAGGAAAGAAGCTGCGTGTATTGTGGTTTGATGCGCATGCGGACAGTAATTTATCCACCATCAGCCCGACCGGTAATATTCATGGAATGCCAGTTGCGTGCCTGATGGGGCATGGCCCGCAGGAACTCATCAGTTATGCCGGGCATACTCCTGCGATACAGCCTGCAGATATCCGCCTGATAGGCATTCGCAGTGTGGATGCTGGCGAAAAAAAGTTTATCCACGACATGGGAATGCAGGTATTCGACATGCGCTACATTGATGAATATGGCATGCGCAATGTGATGAGCTCGGCGCTGGCAGATCTGGATGCTGACACGCATCTGCACGTCAGCTTTGACATGGATTGCCTCGACCCTGGTATCGCTCCGGGTGTGGGTACTGCGGTATTGGGAGGCCCGACCTACCGTGAAGCACAACTGTGTATGGAAATGATTGCAGATACCGGCTTGTTGGCATCACTTGATCTGGTGGAATTAAATCCAGCGCTGGACATTCGCAACCAGACCGCAATTCTCGCAGTCGATCTGATCGAGAGTTTGTTTGGCAAATCAACATTGGTGAGAATGTAGAACCATGTTGTAGCTATGCACCGTTACAGAAGAACTCAGTTCAAGCCCGATACTACATTGGCATGCACGGTCAAAATAAAAAATCCCCGCTGAATAACGGGGATTTTTTTTCGTTCATCAACTGCTACGATTACTCTACCGCTTTCACCATATCTTCAATGACCTTTTTAGCGTCACCGAACACCATCATGGTCTTGTCCATGTAGAACAATTCATTGTCCAAACCAGCATAGCCGGACGCCATAGAGCGTTTATTCACGATGATGGTTTTTGCTTTGTAGGCCTCAAGAATTGGCATACCTGCGATCGGCGATTTTGGATCTTTTGCTGCAGGATTGACGACGTCGTTAGCACCGAGTACCAGCACGACGTCTGCCTGACCAAATTCGCTATTGATATCTTCCATCTCAAACACCTGGTCGTATGGTACTTCCGCTTCTGCCAGCAGCACATTCATGTGTCCAGGCATACGCCCTGCTACAGGATGAATTGCATATTTTACGGTAATGCCTTTGTGCGTCAGTTTCTCAGTCAACTCTTTCAGCGCATGCTGAGCGCGTGCCACGGCAAGACCGTAGCCTGGAACAATAATGACTGTTTCCGCATTTCCCAACAAAAACGCAACGTCGTCAGCGGAACCGGATTTCACGTTCCGTTGTGCCTGCCCACCGGCAGCAGCCTCGGCGGGCGCGCCACCAAAACCACCAAGAATCACATTAAAGAAGGAGCGGTTCATTGCCTTACACATGATGTAAGAAAGAATCGCACCAGATGAGCCAACTAATGAACCGGCGATAATCAGCATAGAGTTATTGAGGGAAAAACCGATACCTGCAGCAGCCCAGCCTGAGTAACTATTCAGCATGGAAACCACGACTGGCATGTCGGCACCGCCGATAGGAATGATGATCAGCACACCCAATACAAATGCGATCAGCGCCATCAGGACAAACGGTATCCATGCTGGTTCTGTACCAGGCGCAAAACAGAAGATCAGACCAAGCCCGACCATCGTGATCGCCAGGATCAGATTCAAAAAGTGTTGCCCTGTAAAGCTGACAGGTGCGCCCTGAAACAAGCGGAACTTATATTTACCCGACAATTTACCAAACGCAATCACGGAACCCGAGAACGTGATCGCACCAACAAACGTACCGATAAATAACTCAAGACGATTACCGAAAGGAATCGCAACATCACGTGTCGTGATGTTGAAAATCCATGGTTCTGCAACGACCGCCACGGCAATACATACTGCCGCTAAACCGATCAGTGAATGCATTGCTGCAACCAGCTCCGGCATCTTGGTCATTTCGACCCGTTTTGCCAATGTAGCGCCAATGCCGCCACCGACAATCACCCCCAGTGCGACGAGACCATAACCTAAGCCACCACCTGCTGCTTCGGTTTTCAGCTTAACGATCAAGGCAATGGTCGTAGCGACAGCGACGGCCATTCCCATCATGCCGAAAGCGTTACCACGTCTAGCCGTCGATGGATGCGACAAACCTTTTAACGCTTGAATAAAACAAACAGATGCAATCAGATAGAGCATCGTGACCAGATTCATGCTCATTATTTGCTCTCCTTGCTGGCGTTGGTCGGCGTTGCCTTAGGTTCTTTTTTCTTAAACATTTCCAGCATTCTCTGGGTAACCAGAAATCCGCCGAACACGTTCACAGCAGCCAGCGCCACCGCAACGGTTCCCATCACCTGTGCCAGCAAACCTTCAGTCAGTCCTGCTGCCAGCATGGCGCCAACAATGATGATGGCAGAAATCGCATTTGTCACGGCCATTAATGGTGTGTGCAATGCGGGAGTAACCGTCCACACCACGTGATAACCGACATAAATTGCCAGTACAAAAATGATGAGGTTAGTTAGGGTATGACTTACTTCCATGATGTCCTCTCTGTAGTATGGATTAAGACATGCAAAAGCAGACGATACTGTCGCGAGGAGCAACCAGTCTGAAAATTTTACAGATTCAGTCCAGATGCTGCCTCGCCAATATTGCCTCAATACTCTTTCAGACTGGTGATCTGGTTTTTTGCGTTCACAAATACCACATTCGGTTTGTGATTACGCGCTTCCTCTTCCGTCATCGGCGCGTATGTGCAGATAATCATCAAATCACCCAGTTGCACCTTGCGGGCTGCAGCGCCATTCAGGGAAATCTCGCCACTTCCACGTTTACCTTTGATGGCATAGGTGGAAAAGCGCTCACCATTATTGACGTTATACAGCTCAATCTGTTCGTTCTCGATGATATTCGCGGCGTCGAGCAGATCTTCATCAATTCCACAGGAACCTTCGTAGTGGAGATCGCACTGGGTCACAGATGCGCGATGAATTTTGGCGCGGAGCATATTTCTTTGCATGGTATTTCTACTTTCTATTGCTTGTTACAAAAAACTTAAAATCTGTTTTATTTCTTCAGTACCTCACCGCCCGCACAAACCAGAGTTGCTGCAACGATTTCATCTTCACGATTAATCGCCAGTCCGGCATCTTTGTCGATAATTAATTTTAGAAAATCCAACACGTTGCGCGCATACAAGGCGGACGCATCTGCCGCAACCAGGGTCGCCAGATTCGGTTCGCCGATAATGTGTACACCATATTTAGTGACTGTTTTGTTCAATTCAGACAAAGGACAATTACCACCTTGCTCCACCGCCATGTCGACGATGACCGATCCTGGTTTCATCGCTTTGACAGTTTCTTCCGAAATCAAAACCGGTGCTTTCCGTCCCGGGATCAGTGCGGTCGTAATGATAATGTCTGCCTGCTTGGCTCGTTCATGAACCAGTGCCGCCTGACGCGCCATCCAGGCGGCTGGCATAGGACGCGCATAACCACCAACGCCCTTGGCAATTTCCCGCTCTTCATCTGTCTCATACGGTACATCAATGAATTTTGCACCAAGCGATTCGACCTGCTCTTTAACGGGCGGTCTGACGTCGGATGCTTCAATCACTGCGCCCAGACGCTTCGCCGTCGCAATTGCCTGCAAACCGGCAACACCGACGCCCATGATTAAAACGCGAGCCGCTTTTACCGTTCCGGCTGCAGTCATCAGCATAGGCATGAAGCGTTGATAAGTATTCGCAGCCAACATCACTGCTTTATAACCAGCAATGTTTGCCTGAGAAGACAGCACGTCGAGTGACTGCGCACGGGTAATGCGCGGTGCAGCTTCCAGAGCGAATGCATTCAGACCGTGTGCGGCCATCACTGCAATATTTTCAGTATCGAAAGGATTCAGCATGCCCACTAACGTTGTACCGGACTTGATCAAAGTCCGTTCGTCAGCATCCGGGGCACGCACTTTCAGCACCAGTTCAGCGCCAAATGCGTCGGCAGCAGAACCAATTTGAGCTCCTGCTGCTTGATAAGCTTCATCAGTGATACTCGAGGCCACGCCAGCACCAGACTGCACAATCACCTGATGTTTTGCAGCTACGTACTTCTTAATGGTTTCCGGAGTTGCCGCAACACGCGTCTCTCCGGGCCGAGTCTCGGCGGGGATGCCGATTTTCATAGATTTGCTCCCTGACTAAGTAAATAAAATCTTTTTATGCTTATCGCAAACGTGCAAGCGATTACATGCTTGCTGTAACTGACTTCGGTCCGTTCAGAACATGAATACCGATCTGATCCAAACAGTGCTGTCCGGCGATGGCAGGTACCGGATTCAATCTAACAACAGCCTCAAAACAGCAGCAAGTATCTGATGCAAAAATCAACAATGCTTACCAGATTCTTACATTTAATAATAGGCAACGATATTACACGCAAAATGTTTTTTAGAACAACCGTTCGTTTTTGTGGCTTTCTACTATTTTCCCTTTCACCACAAATATGTTATGCGAGACAAGCGCCACCAATTTCCCCTGTTTTATTCCGTAAGCGCGACGGATTATAAAAAAATAGTCCGCTAGAGATACTTCGGGCAACCCGCAAGTATATCGACAGACGACACAAACGCCCGTGGCAAAGTAAAATGTCGGACTTATTGAGAAAAGCTATGTCAACTATCTGGAAACCATCCGTCACAGTCGCCGCCATCATTGAACGTAACAAACGCTTTTTAATGGTGGAAGAAGAAACAAACGAAGGCATTCGCATTAACCAGCCAGCTGGCCACCTGGACCCGAATGAATCACTTGAACAAGCGGTGATACGGGAAACGCTGGAAGAAACAGCACACGACTTCACACCCACGGCGCTGATCGGTACATATCTATCACGCTACACATCTCCTAAAACCGGAGAAGACGTCACTTATTTACGCTTTGCGTTCACGGGAGAAGTCGGGCAACAACATGATCGTGCTCTGGATACCGGCATTCTGCGATCCATGTGGATGAGTTACAACGAAATACTGAATGCAGAACATCTCCATCGCAGTCCGCTGGTGTTGCAATGTATCGATGATTATTTACGAGGAAAGCGTGCTCCGCTGTCCTTACTGTTTACACACCCGAGCGTATTATGAGTAAAAAACGAGTAGTGATAGGTATGTCTGGTGGCGTTGATTCATCTGTATCTGCATGGCTTCTAAAAGAACAAGGCTATGAAGTCATCGGTCTTTTTATGAAAAACTGGGAAGATGACGATGACTCAGAGTATTGCTCCACCCGTGAAGACTGGATAGATGCAGTCAGCGTCGCCGATGTCGTTGGCGTCGATATAGAAGCAGTCAATTTTGCCAGTGAATATAAAGATCGCGTGTTTGCTGAATTCTTACGCGAATATCAGGCCGGACGCACACCAAACCCAGATGTGTTGTGCAATGCTGAAATCAAATTTAAAGCATTTCTGGACCATGCAATGAAACTGGGGGCCGACTACATCGCAACTGGCCACTATGCACGTGTGCGGGAAGTCAATGGCGAATTTCAGTTATTGAAAGCCATGGATGCCAGCAAAGATCAAAGCTATTTTTTGCACAGGTTAAATCAAAAGCAGCTCGCCAATACCTTATTTCCTTTAGGTGAAATTCATAAAACTGAAGTCCGGAAAATTGCCGAACAATTGCAATTACCAAATGCAAAAAAGAAAGACTCGACCGGGATTTGCTTTATCGGCGAACGTCCTTTCCGTGAATTTCTGAATCGTTATCTGTCTTATAAACCGGGAGCGATTAAAACTCCTGAAGGTGAAACAATAGGACAACACGTCGGTTTGAGTTTTTATACCTTAGGACAACGCAAAGGCATAGGCATCGGCGGCATCAAGTCTCATCAAAATGCCGATGGCAGCAGCGATGCGTGGTATGTCGCAAGAAAAGATGTGGCAGAAAATACGCTGTATGCAGTGCAAGGTCATGATCATCCCTGGCTGCTGTCTTCTGCACTCGACGCAACGCAGGTAAGCTGGGTCGCAGGCAGAGTTCCTGAAGTCGGTCAGTTATCAGCAAAAACACGCTATCGCCAACCCGACGTCAGTTGTAATTTCTCCGGAGATAATGAGCAATTCCATCTGCATTTCGATCAGGCACAATGGGCGGTTACGCCGGGGCAATCTGCCGTTTTGTATGATGGTGACATCTGTCTCGGCGGAGGTATTATTCATTCTGCAAGCGCAGAAAAATGAATTTTGCGGAACTGAAAATTTGCGACAAAAAACAATGAATGACCGGTTCCGGCAAGATTAATCTAAATTTTATTTAAAATTTTCTTCGTTAAATTGAATAATCACGATTATTTGATACGTTTTGTCGCTTTACAATTCAATTTAATGAAATTACATTTACATTTTTCTCACACTGGAAACGCCAGCAAATCATGAATCATCCTGATACGCAAGTCCTGGGCGGCACCGTCAATGCGCGGATAGGCAAGGTGTATATGAGCCTGTCTAAAGCACATAAAAAAGCTGCGGATTATGTACTGTCGAATGTATTTCGGTCGGCGACGATGTCAATCGACGAGCTTGCGAATGCGGTTGGTATTTCCGTTGCAACGGCCAACCGGTTTGCCCGCGCACTGGGATTTGACGGATACCCGCAATTCCGTGCTGAACTTGTATGCGGCTTTGAGGCCATGCTCGCCCCGATTGACAACCTGCGTAGCGAAGTCCAACGACCAGCAACCAGCACCGAAATTATTGCGGGTTCTCTCAACGAAGATCTGGCCAATCTGGAAGCCACCCGTCGCGGTCTTGATCCTGCACTATGTAATCAGGCCGTCAAAATGATCCTGAATGCCGAGCGCATTTACATCATTGGTTACGGTGCCAGCGCCTTTCTGGCAGGGCTGATGGCGCACAGTCTTGATCCATTCTGCAATACAGTGCAATCGACCATCGGCACCGGCGGCCCGTCCACGGTAGCCCGGCAATTGTTCAAATACACTTCGCGTGACCTGGTGATCGGCATTTCTTTTCCACGCTATGCAGAAGATGCTGTGACCATTTTGCGGCAACTGAATGAGAAAAAAGTACCGGTACTGGCACTCACTGATGCGCCAAGCTCACCACTGGCTGCCCTGGCAAATATCACTCTGTATGCGCAGACCCGACGCCATTTTTCACCAAACTCTGAAGGTGCCGCACTCTGCCTGATAGAGGCGATATGCAGCGCCGTCGCACATCAGGCAAAAGCACCGGTACATGCCGCGTCAGAAATGACAAAGTTTGTAATGCCATGGCTATACCAAGAGTCAAATACAGGCGTGCGTAAATCATCGCCAGATCTGACTGTGATCGATGCAGATCGACCGGCATAAATAACGTTTCTGTCCATTCGAGACCTTATAAAAAAACCTCAAAGCAAATTTTGCCTTGAGGTTTTTTTACAGATGAAGATGAAGCTGAAAATCAGGATCGGATAATGTAGTCAAACGCAGCCAGTGAGGCCTTAGCACCTTCGCCAACAGCAATCACAATTTGCTTGTATGGCACAGTGGTCACATCGCCGGCGGCAAAAACGCCAGCTAAAGAAGTTTGCCCACGCGCATCGATTTCAATTTCGCCGTGACGGGATAATGTCAGACTGCCTTTCAGCCATTCAGTATTTGGCACCAGACCAATCTGAACGAAAATACCTTCGAGTTCAACATTTTTCAACTCGCCACTGACAAGATCTTTGTAGCTCAGCGCATTCACCTTCTGCCCATCACCATGCACTTCCGTGGTCTGCGCCTGAGTAATCACCGTCACGTTGGTCAGGCTACGCAATTTACGCTGTAATACTTCGTCGGCACGTAATTCTGCGCCAAATTCCAGCAAAGTGACGTGACTGACGATGCCTGCCAGGTCAATTGCTGCTTCAACTCCGGAATTGCCGCCACCGATGACGGCGACACGTTTTCCTTTAAATAAAGGACCATCGCAGTGCGGACAGTAAGCAACGCCATGATTACGGTATTCACGTTCGCCGGGAACATTAATTTCACGCCAACGTGCACCGGTCGCTAAAATGACCGCTTTGGCTTTCAGCGTTGCACCACTGGCCAACTGAATTTCATTGACACCGTCTTTTTGCGTGAGCTTCTCAGCTCGCTGCAAATTCATAATATCGACATCATAAGTCTTCACGTGCTGTTCCAGTGCCGCCGCAAACTTTGGCCCTTCTGTCTCGGTAACGGAAATAAAATTCTCAATCGACATCGTGTCGAGAACCTGACCGCCAAACCGTTCAGCCACCACACCAGTACGGATTCCTTTACGGGCAGCATAGATCGCCGCTGCCGCACCTGCCGGGCCACCACCGACGATCAGTACGTCATAGGGTGCTTTCGCGTCCAATTTTTCAGCAGCACGTTGCACAGAACCGGTATCGAGTTTCGCCAGAATCTCTTCGATGGACATACGTCCCTGACCGAATACCTGACCATTCAGATAGACGGTTGGCACAGCCATAATCTGACGTTGTTCAACTTCAGCCTGAAACAAAGCGCCATCGATCGTGACAGATTTCACTCGCGGGTTCAGCACGGCCATCAGATTCAGCGACTGCACAACTTCCGGACAATTCTGGCAAGTCAGAGAAATATAGGTCTCAAAACGAAAATCACCATCGAGATTTTTGATCTGCTCAATCACATCTGCGTCAACTTTAGGCGGATGACCGCCTGCCTGCAGTAAAGCAAGCACCAGAGATGTGAACTCGTGCCCCATCGGAATACCGGCGAAACGCAGGTTAATGTCATGCCCTTGTGAAGTAATCGCAAATGACGGCTTACGCTCATTATCATCAGTATTTTCAGACAGGCTGATTTTGTCGGACAACTCAGCAATTTCACGCAGCAAGGCTTGCATTTCTTTTGCCTTCTCGCTGTCATCAAGCGAGGCCAGCAACTGAATAGGACGTGTCAGTTTTTCGAGGTATGCTTTTAATTGCGTTTTGAGAGTCGTGTCTAACATGATGCCTTCTTTCTGATACTGTTGAATTCATCTTCCCGGCATCAATCACCGGGAAGATGCGAAATACTAATTAGATCTTGCCAACCAGATCCAGGGATGGAGTCAATGTTTCCGCGCCTGGTGTCCATTTCGCTGGGCAAACTTCACCTGGGTGATTTGCAACGTATTGTGCGGCCTGAACTTTACGCAGCAATTCTTTCGCGTCGCGGCCAATACCGTTGTCGTGTACTTCCATAACTTTGATTTCGCCCGCTGGGTTCACAACGAATGTACCGCGCAGTGCCAGACCTTCTTCTTCGATCAGCACTTCAAAATTGCGGGAAATCGCCAGTGTTGGATCACCCAGCATTGGGTAAGTGATTTTGCCGATAGTGTCAGAAGTGTCGTGCCACGCTTTGTGGGTGAAATGTGTATCTGTAGAAACGCTGTAGATTTCAACGCCCAGTTTTTTGAATTCTTCGTAGTGATCCGCCAGATCGCCTAATTCCGTTGGACAAACAAAAGTAAAGTCTGCTGGATAAAATACAAAAACAGACCATTTGCCAGCCAGATCTTCGCTGGAAACCGGAACAAATTTGCCATTGTGGTAAGCGGTAGTTTTAAATGGCTTTACAGTAGTATTAATCAGTGACATGGTAATTTCCTTTGTTGTTGAAACAGGTGTTAAGTGATGAGTTCAAATGATAAAACGTTTTTTCATATTTAAATAGCTAATTAATTTTATTGAAATCATTAATTTTAGCTATCGAAACTAGTATACCGTAATATTCTTAAATAGATATGTCATGTACTCACGTGAGCAGATCGCAGAATCAAAACGGTCAATCTTCGTCATATACGCATCCTCACAGAAACGGATGTGTCACCTCAGTTGTCGCCATCACAGTCAACAACGTTGCTCCTTGAGATCCAATGATCAACTATGTGAGAGCGAAATAATAATTTCTATGTCGAATCTACAAAGCATTCGATTTCTTATTGTGCAACGTTATAATTCCCGACCACCTCATCACAAGGAATATCTATCGTGTCAGACCGACTTGCCGTTCTTCCTCAATACCTTTTACCTAAACGGGCTCTGACCGTATTTGCCGGAAAAATTGCGAATGCCAAGGCAGGCAAGCTGACCACTCACCTGATCGAATGGTTTGTGGACAAATATCAGGTCGACATGAGTGAGGCAGCCAATCCGGATATCGCCAGTTACACCAGCTTTAACGAATTCTTTACGCGACCACTGAAGAGCGGTATCAGACCATTGGCAAACAGCGATTTGATTTGTCCTGTTGATGGTGCAATCAGTCAATTCGGCCCGATTGCCAAAGGACAGATTTTTCAGGCGAAAGGACATGATTATTCAGCGACGGCATTGCTTGGCGGAGATAGCAAGGCTGCCGCCCAGTTTCACGATGGCAGTTTCGCGACCATTTATCTGAGCCCGCGCGATTATCACCGCATACACATGCCTTGCGATGGAAAGCTGACCCGCATGATTTACGTGCCGGGTGATTTATTCTCCGTCAATCCAACAACTGCCCGCGGTGTTCCAGGCTTATTTGCGCGAAATGAACGCGTTGTCTGCTTTTTTGAATCTGCTGCAGGTCCATTTGTATTAACCCTCGTCGGAGCGACGATCGTTGGCAGCATGGCCACAGTCTGGCATGGCATTGTGAATCCGCCGCGCACTAAAAATATCGTCGAATGGGACTACAGCAAAGACAACATCGTCCTGAAAAAGGGCGAAGAAATGGGGCGCTTCATGCTAGGTTCGACGGTGGTATTACTTTTCCCTCATAACACGCTGGCATTTAATTCCTCATGGACTGCAGCAAAGCCCGTACGCATGGGAGAAGCCATGGGAAGTCGTTCGTAAGGCTGATGCACATCCACTCACCAAACAAAGCCTGCAATTCGATATTGCAGGCTTTTTTTATTGCGCGAACGCAAGCAATTACATTCAGAGACATCTGCATACTAAAAAATTCTTGCCAATCTCATTTATTTGCATAATAATCTAAATAAGAATTGTTCTCACTTAGATTTATAGGAAAGCAAAATGGCTGAATTTAATACGCAACAGATGTTCGTCTCAGACACGTCGGCAAAGGCGCAACTTCAGCCTGTCGCACGCAAAGTGGTTCCTCGATTAAGCAGCAGGGATCTGATGCAGTCCTCCAGAGAACTCGAAATTGATCACGAAGGACGCATTTATCGCCTGCGGATAACACAGTTAAACAAATTGATTCTGACAGCCTAAGCCGTCATTGATTTCACAGGTAGCCAGCCAATCAGGGTTCAGCCAGTCCGATCCGGTTTCTCACTGAGGAAAACACTATGTCGATTCACTATGAAATGCATTCTGAGTTATCAACGCCGCCATCAAAAGCATCGACGCCGGAAATATTGGTTTCCGCTGTTCTCCATCTGATGTCGCATTACACCGTGAACTCAGTCAATGCAGAAGGCGAAGCTGCCTGCGTCAAATTGGCATCCGTGATTGAAAAACATCTGCAAGCCTTGTCTGAATTACCTGAATTAGCACCGGTGTTGCGGGCAACCTGTCAGCAATTATCGGAACAATGGGCAACATTGGTTGATCGCAATTTATGTCAGCCAAGGAAGCCAAAACGCTTTTCCTGGCTGATGTGAAAAGCGTGTAGTTATTAAAGTAAAGAAAAGAGCGAGGGAGCTATGATTGTTTGTGTTTGCAACAATGTCTCTGAAAAAAAGATTCATCACGCAGTCGATACCGGGATGAGCACCATGTCTGATTTACGTGCTCATCTGAATGTCGGTACTTGCTGCGGCAAATGTGCTGGCTGCGCGCGACAAGTGCTGCGCGAATGCATCGCCAAGAAAGAATCGAGAGAACATGAAGTGCAGTTATTTTTACATAAACTGGGCTTTCAGAATAACGAGATACCAGCATGAATACACACTTCTACCCTACGTATAGCAATGAAGAAAAAGCGCTGAGCCGCTCACGCATTTTGTCGTTTTCGGTCATAGTCCTTGCGCATCTGGGTCTGGCATACGCGCTACAACATGGCCTGATTTCTAAAGTGACCCAATTGCTGCCACGTGAAGTTGTCATGACCTTAATACAGCCGGAAACGCCTGTACCAGAACAAACAAAACCGCAAATTGTTCAGAGCAAAAAAACGCTCACTCCGGTTACGACAGAAGTAATGCCACCTAAAACTCCCATCGTCACTCCGAATAACGTCCCGATTGAACAGGCGATTGTTGCAGCGGCAACTGAAGCACCGGTTGCCAGTGCAAAAACGGAAGTAACGACGCAGGCACTGACCGGGACACCTTCCCCGACGCCAATCAAAACTGTCAGCGCAGTTGAATACATACGCGCACCAAAAGCAGAATATCCGCGCGTATCCAGACGCATGGGCGAAGAAGGTAAAGTAACCTTACGAGTATTAGTCAATGAGAAAGGATATGCTGAAAAGGTCGACATTCAGAAATCATCCGGTTTCCAACGTCTGGACGAAGCGGCGCGTCATGCCTTGATGCAAGCCATATTCAAGCCCTATCTCGAAGATGGAAGGGCTCTGGCAATGATTGCAACTGCGACCATTAATTTTTCTCTGGACGTATAACCAGATTTAACAATCGATTTTTTTATTTCGATTGAGCAGTAAGTTGTTATGATAGGAGCACTTCACTCTTCACCACTCTCGAAAGGATTCATGATGAAAGGCGATGCGAAAGTCATCAAGCTGCTCAATGCGCAACTGACCAATGAATTAAGCGCGATTAACCAGTATTTTTTACATGCACGCATGTACAAACACTGGGGACTGGAAAAAATTGCGAAGAAAGAGTACGAAGAGTCTATCGGCGAAATGAAACATGCTGACAAGCTGATCGACCGCATACTGATGCTTGGCGGCTTGCCGAATCTTCAGGCGCTGCATAAGCTGATGATAGGCGAAGACACACCTGAGATGCTGGCGTGCGATCTGAAGCTGGAGCAGGCCGCGCAAAAGACTGTAAAAGAAGGTATTGCCGTATCAGAAAGTTGTGCTGATTATGTTTCCCGTGACTTATTTCAAATGATCCTGGAAGATACGGAAGAACATATAGACTGGCTGGAAACGCAGATAGAATTGATCGAAAAAATTGGCGTTCAAAATTATTTGCAGTCGCAACTCAGCAGCGAAGAATAAACAAAAAGGATGATGCTCACCACATCATCCTTTTTTTCCATCTTTCTTTTTGAAATTACTGCGGCACCGTGTCTTTAAAAGACTGGCGTTCCGATAATTTATCAAACAATTTTGCGAGGTTAGGATAATCATCGCGCCATGAGATTTCCGGGAAGCGGAAACTGAGCCAGCCCAACAGGCAGGCAACGCTGATGTCAGCTAAGGTTAAACGACTGCCAGAGCAAAAAGGCATGTCGCCCAGCCCCAAAGAAATCGCTTTTAAACCAGCATTGACCTTATTCATCTGGCGATTGATCCAGTCTTCACTTTGTTGTTCTTGTGGACGCAATGTTTTTTCCAGTCGCACCAGAATTGCGGCGTCCAGAATGCCATCTGCCAAGGCTTCCCAGCATTTCACTTCAGCCCGTTCACGTCCCAGCGAGGGAATCAAGCGGCCAACCGGTGTCAAGGTATCGAGATATTCAACAATGACGCGTGAGTCAAACATCGCACCGCCGTCTTCCATTAGCAGACAGGGAACTTTGCCTAAAGGGTTAGACTCCTGAATCGTCGTATCTTCTGCCCACACATTTTCTAGTAAAAAGGCGTAATCCAATTTTTTTTCCGCCATCACAACGCGGACTTTTCTTACGTAAGGACTGGTAGTGGAGCCAATGAGTTTCATAGTTTTTGCATGGTTAATTAAGTCGGGATTATAACGGTTAAGCACATTATTTCCACCTGCCCCGACAAGCGATCTGGCTTTACACAAGGGAGCGATACCCGGTTACAAGCCGCCTCACAATGGTAAAATCTCGTATTCAGTGCAAAAATCTTCGATAGTCTGTAATTTATCTCAGGTTTCGTTACTCACCGGCAAATTTCACATAATTTGTAAAATCGTTGTTTTTTGCGTAAGCATTTTCTATTGACCTCCAAATATATCTCCATCATGCCCCTCTCTTCACTCTCAGCCCTCTCCCCTCTTGATGGCCGCTACGCAGTTAAAGTTGATGCTTTGCGCACAACCCTGTCCGAAGCTGGTTTTATGCATCACCGTGTCAAAGTTGAAGTTTCGTGGCTGCTGGCTTTAGCAGAAGCAGGCTTCGATGAAATCAAACCTTTCTCTGACGATGCCAAGGCATTACTGAACAAACTGGTCGCTGAATTTTCAGAAGCCGACGCGCAACGCATCAAAGACATTGAAGCGGTCACAAATCACGACGTCAAAGCGGTCGAATACTGGTTGAAAGAAAAAGTGGCCGGATCGGCAGAACTCGTTGCTGCGAGTGAATTCATACACTTTGCCTGCACTTCCGAAGACATCAACAATACATCGCACGGCATGATGCTGAAAACCGCACGTGACAGCGTGATGGTGCCAGCACTGCAAAAAGTGATTGCCCGCCTGACAGAACTGGCACACACGAATGCGGACGTGCCTATGTTATCGCGCACACATGGCCAACCTGCCAGCCCGACCACACTCGGCAAAGAAATGGCGAATGTCGTGGCTCGTTTGCAGCGTGCGATCAAACGTATCGAACAAGTTGAAATTCTCGGAAAAATGAATGGCGCAGTCGGTAACTACAATGCGCATTTATCTGCCTACCCTGCGTACGACTGGGAAAATTTTTCGAAAAACGTGATCGAGCAACGTCTGGGTCTGACTTATAACCCATACACGATACAAATTGAGCCGCATGATTACATGGCTGAAATGTTTGATGCTTTCGCGCGTGCCAATACCGTTTTGCTGGATCTGAACCGCGATATCTGGGGTTACATTTCGGTCGGCTATTTCAAACAAAAAACCAAAGCTGGTGAAATCGGTTCTTCCACTATGCCGCACAAAGTGAACCCTATCGATTTTGAAAACTCCGAAGGCAATCTGGGTCTGGCAAATGCACTGCTGCGTCATCTGTCTGAAAAATTACCGGTGTCCCGCTGGCAGCGTGATCTGACCGACTCAACTGTATTGCGCAATATCGGCGTGGCCTTTGGTTACACCCTGCTGGCCTACGATAGTTGCCTGCGTGGGTTAAACAAACTGGAAACTAATCCCGAACGCCTGGCCGCCGATCTGGACGCGACATGGGAAGTGCTGGCAGAACCTGTGCAAACCGTGATGCGCCGTTACGGCATTGAAAATCCATACGAACAGCTCAAAGAACTGACACGCGGCAAAGGGATTTCTAAAGAAGCGCTGCGTGAATTCGTGTTGACTCTGGCGATTCCTCAGGACGCCAAAGACTTGTTGCTGGCGATGACACCAGCGAACTATATTGGTATCGCAGCAAAATTAGCAAAAGCGATCTAAGCAATTAGATCTTTCTGCATTCCGACAAAAACTGGCGTATCAGCTTTGCTCTGATACGCCAGTTTTTTCTTTTCTCAGCGCGTCACGATGCTCACCGGAATTTGCACTAGCTGTTTCCGTATCACTTCATAACAGATAACAGTTCTATATTGCGCTATCCTGTTTTTGATGCGCCTCTGCACACTTTCATTTTTTTTGCTATATTAGTCCTAATGCGAACTAATTTTCAATTTTAAAAGGAATCCCCGATGGCAAACAATGAGCGTTACTCCGCAGTTTCAGTCGCACTGCACTGGCTGATCGCTTTGCTGATCATTGCGGCATTTTCATTGGGCTGGGTGATGACGGACATGAAAATCAGTCCGACGAAATTGCAATATTATTCTTACCACAAGTGGATAGGTGTTACGGTATTGGCCTTAGTTGCGCTGCGCTTGCTGAACCGCTTGCTAAGTAAAGCGCCAGACTATCCTGCACACATGAGCGTGTGGCAGCAGAAAGCCGCCAGCTATACGCATGTGCTGTTGTACTTACTGATGTTTGCGGTGCCATTGTCGGGCTATTTTTACACTTGTGCTGCTGGTTACCCTGTCGTGTATCTGGGCTTGTTTGAATTACCAAGTGTCATCGCACCCAATCCGGAAATCAAACATAGTCTGAAAGAGCTGCATGAAATACTGACTTACGGCATGGCGGTTTTAGTGCTCATGCATATCGCTGCTGCATTAAAGCATCAATTCATTGATAAAGACGGTCTGCTGCGTCGCATGATGCCAGGCAAATAATTTCTTACAGAAAGTATCCTATGAAACTCTCAAAGTTATCCAATAAATTCATCGTTTCCGCGATCACACTGGCAGTCGCCATTCCTGCGCTGGCAGCCATCGCAAAACTCGATAATGCCAAGAGCAATGTTGCTATCGTCTTTAAACAAATGAATGTGCCGGTCGATGCTAAATTTAAAAAATTCAGCGCCAATATCGATTACAACGCAGCAAAACCAGAAACATCC
Source organism: Undibacterium sp. 14-3-2 (assembly GCF_016595265.1). NCBI lineage: Bacteria > Pseudomonadati > Pseudomonadota > Betaproteobacteria > Burkholderiales > Oxalobacteraceae > Undibacterium > Undibacterium sp. 14-3-2. The sequence continues at coordinate 548,519 of NZ_JAENGS010000002.1, forward strand.
AAAGCGAGTGTTGAGATCGAACTCGCCAGCTTTGATCTGGGCGATCCTGAATACAATAAAGAAGTCTTGAAAAAAGAATGGTTTAACGCCGCACAATTCCCGAAAGCCAGCTTCGTTGCCACCACAATGAAGGCCAGTGGCCCGGGCAAACTCGACGTTAACGGCACACTCACCATCAAAGGCAAAAGCAGCAACGTCAGTTTTCCACTCAGCGTGAAGCAAGATGGTAAAAATCAGATTTTTGATGGCAGCCTGCCGATCAAACGTCTGGCATTTAACATCGGTGAAGGTGAGTGGAAAGATACCAGCATGGTCGCTGACGAAGTTGTCATCAAGTTTCATGTAGTCACCACGCAGTAAACCAGCAACTCAGTTTGTAAGCTATCACGTCAAAAAATCATCGGTCTCACACTTTGACCATTTAATCAGGAGCAATTATGAAATTCAGCAAATTAATCATCGCCGCTTTGGCTATCAGCGCCGCACCAGCATTCGCACAAACGTACAATATCGAACCTGGCCACACCTACCCAAGTTTTGAAGCCGATCACATGGGCATTTCCGTATGGCGTGGTAAGTTCAATAAAACCAGCGGTAAAGTAGTTCTTGATCGTGCGGCAAAAATAGGTACTGTCGATATCACTATCGATGCATCCTCTATCGATTTCGGTCATGAAAAAATGAACGAACACGCAAAATCAAAAGACATTTTCAACGTCGCTCAATTCCCGACTGCGACCTACAAAGGTACTTCGATCAAATTTGAAGGCGACACTCCAGTAGCAGTTGAAGGTAACTTCACATTGCTGGGCGTAACGAAACCGCTGACATTGAAAATCAATAAATTCAAATGCATCCAGCATCCTATGCTCAAGAGAGAAGTATGTGGCGCAGATGCCAGTGCAGAATTCAAACGCACTGACTTTGGCCTGAACTACGGTATGGCGTATGGTTTTGCACCAGAAGTTAAACTGGCAATTCAGGTTGAAGCAGTAAAAGCTGACTAAGTGGATTAATTCTCCAGGCACTATGTTTTACATCGTGCTTGGCAGCTGAATGACCAGGCCGATCCTTTGATCGGCCTTCTATTTTGAGTTTCTAATTGAGTGTTAAATATGGGTAAACGATTTCTCCGCAGCATACGTATGCTGGCCGAATGCATGCAATTATTTGAGCAGATATCCACTGCCAAAGTCCGGCAATTCGGATTGACGCACTCCCAGTTTGACATCATCGCTACCCTGGGAAATACGCAGGGTATGACATGTAAAGAACTCGGTGAAAAAACCCTGATTACCAAAGGCACGCTGACCGGTGTACTCGACCGGCTGGAGCAGAAAAAACTGATTTCCCGCGAGCGGGGCTGCAATGACCGCCGCCAGTTTTTTGTGAAGCTGACGCCACTGGGTGAAGCCAGCTTTGATGAAGTTTTTCCACATGTGGTCGCAGAAGGCGACAAACATTTTTCTGATTATTCAGAAGCCGATTATCAGGCGTTGGAAGATGCGCTGGAAAAACTCAAACAGCATTTCAGTACCGAAAAATAATATATATACTCCCCCCAGTATATAAAAAGACCTAATGTTTCTGCAGACATTAGGCCTTTTTCATTAAAATGATGGGGGAGTATCTGTATTTTCCGGTTTTACAGATGATCTCCGACGATAGGGCCTTTGCCACTGAAGCGATCCAGCGCCAGATAAATCACAGGTGTAATGAACAGCGTAATCGCCTGTGAAAAAATCAGACCACCGACCACCGCGAGCCCCAACGGCTGACGCAGTTCGGCACCAGCACCCAAGCCCAGCGCGATTGGTAAAGCACCGACCAGCGCTGCCAGTGTCGTCATCATAATCGGACGGAAACGCTGAATACAGGCTTCCCGTATAGCCTCTGCCGGCGTCATGTTCTGATGCCTTTGTGCATCCAGCGCGAAATCGATCATCATGATCGCATTCTTTTTCACGATACCGATCAGCAGCAAAATACCGATGGTTGCGATCAGCGTCAGGTCTTCGCCGAACCATTTCAGTGTCAGCAAAGCGCCTACCGCAGCCGATGGCAAGCCAGCGAGAATCGTAATCGGATGGATGAAGCTTTCATACAATACGCCGAGCAAAACATAAATCACCAGCAGCGCCGCAACGATCAACACAACTTGTCCGGATTGCGAATTTTTAAACACCGCCGCATCACCGCCATAGCTGGTGATGATGGAGGTCGGTAATTTAATCTCTTCCCGGTATTTTTCAATACGATTGGTTGCCTCACCCAATGCGGTATCCGGTGCCAGATTGAACGAGACCGTCACCGCCTGTAACTGCCCCACGTGATTGATCGAGGTCGGGCCGACCGTACGTTTGACGGTTGCCACGCTCGACAGCGGCACCAGTGTTCCGGTATTGCTGCGGACATAAATACCGTTGATCGCGCTTTCATCTTTTTTGGCATCCGGCGCGACTTCCATGATGATCTGATAGCTATCAACATTCGTATACATCGTCGATACCTGACGTTCACCAAAAGCGCTGTACAAAGCAGAACGTATGCTGTCCATGCCGACGCCCAGCGTGTTCGCGCGATCGCGATCGATCTCAAGTGATGCCTGCAAGCCTTTCAGTTGCGAATCCGTGGTCACATCTTTGAAGCCAGGATCAGCGCGCAGTTTTTCCTGCAGCTTATTGGCCCAGCTATTGAGCTCGCCCGCCTCCACACTTTGCAAAATATACTGGTACTGACTTTTACTTGGACGACCACCGAGCTGCAAGTTTTGCGTTGGTCGCAGGAAGACATTGATACCAGGAACCGCCGCTAGTTTTTTACGCAAACCATCGACCACTTCTTTCATGGGTTTGCGCTGATCGCGTGGTTTGAGGTTGATGAACATACGACCCGTATTTTGCGAGCCGCTGCCGCCATTAAACGAGGTTGCAGTCAGTACGCTAGGGTCATCACGAATAATTTTGGCGACCTGATCCTGCAATGCCACCATTGCCGGGAATGAGGTATCTTCCGCTGCTTCGGTAGAAACGTTGATCTGGCCGATATCCTCTTGCGGGAAAAACCCTTTAGGAATCACGTTAAACAGATATGCCGTTGCCGCGAAAGTCGCCAACGCAATCAACAGCACGATCTTCCGGTGCCGCAACGCCAGATCAAGTCCGTTTGTATAAACACGCAGCGACGCATTAAAGCCGCACTCAAACGTATTGAGCATTGCAGCCACCAGTCGCGAAGGTGCTTTCAGTTCATGTTCACTTTTCAGGAAACGACTCGCCAGCATCGGCACCAGTGTCAGAGAAACAAAGGCAGATGCCAGAATCGCCAGACTGACAATCACCGCAAACTCATGGAACAACTGACCGATGACGCCGGGCATGAAGAAGATAGGAATGAAAACCGCTACCAGCGAAGTCGAGATGGAAATAATCGTAAAACCAACTTCGCGCGAGCCTTTCAACGCCGCCTTAAACGGCTCTTCACCGTTTTCAACGTGACGCATGATGTTTTCCAGCATCACGATCGCATCATCCACCACCAGCCCGACTGCTAAGGTCAGACCGAGCAAAGACACGTTATCCAGCGTATAGCCAAAACCCCATAACAGACTGATCGCGCCAACCAGAGAAACCGGCAACGATAAAGTAGGAATGATGGTCGCGACCATGCGGCGCAAGAACAGAAAAATGACGATCACCACTAAAAATATCGTCAGCAGCAAAGTCAGGTTTACATCATGCAATGCATCGCGGATAGAGATGGAGCGATCATTGACCAGATTCAGTTTGACTGAGGCTGGCAATTGCGCCTGAAAACCCGGTAAAGCGGATTTAATCGAATCAACCACCTTCACCGTATTTGCATCAGACTGACGCTGAATCGCTAAAGTGATGGAACTTTCGCCATTGAAATTGGCAGAAGTTTTCACCTGCTCATAACTATCTTCAACGACTGCAACATCACGCAGACGAACCACTTGTCCACCTTTGTTGCTGACCACCAGATTCGCAAATTCTGCCGCACTCTGCAATTGCTTATTGGCTTGCAGTGTCAACGTCTGCTTATCACCATCCAGCGTACCGACTGGTGTATTGGCATTCGATGTTTTAATACTGCTCGCCAGTTCATCCAACGTCAGATTACGTGCTGACAAGGCATCCGGCATCACTCGTATGCGCACCGCATAACGTTTGATACCAAAAATATTCACTTGCGCGACGCCTTCCAGCGTCGACAAACTAGGTGAAATCAGATGCTCAGCGTAACTGGTCAGCTCGGCCAGACTCAGCGAAGGCGAAGTCAGGGCAATGAACAATACCGGCGCATCAGCAGGATTGACCTTGCGATACGAAGGCGGCGACGTCATATCGATAGGCAAGGAACGTTGCGCACGCAGCAAAGCTGCCTGCACATCGACCGCTGCTGCATCGATATTGCGATTCTGATCGAATTCCAGCGTCAGGGAAGTATTCCCTATCGTATTGCTGGAACTGATAATCGATAAACCTGGGATGGTGGCGAACTGCTTTTCGAGTGGCAACGCAACCGAAGTCGCCATCGTTTCAGGACTCGCACCGGGAAGGTTCGCATTCACGCTGATCACCGGTGTGTCATAGCTCGGTAAAGCGGCAATCGGGATATAGCGATAGGCCAGAATACCTGCAACGACAATCGACAGATTCAGCAACACCGTCATCACCGGACGGCGGATGAACAACTCAGATAAATTCATGATGCGCTCGCTGCGGATGCCGATGACGCGGCAGAGGGCTTCTCAGAAGTTTTCGCTGCAGCACCTGATTTTTCACCTTTGCCCGACTTCTCTCCTTCTTTTGCGTCAGCGCCGCGCTCTTTCACTAGCGCGCCAGGACGTAAATTCTGTTTACCTTCCAGCACCACTTTTGCGCCAGCCTCAATCCCAGACACGACCGCATCGGTACCAAAACTTTGCGTCACAACGACAGGCTTCAACTCAGCTTTCGATTCGGCATTCACAATATAGACGGACTTGCCACGCGCACCGACAACGACTGCATCCTGCGGCACAACCACCGCATCTTTCAGCGTCTGCACACTCATTTCCAGATTCACATACGCGCCCGGCCACAGTTTCATTTCCTTGTTATCAAACACGGCTTTCACTTTGACGGTACCGGAAGCAGCATCCACGACGTTATCGACGAACTGCAACTTGCCTTTAAATTTGCTGACGCCATCCGGCAAACTCGCCGTGACGTAACTATCCTGACCCTGCATACTTTGTAGCGCGTCCGGCAAATTACGTTGCGGCAGCGGGAAAGTCACGGCAATCGGATTCATCTGTGTAATCGTCACCATTGCTGTCGCTGTTGCGCTGGGCTGAACCAAAGACCCCGGAAAAACGCTGATGATACCGGTGCGTCCTGCCGATGGAGCAACAATACGGTTATAGCTCAGCGCAACGCGGGCAGCAGCAACAGCAGCCTTATCAGAAGCAACGACGGCCTGTTGCGCATCAACCAGGGTCTGACTCGAATCGAGCGCACTCTGTGCCACGAATTTTTTCGCCAGTAATTCTTTACTACGAGCCAATTGCCGCTGATTGTCGGCCAGCGTCGCCAGATCCTTATCGAGTTGCGCCTGTGCTTTCGCCAGATTCACTTCATCCGTGCGGCTGTCGAGTGTGAAAAGCAAATCACCTGCGCGCACAAACTGCCCTTCTTTGATATGCACCTTCGCCACGGTACTGGTGACCTGTGGCCGGATATCCACTGTATTCAATGCTGACACCACACCGTTCGCCGCGATACGCACCGGGTAATCCCGCTTTTGGGCAACGATGGTAGAGACACTCACAGGACGGCTCTGAGCATCATTTTTGGCTCCGCTTGTTTTACCCGCAGCTAAAGGATCGGCTTTATTTTTTTGAGACGGCGCAACAAAATAATAGGTGCCGCCCGCGAGTGCGGCAATCACCGCAACGATAGTAAAATTTTTCAATTGGCTCATGTTATTTTTATCCTTTGCAGACGCAGTAAGACTGATGCGCAACAAGAAAGTTCTACGTAATTATTTAAAAATAGGCTGAGCTGACGTCAGATCATTCAATTTAATGGCAATAACAGGTTTCAGCTAATTATCTTGCAACACCATTTCGCCGCATGGAAAACAGATCAGAACAACGACAACACTAAGTGTTTTTTACAAAATACCTGCCTGCGGCAAATCCTAACAAAAAAAAAGCCAGCTAGAGTGCTGGCTTTGATTTTAGATACCTATCGTTACATCATAACGACGAATATAAGCGTGTTTTAAACAACGGCACCGTCGGTATCGTCTTTTTCCTTAACTGGTTTCACCAGATCTTCACGTTTAACACCCAACCACATCGCGATGGCAGCAGCAACGAAGACAGAAGAATAAATACCGAAGCAGATACCAATCGTCAGCGCCACAGCGAAATAATGCAAAGTCGGGCCGCCAATCAACAACATCGATAACACCATCATTTGCGTACATCCATGAGTGATGATGGTACGCGAGATGGTGCTGGTGATCGCATGATTGATCACCTCTGTCACTGACATTTTTCGCTGAGTGCGGAAATTTTCACGAATACGATCGAAAATAATCACGGACTCATTCACCGAATAACCCAGCACCGCCAATACCGCCGCCAGCACAGAGAGGTTGAATTCCCACTGAAAGAATGCAAAGAAGCCGAGAATAATCACCACGTCATGCAAGTTTGCAAGAATCGCCGCGACCGCAAATTTCCATTCAAAGCGTATCGCCAGATAAGCAACCACCCCCAGCACCACGAATAACAGCGCCATCAGACCATCATGTGCCAGTTCGTCGCCGACCTGCGCACCGACCTGCTCTACGCGTTGTTGTTTCACTTCAGAGTCTTTTGCCTGCAGTGCTTTCATGACCTTCTCAGCCTGATCTGCCGCTGTCACACCTTTTGCCAATGGCAAACGGATCACGACATCCTGTGCCTTACCAAAGGTCTGCACCGGTGCATCAACATAACCAAGGCTTTCAACGGTACGGCGTATGCCATCAACGTCAGCGGCTTTTGGATACGTGACTTCCATCACTGTACCGCCGGTAAATTCGACAGAGAAATGCAAGCCTTTGTGCAGCAGGAAAAATACGGCGGCGACAAAAGTCAGTGCAGAGATGACATTGAAAATCAGCGCATGGCGCATGAAAGGAATGTCTTTTTTAATGCGGAATAATTCCATAATGAATTCCTGAATTCTTATCTGGGCAATCGGTTATTTGGCTGCATCATCGGTTGGCTTCCAGATCTGACCGATAGAAAGCGAAGTCAGTTTTTTCTGACGACCGTACCAGAGATTCACCACGCCACGCGACACAAAAACGGAAGAGAAAATCGACGTCAGAATACCGAGGCAGTGAACCACCGCAAAACCACGGATCGCACCTGAACCGAAGATCAACAAGGCAAGACCCACAATCAGTGTCGTCACGTTGGAATCAAGAATCGTTGCCCAGGCGTGGCCGAAGCCTTCTTCAATCGCCTTTTGCGGTGACCTGCCAGCGCGCAACTCTTCGCGGATACGTTCGTTAATCAGCACGTTCGAGTCAATCGCCATACCAAGTGCCAGCGCAATCGCAGCGATACCAGGCAAAGTCAGTGTCGCTTGCAGCAAGGACAACAAGGCGACCAGTAACAACAGGTTGACGGACAATGCCAGCACACTGAAGAAACCGAACAGCATGTAGTAGATGACCATAAATATTGAGATCGCAGCGAAACCGTATAAGGTTGAATTGCGCCCCTGCTTAATGTTTTCGACACCAAGTTGTGGGCCTATCGTGCGTTCTTCGATAATTTCCATCGGTGCTGCCAGCGAACCAGCGCGCAGCAACAAGGCCAGATCGGCAGACGCAGCAGCAGTGCCCATGCCAGTAATCTGGAAGCGTGAGCCCAGCTCATCGTTAATGGTTGGCGCGATCAGGACTTCGCCTTTGCCTTTTTCAAACAAGACAATCGCCATACGCTTACCGATGCGGCTACGGGTTGCCTCGCGCATCTTACGACCACCATCGCCGTTCAGGTCAACACCGACGGCTGGCTGCTGGTTGTGATCAAAACTAGCGGTCGCACCAGTAATGTAATCACCAGTCACCACCGGGTCTTTGGTCAGGATCAGCAACTCGCCACCACGATTGCCTTTGAACATTTCAGAGCCATACGGCACTGGCGTATTCGCGTCGACCGGGCCAATCACACTGTCATCCAGCAAGCGCACTTCCAGCGTTGCTGTACGTCCGATGATTTCTTTCGCCCGCGCCACGTCCTGCACACCAGGCAACTGCACGACGATGCGATCAGGGCCTTGTTGTTGAATAATCGGCTCAGCAACACCGAGTTCATTCACACGTTTCGACAAAGCAGTAATGTTTTGTTTCACGCCTTCGGTCACTACGGCTTGCAAGGCTTCAGGCTTCAGGCTGATAGTGACATTGAATTCAGTATTGTCTGCACTGGCAACGTCAGTCAGATTCACATCTGTCATTTGGGATGCTAATACCGCTTTCGCTGCGGAACGGGTTTCAGCATCACGGAACTTCACCGAGATGTTGTCGCCATCGCGGCTGATGCCCGCATGACGGATATCTTTTTCACGCAATACTGAACGCACACTTGATTGCAGCCCCTGCACGCGCTTCGTCAAGACCGCCTTGGTATCCACCTGCATCAGGAAATGCACGCCACCGCGCAAATCCAGACCGAGGTACATCGGCAGCGCGTTCAGACTTTGCAGCCACTTCGGTGTGTTCGGCAACAGATTGAAAGCGACTGTATACGTCGGATCTGTTGCGTCAGGATTCAGTGTTTTTTCGAGTATGTCTTTCGCTTTAAATTGCGTATCGGTATCAGCGAAGCGTGCGCGCACAGATCCCTGCATACCGTTAAAGTCATAGAAAACGCCGTTATCTTTCAGGCCGGATTGCTGCAAGGCTTTTTCGACACGCGCCTTCATGCTTTCGTCAATTTTGACAGTCGATTTCGCGCTGCTGATTTGTACCGCCGGAGACTCACCAAAAAAATTTGGCGCGGTGTACAGCACACCGAATACCAGCGCAATCACAATCAACAGATACTTCCAGAGTGGGTAGCGATTCATAATAAAAATAGAAATGGAAGCTGAAAAGCACAACGCAGCCCGGATATGGATCGGACTGCGTTGCCGGTATTTACTGATTAAATCGCTTTGATGGTGCCTTTAGGCAACAACATAGTGACAGCTACTTTTTGCACAACGATCTCTGTGCCTTCGGCGACTTCTATCGTCACATAGCTCTCATTGACCTTGGTTACTTTGCCGAGCAGGCCGCCGGAAGTCACTACTTCATCATTCTTCGCCAGCGCTTCCATCATTGCTTTTTGTTCTTTCTGGCGCTTCATTTGTGGTCGTATCATGAGGAAATATAAAACCACAAACATTAATACCAGAGGCAGGAAACTCATCAGGCCACCATCAGCACCAGCACCCGCAGATTGCGCATAAGCGTTAGAAATAAACACGTTCAGACTCCGTTAATTGTATAAATATTATCCAGCCAGTGTTGAGCAAGATAATGATAAATAGTGACGATAAACTACTTTTCAAGCAGTAAAGCGCCACATTCTAGCACTGCTCTCGCTCAGAACTGGCGAAAAAAGCCAGATACAGACTAAGATGCAGACTAGATGCCGCGCCCGCGGTCAGCATGAAACTGCTGCACAAACTCAGGAAAACGTTCGTCATCCAGCGCCTGACGGATGTTTTTCATCAGATCCAGGTAGTAATGCAGGTTGTGTATCGTATTCAGACGTGCGCCCAGAATCTCGCCAGTGCGGTGCAGATGATGTAAATATGCCCGCGAGAAATTTTTGCAGGTATAACAGTCACACGTCGCGTCCAGCGGTTCTTTGTCTTCCTTGTAGCGGGCATTTTTGATTTTCACATCACCGAAGCGGGTGAATATCCAGCCATTGCGCGCATTCCGGGTTGGCATCACGCAGTCAAACATGTCGATGCCATTCGCCACGCCTGCCACCAGATCTTCCGGTGTACCGACGCCCATCAGATAATGCGGTTTGTTTTCCGGCAGTTTGGGGCCGGTGTGCTCAAGGACGCGCATCATGTCTTCTTTCGGCTCACCGACCGATAAGCCACCTATCGCAATCCCATCAAAACCCAGCTCATTCAGCCCCGCCAGTGATTCGTCGCGCAAGTGTTCAAACATTCCGCCCTGAACGATGCCAAACAGCGCGTTCGGATTTTCACCCTGTCTGAATTCGTCAATAGAGCGCTTTGCCCAGCGCAAAGACATGCGCATCGATTTACCAGCCTCTTCAGTCGTCGCCGGTCTGCCGTCAATTTCGTAAGGCGTACATTCGTCGAACTGCATCACGATATCGGAATTCAGTGCGCGTTGAATCTGCATGGAAATTTCGGGCGACAAGAACAAGCGCTCACCACTGATAGGAGAAGAAAATTTCACACCCTCTTCCGTGATCTTGCGCATCGCTCCCAGTGAAAACACCTGAAAGCCGCCAGAATCCGTGAGGATAGGCTTATCCCATCCCATAAAGTCATGCAAGCCGCCGAATTTATTCAACACGCTCAGGCCCGGACGCAACCACAGATGGAAGGTGTTGCCAAGAATAATCTGGGCGTCGATTTCTTTAAGTTCCAGCGGTGACATCGCTTTGACTGAGCCATAAGTACCGACTGGCATGAAAATCGGTGTTTCGATTTCGCCGTGATTCACCTTCACACGCCCCCGGCGGGCGGCAGTCGTTTTATCTTTTTTAATCAGAGTAAATTCAAGCATGATTCTTCCTTGTACGCTCCGCGGAGCACACGGTAATGAGTCGTTCTATGTCTTTTATGTGTCCTGCCTGAATCAGGCTTTCCCGGAGGTGTTGGTCAGCAACATCGCATCGCCATAGCTAAAAAAACGATAGCGCTGTGCAATCGCATGCGCGTAAGCTGATTTGATTTTATCGTAACCCGCAAACGCCGATACCAGCATCATCAGCGTCGATTTTGGTAAATGGAAATTCGTAATCAAGCGGTCAACCGTTTTAAACACATAACCCGGTGTAATGAACAATTGCGTGTCCGCACTACCAGCTTCCAACTGACCGCTTTGCGACGCTGATTCCAGCGCGCGCATACTGGTGGTGCCGACGGCGATGACTTTGCCACCCGCCGCTTTTGTCTGGCGTACTGCAGCTACCGTCTCTTGCGGCACGGTGTACCACTCGCTGTGCATCACGTGTTCATTCAGATTTTCAACCCGCACCGGCTGAAACGTGCCTGCGCCAACATGCAGAGTCACATACGCCAGCGCTATGCCTTTTTCCTGGCAGCGTTGCAATAATGCCTGATCAAAATGCAGCCCCGCCGTCGGCGCAGCAACGGCACCGGGAACGCGGTTATAGACCGTTTGATAGCGCTGTTCATCAAAGTCATCGGCATCGTGTTCGATATACGGCGGCAAAGGCAGGCGACCATAGGTTTCGAGCAAAGTAAAAATATCGTCCGGAAAAAACAAGGTAAAAAATTCGCCCTGACGTTCACCGACCACGACATCGAACGCATCCGCCAACCGGATTTTACTTCCCGGCAGCGGCGATTTAGACGCGCGCATCTGCACCAGCACGCTGCGGTTGTCATCCGTATTCGATAACACCCGCTCTACCAGCAGTTGTACTTTTCCGCCAGTTTCCTTGACGCCGAAAAAGCGTGCTTTGAGTACACGGGTATCATTGAACACCAGCAAATCACCAGCGGCCAGTTGATCTATCACATCAGAAAAATGGCGGTCTACCAGTTGTTCACCATCGACATGCAATAAGCGCGAAGCGGTTCTGTCCGGCAGCGGCATTTGCGCGATTAATGCATCGGGAAGATCAAAATCAAAATCACTCAAAGAATATTTCATGCGTGGGAAACAAAAAGAGATAGAACAAAATGCTGCATACTGTATAAAAACTCAGTAAAATAAGCTGCAACAGGATTTTCCTGTACAACCGAGCCAACAGCAAAACCCACCATTTTACACCCATGGCAGCTGAAGACCCAAGCGCAAGCACAGAGACGCACGCGTCACCGATCAAAGCAGCCCGCCAGTCAGGAAAAAAAACGTCGTCCAAAGCGGCAGGTAGCGCCAGCAAAACCAGCGAAAAACTCGCGCGACTGGGCTTGCGCAAAGACATGGATTTCGTGCTGCATCTGCCTATGCGTTATGAGGATGAAACCGCCATTATTCCCATGCATGATGCAGCTTTGCGCGGTGGCAGCACAGTGCAGGTGGAAGGCATCGTTACCGCATCGGATGTGCAATATCGACCGCGCCGCCAGCTGGTTGTCACCATCAGCGACGATAGTGGGCAAGTCGTTTTGCGCTTTCTGAATTTTTACGGCAGCCAACTCAAGCAATTAGCGATGGGCGTGCGCGTCAGGGCACGCGGTGAATTGCGGCATGGTTTTTTTGGTGCGGAAATGGTGCACCCCGGCTACAAAATCGTCAACGAAGGTGCGCCATTACCAACCGCGCTGACCCCGGTTTACCATTCCGGCGAAGGTGTGCCACAAGCGCTGTTACGCAAGGCCATTGCGAGCGCCATGACCAGGATCAACTGGCGCGACACCTTGTCGCCGGCACGTTTAGCGGCCTTAGGTTTACAAGGATTCGAGGCCAGCGTACGCACATTGCACAATCCACCGCCCGATGTCGATCAATACAGCCTGATGGAGCACGAACATCCGGCGTGGGAACGCATGAAATTCGATGAGCTGCTGGCACAGCAACTCTCGTTAAAGCGGGCGCAGATCACACGCCGCAGCAAAGGCGCAAACGCGCTGCCTGTTACCGGCGAACTCAGTAACGCGTTTTTATTGAATCTGCCTTTTTCACTGACAGGCGCGCAAGAAAAGGTACTGGCAGAGATCCGTGCCGATTTACGCGAAACCTTCCCCATGCAACGTCTGTTACAAGGCGACGTCGGCAGCGGTAAAACCATCGTCGCTGCACTGGCTGCAACACAAGCCATCGACAATGGCTTTCAGGCGGCCTTAATGGCGCCAACAGAAATTTTGGCAGAACAGCATTTCAGAAAAATCGCTGCATGGCTGGAGCCGCTGGGCGTTAAAACGGCATGGCTGACCGGCAGCCTCAGAAAAAAAGAAAAAGAAGCCGCCAATGTACTGATTGCCTCCGGCGAAGCGCAACTGGTGATAGGAACTCACGCACTGATACAAGATAACGTGCAGTTCAAAAAACTGGGCTTAGTCATCGTCGATGAACAACATCGTTTTGGCGTCAGCCAACGACTTAATCTGGCCAATAAAGCCGAGGCAGGAAAAGTCCCGCATCAATTGATGATGTCGGCAACGCCAATTCCGCGCACACTGGCGATGACCTATTTCGCCGATCTGGAAGTGTCTGTGATTGATGAGTTACCACCGGGACGCACGCCTATCGTGACCCGCGTGATAGATCAGAACCGGCGCGATGAAGTGATCGCGCGGGTGCATGCGGCAGCGCAGGAAGGCAAGCAAGTGTACTGGGTCTGCCCCTTAATCGAAGAATCAGAAACACTGCAACTGCAAACCGCGACCGATACCCATGCCATGCTGGCAGCGGCTTTACCCGGCATACAAGTCGGACTGGTACACGGACGGCTCAAGCCTGCGGAAAAACAGGCTGTCATGGACGACTTTATTCACAACCGTACTCAGGTGCTGGTTGCCACGACGGTGATTGAAGTCGGGGTCGATGTGCCGAATGCGAGCCTGATGGTGATTGAACACGCTGAGCGCTTCGGCCTCTCACAACTCCACCAACTGCGTGGTCGCGTTGGTCGCGGCGCGGCAGCCAGCGTCTGTCTTTTGCTTTATCAAGGCCCGTTGGGTGGTACTGCAAAACAAAGGCTGGCGACCATGCGCGAAAGCAATGATGGTTTTGAAATCGCCCGTAAAGATTTAGAGTTACGCGGCCCTGGCGAATTTCTCGGAGCACGTCAGTCCGGCGAAGCCATGCTACGCTTTGCCAATCTGGAGACAGATCAATGGTTGGTCGAAAAAGCCAGAAATCTGGCAGCTGATTTATTAAAAAATGACCCGCTCACCGTCGCAGCGCACTTAGAGCGCTGGCTGGGCAACAAAGAAGAATTTTTGAGAGTGTAAATCTATGCTGAATATCGTTAATGTCGACTTCAATAATCCACAACATGCAAAAGACTTGGTCGACATGCTCAATATGTATGCGCTAGACCCTATGGGCGGCGGTGAAACCCTGTCTGATTATGCACAGGCCAATCTCATCAGCGAACTCAAAAAACGCAATACTGTGCGCGCCATTCTCGCTTATGTGAATGATCAAGCTGCGGGTTTCGCAATTTGTATAGAAGGTTTCTCCACCTTTGCCTGCAAGTCTCTGCTGAACATCCACGACTTTGCCGTACACCCTGATTTTCGTGGTCAGGGCATAGGCAATAAAATGATGCAGCACCTGACTACCCTGTCCGAGCAACTGGGTTATTGCAAGATGACCCTGGAAGTACTGGAAGGGAATACACGCGCGCAAAATCTCTATCGCACAGAAGGTTTCGCACCGTATGAACTGAACCCGGAATTTGGTGGGGCGATCATCATGCAAAAGAAAATTGGCACAAAACCTGTTTAGTCGCCAAGCTCTAAAAAACGGAACTGCCTGCTGCTACATGTCGAAAGAAATAGCATACACTCGACATGTCCGGGCTGAGTCTGCCAACGACTTCAAATTACAACAGGAGAAAAAATGACAATAGATTTCAAAGGCCGTGTCGCCATCGTGACTGGTGCAGGTGGGGGTTTGGGGCGCGAACACGCGCTGGCATTAGCGGCTCGTGGCGCCAAAGTGGTCGTCAACGATCTGGGTGGCGCACGTGATGGCTCCGGTGGTTCATCGGCCGCCGCATTAGCAGTCGTCGAAGAAATCCGCGCAGCGGGCGGCGAAGCCATTGCGAATGGGGCCTCCGTCACAGATTTTGCCGCCGTGCAGGCGATGGTCGAAGACACACTCAAACAATGGGGTCGCATTGATATTCTGGTCAATAACGCAGGAATTTTGCGAGATAAAAGTTTTGCGAAAATGGAGCTGGATGACTTCCGGCTCGTGATGGATGTGCATCTGATGGGTGCCGTTCATTGCTGTAAAGCGGTGTGGCCAGTGATGACCGAACAAAAATACGGTCGCATCGTCATGACGACTTCCTCATCGGGGCTGTATGGCAATTTCGGTCAATCAAATTACGGCGCAGCCAAAATGGCATTGGTCGGTCTGATGCAAACGCTGTCACTGGAAGGCGCAAAATACAATATTCATGTCAACAGCCTGGCACCGACAGCCGCCACCCGTATGACCGAAAGCCTGTTCCCGCCAGAGTTTTTAGATGCATTAAAACCGGCCGACGTCGTACCAGCGATGTTGGTGCTCGCCGCGGAAAGCGCACCATCCAGAACCATACTGTGTGCCGGTGCAGGTAGTTTTGAAGCCGCGAATATCACGATGACGCAAGGCATCTGGGTAGGACGTGAAGGCGATGCGCCAGAACAACTGGCAGCACGGCTCAACGAGGTTCGCCAGCGCGACGGTGAAATCGTTCCTGAAAGTGGTGCAGCACAAGGACATCTGGAACTGACCAAAGCGATGAGTCACGCGCAGAAAAAATAAATTCGGCACCGGTAAATCAGAAATCCGTCTTCATCCAGAGCTCCTTCGTGACACTGGATGAAGATCATACTCCCGGGGAGTATGATCAATTTTCATGTCTATCCCCCAATAGATACAAGGGCATTAAAATATACTCCCCCCATATATTTATCCTTGTGCATTCTTCTGAAAATAAATAAATCAGATTGCTGACGCCAGCAAGACTCTGTGCCAAACTAAGCTCATGACACTCACAGAATTAAAATACATCGTCGCGGTCGCGCGCGAGAAACATTTCGGCCATGCAGCAGAAGCTTGTTTTGTTGCCCAGCCGACGCTATCGGTTGCGATCAAAAAACTGGAAGACGAACTGGGAGTCACGATATTTGAACGTGGTGGCACAGAAGTTTCAACAACGCCGCTGGGCGCGCAGATCGTTGCGCAGGCAGAGCGTGTGTTGGAACAGACGGCCGCTATCAAAGAAATCGCCAAGCAGAACAAAGACCCGCTTGCAGGTCCCTTCCGTCTCGGCGTGATCTACACCATCGGCCCTTACCTGCTGCCAACGCTGGTCAAAACGATGATCAGACAAGTGCCGCAAATGCCGCTGGTATTGCAGGAAAATTTTACGGTCAAACTGATGGAACTGCTGCGTCAGGGCGAACTGGATGCAGCCATCATGGCGTTGCCGTTGCCGGATCAGGGGCTGATGACGCAACCCTTGTATGACGAACCGTTTGTCGTCGCGATGCCAAGTGATCATGCCTGGGCTGAGCGCAAGGAAGTCTCCGCAGAAGAATTAAAATCTGAAACCATGCTGTTGCTCGGAAACGGTCATTGTTTCCGCGATCAGGTGCTGGAGGTTTGCCCTGAAATGGCAAGGTTCTCGACGACTGGCGATGGTATCGCCCGTACCTTTGAAGGTTCATCTCTCGAAACCATACGCCACATGGTGGCCTCAGGCATAGGCCTGACTGTGCTGCCGATTGCCTCGGTGCCGGATATGAATGCCAAGGATGGCATGCTGCGCTACGTGCCATTCGCTGCCCCTGTGCCAGATCGTCGTGTCGTGATTGCCTGGCGCAAAAGTTTTACCCGCCAGGCGGCCATCGAAGCAATCCATCAGGCAGTGCTGGCCTGCGATTTACCTGGCGTGACCATGTTGGACTTACCGCCCGCGGCACAATAGCCAGACCATCGCTGACAAATACCGACGCTCGCCACTCTGAGCGTCAATCTGACTTATTTCTTCGTTGCAATCTGATGAGTAATGCTGGTCATCGCTGGCTTAGACTCAGGACGGCGTAAAGCGGTAAACGCAGAAAATTCCCATGAACGAAAACCGACCAGCAAAGTAAAGCCATCGATTTCTTCTGGCCTGAGTTTGCGGTCCTCCTGATGCAGGCGCGCCAGTTCTGCCACCAATTGCTGAATTTTTTGTACGACTTCCTGCGCACTGCGACTGGAGACCCGGGCCGGCACGCATAGCAAGGTTTCGCCCACATGATCAAAGCGGCCATTGAAATAATCGCTGACGACGTAGTCCCGGAAAAACTGTTGTACCGGGCCATCCGGCAACCAATGAAATGCTGGTGAAACATTCAACCGGTAACGGTTATTCGGCCGCAATTCAATCAATTCCAGTTTATCCAGTGCGACCAGATGCAATATTGTTTCCGCCGGACTGATCTCGTAAGTGTCCACAATCTGCTCTAAGGTCCAGTGGCCAAGACAACAGATTGCCACTAACAATAATTTAGGTTCAGCGATCAGGGATTTTTCCTGCGCCAGCGTCAGATTATCTGAGTGTGGAGCGACGTCCGCCGCCTGACGCAAGACATCCTCCATCGCGATACCTGACGCCTTACATATCTGCGCCAGACGCGACAGACTCATATCTTTCTGACCAAACATGCGCTTAACGCTGGACTCACTCATGCCTATACGTTCGGCCAGAATTTTATAAGTCACACCAGCAGCACGCAGCTCTGTCCGTAACACATTCAGCAGTAATTCAGGTGAACTCAATTGCGCCTCCATCGAATAAGCAGTTCGCGAATAGTATCGTCTTTCAATACCAAGCATCTTGAAAATTTATTCTTTGAACATTTTAATAGTACGAAGTTCACAGAATTGAGAAACTCTTTTTTACTTATCGTCGTCCCTGAATGCCACTCCGGTCATCCAATTCCATCAGGGCCACTTCTCATCTGACGTTGAAAGTAAGAAATGAAATCAATCATCCGATATCTCGCTTGTATCTGCGTTACCCTGGCCGTTTTTGCCTCGGGCTATGTAATAGGAAGAACAAGCGACAAACCATTCAAGCCCGCTTGCTCTGCGGCCACAGAAGCCGAATGCCCAGTGAATTACCGCTCGGATACTGATTGGCGACGCGAACCTGCCAACAGAGGCCAATCGTCATTGCTTACCTGAGACATTTGCAGGACTGTGCTCAGCCAGGAGGCGCACTGGAACAAGCGCAAATACAAGCGCAAATCGCACTTATAATGGCGGGGCTAAAATCACTCCGCTTTAAGACATGAACGCTTTACTCTCGCGATTGCAATGGTATTTAAAACTAGTACGGCTCGATAAACCTATCGGCATCGTATTACTGTTGTGGCCGACACTGATCGCCCTGTGGCTGGCGACTGACGGCGCACCCAATGGCAAACTGGTTGCGATCTTTTGTCTTGGTACTGCACTGATGCGTTCTGCAGGCTGCGCGGTGAATGACTACGCAGACAGAGAGTTTGACAAGCACGTCAAACGTACTGCAGATCGCCCTTTGACCAGCGGCAAAGTATCCGGCAAAGAAGCTCTGCTGATTGCGTTGGTATTATCGTTACTCGCCTTTTCACTCATTCTTCCGCTCAATGCGCTGACGAAGCAATTGTCTATTCTGGCGGTCGTGATCGCCGCGACCTATCCGTATTTCAAGCGCTTTTTCGGCATCCCTCAGGCTTATCTTGGCATCGCTTATGGTTTCGGCATTCCGATGGCATTTGCGGCTGTACAAAACACCGTGCCATGGACTGCATGGATGCTGCTGGTCGCCAATGTCTTCTGGACTGTTGCGTATGACACCGAATATGCGATGGTAGATAGAGATGATGATCTTAAAATCGGGATCAAAACCTCCGCGATTACCTTTGGTCAGTTTGACGTCAAGGCGATTATGCTGTGTTATTTCGTCAGCCTCGCGATGATCACTTTGATCGGTTACTCTTATGGTCTGCGTAGCTGGTTTTTCGCTGGCATCGCCGTCGCTGCCGCCTGCGCGATCTATCATTACAACCTGATCAAAGACCGCGACCGTATGCGCTGCTTCGCCGCCTTCAGGCACAATAACTGGCTCGGTGCAGCAATCTTTGCTGGTGTTGCGGTTGACTATGTATTACATTGAAAGCGGGCATTGCAATAATTACTACCTTGTCACCAACGCCACGTAGTTTGATCTGTCGCAAGAAGGGTCACTAAGCTTTACCTAGACTATCAATAGAAACTCTTTATCAACACTTTTAAAGGAAATACGATGAGCTCAATAGAACAGCACAAAGATCAATTGATGCACGATCTGAATCAGGTCATACGCGATGCCGAAGAAATGTTGAAAAATACAGAGCAGCAGACAGGCGAAGGCTTCAAATCGGCGAAGGCGCGCTTTGAGCAAACACTGAAAAATGCGAAGGCTGAAGTTCAGCGCGTTGAAGATCTGGTCATTACCAGAACAAAAGATGCAGCGAAAGCAACCGATGTCTACGTGAAAGAAAATCCTTGGCAATCTGCCGGTATCGCTGCTGGTGTTGGTTTGCTGGTTGGCTTGCTGATCGGACGCAGTAAGTAACTTATGGCTATTCTCGACTCTGTGGGGAAACTCATCGCGACCTTTTCAGGAATAGTACACACACGCCTGGAACTGGTTGCGGTCGAAATAGAGGAAGAGCTCAGCCGCTTTTCCTCTATTCTTCTATGGTCATTGACGGCGCTGTTTTGTGCCTGCTGCGCCGTTGTCCTGATTGTGGTTCTGTTGATCGCCGTATTTTGGGACACCCACAGAATTGAGTTAATTTCAGGTCTGATTGCCGTGTTTGCAGTTGCGGCTGCGGGCATTACCTGGTGGATACACCAACAGTTGCAAGCAAAGCCAAGACTGCTCTCACTGACCTTGTCGGAGTTAGAAAAAGATGGGCAGGCTCTGCGCGATAAATTTCCTCACACCACTCAGAACTGAGGAAAATAATGTCGGCTTACAAAGAAAAACTTGCTTTCCGTCGTGAAGCATTACTGTTAAAAGTGCATGCGCAAAGACAGCTATTGTCTTTGCAGGCGCAAGAGCTTCAGCAATCAATCGAGTTTGCTGAATTCAGTCTGAATTGCGCGGCGAAAGTTGTGGTCGCAGTCAGAAAAAAACCAATATTAGGCGTGGTGCTGGCAGCAGCAATTTATGTGGTAAAGCCTGCCCGCGCCTTGTCCTTCGTAACGACCTCATTACGAGCCTGGCAAACATGGCGCAAACTTGCGCCATTGCTTAAACAAACTGAAAATCAATAAGGCAGCTTATTCCTGCTGACCAAATTCATCGCCCAGCTCTGCACCTCTGGCTGCTGCGGCTTGAATAGCACGGATGATCGCTTGTTTCACTTCGCTATTTTCCATGCTGGTCAAAGCGGCATAAGTGGTCCCGCCCTTAGAAGTCACCCGCTCCCGTAATACCGCAACGGGTTCATTCGAGTGCATCGCCAGTTGTGCTGCGCCCTCAAAAGTCTCGATGGCAAATTGCGTTCCCTGTTCTGCACTCAGTCCGAGTGCAACTGCAGCCTCCTGCATCGCTTCAATAAAATAAAAGACATAAGCTGGGCCACTGCCGGAAACAGCAGTCACAGCATCAATCAGATGCTCTTCGTCTAACCAGGAAGTCAGCCCGACCGAGCGCAGAATGTCATCTGCGACTTTTTTCTGTTGCTCGCTGACGCCCGGCATCGCATATAAACCAGTAATACCTTTCCCTATCAATGCAGGCGTGTTCGGCATTGCACGGACAATGGTCGGATATGAATTCAGCCAGCGGGAAATATCCGTCGTGCGGATGCCTGCGGCAATTGTCAACAATAACTGGTGTTGAATGAATGGCGCCAATGCGCCGATGACATCACGCAATTGCTGCGGCTTAACAGCCAGAACAATCACATCCATGGCCTGCAAACGCTCATCAATACTTAACGCAGTAGTCACCCCGAATTCAGTTTCCAGCCTGTTTAAAGATGTTTGATTCACGTCGATAACATGAATATATTCTGGCTCCGTAAAATCCGGCAGCAATCCGCCAATCAGTGCGGACGCCATATTGCCGCCACCGATAAAAGCAATCTTTAATTTATTTTGCATAATTTCTACTCCCAAAAATTCCGGTTCCTATCCTGACCATCGTACTGCCCTCGGCGATTGCGGCATGCAAGTCGCTGCTCATCCCCATCGATAAGGTATCTAAGGAAATACCCTGCGCCACTATTTTGTCGCTTAACTCTCTTAAGTGACGAAATGCCTGACGCTGCTGTACGACGTCCGAGGTTGGTTCAGGCACCGCCATCAATCCGCGCAAGCTGATGCGGGGTAATGTGGCGATTCTTAACGCCAGCGCCACCACGTCTTCCGGAGCGACGCCGCTTTTACTCTCTTCGCCACTGATGTTAACTTGCAGGCAGATATTTAAATCGGCCATGGTTGCTGGTCGTTGCTCCGACAAGCGAACTGCAATTTTTTCTCTGTCTACCGAATGCACCCAGTCGAAATGCTCGGCGATCGGCTTTGTCTTGTTACTCTGTATCGGCCCGATAAAATGCCATTCGAGGTGTAGCTCAGGCGAGTTGCTCTGTATCAGAGTCATTTTTTCTAACGCTTCCTGAAGATAGTTCTCGCCAAAAGCAGTTTGCCCATGCTGCGCAGCCTCCAGAATCGCTTCCGCACCGAAAGTTTTAGAAACAGCTAACAGTCTGACCGACTTCGACGGACGATCAAATCTCAGTTCTGTTGCCCGGATGTCATCAAGTACGGCTTGCAAGTTGTCAGAAATTAAGGACATAATCAGAAAATTTTGTAGGGAACTTCATCAATTTTTTGCTTGCTCTTCTTTATTAGAGCAAAATGCACTACGCTTTGTCGCCGCTTTATCGCGATTGTCATAAAAGACGTACACCAACTACCGGAATTATAAATGGACATTTCTGAACTGCTTGCGTTCTCCGTCAAGAATAACGCCTCCGATCTTCACTTATCATCGGGTCTGCCACCAATGATAAGGGTACATGGCGACGTGCGTCGAATTAATTTGCCGCCACTGGAGCATAAAGATGTACATGAGTTGATCTATGACATCATGAATGATTCGCAGCGCAAAATTTACGAAGAAACTCTGGAGTGTGACTTCTCTTTTGCGATTCCGGGACTGGCACGTTTCCGTGTGAATGCGTTTAATCAGGAACGCGGCCCGGCTGCCGTTATGCGTACGATTCCATCAAAAATTTTAACGCTGGAACAATTGAATGCGCCGCGTATTTTTGCTGACCTTGCTTTAAAACCTCGCGGTCTGGTTCTGGTTACCGGCCCAACCGGCTCAGGAAAATCAACCACGCTGGCCGGGATGGTGAATCACCTGAATGAGAATGAATATGGACATATCCTGACCGTCGAAGATCCTATCGAGTTTGTGCATGAATCAAAAAAATGCCTGATCAACCAACGTGAAGTCGGCCCGCATACCATGTCGTTTAATAACGCCTTGCGTTCAGCTTTGCGTGAAGATCCGGATGCGATTCTGGTCGGCGAGTTGCGTGATCTTGAAACAATTCGCCTGGCATTGACCGCCGCTGAAACAGGCCACTTAGTTTTCGGCACCTTGCATACGTCTTCCGCTGCTAAAACGATAGATCGTATTGTCGACGTTTTCCCTGCTGAAGAAAAAGAAATGGTCAGATCGATGCTGTCAGAGTCTTTGCAGGCCGTGATTTCGCAAACGCTGCTGAAAGTCAAAGATGGCTCAGGACGCGTTGCTGCACATGAAATTATGATCGGTACACCCGCGATTCGTAATCTGATTCGCGAAGCAAAAATTGCTCAGATGTATTCTGCAATACAAACCGGTAACAACATGGGTATGCAGACTTTGGATCAGAACCTGACTGATCTGGTAAAGCGTAACGTAATTTCAGTTGGCACCGCGCGTGCGGCAGCGAAAATTCCGGAAAATTTCCCAGGTTAATTGAGCAGATAGAAAGAGACGAACATGGAACGCGATCAGGCAACCAAATTCATGCATGACCTGCTCAGACTGATGCTGAGTAAAAATGGTTCTGACTTATTCATCACCGCTGACTTCCCTCCTGCGTTTAAAATCGACGGCAGAGTAACACCAGTATCAAACCAGCCACTGACACCGGCACATACGGTTGATCTGGCTCGCGCTATCATGAACGATAAGCAGGCAGCTGAATTCGAATCGACCAAAGAATGTAACTTCGCGATCAATCCTGCAGGCATGGGACGTTTCCGCGTCTCCGCCTTTATGCAGCAAGGTCGTGTCGGCCTGGTATTGCGGACAATCACCACAGCCATTCCTAAATTAGAAGACCTGGGTTTGCCGGAAAACCTCAAAGAGGTTGTGATGACCAAACGTGGCCTGGTGATCATGGTCGGTGCAACTGGCTCAGGCAAGTCAACCACACTGGCGGCGATGGTAGGCCACCGCAATCAATCCAGTTACGGTCATATCATCACCATTGAAGACCCTATCGAATATGTGCATCCACATGCGAATTGCATCGTGACACAGCGGGAAGTCGGTATCGATACGGAAGACTGGGGAGCCGCGCTGAAAAACTCGTTGCGTCAGGCACCTGATGTCATTCAGATTGGTGAGATCCGTGATCGTGAAACTATGGACTTTGCGATTGCATTTGCAGAGACCGGCCACTTATGTCTCGCAACTTTGCACGCAAACAGTTCAAATCAGGCGCTGGACCGTATCATCAACTTCTTCCCGGAAGAGCGTCGGGCGCAATTATTGATGGATTTATCACTGAATCTGAAAGCCGTCATTTCACAACGTCTGATACCGTTAAAAGGACGTAAAGGCCGCGTCGCCGCAGTTGAAATCATGCTGAACTCACCACTGATTTCCGATCTGATCTTCAAAGGCCAAGTGCATGAGATCAAAGAAATCATGAAGAAATCACGTGAACTCGGTATGCGTACGTTTGACCAGGATTTATTTGATTTGCATGAAGCCGGCAAAATTACCTATGAAGATGCACTGCGTAACGCGGATTCTGTGAACGAATTACGTCTCGCAATCATGTTGCAGGGTAAAGAGTCAAAAGAGCGCGACCTTAGCGCTGGCACACACCATTTAGGCATCGTTTAACTATGAGCGCACTTGATTACACCGTCACTAATTTGCAGGGACAAGCAGTTGACCTGAAACAGTATCTGGGAAAAGTGGTACTGATCGTTAACACCGCGAGTAAATGCGGTTTTACGCCCCAATACAAAGGCCTGGAAGCAGTCTATCAGCAGTTTAAAGACAAGGGCGTGGTGGTGCTTGGATTTCCATGCAATCAATTCGGCCATCAGGAACCGGGAACGGCTGACGAAATCGGCAGTTTCTGCGAAAAAAATTATGGCGTTACTTTTCCTCTGTTTGAGAAAATTGATGTCAACGGCAAAAATGCGCATCCACTGTTTCAACACCTGAAATCTGAAGCGCCCGGTCTTTTGGGCATACAGGCAATTAAGTGGAATTTCACTAAATTTTTGATTAAGCAAGATGGTTCAGTATTCAAGCGCTACGCGCCGCAAACAGCACCGGCAGATATTATTCAGGACGTGGAAAACCTGATCGCCGGAAAATAAATAAGTCGTATTTTAAGTTGCATTGTATGGTTGGGAAAGATCATATTATCCCCAACCATTGCAATGCCAGCGGCAAAAATATTGCTGTCAGTAACCCCGACAATCCCATTGCCAGGCCTGCAAACGCGCCCATTTCCTCACTTAACTGAAAAGCTCTGGCAGTTCCTATGCCATGCGCACTCACGCCTAATGCGAAGCCGCGTACGCTGTCATCTTTGATATGCAGAAAATTCAGGATACCCGTCGCCATCATCGCGCCGAGTATGCCAGTCAGCATGACCAATGCAGCAGTCAGGGAAGGTAAGCCACCGACTTTTTCCGTAATCCCCATAGCAATCGCCATCGTTACCGATTTTGACGCCAGCGATAACACCGTCACATGCGATGCACCGAACCATTGTGCGAGCAACATTGCGGTGATAATCGCAGACGCACTCCCCATCACGGCGGCAAGCAGAAATGCCCGCCACTGAGACCTGAGTTTATTCATCTGCTGATACAGCGGCACTGCCAAAGCCACCGTCGCCGGACCCAGTAAAAAATGGACGAACTGCGCGCCTGAAAAATAGGTCTGATACGACGTATCTGTCCCAATTAATACCAGCACCAGCATTGCGACGGCAATCGCGACCGGATTCGCAAGCGGGCTGAATTTGCATCGGACATAGATCGCATAGGCAAGCTGATAGGCAAGCAGCGTTGCCGTCAGCCCCAACAGAGGTGATGCCGCCAGATAAACCCACACGTCCGCTAATCTTGCGTTCATCGCGACATCCACTTTACACACAAGGCTGTCACAACAATCGAAATCGCGGTACTCAGCACCAGTGCGATGACCAACGGTATCCATTCATCCAAAACAGTTTTTCCATGCACCATGATGCCAACACCAGCCGGAATAAACAGCAGGGACAAATGTCGGAGTAACTCCTGCACGCCTGGTATCAGTTTGGGAACAGCCTCTTTTTTCAGCAACAAAAATCCAAATAGTAACAGCATCCCGATAACGGGCCCTGGGACGGGCATTTTCGACATAAAGACAAAGCCTTCGCCCAGACACTGAAAAATCAGGAGTATTAAAAACGTCCGGATCATGATGTTGACTCAGGTGCTGGATAACGCATGATCAATTAATTCGACCCAGTGTTTGACCGGCGTATCTGTTCCTGATTGCAAATGCGTCAGGCAACCGATGTTCGCCGATAAAATCATGTCTGGTTTTGTCGCCAGCAGATTGTGCAATTTCTTATCCCGCAACTGATAAGACAATTCCGGTTGCAAAACAGAATAGGTGCCTGCCGAGCCACAACATAAATGGCTGTCGGCACACATCTGCACATCAATTCCCAGCGCTTTCAGCAAGCCTTCGACTTTGCCGCGAATTTGCTGGCCATGCTGCAAAGTACAAGGCGGATGCCAGACTATGCGCTGTTTGAGTTTGCCTTGTAATCTGCCAACCAGCGCGGTCTCAAATGCAGGTAACACTTCACTCAGGTCGCGCGTCAGAGCAGAGATACGCTGCGCCTTTTCGGCATAAGCCTCATCATGCGCAAGCAGATGCCCATATTCTTTCACGGTTACGCCACAGCCGGATGCGGTCATCAGGATGGCTTCGGCACCAGACTCTACATATGGCCACCAGGCATCAATGTTATTGCGCATATCATTCAGTGCCGCGTCCTGCTCATTCAGGTGATGACGGATAGCGCCACAACATCCGGCTTTCGGCGCACGGATCAACTCGATACCTAAGGTGTTCAACACTCGGGCGGTCGCATAATTAATGTTCGGTGACATCGATGGTTGCACACAACCATCCAGCAATAACATTTTCCGGGCATGCTGTTGCTGCGGCCATACTCCGGCGACTTGTTTTACCGGAACCTTATTCTGCAATGTTTTGGGTAATAATGGCCGCACGGATTGACCCAGACTCATTACCGGTTTAAATATCCAGGGCGTCGGCAACATCGTTTTCAGCGTGCTCCGGATGAGTCTATGTTTAAGCGAACGCGGCACTTGCTCTTCTACGACCTTACGGCCAATATCCAGCAAGCGTCCATACTGAACGCCTGACGGACAGGTCGATTCACAATTACGACAAGTCAGGCAGCGGTCAAGATGTTGCTGTGTTTTTTCAGTGGCGACTTTTCCTTCAAGTACCTGTTTGATCAGATAAATACGGCCACGCGGGCCGTCGAGTTCATCCCCCAGCAATTGATAGGTAGGGCAAGTCGCTGTACAAAAACCGCAATGCACACATTTGCGCAATATGTCATCGGCCTCTTTACCCTCACGGGTATTCTTAATAAAGTCTGCGAGATTAGTTTGCATAGCGAATTAAAAATCCTTGTACAGGCGGCCAGGGTTAAAAATACCTGAGGGATCGAAAGCGACTTTCAGACGCTGATGTATCTTTGCCAGCGGAGCGGATAAGGGCGTAAAGACGCCGATACTCTTGTCACCGCCACGGAATAGGGTCGCATGACCGCCAGCAGCTTGTGCTGCAGCGCGTATCGTTGCAGGGCTCTCGTCGCTGAACAACCAGCGCTGCGCACCACCCCACTCTATCATCGACTTACCGGTCAGAGCTAAAGGCGCAGTGGTGGAAGGAACGGATAAGCGCCACAACCCATGCGCCTCATCCTGTGAAAAGAAATCATGCGTCTGTTCACGCAAATCGTTCCAGGCAGAAGTGGCATCTTGCATCTCCTCCCCTCCCAACCGCTGCTTCGCGGCGCGCACAGCAGCCTCCGCACCGGAGAGTCGCAACATCAGGCGCCCCACGTGCCAACAGCTACCGGACAACGGCAATGCCTGCCCAGCCCACTCATTCATCTTCTGAATCGCATCGGCTTCCGATAAAGCAAATACCAATGTCGTTTCCGCAAATGGCCGCGGCAACACTTTGACGGAAATATTCAGCACCAGACCTAATGTTCCCATGGAGCCTGTCAGCAAACGCGAGACGTCATAGCCGGCAACATTTTTCATGACCTGGCCACCGAACTCCAGCACTTGTCCGTGACCATCCATCAATGTCGCACCAAGAATAAAATCACGTGCCGCCCCGACATACGGACGGCGCGGACCTGACAAACCGGTGGCGAGCATGCCTCCTATGGTTGCTGTCGCGCTGAATTTCGGCGGCTCGAATGCCAGCATCTGATTGTTTTCGGACAGTAGTGCCTCGATCTCGGCGAGCGGTGTACCGCAGCGTGCTGTCAATACCAGTTCGGTCGGTTCATACGCCAGAATGCCGGAATACGCCCGGGTATCAAGTACGTCACCTTGCGGAGCCTGTCCATACCAACGCTTACTGCCACCACCTTCGATTTGCAGTGGAAGGTGGTTCTGCGAGGCATTTAATATCCGTTCCCGGAAGCCTTCGATTATGTTGTTCATCACTGTGTCCATCTGTACGTTTTTTTATTTTTTTCAGAAACGAGGTAAATCTGGAAATTTCAGATTTCCCTGTTTCACATGCATACGCCCATATTCAGCGCAGCGATGCAAGCTTGGTATCGCTTTATCCGGATTCAGCAAACTATGGGGATCAAATGCACGCTTCACCGCAAAAAAAGCATCCAGCTCTTCACGCGAAAATTGCACACACATGGAGTTAATCTTTTCTATACCGACACCATGCTCACCAGTAATCGTGCCACCGACGGTTACACATAATTCCAGTATCTCCGCACCGAATGCCTCAGCCCGCAGAAACTCGCCGTCCTGATTCGCATCAAACAAAATCAACGGGTGTAAATTACCGTCACCGGCATGAAACACGTTTGCACAGCGCAAACCATATTTTTCTTCCATGTGGGTGATGCCTATCAATACTTCCGATAAGCGCTTCCGGGGAATCGTGCCATCCATGCAGTAATAATCCGGCGATATACGTCCCGCTGCGGGAAACGCATTTTTACGACCGGACCAAAAACGCAAACGTTCCGCTTCGCTCTGGGAAACCGCAATTGCCGTCGCACCAGCCTGTTCCAGCACGGCAGACATACGAGCGATTTCTTCCTCAACTTCTTCCGTCGTGCCGTCAGACTCGCATAGCAAAATCGCTTCCGCATTGATGTCGTAACCGGCTTTAACGAAGGGTTCCACCATGCGCGATGAGGTTTTATCCATCATCTCCAGGCCAGCTGGAATAATACCGGCAGCAATCACGTTTGCGACCGCATTTCCGCCTTTCACCACATCATCAAATGAAGCCATAATGACGCGGGCTACCTGCGGTTTAGGTACCAGCTTGACCGTCACCTCGGTGACAATTCCGAGCATTCCTTCTGAGCCGATAAACACTGCAAGCAAATCTAATCCCGGAGCATCCAGCGCTTCGCTACCCAACTCAACAACGTCACCATCAATGGTGACTACGCGCGCGCGCAGCACATTGTGTACGGTCAGACCATACTTCAGACAGTGAACACCGCCAGAGTTTTCCGCTACGTTGCCGCCTATCGTGCAGGCAATCTGCGACGAAGGATCCGGCGCATAATACAAACCTAAAGGTGATACAGCTTCCGAGATTGCCAGATTACGCACACCCGGTTGAACCACAGCCGTTCGCGAGTAAGCATCCACTTTCAGAATTTTATTGAATTTGGCGGTGGATAACACGACACCATCGGCAATCGGCATCGCGCCGCCAGATAAGCCAGTTCCAGCGCCACGCGGTACGATAGGAACATTCAAACGGCGGCAAACTTCCATCACAGCGATAATCTGTGATTCATTTTCCGGCAGACAAACGATCATGGGCAACTGGCGGTAGGCTGCCAGACCATCACACTCATATGGGCGAACATCTTCTTCATGATGCAAGACACAATGCCCGGGCAATACCTGACGCAGCGCCTTTACGACTTCCTGCTGCCGTCCGCCATACAAATCATTTGAACTGTTTTGCTCCATCGCTTTACCCCATCTGTTTTTTTGTCAGTGTAATCAGCTTTGATGTATCTGGGATGAATACTTTAAACTTTACTGACTGAATTTTTTTCAGGACATAAAAAAAGGACGCCACAGCGTCCTTTTTTTAGCATTCAGGGTGCTTACACGGAGAATGAAGATCCGCAACCACAAGTGGTGGAGGCATTAGGATTTTTAATCACAAACTGTGCACCTTCCAGATCGTCTTTATAATCGATTTCAGCGCCCACCAGATACTGATAACTCATAGAATCGATCAACAACTGCACACCATTTTTTGTCATGGTGGTGTCGTCTTCATTCGTGATTTCATCGAACGTAAAACCGTATTGAAAACCTGAACATCCGCCACCTTGTACAAAAACGCGTAATTTCAAATCAGGATTACCCTCTTCTTCAATCAACTGAGCAACTTTTGCAGCTGCGCTTTCTGTGAAATTGATTGGTGTTGGCATTTCGGCTACAGCATTCATTTTTTGCTCCTTGGATCTAAGATGTTCTCATTATAGTCCCGACTCCGGAACTATGCATTGGACGCTGCAAGTTTCAGAGTTGCAGGCTCTTGAGCAAGATCATGCGTGAGTTTACCGGATACCAGAGCACCACTGAGCATCTCCAGAGTTTTGTAGTGAACGTCGCCAGAAATTTTTGCCTTAGGCTGCAACTCTAACAGTTCGGTTGAAAACACTGGCCCGTTAATCACACCATTCACGACGATGTGTGCCGCCCTTACTTCACCATCAATAACGGCCTGCTCTGAAATGACCAGCATGCTCAATGACTCAGTATCAGCAATAACGTTGCCACGAATACGTCCATCAATGCGCAAGCCACCTTTGAAATGCAGATCGCCTTCAATTCTTGTAGTGGATCCAATAAGGCTATCGATAGTGCTTTTGGTTTTACGACTGAACATGAAAGAATTCCTTTTCAGGACATAGATCAAAAATATTCATGAGCTTCATCATCCAACTCAGAAATAATTGATGCTGGTTTATAAATTAACCGCTTGTTGAGCGCGGACTTGCCCCCGGTCTAACACTTTTACCTGGACATTTTTGGCAACCGCCCCGTCTGGAAGAGTAATGACTCCCTCCAATCGCTGGTAATGTCTAAACGATAATTTCAATTTACCAGCTTCGCCCGATTTGGGATCAGGAAAATACATCGTAGCAGGTTTACCTGCCTGCACCAAACCTAATAAAAATTGTAATTCACCATTAAAATCTCTGCCATTTTTTACGCCTTGCATCACCAGAGCACGATAACGCAATTGGCCGGGCGCGAGCATTTCTATCTTCAGATTCTGAACGGTAATACCATCATTCCCAGTCGTTGAGGGCATCACGCCTTCAAAAAAAGCCAGATCATCTTTCAGCTTTTGATTTTCTGCGGTCAGTGCTTTGATCTGATCCGTCAGCTCTTTCTGCATGGAACGATCAATGTTCTGCTTACTTTCTATCGTGTTTGCTTCCAGTAACAACTTATCGCGCTCAGCTGTCAGCTCTTTTACCTGTGTTTCAAGTGATTGCATCTGATTCAGATTAAACTTTGTGCCGAATGCAAAGCTCTTTCCAAGATCATAGGTCCACCATGCGACAGCAGAGGTCAGTGCAATGACCAATGCCAGCATGGCCAGCCGGAGCGGCCACGGCTGTTGATGCGTAATGGTCATTTTCGACGCCAGATGGCGTCGTTGCCAAAGTCGTTTCTTTGCCATGAATGAATTACGGCAAAACAGGAATATGCTGCAATCCTGTTACTTCATCCAATCCAAACATCAGATTCATACACTGCACAGCCTGCCCGGATGCACCTTTTACAAGGTTATCCTGCACTACAAGAACAATCACAGTTTTGCCATTATTTGGGCGGTGCAACGCAATACGCAGCATATTGGAAGCGCGGGTAGAACGTGTTTCCGGATGAGAGCCAAATGGCATAACGTCAACGAATGGCTCATCTTTGTAGGTACTTTCAAACAAAGCCTGTAATTCGTCATTACTGATATCGGTGTTCAGGCGAGCATACAAAGTCGAGTGCATACCGCGTACCATCGGAACAAGGTGAGGAGTGAATAACAGTCCCACTTTTTGCTCAGTCATACGCTGTAATTGTTCTACTGTCTCCGGTGTATGGCGATGGCCTGAAACGCCGTAAGCCTTGAATGTGTCGCTCGCCTCGGAAAACAAAATTCCGATTTCAGCCTTACGTCCGGCACCTGACACTCCGGATTTGCAATCAGCAATCAAATCCGTTGCATCAACAATTCCCGCCTTCAATAATGGATAGAAACCCAATTGCATGGTCGTTGGATAACATCCCGGATTACCAATAACTCGTGCGGTTTTGATCGCATCACGATTCAGCTCAGGCAAACCATAAACAGCTTCGCTCAGCACATCAGGACACGTGTGTGGAATGCCATACCATTTCTCGAACTGCGCAACATCTTGCATCCGGAAATCTGCGGCAAGGTCAATTACCTTGACGCCAGCCATCAACAATTCCTGCGCTTGCGCCATAGCAACACCATGAGGTGTCGCAAAAAAAACGACATCACACTTCGTCAGCTTTGCTTTATCAGGCGAAGAGAATGCCAGGTTAACACGCCCACGTAGTGATGGATACATGTCTGCCACAGGTAAGCCATCCTCTTTACGCGAAGTAATTGCCGTCAGTTCCACTGCTGGATGCATTGCCAGCAAACGCAATAACTCAATCCCGGTGTAACCCGTGCCACCTACTATTCCAACTTTAATCATTGAGGTTCCTTGCAAGAAATTTTCCGCTATTTTAACAGCAGTCGCTCATCTCAAAACGCACTTCACGGAACTCATCCGCAATCAGCACACAAAAGCAAAAAGCCGCCCGGAGGCGGCTTTTTGTAGCAATTCCTGCCAGCGATAAAAAATTAACGCTTGGAGAATTGTTTTGCGCGACGTGCTTTGCGCAGACCAACTTTTTTACGTTCAACTTCACGAGCGTCACGAGTAACGAAGCCAGCTTTGGACAATTCAGATTTCAAAGTTGCATCGTAGTCGATCAGCGCACGAGTGATACCGTGACGAACTGCACCGGATTGGCCAGATTCACCGCCACCGTGAACGTTAACCATAATATCGAATGTCTCGAGATTATTAGTCAGTT
This sequence comes from Undibacterium sp. 14-3-2, assembly GCF_016595265.1. Lineage (NCBI taxonomy): Bacteria > Pseudomonadati > Pseudomonadota > Betaproteobacteria > Burkholderiales > Oxalobacteraceae > Undibacterium > Undibacterium sp. 14-3-2. The sequence continues at coordinate 581,231 of NZ_JAENGS010000002.1, forward strand.
CCAGAGGTTGACGGATGACCATCAGGCCAGTTTCACGAGAGAAGTACTCGTTAGCTGGTTTGCCGTTGACAACGATCTTGCCGCTGCCGGATTTCAGGAATACGCGAGCAACTGCGCTCTTGCGACGGCCAGTTCCGTAGTTGTAATTACCGATCATGGCTAATCCTTAGATGTCGAGTACTTGTGGTTGCTGAGCTGCGTGCGGATGTGTTGCATCTGCATATACTTTCAGCTTCTTGATCATTGCATAGCCGAGTGGGCCTTTAGGCAACATGCCTTTAACTGCTTTCTCGAGTGCACGACCTGGAAAACGCTGTTGCATTTTCGTGAAATTTGTTTCATAGATACCGCCTGGATAACCAGTGTGACGGTAGTATGTTTTGTTCAGAGCTTTAGTGCCGGTCACGCGCAGTTTGCCTGCATTAACAACAACGATAAAATCGCCTGTGTCTACGTGTGGAGTAAATTCTGGTTTATGTTTGCCGCGTAAACGGAGTGCCACTTCGCTGGCAACACGTCCGAGTACTTTATCTGTCGCGTCAATCACGAACCAGTCGCGCTGAACCTCATGGCCCTTAGCGGAAAAGGTTTTCATGTTGAATCCTAAAAAGTTAAATACGCCCTTTTTTGGTGGTTCTGCCTATGATCTGGCAGACTCTCCCTTGTTAAAATCTCAGTCGGGCAAATTGAGAATCGGAAATTATAGGGTTTTCAAGGAGTTAGTGCAAGAACTGTTTAAATTTTAAGCAAAATTTCCATAAATTTCCAAAGCAGATCGGCAAATATATTTTTAAATAAATAATAATTTGATGCAGGCTCTCCGATTCGCCAGAATCATATGCAGTAAAATCTCTAACGACTTAGATCACATCATAACGAGGAATAAATGGAAGCTACCGTACGCTGGACAGGCTTATCTGGCATGTCTTTTTTGGCAGAAACTGGCTCAGGCCATGCAGTTTTAATGGATGGTGCACCGGAAGGTGGTGGTCACAATCTGGCGCCACGCCCGATGGAAATGGTGTTATTGGGTACGGGCGGATGCACGGCCTACGATGTCGTATTAATTTTACGCAAGAGCAAACAAGATATACGTGGCTGCGATCTAAAGCTCAGCGCGGAACGAGCTGAGACAGAACCTAAAGTTTTTACCAAAATCAACTTTCACTTCACCGTTCGTGGACGTCAGTTAAAAGCTAATCTGGTCGAACGCGCAATCAAGCTTTCACATGAAAAATACTGCTCTGCGTCTATCATGCTTGAAAAAACGGCTCAGATAACGCATAGCTATGAAATCATTGAAGATGCTGAGATACCTTCCGAGCACGATACTCAGGGATGAACGGGCTCTTCAGGTTGCTCAAAAATATCCAGATACGTCGGATAAAACGTGCAATACCTGATCGTCGTCAATAAAGCCAGAACAGGCATCATCAACAACACGACAAAACCGGTGCTGCCTGTGACCAGCGCTAAGATCTCAACAAAAATGGCTGGCAATAATCCTGAAATGAGGAACCAGAAAAGTGCGTAAATCAAAAACGCCTTGGCGGCACGTTTTACCGAAAAAAAACTGTAAAACAGCGCTTTTGGTACGGACATCCCGCGCCACATAATTAACGGCCCGGCAAACCAGAAAGCCATCAAAGCCGGCAAAAAGGCGAGTACCGCCATCAACATTCCTAAAAACAGACGCCCTTGAGGTAAATCCTTAGGATCAACTGGCTTTTCACTGGAAATAAACTCGAATAAGGCACCATCGTCAAAAAGTTGCGAGATCAATGCTGCGCCGGAAATGGCCAGCAGGTATAGGCAACCCAAAGCGAATAAACGTAAAAAGAATTCAGAACGAAAACCCACAAGCAACACAGTCGGTTTCACCCGCACACCATTCTCAATCAGGCGGCAAGCCTGCATAAAGCTCATGGCAAATACGGGAATTAACACCAGAGGCAAAAAGCGGCCGATAAATGGCACTAAGCTAATTCCCATGTTAAAAAACATATATGCAAAAAAGAGTGTCAACATTTCTGCAGGTTGCTGGCGAAACAGGGCAAAACCACGTTTAACCCATACCCACCCCGTTGAAGCTGGTACTGAATTCATAAATCACTTGTTAAAGGGGGGACAGGCAAAGATTCGCGCAAACGTAAAATCCGTTCAAAGTGTGCGGGATCATGCGGCGTCAGCATTTCTGCATCTCGTGGTTGGTAGTAGTCATACAAGCGGGATAGCCAAAAACGCAGAGCAGCTGCCCGCAACATCGGCTTCCAGGCAATCGACTCTTCAGGAGTAAACGGCCGCACCAGATGATAAGCATTTAACAAAGCCCTTACCCGCGCAACATCCAACTCACCAGTTGCAGTATCGATGCACCAATCATTCACGGTCACGGCAACATCGAAAATCCAGGCATCGCAGCCCGCAAAATAAAAATCAAAAAAGCCTGTTAGCTTTTCGCCGTCAAACATGACGTTATTACGGAACAAATCCGCATGGACAGGCCCTCTTGGCAAAGCACGATAGATTGGCGTGCTGTCAAAGGCATCCTGATAATGCACCTCCGCGCACAACAGATGTCGCAGTTCTTCAGAAAGAAAAGGAAGAACTTTCGGCGTAGTTTCATGCCACCAGTTCAAAGAACGTAGATTTTCCTGATATAAGGGAAAGTCTTTTCCAGCAAGATGCATGAGCGCAAGCATCGCACCGACTGCGGCACAATGCACGGGTTCAGGATGCATCTGCGATGACCCTTCTAACTTGCTTACAATAGAGGCAGGCTTTCCGTGTAAAGCTGTCACCAACTCGCCATCGATATTCGCAACAGGTGCGGGTACCGATACTCCCCTATCGGCGAGATGGCGCATTAACTTCAGGTAAAACGGTAATTGCTCGAAAGTCAGATTTTCAAAAATCGTCAGAACATACTCACCGGTTTCTGTCGTAATAAAAAAATTACTATTTTCAATTCCAGATGCAATCCCTTTAATTGCCAGCGCTTTTCCCAACGGGAATTGTTTTATCCAGGAACTGAGGTCGTCGAGTGTGACTGAGGTAAAAACTGCCATTGTGATATCGCAAAAATAGAATAGAAAACTTACTTACCTGTAGCACTGGCTGGTACGGCCTGCGCTGGAGCTGGTGGCAATACAGGCGGCTGCTCGATTTCTTTGCTTTCTTTTTTTCCGCCGAATTCGAGAATAGTCCACTGCGGCGCCCGGTTTGCATTTCCCTGAACGGTACCTTTGGGAGCATTACCGACTTCAGGATCCGCTTTTAAGGTGTAATTACTTTTGCCCGACTTCACCTGAACTTCAGTGACTTTGCCAGCATTATTGCGTTTCTCAGTTACTTTATTCTTTGGTTCAGGTTTGCCTACAGATAATGAAGGATCTGCTGCGCCGTCTTCCAATTTATCCAGCTTAGGTGGCGCCTGGTCGGGCTTTTGCGTCTGAGCCAACACTACTCCTGCGAAACTCAACAAGAAGAGGCCAGAAAGAACTCCTGACAGGATTTTCGACATTTTTTTCATGGTTAATATCCAATTGGCTTGAACTGGCGGACATTGTAACAAAGCAGTGCTCTCACTGACAGAGAATATACGGTTCCAGATTCGATAAAAAAAAAGGAGTCGTCTGACGACGACTCCTTTTTTGAATTTTCTAAATTAATTCGGGTTTAAGCCCGAATTCAATTAGAACTTGTGACGGATACCAACGTTCAGCAATTTGTCTGTCTGACCAGCAGCAGCTACATTGTATTTACCGTTGTTGTCGTTAGTTGTACGAGAGAACGATGTGTAGATGTCTGTACGTTTAGACAAATCGTATGTGTAACCGATAGCGAATTGTTTGCCATCTGCGTTAGCAACTGCTTTGTTTTTAGCTTGTGTGAAGTCAGCTACAAATGCACCTGGACCAAACGGTACTGTCGCGCCGATCATCCAAATGCGTTCATCGTTAGTGCCGCCTTTGATAGTTTCGTATGCAGCGTGAGCTTTTACAACTGTGAAGTCATAAGTGCCACCAACGAATGTTTTCTTACCAGCATTTGCATCATTACCAGTTGCATCGTTCAGTTTTTCGTAAGCGATTGCTGCGTAAACTGGACCTTCAGAGTAAACACCAGAAACGCCAACTTTACGGTTGCCAGAATTATTGCCAGCAACTTCACCGAAACCGTATTGCAGAGAACCTACAAAGCCACCCAGGCTGTTTGTAGAGTAAGTGATTGCATTGTCAGTACGTGTCGATGTTTTGAACAAACGACCGATGTCGCCAGCCAGACCAATGTGGAATGGATCAACGTTATCGCCGATGTCATAAGTTACAGATTTTTGACGACCCAGGTTCACAGAACCGAAATCACCGGACAAACCAACATAAGCTTGACGACCGAAAGCCAGACCGCCTTGATCAGACGCGCCAGTATCAGTTTTCAAACCCATTTCCAAAACGAAGTTTGCTTTCAGACCGCTACCCAGATCTTCAACGCCTTTGAAGCCCAGACGTGAACCGTTTTGAACGCCACTATCCAAAGAAGTTTTTGCGCCAGAACCGTTGTCATCACGAACCACGCCCATGTCAACGATACCGTAGATAGTTACGGAAGATTGCGCGAAAGCTGCGCCAGAGAATGCACTCATCAGAGCAAGTGCGAGGAATGATTTTTTCATTGTCTAGTATCCAAAAATGAATGTTAAATTTTTGCTGCACCACAAACAAAACGCGGCAAAAAACTGAATTGCAGGTCAATTTACAGCCTTGAACCAATAATTGATCCAATGACAAATGTCACGATACCTGCGAAAAATGACATTTTGATGAAATCAGACTACTTAATAAACAAGGACTTACAGAGCGTTGCAATATAAAGACATAGCCAATTTTGAAAAATTTAATCAGGTATTTAACAAAGCCAGCGATGTCCAGGCTCGCATTATAGGCATTTTTTACCTTTGCTGCACAGCACCAGTCAGATAAGGGATATCCCGTATTTTTCAATAGATAGAAAAAAACATATTTATCCGACGGTTTCCCATGCATTTTGTTTCTGCGCCGTTTTCGACCGCCAGTAGGCACGACCGCTGTACCAGAGCGCTGCCGCAATCAATGCACAAACCAGCTGGCCAAGGGCTAACGAGAGAGCCGAATGATCTAACGCCGGCGCGACAACACCAGCAATTACTGCCCCAAGTAAAGTTAACGTTGCCGACTGGCAGGACGCAACGATACCTCTGATTGTAGGAAACAAGTCCAGAACCAGCAAGGTCGCGCCTGGTGCAACCAGTGACATGCCAAACGTGTAAAAAAACAACGGAGTTACCGACCAGAGCAGCACTGGCGCGGAGAAAAAATGAAATGTCACGTTAAAAACGGACGCTCCGATAAGGAAGCAGAAACCGATACTCACCTGCTTCCATACAGAGAGTTTGCCAGCCAGTCTGTTTGCCGCAAAAGCCCCTAAAAAAATGCCGGCGACAGAGGGAACAAATTGCCAGCCGAACTGATCGGCAGCAAGCTTCAGATGTTGAGTAATAAACACCGGGGCAGCAGAAACATATAAGAACATGCCAGCAAAATTAAAGGCAACAGTACCGGCTTTTAGATGGAATAAAGGAGACTTAAATACTTTTCGGTAACTAAGCCATAGAAATTCCATACTGAATTCCTGCCGTTTATCTTTCGGTAAAGATTCAGGCAAGAACTTAAAGCAGGCAAACCATAACGCAATTGTGTATAAAAAAAGCAATAAAAAAATTGCGCGCCAGCTCATAAAGCCGACAATCCAGCCGCCGAGTATCGGCGCAATTGCAGGAGCGATCGAGAAGATCATCGTCACCATCGACAACAAACGTTCTGCCGGAGCACCCGCATAAAGATCACGGATCATCGCCCGTCCGACCACCATCCCGGCACCAGCCGAAACGCCTTGCAGAATACGAAATCCCCACAGGTAATGAATGCTGTGTACTGACGCGCAACCAAAACTGGCGACGGCAAAAATCGCTAAGGCCGCCAGAATGACGTTACGCCGCCCGAACGCATCCGACAGCGCGCCATGCCATAAAGTCATAAACGCAAACGACAACATATAAGCGGTGAGCGTCTGCTGGACTTCCAGTGAAGTTGCCACCAGACTGCTCTGTATATTTGGGAAAGCCGGTAAATAAGTATCAATGGAAAATGGTCCCAACATCGCCAGTGCAGCTAATAAAGTGGCAAGTCCGGCATTGCTGAGCTGTTGGCGGGAGTGCATTTGTTACCCAATCATTCAAAAAAATAAATAAAATGCTGTTACAAAAAAAAAGAAAAAAGGCGAAATATTTCGCCTTTTTGTTGCTAATGCGAGACACGTTAGGATTAAATTCCCCCCATACAGAGGTATTTCATTTCCAGATATTCATCCATACCGTATTTGGAACCTTCACGTCCGAGTCCGGATTGCTTGACGCCGCCAAACGGCGCGACCTCATTGGAAATTAAGCCTGTATTAATCCCCACCATGCCGTATTCCAACTTTTCGGCGACGCGCCAGACGCGGCCGATATCGCGTGAATAGAAATACGAGGCCAATCCGAAGTCGGTATTATTTGCAGCCGCGATGACTTCTTCTTCAGTAGTGAATTTCACTACTGCAGCGACCGGTCCGAAGGTTTCCTCATTCATCACCAGCATGGAAGCTGTGACATCCGCCAGCACCGTTGGTTCATAGAATAATTCCCCAGCGCTATGTGGCTTACCACCGGCGAGCAAGCGGGCGCCCTGTTCCATCGCGTCCGCAACATGTTCTTCTACTTTCGCCACCGCTTGCGCATCGATCATGGGGCCCTGATTAACACCGGCATCGAAACCATCACCGACTCTGATTTTTTTTGCCCCGGCAGCTAATTTACTGACGAATTCATCGTAGACCGAAGCGTGTGCATAAAAGCGATTGGTACACACACAGGTCTGGCCCGAGTTGCGGAACTTGGATAACAAGGCGCCTTCGACAGCAGCATCAATGTCAGCATCCTCAAATACGATAAACGGTGCATGACCGCCCAGTTCCAGCGCCAGCTTCTTGACCGTCGGGGCGGACTGACGCATCAGAATGCGGCCAACCGGCGTCGAACCGGTAAACGACAAATGCCGGACGACTGAGCTATCGCATAAAACTCTACCGACAGCGACAGATTGCTCCGCGTCGGCAGTAATAATATTAATGATCCCGGCAGGAATACCTGCGCGGTGCGCCAGCTCGGCAATCGCCAGCGCCGACAACGGTGTCTGCTCAGCTGGCTTGATGACAATCGAACAGCCAGCGGCCACAGCCGGAGCGACCTTGCGGGTAATCATCGCAATCGGGAAATTCCAGGGCGTGATTGCGGCACACACACCAATCGGTTGCCGCAACACGACCATGCGCTTATCGCTCCAGGTCGAGGCCATCACGTCGCCCGCGACACGTTTCGCCTCTTCGGCAAACCATTCAACGAAACTGGCGCCGTAGATGACTTCGCCCTTTGCCTCGGCAAGCGGTTTTCCTTGTTCGGCAGTCATGATCGCTGCCAGATCATCGGCATGGCTGATAATCAGATCAAACCAGCGACGCATGATATTGGCACGCTCTTTTCCTGTTTTCGCCGCCCACAACGGAAAAGCAGCCTGCGCGGCAGCAATAGCGGCATGCGCATCTGGTTCCGCTAAATTAGGTACTGTCGCCAGCACAGCCTGGGTTGATGGATTCACCACATCAAACTTCGTTTGCGCCTGCACCCACGCGCCATTGATATATGCAGCGTCACGCAACAACGATGCGTCTTTTAAGCCTAATGATTTTGCAGTTTGTTCTGATGACATCACTCCGTCTCCATCATGTTTTGACTGATTAATGAATAGCAACTACCGGACTTATGCGACATCGCGCTCGGCAGGGTGATCGCTTCTGATCATATAAATATGTCAGCCTTAGCTGGCATCCCGTGCCGCAATAAAATTGCCGTAAGTCCGCAATAAAAAGGAAAGCCTAAAGCAAAACAGCCAGGTCTGCTTGACCCGGCTGTTTTATTCAGATGAATTATTTTGATTTCATCTTTGTTATTTTGGTTTGGCTTCCTCGCGACGGTTGAAACCGGCAACCATATCAAAGCGAAATAAGCGGCATTCCAGCGCACCATTAAAGAAAGGCGTTTTGCGTGATTCTTTTAAACGCAGCATCTTCGGTACAGTCAGATCGGCGGTAAACAAAAAGACGCTCCAACCGGCAAAACGTTGTTTCAAAGTTGTGCTGAAGGCGCTGAAAAATTCTTTTGCCAGATCATCGGTTTCCAGCGAGCTGTCGCCACGCACGCCGATACGTTCACCATATGGTGGATTAGTCAGCAATATGCCTGGCTGCGTTGTCGGTGCCTTGATTTCCTGCGCTTCGATCTGTTTCAGCGGCACTTCAAAACGGATGCCCGCTTTATTCAGATTATTGCGTGTCATCACGACCATATCGCCGGAAATATCGCTGCCGAAAATCGTCGGTTCAGCGGGCAAAGGATTTGGCTTCGCGGCGGCTTTGATAGCAGCCCACGCATCAGCATCAAACTGACGAAATTTTTCAAAGCCAAATTCGCGTTTTAATCCCGGCGGAATCCCCGCCAGAATTTGTGCGGCTTCAATCAATATCGTGCCGGACCCGCACATAGGATCGAACAAAGGCACGCCCGGTTTCCAGCCCGCCGTACGCAACAAACCTGCCGCCAGATTTTCACGCAAAGGCGCGTCACCGGTTTCCATACGCCAGCCGCGCTTAAACAAAGGTTCGCCGGAAGTATCGAGATAAATCGTGAAATTATGCGCATCGAGAAAACCGACGATACGCATATCCGGTGTTTTCGTATCGACCGAAGGACGTTGTGTGAACTGATCACGGAAACGATCACAAATCGCATCTTTGATTTTCAGTGTGATGAATTCCAGACTCTTGACCGGTGATTTCACTGCCGTGACATCGACACGTATCGTGTGGTGATAACCGAACCAGTCTTCCCATGCCTGCGCTAACACCAGATCGTAAATATCGTTTTCATTCGAGTAACTCGCATGCGCCATACGCATCAGCACGCGTGAAGCGATGCGGGAATGCAGATTGATGCGCCAGCCGTCCTGCAAACTGCCGGAACAATGCACACCGCCCGGCACCTGATTGTGGACGGCCATGGTTTTATCCATCGCAGCGATTTCGTTCAACTCTTCAGCGAGAGCGATTTCCATGCCGCGCGGGCATGGACAAAAATAGGAATGACGTGTCATGGGGAACCTTTTATCCGTTGTAATTCAAAAAATACAGGGTGAGCATGGCTCACCCCTCACTACACTTACACGCAGCCACTTTACGTCAGCAACGTGCACCGTTTTTTGTCGCCACTCAGAACGGCTTGACGACAACTAATATCACGACGATCAGCAATAAAATCACCGGCACTTCGTTAAACCAGCGGAACCAGACATGGCTGCGCTTATTCTGGCCTTTTTCAAATTTTTTCAGCAAACTGCCGCAGGCATGGTGATAACCGATCAGCAAAATCACACACAATAATTTTGCATGCAGCCAGCCATTGCCGGGACCTTTGCCTATGCCGTAACCCAGCCACAAATAACCGCCCAGCAATACCGCGGGCACCATCAGCATCGTGGAAAAGCGATACAGCTTGCGTGCCATCAGCAATAAACGTCCGGTGCTGGTGGCGTCGGTTTCCATCGCCAGATTCACCAGTATACGCGGCAGGTAAAACAAGCCAGCAAACCATGACGTGACAAACAGAATGTGCAGCGCTTTAATCCAGAGCATAATTTTCTTTCAAAATAGCTTACAAAGTGACGTTCAACAATTTACTGACGAACTTCGCCGTGACCAAACACGACGTATTTTAACGACGTTAAACCTTCCAGTCCGACCGGGCCACGCGCATGCAGCTTGTCATTGGAAATGCCGATTTCAGCCCCCAGCCCGTATTCAAAACCATCCGCAAAACGGGTTGAGGCATTCACCATCACAGAGGCAGAATCCACCTCGCGCAGGAAACGCAGCGCGCGGCTGTAATCTTCGGTGATGATCGCTTCGGTATGCTTGGACGAGTAGTCATTGATGTGCGTCATCGCCGCATCGATATCCGCGACGACTTTGACCGCCAGCACCGGCGCCAGATATTCTGTGCTCCAATCTTCTTCCGTGGCTTGCGCGAGATAAGGGTAGCCCGCCAGAATCGCTGTCGCTGCGGGGTCGCAACGCAATTCGACTTGTTTGGCCTCATACAGTTTTGCCAGCGGCGGCAATACCTGCGCTGCAATTCTTTCTGCGACCAGTAAAGTTTCCATCGTATTGCAGGTACCGTAACGATGGCATTTGGCATTGAATGCAACGTCCAGCGCTTTTTGTAGATCGGCTTTATCGTCGATATAGACATGGCAGATACCATCGAGATGCTTGATCATCGGCACGGTCGCTTCCTGCATCAGGCGGGCGATCAGGCCTTTGCCGCCACGCGGCACAATCACATCGACATACTGCGGCATGGTGATCAGTTCACCAACCGCAGCGCGGTCAGTGGTTTCGACGATCTGCACTGCATCGGCGGGCAAACCGGCACCCGCCAGCCCTTCTTTCACCAATTTGGCCAATGCCTGATTGCAGTGAATTGCTTCCGAGCCGCCGCGCAGTATCGTCGCATTGCCGCTCTTGATGCACAGACCTGCGGCATCGACGGTCACATTCGGGCGCGCTTCGTAAATGATGCCGATCACGCCGAGTGGCACACGCATCTGCCCGACTTGTATGCCGGTCGGACGATACTTCATGTTGGATATTTCACCGATAGGATCAGCCAGGCTGACAATCTGCTCCAGACCTTCGGCCATCGTCGCAATCGCTTTATCTGACAAAGTCAGGCGATCGAGCATCGCGGCTTCCATGCCTGATGCTTTGGCAGCGGCGAGATCGAGTTCGTTAGCGGCGCGCAATGCAGCTGCGTCGCGCCGGATCGCGGCAGCAATCAGACTCAACGCCAGATTTTTTGCGGCAGTATCGGCCTTCGCCATCGCCCGCGATGCCGCGCGGGCGCGGGCGCCGAGGTCGTTCATGTAATGTTTGATGTCCATCATGTCATTTTGGGAGCTTTATATACTCCCCCGTGTATTTTTTAAAGCCCTTTATTTACAAGGACATTAGGTGTGTTTTTAAGGATACTCCCCCAATTTCGGGAAATTTTGGCATTTCCGGCAGTGCTGCGGCGGCAGTTCAGGCGGCGGTCGCGACTTTTAATCCCAACTGCAGCAGCGCATCCCAGGCGTCGCCGGCAAATGCTTTGGCACGTAAACCTTTGACCATCTTATCGACTTGCGAGGCTTCTTGCAGCGCTGTTTGCAAGGTCTGCAAACTGACTCTGCGTAATGCCGGGTCCATGAGTTTTTCTCTGGGTCCCCAAATTCTGTATTCTTTCAGCAGGGCAGATAATGGCCGCCCTTGCTGCATGCCGGATTTCAGTTTCAGCAAAGTGCGGATTTCTTCCGCCATCGCCCACAACACCAGCGGCAATGCTTCACCTTCACCTTTAAGTCCGTTCAGCATCCGTGATAAGCGGGCGACGTCACCAGCGAGCATCGCTTCATTGAGTTTAAACACATCATAACGTGCGACATTCAGCACCGCGTCGTGGATTTGTTCAAAGCTGAGCTTCCCGGCCGGATGCAGTAAAGCGAGTTTTTGTATTTCCTGATGCGCAGCAAGTAGATTGCCTTCGACGCGATCGGCGATAAAATCCAGGCTTTGCCTATCCGCACTTTGTTGCTGCAAGGCGAGGCGCTGACTGATCCAGTTCGGCAAATGATTGCGTTCGACCAGCGGAATATCGATATACACCGCCGCTTGTTGCAGACTGCTGACCCAGGCCGCTTTTTGCGTTGCCCAATCGAGCTTGGGCAGTGTAATCAGCGTCAGATTATCCGGCGATAAATGCGTGACATAATCCTGCAGCGCTTGTCCGCCATCCTTGCCGGGCTTGCCGGTCGGAATGCGCAGGTCGATCAGTTTTTTATCGCCGAACAGCGATTGCGACTGATTCGCTGCCAGCAGCGCCCCCCATTTGAAACTGCGCTCGACGGTTAAAATTTCACGCTCATAAAAGCCCTGCGCTTTCGCCGCGCGACGGACTTTGTCCGCAGCTTCCAGCGCGAGTAAATGCTCATCGCTGGTGATCACATACAGTGGTGCCAGCGTTTTCGCCAGATGGCCATCAAGGGCATCGAAGCGCAACTGCATTTATTGATCCATCTTCACAACAGACAGGCGGCGCATGATCTGCTGCACCAGGTCACTTTGCATATCGCGGTACAGCAAGGCTTCTTCGGATTCTTTCGCCAACACCTGTGCTTCATTGAACGTGATCGTGCGTTTCAGTTGCACCGTCACTGGCTCCAGATATTCTTTACCGACCGCATTACGCAGGCGGAAACGGAAGTTATACAGCAGATTGTACTCACGTACCCGGCCCTGGCTATTCAAGGACAGAATTTGCTTTTCACGCGTTTCGCTCAGCACATCCAGTATTACTTCCGCATCTTTCGCCTCGGCAGTGATCTGCGTCTGCCCGTTCGCGCGTATCTGACGTTTTAACTCGCCGCCCAGCGATGAACCATCAGACAGGCCGATATAAATACTTTTAAATGGAAAGCTGACCGGTCCACGCAAGGCAAAACCGCATGCAGACAAACTCACCAGCATGGCTACTGCGAGCAGCCATGTCAGTTGACGTGAAAAAACAGAACGCATGCGGATGACTCCTGTAACAAAAATTAAGCGACGATATTGACCAGTTTACCCGGTACAACAATAATTTTCTTCGGCGCACCTTCGATGAAACGCTGCACGCTTTCGCTGGCCAGTGCGGTAGCCTCTATCGTGGCTTTATCCGCATCTTTACTGACCTTGATGCTGCCGCGCAGTTTGCCGTTTACCTGCACCATCAGTTCGATTTCATCCTGCACCAGTGCTGCTTCATCGACTTGCGGCCATGGCGCATCGATCAGCTCGCCAAGCTCGGCGGCAAAGCCCAGTTCCTGCCACAGCGCATGCGTGATATGCGGGCAAACCGGATACAGGCCACGCAACAATACACTGAACGCTTCACGTAATGCGGCTGCCGAACCTTCGGCTTCCGATTTGAATGACTCTATCGTGTTGAGCAACTTCATCGCACCGGAGACCACAGTGTTGTATTGTAGGCGATCATAATCGGCATCGATTTGTTTCAGGGTCAGATGCACTTCACGGCGCAATACTTTCACATCCGCCGCGTAATTCGCCGGTGCTGTCGCACCAGTGGCAATCGTCGCAGACAATTTCAATGCCGATGCCCACAAGCGGCGCAGGTAACGCGAGGCGCCTTCAACACCGCTGCTGCTCCAGGCCGCACTTTGATCTGGGGGGCCTGCAAACATCGTGAACAGACGCGCCGTATCAGCACCGAACTGGGTGATGATGTCTTTTGGCTCAACCACGTTGTTTTTGGATTTCGACATTTTTTCTATGCCGCCCATTTGCACTGGCTGACCATCAGATTTCAGGCTCGCCGATACCGGACGGCCTTTGTCATCGTGCTGGACTTCGATTTCATTCGGATAGAACCAGGTCTTCTTGCCACTGGTATCTTCGCGGTAGAACGATTCGTTCAGCAACATGCCTTGCGTGAACAGATTTTTGAATGGCTCGTCAATCTTGACCAGACCCATATCGCGCATCGCTTTGGTCCAGAAACGAGCGTACAGCAAATGCAATACCGCATGTTCAACGCCGCCGATATACTGATCCATGCCCTTAGGACTCATCCAGTAATCATTGCGTTCATCGACCATCGTCGTCGCATCCGGGCAGGTATAGCGCATGAAATACCAGCTGGAATCGACGAAGGTATCCATGGTGTCGGTTTCACGCTGCGCTGGCTTGCCGCATTTAGGGCAAGGCACATTCAGGAACGCTGCATGCGTTTTCAGCGGATTACCGGAACCGTCAGGAATACATTCGGTTGGCAATACCACCGGCAAATCTTCGTAAGGCACAGGTACATCACCACAGCATTCGCAATGAATGATAGGAATCGGCGTGCCCCAGTAACGTTGACGCGAAATGCCCCAGTCACGCAGACGCCAGGTCGTTTTTTTCTCACCGACGCCTTTGGCGGCGAGATCGGCAGCAACGGCATCAACAGCGGCTTTATAACTCAAACCATCGTATTTGCCGGAATTAACTGTCACGCATTTCTGTTTGTCGCCATACCAGTCAGCCCATGCGTCAGTGGTAAAGCTCTCACCTTCAACAGTCACAACTTGTTTGATCGCAATGCCGTATTTTTTGGCAAACGCAAAGTCGCGCTCGTCATGTGCAGGTACGCCCATCACAGCGCCGTCGCCATAAGTCATCAGCACATAATTACCGACCCAGACTTCAACTTGCTCGCCGGTCAGTGGATGCGTGACGAATAAGCCCGTTGGCAAACCTTCTTTTTCCTTGGTCGCCATTTCGGCTTCGGTCGTGCCACCGGCTTTGCACTCTTCGATGAACGCTGCCAGTTTCGCATTATTTTTTGCAGCGACAGTCGCCAGCGGATGCTCCGCAGCCACGGCGCAGAACGTCACGCCCATGATCGTGTCAGGGCGGGTCGTGAAGACGTACATTTTGCCGTCTTGTACCAAGGCGCCTGTGTCGTCTTTGATCTCGTGACTGAATGCAAAGCGCACGCCTTCGCTCTTGCCTATCCAGTTACGCTGCATGGTGCGCACTTGTTCAGGCCAGCCATCAAGCGTATCAATACTGCTCAGCAATTCCTCGGCGTATTGGGTGATGCCGAAGTAGTAACCGGGAATTTCACGCTTTTCCACCAGCGCACCGGAGCGCCAGCCGCGACCATCAATCACCTGCTCATTCGCCAGCACGGTCTGATCAATCGGGTCCCAGTTCACGATCTGAGTTTTTTTGTAGGCGATGCCTTTTTCCAGCATCTTCAGGAACAGCCACTGATTCCAGCGGTAGTAATCGGGATCACAGGTCGCTACTTCACGCGACCAGTCGAATGCCAGCCCCAGCGGTTCCATCTGCGACTTCATGTCTTCGATATTCGCGTAAGTCCATTCTGCCGGTGATTTTTTATACGCAATCGCCGCATTTTCGGCTGGCAATCCAAACGCATCCCAGCCCATAGGCATCAACACGTTGTAACCCTTCATACGCAGCTGGCGCGCCAGCATGTCGTTGATGGTGTAGTTACGCACATGGCCCATGTGCAGCTTACCGGAAGGGTAAGGCAGCATGGAGCAGGCGTAGTACTTGCCTTTAGGGAAACGTGGGTTATTTTCTACCGCCTTATAGGCATCGATTTTTTTCCAATGGGATTGCGCCGATTGCTCGACGTCGGAGGGCGTGTATTTTTCTTGCATGGCGTGACCAGAAGTAGATGCGGAAATGACTCAGAACCTTAGATTATAACTGGTTCAGGGGTGATATTGAGCAATGCTTGTGAGCATCAGGGTTTGGCAGTGACCGGTTCCGTCACAGGTTGCATCACAAACGCAATTTTGTTCAGCCCCTGCGCCTGCGCCGCCGCCATCAGTTGCGCAATCATGTCGTAACGTGAGGATTTGTCGGCGCGTAATTGCAGATCGGGTTGCGGCTGTTGCAAGGCTGCCTGCCGGAAGCGGGGTTCCAGCTCTGCCAGATCTGTTGCAACACCCTGCAGATAAATGATGCCTGCGGCATCAATCGCAATTTGCAGCGATTCTGGCTGTTGCTGACTGGCCTTCGCCGCAGCTTGTGGTAAATCCAGTTTGATTGCCGGCGTCATCAGTGGTGCGGCGATGATGAAAATCACCAGCAACACCAGCATCACATCCACCATAGGAGTGACATTGATATCGGCCATGCTGTGCATCTGTGATCGTCCGGCTTTGTCATTAAACGAACCAAACGCCATATTCACACCTGTTTTTCAGAAGCTTGCTGATCGCCGTCGCGACTGCAATGCGCATGCAGATCGTGTGCGAAGCCATCCAGCTCAGCGAATGTCATACGATTGAAACGATTAAAAACATTGTAAGCAAGCACAGAAGGAATGGCGACGATCAGACCAAAGGCAGTCATGATGAGCGCTTCACCGACCGGCCCCGCAAGCTGATCTATCTGTATCGTGGCTGCGGACGATATCGTCGTCAGCGCGTGATAAATCCCCCATACCGTCCCGAGCAAGCCGACAAACGGCGCGGTGGAACCAACGGAGGCCAGCACCGTCAGGCCATTTTCGAGACGACTTGTGGTTACCTGCAGTTGCTGGCGCAAAGCACGCGTCAGCGCGTCATTCAGACTGCTGTCAGCACTCAATGTTGATGCACGCTGAGCGGCATCGATTGCCGACATCGCCGCTACCGCCAACGACAGATACACCTGCTCTTTATCGCGCTGTTGTAACAGCATCTGCGCATCGGCCATACTCGGCGCGAGCCAGAATTTCGGCAAGAACGGCGCTGCTTTACGCACACGCCAGAAAGACCAGGCTTTGGCAAAAATCAGCGCCCAACTCAACAGAGACATCAGCAGTAAAAGATAGGCAATGGCGTGCCCGAACTGATCTGCCTGCTCCCAGTAATGCGCGATTGCAGCGTTCATTGCGATAGATAAATTAGTGGTTATTCAGCCCGAGCACGTCGTACATATCGAACAGACCGGTTGCCTTATCATTCAGGAAACGTGCCGCCCTCAGACTGCCGTGCGCGTAAGTGACACGACTGGAGGATTTATGCGAAATTTCTACGCGCTCACCGATACCGGCGAACAACACCGTGTGATCGCCGACAATATCACCGCCACGTATCGTCGCAAACCCGATAGAAGACGGATCACGTTCGCCCGTCACACCTTCGCGCGCAAAGACGCCAACCTCTTTCAGATCGCGGCCTAACGCGTCAGCAATCACCTCGCCCATTTTGAGCGCGGTACCTGAAGGCGCATCGACTTTATGCCGGTGATGTGCTTCAACGATTTCGATGTCATAGCCTTCTGCGAAACTCTTGGCTGCCATTTCCAGTAACTTGAGCGTGACATTTACGCCAACGCTCATGTTCGGCGCAAAGACAATCGCGGTTTGTTTACCCGCTGCCGCAATGGCTGCTTTACCAGCATCGTCAAAACCTGTCGTGCCGATAATCATTTTGATGCCATGCGCTACACAGTAGTCGAGATGCTTCAACGTCCCTTCAGGACGTGTGAAGTCAATCAGAAATTCTGCGTTGGCCAATGCCTTAGCCAGATCAGACTCAATCAACACACCTGCAGGTTTGCCCAGAAATACGCCAGCGTCGGTACCTATTGCCGGGGAACCGGCAACATCCAACGCACCGGCCAGCACCATGTCGTCTGCGTTGCTGATAGCTTCAATCAGCATTTTCCCCATGCGGCCGGAAGCGCCCGCAACCGCTACTTTTAATGCAGTCATACCAGCTTTCTTTATTTTTTATCTTTTTTCTTCGGCGTGCCGTCGAGATCATTCAGCGACTCAACTTTATCTAAGCCCAGCGCCGACTCGGTAATCCTAGCCAGATATTCTTTTTCCGTTGGCAGACTACCGCCTTCGAATTTAGAAACCGTATTGTTTTTAAAATGAATGGTGACCTGACTGACTACCTGCTCGCCATTCGGCTTAGTCAGGCGGAAAGGATAATCCCAGCGGTCTTCGTGGAACATATCCGTCAACAAAGCGGTGCCAAGCACAAAACGGACTTGCTCACGCGTCATCCCTTCTTTGATCTGCGCCATCATTTCCTGAGAAACGAAGTTACCTTGCTGAACGGTAATACGATATGGGGAAATATAGCCCAGGAATTTACTCACCCCTGTCGGTGCGTATATTTGCGTACCGGCCGTTGCTGACACAGCTTTGTCCGCCACTGGCGGTTTCGATGCGCAAGCAGATACGCCCAGTAATAATGTCATGCCTGCAAGCCGGATGGCTTTACCTTGAACAGATTTTGAAAACAACAATCGCATAGGTACCCTCAGTAATTGAGCAACATGCCCTAAAACCCGATATCATAAAGCAGATAGCCCTCTTTTGACCGAAAACATGACAAACAGCACTCCAAATCTGAAAGCCAGCGGACTTAAAGCAACCTTGCCACGCCTGAAAATCCTCGAAATTTTCCAAAGTAGTAAGGTTCGCCATCTGACTGCAGAAGACGTCTATAAAATACTTTTGAATGAAAATATGGATGTCGGTCTGGCAACTGTCTACCGCGTTCTGACACAATTTGAGCAGGCGGGCCTGCTGCACCGGAATCATTTTGAAACTGGCAAAGCTATTTTTGAATTAAACGAAGGCTCACACCATGATCATCTGGTCTGCCTCGATTGCGGTCGCGTTGAAGAGTTTTTTGATGCAGAAATTGAACAGCGCCAGCATACCATCGCTCTGGAGCGCGGCTTTAAAATCGCAGAACATTCACTCGCGATCTACGGTAGTTGCACGAAAGAGAACTGCGAGCACAAAAATTAAGTGTCAACGTGCTCATACCAGTGAGCATTGAAGCGCTTGTAACAGGATGCGTGGGTGCGTTCGGTTATTTTTTTATTTTTGCAGCGACACCAGCAACAGTATCGATAATTTTCTGCGCGTTAAATGGTTTCAGAATAATGCCGTGTATGCCTGATTTCACCGCTTCCGACAAAATGTCCTTATCGTGACTCGCTGTTACCAGCAATATTCTGGTATCAGGCAACATATCTTTAAGTTTTGGCAGCACGTCAAGACCGCTGACTTTAGGCATCACCACATCCAGCATAATCACGTCTGGCCGTAGTTTGAGCGCCATATCCAGCCCGGTTCCACCGTCTGTCGCCTCACCTGCAACCGTGTATCCCTCGTTGCGCAACACGACACGTAACACTTCGCGGGTAATATCGTTGTCGTCAATGAGTAATATGGAAATATTTTTATTTAACATCGCATTTCTCTTTTACTGACTCAAGGCGTTAGAAAGTAATTTCGCCGTAATATCAACAATCGGTATCACTCTTTCATACGCCATTCGCGTCGGACCGATCACCCCCAGGGTGCCGACAATCTTACCGTTAACCTCATACGGCGCAGTGACAACGCTCATCTCATCCATAGGCAACAACTGCGATTCCCCACCGATAAAAATCTGCACGCCTGTCGCTTTACAAGATACGTCCAGCAATTGCATCAGACTGCTCTTTTGCTCGAACATGTCGAACAGCTTACGCAGTGATGTCATGTTGGACGATAAATCCTGCACATTCAGTAAATTGGTTTTTCCTGAAATAACCATTTCATCACTTTGCTCAGACAAGGCATCACTGCCCGCTTCGACAGCTGCTTGCATCAGACTGGTCATATCTGTTTGCAACTGCCGTAATTCGCTATTAATACCGAGGCGTGCATCTTCAAAAGCATGTCCGCTGAAATTCTGATTCAGATAATTAGCTGCCTGCGACAACTGCGCTGGGGTGTAATCAATATCCGTCAGGAGCAAGCGGTTATGCACTTCTCCGGTCGGTGCCACAACCACCAGCAAAATGCGCTTTTCCGACAGCCGCAAAAATTCGACCTGCTGAAAAATGGATTCGGTTTTCGGCGTCATAACAACACCGGCAAATTGCGACAACGAGGATAATATCTGTGCGGCATTCGCAATGATTTTTTGCGGGGGTTGAGATAACAAACCCGATTGCAGCCGGGATTCCAGCCCCAGCTCGCTGATTTCCTGCACCGTCAGTAATTTATCAACAAATACGCGATAACCTTTGGGGGTGGGAACGCGGCCAGCCGACGTATGCGGGCTGGCAACCAAACCCATCTCCTCCAGATCAGCCATCACATTACGGATCGTCGCCGGCGACAGATCAAGACCGGAAATTTTTGAGAGAGCACGCGAACCTACAGGCTGACCATCGGCAATGTAGCGTTCTACGAGGGCTTTTAAAAGAGTTTGAGCGCGAGTGTCTAGTAGCATCTGTTCATTTTATGCGACTGAAGCAAACATGAACATAGAAAACTTCATAACCATTTTGTCAAATCATGTAAATTTTTAAATTCCGCATCAGGCTGAATATGTTGATGGCGGTCATCCTTGATCTCCAGACTATGCCGGTTCATCCACGCTCCGCGCAAGCCTGCCTGTTGCGCGCCTTGCACGTCGAGCAATAAATCATCGCCGACATATAAGGCTTCGTGCGGTTTTACGCCCAGTGCTTCACAGGCGGCGAGAAATATGCGCGGATCAGGTTTGGCGCAACCAAACTCACGTGCCGCAATCGATGTACGGAAATGTGAAGCAAGACCAATTTCACGCAGATCAGCAAAGCCATTTGAGACCGAGCCCAACAGAACCCGCTGCGACAATACCTTTAGCGCTGGAACGACATCATCATACAAACTGACCTGATTGCGGGCATCGGCAAATACCGCCATGGCCTGATCGGCCTTCGCGACAGGCACATCATGTTCTGCGAATATCTGGCTAAGCAAGGTATGTCGCAAGGCCCACAGGTCGTATTGAAAACGGGGATCCGTTGGTACCAGCTTATTGCGCCGTTGCCGCATTGATTCGACGGAATAATTCGCTGCCACGGCCGGTACATGTTCCAGCATCCACTGATACAAGCTCGCTTCCGCATGTTGAATCACCGGCGCAACCGGCCACAAGGTATCGTCTAAATCCAGTAATACAGCTTTAATTGTCATAAATAGCAGTCAGTTGATTCATTTCTACGCTAATTATGGTCTAATCTGACGAATCACGTCACCACTCTTTTTTTATGACTGTCCCTTCAAAAACGATTGCACTTGTTGGTAAATTTAATGCTCCCGGTATAGCAGAATCAATGAGTGAACTCGCCAGCTTTCTTGACCGCGCAGGCAATACGGTTGTGATCGAAGCTGAAACGGCGCAATACATAGAATTACCGGGGTTTCAGGCCATGTCAGTCGCGGACATAGGAAAACATGCAAATGCCGCGATTGTGGTCGGTGGCGACGGTACGATGCTCGGTATCGCCCGGCAACTGGCGCAATACCATATCCCGCTGATAGGCATTAATCAGGGGCGACTCGGTTTCATTACAGATATCCCGCTCGATCGTATGATTCCGGTGATTGCTGAGATGCTGGAAGGCAAATATGTCTCTGAACGGCGCAGCCTGCTGCAGGCTATCGTTGTCCGTGAAGGACATCAGATCTTCAGCGGTCTCGCCTTTAACGACATTGTGGTGTCACGCGGGACCGGTTCCGGCATGGTCGAGCTCAGTGTCGAAGTCGATTCTCACTTCATGTACAACCAACGCTCGGACGGATTGATCGTCTCCACCCCAACTGGCTCCACTGCGTATTCTCTCTCAGCAGGCGGGCCGCTGCTGCACCCCAGCCTGAGCGGCATCGTCATGGTGCCGATTGCACCACATGCTTTATCGAATCGCCCTATCGTGCTACCTGAAAGCAGTGAAATCGTGATCGAAATCGTTGCCGGACGCGACATCAGCGTCAACTTTGACATGCAAACCTTTGCCAGCCTGTTGCGTCAGGATCGCATCGTCGTCAAACGTTCCAACCACACGGTGACTTTCCTGCATCCTCAGGACTGGAATTATTACCATACGCTGCGGGAAAAACTGCACTGGAACGAATACCCTACCGTGGAAGGCGCACTGAATTAATGGCAAACAACTCTCCGCTGAACCGGGGGATGCAAGACGCTGCTTATAGGGTTACTTATTGCTAAAATAGCTTTGCTAATCCAGTCTGAATTTTTTCCTTTTTTCATTTCGTTTTTTTATTTCGTTTTTTTATTTTTAACTACTCCTGCTCCTATGCTGCGCACGCTTGCCATTCGTGATTTTGTCATTGTTGATGTTCTTGAACTGGAATTTTCATCCGGCTTCAGTGTCCTGACGGGTGAAACCGGCGCGGGTAAATCGATACTGATCGATGCGCTGACACTGGCACTCGGCGGGCGTGGGGATGCGAGCATGGTGCGCGAATCTGCCGCGAAAGCAGATATCTCTGCCGAATTTTCGGTTTCGGATAATGTCCAGCAATGGCTGCTGGAAAATGAATTCAGCGATCCTGAGCAACAGTTGATTCTGCGCCGCACGATCGATAACGCGGGACGCTCGAAGGCCTGGATCAACGGCATCACAGCCACCGCGGCGCAATTACGCGAACTGGGTGATCTGCTGGTCGATATCCACGGGCAACACGCGCATCAGTCTTTACTCAAAGCAGAAGCACAACGCTCGCTGCTGGATATGCAAGGCGGCTTACAAGAGAGCGCCGCAGAAGTTGCGACACGTTACAAAGCATGGCGTAATCTGAGCCGGCAGCGCGAAGAATTTGAAACCAACGCCAAGAATGTCTTGCAAGAGCGCGAGCGTCTTGAATGGCAGGTAGGTGAACTCGACAAATTGCAAATCAAAGCAGGCGAATGGGAAAACATCAGTCAGGAACACAGCCGTCTGGCACATGCAGCAAGCCTGCTTGATGGCGCGCAAGAAGCGGCCACCCTGATTTCGGATTCAGATCATCCAGTGCTATCGCAACTGACTGCCGTACAACAAAAATTACTCAAGCTGCTGGATTACGATGCCGCGCTGAAACCGGTGACTGAAGCGCTGGAATCTGCCTGCATCAATTTGCAGGAAACAACTTACGCGCTGAACGATTATCTGAATCGCACCGAGCTCGATCCGGCACGCTTACGTGAAGTCGAACAACGCGTCGAAACCATACATACCACTGCGCGCCGCTTTCATGTCGCTCCTGAATATTTACATCAGGAATTTGCAACTTTATCTGAGCAATTAAAACAGTTGTCCGATGCCAGTGATATGGATGCGCTTCGCTTGCAGGAAGAAAAAGCGTATCAGCATTATCTGCAAGCGGCGCAACAACTGAGCAAAGCGCGCGAAAAAACCGCAAAAACACTGAGTGTTGAGGTAACGGCGGCAATGCAAGAATTAAGCATGACCGGTGGCAGTTTTGCCGTCAGTCTGAATGCTTGTGAGCCTGCCGCATACGGTATCGAACAGGTTGAATTTTTAGTCGCCGGTCATGCCGGGGTGCAAGCCCGTCCGCTGGCAAAAGTGGCGTCCGGTGGCGAGCTGGCACGCATCTCTTTAGCCATTTCCGTCATCACGTCTGGTGCGACGGCAACACCTACCTTGATTTTCGATGAAGTTGACAGCGGTATTGGTGGCGGTGTTGCGGAAGTAGTCGGACGTTTACTGAAACGTCTGGGACAAGACCGGCAGGTATTATGCGTCACCCATTTACCACAAGTGGCGAGTCAGGCGAATCAGCATTTTCAAGTCAGCAAAACAAATCACGACGGCAAAACCATCTCTCATATCGATGCTCTTGATAACAAACAACGCGTCGAAGAAATCGCCCGCATGCTGGGTGGCATAGAAATCACCGCAACCACTCGTAAACACGCCAGAGAATTACTGGCCTCTTAAAAAAATAAATACCATGCGCTTTCTGAAAGAACCTGATTACTCCCACGGAAAAATCGGAAAAACGGCGGTCGTACTGATTAATCTCGGTACGCCGGATGCACCGACCAGACCGGCAGTACGCCGCTATCTGAAACAGTTTTTATGGGACAGACGTATCGTTGAAGTACCCCGCGCAATCTGGTGGCTGATCCTGCAGGGCATCATCCTGCCTTTCCGCTCCGGCCAGTCCGCAAAAAAATATGCGTCTATCTGGACCAATGACGGCTCGCCGCTGAAAGTACACACGGAAAAACAGGCCGTACTACTGAAGGGCTATCTTGGTGAACGTGGTCATGAGGTACACGTCACTTATGCGATGCGCTACGGCACACCATCGATACCCGATGTGCTGCAAAAGCTGAAAGCAGATGGTTATGATCGCTTATTGATTTTGTCGGCTTATCCACAATATTCTGCGACAACGACCGGATCGAATTTCGACGCGGTGTTCAGCCATTATCAACAGGTCAGAAATATTCCTGAACTGCGTCTGGTCAAAAATTATCATGATCACGAGGCTTACATAGAAGCGCTGCGGCTATCGGTGCTGGCAAGCTGGCAAACCAACGGCAGGCCGGAAAAACTGGTCATGAGTTTTCACGGTTTGCCAAAAGCCTTTCTGCTGCGCGGTGACGTCTATCATTGTGAATGCTATAAAACCGCACGCCTGCTTGCTGAAAAGCTAGGCCTATCGAAAGATCAGTACATCGTCACTTTCCAGTCGCGTTTAGGAAAAGCCGAATGGCTGCAACCCTACACTGCACCAACGGTAACGCAACTCGCCCAAGATGGGGTGCGGCGCGTTGATGTGATCTGCCCCGGCTTCATCGCCGACTGCCTGGAAACGCTGGAAGAAATTGCGATGGAAGTACGGGCTGACTTTCTGCAAGCCGGTGGTAAAGAATTTAATTACATTCCTTGTCTGAACGAATCGCCATCCTGGTTACGCGCTCTGGCGGAAATTGCGGAACAACATCTGATCGGCTGGCCAACCATGCTGACGGTCAGCATGCGCGAAGAACAGAAGCAACAGGCACTGCTCAGCCGCGCCGAAGCCAAACGCATGGGTGCGAATCAATAAGCGCCAGAGACATGACGACAGCAACATATTTTATCGGTGACATTCAAGGTTGCGACGATCAGCTGGGTGAACTGCTGCATCGCATAGAACAGCACTCACGTTCCGCCCGCTATCTGTTTGCCGGTGATCTGGTGAATCGCGGGCCGAAATCCTTGCAGACTCTGCGTCGCGTCCGTGCTTTGCAACAAGCCGGGCGAGCAGAGAGTGTGCTTGGGAATCACGATCTGCATCTGCTTGCGGTTGCTCATGGCATACGTCCCGCGCATCGCAGCGATACGCTTACAGAAATATTAAATGCGCCGGATTGCGCTGAATTGCTGGAATGGTTGCGCCAGCGGCCGATGGCGATAACAGAGCAACAGCACTTACTGATCCATGCCGGACTTTTCCCATCGTGGTCAGCCGAAAAAACCATGGCACTCGCGGGTGAAGTGGAAACCATGTTGCGCAGTGCGGACTGGCTGGGCTTTTTACGGCAAATGTATGGCAATACTCCGGCTTACTGGGATGACGGTTTACAGGGAGCAGATCGCTTGCGCTGCATCGTCAATGCCCTGACACGGATGCGTTTTTGCAGCATCGAAGGACAGATGGATTTTGCCAGCAAGGATGGCGTCGGTACTGCTCCGCAAGGACATGCGCCCTGGTTCGATCTGCCACGTGCCTCGGACAACAGCACGGTAGTGTTTGGTCACTGGTCCACCTTAGGACTGGTATTACGTTCCAATCTGATCAGCCTTGATACCGGTTGCGTATGGGGTGGTAAGCTGACCGCAGTTGCTCTTCACGACAGAACGCTGGTACAGATCGACTGCCCGCAACAGCAAAAACCAGGCTGAGATAAGCAACATTTTTCCCATTAGAAACAATCTAACGGCAAGTGCGCGCTCAGCCCACTTGCCGTTGTTGTATTCATGACGGCGACGACGCAAAACAGTTGTGAACAATGTTTAAAACATTACATTCAAATAATAATTTAGCAATCTTCTGATCTATACTTCCAGATAACAAATTTGTTACATTTATTACGTTTTTAAACATGTGCCTGCGCGCAAAATCTGGGAAAAATATATGGATCCGAATGAATTTCTGCCCGCCACCCGAACAGAGTTTCACCGGACCTTTCTGAGCAGCATAGAAGCTGCAACACCGCACACACTGGAAGCCTTATTTAAAAAAGCCGAGGCCGCCCGCAGCTCAACAGAACAAAGAGATTATCTGCATGCCAGCATGCGCCTGCGGCAAGGCAGGCAAATGCTCGATGCCATGAGCGAAGCGATGGATGGCTTGCTGAACCGGAGCTTCCAGACCACCTACAATACGTTTCGCCCGGCATCCATCTTAAAAATGCAAAGCGACAGTCTGTCACTGGTCGATTCGCATGCGCTGGAAAACGAACTGCTGCTCAATGAAATTACGGCGCGTTTCCGTGCCGAAGCAGAAGAGCAGATACGCGATCTGAATATACGTATCGCGCTGTTGTTCAGTCAGGAAAAAATCAGCGAACGAGAGAATCCTTTCCGGCCGTATTTAATCACCCGCAGCATCGCCAGCGGCATAGAAAAATTTGAACTGGACGACGATATTTCTGCGGCCGTTATCGCACAGATTGCAGAAGATCTGACGCCACATATCGGTAAAATTTATGATGCAGTGAATAACTACTTCGCCGCCAAAGGGGTGGCAGCGGAACTACAGTTAAAAATCAAGAAAACACCGCCCGCTACAACCACTGCAAACACGGCGACAGCTGTCGCCGCGCCTGACACGTCCCCGCAGGTCAACGACAGTATGCCCTCCACGGATACGCATAATGAAGGTGCAATGCCGGGCGCGATGTATCAACAATCATTCTCAGGCAACGAAGGATTGCCTTCATCAGCATATCCAGCGCAACAGTTACAAGCCACTCCGGCGGCGACACCGGTCAGCAAAGTCGAACAATTATTCAACAGCGTGCGGGATCTCGCAGCTGGAATAAGCGCCAGCAAAATCGGGTCAGCAACACAGCAATTCACTCAACAACTGGTGCAACAAGCCGCGTCTGCTTTTACATCACAGCCGAAAGTCGTTGCGCCATATCCGGGATTGGACGGATACGCCGCGCCGTTGGCAGACCCAGGTCAGGCACGGGCCAGCGCATTTCAATGGCTGGAAAAAAATCAATCCGTCGGCTCGACCTTACGACAGTTATTCGGTGGCCACGGGGAGATAAACAGCACGAACGACAACGCAACAAATCGTACAGCCAATAGCGCCAGCAATAGTGTCAACAACAATCTTAACGCCCGCAATGGCGTAGCAACTGGCAATGCGGAAGGGCATGCCATCGGCCAAACGCTGAACGGCGCCCACCACCTGCCACACACAGCATACGGATCAGCACAAACCAGCGCGACACCAACGGCAAATAGCGACCATCGCAACCATTCCGACCCCGCTTACAGCATCACTGATAGCAATCATTCAGAGACCAGTACAGGCATAGTACGGTCGGTGCATGAGCTACAAAAAAATAACATCATTGCCGGCGAACAGATGTTCAATCATCTGGGCGGCATCCGTAATCTGATACTGGAGCAAAGAACCACGCTCAATGACATGACGGACAATGTCGATGAGCAGATGACCATTGATGTCGTCGCAATGCTATTTGAATTTATTTTGAGCGATCCGCAGGTGCCGGCAGAAATACGTGCGCAGCTGGGGCGATTGCAATTTCTGGTGCTGAAAATCGCCCTTCGCGATCAGACTTTGCTGACCCAGAAAGGGCATCCGGCACGCATGCTGATCAATCGTGTCGGCTCGATTTCACTGGGACTGAAACAGATAGATCCAACGGGTGCGCACATCACACAGGAAATCTGCCGCATCGTCGAAACATTACTGGAAGACGACAGCGAAAATTCGCAATTATTCATCCGCATGCTCGATGAGTTTGATGCGTTTATCGCGCGTGAATTGCGCTCCAGTGAGCAAACGATTGCGCACACCGTAGAAGCTATAGAAACCGCGCAGAACCGCACCTTGCGGCTGGTGCATATCTCGGCGCAGTTACGCGAGGTCTTGCAAAAACTGCAGATTGATCCCTATCTGCGTGATTTTTTAGAAAATACCTGGGTACATGCGATCGAATATGCCGAACGTGAAGATGCCAAACGCGGTATCCGTTATCGCCTGCTGATTCCCGATCTGCTGTGGAGCATCGTTGCCAAACTGAACGAAGAAGACCGCACTCAACTGTTCGCTTTGCTACCCATCATACTGAACACGTTGCGCGAAGCACTGACTGCGATTCAGTGGAATAACGCTAAGCAGAAACATTTGCTCGACTGGCTGGTGGATGCTCATACGAATGCCTTGCGTACCGTGCAGCAGTCGCTTAAGCCGCAGACACGTTCATTAAGCTTACCGGCAATTCATGAGCATTTTGCCGACTTCATCTATCACAACGAAGCCTCGCAGGAAGCATTGCACGAACAGTTGCGTGCGCCGGAAACCCAGCAAAGACTGGACAAAGCAATACGCGACCTCGACATTCAGGTGCAGATGCTGGATGAGTTTTTTGATAGCGAGTTAGCGACGGAAAGTGCCATTGCTGAAAAGCCCGCCGACGCCGTGGAATTTACGCAGGAAGTCATACAGGAACGCCTGCGCAGCGGTATCAGCCTGGAAGTGAAACTGGGAATCAAACCCAGTATCGCCACGCTGAACTGGGTTGATCCATCACATCATAATCTGGTGCTGACGCTGGCAGGCAATGAAAAACCCTCGCTCGTCAGTGTGCGTATGTTCCGCCGCATGATTGCTCACGGTCGTGTACGTTTTCTCGAAAATGAGCCGCTGTTTGAACGCGCGGTACAAGCCTTGTTGACTTCGGCAGATGCGATTGACCATCCTGCATTCGCTTGAACTTTATAACGACCTCGGGTGTCAGAGGCGATACTGCCAACCAGACCATCGCCTGTCATGACTGTGATCTATCGCCACGATGAATGGGATGCACAACGCACAACCGTGCGGCTGTGCTCTGCACTACTGGCGGCGGGAGTCACGCTGCTATTGATATTAGCCCTGTCGCGTCCGCTCGATATCATCAAGACGTCCGATACTTTCGTTCATCCAGTGTCAGCCATGCTGTTGCAATTTCCACTGAATATCCGCCTGGCTGTCAACGCTGTGCAAGATACGCCTGCGGCGACTACGCCGACTTCCGATGCTATGCGTAAGGTACGCAAAAAATCAGTCTCGACTACCGTATCGACAAGCGCTGCCGACACTCCTGAAAGCGTTAATGTACCGGTCTCTGCCACCGCTAACACTGCAAACGATTCAGTGCCTCTGGATATCAGCCCGCAAAGTATTGCCAGAGCCTATCAGACAAGTAAAAGTGAATTGCAGCAACGTGCCGAAGCCAGTGGCAAAAACCTGGAAAATGCGGCACCGGGTAAATATGAGCGTTTGCAGAAAGATTTACAGCAGGCGACGATTCCGGGATGTACCGATGACGATGCATTAAAACATCGTCCGGCAAAAATCGGCGGCGTTTCCTTTATCGGTTTACTTGCAGCACCGTTCTGGGCACAGGCGGCGATATCGGGGAAATGTCGCTGATTCCGCTGCGACAGAAGAGAGCCTCACTCATACACTGACTGCTAGCCGAAAAATACTCCAGAGAATAGATCCGGGTTATGAAAGCCTCATACGGAATGCGATAACCGGGACACTTTCATCATCGATGCGCAGAACGACGGCGTGATCGAATGTTTCGCCCCATCGTTCAGCCAAGTCGTGCCTGCCATTCAATCAGGACAAGTTTGCGAGGCGGGCTGCTCTCGTCCATCCTTGGACTCATTCACATTATTGAGATGCTCGCGTACTGTTACTGTTGGTCAGGAGCACCAGATCGAGGCCGATGACGGAGATGGACGATTTTTGTACTCAATGGTGCCTGCAAACTTTGTAAGTAATGCCATATGCAACACTCCGAATACCTACTGCTCAAACGCGGATGGTGACACACCCGAGTGGAAATTATTGAATGTTTCCCTCTCATCTGTAAATTATCGCGCGCTGTTTGACAGCGATGCAACTACCTCATGATGCAAATAAATTATTTTCTTACCAAGAGTAAGTTATTCATTTATTTATTGCAAATGATAATCATTCTTATTTATAATTGAATGAATCACATGCAAATGCAGATGACAACCCGCCAACTTGGGGCGTAAGTAAGCATATACCGGACACATACAGATGGAACAAGTGACAGTCCGGTATTCGTCGAAGCTATGCTCAACGTCAAGCTAAAAAATCTAAACTGATTTATTTTTTGAAGCCCCATCTATGATTAGCAATATCTCTTATCTGGAAGATCACTCTCAGTCTTACTATTTTGAAGCAGCCGGGCGCACATTGCGTCAGTTCATTTCTGCATTTTGGTTCGAAGGCACTTTATGCGGGCATGTGGAGCGATGCAATGATGGCAATACCAATCTCTATTTGCAAGGGGAAAATGAACAGGGACAACGATACGCTTATCGCATTCAGGCTTATCCGGCAGACAGCTTCGGCCGTCACCGCTTACACGGCGCAATCATAGATGCTGAGATTGGATTGGCTCACTCTGACATCACAACTATTGCCACGAATCTACTGGGATCAATAGCGTCACAGCATCGATTGCGCTTCATCAACGAATTAATTCACACGGCAGCCAAGCAGACTTGCTCATTGCAGGCACGAAGGAATGCAGGACCATCTGGTTCCGCGCTAGATTTGCCTTATGCCTGGCAAGAAGCGCAGTTGGGCGAAGGACATCTCTACCACCCTTGCTACCGTTCTCGCATAGGCTTTGACCTGACAGACCACCAGCGTTACGGTCCAGAGTTTGCTCAGGGATTTACACTGATCTGGCTGGCAATGGATAAGAGACTCGGTGTCGTATATGGCCTCGCCGACGACGAATATGCACGTTTCCTGGAAACAGAAATTGGTAAGGAGAATCTGCGCTCCTTACAATCCGTGATCACCCTCGCGGGTAAAGAAACAGACAATTATTATTTACTGCCTGTCCATCCATGGCATTGGCAACATAGCGTGCAGATTCAATACGCCGATTGGCTAGCTGACGCTCGTCTGCTTTATGTGGGTTCAGATCAAACGACTTGGTTAGCCCAGCAATCTATACGCTCCCTGACTTCGCTCGCTGGTGAGTATAAATATCATCTGAAGCTGCCATTAGCAATCGCCAATAGTTCAGCTGATCGCATACTGTCTGATCATCACGTACACAATGCGCCCCTCATTTCGGAATGCTTGCTTCAATTGTGGCGTGAGGATCGCTACTTGCAAGAACATGGTCGCCTGGAGATATTAGCGGAGCCTGTGGGCATTAGCTTAACACCAGCAGCATCAAATGAAGGCCGATATGGTCTGCTGGGTGCCATTTGGAGACAGCCACCCAGTTGCAGGCTCAAGCCAGGTGAACGCGCATTTCCCTGCACCGCCCTGACCGTCCTTGGTGAATCTGGCTTAATTATTGCGCCGTGGTTGCAACAGCATGGCGCCGAAACCTGGATCGCAGCGCTGCTGAAGGCCATGCTTCCGCCTTTTATACACCTGATGATCGCACACGGTATTTTGTTAGAAGCGCATGCGCAAAATACCGTGCTCATCGTCAAAGAGGGTCTGCCAACAGGCGTTGCAATTCGTGACTTACCTGGTGGCCTGCATTACATCGCTGGATACACACAGCACGAGGTCAGCTTGCGCCAATTACGCGAGGCACCCGCGCACCGTAACAATGCCAATGCCAGCAATGGCTTCGCCATGCAGACGAAGGAAGAGGCGCGGGATTATCTGCTGGAAGTCCTGCTATTTATCCACCTGTCTGAATTAGCGCATCGGCTCGAATTGCATCATTCCTTTGGCGAAAAACGTTTCTGGCAACTTGCAAAGCAAGCGGTACTGGACTATCAGATACAAATGCCGCAACTAGCGACCCAGTTTGAACAGTTCGATTTATTCGCACCGCAATTACGGTTAGAAAAATTAGCGAGCAGACGCCTTTCCGCGGCACAGTCGCAGGAATTTCACAGCGCTCCTAATCCTTTACACCGAACATGATGCGACAAACCATTTTCATTACCGTCCTGGGTCATTTCGGTGCGGCTTTTGCTGCACTATGTATGCCGCCATTTTATGCACATATCCTGCATCAGAACTTTTCCAATCAGGCACTGGTCATGGCCGGGTGGTACTTTACCCTGCCTACACTGGCGGCGGCCATTGCGAATCCAATCTGGGGCAAGTTGGCAGACCGTATAGGTATACGTGCTTCGTTGATCCGTGCACATTGGGGTTTATGTCTGAGTTTTATCGTCACAGGAATGGCGCGCACCCCCTGGGAATTCGCGTTTGGATTAACTTTGCAAGGATTGCTGGGTGGGACGTTTGCCGCTTCCAATGCTTTTCTGGCCTCGTTTGTCTGCGGCAAGCGACTGGCGACCTTGCTCAGTGTCATGCAAGGCTCAGCACGCACTGCCCTGTTTGTCGGCCCGGCCATCATCGGCTTATTGAGTGATGATCTCAATTTACTGCATATCTTTTTCTATCTGGCGATTTTCCCTGCGCTTACGGGATTGGTCTTATTTCTTTTACCCGCATACAACAGCATTTCCTCTGAGCACAGAGCAGACAGCGAGGCATCACACCAAAGAGCCCCGGTTGCCATAATCAAAACCAGCAGTTTGTATCGCTTTCAAGCGCTATTTACAATAGGTACCGTACTCACCTACCCCTATTTTGTCATCGATCTGACGCAACGCCTTGAGCTGTCAGAGATCTGGGCCGGCGCTTTGTTTGGTTTGCCGCATCTCTTGTTCTTGTTTCTGGCATGGCCGCTAGGGCGCTATATCAACCTCTCCAATGCGCGATCTGCATTGGCACGTTTTTCAGCACTCACTTGTGCAGGACTGCTATTGCAAGTCACCACCACCCATCTCGCTATGTTGATTGCAGGACGCTTAATGATGGGCATCGGTATGACCGGAGCATATCTGGCAATTAACAGCCTCGCGGCCTCTACAACACAACGAGCGAGCGCTGGTCGGCACTTTGGTAATTTGGAGGGAGCCAACAAATGGGGGGCTGTGTTGGCAGGAATTCTCGCAAGCGGACTGGCCACAGCCATGGGCTATACCGCTCCTATCTGGTTGGCTTGTACCTTATTGGCCAGCCTGTCTATTTTGATCGAAAGTAAACGCCTATGAACGCTAGATTATCGCGGTTCGCCCGGAACCTCTGGCCGGACCATTTTTCCTTTCTTCCTCATTCGCTTTTGCCTCAGGCAAAACCAGCGGAAAACCCTGCAGTTGCGCTCACGACCAAGGACTATGCCCAATTGCAACACGCACGTGTTTTGCTCAATTGCTATGCGCGCGAAGTCGCCATGCAAGAACACAATCTGGCGGTGCGCGCTATTGCACACACGCGCTTTCCTCCGCCCGCACTGACACAGTATCAAGGGCAAGTGTTAGACATACAATTACCACGTATGCACAGCCGTTTTTGCGTCGGTGTCAGACATGTTTCGGTCACAGGAAACTACGATTACATTACCGATATTTATCGGCAAGATCAGCGCCACATTTGGACGCTGGCAAGCTGGCACGATATCGCCCACCTCATCGTTTCTGATCTTTCCCTGCGTGAAAACACTGAATTTAATAGCGAGCTCTTGCAACAGATCGAGGAAAGCATCGCGACCATGCAGCACTTATTAGAAGCCCAACAAGGTAGGGAAAATCCGCCTCATACCGCCGCCCCCCTGCTGCAATACATACACAGTGAACAGCATTTACTCACCGGGCATCCCTTCCATCCAACACCTAAAAGCCGTTCTGGCTGGACCAGACTCGAAGAAAAAAATTATTCGCCGGAACACGGTGCCCGGTTACAACTACACTATTTCCAGTTGCCTCGCCGCTGGATCATCAGCGACAGCCTTGATGAGCAAGACCTATCACTCCATTTGCAACAATTAACCGGGCATCCTTGGCAAGCAGAGTGTGATCACATCATCGTGCCGCTACACCCATGGCAAGCAAATTGGCTCTTGCAGCAAGACTGCATCAAAGCGGCGCTTGCGGCAGGCGAGATACGTGACCTGGGAAGTAGCGGCAAACCGTTTTATCCCACAGCATCGATACGCACTATGCTGGCAGAAGATGGAAGCGCTTTCCTGAAGTTGTCGCTCAACCTGCGCATCACCAATTGCATACGCAATAATGCGCGCCACGAACTTGCAGCCGCATTGACCGCAAGTCGTTTATACCGTCAGATGAAGGACGAAATATTGGTGTTGTTCCCGCATTTTCATGCGCTGGAAGAACAGGCTTATCTGAGCGTGGCATTTCCCACGGATGCACTGCAAGGCGAGCGGCAACATAAAGAAATCGAAGATGGTTTTGGTCTGGTTTTACGCGAAGGTCTGACGAATCACCTCAGGCAAGGCATCACCCCGATGATATGTGCCGCGCTCTTTGGAAATGGGCAAACCGGACGTCTGCACGTAGCCAGTCTGATAGAACGATATTCTCATCGCCGCAGCCTGTCCCTGAGCCAGGGCATACGGCTATGGTTTAACAGTTACGCCGAACTGGCCATCTACCCACTGTTCTATCTGCTGTTTGAAAAGGGCATAGTCTTAGAACCGCACATGCAAAATAGCATCGTGGGCTTAGACGACGATGGTGCACCTGCCAGTTTCATTGTCCGTGATCTGGAATTAACAAGGCTTACTCCCAAGGCGCACGAAAGACTGAGCGTATTACAACCAGGCCAGCAGACTCATAAAGAAATTTGTTGCAGCGACGAAGCTGGCTGGACACGCATAGCCTATTGCCTGCTGGTGAATAATATTTGCGAAGTGATTGCCACCCTCGCCAATGGCAATCACGCACTGTATCTCGATCTGTGGGCTTGCCTGCGTAATACCCTGCAAAGTTATCTTGTGCGATTTCCTGATGCCGAAGCTACACGTCGCATACAAGGATTGTTGTCGGGTGAGCCCTTGCCGGTCAAAGGAAATTTATTGACACGCTTTT
Source organism: Undibacterium sp. 14-3-2 (assembly GCF_016595265.1). Lineage (NCBI taxonomy): Bacteria > Pseudomonadati > Pseudomonadota > Betaproteobacteria > Burkholderiales > Oxalobacteraceae > Undibacterium > Undibacterium sp. 14-3-2. The sequence continues at coordinate 616,001 of NZ_JAENGS010000002.1, forward strand.
TAAAACAGGCCGACCGCAAAGCCGCTTATCTCCCTTTGTACCATCCTTTGGGTGTGGTCAACGAAACAAATCCTCAATTTTAAACCCATACTTTTATCACAATAAGGAAACATAAATGAAATCTGTAAGGCCAATGCCACTCATCATCAGCGCCTTGTTTTACCCACTTTGCAGTTACTCAGTTCAAGCACAAACAAAGAACACAAACGAACTACCACAAGTTGAAGTAAAAGCGACATCTCAACCTGGTGCCACCGCTGTGAGCGGTGCCAGCAAAACCCCTTCCAGCTTAATCGAAACACCGCAATCAATTTCTGTTGTAAGCGTAGAAGACTTGCGGGATCGCGTCGCCAATAGCAGTAAAGAAGCGCTGGAATTTACGCCGGGTATCATCGCAGGACAAGCAGAAGGACGGCGGGATGAATTCTACATTCGCGGCTTCTATTCGCCACGCGAAACACTGTTAGATGGCATGCGCGACGACAGCCTGTACTTTCGTGATCTGGCCACTACAGATCGCTTAGAAGTCATTAAAGGTGCCACCGCAGCCTTGTACGGTCGCGGCTCTGCAGGCGGCCTGATTAATCGTATTACAAAAAAACCACAAGCAAAACAAGACCAGGAAATCTCTTTAGCTTTGGGATCCAACAAACAACGCAGAGTCAGTGTCGATGTCGGTGGTGCCTTAAATACGGAAGTCAACGCACGTTTGATTGCCGCCTACGATGCCGGCGATAACTATCGTGATGTGGTGGAGCATCGCCGTACTCTGCTGGCACCATCGCTGTCATGGAAGATCACACCGAAAACCAGCCTGCTGCTGCAAGCCGAAATACAGCGCGAAGACCATACCCCGGATCGCGGCATTCCGTCATTAAATGGGCGTGCCGTCAACGTCGATGCAAGCCGTTTCTATGGAGAAAAATTTGACTTTACCAGCACCGATAGTGATCTCGTGAAAGCGCGTCTGGAACACTCATTCACCCCACAGCTCCAGCTCGTCAACAACATCCAATACAGTCAAACCGATCTGATCGGCGCGAATACACGCAACCGACGTGTCAATCCCAACGATACCGTTTCACGTCAGGTTACTTACTTCCCGATCAAACAAAAAAACCTGATCAATCAAACCGAATTAACTTACAGCATCGCAAATCATGTGCTGCTGGCGGGCGTGGAATTGTCCCAACAAAAGCGCGATTCATTGGTCAGACAAACCGGCATTGCTTTCCCCGTCGATCTTTATCAGCCCCAACAATTACTTACTGCCCCAGACTTTAAGACTTTACCGGTTTCGCTGAGCAGTGACTTTAATGCCGACACAACGGCGATCTATGTACAAGACCAAATCATGCTGGCAAATGATTGGAATATGCTGCTAGGTGGACGCTTTGATCAGTTCAAGCAAAAGCAAACGAATCGTTTACTCAATAACGCCATCAGCGAACGCAGTGATCATTTATTCTCTCCACGTTTGGGGCTGACATATAAAATCAACCCCGAGCAATCCGCCTACTTCACCCTCAGCCGCGCGTACCAACCAGTTGGTGGAGATTTGCTATACACCGGCAGTACACCACTCAAACAAGTGGATCCATTAAAAACTGACTTACAAGAAATAGGGTTAAAACAAGAATGGCTGGATAAGCGCTTATACAGCAGCATCGCGATATTCAGAATTGAACAAAGCAATCAATTAACGGCAGACCCAACCGATCTGACAGGCTTGCGTCAATTGCAAGTTGGTCGTCAGCGAAATCAAGGCTTAGAAGTCGAACTTAAGGGGGAACTTTTTAGCGGAACACAATTTAATGCCAGCTACACCTATAACGATGCAAAAATCATTGCATCGAACGACGTACGTGTAGGTAATCGCGCTGAAATGACCCCGGCACACAATGCCAGCCTGTGGATTAATCAACGACTCGCCAGAAACTGGACATTGGGTGCAGGCCTTCTTGCACATAGCGAGCAATTCGCGCTAACCGACAACACTGTACGCCTTCCCGGTTACACTCGTCTCGATTTGGCGTTAAGTTACTTGCAACCGAAATATGACATTAGCTTAAAACTCAATAATGTCGGCAATACTCGCTATATAGAATCGGCGCAAAACAATGTACAGCTACAACCCGGCGCGCCCTTCAATATCCGCTTAGCATTGAACACACGATTTTAGAACTCATTTCATTGTTCAGTCCTGAAATAAATTGACAATCAAATGTATTGCAATGATGCCCAATGAACTTCATTGGGCATTTTATTTTTTAGTGATGTGTGTGGTCTTTCATTATTCGCCATCCTATTGACCAAACAGCTATTGCGATAGTCCTAATTCGCGCATTACCAGTTCGCGCGCTTGCAAAGCGATATCGCGGCGATGCGCACCTTCTGTCGCAATCGCTGGCAGGCGGATCACTTCAGCAGTCATGCGCGGCGCTTTTAAGATCGTGCTCATGCTTTCGGCAAACGTCATGTCACCGATGAAATCGGCTGCCGGATGAAATTTTCCTTGTGCATCGACATAGCGCAGCACGAAAGGCTGCACCGGCACTTTGGCCTCTATCGCCGCTTCAAATAAATTGGCGTGAAATGGCAGCACCGTGCCCTGCGCTGCAGTAGTCCCTTCGGGGAAAAAAGCGATCCGTTTGCCATCATGAATCTGATGCACCAGACCTTCGTAAATCCGCCGCACTTCACGCTGCTTGCCGCGCGCTAAAAAGATGGTTCCGGCTTTTTCGCATAACCAGCCGAGCACAGGCCAGGAACGGATATCTGCTTTCGCAACAAAGTGGCACGGATGCACCGTGTTGATGACGAAAATATCGAGCCAGGACACGTGATTCGAGACGATCAGCGTCCGTTCGGCAAACAGACCCTGGCTGGCATCCTTAAACACGACATCCACCGTGCAGATTGCCATCAGTTGTTTCGACCAACGCTGCACCAGCGCTTCTCTTCTGGCTGCTCCGACTAAAGGAAAGAGCACAGCGCAAGTCAGCAAACCTGCGACCAGATGGAGAAAAACGCGGAAAAAATGCCAGAAAATCATACGGACTCGCCAGATACTCCAAGGGAGTATTTATAAAAATTTTGGTTCTTCGGCACAAAGCCAAACGAGGCATGGCAAATACTATCCATACGTCCTGTTTGCTTTGTGTATAGCGCTTATTGCGAGCACACCAGCCACTGCATCACCCGGCAACAGCGGACGATGCAGGTGACGGTGTTGAATGCAGATTACAGATTGTCAAAGGCAATATGGCCATCCACCATCGTCAGCCTGACCACGCCTGGCAATTCGTAGCCCAGAAATGGCGTATGTTTGCCCTGACTTGCCAACGCAGCGGCTTCCACTTTCCAGTGTGCTGCAGGATCAAATACACACAGATCAGCCGCACTGCCAGCAATCAGTTGACCCGCAGCGATACCAGCGACCTGTGCCGCGCCACTACTGATTTTCGACAAGGCTTGCGCCAAGGTGACGGCGCCACGGCTGTCGTCTGCCCATTTCAGCGCGAGCGACAATAATAATTCGAGTCCGGTTGCGCCCGGTGATGCTTCCGCAAACGGCAACAGTTTTTCATCATCATCGACTGGCGTGTGATCAGAGCAAATCGCATCGATCGTGCCATCCAACAGCGCCGCTTTGATTGCATCACGGTCACGCTGACTGCGCAATGGCGGCGTCATGCGTGCATTTGAATCAAAGTAACCGATATCGTTATCGGTCAGATGCACATGATGTGCGCCGACATCACAAGTCAACGACAAGCCTTCGGCTTTCGCCTGACGCACCAGTTCCAGACCGGCGGCAGATGAAATCCGGCACAGATGTACTTTTGCGCCAGTGGCACGCATCAGCTCAAACAAGGTATGCAGCGCGATCGTTTCTGCCATGACAGGCACGCCGGATAAGCCCAGACGCGACGCCAGCGGGCCACTATGCGCCACGCCACCTTTGCCTATGTAGGCATCTTGCGGACGTAACCAGACCGTGTATCCGAACGTACTCGCGTATTGCAAAGCGCGTTGCAACGTATTCGTGTCGGCAATTGTTTCTTCTGCTTGCGAAAAACCGATACAGCCTGCGTCGGTCAGTGCAGACATTTCTGTCAGAGACTCGCCTTTGAGTCCCACCGTCAGCGCGCCCAGTGGATACACATGCGCTTTGTTCTGTGTACGCGCACGTTGTCGCAGCATTTCGACCAGACCCGATTCATCCAGCACCGGATCGGTATCCGGCGGACAAACCAGACTGGTGACACCACCACGCATGGCCGCCTGCAATTCCGATTCCAACGTTGCTTTGTATTCAAAGCCGGGTTCGCGCAAACGCGCACTTAAATCCACCAGCCCCGGCGCCACAACAAGCCCGCTGGCATCCACGACTTTATTGGCAACGAAATCAGCGGGTGCTGCACCAATAGCAAGAATTTTTCCGGCGGCGATAAACACATCCTGTACCGCATCAACGCCGCTCACAGGATCAATTACGCGGCCATTTTTAATTTGAATTTTCATGTTGCTTCCCTGTACGTCTCACCTAACGGATAACGCACGATCAGTTATCGCCGGGCCTGCGCCTGGCTGAATCTCACAGATATCAGGCGTCACTGCCGCTGTTACCGGCGACAATGCTCATGACGGCCATACGCACGGCAATACCGAAAGTCACCTGCGACAAAATCACTGCCTGCGGGCCGTCAGCCACCGCAGAATCGATCTCCACGCCACGGTTCATCGGCCCCGGATGCATGACGATCGCATCAGGATGCGCCAGCGCCAGCCGCTCCGGTGTCAGACCATAACTTTTGAAATATTCCTGCGCCGACGGCAGCAAGGCTCCGCTCATGCGTTCATTTTGCAGGCGCAACATGATAATCACGTCAACGCCTTTCAGGCCTTCATTCATGTCGGTAAAGACGCGCACGCCCATCTGCTCCAGACCGCCGGGCAGCAAAGTACGCGGACCGATCACGCGTACTTCCGGCACGCCCAGCGTGGTCAGCGCGTGAATGTCGGAACGTGCAACGCGGCTGTGCAACACGTCGCCAACAATCGCAACGGTCAGATTCGTAAAATCTTTTTTATAGTGGCGGATGGTGTACATGTCGAGCAAACCCTGAGTCGGATGTGCGTGACGACCATCACCCGCATTCACCACATGCACATGATGCTGTTTCGTGTCATTGAGATGTTTGGCAATCAGGAAAGGTGCGCCGGAAGTCGCATGACGTACCACAAACATATCGGCGTGCATTGCGGCCAGATTGTCGATGGTATCGAGCAAGGATTCACCTTTACTGGTACTCGATGCTGCAATATTGAGATTGATCACATCGGCCGACAGGCGTTTGGACGCAATCTCAAACGTGGTGCGGGTACGGGTGGAGTTTTCAAAGAACAGATTGAACACACTTTTACCGCGCATCAGCGGTACTTTTTTGACTTCGCGGTCGCTGACACTGACGAATGACGAGGCGGTATCGAGGATATGATTGACGATGGATTTAGGCAGACCGTCTATCGTCAGCAGATGCTGAAGTTCGCCGTGTTTATTGAGCTGTGGATTATGCATGATCGATAGAGAAACTAAGTGTGCCATCGTCTGCGCGTTGCAGATTCACAGAGACAGCGGATTCAAATGAGGCAACATGCGCAACAAAATCGGCAGCAATCGGTAATTCACGCCCACCGCGATCGACCAGCGCCGCCAGCATCACTCGTGTGGGTCTGCCGTAGTCGAACAACTCGTTGATCGCTGCTCGCGTCGTTCGTCCCGTGTACAGCACGTCGTCGACCAGTATGATATGTGCGCCATCGACTTCGAATGGAATATGCGTCGGTTTGACATCAGCATGCAAACCCTTAGCTGCATAGTCATCGCGATAAAATGACACATCAATCAGACCAGGTTTATTTTTCAGGCCAAGATCATTCACCAGACGTTCGGCAATCCAGGCACCGCCAGAATAAATGCCGATGATCGCCAGATTATCATTCGCCACGGCTTGTGGTTTGATCTGCTTCAGAAGCTGCTGATACAGCGCTTCCGCATTCAGGGTGGGGAAAACATTGCTCATGGGTTCTCGTCAAAATATTGTTGCAGAATCAGGGCTGCGGCATCGTCATCTATGTGTGCACCGCGCTTGCCGTTCAGAACGGCGGAGGAATAACGTTCATCGACCAGTATCGTCGGGAGCTTGAAGCGGCCTTGCAGCTGGTTCGCAAAGCGGCGGCAACGTTGCGTCATTTCGTGCGACTCGCCATCCGGATGCAGCGGTAATCCGACCACGCATAAGACGGGTTGCCAGTTGCTGATCAGCGCAGCGACTTCGGCAAATTTGCCATCGTTAGTCGGCGCATGAATGATGTTGAGTGGCTCGGCCTGGCGCAGGAAGGTGTTGCCGACAGCAACGCCGATACGTTTCAATCCGAAATCAAAGGCAAGCACCGTACCATCAGCCCTGGCTTCGAGCGTAGTCATCAGGCATGCCCCGCTTCGGACGAGAGCATGATGGGATCAATACCAAGTAATTTGATGGCTGCATTAAAACGTTCTTCGACCGGCAGCGAAAAAATAATCTGCGGATCAGCTGCAACAGTCAGCCAGCCATTCGCGAGAATCTCTTTTTCAAGTTGCCCCGCACCCCAACCGGCATAGCCAACACTCATGACAATACGCTCCGGCCCCTCGCCAGCGGCAATTGCTTCGAGAACATCGCGCGAGGTCGTGAAGGCGATATTGTCGGTCACTTTGAGCGAAGAAGTATATTCGCCGACCGGAGAATGCAGCACAAAACCGCGATCATCCTGTACCGGGCCGCCAAACATCACAAGATGCTTACCCATAGGATGCGAATCGGGAATCACTTCCAGACGCAGATCGATGCGGTCAAATAATTCAGCCACGGTCATATCGGTCGGGCGATTAATCACCATGCCCATCGCGCCGCGCGGATTATGTTCACACAGATACACCACGCTACCGCCAAACACGGGGTCATGCATAGAAGGCATTGCAATCAGGAAATGATTTGTTAGATTTAAATCAAATTCTGGAACGGTATCGCCGCCCGCTGTTGCAACAATGTCAGAAATCGCACCGGCCGGTGCGGGAACACCGTCGGACAGTTCAGAGTGTGGGGATTTTGTTTGCTTCGCCATGCCGCCATTTTAGCATTTTTAACGTGTATTTTCGATGTGTGCTAAGGTTCCGCACCATGATTCTGACTTTCCTATTCTGATACTTATGCAAGAAAAATCTGTTTCTTTTCGGCGCGCTCTGGTCTGGTTCCGGCGTGATTTACGCTGCTTTGATCATGCCGCGTTATATCAGGCTTTACGGCATAGCAAAGAAGTTATCTGTGTTTTTATTTTTGATCAGAACATATTGAAACATGTGCCAGCCAATGACAGGCGCGTCCGTTTCATTCACGACAGCATCATTGAACTTGAACAGGAAATCAGCAAACTTGGCGGCAGCCTGCTGGTGATACACGGCGATCCTGTCACCGAAATTCCACGCCTTGCAGAACAACTGCAAGTCAACGCAGTCTTCGCCAATCACGATTATGAACCGACGGCATTACAAAGGGATACCGCGGTGAAGACCGCGCTCGGTAGGCAACAGTGTGAATTTTTAAGCTATAAAGACCAGGTGATTTTTGAGAAAAGCGAAGTTTTATCACAGGCTGGTACGCCCTTTTCCGTCTTCACCCCGTACAAAAATGCATGGCTGAAAAAAATCACTGCGGAAGGTAGTGATTTTTACGCAAAATCATATCCGGTAGAAAAATATGCAGCAAACTTCTGTCGTCTTGATGTGCCCGCCATACCGTCGCTGTCAGACATAGGTTTTGCCGCCGCGCAAACACAAGCTATTCCCCTGCAGGCCGGGATGTCCGGTGGCACACAGCTGATCCAGGACTTTCTGGCGCGGATGAAACATTATGATGTTGCCCGCGATTTTCCTGCGCTGAAGGGTCCGTCGTATTTATCAGTGCATCTGCGTTTCGGTACCGTTTCTATCAGGCATCTGGTGCGTGAAGCGATGCAACAAATCAGAACCAGCAGTAATCACGGTGCAGAAATCTGGCTAGCCGAACTGATCTGGCGCGATTTCTATTTTATGATTCTGCACCATCATCCGCATGTGACTGTGCGTTCCTTCAAACCCGATTACGATGCGATTCAATGGGAAACAGGTGAACAAGCAGATGTGCATTTTGCCGCGTGGTGCGAAGGTAATACCGGCTATCCGCTCGTTGATGCAGCGATGCGGCAACTGAACCAGACCGGTTACATGCATAACCGTTTGCGCATGGTGACCGCCTGCTTTCTGATTAAGGATCTGGGCATAGACTGGCGGCGCGGTGAATCTTATTTCGCCGAAAAACTGAATGACTTTGATTTATCGGCAAACAACGGCGGGTGGCAATGGGCCTCGTCATCCGGCTGTGACGCGCAACCGTATTTCAGAATTTTTAATCCGATAACACAATCCGAAAAGTTTGATGCCGATGGCAAATTCATTGCGCGCTATTTACCGCAACTAGCCAGGCTGGATAAGCGCTCGATACACGCGCCCTGGAAAGCGGCTCCCCTGCTATTACAGCAAGCGGGCGTCAGTCTGGGGAAGGATTATCCTTATCCCATCGTCGAACATGACCTCGCGCGAAAGAAAACCCTTGAGCGTTATGCTGTGGTCAAAAAGGCGGAAAAGCTATCAACGGATTGAAGAGCCTCAAGCAGCGACAAACCGTCGATAAGATTAATGAGAGCGGCACAACGCTCAAACCATAGTCAATTCAGCGTCGAACATAAAACAGTACGCAATTAACATAAAAAAGCAGAGATAAATCTCTGCTTTTTTTATTTGCTACATCAGGAATTACTTACACTACGATTGCCTGTTCTTTGCCAACAAAACCAACAATCGCTTCAAGTAAATCGTCTTCACGGTAAGGCTTACCGAAATATTCATTCACGCCAAGTTCACGTGCGTAGTTACGATGTTTATCGGCAGTACGCGACGTAATCATGATGATAGGAATATGTGCAGTACGAGCATCACTGCGAACGTTACGCGTCAAATCGAAACCATCCATACGCGGCATTTCAATATCGACCAGCATCACGTCTGGCGTCACTGATTGCAACTGTTCCAACGCATCAATACCGTCTTTCGCTAACACGACCTGATAGCCTTCACGTGTCAGCAAACGCTGAGTAACACGGCGCACGGTCAGCGAGTCATCGACGACCATGACGATATGCTGTGTCCGCAAGCCCTGAACCGGTTCGGCATTCACCTGCGCCGTGGTGTTTTCGTGATGCAAATCAGCGACGGCACCTAAATCAGAAACTGCCTCAGAACCAGATTGCGGCAAACGAGCATGTTCATGTTCAGCACGCTGCGCTAAAGGAACTGGATTCAGAATCAAAACGACTTCACCGGAACCCAGCACAGTCGCACCGGCAATACCCACCATACGCGCCAGTTGCGGGCCAATATTTTTAACAACGACCTCACGATTACCGACGATATCATCGACGTGGATCGCCACGCGATCAGTACCGCTCTTCATAATCAGCAACGGTGTGTATTGCTGGGTCACAGGCACTGCGTCACGCTGGCCTAACAGAGCAGACAGATAATGCATCGCAACACGTTGGCCCTGCCACATCAAAGCACCGTCATTGTATGCATTGGCCAGCGCATTCGACTTCAGATGCTGAACCTGTTCAACCAGAACCGACGGTACCGCGTAAGTACGTCCACCGGAACTCAGCAACACGACCTGTGTCACAGCAAGCGTGAGCGGCAGGCGAATAGTAAATTCAGCGCCCTTACCTTCTACCGTAGAAACTTCAACACGACCACCTAGTGATGCTGCCTCAGAACGGACGACGTCCATACCGACACCACGTCCGGCCAGCTCAGTTACTTCATTCGCCGTTGAGAATCCAGGTTCAAAAATAAGGCTGGCAGTTTCAGCATCGCCCGGTGTTTCATCTGTACCGATCAGACCAACGCTGAGTGCTTTCTGACGGATGTTTTGCAAATCCAGCCCTTGTCCATCATCGTTGAAACGAATAACAACTTCGTTACCTTCCTGACGAATCTCGATCAATAACTCACCGGTTTCTTGTTTGCCATTTAGACGGCGCACGTCACGTGTTTCGATACCATGCACAATCGCATTCCGCAACAGATGCTCAAACGGCCCGACCATTTTTTCCAGAACGCCACGATCCATTTCAACGCCGGAACCACGGATATCCAGATTGACCCGCTTGTCGACTTCTTTCGAGGTCTGACGGGTAACGCGATACAGACGCTCAGAAACGCTCGCAAACGGAATCATACGCACGCGCATCAGATCCTGTTGCAACTCACGTGTCAGGCGCGCCTGCACATGCAAATTACCGGAAGCGCCATCTATCGTTCGCGTCAGATTCGTCTGCACTGTTGCCACGTCGCTCACGCTTTCCGCCATCATGCGGGTCAGCTCTTGCAAACGAGTAAAACGGTCAAACTCCAGTGGATCAAATTCACGATCACCAGACAGCGCCATACGCGATGTGATCTGCGTTTCAGCCTGAATCTCTACTTCACGCAACTGATCACGCAAACGACTGACGTTGGCGGTCAGTTCGCCTAATGACGAGCGCAAAGTGCTGACTTCATTCTCTAAACGTGAGCGTGAAATAGACACTTCACCGGCCTGATTGACCAAGCGATCCAGTACGTCGGCTCGTACACGCACCAGAGGCACCGGCGCACCTGCAGTTGCAGGCGCACTGACAGGAGCATGCGGAATTGCAGTCGTTCTGACCGCAGACTGACTATCAGTAATCGGCATCAAAGGTGTCAGGCTGACCATTTCACGCGGCGCTTCGACGCTCTCCGCAGGAGCGATACCAGCCTCACTCGCGACCAACGCTTCCTGGAACTGATCCAGTTCTTGCGCGGCAGTTAATGGCTCAGGCAACAATGGCTCAACGTGAGCCTCAGGGTTTTGCAAACGATCAAACAACTGCATGCTGTAATCATGGCGAGCCATTAAATCATCCATCAACGGCGCACGTACTGCGCCACTGGTGTGCATCAGACTTTCAATACGCGTTTCCATGTCATGGATGTGCTGCCCTAAGCCCATCGCACCTGCCATCCGCGCACTACCTTTAATCGTATGCATCAGACGTGCAATCGACTGCGGTATTGCCGTGTCATCAGGCTGTGCCTGCCAGCTACGCAATAACTGACCGACCATCGGCAATAAGTCATTTCCTTCTTCAAGGAAGACCGGCAACAAATCAAGATCGAGGTCATCTTTGACCTGTGTTGTTTGTTGCGGAGTGCTTTCCGGCAATGCAACGTTCAGTTGCTGCACGACAGTCTCATCCGCCAGATTCAGTGTGCCAGATTCTTCAGTAGGTGTTTCCGCCAGGCTATCACCAGACAACTCTTCAATGACCGCCGTTCCTGACAAGTCTGCCGGATTCAGTTTTTCATTCGTTGAGGTGATGAACTCCTCATCTGCACCGGAACTCGAACGTGCGATCACGTCTTGCAATAACTGATCTAACTGTCTGACATCATCAGGGGCAAAGTCGGCCATTTCAGACAATGCAAATTTTTGCAGCATCCGTTTTGCAGACTCCAAAGCATGATCCAGCATGTCGAATTCGGCAGAGGTCAAGATAACCGGATGACGCTCAAGGCGCTGTAAAACAGATTCCAGACTATGCGCCAACTCTTTCAAAGGAATCAGACCAACAGTTGCGGAACTGCCGGCAAGAGAATGACTCGCATGAATCGCATGTGTGGAAACATGACGCTCGGGTTCGTGGCGCCACTCAGATAAATCCTGAGTCAGGAAGCGAACAATTTCGTCGGTTTCTGCCATGTATATTGAGTACAGCGGCAGACTGATTTCAAGATCTCCGATACGTTTAATATTGTCATCGAGCGTCACAGTCGGCTTATTCAACTCCGGAAACTCAATGATTTTTGCGCCAGCAGGATCAGAAACTGGTTCAGCCACTGCAACCGGCTCCTCAACTATCTGTGGTACTGAGTGTTCAATATCTGCAACAGAAGAAACTTCTTCAACAGCATCCTCAGATGTCATTACAGTTGCCACGATCTGCTCTTCCACCGGACTCAGCAAATCAACAACCTCTTCAGGCTCAGTTACCGGATTTTGAACGTCCTCAGCAACCACATCGGGAGCAGAAAAACTGATTGTTTCAATCGCTTCAGTTTCAACACTTGCAGCAGTTTCAGCAGCAATAACGATGTCATCAGAAGCAGGTAAAGAATGCGCTGTCGTGACGTCATCAAGCGTCGCTGCAGTCTCAGCCAATATGTTCGCCGCACTTGGCAAATCGTCGAATGCACTGAGTTCAAACTCAGATGTCAGCGCGTCTGTAGCCGCATCCGTGGTCACATCCACTAACGGCAAGGCCTCTATCGTTTCTGCACCGCCGTCAAGAATCGCGAATGTCTCACTGTCCACAGGAAGCGAAGTTGCAATAAGGGGTTCATCAAGCATTCCGGCAACCGCTGAATCCTCCACTTCAGATACATCATGCGCGACTGGCTCTGGCAACAATTCATCTTCAGGCTCAATTACCGCAGGCTGCTCTGAAATTTCTGAGGCCGCAACTGGCAACTCGTCGGCCTCCTGATAATCGAGGCCGGCTTTGATTCGCTCCGCCGCAGCGATAATCGCAGCGCCGGTTCTTGCTGACTGGCCTGATTGCTTGAGCTCATCGACCCAGGTATTCATCTCACTCGCTGTGCGTTCGAGCAGTGCATACAGATTGTCGTCACCTCGACGCGACTCCGACAACCATAAGTTCATCACCTGCTCAATACTCCAGGCAGTTTCACCGAACACATTCAGTCCAACCATGCGGCTACTGCCCTTCAATGTATGGAAGGAGCGGCGCAGGCTGGTCAGATATTCCTGGTTGTCAACATCGGCGCGTGAACGTGGCAACGTGTCCTGCACAAAATGCAAAACTTCATCGGCCTCTGTCAGGAAAATTTCGAGCAACTCAGCATCAATTGCCTCATCACTTTGCGGCAAAACAGCAGCAACATTCGTCGCCTTCACTTCGGCTACAGCAACCGGTGAGGTGGCAGCAACGATATCCTGCAAACTCTCAGTTGAATGAGAATTTTCACCAGATCCAAGCAACTCAATCGCTGCTTTTGCGCGACCACTTGCAGCTGAGTCATCCAATAAAGTCGCCACCGAGCGTTCAGACTCCAGCGAATCTTTCAATTGCGCCTTCAGTGTTTTATCGTCAGGATTTTCAGCGAGAGACACGGCAAGACGTGCCGATTCATGCTGTTGGTTAAGTAATTCTTTTTCTGCGGTTAAAACGGAAGAGGACTCTTCGGTAGAAGTTTGTAACTGATCAGCTGAAAAAATCACATCCTCACTGACAGGCAATAACTCTTTCTGCGCCGGCGCATCGAGCAGATTTGGGCGGAAAAGACCTGCATCAGCGTCAAACACAAATTTCTTTTTCGCTGTTTCTGGCTGGGTCTGCAAAGTTTCGATGAAAAAACTGAGAGCACCAATATTTTGCGCCAGTTTTTGATGCTCAGCTTCACGATCAGATTCAGACAACTCTTTGGAGTCTGCCAACGTAGCAACTGTCTGTCTGGTCGTTTCCAAGGCTTGCATCGCCGCATCCTGATCCAGAATCGCCATCGCGCCACTGACCTGATGCAACATGTTATCGATCGAATGCAAAGATTCACTTTGCGCAGGATCACGGAAGTATTCGTCCAGTGTTTTTTCAACCTGGCGCAGGCTCGTCTGAATTTCAGAAACGAGAACCGTCATTGTCTGACGCTGCTGTGCCTCGCGCGAAATTTCTCCCATCCAGGCCGCTTGCGACTGCGGCTCATCGCCGGATACAACGGATAATAAGCGTGCCGTAATTTCATCCGCGCGCTCGGAAAAATGTGCAGGCAAACGGGTAATCTGATCCAGTGCATTTTCGACGAATAACAAGCTTGTCGCTAATTCCAGTGCCAGCTTACTGCCATCTGCCGAATGTGCGACATGTCTGGCAATACCGCTTAATTCGCGCAAAAGCTTAGATAGCGAGGGCACATTTAAACCCGTGCCTGTCTCTGCCAGATCCTTCATTTTTTGCGAAAACTTATCAGCCAGACTGGCATCGCCGTTCGCAATCCGGCCCCATAAATTTTTAACAGCGGTGAGCTGTTCTTTTGCGGTACTTAATACACCTGCCGCAATCTGGCCGTAATTTTTTTCGTTATAGTCAGTCGGTACTTTGTTATCCAGTTGATATGCACGACGAATACTAAACACGAACGCAGACGGTTTTTCAACCTGAGCCAAAAAGAATAAGGCATCTCTGAGCAGACGCTCAGGAATCGTGTTGACGCCATCGACAAGACGACGGATCTGTAAATTAATACGTCCGAAAATTTGTTTTACATATTGCTGGTCGTCGATCCCACCATCGGCGACCGCCTCAACAAATGCCCGCATGACAACCCAGAAAGCTTTCGCCTGAGAATTCGTCTGCATCTGATCGATTTCATGAATCAAGCCATGCATGTTCTCGGCTGCTTCACGTCGCTTTTGCTGATCTTTGCTAGTCAGTACCGTCAGTAGTAATTTCTCAAAACGCTGACGTAATCCACTGTAATTCGCAGATTTTCCGTTGGGCGTTACAGCGAGTTCGGGAATTCTTTCACTGACAGATAACGCTGGGAAAAACAAGTCCGCCGGATGTATCCGCTCCGCGCCCTTGAGCTCCAGCAGTGCGCGGTAGTAGGGAAACAATCTGACTGGCTGATGCGGTGCCCCGGAGAGTAAATCCTCAAGGTAACGCAATACAGCATGAAAAGCGTCGAGAATGACATCGATATTTGCCTGCGTCATTTCTAACTGACTGCTTTGCAAGCGTTCTATCAATTCCTCAATGGTTTCAGTGACGATAGAAACGCCGTCAATATCAACGATTTGCAAGGCACCATGTGCCTGATGCAAATAACTTTTCGCATGCAATAAAGTGGTGGATCTTGCGTCAACATCCTGTGCAAGCGCTTCGGTAAGCACCTTGCCAGCGTTGGTCATCGCTTCCCGCACCTCGGGCATAACCCAGGAGAGTGGTCCAGTATCAAACTGTTCCTGAGGCAGATGTGACGAATTTGAAAAATCGGATGTCATGCGCGCTCCGCAAACTCAAGAGACGATGAACCGCGGTTCATCGTCTGCAAATATGATAGGGTCGTTTTAAGCAACCCATAGACTGGAAAATCAGGCAGTTACACGGAAACGGGATACTGAGTTTTTCAATTCCTCAGCCAACAGAGACAATTGCTTAATCGACTCGGATGTTTGCTGTGTACCGTTCTGGGTCTGTTCGGTAATAGTCAGAATGTGCTGAATATTTTGTGCAACACCGTTTGCTGATGTCGCTTGCTGTTCAGTCGCCAGAGAAATACCCTGAATCAGTTCGGCAAGACGGTTCGAAACGCTGCGGATCTCAGACAAGGCGGTACCCGCTGCATCTGACAGTTTTGCTCCCTCAACCACACCCTGAGTGGATTTTTCCATCGCGGCAACCGCGTCATGCGTATCCGTTTGAATCGTACGCACCAGCGCACCAATCTGCTTGGTCGCTTCAGCCGAACGTTCCGCCAGACGCTGAACCTCTTCCGCAACCACCGAGAAGCCTCGCCCCGCTTCACCTGCAGACGCCGCCTGAATCGCCGCATTCAGCGCCAGCACGTTAGTTTGTTCAGTAATGTCGGAAATCAGTTCGGTGATCTCACCAATTTCCTGAGAAGATTCCCCCAGACGTTTAATACGTTTAGACGTTTCCTGAATTTGCTCGCGAATCTCGTTCATACCCTTGATCGCGTCTTCCACCGCATGCGCCCCCTGTTCCGCCGCCGCAACCGATTGACGCGCAACCTCAGCAGATTCATTCGCAGAGCGGGAAACGTCGGTAATATCCTGCGCCATCGTCAGAACCACCTGACCGGCATCGGAAATTTCACGTGACTGTTGTTCTGACGCTTCCAGCAAGTTATCGGAAATACCTTGCGCCTGATTTGACGCAGACGTAACTTGTTCCGCAGTCGTCGTAACCCGGCCTACCAGACCACGCAACTCTTCCACCGTGTAGTTAACCGAGTCGGCAATCGCACCAGTAATATCTTCGGAAACCGTTGCCTGAATAGTCAAGTCACCATCCGCAACTTCTTGCAACTCATTCATCAGTCGCAAAATCGCGGCCTGATTCTGATCGTTTGCAGCTTTCGCTTCTTCTTCTTGTTTTTGCGCTTGCAACATTTGCTCCGCAGCTTCCTGACGGCGTTCATTCGCTTCTTTAGCGCGATTACGGCTATCCTGCAACAGAACTAACGCAATACCAACCGCAGACGCTAACGCAACGGCAGCGGAAATCAACATCAGCCAGAAAGAAAAACTGGTGGAATCCTGCTGATCCGTATAAGTCTTTTGCAACTTAGTCAGTTTCGACTTCAGCTCTTCGTTTTCGTTAAACAATAACTGCTCAGATTGTTTGGCGGCGATGAAGTTCTGCAAGTTACCCAGAATAGTAGAAACCGAAGCCTGATATTCAGCAAACGCTTTTTTCAATTCTTCCAGTTTTTCGCGTGTATCTGCATCTTTCGTCGGTGTCAGGCGAAGAACCTCACTACCGTTAAGGAAACCTTCGACCAGATCACGGAAAGTATTCGTATCTTTACCAAGCAGAAAAGCAGTCTCTGGATTAACCCCCTCAGAAGTCAAGAATTCATTCGCACTACGACCCAGACGCTGGGTCAACATGACCAACTGACCGGAAGCAGAAATCTCACGAGCAGATCCGCCGCCTTGTACTTTCAGCGTAGAAATCTGCTCGGTCAATTCCAGCAAAACCGGAGACAACGAATTCAGCTTTTGCAGCGTCTGACCAAAACCGGTCAGTTCCTGACGACGAGCTAAAATGGTTTCAGACGCTTTATTAGAGTTCTGCCACGCTTTGATGGTTTCTTTTAAAACCGGTTCAAGAGTGGAGTCGGCAGATTTAACATCACGACCTTGATAAGTACCACCATCCAGCAGGATTTTCAGATCGTTATTAATTTCTTTACGACTGTCTTCCAGCTGTTTAAAAGCCTGAACGTTACCCTGAATCGAGTTTGGCGCAGCTTTACCAATACGCTGCGAATGCATCAGCACATCACCGGAAATCTGCACCTGAGTGGATATCAGTGTTGAGTGATTCGCATTAAGCCAGACAAAAAATGCACCCGCCACTAACGCACCAACCATGGTTGTGGACAAAATACGCATTTGCCTTTGCAATGACATTTTGCCGATGATCGGTAAATAAATGTCGCCGCCTTTTTCCAGGGCATCACCGATGAATGTTGCATCGGCGCGATTATGAGTCGTATCGAAGTCAGTATCAGCTTGCTTATGCTCGCCTTCCTGAGATGATTCTGGCGTTAACATTTTCACGTTACTGGCCTCCTCAACTTCAACCGAGCCAGCATTACCGAATGACCTTGCCGCAACTTCTGCTCCGTCAATTTCCGGATTTTCTTTTCCCTTGGACAAGAACGGTAGTTTCAATGCCATTACTGAATCTCCTAAACGATTGAATATCTGTCAGCGTTGCTTCAAGTGAAGCACTGACTATAAACCTATATGCAGAAAATCCTGATTCTGCACCAACGCAGCCAGGCTAAGTTCATGCCACACATTACCATCACGGTCACGAAACCGTCTTTGCAACCATTCCTGACTATTCCCGTCAGTCTCACCAGATGCAATCTCTTCCATCTCAGCAAGGTTACGCAAGCCCAGAACCTGCGATACCAGCAAACCACTATTGAACCCCAACGACGGTGCAAAACCGACGATGCGACAAGAATTATCGAGTTTGGTCAGTTCAAAGCCCTGAAACCGCGACAAATCAACGACACTGGTCAGGTTACCGCGGATATTTGACAATCCCACGTACCAATCCTTGGTTAACGGGACGTTGGTTAATAATGTGGCACTAACAATTTCGCCAGCTTCCCGCAGATCAAGCAAATAACGCTGCTGCCCGATAATAATCCCCAATTGACTAAGCTTGGAGAAGCCGCCACGCTGCGCAGCCTGCATACGCTCAACCAACTGCGCCTGAAACTCACGCAAGCGCGTACGTCTCACGCCACTGTCTGACTTGGTAATTTCAAGGTTGGCAGCAGAGTCACTCAAAGTCTTAGTCATGAGGCTATCCGGGTATTTCTTATAAATAGAGGCAAGCAGGCTATCTGCGGATCGTTAACTAAGAGCGGCAATTTTTGCTAACAACTCTTGTGGGTCAATCGGCTTTACCAGGTAATCCTTGGCGCCTTGACGCAAACCCCAGATACGATCTGTCTCCTGATTCTTGCTGGTACAGATAATAATTGGCACATCCTGTGTTTCCGGATCTTTGGCAATAGCACGCGTGATCTGAAAACCATTTTGCCCAGGCATCACGACATCCATCAGAATCAACTGTGGTTTATCTGCCTTAATTTTTGTCAGGGCTTCCTCGCCATTTTCAGCGGTAGATACAGAGAAGCCATTTCTAACCAAAACTTCTGTTAAAAAATAACGCTCTGTAGGAGAGTCATCTACTATTAATATTTTTTGAATAGCCATTCGCTAATTCCTCACATAAAACTGAATTATTTTTCCTGTGTATCGGACGTGTAATTCCGCACAGTTCTCAAAAGACTATCTTTTGTAAAAGGCTTGGTCAGATATTCATCAGAACCGACCATGGCGCCGCGCGCTCTGTCAAACAGTCCATCCTTGGAAGATAACATAATGACAGGTGTATCCCTGAATTTGACACTTTTCTTTATCAAAGCACAAGTTTGATAACCATCCAGCCTTGGCATCAGAATATCGCAAAAAATCAGGTCAGGATGAGAATCGTTAATCTTTGCGAGTGCGTCAAAACCATCCTCCGCCAAGACGATTGTATAACCAGCTTGTCCGAGGAATATCTCTGCCGATCGACGTATCGTGCTGCTATCGTCAATCACCATGATTTTCAAGTTTTCATTGCTTGCCAACGCTGACATAAAATCATCTTCCCGACAGAAAAATAGCAAGCTACCACTTTAACAAAAAAAATTTCGATCTGGCGTTTATTTCCCTGGAATAAACATTCCGTATCGCCAAAAAGACACACTTTTATAGTCTAAAAGACACATTCCCATCAAATTGCTGTCATTTCAAAATCTTCTTTACGAGCACCACATTCAGGACAAGTCCAGTTCATGGGTACATCATCCCATAAAGTGCCGGCAGGAATGCCATCTTCGAGGGAACCTTGTTCTTCATCATAAACCCAGCCACAAATCAGACACATCCATGTTTTATACTGTGGCTTTTCGCCAGCACTATCACTCACGACTAAAATCCTTCAATCAAGTAAAATATTAAATATCCTGCATAAAATTACAAAAGCTTGCATTCTCCTGTGTAATTTTTCTTTTTCGAACCGTCCCTGGCTCGTTAAGGTTGCCTATATTAATCTACCAAACGTGCAAAACCAAATTTCTCCCATTATTCTTAGTTTCGGCGCCTCTGACCCGGTCGGTGCAACGGGACTATTTGCAGATCTGGCATCATTTGCCGCAATGGGCTGCCACGGATTACCGGTTGTGACCGCCATACTCACCGGCGACACTTCACAGATCGACGGTATCCACCCTCTGGATGCGGATCTGATTGACGAACAGGCCAGAACCGTACTGGAAGATATGCCTGTACTCACGATTAAAGTTGGCCAGGTCGGCAGTGTGGATAACGTCACGACCATTGCCGAGATCGTCTCCGATTATCCAGAAATGCCCTTGATTCTGGATCCATTTAATACCGCCATCACGGATCACATTCCCGATGCGGAAGATCTGACTTTATCTATACGGGAATTATTAATCCCACAAGCGACCTTATTACTCATTTCAGCGGTGGAACTGTCACGCCTGGCAGAAACCTGGAAGGAAAATGCAGAACCGGAAGACTTAACAGCAGATGCCATGGCGTTAATTGATTCCGGCTGTGAATATGTTTTTGTCACCGGAACACCGTGCAACAACGGAGAAGTCGCGAATACGCTGTTCAGCGAATCTGGCGTCGTCAGAAGAGACGTCTGGCAACGCGTGCCAGGCTCTCATGCCGGAGCCGGGTCAACGCTCTCGGCTGCAATTACAGCCTTACTGGCAACGGGTCTTGAAATCCCCGAGGCAGTAATGGAAGCACAGGAATTTACCATGGCAGCCGTAAGCCACGCGCAGCAATTAGGTATGGGAAAGCTGATTCCTGACCGCTATTTCTGGGCGAGAGAACCAGAACACTGAATACACGCTGTATGGATACATCATCCAGCGGCAACATCATCCGAATCAATTACCCTTTCTATCATGACGAATAAAAACGAAACCCTGTTTGCACGCGCACAAAAAACAACTCCCGGTGGCGTCAATTCTCCAGTCAGAGCTTTTCGCTCTGTCGGCGGCACGCCGCGCTTTATCACCCGCGCTGAAGGCGCCTACTTCTGGGATGCAGAAGATCAGCGTTACATCGACTATATCGGTTCCTGGGGGCCAGCGATTGTCGGCCATGCGCACCCAGATGTGGTGCAAGCCGTTCAGGAAGCAGCTGCCCGCGGACTGAGTTTTGGCGCGCCGACAGAGGGCGAAGTGCTGATGGCGGAAGAAATCTGCAACATCGTTCCAGGGGTAGAACAAATTCGCCTGGTATCGAGTGGAACAGAAGCGACGATGAGCGCTTTGCGCCTCGCCCGCGGCGCGACTAAACGCGACAAAATTATTAAATTCGAGGGTTGCTACCACGGCCACGCCGATTCGTTGTTAGTGAAGGCTGGCAGCGGCTTGCTGACTTTCGGCAACCCGACATCGGCCGGTGTTCCGGAAGATTTCAGCAAACATACGCTGGTGCTCGACTATAACAACAGCCAGCAACTGGAAGAGGTATTTCAATCGATCGGTGACCAGATCGCCTGCATTATTGTTGAGCCAGTTGCAGGCAATATGAATCTGATCCGTGCCACCCCAGAATTCCTGCAAACCATGCGCCGCCTTTGTACTGCGCATGGCAGTGTGCTGATTTTTGACGAGGTGATGTGCGGCTTCCGCGTCGGATTACAGGGTGCGCAAGCCTTGTTCGGAATACAGGCCGATCTGGTCTGTATGGGCAAGGTCATCGGTGGCGGCTTACCGGTCGCGGCATTTGGCGGGCGCGCAGATCTCATGGCGCACATGGCACCACTCGGCGGAGTCTATCAGGCGGGGACTTTGTCAGGCAACCCGGTCGCCGTCGCGGCGGGCATGACAACATTGAAGATCATCCAACAACCTGGCTTTTACGAGCAATTAACCGCACAAACCCGCAAACTCGCGGATGGTCTGACTGCGGCAGGGAAGCAAGCAGGATTTGACTTCTGTGCCGATGCGGTCGGCGGCATGTTTGGCCTTTATTTCGCCGCGCAGATTCCCGACTCCTATGCAGCCATGATGGCGACGGACAAAGATAAATTTAACCGCTTCTTCCATCTGATGCTGGATGCTGGTGTTTATCTCGCACCATCAGCGTTTGAAGCCGGCTTCGTTTCGATCGCGCATGACGACGCGATTATTGAGACGACGATAGCAGCAGCAAAACAGGCATTTTCAAAACTGTAACTCCTAATATTTACGCGGCTGACAGAGCAAAAATAGCCTGTCAGCCGCGTGAATATTCAGAGTCCTGTTTTTTCCTTCCTTTTTTACGCGCCTTTTCCATCCCCTTGCCTTCTGAAACTCACCCGCGTTTCTCTGCCGGATAAATGCAGCAGTGCTTCCTGTTTTGGTGTTTCACTGATGATCTGGCCGCGTTTAATCACGTAGCGTCGCACCGGGCGCAAACGTAATGCCTCGATACTGCTGGCAGCATCAAGAATAACGAAATCAGCAAAGCAACCCGGCTGCAAACCATAGCCGTCCAGCCCCATGATTTTGGCGGGCGTTTTAGTCACGGCATCAAAACACTGCCGCATCGCCTGCTGACCGGTCATCTGTGCAACATGTAAGCCCATACTCGCCACTTCCAGCATGTCACCAGACCCCAGGCTATACCAGGGATCCATCACGCAATCATGCCCGAAAGCCACATCGATTCCCGCCGCCAGCATTTCCGGCACCCGCGTCATGCCGCGACGTTTCGGGTAAGTATCGTGACGGCCTTGCAAAGTAATATTGATCAAGGGATTGGCAATGGCGGCGACACCTGCTTCACGCATCAGAGGCAACAACTTACTGACGTAGTAGTTATCCATGGAATGCATTGATGTCAGATGCGATCCTGTCACCCGGTTGTACAAACCCAGACGCTGAGTATGAAAGGCCAGCGTTTCTATATGACGTGACAAGGGATCATCGGATTCGTCGCAATGCATATCAACGCGCAGACCTTTTTCTGCGGCGAACTCACATAGCAGGCGCACAGATTCAGCGCCCTCCGCCATAGTCCGCTCAAAATGTGGAATACCGCCGACCACATCCACTCCCATCGCAATCGCGCGCTTCAGATTATCGAATGCAGTCGGGCTACGTAACAAGCCATCCTGCGGAAATGCCACCAACTGCAAATCGATATACGGTGCGACCTGCCGCTTCACCTCCAGTAAAGCCTCTGCAGCCAGCAAACGATCGTCACAAATATCGACATGGGTACGTATCGCCAGCAAGCCTTTGGCGATCGCCCAGTCGCAATATTCGATTGCTCTGGCAATCAGCGCTTCCTGCGTCAGCATTGGTTTGAGTTCGCCCCATAGAGCGATTCCTTCCAACAGCGTTCCTGACTGATTCACGCGTGGCAAACCGTATGAAAGCACGGCGTCCATATGGAAATGCGCATCAACAAACGGCGTGCTGAGCAAATCCCCGTTTGCATCAATTTCAGGAATACTTATCTTCGGTAAGCGTTCCGCTATTACTTCTATCCTGCCCTGCCGCACAAGAATATCGACACCGCTGCGCCCATCAGGCAAATGAGCATTCCGGATCATCAGATCATGCATGTGAAATCCTTTCTGGATGTTTGCAAAAATTTTAACCGCTACCGTTATCCTGCGTCATAATCTCATCATCGAAAAGCAGGAATTTTTATGGCAACAATGAAGCAGGTCGCGGAAAAAGCGCGCGTATCAACGACTACCGTTTCGCATGTGATCAATAATACCCGGGTTGTCAGCGATGATGCCCGTGAACGTGTTCTCTCTGTCATCAAAGAATTACGCTACATCCCCAGCGCCGTTGCACGCAGTTTAAAAAATGACCGGACCCATACTCTCGGCATGATGATTCCGAATAATTCGAATCCCTATTTTGCCGAAGTGATCCAGGGCATAGAAGATGCGTCATTCAAACTCGGCTACAACATTATTTTGTGCAATTCTGATGATGACCCGAAAAGACAGGCAGCGTATATCCGCGTACTGATGGAAAAACGTATCGATGGCCTGATTCTGGTGCCATCAGGATCCGACGAAGAATTAACAAAATTACTGGCTGATGAAGGCATCCCGAAAGTGCTGGTTGACCGTGAAGTGGCAGGCGTTGCGGCAGATTTAATTGAAGCGGATCACGTACAGGGCGGCTATGATGCGACCCGCTATCTGATAGGATTAGGACATCGCCGGATTGCCTGCGTTGCCGGACCAGACACGCTGCTGCCGAGCGGTGGGCGGGTCACAGGTTATTTACGTGCTTTAGCCGAAGCGAAACTGGAATTCCGCACTGAATATCTGATCCATAGTGACTTTACCAGCCAGGGCGGATTTAATGCATTTAAACAGTTACTGGCCTTACCTGAAAGACCGACGGCGATTTTTGTCAGCAATGATCTGATGGCCATCGGCGGCATCTGTGCAGCAAATGAAGCTGGCGTAAAAATACCGCAACAGCTCTCTGTCATCGGCTACGACGATATTGCACTGGCCTCATTCAGCACGCCACCATTGACGACCATCGCACAACCGAAACACGATATAGGACAACTCACCGCGCAGGTTCTGGTCGCCAGAATTACGAATCCTACCCTTCCGTTACGACGGGAAATGCTAAGGTCGCAGCTGATTATCCGTCAATCGACCGCCAGACCGGAAAACTAAGATATCCGGTTATAGCATCAACAAGCGAGGCATCAACTCATTGAGCACCCGGCTCAATATCTGCAATAAAATCAACACCAGCAAGGGCGAAAAATCGAGACCGCCCAATGCAGGCAATACCTTGCGGAACGGTGACAACAAGGGCTCATTCAACGCCCGGATAAAGGGTGCCAATGGCGCATGTGGATTCACCCAGCTGAAAATTGCCTCAAGCACCAGCAGAGCCATCAAACCATACAGTACCCACTGCAACACACGAAATACTGTGAGCAGCAAAATCGCACTGAATGAGACTTCGGATAACAACCAGAAATCCAATACCATCGACAACAACGCGGTCAGAAAAACGCCGACCATCGTTGCCCAATCGTAGCCACGAAATCCCGGAACGACACGTCGTATCGGATGTACCAGCCAATCTGTGATCTGAAAAATCGCCTGTGCTAAACCAGCAGGGGGACGGACCCGTTGTACTTGCATCCAGAAACGTAACAGCAAAAAGCCGGCAAAAAAACCAGTCAGGATATCGATGACGAAGGTAAAAATTCCATGCAGCACAAGTTATCCTCAAAAAAAACCCACCAGGTGAATCATCACATAGTGGGTATTGTGCCTGAATAAGGTCAGGCAACCAAGTAGCACAAAATTACGCTGGACGATTGCCAGTTGGGAATGGCCACGCAGCATTCGGGCTAACGACCGTTTTTGCATCAGGAGTCGCTGGCTTCGCTGGAGCAGCCTTTTTCGCCGCTACTTTTTTTGCAGCTGGTTTAGCGGCAGGTTTAGCCGCTGCTTTTGCTGCTGGTTTCGCTGCTACTTTTTTCGCTGCTGGCTTCGCTGCCACTTTAGCGACGGCTTTCTTCGCTGCTGGTTTGGCCGCTGCTTTTGCTGCTGGTTTCGCTGCTACCTTTTTCGCTGCTGGCTTCGCTGCCACTTTAGCGACAACTTTCTTCGCTACTGGTTTGGCCGCCGCTTTTGCTGCTGGTTTCGCTGCTACCTTTTTCGCTGCTGGCTTCGCTGCCACTTTAGCGACAGCTTTCTTCGCTACTGGTTTGGCCGCTGCTTTTGCTGCTGGTTTCGCTGCTACTTTTTTCGCTGCTGGTTTCGCTGCCACTTTAGCGACGGCTTTCTTCGCTACTGGTTTAGCCGCTGCTTTTGCTGCTGGTTTCGCTGCTACTTTTTTCGCTGCTGGCTTCGCTGCCACTTTAGCGACGGCTTTCTTCGCCACTGGTTTGGCCGCTGCTTTTGCTGCTGGCTTTGCAGCTGCTTTTACTGCCGGTTTCGCTGCTACTTTTTTTGCGACAGCTTTTTTAGCAGTCGTCTTTTTCGCAGAGGCGGAATCGCCCGCTGCCGTTTTTGGTGCTGTTGCCATTTTGTTTCTCCTTCGATAGAGATGGAAAAAATCGGATAAAAATTAAATCCGCTCTATCCTTTCAAGCGGATTATTCATGGGCACAAACATAAACGATGTTTGCGCTAATGAATTCGGCACCGGCTGAACTGCTGCATGCCCTCGATGATGCAGCACTTCAGCCATCAAACTTTCGCTCTGCGATCGTCGTCTGAAGCGATCGATCTGCAACGCCCGCACTACCTGCGTACGTCAATATTAGTTACAGAACTCAAGGCACAAAGCCAAAAACCGCAATACCCGATTTCGCCAGGTATTGCGGCACTAACAGTACAAGTAATTTAATCTTTGACTGTCCATTCAGTTTGGTGAGGCCTCTCGAGTTTTACATCTCGTGCAAACCTTGAGTATCCCTTTTCAGGAGGCCGGGGCGCTTATTCAGCAGCTACTCCCAATTGAGGGCTCCGCCTGTTTGATACTCAATCACGCGCGTTTCAAAAAAGTTGCGCTCTTTTTTCAGGTCTATCATTTCACTCATCCACGGGAAAGGATTTTCTTCCTGAGGGAACAAAACATCAAGACCAATTTGTTGTGCTCTGCGATTTGCGATGAAGCGTAAATATCCTTTGAACATCGGCGCATTTAATCCAAGCACTCCACGCGGCATTGTATCCTCTGCGTAGCGATATTCCAACTCCACCGCGCGCAAAAACAACGATTTAATTTCATCTCTGAATTCCGCTGTCCACAAATGCGGATTTTCCATCTTAATCGTATTGATCAAATCAATACCGAAATTGCAGTGCATCGATTCGTCGCGCAAAATGTATTGATACTGTTCGGCTGCACCCATCATTTTATTCTGACGACCCAGCGCCAGAATCTGCGTAAATCCAACATAGAAAAACAGCCCTTCCATCAGACACGCAAAGACAATCAGCGAACGCAGCAATGTCTGATCCGCTTCAGTCGTACCTGTTTTAAATTCAGGGTTCGTCAACACATCGATGAATGGAATCAGAAACTGATCTTTGTCACGGATGGATTCGATTTCGTTATAAGCGTTAAAAATTTCACCTTCATCCAAACCCAGTGACTCAACGATATATTGATACGCGTGAGTATGAATCGCTTCTTCAAATGCCTGACGCAGCAAATACTGACGGCATTCCGGCGCAGTAATGTGGCGGTAGGTACCCAACACAATATTGTTTGCTGCCAGAGAATCTGCAGTCACGAAGAAACCGAGATTACGTGTCACCAAACGACGCTCATCATCAGTCAGTCCATTTGGATTTTTCCACAATTCAATATCGCGCTGCATATTGATTTCCTGCGGCATCCAGTGATTCGCACAACCAGCCAGATATTTATCCCATGCCCATTTATACTTGAATGGCACCAGCTGGTTAACGTCTGTCTGGCCATTGATAATACGTTTGTCGGCAGCGTTCACACGACGTGCAATATCTTCTGCACTCGCCGCTGATTCGGTGTTTTTTACCAACGGAGGATTCAACGCAACCTCCTGTAATTGCAAACCAGCTTGTACATCGTTGCCTGCTGGCCGCACAGTTGATGGCGCTACAGGTGCCGCTGGTGTGGCTTCATCGTCCCAAGATAACATTTTTATTCCTTACAAGATGACACTTTATCTTTGCGCATAAGCAAAAATGTGCCGAAAATTGCGAACGATGGATACCTCACATCGTTCGCTTAAAGTTTAATTGATTAGTTCTGTATTTCTGTCAGTTACTGTCTGAACGCCAACAGCATTACTGACAGGCTTCGCACTCTTCAAAACCGGGGTCACCTGGACGAAGGTAGCAAGCGGCACCTTCTGCTTCAGGAGCGACTGCTGGCGCTGCCGCAACCGGTGCTGCGCTGAATGCACCCGCACCGCCATCCACCGCAACCGCATTCAACGCACCAGTTTTCGATGTGGATTTTTCTGTATGCGTCGCGCCAATCGTACGCAGGTAGTAAGTCGTTTTCAGACCTCGCAACCAGGCCAGTTTATAGGTCTCATCCAGCTTTTTACCTGAAGCGCCTGCCATATAGATGTTCAGGGATTGCGCCTGATCTATCCATTTCTGGCGACGCGAAGCCGCTTCGACCAACCACGACGGGCTGATCTCAAACGCAGTAGCATACAGTTCGCGTAAATCCTGTGGAATACGATCTATACGTGCCAGGCTGCCATCAAAATATTTCAGATCGGCGATCATCACTTCATCCCACAAACCGCGCAATTTCAGATCGCGCACCAGGTGTTCATTAATCTCGGTAAACTCGCCGGACAAGTTCGATTTCACGTACAGATTCTGATAGGTCGGCTCAATACAAGCTGATACGCCGATGATGTTAGAAATCGTTGCAGTCGGCGCAATCGCGACGCAATTTGAATTGCGCATACCAAATTGTTTGATGCGATCACGCACCACAGTCCAGTCCATGGTTTCGCTAAAATCTGCTTCCAGATAACCGCCACGCTCTTCTGCCAGCAGTTTCAATGAGTCTTGCGGCAGAATACCTCTATCCCACAGCGAACCTTTGTAAGAGCTATAAGTGCCACGCTCTTCCGCCAGCTCAGTCGATGCCAGATAAGCGTAGTAACACACGGCTTCCATCGAGGTGTCGGCAAACTGCACCGCGTCATTCGACGCATATGGCACACGCATCATGTGCAGACAATCCTGGAAACCCATGATACCCATGCCGACCGGACGGTGACGCAGATTGGAATCGCGTGCTTTTTGTACGGCGTAGTAGTTAATATCAATCACGTTATCGAGCATACGCATCGCAGTACGGATCGTTTTTTGCAGTTTGACGTGATCTAGTTTGCCGTTCTTCATGTGCGCTGGCAGGTTAACCGAGCCCAGATTACATACGGCGATTTCGCTTTCGTTAGTGTTGAGCGTGATCTCGGTACACAGATTCGACGAGTGCACCACGCCTACATGCTGCTGCGGGCTGCGGATATTGCAAGGATCTTTGAACGTGATCCATGGATGTCCTGTTTCAAACAACATGGACAGCATTTTGCGCCAGAGGTCGAGTGCCGGGATTTTTTTCGACAATTCGATTTCCCCAGAAGCCGCTTTGGCTTCGTAAGCGAGGTAAGCACTTTCAAATGCCTTACCGAATTTATCATGCAGATCCGGCACATCCGATGGAGAGAACAGGGTCCACTCTCCTTTTTCCATCACGCGCTTCATGAACAGATCAGGAATCCAGTTGGCGGTATTCATGTCATGCGTACGGCGACGGTCATCACCGGTGTTCTTACGCAAATCAAGGAATTCCTCGATATCCATGTGCCAGGTTTCGAGGTAGGCGCAGACTGCACCTTTACGTTTACCACCCTGATTGACCGCAACCGCAGTATCGTTGACCACTTTCAGGAACGGCACCACACCTTGGGATTTACCATTCGTGCCTTTGATGTGCGCGCCGAGTGAGCGTACCGGTGTCCAGTCATTGCCCAGACCACCGGCATATTTCGCCAGCAAAGCGTTTTCTTTGAGCGCGTCATAAATACCGGCAAGATCATCAGAGACCGTAGTCAGGTAGCAGGACGACAATTGCGAACGTTGTGTGCCGGAATTAAATAGTGTCGGTGTCGAGCTCATGAAATCAAAGCTGGACAACAGGTGATAGAACTCGATGGCACGGGCGTTACGATCTTTTTCTTCCAACGCCAGGCCCATCGCCACGCGCATATAAAAAGCCTGCGGCATTTCAATGCGGGTGCCGCGGACATGCAGGAAATAACGGTCATACAAAGTCTGCAAACCGATATAGCTGAATTGCAGATCGCGGTCAGCGACCAATGCTTTTGCCAGACGGTCCAGATCAAATTCCGCCAATTTTGTATCCAGTAATTCGGCAGCAATACCCTTCTGGATAAATTGCGGGAAATAGCGAATGTATTCGGCGGCGGCATCCTGCTGAGCCACCTCTTTGCCAAAGACTTCTTTACGCACTGTGTGCAACAGCAAGCGGGAAGTCACCTGGCTATAGGCTGGTTCTTTTTCCATCAAAGCGCGCGCAGCCAGAATCGCTGATTTATGCAATTCCTCGACAGGCACGCCGTCGTACAAGTTCTTCAATGTTTCAGTCAGGATCGCTTCTGCATCCGCCAGTTTGTCGAGACCAACGCAGGCAGCAGTAATAAGGTCACGAACTTTTTCAATGTCGAGGATGACTTTTTCACCATCAATAACCACATGGATTTGCGGCAGTTTTGCCTGCGAGGCTTGTTGCGCTTCGCGTTGCAGGCGGCGTTCTTCCTGATGTTTTGCACGATACAGCACATAAGAACGGGCAACATCATGCTCACCGGAACGCATTAACGCCAGTTCAACCTGATCCTGAATATCTTCAATATGAAACGTGCCGCCGGTTGGCTGTCTGCGCAGCAATGCCGCAACAACCGTCGAAGTCAGTTGCTCAACGAGTTCACGGATACGGGCAGAGGCTGCGCCTTGACCACCGTTGACGGCCAGGAATGCCTTCGTCATCGCGATCGCAATTTTTTGCGGCTCAAAACCAACTACGGCACCATTCCGGCGAATAACCCGGTGCTCGCTGTATCCGCTGCCAGCACTCGCCTGAACGGCGTTGCCGCTTGCGGAGCTTAGATCGGAATGAGATGGCGTTGATGTTTCCATTGAAGAGTGCATTGAACCTCCGGAGTCGGTGATATCTTGAGTCGTTCATGACCTCAGACGATCATGAAACGCTCGGGTTAACTGAATGTTGCGCCTTATTACAAACTAGCTTTACACGGAAAACGGCCGTGTTATTTCTTCATTTTTAAATCAATTGCTGCGAAAAAGGGGAATGTGAAGCAAGAAAGGCAAAACAAGAAAAACTACTATATATAGTGCACAAATAATTTATAGCCCTAATTCTAGTACCCGAGGCTAAGGTGTGCAACCGCTTTATTTGCTAATTTTTCAGTAATTTTTTTGTGCAGGCGATTGACTTTCGCAGATGATCAGAAATCTGCAGCAAGCTGAGTAAGTGAGTGCTAACAGAAAATAGTCGCACCGCTTACAGGATCTTTATCTATCGGTTTTCAGCATCGTTCTCAACAAGACTGCAACGAGGCGAAGCAGATCTTAGGGAGCAAGCAAAGTGACACTGGCAACATGCTGGCAATACTTTCGTCGGCGTGAAAGCGGACGCACAAGCGCCAATTGAATTCTCGGGAAAACTAATCCTGAATTTTTAATTTCTGTATCTGGTAACGCAACTGCCTGAAGCTGACGCCGAGCAGCTCCGCCGCCTGGGTCCGGTTATGCCGGGTCTGCTCCAAAGCCCGCATAATCATTTCGCGTTCGATATTCTCCAGATACTCAGGCAAGGAGCAAGGAAGCGTAGGGGGAGAAAAAACGTCTTCATCTTTCTTTGATATAGCCTCAGTAACGATTTGCTCAGGCTGCACAACATCATCAACATGCTGTTCCGTTAGTAGTTTTTTTTGATTGCGTAAGGCCAGATCAGCCACTTGTATACAACCATCGTTGGCAAACGCGAGTGCCCGCTCAAGTATGTTTTCCAGTTCACGGACATTGCCGGGGAAATCATAAGCACGTAAGGCTTGCAATGCTGCTGGCGACAAGGTGACATCACCGCCAGCGAGCTTACGTAATATCGCAGCAGATAAATCGGCAATGTCGTCAAGACGCTCACGCAACGGCGGCAAGTGCAGCTCAATGACATTTAAGCGGTAATACAAGTCCTGCCGGAATCGCCCTTCGTCTACACAAGTACTCAGATTCTGATGGGTTGCACTGATAATCCTGACATCCACGGACTCTTCCAGTGTTGCACCGACTTTGCGAATACGGCGCTCCTGAATTGCCCGCAACAACTTCACCTGCATCGCCAGCGGTAAATCGGCGACCTCATCCAGCATCAGCGTGCCGCCATTCGCCGCCTGAAAAAATCCTTCGCGATCATCTGCCGCCCCGGTAAAAGCACCTTTACGATAACCGAAAAATTCCGCTTCCATTAACGTTTCAGGAATTGCCCCGCAATTAACCGCAATAAACGGTTTGCCAGCGCGCGAACTGGATGTGTGAATTTCACGCGCTGCCAGTTCCTTACCGCTACCGGATTCCCCGGTAATAATGACCGGTGCCATGCTACGCGCCAGACGACTGATTTGTGCCCGGACGTCCTGCATACCTGGCGATGAGCCAATCAGAAACGAGGCTGGCGTCATTTCACAGACATCGGATGCCACTTCGGATTCCTCATTGACCAGATTTATTTCCAGCGCAGAACGCACCAGTTTGCGTAAATGATCAAGAGCCACAGGCTTGGAAACATAATCAAACGCCCCGGCCTTCAGGGCAATCACCGCATTATCGGTGCTGCCAAAGGCTGTAATCACCGCGATCGGGGTATTTTTATAATGAAGATTAACCTCTTCCACTAACTCCATTCCCGAACCATCGGGCAAACGCATGTCAGTCAACACCAACGAATAGCAGTTTTTGGCTAGCAGCGTTCTGGCGATATCCAGATTTTCGGCGCTATCAACATCCAGCCCCATTTTAATCAGCGTGATCTCTAACAACTCGCGCAAATGCGCCTCATCATCCACCACCAGGATGCGTGGACAAGTGTTGCCGCTAGTGTTGCTCATGCGTTTAATCCAGAAAAATTAATCACGAAACGCCCCTTAGGTTCACTGTCTTCAGCATCGCTGTGATCGACACGATATTCATAATCTAGCAAGGCTTTGTTATTCAGGCATAATTCCCGCGCCATATACAAGCCCAGACCAGTTCCCATCCGCGATGTCGTATAAAAGGGTTCAAATAAATGCGCACGGACTTCAAAACTGATAGCGGGACCGTCATCCTGAATATGCAACTCCTGCCGGCCGCCAGGATTTATCATGGCATACAAACGAATGCTGCCAGAGCGACCGCTCGCATACCGGATTGCATTCGACAGCAAGTTTGAAACGATTTCAGTCAAATGACCAGGATCGAAGCTGACTTTGAAATCTACTTCATGAGCAACGGCGATCAGATCGGGGGCGACTTGTTTTATCTCGACGAAATCCTGCACGCACTGGAGCACCAGCGGCATCAGGAAATAAGGCTCCACATCATTGCGCGCCTTACGTGAGAGTTTCAGAATATCTTCGATCAACTGATTTAAGCGTCCGACATTATCGTCAACAATTTTTAAGAGGCGTTTTGCCTGCTCTTTATTGTCCTCTATGTGAGCAATATCTTCGTTCAACAAAGAGGCCGCATAAGAAATGGACGACAGCGGATTTCTGACTTCGTGCGCAATGCTGGCGGTCAGGCGTCCCATCGATGCCAGTTTCAATTGCTGCGCATGATTCTCGATATCCGACACATCCTGCATAAAAATAACGGTGTAATCATTCGCAGATGCCTGCAGACCAGTTTCATTCGCATCCTTGACGATAATCATCCGCAATTTCAGATGCGTGACAAAATGCGGCCGTTCTGATCTGAAACCAAAACTGCTGTGTTCAAAACCTGAGCGCGGTATCGCTGAGCCGGAAACACTTCCTTTACTTTCATCCAGGTAGCAGGGAATAGAAACAAATGAAATCTCATCTTCCAATTCTCTGGGCGTCTTACCCGCATTGCGGATCTGGATATCAGCCAAGGTGTCGACCATAGGACGCAAAGCGATGACATCTGCCAATTTGACGCCAATCATGCCTTTTTTGAGATTTCCCCCGAGCATACGTTCTGCGGCCGGATTCATCTCAAACATGCGCCCGGAATGATCAAGCACCAGTATTCCATCATCCATATCCGCGATCACCAGACGATTAATCGCCTGCTGCATCACTAATTCATTTCCACGCAGTGCCGCGAGTTGCTCCTGGCGGATAAGATTACTCGCGAGACGATTCACCACGTACACAACAGCAAAATAGGATGCGCCGAATAAACCGGCCTGAGAAACCAGACTGCCATCATCTAATTCAAGGGAACGGTACATCCCTTCGCTCAACAACAACAAACTGACAAGCGAACAGAAAAAGAAAGCCCACAATAAAGGCGCCAGAATTGAAACGCCTGCCAGAGGAAACAAAAATAAGATATTGAAGCCTCCACGCCCGCCACCGGATCCAAGATAAAGCAAGGAAATGATGATGATATCGAGCGTAATCTGCGACAGCAGTTGCAAAATGAAATGCCGCGTGTGTACGACTTTGAGTATCGCAAAGCCCAGACTGGAAATTAAGTAGGCGGTACAAATATCAATGGCAAACACATGGGAAAATACCCAGATATCTTTGGTACTGCGTAAATTGAGCAGCAACAAAAGACTGATCGCAATGATGACCCGGGAAATATTCAGGGTTTGCAGGGATCGCCAGAACGAGGGCGTCGGCTCAGGAAAAACAGAAAAAGTCGCTGCCATGGGTTCAGCTTATTTTTGAACTAGTGCAAATCAGCGTGCGCTGAAGAACAATAGGTTTGCTGCTCCCGGATAACGGCTTCAGAAGCTGGTAAATAAATCTGACAATGCGCACAGCAAACCATGGTTTCTACTGGTGCAGCGGCCGTCGCCGGCATATCAAATGACGACGCATCGGATGTCGTTTCAGCATTCCGGCTGCGCATGCTGTCCTGCGTCAAAGGTTTAGCTTTTTTACGTATCGCCAGAATGACCAACACGCCCAATACCAGCCACATCAGCAATTTCATACAAGACTCCTGTGCAACACCACTTCCAGCACGAAACGACTACCAACATACGCGAGCAATAAGGTCAGGAAACCGGACAACGTGAAATTCAATACAGTTTTCCCACGCCAGCCGCGCCACCGGCGCCCCACCAGCAAGATGGCAAACAACAGCCATGACAATAACGACAAGATGGTTTTATGATCCCACTTAAATGCCACGCCCAGTACCTGCTCAGAAAACACGATACCAGACAATACGGTCAGGCTGAGTAAAACAAATCCGACAGAAATCAGTCTGAACAAGACCTTTTCCATCGTCAGTAAGGCCGGCAATTTATCAATCACCGCACTCAGCCATGACGGCAAGGTGCGTGAACGCAATTTATGTAAATGTTTGTCTTGCAGACTCATGATCGCGGCATGAAACGCCGCGATAGTCAACGTGCTGTAGGCCAGCAAAGCGATGCTGACATGCCATGGAAACATTGCTGTTTTCCCTGTCAGTGCAATCACTGCCCCCGGGAAAAATACGGGCAGGATAGAAAATCCTGCTGCAGGCGGAAATAATAAAAACTTCAAACCATCGAGTGAAAAATTACGATTCTCTATCAGATACACAGAGACGGTCACCCATAGCGCAGCCGATAACATGGTCGCAAAACCGATACGTAAAGCATCATCCGCAAACACCGCCAGCCATAATGAAGCGGCATGCAGCAACCACGCAAGGACGCTGACCCCAGCGCCAACGATGCGCTGCGGGAACGGAATAAAAACAGCGGCCAGATAGAGGGCGACCACCAGAAAAGATAAATAGATCTGCATCAGCTAAGTTTACACCATGTCGCCTTAAAAATTGATGTTCGCTTGCATACTGACTGCATTTCCGACGCCGACTGAAAATTGAAATGTCTGAAAAATCCCGAAACAAGCGATCGCATCAGGATTAATTGCAGAAATTAGACGTGAATTTGAACTTTTCGGAATTTTTCGCGACTAAACTCACTGTGTCCAGTATTCATATACTGAGCCAAGGGATAGACTCACTTCGTTTTCTCACTTTTCAATAATAAAACCATGAAAAAGACACTCATTACGCTGGCAGTTCTGAGCACAGCCTCAGTCGCCTATGCCGACGAAGGCATGTGGATGCCACAACAGCTGCCACAAGTAGCTAAAGAGCTGAAAGCCGCCGGTTTAAAACTGGATCCGGCAAGCTTAACCAAACTGACAGAATTCCCTATGGGCGCCATCGTCAGTCTCGGTGGTTGTTCGGCTTCTTTTGTTTCACCACAAGGTCTGGTTGCAACCAACCACCATTGCGTTTATGGCAGCGTGGCGTACAACTCCAAGCCTGAGCGCAATCTGCTGGCGAATGGTTTCCTGGCAAATACGCTGGCAGAAGAATTGCCCGCAGCACCCGGCTCACGTATTTTTGTCACCAAAGAAGTGACCAATGTTTCGGACAAAATTATCAGCAAAGATGTTGCGAAACTGGAAGGCAAAAAGCGCGTTGACGCGATAGAAAAAAACTCCAAAGCCCTGGTTGCCGAATGCGAAAAAGATGCCGGTCACCGTTGCAACGTCTATCCATACTATGGCGGTCTTGAGTTTTACATGATCAAACAGATGGAAATCCGTGACGTCCGTCTGGTACACGCACCTGCCGAAGGTGTCGGCAAATTCGGTGGTGATACGGATAACTGGATGTGGCCACGTCACACCGGCGACTACGGTTTCTACCGCGCATATGTCAGCAAGGATGGCAAAGCCGCTGACTACAGCAAGGATAACGTTCCTTACGTTCCTAAACATTACCTGAAACTGGCAAAAGACGGCTTGTCTGAAGGCGATTTCGTCATGGTACTGGGCTACCCTGGCCGCACTAACCGTCACCGTCTGCCATCTGAAGTCGCGTACACATTTGACTGGAGCTACCCTGCGTTCGTCAAAGCTTCCGGTGAGTCACTCGCGATCATCGCTAAAGAAACCGCCAATGATCCTGACGCCAAGCTGAAATATGCCAGCCAGGTTGCCGGTATCAACAACTACTACAAAAACCGTCAGGGCATGCTCGACAGTTACGCTGGCAGCGATTTTCTTGCCCGCAAAACTAAAGAACATGAAGAGTTAAAAGCATGGGTCAATAGCAATCCGGCCCGCGCAAAAGAATTTGCCAGCGATATTGCGGATGTAGAAAAACTGATCGCTCAGCGCGATGCACAAGGCAAACGTGAATTTTTCCTCGACCGTTCATATCCGCGTCTGCTGAGCACTGCCCGCAGTCTGTATCGCCTGGCAAATGAAACGACGAAACCGGATGCTGAGCGCAAAGCTGGCTTCCAGGTCCGCGACCTGCCACGCTTTAAAGCAGGTGTGGAAGCAGTTGAGCGCAACTATGTAGAGAAGGTCGATAAAGCGCTGGTACTGAACAGTCTGAGCCAATACGCTGCACTGCCAAAAGATCAGCGCAGCGCCAACTTCGATGCGGCGATTGGCATCAAAGACGGCATGAACGAAGCTGACCTGAAAGCCTTGCTGGATAACTTGTATGCTAGCAGCAAACTGGGTGATAAAGCGACGCGTGCAGCCTGGCTGAGCGCTAAACCTGAAGACTTTAAATCCAGCAACGACAGCTTCATCAAAGCAGCGGTAGCAATGTATGAAGGCGGTCTGAAACGCGAAGCGGAAGACGAAGAACTGGCAGGTAAAATCCAACAAGCCTATGCCAACTACATGAAAGCAAAAATCGCCTTCATGAAGAGCAAAGGACAAGCGGTTTACCCTGATGCGAACAGCACATTACGCGTGACATTCGGTAAAGTGGCTGGACGCGATCACGGCACAGCCGATGGTCTGGCATGGTCTGCATTCACGACAGTCAACGGTATTCCGCCAAAAGCGACAGGCCAGGGTGAATTCAATGCGCCTGCTGCTCAGCTGGCCGCAATCAAAGCCAAAGACTTCGGAAAATATGTAGATCCTAAGTTGAAAGCAGTGCCACTCGCCTATCTGGCAACACTCGATATCACTGGTGGCAATTCCGGCTCTGCTGCGCTGAATGCAAAAGGTGAATTCATCGGCCTGGCCTTTGATGGTACTCTCGATTCCATCATCTCTGACTGGGATTACAACAAAGCAAATACCCGTTCGATTCAGGTCGATCTGCGCTACATGTTATGGCAAATGAAACATGTCGATAAAGCAGACAAACTGATCAAGGAAATGGGCGCAGAATAATTCGCCTTGCTTCTTACCAAAAGCCACGCGGTCAGCGTGGCTTTTTTTTGTTGCGCATGAGTGCCGACGATGACCCGCAAAGACCGGTCCTTCACGCAGCACCGCCTATCGCTTCCTTGACTTTCTCTGCTTATTTCATACATTGGTATAAATTCTGTGCATCAGTAATTCCCCTGGCGGATGCCCGCTGCACGAGTTCACTGATTGGTGAGCAGCCAGACTGACACCGATATCCATCAAAGCACAATAAGGATAAGGACGAGACATGATGAATCTGCTGAATCTGGGAAAAATGCCATTTTCATTTCATGGCGGTTGGGATACGGTGAGTAAGATTCACCCTTCTGTGATCCGTAGTTTTCTGTTGCTGGTGTTGCCATGCTCATTGATACCGCCGCTGGCATTGCTGTATGCGGGCAGCCATCATGCCGCCTTATACTGGGTTGATGCGCCTTACCTACGCTGGCTTGATGTGGCTGCCGTTTTTCTGATCATGGAATTAATGACCGTACCGCTGATGGGCTGGCTGATTCGCAAGCTGGCGAAAGATCATCAGGTGACCATGGACTTTCAGGATAGTTTTCTGCTGGCCAGCATTACTGCGGTGCCGATGTGGTTATCCAGTCTGGGCTTGTTATCCGCCGATCTCTGGCTGGTGATCGCCTGCGTGATTATGGGTCTGCTATTGGCGGCCAGCGTGCTGTATCATGGCCTGTATGCGATTTTGAAATTAGAAGATACCGTTGATGCGCAAGTCATGGGCTACAAAATTTTCTCTTTCGGCGGCATCGTCTGGATCATGCTCTGTAGTTTCGTCGCATTGCCACTGATGTGGTAAAACCTGCCGCCACGCGGGCTAACACGTGTTAGCTCGTCAGCGCCTTCCCCTGATGCCGGACATGCTGCATCTCAGCCTACGTGTCCGGCTTCCCATTACCAGATACTCCCCCCTCTTTTTTCGTAAAAAGCCTTATTGTCAGCATCAATAAAAGGCCTGTTCAGATACTCCCCGGAGTATCTTGATAAGCCGGAAGCCGCCACGTATCCGGCATTTGCCTTGCCGCGTCTAGTTCCAATGACGAATAGACGCGCACTCCCCCACCCCTTAGCATCCTCAAGGTCATTCGGGAGAGCAATCATGAAACGCAGAACCTTCATCTTCACCAGCCTGGTCCTCAGCAGCGGACTGATATTGCCGGCGTCGGCACAAGTGAATAACATCAGTGATGCGATCAATAAAGCCGGACGACAGCGCATGCTGGCACAGCGACTGGCGAAAGCCTATCTGCAGTTAGGCATGGATATCGATGCCGAACACGCCAGAAAAATTCTGGATCAGTCCTTATCCGTATTTGATCGCCAGCTGGTGGAATTACGGACCTTCGCGCCGAATCCCGACATCAAATCGCGCCTGAGCGAAGCCGAAAAAATCTGGCTCGATTACAAACAATTATTGGTGGGGAAAGCGCCCAACAAGACCGATGGCAAAAGCATCCTCGTATCGAGCGACAAGCTGATGCAACTGGCCGATGACAGCACGCTGCAACTGGAAAAACTTGCCGGAAACAGCAGCGGTAAATGGGTCAACCTCGCCGGTAGGCAAAGGATGTTGTCGCAGAAAATGGCCAAGCTTTATTTAGGTCGGCAATGGAATGTCGCGCCAGCCGACGCCAGCACTCTGCTCGACAGCGCGCGCAGAGAATTCGTCGCGGCCCAGAACGCGCTGAAGAACGCACCAGTCAACACCGCAAAAATTAAAGATGAGCTTGAACTGGCGCAGCAACAATGGCTATTTTTCGACCTTGCCCTGCAACAAGCGGATGATGCTAAAACGCGGCATCAGTCTGCCATCAATGTTGCCACCAGCAGTGATCGCATTCTGGAACAGATGGATAAAGTCACCAGCCTGTATCAGCAACTCAGCTAAATACTCAGCGCGCCCGGGTTTATTATCAGCGCCACTCACTCAATTGAGCTGATATTTTTTGAGTTTGTCGTACAGGGTTTTTTTAGGAATACCGAGACTGTCGGCTGCCAGCGCGACGTTCGATTGATGCGTACGCAGCGCCTGTGCGATCAGCGATGCTTCGATAGCCTCGAGTTTTTTCGGCAGACTGTTCGCATCCGGCAGCGGTTGTTTATCAGTCGCGTTTTCGTTCACATATTCACTCTCGTTCTGACTCTGCATATCAGCGACACCGAGCACCAGCTTGTCTGCAAAATTGCGTAATTCACGCACATTACCTACCCAGTCGCGTTGCTGCCAGAGCTGCATTTCGGCCGCACTCCATTCCGGTAGTGGGCGTTGAAAACGCTGTGCTGCACCTTGTAAAAAATGCGCCAGTAACAGGGGAATATCTTCGCGTCTGTCATTCAGGCGCGGCAGATACACATGCACGATCGCCAGGCGGAAATACAGATCTTCGCGGAATTTATTTTCTGCGCTCAGCGCCAGCAAATCGGTTTTGGTTGCGGCGATAATCCGGCAATCGAGTTCGATCAGATTGTTGCCGCCCAGTCGTTCCAGTCGGCGCTCCTGCAACACGCGCAGCAGTTTAACCTGCATCGCCAATGGCATGCTTTCAATTTCATCGAGAAATACCGTACCACCGTTAGCGTATTCAAGCTTGCCGATACGACGTTTTTGCGCACCGGTAAAAGCGCCCGCCTCATGTCCGAAAATTTCGCTTTCAAATACGGATTCAGGCAATGCGCCGCAATTGATCGCGACAAATGCGCCCGCCCGTCCACTCGCCAGATGCAACTGGCGCGCCACCACTTCTTTACCGGTGCCGGTCGCACCGTGAATCAGCACGTCGGCTGGCGTCGGCCCGATATTGCGGATGAAATGGCGGATTTTTTCGATTGCCGCGGACTGCCCGATCAGCTCAGGCATCGCCGGACGATTCGCCAGCGTTTGTTTCAGTTGCTGATTTTCCAGCACCAGACGGCGTTTTTCCTGCGCGCGCAAACAGGTATTGAGCAAGCGCTCGGCCGAGAATGGCTTTTCTATGAAATCATACGCACCGGCGCGCATCGCCTCTACCGCCATGCTGACGTCGCCATGTCCGGTAATCACGATCACCGGTAAATCTTTATCCGCAGCGACCAACTCGGCCAGTAAATCCAGCCCGGATTTTCCCGGTAAGCGCACATCCGTCACCACGATCCCGCTAAAGCCTGCGGACAATTGCGCCTGCGCCGCTTCTGCGCTGGCAAAAGCAGCGACGGTAAAGCCACCCAGTTCCAGCGTCTGCGTGGTTGCCAGACGCACGGCTTGTTCATCTTCAATTAATACAACCGACAAAGCTGACACAATTTATTCCTCTCAATAGCGCTGATTATTCTGGCTGCGAATGCCAGGAAAATCAGATACTCCCCCCTCATTTTAACTTTTTCGGTCTAACCTCAAGGAAAACAAAGGACAAAAAAATATACTCCCCCCAGTATTATTCTGACAAAGTTATTCCGGCAAAACGGGCAATCGGATCACGAACTGGGCTCCGCCATGAATATGATTGCCCGCATGCAGACTGCCATTCATCGCCTGCACAATAGAAGACGAAATCGCCAACCCCAGTCCCAAGCCTTTACCGCTGGGCTTGGTGGTGAAAAACGGTTCAAACAAATGGCTAATCACGTCTTCCGGCAAACCCGCGCCGCTATCGATAATCTGCAGGCTGATGTGCGCATCACTTAATTCCAGCAGTACTTTAATTTTTTTTACTGCCGCGGGTTCCACCGCGTCCAGCGCATTTCTGAGCAAGTTGATCAAGACCTGTTCTATCCGCACACTGTCGCCCAGCACCAGCACTTTATCTGGCATCGCCAGTTGTACCTCTACCTTGAGCCGCTCAATATCGCTCTGCAACATCGCGATGGACGCATGCACGGCGGAACACACATCGACCGCGCCCAGTTGCCCGCTGCTCTTTCTGGCAAATCCTTTGAGCTGAGCGATGATGGAACCCATACGTGCGCTGGCGTCGCTGATATGCTGCAGGTTCGCTACCGCCTCATCGGTTTTGCCGCGCTGCAAATAAGTCGCAGCGTTGTCGGCAAATGCGCGGATGGCGGTCAGCGGTTGATTCAGTTCGTGGGTGATTCCTGCCGCCATTTGCCCCAGCATCGCCAACTTACCTGTCTGCACCATTTCATTCTGCGTCGAACGCAGCACTTGCTCTGTCGTCTGCAATTTATGGAACTGCTCTTCGAGCTGCGTATTCGCAAGCATTAAATC
This sequence comes from Undibacterium sp. 14-3-2, assembly GCF_016595265.1. Classification (NCBI taxonomy): domain Bacteria; kingdom Pseudomonadati; phylum Pseudomonadota; class Betaproteobacteria; order Burkholderiales; family Oxalobacteraceae; genus Undibacterium; species Undibacterium sp. 14-3-2. The sequence goes on from NZ_JAENGS010000002.1 coordinate 657,788, forward strand.
ACCGGTGCGCTGCTCAATTTTTAATTCGAGTTCATCAGCAGCGCGCTGTAAAGCAATTGCCGCCGCCTGCCGTTCTTCGATACGGCGTCGGCGTTGATAATAAACACCGGCAACGGTTGCCGCGAGCACCAGCAACAACATGGAAATCACCGCCGCCTGCACACCTGCCTGCACCACCTTGCTTTCATCAGGAAACAGCATCAGTTGCCAGCCAAGGCGGCCAATCGGACGCGTCAGATAATCACCAAAGCCAGCCTGATCTTTTTTGGGCAGGCTACTGATGGCCGTAACCGGCTTACCGGAATATTGCAAGGTCGCCTGAATATCGTTTAAAACATCTTTATCCAGCAAACGCAAACTGCGGTAGCGCCATTCGTCGCGGTTGCTGAGAAAAACCACACCATTACGATCGGTCAATGCTATCGGTTCATTATTACTGCGCCAGGATTTCTGAAATTCATCCAAACTGATCTTGACCGTAATCACACCGACAGGCGCACTATGACTGCGTTGCGCGGCCGATGCATAAACCGGTTGGGAAATAAAATAACCGGGGATACTCGTGGTGTTGCCAACCCCATAAAAATGGCCTACCCCACCACCTTTCACCATCGCATCCTGAAAGTAGGGGCGAAAGCTGAAATTTTTTTCTATGTAACTTTGTGCGCTATTCCAGTTGCTGGAGGCGATCGTCAGACCTTGCGCATCCATCAGATAAATCGCGGCAATTTTTGCCTGCTGCTGCATATCTTGCAGCGTCAGATTTAATTGCTGCACCAGCGCTTTGTCGGCTGGATGCGCCAATACCTGCGCGGCCAGTGGCAGATACGAAATCGAGTACGGCAAAGTCTCGTAGCGCTCGAGCACCGACTCCAGATCCAATGCAATGATTTGCAGTTGCCTGTCCCCGGCCAGACGAATTTCGCTTTTTTCTTTTTGTGCGAAAAATAAATAAGCAAAAAAAATCAGCGCCACACTACATGCCGCACTGAGACACAGTGTAATGATGCGCTGATGAGAGTTCATATGTTATTCAATGACCTGCTTTTGCCATCACAGTGATGGCATGACGGGCATGTTTAATCGACGGCAGCCATTTTCAGTTCATCATTATGATGACGCTGCTGCTCTTCCATGACGAGCTGTCCGAGTTCACGTTTCAAGGCGTTGAATTCAGCCGCAGACGGGTCACGCAAACGTGGCAGGTCGATCAGAATATCTTTCTTCACGGTGCCCGGACGATAGGTCATGACGATAATCCGGTCGGCCAGATAAATCGCTTCTTCGATACTGTGCGTCACAAAAATAATGGTCTTTTTCAGCTCGGCCCAGAGGCGCAGCAATTCATCCTGCAGATTACGGCGAGTCAACGCATCCAACGCACCAAACGGTTCATCCATCAACATGATCGGTGAATCCAGCGCCAGCACGCGGGCAATCGCAACCCGCTGACGCATACCACCGGACAAATCTTTAGGAAAGCGTTGTTTGAAATCGGCCAGCCCCAGCATCTCGAGTAATTTGCTGACGCGTGAGGCTATATCGGTTTTTCCCATACCTTTAATTTCCAGTCCGAAAGCAATGTTTTGCTCGACTGTCATCCAGGGAAACAAAGCGTACTCCTGGAACACCATACCGCGATCCGGGCCTGGTTCAGTCACGGTTTTTCCATTCGCAATAATGCTGCCGGACGACGGCAAAGAAAAACCGGCAATCGCATTCAGTAAAGTCGATTTACCGCAACCGGACGGACCGAGCAAACAAACAAACTGCCCTTCGGGAATTTCCAGATTAATGTCGCGCAGGGCGACGACTTCTTTGTCTGCAGTCTTGAAGATTTTATTGACCGCATTCACTTTGATATGTGTGGGATTCATCTCAGTTCTCCAATCCACGGTGCCAGCGCAGTAAATAGTTATTTAATTTATTCATCGCCAGATCAATTGCCAGACCCAGCATACCGATACTGATCATGCCGGCGATAATTTTGTCCGACCAGAAATACTCACGCGCTTCGAGAATCCGGAAACCCAGACCGTTATTCACCGCAATCATTTCAGAAACGATCACGACAATGAAAGCGGTACCGATACCGATACGCACCCCCGATAAAATATACGGCACAGCCGCAGGCAGCATGACCCGGACAAACATCGTGGTCTGGCTGGCGCCGAGATTACGGGCAGCGCGGATGTAGATCCCGTCAACATGCCGCACACCGGCAATCGTATTCATCAATACCGGGAAAAAAGCGCCGATCGCAATCAGGAAAATTGCCGGTGGATTACCCAGTCCGAACCAGAGGATAGACAAAGGAATATACGCAATCGGCGGAATTGGACGCAAGACCTGCATCAAGGGATTCATCCAGGCATAGACGCGCTGGCTTGATCCCATCGCCAGCCCCAGCGGCAATGCAAGCCCGGCACCGACGACAAAACCAACCAGCACACGATACATACTACCGATGGTGTCACGCACCAGTTCGCCGGAAAATGCCCATGACAAACGGCTCATGGTCGCCGGGTCGTACGCTTCCAGTGGCAATGCGTACTCTATCCATTTTTTCACCACGGCTATCGGTGAAGGTAATACTTGCGGATTGACCCAGCCATTGCTGGTGACGATTTGCCAGATCGCGATGAGGATGGCGGGCACAATCAGACCCGCGCCAATTTCACGCCATTTGAATTTCATTTGTTTTCCTTAGAAAAAGAAACAGAAGCAGCGTCAGGGAATAGCAAGAGACTTGCTTCTGTTCTGGATGTTGCAGGCTGATGTTGTGCCGGGAGCACCAGGGCTTACCGGTATTTATTTAATGTTCAGACTTTTCTTCGCCTGATCAAGCAAATCAGTTTTGACCCACTCTTTCGCCAATGGCGGCTTGCTCATTTTACCGATACCGTATTTTTGCATCAGATCCGTTGTGACCTGAATATGTTCCACAGACATATCGTAAGAGTAAGGCGAATTTTCTATCGCATTCACAAAGTCTTCGTGACTGACCTGACCTTTGAACATATTTTCGCGCACATATTTTTCAGCCAGATCTTTGTTGTCGATAAAGGCTTTCGTCGCCTCGACAAAACAACGCATGAATTTTTCAGCGACAGGGCGACGCTCTTTGTAAAACTTCTCTGTCATCACCATCGCACGTACCGGTTCACCGAGCGGGGTATCGTAAGGTTTGATGACCTCTTTACCGAAGCCTTTACCAATCGACTGTGACGAGTAAGGTTCAGACTGCATCATCGCATCGATATTTTTACCCAGCAAAGCCTGATTCAGATCAGGAAAACCGAGGTAAATAATCTGCACATCTTTACCAGGCTGATCGGAATACGTCAGCCCATTCTGCGATAACTCGGCGGCCAGCAAAATATCCTGAATGCCACCGCGCGTGACACCCACTTTTTTGCCTTTCAGATCCTTGACCGTTTTAACGCTGAGATCAGCACGAGCGACGAGGCGCGCACCACCTTTGGCAAAACCAGCCACCACATAAATTGGTGTGCCGCTAGCGCGACCAGAAATCGCCGCTTCAGAAGAGACTGCGCCGACATCCAGCTCTCCGGCGATCACTGCCTGCATCGCATCGAGGCCTTTGGAAAAAACGCGCTCTTCTACTTTCAGACCGCATTTCGGTGCGATTTCTTTGATGTAGGATACCGCACCATAATGGGCGAATTTGAGGTTACCGAGACGGACAACTTCCTGTGCCTGAGCACTGCCAGCCAATGCCAGAGGAATCACGGCGGCCATCGTCAATACTTTCTTCAGCATACTATCTCCTTATGATTTTTCGATAACGTTGATGTCAACACGGATCTATCAGCACAGATCGTGCCAGTAACACAACTCACGTAAATAATTGATTCCATTAGACCTCCATAAATAATTTGCCGCAAACAGTCTGAATATTCAGAAAAAAATGCCGGAATCTTCTGAGACTCCAGCATTGTATTCGGCGTCGCATCATTTGTACCTTCGCTTTCCAGCCCGTCTGGGACTAAACAGAAACGAAGGTAGGTTCCCAAAGGATCAGCGTAAAAATTTCTTGTCGCGATTGATAATCGTCAATTCAACGAATTCACTGCCACTATGATCTTTCTCACCATAGGTCAACAAAATGCCGCCGATATCATTTTTATGCATCGATTCCAGCGCCCGCACAAAGCCATCACGCGTCAGACCTCGACCGCTTTTCTTCAAGCCTTCGACCAGCACTTTCGCAGACACGAAGCCTTCCATCGCGGAATAAGACTCTGGTACCGTAGTCCCCTTCGTCACCTGCTTGAATTCCTGACCCAGTTGCGTCGCCAGATTCGGTGCGGGCATCACCTGTGACACCATAATGCCCACTGCATGCGGGCCCAGACTGTCAATAAATCCTTGTGTCGCGTTATTGGATAAAGTCATGATCTGCGCGGTGTTGCCACCGGCACGCAAGGATTTAATGATATCCACAGTAACAGGAGCAGCACCGACAATAATCAGGGCTTTTGCATTCGACGCCTTTACCGCATGAACCACCGCAGCCACATCAGGTTTTAAACGGTCAAACTTAATCGTTGCTGCCGGTTTCAGCTTAAAGCTGTTTTCTGCCGCTAGAAAGCCCTGTAATGCATCATTTCCGAAACTGTCGTCGATATGAATAATGCCGACGTCTTTCAGGCCTATCGTGGAAAACTGCTCGACCGCTTTTCTGACCTCATCCTGATATTTCGCCCGCACGTTGAATACGTAACGATGCAAAGGCTGATGCATCACTACCGCGCCAGTACTCGGAGCAACCAGCGGAATTTTATGTTCATTCAACAGCGGAAATAAAATCTCAGACGTCGGTGTGCCACGGCTTTGAAACAATGCAAACACGTGGTCTTTTTTAATCAGCGTTTCCGCATTTTTATAGGCCTGGGTCGCATCAAATTTATCATCCAGAGTGATGAGTTCAATTTTCCGGCCATTCACTCCACCGTTTTTATTCACATAAGCAAAGTAGGCATTTGCACCTGCCTGCATTTCTTTGACAGCTCCGGCAATCGGGCCGGTGACACCGACGGTTTGTCCTAACAATATCGTCGAATCCGTCACACCATCTTCAGCCGCAGCGATAGCACTGGCGAAGAGGGCTACCACGCCCAGACTGAGCCCAGCAATCAGATGATTCAATTTTTTTTTGCGCATAATAGTCTCCGAAAAAAATAACAGGTTATGACGTCAGCGCTCCATAACTCATAACAAAAAATATAAAAACTCAATCACATACAGGACGAAAAATCCTGATGGATCATAAAAAGAATCAGCGTAAGAAACGCTTGTCACGTCCAATCATGGTCAGCTCCACAAATTCACTGCCAGTGTGGTCTTTTTCTGAATACGTCAGTGTCAGCCCGCCGAGGTCAAAGCGTTTGATTGATTCCAGTGCCCGGATCAGCCCCTCTCTTGTGGGGTTCTTACCTGCACGGCGCAAACCTTCTACCATCACTTTGGCAGAGACAAATCCTTCCATCGCGGCATACGATTCAGTTACATGATGCTCTTTCGTAACTTGCCGGAACTCTTGCCCCAACTGGCTGGACAACAGATGCGGTGCAGGTACGATCTGCGACACCATAATGCCAGTCGCATGTTTACCCAGCGAATCAATAAAAGACTGCGACGAATTATTCGATACCGCCATGATCTGTATCGCACTGCCGGCATCACGTATGGCATTGATCAATTCAGCTGTCGTCGTGCCAGACGTCACCAGAATTAAGGCCTTACCCGCGCTTTGAACGACGCTTGCAGCGACCGCTTTAATATCCGGTTTGGCTCTGTCGTAAGAAATGATGGAGACCGGTTTCAGCTTGAATTGCTGCATCGCGCTTTGAAACCCTTCCAGTCCATCTTTCCCAAAACTGTCGTCAACGTGGACCAAAACAATATCTTTCAGGCCGATGGTAGCAAATTGCTCAACGGCTTTTTTCACTTCATCCTGATATTTGGCACGGACATTAAACACGTAATGATTGACCGGCGTATGAAATGTCACCGCGCCGGTTGAAGGGGCAATCAATGGAATTTTATGTTCTGCCAGCAAAGGCAGAATCGCCTGTGTATGGGGGGTACCACGACTCTGGAACAACGCAAACACGTGCTCTTTCCTGATCAGCGCATCGGCATTGCTCAGTGCCAGCGCCGGATCAAATTTATCATCGAGCGTCTTTACTTCAATTTTGCGGCCATGTACTCCACCGTTTTTATTAACGTAGGCAAAATAGGCGGCAGCGCCTGCCATCATTTCTTTAACAGGACCAGCAATTTGCCCGGTCACGCCTATCGTCTGCCCCAGCAAGATAGTGGAATCCGTCACGCCATCCTCTGCGTTTGCATGCAAGGAGGGGAAGAACGTGCCGACGGCGAGCAAACCGACAACAAACAAACGGCGCGATAGATTTTTTTTCATTTGATTTGATTTCCAGCTTTTCAATGGGCTTAGGTTTTTTACAATTTCGCAGCAAAGACAACAAAAATAATTACCATAAAGAAATATAATTATCAGGCCAAAGCAGATTTTATTCCCAGGAAAAATGTAAGCAAAAACCGGTGACGCTTATCTGTGTCAGCAAAGAAATATCCACAACAGAAACGAATCTCTTCTGATTTTACAGAATAGTTCATGTAAACATTCTGATTTTACGGAACATCTGCATTTCAACCACAAGCTTTTCTATGAATTCGCAGAGCCACTGCGGTGATCAGGTAAAATGGCGGATTGTTTTGCCTCTGGCAGTTAAGCGCCAGGCTGGCAACTGCGCTCAATTTGCTTTTTACTCAAGAAATTCTACTCGTTCGCTATGCTTGATAACCTTACCCAGCGCCTCGCCAAAGTCGTTAAGACTATGCGCGGCGAAGCCAGACTGACCGAATCCAACACAGCCGATATGCTGCGCGAAGTGCGCATGGCATTGTTAGAAGCGGACGTTGCCTTGCCTGCAGTACGCGAACTGATCGCCCGCGTTAAAGAAAAAGCGATGGGCGAAGAAGTTATCTCGTCACTGACTCCCGGCCAGGCATTGGTCGGCATCGTTCAGAAAGAACTCGCCGTATTGATGGGGGCCGATCTCGGCGAAGAAGCCTCGCAACTCAGCTTTGCCTGCCAGCCACCGGCGATTATTCTGATGGCGGGTTTGCAGGGTGCAGGTAAAACAACCACCGTCGGTAAGCTCGCCAAATATCTGCGCGAACAGAAAAAGAAAAAAGTGCTGACCGTTTCAGCCGACGTTTATCGTCCGGCCGCGATCGGCCAGCTGCAAACGGTGACCGGGCAAGTCGGTGCCGACTTTTTCCCATCGACACCAGATCAGAAGCCTGTCGATATTGCCTTAGCCGCGCTCGATTACGCAAAAAAACATTACCACGATGTGTTGATCATCGATACCGCCGGTCGTCTTGGTATTGATGAAGCGATGATGCAGGAAATCGCCGCTGTACACGCCGCAGTCAAGCCTATAGAAACTTTATTCGTCGTTGACGCCATGCTGGGGCAGGATGCAGTCAATACCGCCAAAGCGTTTAATGACGCCTTGCCACTGACGGGTGTTGTGCTGACCAAGCTCGACGGTGATTCACGCGGTGGTGCGGCTTTGTCTGTCCGTTACGTGACTGGCAAACCGATTAAGTTTGTCGGTGTCGCAGAAAAACTCGATGGACTGGAAGCCTTTGATGCGACCCGCATGGCTAGCCGTGTGCTCGGCATGGGCGACATCATGGCGTTGGTGGAATCGGCGCAAAAAGGCATGGACGTCGCCGCTGCGCAAAATCTTGCGCATAAAATTAAAGACGGCGGCAAGTTCGACATGAACGACTTCAAAATGCAAATTTCGCAAATGAAGAACATGGGCGGGCTATCAGGACTGATGGATAAATTGCCAGCGCAAATGCAGCAGGCCGCCGCCGGTGCGAACATGGATCAGGCAGAAAAATCCGTGCGCCGCATGGAAGGTATTATCAATTCCATGACGCCACTCGAGCGCGCGAAACCAGAGCTGATTAAAGCCTCACGCAAACGCCGCATTGCCACCGGTGCCGGTGTGCAGATTCAGGAAGTTAACCGTATGCTGGCGCAATTCGAGCAAATGCAGTCCATGATGAAAAAATTGCGCGGTGGCGGCATGATGAAAATGCTGCGCGGAATGAAGGGAATGATGCCAGGAAAACGCTGATTTTCAGACGTAAGCTGATGTTACAAAAAATGGCCGTATCAGAGGTAAAACCCTGCTGATACGGCTTTTTTTTGGATAGAAATCCAACGAAGCAGCATTTCCTGCATTTTTTCTTAAAAAACGCACAAAAAAGACTTGCATCACCGTGGAAACCGCACCACTATGGGCGATGCGTGAAGTGACGCAATGCAGGAGCTTTTCAAAACGATCAAAGCTCCGTCCACAAAATTGTGAAGGAGGCTATTTATGGCAACAGCAGCAAAAAAACCAGCAGCGAAACCAGCCGCAGCACCAAAAAAGGCAGCAGCTAAACCGGCAGCAGAACGCAAGCCAAACGCAGCGTTCATGAAGCCAATGACGATTTCCCCAACGCTGGCAGCAGTGATCGGTGCAGCACCGATTCCACGTACTGAAGTGACGAAAAAAGTATGGGAATACATCAAAAAGCATAACCTGCAAGCACCAGAAAACAAACGCAATATCAATGCAGATGACAAGCTGAAAGCCGTTTTCGGTGGTAAAGCGCAAGTCTCCATGTTTGAAATGACAAAACTCATTTCCGGTCACCTGTCCTGATTCTTCAGGAATAGCAACCGCAGTTGCGTTGGGAAACTTTATGGGAAGAAAATGTCCCATCCCAAACAAAAATGCCCGCATCGCGCGGGCATTTTTGTTTTCTGGTTTTATTTTCAAACCTGAAAATATCTGCTTACTTCTTAAATTCCCAGTTCTTCCAGTTTGCCAGTACGGCATTCGGATATTCCGGCTTGCCACGGCTGCCGTTATAGCGCCCCAGCGCCAGATATAAATCGCCCTTTTCCATATCCATATACAGCCGCAGGATAGAGCAACCATAGCGCAGATTGGTTTGCATGTGAAATAACTTAGTCGCATCGCCATCACCGATGCTGCGCGACCAGAATGGCATCACCTGCATATAACCGCGCGCGCCGACCACCGAGGTGGCGTATTTGCGGAATGCCGATTCGACCTGCATCAAACCCATCACCATCGCAGGATCCAACCCAGCGCGTTTGGATTCATACCATATCGTTTCGAGCAACTCGATGCGCGTCTGATAATCGGGTATCCGCTTTTTCAGGCGCGACGACATTTCGCCCAGCCAGTGCAGATAGCTGATGCGCTCTTCTATCGTATTGAAGCTGGGTTTGGGCGGACGCGGGTCAGAAATCGCTTTTGACAAGGCGAGACGAACCGAATCCGCCATGGCTTCTTCTTTCTGATTACCGGCGTGTGCCGGCAAGGCATACAGCAATGCGGTCCATAAACTGAACAGCAAGATCATCCATCGGGGCAACAGCAAAATCGCTTTCAACTTCTCAAAAATTAAGATTTAAGGGGAGTATCTGTCATTTCATGCCAATTGTCTGAATAAACAAAAGGTGGTTTGAAGATACTCCCCCCAGTATATTTAGCCGCTTTACGCCGCTACCAGCTTGCTCTGAACAAAAGCCAGCATCTCAGCAACCGGAACATTGGTCGCTTCCACATCGCGGCGGCCGACGTATTCGAGCTTACCTTCTTTGAGACCACGGTCACCGATTACCACACGATGCGGTACACCGATCAACTCCCAGTCGGCAAACATCGCGCCAGGGCGTTCACCGCGATCATCCAGAATCACGTCAATGCCAGCGTCCAGCATCGCCGTGTACAGTTTTTCAGTTTCTGCTTTGACGGCCTCGCTGCGATCCATACCCATAGGGCAGATCACGACTTCAAACGGTGCGATCGCCGTTGGCCAGATAATGCCTTTATCGTCGAAATTCTGCTCAATTGCCGCGCCGAGAATACGGGTCACACCGATACCGTAACACCCCATTTGCAGCAATTGTGGTTTGCCATTTTCATCGAGGAATGTGGCCTTCATGTCTTGCGAATAGCGCGTGCCAAGCTGGAATACATGACCAACTTCAATGCCGCGCTGTATCGCCAGCACACCTTTACCATCAGGCGAAGGATCGCCATCAACCACGTTGCGGATATCCAATACCAGCGGCTCAGGCAGATCACGTCCCCAGTTCGCCCCGGTGAAATGGAAATCCGCTTCATTCGCGCCGCAAACAAAATCGGCCATATTCGCCACCGTACGATCAGCGACGACGTGCACCGGTTTTTTAGTATTGATAGGACCGAGGTAGCCTGGCAATGTGCCGAACCATTCGACGATTTCCGCTTCGGTGGCGAAACGGTAATTCGCCAGACCCGGTATTTTGTTGGCCTTGACTTCATTCAGCTCGTGATCGCCGCGCAGCAGCAACAGCCAGATTTGTTTGCCAGCCTCGCCTTTTTCTTCATCATCCACCGCGAGTACGATCGATTTGACTGTGCTTTGCAAAGGAATATTCAGGAATGCGGCAACGTCCTCGCACTTGGCTTTGCCAGGTGTCGCTGTTTTGGTCAGTGCTGCGCTCGCGGCAGGACGTGTTGCCGACAATGCCACAGCTTCTGCGGCTTCCATATTGGCCGCGTAATCCGATGTCGGGCAATACACCAGCGCGTCTTCGCCGGTTTCTGCAATCACATGGAACTCATGCGAGCCAGAGCCGCCAATCGCACCGTTGTCCGCGGCAACCGCGCGGAATTGCAGGCCAAAGCGCTGGAAAATCCGGGTGTAAGCGTCAAACATGATCTGATACGATTTCTTCAGGCCTTCAACGTCGCGATCGAAAGAATACGCATCTTTCATCGTAAATTCGCGACCACGCATCAGACCGAAACGCGGACGGCGTTCATCGCGGAATTTGGTCTGAATGTGATAGAAGTTGACTGGCAACTGACGATATGAACGGATGTCCGAACGCACGACATCGGTAATCGCTTCTTCCGAGGTTGGCTGAATGATGTAATCGCGACCGTGACGGTCTTTCACGCGCATCAGTTCCGGACCCATTTTGTCCCAGCGACCGGTTTCCTGCCAGAGTTCCGCAGGCTGCACAACCGGCATCAGCATTTCAATCGCACCGGCGCGATTCATCTCTTCGCGGACGATATTTTCGACTTTACGAATCACGCGCAAGCCCATAGGCATGTAGTTGTAAATGCCGGATCCCAGACGTTTAATCATGCCGGCACGCATCATCAGTTTGTGGCTGACGATCTCAGCGTCGGCAGGGGCTTCTTTAAGTGTAGAAATAAAAAATCGGGTAGCTCGCATGACAGTGATTCTTTTTAAATGGAAGGTTATAATCAACTCAATTTTAAAGGATTAGCTGGCTAATGCGCCCACTCTTTGCATATTTGATGAAGGAAACCGCGTTTTGTTCGCCAGACTGGCTGCTGCCCGGAACTAAATGGGCTCGCTTTTTGACGTAACCGACGCTTTCAATTGCAGGGACAAGCCGTTTAGCCACAGAAAGTTTTGAGGTTAGACATGCTAGATCGTGAAGGCTTCCGCCCTAACGTTGGCATAATTTTGCTTAACGCCAACAATCAAGTCTGGTGGGGAAAGCGCGTGCGCGAGCACTCATGGCAATTCCCGCAAGGCGGCATTAAATATGGCGAATCTCCTGAGCAGGCAATGTTTCGTGAGTTGGAAGAAGAAACAGGTTTGTTGCGGGAACATGTCAAAATTATCGGCCGCACCCGTGACTGGCTCCGTTATGAGGTGCCAGATCATTTTATCAAACGTGAAATTCGTGGGCATTACCGTGGGCAAAAACAGATCTGGTTTTTGCTGCGCATGGTGGGTCGCGATTGCGATATCAACCTGCGTGCCAGCAACCACCCAGAATTCGATGCGTGGCGCTGGCATGAATACTGGGTGCCGCTGGATGTGGTGATTGAATTTAAACGTGGTGTTTATCAACTGGCGTTACAGGAGTTATCCCGTTATCTGCACAGAAGCGATCACCCCGGAGCCCAGCGCCAACGCTCGCAACGACAAACGCCGAAGGTCACGGAAAAATTGATGAATCCGGACAAACCTGAACAGGAAGAATCGAAATAATTTATGGCACATGACAATCAACACCGCTATGCCAAAGGCTTGTTCGGACTGCTGCTGATTGCAGCCGGATTGCATCTGCCGCTGACGTACGCGGCAGATCAGGAAGACGATGAAGTGAATACAGGATGGCAGGAAACGGCTATGCAATTACCTGCCGCACCAAAATCAGAAAATCTGCTGCCTTTTTATAACAGCGGCACGCAGACTTTTTCGATAGATAAGCCGTCGGTTTCGGTCGAAAAAGATGGTTCTGTGCGTTACACACTGGTGTCGACCAGCAGCAATGGCGCAAAAAACGTCAGCTATGAAGCGATACGTTGCGAAAGCTATGAAAAAAAGCTGTACGCATTTGGTCGCAGCGACGGCACCTGGTCAGCATCTCGACGTAAAGAGTGGGACAGAATTTCAAATGCTGGCGCTAACAAGCAGCACCACGTTTTATACACCGAGTATTTGTGTGACGGTAATACGGTTGCAGGAAAAGCGGCAATGATCACGGACCGATTGAACGGGAAACGCTCGCCGTTTAATCGCTAAAAAACGCGGGACTTATACAAAAAAAGGGGCTCAGGCACCTTTTTTTACAGAACAACCAGGTTGTCCCGGTGTATCAGTTCCTGCTCTTCGACAAAGCCAAGAATGGCTGCAATTTCAGCCGAAGGATGGCGCTTAATACGCCGCGCGTCTGCGCTGGCGTAATTCGACAAACCTCTCGCAATAACGCGCCCCGCTTCATCAACACAAGTCACCACCTCGCCACGACCAAACTCACCGCTCACCTCCAGCACGCCGATCGGTAACAAGGATTTACCTTCCCGTGTTAATTTCTGTACGGCACCAGCATCGAGCACGATGGTGCCCGCAGTTTGCAAATGATCCGCCAGCCATTGTTTGCGTGCCGCAATCGGTGCCATATCGGAAACCAGCTGCGTGCCGATGGCTTCGCCGTTTGCCAGCCTGACCAGCACATTCTCTTCACGCCCCCAGGCGATCACGGTATGCGCCCCGGAACTCGCCGCACGTTTAGCGGCCAGAATCTTGGTCAGCATCCCGCCACTACCGAGGCTGGAACCTGCTCCGCCGGCCATCGCCTCTAGTGTTAAATCCCCTGCTTTCGCTTCATGTACAAATTTTGCATCGGGATTTTTCCGAGGATCTGCGGTATACAAGCCTTTTTGATCCGTCAGAATAATCAAGGCATCGGCTTCGATTAAATTCGCCACCAGCGCACCCAAGGTGTCGTTGTCGCCAAACTTGATTTCATCAGTCACAACCGTATCATTTTCGTTGATGATAGGAACGATACCGAATTGCAACAAGGTGAATAAGGTCGAGCGAGCGTTCAGATAACGTTCGCGATCAGCAAGATCAGCATGAGTAAGTAAAATCTGTGCAGTACCAATGTCATGCGCCCGAAAACTGCTTTCATATATTTGCGCAAGCCCCATTTGCCCCACGGCTGCGCAAGCCTGCAGCTCATGTATGCCTGTAGGTCGTTTGTCAAAGCCTAGCCTTTGCCGCCCCTCTGCAATGGCACCAGAGCTGACCAGAACAACTTCCTTTCCCATTTGTCGCAATGCGGCAATCTGTACAGCCCATCGTTCTATCGCTACCTTGTCGATACCTTTGCCGTCATTTGTTACTAGTGAAGAACCCACTTTAATTATCAGCCGTTTGGCTTGCTGGATCACAGAATGCATAAAGAGTAAAACCAAAGTCGATGGGAAGGAAAGTCTTAAATTATACTTTATGTGGACTTAATCACATTAAACTAAATTAAATTCAGACTTATCTTTTCTTTTCATACCAATATCCTGAAAAAATATTATTTCAATACGAATCAGGAAATCATTTTTGAATGTCTGACAAAGTAGCAGGCGAAAAAAAAAAGCCTGAAATTCAGGCTTTTTTGATTATTCGTCCCAGACTTTAAAACGAGGATCATCCGGATCAATGGATAAAATGCCCTGCGCTTCTTCTTTCATCTGTGTTTCTTGTGAACGCTGCTCTTGTGTACGCTTCTCTTCGATGTCTTTGTAAATCGCCATGACCAGATCTTCGCAACCTTCGCGATTCAACGCGGAGATTTCAAATACCGGGCCTTTCCAGCCAAAACGTTTAACAAAGTCTTTGACTTTTTTCTTACGCTCATCTTCACTGAGGACATCCAGCTTATTCAATACCAGCCAGCGCGGCTTGTCATACAGGCTCTCATCGTATTTACGTAACTCTTTGATCAGGGCCTTCGCATCTTTAACTGGATCAACGTTATCGTCAAATGGCGCAAGATCAACAATGTGCAACAACAAGCCGGTGCGCTGCAGATGCTTCAGAAATTGCACCCCCAGACCGACGCCATCCGCAGCACCTTCGATCAAACCAGGAATATCGGCAATCACGAAACTCTTTTCGTGGCTGACACGCACCATACCCAGATTCGGATGCAAAGTCGTAAATGGATAGTCGGCGATCTTAGGACGCGCATTGGATACTGCAGTGATGAACGTGGATTTACCCGCATTTGGCAATCCCAGCAAACCAACGTCTGCCAGCACTTTCAGTTCGAGACGCAATTCACGACGTTCACCCTCTTTACCTTCGGTACGCTGACGTGGGGCGCGATTGGTCGAGGTTTTGAAGTGGATATTTCCCCAACCACCTTCACCACCTTTAACCAGCTCCACTTGCTGACCATGTTCGGTCAAGTCAGCGATCACTTCGTCTGTGTTACGGTCTGCGATTAAGGTTCCTACTGGCATGCGGAGAAAAATATCATCCGCGCCTTTACCGTAGCAATCTGCACCACGACCATTTTCACCGTCTTTTGCCTTGTGCAGTTTCGAATAGCGATAATCAACCAAAGTGTTGATATTACGATCAGCAACCGCCCAGATACTGCCACCACGGCCACCATCGCCACCATCAGGACCGCCAAATGGGCGGAATTTTTCGCGACAGAAAGAGGCAACCCCATTACCGCCATCGCCGGCGATAACTTCAATTCTGGCTTCGTCAATAAATTTCATTTTTACCACCTAAAAAAGCTTGTATAAATCTTTGCTACCCAGATGGAACAAACGATTTATACAGGATTTCTCGAAACTAAAAAGGCTCTACCAATGGCAGAGCCTTTTCATCATACTGGCTTGCGCCTTAGCTTGAATTACTTCAAAACTTAAGCTGCAACGACAATCGCGTATTGATGCTTGGAAGCACCTTTGATTGCGAACTGTACTTTACCGTTAACCAGCGCGAACAAAGTATGATCTTTGCCCATGCCAACGTTTTCACCTGGGTGAACACGTGTGCCGCGTTGACGAACAATGATACCGCCAGCATTGATAGCCTGACCGCCGTAAACTTTAACGCCTAAGCGTTTTGACTCTGAGTCACGGCCGTTGCGCGTGGTGCCGCCGCCTTTTTTATGTGCCATTTAATAGCTCCTTGATACAGGTAATTAACAGGTAATCGAGAGATTAGCCGTTGATAGATACGATTTGCAATTCAGTGTAGTTTTGGCGGTGGCCTTGACGCTTCTGGTAATGCTTACGACGACGCATTTTGAAAATACGTACTTTGTCGTGACGACCGTGATCTACTACCTTAGCCAGCACCGTAGCACCTGCGACCAATGGAGTACCAAATTTAATTGTTTCTCCAGCACCCAACGCGAGTACTTGATCAATGGTGATTTCGGAGCCAATGTCTGCAGGTATCTGTTCTACTTTAAGTTTTTCACCAGCGACAACTTTATATTGTTTGCCGCCGGTTTTTATGACCGCGTACATGTGAAACCTCATCAAATAAATAAAAGGGATTTTCCCCCGCACTTCAAAAACGACCTGGGAATTCGGGAAAACCCCAAATTATACATAGACTTAGAGTTTGCGTCAAAAACAATTTGCATATTTTTTCAGCAGAGAAAACCTCACGAATGAAAACGGTTTGAGGAATTTCAATAAGAAACGAGAAAACAGATGTATTGCGTACCGGCTTACAGCGCAAATTTAATATTGTCGTCGTATAATCTCGCGGTCTTGAATTAATTAGCAGGATTCCCCCTTGTCTGCCACTGCAAACCCAAACCCTATTACCGACATGATTACTGCGGATATGTCTGCGGTTAACGATGTTATTCGCCGACAGCTTTATTCTGACGTTCCTCTGGTAAATCAGGTTGCTGAGTACATTATCAGTGCAGGTGGAAAACGCTTACGTCCCGTTCTCGTACTGCTGATTGCGAACGCTTACGGCTATCAAGGGAAAAACCACCACGACTTGGCAGCAACTATTGAGTTTATCCATACAGCAACTTTGCTGCATGACGATGTTGTTGATGAGTCATCGCTGCGCCGTGGTCGCCAGACTGCCAACGCACTGTTTGGTAACGCGGCGTCCGTGCTTGTCGGCGATTTTTTACATTCACGCGCGTTCCAGATGATGGTGTCTGTCGGCAGCGTTCCGATTATGCAAGTTGTTGCCGACGCCACCAACGTGATCGCGGAAGGTGAAGTGCTGCAACTACTCAATATGCACGATCCGGATGTGACGGAAGATCGTTACTTACAAGTAATACGTTCAAAAACAGCCAAATTATTCGAAGCATCAGCAAAAGTTGGCGCTCTTATTGCAGGGGCAAATGAAGAACAGGTAGAAGCGGCAGCAGAATATGGTCGCAGCATAGGCACTGCATTTCAATTAATCGACGACGTGCTCGATTACACAGGAAACGCGGAAGAAATCGGGAAAAATGTCGGTGATGATTTGCGTGAAGGCAAACCGACATTGCCTCTGATTTATCTCATGAAAAATGGTACGGCCGAAGAAAAAGAACTGGTCCGCACATGTATAGAACAAGGTGATGAATCACAGTTCGATAAAATCTTACATGCGATTACGCAATCCGGCGCATTGAATTACACTAAAGAAAAAGCGGTGGAAGCAGCGCGTAAAGCATCAGCCGCGGTCACGCATTTACCAGAATCTCCATACAAAGAGGCACTTCTCACTTTGAGTCAGTTTGCCGTTCAACGCAATCACTGAGCGTAAAAAATCTCATTTAAGCAAAGTTTCTATAGAGGCAATCACAGAAATGTGCTTGCCTCTCTTTATTAGCAGACTCTCCTGAGTTCAGCAGTATTTTTGTCGCGCACTTTCACACAAAGACAACAGTTCCGTTGGCTGAATGCAGCTCAGATGTAAAAAAAAGTAGCATGCCTTTACAAAAAAGGGCTTCAGTTGCATCATCGCAAAGCAATTCATTCTTTTTGCAAACCTAACCCATAAGTCACTATGTCTGCCGCTCCACCAAACACTGCACCGCAAGTAACAACCCCAGGACTTGCCCGAGCTTTAATGCAAGGCAATTTGCTGACAGCAGCACAAACAGACACGATAGTAAAAAAGACTCAGATAGACAAAACACGTTTTATCGATGGGCTATTGCAAAGCAACATTATCAGTCCGCGTGACCTTGCCACGTTTTGCTCTGAAACTTTTGGCTACCCGCTAATGGACTTATCGGTAATCAATGAGAGTCTGATACCGGACAAATTAGTTGATCCCAAGCTCATGCAAACGCAGCGCCTTGTTCCTATCGCAAAAAAAGGAAACAAACTGGCACTGGCGGTTTCAGACCCAACCAACAACTCAGCGTTCGATCAGGTTAAATTCCAGACCAGCCTGGGCATAGAACTCATCATGGTGCAGCATGATGCGTTGCTGAAAATGTTGGAAAAAATCAGTAAAACATCAGAGCAGAGTCTGAACGACCTGTCTGGCGATGAATTCGATCTGGACTTTAAAGAAGAAGACTTAGGTCAAGCCGCTGCTGCGGCAGCGGCAGATGCCCAGGCCAATGAGGTTGATGACGCACCTATCGTCAAATTCTTGCAAAAAATGCTGGTCGATGCCATCAACCTGGGGGCATCCGATTTGCATTTTGAACCCTTTGAAAAATTCTACAGGATTCGTTTCAGGGTTGACGGTGAACTAAGGGAAATTGCCCAGCCGCCGCTGGCGATCAAGGATAAGCTGTCATCCCGCATCAAGGTTATTTCCAAGCTCGATATCTCTGAGAAAAGAATACCTCAGGATGGCCGGATGAAATTGGTTCTGAACGCCAATAAATCCATCGATTTTCGTGTAAGCACGTTGCCAACACTGTTCGGTGAGAAGATCGTTATGCGTATTCTCGACGGATCGCAAGCGCAAATGGGGATCGATGCACTGGGTTACGATCCGGATCAAAAAGAAACGCTGATGAATGCGATTCAGCGTCCTTACGGCATGGTGTTGGTGACCGGCCCGACCGGTTCAGGTAAAACGGTATCTTTATATACTTGCCTGAACGTGATTAACAAACCGGGCATTAACATTTCCACGGCCGAAGACCCTGCTGAGATTAACTTACCGGGCGTGAATCAGGTCAATGTGAACGATAAAGCCGGCCTCACTTTTGCTGCAGCACTAAAATCTTTCCTTCGTCAGGATCCGGACGTCATCATGGTCGGTGAGATCCGTGATCTGGAAACTGCCGATATTGCTATCAAGGCTGCACAAACCGGTCACATGGTATTTTCAACGTTGCATACCAATGATGCCCCTTCTACCCTGACACGTCTGATGAACATGGGCGTAGCGCCCTTCAATATTGCGTCATCGGTCATTCTCATTACTGCACAGCGTCTGGCACGCCGCCTCTGCACTTGCAAACGCCCAGCAGAAGTACTGGATGAAGTACTGCTTGCGGCCGGCTTTAAAGAAGAAGATCTGGACGGGACATGGAAGCCTTACGAACCCGTTGGATGTGATCGCTGCAATGGAAATGGTTACAAAGGACGCGTCGGCATCTACCAGCTCATGCCAATTTCCGAGTCGATTGAGCGCATTATTTTAAATAATGGTAGTGCCATGGAAATTGAAGAACAAGCACAGCTTGAAGGAATACGCAATTTGCGCCAATCTGGATTGCTGAAAGTGCGGCAAGGATTAACCAGTCTGGAAGAAGTACTTGGATGTACTAACGAATAATCGGAGAGCAGTTACATGGCAACTAATTCCGCCAAACCTATAAAAAAAACCAAAGATGTTCTCTATGCCTGGGAAGGTAAAGATAAATTCGGAAAAACAGTGCAGGGAGAATTGCGCGCAGGCGGAGAGGCTATCGTCAATGCAACTCTCAGGCGTCAGGGTATTCTGGTTACCAAGCTAAAGAAAAAAACTTATAGCTCAGGTAAAAAAATTACGGATGCGGACATCACCTTATTCACACGCCAGCTTGCGACCATGATGAAAGCTGGTGTACCACTATTGCAGTCATTTGATATCGTCGCCAAAGGAAATGCAAATCCATCAGTATCCAAGTTGTTACAGGATATACGTGGCGACGTAGAAACAGGGACCAGTCTGAATCAGGCATTCAGAAAATTTCCTTTGTATTTTGACCCCCTGTTCTGCAATCTGGTCGGCGCTGGTGAGCAAGCCGGTATTCTGGAAGATTTGCTGACCCGTTTGGCTATTTACAAAGAAAAAACCCAGTCGATTAAGAAAAAAATTAAATCCGCATTAACTTACCCAATTGCGATTCTGTCGGTTGCTTTTATAGTGACAGCGGTGATCATGATTTGGGTAGTTCCGGCATTTAAAGAAGTGTTTACAAGTTTCGGTGCCGATCTCCCCGCGCCAACACTGTTCGTGATGGCAATATCTGATTTCTTTGTAAAGTATTGGTATATGATTTTCGGTGGTCTTTTTGGCTCCGTCTATTTTTTCTTTCAGACTTGGCGGCGCTCCTTACAAATGCAGCGCACCATGGACAGACTACTGTTGCAAGCTCCTATTTTCGGTGCAGTGATCAGAAAAGCAACGATTGCTCGCTGGACTCGTACTTTGGCAACCATGTTTGCGGCCGGCGTTCCCCTGGTTGAGTCGCTGGATTCCGTCGGCGGCGCTGCCGGTAATGCTGTATATCTAGACGCTACGATAAAAATTCAGACGGAAGTCAGCACCGGTACCAGTCTGACTGTCGCAATGCAAAATTCAAATGTTTTCCCGACGATGGTGACGCAGATGGTTGCCATCGGCGAAGAATCGGGGGCGCTCGATAACATGCTGGGGAAAGTAGCTGATTTCTACGAGGAAGAAGTCGACGAGGCCGTTGCGTCTTTATCCAGCTTAATGGAGCCCCTGATCATGGTGATTCTGGGTGTCATTATCGGCGGTCTGGTCGTTGCGATGTATTTGCCTATTTTCAAACTGGGTTCAGTCGTCTGATGTTAGAAGAAATTTTTTTTGCACAACCCGGAAATGTACTGAGTACGGTCATATTAGGCATCTTCGGGTTGTTAGTAGGCAGCTTTCTGAATGTGGTTATTTATCGCCTGCCAAAAATGATGCAGCGAGAGTCCGATAACTACGTTGCGCATGAAACCGGGCAGGAATTACCTCATCAAGAACCTTATAACCTGACCATACCGCGCTCGGCTTGTCCTCATTGCGGACATAAAATTACTGCAATTGAGAACATCCCCATCATCAGCTATCTGGTCATCGGCGGGAAATGCACGGGTTGTAAAGCACCGATTTCGATTCGCTATCCGCTCGTTGAACTGTTCACTTGTTTGCTGAGCGCAGGCATGATCTGGCACTTTGGCAGTGGCATTGCCGGTTTATCGGCAATGTTTTTTTCTTACTTCCTGATTGCGATGACACTGATCGATGCGGATACGCAATTGCTGCCGGATGACCTGACGTTGCCATTGCTCTGGCTGGGCTTATTGGTCAATCTGAATGGCACTTTCACATCATTACCTTCAGCAGTCATAGGTGCAGTGGCAGGCTATTTATCTCTGTGGTCAATTTACTGGATATTTAAATTGGCGACTGGAAAAGAAGGCATGGGCTATGGCGACTTCAAATTGTTAGCTGCACTCGGAGCCTGGATGGGCTGGAGTATGCTGCCCGTGATCATCTTACTGTCATCCGTTGTAGGTGCTGTTGTTGGCATTGCGCTGATCATCATGTCAAAAATGGGGAAAAACACCCCACTTCCCTTTGGACCTTACCTCGCAGGAGCTGGGTTGATTGCTTTATTCTGGGGAAAACAGTTATCAGCCATGTACCTGAGTACCTTCTGATGTCTGAGAGATTTACGGTTGGTCTGACGGGCGGTATCGGCAGTGGAAAAACAACCATTGCCAATATGTTTGCCGACTTTGGCGCAAGTATTATTGATACCGATGTCATCGCACATCAACTGACCCAACCAGGTGGCATCGCCATGCCAGTGATACGAGAACAATTTGGCGATGCATATCTGACTGACGATGGCGCCATGGATAGGGCACGGATGCGTGAGCTGGTCTTTGCCGATAGCGGCGAAAAACAAAAGTTAGAAAATATCCTTCATCCTCTGATACGTCAGGAAACTGAAAAAGCTGCCAGCCTGGCAACTGGTCTTTATCTTATTTTTGTCGTTCCTTTACTCGTCGAATCAACAACCTGGCGCAACAAGGTGAGTCGTATCCTGGTTGTTGACTGTGAAGAGCAAACCCAGATTCACAGAGTGATGGCACGAAATAATTTAAGTGCTGAACAAGTTCGCGCCATTATGCGAGCCCAGGCAAGTCGCCAGCAACGACAAGAAGCTGCGGACGATCTTATCTTTAATGACGGCGATCTGAGTTCAGTAAAAGCCGAAGTCCGCGCATTGCATGAACACTATGCATCTCTGGCAAAATTATCAATAAATAATCATCACAAAATAGCGTCATCAGATAATTCCCGATAAGAACAAAAAAAATTCACTTGGCATTTGTATTTTCTGACAGTATGGTTCAGAATCACGTGAGGCTAGAGTTGGCATAAATTTAAACAGGGAAACTATTTTGATTGTTTACGAATACCCTTTCAACGAGCGTATTCGAACGCTATTGCGTTTGGAAGACCTGTACGAAAAATTTACTTTTTTCCTACATCAGCCAGACCCTCTGCAACATCACATCGCGCTCGCAACCATTTTTGAAATGCTGGAAGTGGCAGGTCGTGCCGATCTGAAATCCGACTTATTACAAGAGCTTGAGCGCCAAAAACACACCCTGATCGGCTTCAAGTCCAATCCCAATGTGCAGGCAGAAATGCTGGATAAAGTGCTTGACGATGTCGATCGCGTCAGCAGTGCACTCATTGCCTGCACCGGAAAAACCGGACAAAATATTCGTGACAATGAATGGCTGATGAGCATACGCGGCCGTACCATTATTCCCGGTGGCGCATGTGAATTCGATTTGCCCAGCTATCACGCCTGGCAAAAAAACACGACTGAAAAACGATTTGCCGACATTACTGCCTGGTTTGCACCGATCGCCCCGTTATTTGATGCGATCAATGTGGTCTTACGTCTTTTGCGAGAGTCCGGCACAACAAGCAAAGTCATTGCGCAAACCGGTAGTTATCAGCAGATGTTACAGGGAAAAGTGTATCAACTCTTGCGCGTCAACGTAGCTCGTGAGACTGGCGCTATTCCTGAAATTTCAGCCAACAAATATATGCTCTGGATACGCTTCATGTCACAAGATGGCGATATGAAACCCAAAGCATTTGAGGGCGATATCACCTTCGACCTCACACTCTGTAATTTTTAATTTCTGAATATGGCTACCTTTGTCAATTGCCCCACCTGCAGCAACAAGGTGGAATGGAAAGAAAGCAGCCTTTGGCGTCCTTTCTGCTCGGAACGCTGCAAACAGATCGACCTTGGCGCATGGGCTGAAGAAAAATATACGATTCCCGCCGTTAATTTACCGGAAGACCCCGAAGAAAGCGCAGTGAATTAACGCTTTTGCGGTATGCCATACTTGCGTAACTTCGTCGCAATCATGGAATGGGAAGTTGCCAGTCTCGCGGCCAGTTTCCGGCTCGAAGGATATTGCGGATAAAGCCGTTCAAGCAGCGCCCGTTCAAACGCTGACACCGATAAATCCCAGTTTTCTGCCGTATCCAGATTGACCTCATCGGCACTGATGCTGCCCTCTGCCCAATCCACATCAGCAGCGCCAAGCACCCGCTGATCCGACATCGTAATTGCCCTGAACACGACGTTTTGCAACTGTCGCACATTTCCCGGCCAGCGATTCGATACCAGCGCTGCGCAAGCAGACGTATTCAGACGACAAACCGGTTTTTGTGATTGCGTGCAGGCTCGTTCAATAAAATGTCCGGCAAGCAGCAAAATATCATCAGGTCGGTCGCGCAAAGCTGGCATCTCCAGATGCAGGACATTCAAGCGGTAAAACAAATCCTCGCGAAACAAGCCCTCTTGTACCATCTTGGGCAAATTCCTGTGCGTCGCGCTGATGATACGCACGTTCACCCTGACTTCTTTATCGCCGCCGATACGACGAAACTTACCGTCATTTAAAAACCGCAACAACTTCGCCTGCAGATACAGGGACATCTCACCAATTTCATCCAGAAAAACGGTGCCGCCATCGGCCATTTCAAACAAACCGGGTTTGCCGCCACGCTGCGCACCGGTGAAGGCACCTGACATGTAACCGAATAACTCGCTTTCGGCAAGACTCTCGGGCAA
Source organism: Undibacterium sp. 14-3-2 (assembly GCF_016595265.1). NCBI lineage: Bacteria > Pseudomonadati > Pseudomonadota > Betaproteobacteria > Burkholderiales > Oxalobacteraceae > Undibacterium > Undibacterium sp. 14-3-2. The sequence goes on from NZ_JAENGS010000002.1 coordinate 681,558, forward strand.
TGCCGCGCAATTCAACTCAAGAAATGGCGCGTTACTTCTGTTGCTGACACCATGACAAGCTTGCGCAAGTAATTCTTTACCTGTGCCGGTCTCGCCTGTAATCAGCAAAGGTGCATCGACCACTGCCATCCGGGCTGCGCGCTTCTTCAAAACACGCATCTGCTCAGACTCACCAATCAATAAGTCAAAGCCGCTGCCTGCAGAATTCTGCAGGGCATGAATCCTGCCGCCGATGCGCGTCGGCGCATGAAACGTCAGTACCGCACCGACAGAGCGCGATAAGGGTGTCAGTTCCGGAAGTAAGGGTTCAGATACCGGCGTCACATCCATAAAGAAAGGCTCACCATACAAGCTCACTTCACGACTCGGAATACGGAATCCGTTTGCAATCAGTTCCTCTTGCAGCGCCGCATCATCCAACACCTGACTCAGGGTCAACCGACACAACGCTGCTTCATCCATCCCCGCAACCGCTGCCGCAGCGGCATTGGCGATGACCAGATTACCGCTGCCATCGACCGCCAGCACAGGGTCTTCCATGACCGCCATCATGGTGTCCAGATGCAAGCGCCGGCGTATGCCAGGCAATACATCAATCACCTCAATCTGGCCGACACCATTCACCTTCTGGCAATCCTCCTGCAAGGCAGGAAGCATATATTCAAGCAGTTCCGGGCTGTCGATGTAAATATTCGGCGGGTCAACCTCAACCGCAACGACATTCAGGCCGCGTCTGGCCAACACCGCCAATATTTCATGTGCGATGCCAACCCGGTCACGAAACTGAATATTAATGCGCATGAGTTGATGAATGAATGTGGTGGAAAATCAATGCGGCTCGGGAATGTAGTCGCGTGGGCGCGCGTAGTGACTGCGAAAACTATTTGTTGCCGCCAGACCGCGCAAGCGTCCCAGATCAAATTGCTCGAGTTGCTCCAGCACGGCTCGGTTCACCGTCATTCTGACCTGGATCAGTAACAGATCCACGCTCTGCTGGCTCGAGTTCCGGCCAGATCGCGGTTCGTCACCGACAAGACTGCAGTCATTGCTTGCGCCTTTCAAAGCGCGCTCTTCAGCCTCAACAAAGCAACGATAAACATCCGCCAGTGTAAAGATGCTGCTGCAGTCACGACAATGCCAGGCATCTTTCTCTTTGCTATCACGCCCGACCAGGCCATTCTGACTCAAAGTCGAGAGAATAGAACGGATCAGCCGCGGTGATTTTCCCGTCGTTTCCACCAGACTGCTAATGTTCGTTGCTCTCGGCATCTCCATCATGATCTGTGCCAGCAGTTCAATTGCCGTATAAAAACGCGTATTCAGATTCGCATCTGCAAATATCTGCGTGGATGACAGCAATTGCTCAAACTGACTCATACCAATTCCTGAGGCATTACAACAGGACGATTAACGCTGCCATAACGATCCATGAACAAACCTTCGGTAGAAATCGCCGGACGCTTGCCCGAAACGATGTCAGCGATGAACTGGCCGGAACCACATGACATCGTCCAGCCCAGCGTGCCATGACCTGTATTCAGGAATAAATTACGGTAAGGTGTAGGGCCAACGATAGGTGTGCCGTCCGGTGTCATCGGCCGCAAACCAGTCCAGAATTCTGCCTGACTGACATCGCCACCACCCGGGAATAAATCGTTGACAGAGAACTCCAAGGTATCGCGTCGCTCTTTGCGCAGATCGAGGTTATAACCGGCAATCTCAGCCGTTCCACCAACCCGGATGCGATCACCAAGACGGGTAATCGCAATCTTATAAGTTTCATCCATGACTGTGGATTCAGGCGCACGTGTCGCATCGGTGATCGGTACCGTAATCGAATATCCTTTAATCGGATACACCGGAATTTTGATGCCCAGATCGCGCAACAGGAAAGGCGAGTAACTTCCCAGCGCCAGCACATAACGGTCGGCCTTGAATTCACCTTCCGATGTGATGACGGAAGTAATCTCGTCGCCCTCGTGTACCAGTTTCTGTATCGTCACGCCATACTTAAACTGTACCCCAAGGCCTTCTGCCAGCTTCGCCAGATTTTGTGTGAACTTGAAGCAATCGCCGGTTTCATCGCCCGGCAAACGCAAGGCACCGACAAATTTTTCCTGCACATTCACCAATGCTGGCTCGACTTTCAGACAACCCGCTTTATCCAGCGTTTCGTAAGGAACATCATAGCGTTTCAGAATGTCGATATCGGCTGCCGCGCCATCGAGCTGCGCCTGATTCCGGAATAACTGCAAGGTTCCCTGCGTGCGCTCATCATAAGAAATGCCAGTGTCAGCACGTAATTGCTGCAATACATCGCGACTGTATTCTGCCATGCGCAACATTCGGCCTTTATTCACTTCATAGCGTGCGTTGGTGCAATTCATCAGCATCTGCATGACCCAGCGCCAGGTATTCAGATCCAGCGTGGGCTGAATCGCCAGCGGGCTGTGTTTCATCATCAGCCATTTGATGGCTTTTAGCGGCACGCCCGGTCCGGCCCATGGTGACGAATAACCTGGCGATACTTCACCAGCATTCCCATAACTGGTTTCCAGCGCTGCAGCTGGCTGACGGTCGATCACCGTGACTTCATGCCCGGCTTTAGCCAGAAAATAGGCGGAGGTGGTGCCGATGACGCCGGAGCCGAGGATCACTACTTTCATATTATTTCTCCTGGATACTGAATACTGAATTAAGCGCGGATGCGTTGTTCGTCTATTGTTCGTCTATTGTTTGCCGTCTGGTTTGCCGTCCGTATACTCGCGCTGATAACGCGCGCCAAGACTGGTCAGAATTTCGTAAGCAATGGTGGACGCTTTACCGGCCACCGCATCTACGGTATTGGTTGCGGAAATTAAATCCACCAATTCCCCTGGCTGCAAATGCTCGCTGGCGATGTGCGTCACATCCAGCGTGATCGTATCCATCGATACCTTACCCACCATAGGCACATCGCGCCCGGCGATCTGTGCGATACCCCGGTTGCTCAGACTGCGCATCCAGCCATCGGCATAACCGACCGCCACCGTCGCAATGCGTGTCGTTTCGTTGGCCTGCCATGTCGCGCCATAACCGACAGTAGTACCGGCAGAGATTTCGCGGGTCTGAATGATGCGACCTTGCAAGTACGCCACTGGGAATAAAGGATTTTCCTGCCCGGCAACCGGGGCGATACCGTACAAAGCCGCACCGGGGCGCGCCAGATCGAAGTGGAAATCAGGCCCCAGAAAAATGCCCGAAGAATTTGCCAGACTACCGCCCGCAGAAGGAAGCAATTGACGAATCTGCTGAAAACGTTGAAGTTGCTGACGATTCATAGGATTACTCTGGTCTTCAGCGCAGGCCAGATGGCTCATCACATATCGCACATCAATACCCCGAATAAAATCAGGATCAGCGCGCCATTCCGCCACTTCAGCAGCAGACAAGCCCATGCGCGCCATGCCAGTATCAAACTGGATAATCGCAGGTAACGCGGTTTGTTTTGCCGCAGCCAGATTACGCCACGCCTGAATCTGTTCGAGGCTGTTCAGCACCGGCATGCAACGATGCGCCAGAAATTCAGCCTCATAGCCGACGGGCGAACCGTGCATCACAATAATCTCAGCCGTCTCAGGTAAATGTGGACGTAAGCTGATAGCCTCTTCAAGGTGCGCGACAAAAAAATGCCGGCAACCTTCATCGAACAACACCTGCGCGACCGGAATGGCACCCAGCCCATAAGCATCGGCTTTGACTGCAGCGCCGCAATGCGCAGTGCCGAGTTTGCTGCGCAGCAGCCTGTAATTACCCCGCACCGCCTGCAAATCAATACGCAGTACCGCGCCACTCTTTCCAGCTACTTGTTGCATGTTCTTAGCACTCCATCGCTACCGGGAAAATGATGAGTATTCATAGCAATGCCCGTGCCACGTGAATTAGTCTCATCAATTCAAAGACTTAGCTTGTCGCCCGAAAAACCACCCAGAAACAGGTGTATTGAAACCAATACACCGTTTGCAGCATTTACCGAGAATCACATGCAGAGCCAGACTGAATCGTATCAAAACCGGCACATCGTATATAAATAAATACAGTGTACGTATTTTAATACAGCACCAAATTAAAAACGAGCGACGACCTTTTTTACCAAAAAACGTTGAGTGACATACGAAGTGAGATTATTGTCCGCCCTAATGAGATTTGTGGATAACTGACTCAGTGTCTTGTTATCCACTCAAAAAAATGGAGTGACTGTGCGTATCCCGGTGAAGCTGACCTTACGTGCCGACAAAGATTGACCAGTTTATTTATGATGCAACTGCGTTGATCAATCGATACCATAGCTACATACATGCAACAATTCATATTGAATATTTTAGTTAACATAATCGCAAGATTATTATTGCAATATTTGCACTGGTATTTTTAAATTCATTTCAAAATTTCTTCAAACTATTTCGAATTCGCATTTCTGGAAAAAGGCCGATGCATGGTCTGACACTTATTGACCAGCATTGCTGGCGTGAGCTGATGACAGTTGCTGGAGCAAATCATTGAGCAATTCACGTCCAGGGCGATAAATGAGGTGAACGAACGCTGGTTTTCGTCGCTTCTTTTAGTAAAGATAGCAATATAGATCCACAGACGCTGCCAAAGACAATCAGCATATGTGGCCAACAAGGCCGGAGCATAAATTACGATATCATGAGGCCGCAGTAGAGACGACGGCTACCCATCACCCTACCGCAACTTGTTAACTCTCTCTTGAGCCAGACAATCTACGCCTGATTGTGGTTACCGATTGCGGGCCTGTAGCCACTCAGAAGGCTGAACGGGCACAACTCAAACTGAACAATTCAACATCCACTGCACACCAAATTGGTCTGTCAACTTACCAAAGTAATCACCCCAGGGCTGTGTGGCGAGTGGCGTTGTGACCTTACCATCCTTTGCCAATTGGTCGAAAAGCTGCTCCGTTCGATTTCGGTCATTCATTTGCAAAATGTGCGCGGAACCACGCATTGGCTCGGCATCATCGTTATCTGACGCAAAGAACAAAATACCCGGGCCCTCGAACTTCGCATGCATGATACGACCGCGCATAGTGTCGTTTGGGAGCGGCATTCCATCAATGCCGTATCGTAGCACTTCGGTCATTTCGCCAAGCCCGCACGTAGTGTAGAAATCCAGCGCTTGTTCGCATGTCGTCGTAAAGAAAAGATAGTTGGATAAATGCATAGACTCGTCCTAGTTCTGGGATTGATCATGGCCGGACTGGAGCAACAAGCGCTGTGAATTGGCGCGGCTAACTTCTGATGGAAATCCATGTGCTTCACGAACGCGCTCCTGCGCGGTCAGAAGCTGTTCGAAATACTCGGATCGTTCAGGGCCACCGCCTGCGACTTGGTTGATTTCGCGGATTCCTATAGTCTGACCGCTCGCGCCCCAACTGCCATTCGGTACCTCATGCACGAATACCCAATCACCGGCACGATTTGGAAAACTGCCGTCGACGTCAAGGACTTTCGCAACAATCCGGTTGATTGCGGCATGAAGTTCGGTCTTGTCGGCCTGCATACTGGCGCCCACGGGATAGACGATATCAAACAGGAAACGACCGCCCTTGGGTGGACTCGTGTCAGGTTTCCCGCCAACGAACCACGAGGTTTTGGGATCCACCTCGTCAAACAGCACGTAAGCAAGTGCTCGGCCGGCAGGAGTGTCCGCTCCAACCTCTGCAATAAGAATGGCAGAGGTCAACTCTTCGGCTAGTTGCACTTTTTGTGCGTCAGTCAGGGCTCCGCGCTGGTGTGTGATTCGTAGTAATGGCATGACAAATATCCTTAGAGGTTGTTGGACAGCATGTTCACATTACATTACGATAGTAATATCGTCAATTATTATATTACGTTCGTCACATTAAGGAAATTCAATATGGTGCGGTATACGCAGGGGCATAAAGAAGAAAGCCGGGCACGGATCGTGGACGCCGCTGGCCGGGGCTTTAGAAAGCACGGTTACGGCGGAATTGGGGTCGATGGGTTAGCGCGCGAAGCGGGCGTTACTCATGGGGGGTTCTACGGACACTTTAGCTCCAAGGCAGAGGCGTTCATGGCGGCGGTCGTGAACGATCTGCAAAAACTCCGGGCTGGGGTTGAGGCGGTGCGTGCGGAACGTGGCGCGGGCTGGATTGGCGCATTCGCCGCATTCTACATGGGGCGTAAGCGAACATGCGACTTGGCCGATGCATGTACTTTGCCCAGCTTATCCGTCGAGATTGAGCGCTCAGATCCTGTCGCTCGTGCTGCCTATCAAACCGAACTGCTGCGCGTACTGGAAGCGGTAGCGGCAGGATTACCGGGGGAAACAGACACCGAGCGCACAGCCCATGCGTGGGTATTGCTATCTCTACTGGTCGGAGGTGTTACGTTGGCGCGTGCTGTCCCGGATCAGGCGGTCGCAGAGCAAATCGCAACGGCGATCCAAAAAGCCGCATCAATGTTCGCAGACAACGGTTCATGTGACGCAGCAACTGCCAGCACAGACACCGAGACTGTTGATCCCAGTTAGGCGATTCCAGGAGCGTAGCGTTTTAATTTTCATTTCCTAAAACGCTGCGATGATGCAATCAGTCTGTGCGAGCTGCGTGCGAGTTGCGTGCGATTTGCAGTTCGACCGGAAATCCTTAAGTCGGCTCACTGCTCCGTTGCTCCCCAGCTTCCTGGCACGGCCGGGTCTGGGATGACGGAATTTTTTGGCGGTTCCGGTGTGGAACACCAATCTGCTCACACAAATAGACCAGTCTGACATCAAGCCAGGAACGTAGTAGCAATTGTGCATGACTCTCCCCTAATCTTGTCCCCATCTTTGACCGCGCAGGTTAATTGGTCAACCCAACGCTTACTGCGGGCGAAACGGCATACAACGTATACGGCTCTGAAAACATCGATCAATCAGGCATTTTTAGGGGAGTATGTGGCAAAAACACCTTCATCTCCTTGTAAATAAAGGGCTTTTAAATATACTCCCCGGAGTATATTTTTAATGCCAGAAGCCATTTCTGCGCGTTGCGGGCATAAAAAAGGCGGAACCTGTTGCGGTTCCGCCCGTGAGAATACGATGTTAGCAAGCATCTGACCTGCAAGCGCTCCTGCCTGCTCCGTCGGGTACACCGTGCGTACCGCATCGTCGAAGCATTATCAACGATACAGAGCAAAGCAATTACGAAGTCGAAAATTGTTTCAAGAAAGAGAGCCGGCCTGCGTGGATATCTGGTCGTTTTGCAATAACCCCAGCCACTCAAGCAGGGGAATTGTCGCGGGTAACAGCGGTGTCACGCCGACGCTGCCTTGCCAGGCGAAGGCCTGCCCCTCCAGACTTTGCGGCTCCCCCTGCCATTCGCGGCAGATGTAAAAATGGAGACGGACATGGGCATGCGGATACACATGTTCAACGCCACACCACGGATCCGCACTCAGAATCTGAATGCCCAACTCTTCGACAAATTCACGTTTCAGCGCATGCAGAATCGATTCACCCGCTTCCACTTTGCCGCCGGGGAATTCCCAATATCCTTCGTAGGGTTTTCCTGCGGGGCGCTGGCCGAGCAAGACATCACCGTTCGGCTTCATTAAGATACCAACCGCCACATCCACTGGCTTGACAGACACAGGCGCGACTTCAGACATGCGGCACCTTCGTCACTTTACCGGCATAGTCACGTGCAAACTGCCACGCGACGCGACCGGAGCGCGAGCCGCGCTGCAAAGCCCAGCGCAGGGCTTCGGCGCGGGCTTCTTCAATCTGCGCGGCACTGCAACCAAAATGACGGAGCCAGTGAGCGACGATGTCCAGATAATCGTCTTGCTTGAATGGGTAAAATGACACCCACAAACCAAAGCGTTCCGACAAGGAGATTTTTTCTTCCACCGTTTCACCGGGGTGCAGATCACCATCGTCGCCATGCGTATAACTGCTGTTATCCGACATTTTTTCCGGCAACAGATGGCGTCGGTTTGAGGTCGCATAAATCAGGACATTCTCTGATTGCGTTGCAATGCTGCCGTCCAGCGCCACTTTCAGGGCTTTGTAACCGGCTTCGCCTTCCTCAAACGATAAGTCATCACAGAAGATGATGAAGCGCTCAGGACGCTCTGCGATCAGATCAACGATATCGCCCAGATCAGCCAGATCGCTCTTATCGACTTCAATCAGACGCAGGCCCTGATTGGCAAACTGATGCAGGCAAGCTTTTATCAGCGAAGATTTGCCTGTGCCTCTGGCCCCGGTCAGCAAGACGTTATTCGCCGGCAGCCCTTGTACAAACTGCCGCGTATTTTGCTCAATTTGCGCCTTTTGCGATGCAATGTTGTGCAGATCATCGAGTCGAATAACGGACGCGTGGCGGACAACTTGCAAATAACCTTGTCCACCACGTTTACGCCAGCGAAACGCATGACCTAGCTGCCAGTCCGGCGTTGGTGTAGCCATCGGCAACAAACTTTCCAGCCGGGTTAACACATGTTCGGCACGGAGTAAAAACTGATCAAGCTGCGTCATAGTTCAGCACATCAGGAACGGTAATCGGCATTGATCGATACGTAGTCGTGCGATAAATCACAGGTCCAGACCGTGGCGCTGGCGTTACCGCGTGCAAGCTTAACGCGGACGGTGATCTCGCTTTGCTTCATCACGCGCTGCCCGTCTTCTTCACGGTAATCAGGATTGCGGCCACCATTTTTCGCTACCCAGACATCATCCAGATACAGATTCAGTTTGCTCACATCCAGATCGGTCACGCCCGCATAACCAATCGCCGCGAGGATACGGCCCAAATTTGGATCAGATGCAAAGAAAGCGGTTTTCACCAACGGCGAATGGGCAATCGAATAGGCAATTTTGCGGCACTCTTCAATATCACGCCCTTCTTCGACGGCAATCGTCATGAACTTAGTCGCACCTTCACCGTCACGGATAATCATGTGCGCGAGTTTTTGCGACAGATCGATGACCGCTTTCGCCAGTTGCGCGTATTCCGGTGAACCGATTTCATTCACTTCCAGTTCGCCCGCACCGGTCGCGATCAGCATGAACGAATCGTTGGTGGAGGTATCGCCATCAATTGTGATGCAGTTAAACGATTTATCAGCGGCCTGCTTGACCAGATGATCGAGTACGGGTTGCGCAACTTTTGCGTCCAACGCCAGATAGCCCAGCATGGTCGCCATATTCGGCTTGATCATACCGGCGCCTTTACTGATGCCGGTCATGGTGACGGTTTTACCGGCTATCTCTACGGTTGCGGATGCCGCTTTCGGCTGCGTATCGGTCGTCATGATCGCTTCGGCAGCGAAGAACCAGTTGTCTTCTTTCAGATTGGCAATCGCTTGCGGCAAACCGGCCACCAGACGATCAACAGGCAAAGGTTCCAGAATCACGCCGGTGGAAAACGGCAGAATCTGCGCGGCCTCGCAACCCAGCAAATCCGCCAGCGCAGCACAAGTCGCATTTGCCGCCGCCAAGCCTGCATCGCCGGTTCCCGCATTCGCATTGCCGGTATTCACCACCAGTGCACGAATAGGGGCGGACGCCATGTGCATGCCTTCCAGATGCGCTTTCGAGACCTGTACCGGCGCGGCGCAAAAACGGTTGGTCGTGAAGACGCCGGACACAGTTGCCGTCGGTGCCAGTTCCATGACCAGCACATCTTTGCGGTTAGCTTTGCGGATACCTGCTTCGGCATGCCCCAGACGAATACCGGCAACCGGTTTCAGATCAGCAGCGACAGGGACGGGAGAATTGACGGCCATGATAGTTTCCTTGCGATGAAATCAAGCCGCCATTGTAGGACATTTTATTGTTCAGCGAACGGCAAAATCAGCACTGGGAATGAATGACAAAAACGGATGACATAAGCGGATAACAGAAGCAAATGCCCTCGGCATCCGCCTCTTCCGGCGCGGGACATTACAACCCCATCATCATCTGGGCAATGATATTTTTTTGTATCTCGTTTGAACCGCCGTAAATCGATAACTTACGCAGGTTGAAATAATTTGATCCCAACGAACGCGCATCGCCATCGTTCGCTGCATCGCCGTCATATCCGTACACAGCTGTTTCCGGCTGGAATGGCTGCGCCTGCGGTCCCAATGCCTGCATCAATAATTCGCTGATGGCTTGCTGAATTTCCGTCCCTTTGATTTTCAGTATCGATGCTTCCGGCCCCGGCGCGCGCTGGCTGGCTTCTGCTGACAGCACGCGCAGGTTGGTAATTTCCAGCGCCATCAGATCAATTTCCACCTGCGCCACGCGCTGCGAAAATTGTGGGTCCGCGAGCAAGGGCAAGCCATTCTTGTATTGAGTGAGCGCCAGCTTTTTCAGGCGTTCCAGTTCACGTTTAGCGATGCCTATTCCGGCGATATTGGTGCGCTCATGGCCCAGTAAAAACTTGGCATACGTCCAGCCCTGATTTTCCTGCCCGACCAGATTTTCTGCCGGCACCCGAACCTGATCAAACCAGACTTCGTTAATTTCGTGCGCGCCATCCATCGTGATAATCGGGCGCACCGTGATGCCCGGCGATTTCATATCGATCAGCAGAAAAGAAATGCCGCGTTGCGGCTTGACCTCTTTATCGGTGCGCACCAGACAAAAAATCCAGTCGGCATACTGCGCCAGCGTGGTCCAGGTTTTCTGCCCGTTGACGAGATAATATTCGCCGTCGGCATCGCGCATTCTGACGGCGCTGGTTTTGACTGCCGCCAGATCAGAGCCCGCACCCGGCTCCGAATAGCCCTGACACCACCACTCATCCGCCGACAAAATTTTGGGCAGATAGCGTTGTTGCTGTTCCCGCGAGCCAAACGCCATCAACACCGGCGCCACCATCTTGATGCCGAATGGCGGCAGGCGTGGTGCACCGGCTGCGGCACAGGCTTCTTCAAACAGATATTTTTGCACGGCAGTCCAGCCGGTGCCACCAAACTGCTGCGGCCAGGAACTGCAGCCCCAGCCTTGCGCGAATAAAATCTTTTGCCAGCGTACATAGTCGTCACGCTCCAGCTTCCAGCCATTCAAGACTTTATCGCGGATATCGGCCGGTAAAGCACGCGCCAAAAACGCCTGCACTTCATCACGGAACATGCCGTCGGCAACACTCAGATTCAGATTCATCACAAGACCCGGATTAGCAAGCAAAAATTAGAAAGCAGAACCCGCAGTATGCAATAAACCAGCGCTGACTGGCACTGTCTTCCGATGCTGCATGGCGGCAATCCATCGTTGCAAAGTCAGGCGATTATCTGGATGACATCAGCGCAATTCTTCATAAAAGAAGCGGTTAAAACGCATACTCCCCCCTGTTTTTATAGAAATCGGCTTAACCTCAGCATAAACATTGGGGCTTTTAAGATACTAGGGGGGAGTATTTTTAATGCATTTTGGAGCAAAAAAAAAAGCCGTTGCAGACCAGATTACCAGCTATGTCAGTGCAGGCACGGATGCCGCCACAATGACCAAGACAAACGCAGCCGCTACGGCGACAAACCGCACGATGTTGATCGTGCAGGAAAATGCCCATAAAAAAAGGGATGAATTTCTTCATCCCTTTTTCAATTCGTGACACTAAAGTCAGACTTGCATCACGCCAGCTTGCCGTGGCATTGCTTGTATTTTTTACCGCTGCCGCAAGGGCAAGGATCATTCCGGCCGACCTTCAACGCGTAAGTAATTTCCTGCTGGCCACCGTTATTCGTCGCTGCAGATGGTGCCAGCATTTCCTCCGGTGATGCGTTTTCATCAAAGTCAGCATGCTGGTAATGCACGTTGCCGACTTGCGATTGCGCCATTTGTTCTTCCGCTGCTTCAATCTCTTCACGCGACTGGATGCGAACAGTCACCACGGTGCGAACCACGTCGTTTTTGATCAGATCCAGCATTTGCGAGAATAATTCAAACGCTTCGCGCTTGTATTCTTGCTTAGGATTTTTCTGTGCATAGCCACGCAGATGGATACCCTGACGCAGATGATCCAACGCCGCCAGATGTTCGCGCCAGTGACTGTCTATGCTTTGCAACATGACGCTGCGCTCGAAGCCGGCAAAAGATTCTTTACCGACGATGGCAATTTTTTCTTCGTAGCTCGCGTTCACGGCTTGCTGCACGCGCTCAAGAATATCTTCCCCCGTCAGATTAGGTTCTTTTTCCACCATGCTGGCCAGCGGCAGATCCAATGCCCATTCAGACGACAGCGCAGCTTCCAGACCTGGAATATCCCACTGTTCTTCGACCGAACCCGGCGGCACATACATGTGCACTACATCGGCAAACATACCATGACGCAACGACGACATCAGTTCCGTCATGTCGTGCGCTTCGAGCAATTCATTCCGCTGCTGGTAAATCACTTTACGCTGATCATTGGCAACGTCATCGTATTCCAGCAATTGCTTACGCACGTCGAAATTGCGTGCTTCCACTTTACGCTGAGCAGATTCTATCGAACGCGAAACAATGCCCGCTTCAATCGGTTCGCCTTCCGGCATTTTCAGGCGTTCCATGATCGCACGTACACGGTCACCGGCGAAAATACGCAGTAACTGATCGTCCAGCGACAGATAGAAACGGCTGGAGCCAGGATCACCCTGACGACCGGAACGACCACGCAACTGATTATCAACACGGCGTGATTCGTGACGCTCGGTACCGACGATATGCAAACCACCGGCATTCACAACCTGCTCATTGAGTGATTTCCACTCATCGCGCAATTGTTGCGACTGCGCCTGTTTCTCAGCATCCGACAATGCCGGATTCGCTTCGATCAGTTGCACCTGCTTGGCGACGTTACCGCCGAGCACGATATCCGTACCGCGACCCGCCATGTTCGTCGCAATCGTGATTGCTTTCGGGCGACCCGCCTGCGCCACGATTTCCGCTTCACGTGCATGCTGCTTCGCATTCAGCACGTTGTGCGGCAATTTGGCCTTGGTCAGAATGCCGGATAACAATTCGGAATTTTCAATCGATGTGGTACCGACCAGCACAGGCTGACCACGTTCGTAGCAATCCTGTATGTCTTTCAGCATCGCGCCGTATTTCTCGTCAGCGGATTTGTAGACCTGATCTTGACGATCTTTACGTTGCGAAGGACGATTCGGTGGAATCACGACTGTTTCCAGACCGTAGATTTCCTGGAATTCATACGCTTCGGTATCCGCCGTACCTGTCATGCCTGACAGCTTGGTGTACATACGGAAGTAATTCTGGAAAGTGATCGAGGCCAGCGTCTGATTCTCGTTCTGAATCTTCACGCCCTCTTTCGCTTCAACCGCCTGATGCAAACCATCAGACCAGCGACGGCCTGTCATCATACGGCCGGTGAATTCATCGACGATGACGATTTCATCATCCAGCACCACATAGTGCTGGTCTTTGAAATACAAGGCGTGCGCACGCAAAGCTGCGTACAGATGATGGATCAGGCTGATATGCGCCGCGTCATACAGCGATGCGCCTTCCGGCAATAAGCCCATCTGCGTCAGAATTTTTTCTGCCTTGTCGTGACCGGCTTCGGTCAGCAAGACCTGATGCGCTTTTTCATCTTTGGTGTAGTCGCCCGGGACTTCAATCTGACCTTTGCCATCCGGCGTTTCTTCGCCGATCTGCAAAGTCAGCAGTTTCGGCACTTCATTAATCTTGTAATACAGTTCGGTGTGATTTTCGGCCTGACCGGAAATAATCAGAGGTGTGCGCGCTTCATCGATCAGAATCGAATCGACCTCATCGACAACGGCGAAATTCAGACCGCGTTGTACACGCTCTTTCGCTTCAAACACCATGTTGTCACGCAAGTAATCGAAACCGAATTCGTTATTCGTGCCGTAGGTGATATCGGAGGCGTACGCGCCCTGCTTGGCATCGTGATCGAGTTGCGACAGATTGATACCGGTCGTCAATCCCAGCCAGCCATAGAGTTGCCCCATCCATTCGGCATCGCGCTGCGCGAGGTAATCATTCACCGTCACCACATGCACGCCCTTGCCGGACAAAGCATTCAGATAAATCGGCAGGGTACCCATCAGGGTTTTACCTTCGCCGGTCCCCATCTCTGCAATTTTGCCGTAGTGCAGAACCATACCGCCTATCATCTGCACATCGAAATGGCGCATTTTCAGGACGCGCTTACTGGCTTCGCGGCACACCGCAAATGCTTCTACCAGCAAACTGTCTAAGGTTTCCCCTTTCGCGACACGGGCTTTAAATTCAGCAGTCTTGGCTTGTAAAGCCTCGTCCGACAGAGTTTCCAGCTGAGGTTCCAATGCGTTGATCTCACGCACCGTCTTTTGGTATTGCTTCAAAAGCCGCTGATTGCGGCTGCCGAATATCTTGGTCAGGAATGACATGCTATGAACGAAAAGTTAAATTCTGAAAAAAGCCGCAGCAAAAACTTGCTTGCACAGCAACAATATGGGATAACTCACGATTTTACCACGCGGGAACGGCTTGACCAGCAAATCACTGCCTAAACCTTGACGCATTGGTACGAGTTGGTGGCTATTTGGACAAACTCAAGCCTATTTTTGATTCAAAGCGGAAAGACTGGCCTGATTGGCTCCGGCGGACAGGAATTTATGCGGATTTTGCGGTACGTCCTTGACCCGCACCTCGAAATGCAGGTGGGCGCCGGTTGAGCGGCCAGTTGAGCCTATATCGGCAATATGCTGCCCGCGCTTGACGATATCACCGAGCTTCACATAAATTTTGGAGGTATGCGCATAACGGGTGATCAGCTCACCGCCGTGATCAATTTCCAGCATATTGCCAAATTGCGGATGATACTCAGCGGCAATCACCACGCCGCCAGCGGCAGCCTGAATCGGCGTTCCGGTCGGGGCTGAAAAATCGATGCCTTCATGGAATGCGCTGCGCCCGGTAAACGGATCAAGGCGCCAGCCAAATCCGGAGGCGTTATACGCAACATTCACAGGCTGTATCGTCGGCAACATTTTTGACTGTATCTTGAAACCCATCAGCTTTGTTTCGACAACATTCATATAATCGGAGCGATGCTCAACGTCCTTCTCAAGAGCGTCCAGCGCTGCCTGAAACTCTTCCATATTCAGTTCATGTGAAGGTGCGCTGGAAATTTCCGGGCCGCCGCGCGCTGGCAGCTCCTTGAAATTAAACTCCTCAGGTTTGACGCCCGCCAATCCTTGCACACGCTCGCCCAAGGCGTCGAGCCGTATCAATTGCGCCTGCATTTCACCCAGCTTGACCGCCATTGCCGCCAGGTTTTCTTTGACATAGCGGTCTTTCGCATTCGGATCGTTTGGCAGGGCGGCGCTGGCGGGCAGGATATTTCGCAAGAAAGGTAAATCGGCACTCGCCAACCGGAATGTGAGCGCCGCCATCAGCGCACCGCAAATAATCGTGATGAGCATAAAACCCAGTATCGCCAGCACTACATGATGTGACGACAAGGTCACCGATTTCGCTTGGGTAAAGCGGGAGTGCATTAATATAATTTGCATCAATACTACCCCTTAAAAACTCTGTGGAATGCGGCTGTAACGCCGCCCGGTTTGTGGTAATGTGCTGCCCATGTCAACACCATTCACACCATCGCGACCTCCGTACCGAATCAATATCAAGCGCGGACGCCCGGTTATGGGTGCCACTGGCGCTGGCGATTTTTTGCGTAGCAACGATAAAATTTCGCCGCTGCTACCTACGATACAACGTCATTTGTCGCTGCAAAAAGATTGCGGTGCGATTTTGCCGCCGATATTTGATACCTGTGAAGTCATGCAACTGGCAGATGGTCTGCTGACGCTGTCTGCGCCGAATGCGGCATTAGCAACCAAACTGAAACAACAATGCCCGAAATTGCTGAGCAGCTTGCAAGAGCGGGGCTGGCAGATTAACGCAGTCCGCATCAAAGTACAAGTAAAGCGGGTGGTAGAAAAAGCCCCGCCTGTGAAACAACTCGCACTCTCAGGCAAAGCACTGCAGGCATTCAGCACCCTGGAACAGAATCTGGAAAACACATCCCAGAACACGGATCTGCTTGCGGCACTGTCGCGCTTGTTAGAGCGCCATCAACACCCCAAAAAGTAACACTGCGCATCACACGGTACGGCAGTAATCAGCGCTCGCGTTCTTTTTCCCACAGAACATCGCTGCCGCCATCAACCCGATTCAAAACCCGCGATAAAACGAACAGCAAATCAGACAGACGATTCATATACTGACGCGGATGATCATTGATGGCTTCATTTTTCCCGACACTCACAATCGCCCGTTCAGCGCGCCGGCAAACGGTGCGGCACACATGTGCCAGCGCAGCTGGCCGGTTTCCCCCGGGCAGAATAAAGTCCCGCAATGGTGGTAAATCAGCGTTATATTTTTCCAGCAAAGCATCCAGACGTGCGACCTGCGTCTCAGTAATCAGGCTATAGCCGGGGATGCACAACTCGCCGCCCATATCAAATAAATCATGCTGAATAGAGATCAGCTCATGCCGCAACTGCGGCGATAAGTTTTCACACAACAAGACGCCGATATGTGAATTCAGTTCATCCACATCACCCATCGCGTGCACCCGTAACGCGTCTTTATCGACACGACTGCCGTCACCCAGACCAGTGGTGCCAGCATCGCCGGTACGTGTCGCAATTTTTGAAAGTCGGTTACCCATAGCTCATATAATTCGGACAGAAGTCGCAGAGCATAAGCCAAAAACGTCAGGAACGCATCATAATAGACACCATTGAATATGCTGCTTACCAGCATAAAATAAAAAACCAGCGTTATCGTAGGCCAGATCCGGGTGTACTTAATAACTGCAATGCTGAGAGGCTTATAAGGCTGCTGTCAGAAATGCGCGTCATAATGGTGGATTAGCGGCTATTCGCGCCGCCTTCGCTATGCCAATAAACGAGACACACTGCATGCATGTGCGCCACTGAGCGCATGGGATGAAGAATAATCAGGATACAGAATGGCTACAAGATTACCTCCGGTTCACGCTCTTTCCGCTTTTGAAGCGGCCGCCCGCTTTGGATCATTTGCCGTTGCAGCAGAAGAGCTGTGCATCACACCTTCCGCGCTTTCCCACCGCATACGTTTACTCGAAGAACATTTGTGCGAACGTGTGTTTGTCAGAGAAGGCCGCAGCGTCACACTGACTGAATTCGGTCGTCGCTATCTTGACGTGGTGCGGAATGTGTTGCGCACTTTGTCTGATTTTCCGTTGCCCAACAAAGCAACGCAAAATCAGATGCGCGTCAAAGTTACAGTGCCGCCAACGTTTGCCCGCTACATGTTCATGCCACGTCTGGCAGAATTCACCAGCAAACATCCTGACATCGAAGTGGAAGTCTATCTGTTTGTTCCCTTATACGATCTCAGCCTCTCAGAAAGTGATGTCGAGGTCAGATTCGGCGCGGGAGAATATCCGAATCTCGTCACTAAAAAACTGTTTATCGAACCAAGTTTTGCTGTTGCCAGCCCGGCTTATCTGAAGACGATTCCAAAGATAAATACACCAGCCGATTTACGCCATGCCTGTTTGCTCCGCTCAGCGCTGGAACCATGGCAACCCTGGTTTGAAGTCGCCGGTTTAGATTGGGCAGAACCAACGCATGGATTACGCGTTGATGATCTGGGCTTATTACTCGAGGCGATTAAACATGGTCATGGTGTTGGTTTAACACGCCAACACTTTGCGCAGGAAATGATAGACAACGGAGAAGTCATTCGCCTGTTTGACACACAACTGGCAACGCCGCCGCACGCCTATCATCTGGTACACGAAGCACAGCCAAGCCTGAGACCGGAAGTAGCACTGTTCATCGAATGGATGCAGTCTGTCTTTAAGGATTAATGCGTGCAGCGCCGGCCTGGCGCTGCCACGTTATCAATTGATACGGAACAGTCAAAATAAAATCTTTATCAAGGCTACATCCCTTGCAGACAGGGCGTCGGCCAAGATCAGTCAACTCCTTTTCCAGCTGCGGCACACCAGAGAGAAAACCATTGCTCACGGCTCAATGTCTGGCTACATGCAAGAACAGCTTCACGCAATGCCGGCGTACGCCCAGATCCAGTCAGCACCATCGGCTTGGACGGATGTAGTAATACCCAGGCAATCGCAACCGTTGCCAGAGGCACCTGAAGTTCTGCGGCAACCTGACCCAAAGCGACGCGGACACGCTGCACATCAGCATTCGCTGTGGCATCCGATAATAAAGCACCGCCACCCAATGCCGACCAGATCATCGGCGCAATGCGCAATCGTTGGCACAAATCCAGTGTGCCGTCATGCAAAGGCGACAGATGCAACAGCGAGAGTTCGACCTGATTTGTGACCAATGGAAAACGTGATGCCAGTAAATCAAATTGCGACGACGTAAAATTCGACACGCCGAAATGCGCGACCTTGCCACTCTGCTGTAAATGCTGAAATGCCTCAGCGATTTCATCGGCATCCATCAAAGGATCAGGACGATGAATCAACAGCAGATCCAGACGATCAATCTGCATTGCCCGCAAAGAATTTTCGGCAGAAGCAATGATGTGCTGGCGACTGGTATCGTAGTGCTGAAGATGATGTTCAGGGCGATGCTGCGACACCAGTTTGATACCGCACTTACTCACGAACTGAAATTCTTTTTTTAATTCAGGCGCTATATGCAACGCCTCTCCGAGCAGGCGTTCACTCTGGTAATCGCCATAAATATCCGCCTGATCTATGGTTGTAATACCGAGTTCCAGCGCCTCTTGCAAAAAGCTGACCCGTTCTTGCGGTGTTTTTTGCCAACTCGCCAGTCGCCACAGACCAAGAACGATACGGGAAAATTCCGGACCACCGGGGGCAATCTGAATACGTGGGGAAATCAATGAGGTATTCATATTTTTTGTATTTCCTGAATCGCGGAAACTAATTCCGCTGTTTTCGTGAAGCCGGATGCAATCATGTGCAAGGCATTGTCGTGAACCAATAACAGTGCGGGGAAGCCGCGTATTCCCCAGCGCTGGCATTGCTCAAATTCCTGCCGCGTGTCCGCCATGCACATCGGTGACACGAGTGTTTCATAAAAACTGGACGCATCAAAACTATCTTCACCGTCCATCCCATTCAGGGCATTGACCGCAACATCCGAAAGAATATGTAAATCGGTTACGTCTTTGCCTTCGGCATAAAACGCATGTTGAATAGCGCGAAAGACCGATAACAGCTGTTCTGGCGCAAGGTGATCCGCCAGCATTTTGGTCGCCACAACTGCACGGCATGCAGGCTCAGTATCGTATTTAAATCCCTCTTGCGTCATCCCTGTTGCGGCAAACGGCAGACCGGTGGCTTCGGCGACATGCATCCAGTGACCGCGTATGGTTTGTCGTTGTTCCTCACCCATGATCTCCTGGTTATAGGCGCGCAAGCCACCGACGACGATATCCAGATTCGCCTCCGGCATCAGTTCCAGCAAGGCTTGCAACTCCGGACCAAAACCATAGCACCATGAACACATAGGGTCAGCGACGTAGATCAGTTGAATCATGCGATATCTCTTTTCATAGCGAGAAAAAAATCAAATAGGGGTCAGAGTGTACGCAATTTATGCTGGATACAGCGCACCAATAATTCGCGGGCCTTTGGCGCCAGTGACTACCGGCAGATTACCCGGACGGCGCAGACAGAATTGTTGCGCCAGCCAAGCGAACGCCATCGCTTCTACTTGTTCCGGTGCGACACCGAGCGCATCCGTGCTGCACACCAGCGCGGACGATCCGGCCTCAAACAAAAAAGTCTGCAACATCAGCATCAGACGACGGTTAAACGCACCGCCGCCGCACACATAAACGGCCTTTGCCTGCTGTCCGCCGTAAGCGTAAATCGCCTGCGCCAGACTCATCGCGGTGTAAGCGCACAATGTCGCCTGTACATCGGCAGCGGATACGGTTTCAAATCCCTGTAATTGCTGTTGCAACCATGCGGGATGAAACAGATCACGTCCCGTGCTTTTGGGTGGAGTCAGATGTAAATAAGGCTCAGCCATGAGTTTCTGAAGCAACGCTGAATTCACTTCGCCTTGCGATGCCCAGGCACCGTCGGCATCATAGTTTTTTGCCTGATGCAGATGTATCCAGTAATCCATCAGCACATTGCCTGGCCCGGTATCAAAACCAGTCGTGCTGCCATCCGCGCCAAGAATACTGATATTACTGATGCCGCCGATATTGGCGACGACTCTGCATTCATTGTCGGCCGCAAATACGGCACGATGAAATGCCGGCACCAGCGGTGCGCCTTGTCCTCCCGCAGCGATATCACGACTGCGGAAATCAGCAATCACATCAATGCCGCTTAATTCGGCCAATAAAGAGGGGTTGTTCGTTTGACGGGTATAACCCAGCTCAGGCCGGTGCCGTATCGTTTGTCCATGTACACCGATTGCCCGGACATCCTGAAGAGGATATTGCTCAGACAAAAGATGAACGCACTCAGCATAGGCTCTCGCCAGCGCGTTGGCCAGCAAGGCTTCCTGATGCAGTTCATCATTACAAGTACTCTGCAACATCATTGCCTGCTGTCGTATCTCTGCTGAAAATGGAAGGTAAGCACTGGCAAGTAACTCCACAGGCGTTCCCGGTGTTTCAGGTAGGCGCACAAGCACCCCATCCACACCGTCAAGGCTAGTGCCAGACATTAAACCAATATACAAAGAAGTATTCTGCATATGCACATCACTAAAATGAAAAAGGCCGAACGCAATGTTCGGCCTGTATTGAGCTTATCGCTTTAACGGGATGCCAGTTTCATCGTTTCCGCTAAACGTTCAGGACGCAGCAAATTGAAGCGGTGGTGCATTTCAGCAGCAACTACTTTGAAACGCGGCATATCGTTTCCTGCCAATGGCGGAGCCTCTGGCAAGCTGATGCCCATAGGATCGCGTGCCTCATTATTCACACGGAACTCATAATGCAGATGAGGACCCGTTGCCCAGCCAGTTGAGCCGACATAGCCGATGACTTCACCCTGACTAACACGGCTGCCTTTATGTATGCCAGCCGCGAAACGGCTCATATGCGCATAGGCTGTGCTGTAATTGGAATGATGTTTCACCACCACCAGATTACCGTAACCATTGCTTGGTCCAACAGAATCCACAATACCATCCGCAGTCGCACGAATCGGTGTTCCTGTCACGGCGGCAAAATCGACGCCTTTATGCGCTTTCCACTGACCTGAAATCGGGTGTACGCGCATCGAGAATCCCGAAGAGATACGGGTAAATTCCAACGGAGATTTGAGGAAAGATTTTTTGAGAGACTTACCGTCGAAAGTGTAATAACCACCCTGACCACCGGCTTCATCAAACCACACAGATTGGTAAGTTTTTCCGGCATTAGTGAATTCACCTGCGAGTACCCGGCCAGTTTTCACAAGTTGGCCGTTTTGCCAGAAACTTTCATAGACCACATTAAACTGATCTCCGCGTTGCAGCTTGCGAAAATCAATGTTCGTTTCAAACATACTGACAATCTGCGACGCCACATTATCAGCAATATTCGCCTCATCCGTCGCTGCAAACAGCGAGGAAACGATATTGCCGGAGGTCATTTCAACGCGACGCTCCAGCGCAGCAGGCGCGTCGGTTGCCACGAAATGCCCCGAAGCATCGCGTTTGACTTCGATATTCCGGGCGGGCTTATCTGTACCGTCCACGACTGTCGTCTGCAACCATTCCAGCTCGCCGTCTTCATTCGTTTTGACGCGAACGGACTTGTCGGTACGCAGTTGCAACAAGCTGCGCGCCACATTATCGGTTTTAATGAAAGTATTCGCGTCAGCGTCATCCACGCCCAGGCGCAACAATAAGCCACTGAGCGTGTCGCCACGACGGACTATCTCTTCGCGAACATACTGCTGATCAACATTGGTCAATGCAGCGACTTGTTCATCAAGGCTGGGTAAAGGCAATTCTTTGGTAATTTTTTTTACCGGCAGATCTGCCGCATCCGGAGCCAGAGGCGCAACGGCCGTCGCACCTACAGCGCAGACAGCGAAGAATAAAGCAGTGACGGAAACAATACGGGAAACGCGGGTGGAACCTAACAACAGTCTGGAGCTGCCGGTAGCCACACGAAGTAATTTATCTGATGGTCGCATGCAATAAGTTAAAATTGACTGTTTTTATCGAAAATTCGGGGGTCGCTGCAGCAATAATATTCTAAGCAAAACATGCTCGAAGAATATGATCGGCGACAAACCAAGGCTGGATTATAAAGCAAGAAAACTTGATCCCAGCAAAATTAAACCGACACCCAGAATCTGGCAAAACGCTGATTATTGATTCAGAATGAGAACCCTGACCAGCGATGTTACAAAAAATCTCGTTTAAATACCTATGACTTCTGCACACAATTCCAATTCCAGTTCCAGCATCATCACGCCAGCCAAAGCCTTGCCACTATCCGATGCCGTACAACACGCCCTCGCGGTCACCAAACGTGGCGTTGACGAATTGCTCATCGAAAGCGAATTTGCGCAAAAACTCGCCCGCAGCGAACAAACTGGCAAACCTTTACGTATCAAACTGGGGCTGGATCCGACTGCACCAGATTTGCACCTTGGTCATACTGTCGTTCTGAATAAATTGCGGCAACTGCAAGATTTAGGCCATCAGGTTATCTTTCTGATTGGTGACTTCACGTCGATGATCGGCGATCCTTCCGGACGCAATATCACCCGCCCGCCGCTGACACGTGAGCAGATCGAGGAAAACGCCAAAACTTACTTCCGGCAAGCGAGTCTGGTATTAGATCCGGCAAAAACTGAAATCCGTTACAACTCAGAATGGTGTGATCCGCTGGGTGCGCGTGGCATGATTCAGTTGTCATCAAAATATACTGTGGCCCGCATGATGGAGCGCGATGACTTCACCAAACGTTTCAAAGCAGGCACACCGATTTCGGTACACGAGTTTCTGTATCCGCTGATGCAGGGCTATGATTCCGTCGCATTACATGCCGACCTCGAACTCGGTGGCACAGATCAGAAATTCAATTTACTGGTCGGACGCGAACTGCAAAAAGATTACGGACAAGAGCAACAATGTATTCTGACCATGCCACTGCTGGAAGGTCTGGACGGCGTTGAAAAGATGTCGAAATCGAAAAATAACTACATCGCCATCACGGAACCGGCAAATAACATGTTCGCCAAGATCATGAGTATTTCAGACGAGATGATGTGGAAGTATTACGACCTGCTTTCGTTCTGCTCTATTGAGCAAATTGCTGCCTATAAAAAAGCCGTTGCTGACGGCCAGAATCCACGCGATATCAAGGTTGCGCTGGCGCAGGAGATCGTTGCCCGCTTCCATAATAAACAAGCCGGTGAAGATGCACTGTCCGATTTCGTTAACCGCTCGAAAGGTGGCATACCGGACGACGTGCCGGAAGTCAGCCTGAGCGGTGCGCCAGTAGGCATCGCGCAGTTATTGAAACAGGCAAATCTGTGTGCATCGACCTCTGAAGCTTTGCGTATGATTGAGCAAGGCGGCGTGCGTATTGACGGCACCGTTCTCAGTGACAAAGGCTTGAAAGTCGAAGCCGGGACATTTGTATTACAAGTCGGCAAACGAAAATTTGCCCGCGTGACTTTGTCAGCATGATCGCACTATTGCAACGCGTCAGCCATGCCAGTGTCGTCGTCGATGGTGAAACCACCGGCGCGATCACGGCAGGCTTAATGGTATTGGTCTGCGCAGAACGCGGCGACAGTGAAACCGAGGCGGATGCCTTACTCAATAAGCTGCTGACCTACCGCGTATTCAGTGATGATGCTGGAAAAATGAACCTCAGCATTACAGATACGCAGGGCGGCTTATTGCTGGTACCGCAATTCACGCTGGCGGCCAATACCAACGCCGGCACTCGCCCTTCGTTCACACCAGCCGCACCACCTGATGTCGCGCGCCAATTGTTCGACTATTTTGTCCGGCAAGCAAAAAGCAAACACAGCACCGTCGAGACTGGCCGTTTTGGTGCCGACATGAAAGTGTCGCTGACCAACGACGGCCCTGTCACATTTTGGCTGGAAACAAAAAAATCGGCGTAAGGACAACGCAATAGCCGTTTCGACGTGCCTGCAACTATCCACAAATCAGATGACTGAAATTCTCCTTATCCGCCACGGCGAAACAGCCTGGAATGCTATTAAACGCTTGCAGGGCCACCTTGATATTCCATTGAATGCACAAGGAACGCAGCAGGCAAAGGCGCTGGCGTGGTCGCTGCAAAATGAAAAACTGGATGCCATCATTTCCAGTGATTTACAACGGGCAGTGCAGACTGCCGGTGAAATCGCGCGCTTGCAAGGCATCAGTACCCGCATCGATGCCGGCTTACGCGAACGTTGCTATGGCGGCTTTGAAGGACAACTGTACAGCGAGATTCCACATGTTTTTCCGGAAGCCTATGCGACCTGGAAATCGCATGATCCTGACGCAGAATTTCCTCCAGGGGAAAATAAAGGTGAGACGACACGTCAGTTTCATCAACGTATCATCGAGCACATTGAGCACTACGCAAAACAATTCGAAGGAAAAAAAATCGCCCTGGTCGCCCACGGTGGGGTACTCGAATGCGCGTATCGTGCAGCTAAAGGATTACCGTTGAATGCTCCGCGTGAGGTGACGATTTACAACGCAAGCATTAACCGCTTTAAGTACAAAGATAATGCTTTGCAACTGATCCAGTGGGGAGACATTGCCCATCTCGATACTGACGCCATGGATGAAATTAATCAAAACGATAAAGCATCCTGACGTCGTTCATATCGCTCATTTCCACTGATAGTGCTGATGCAAGCACCGCATCCGCTCTACATCAAGCACACACATGCTGCGCAATTTTCAGCCAAACTTCAACCAAACAAAACCTGACGACAAGCCAGTACCGACTGGCTGTCGAAATTTAGAAAAGCAAGTCTAAAGCTATCAAAATCGCGACCTGATTGAAATAAATATTCCTTCAGAAAACAGCGTATTTGCTAATTATTTAGGCAGGTTTCAGGTAAAATAGCGCTTCTTCAAATTCCCTCCCACCTCATCGTGCAAATTGGTTCCTACGTCTTGCGTAACAATATTTTTGTGGCTCCCATGGCTGGGGTCACCGACAGACCTTTCCGTCAGTTATGCAAAGAACTTGGTGCAGGTTATGCCGTTTCGGAAATGGCGGCATCGAATCCGAAATTATGGGAAACCGAAAAATCGACCCGGCGCACCAACCATGCCGGAGAGATGGAACCAAAGGCAGTACAGATCGCGGGCGCTGACCCACAAATGCTTGCGGATTGCGCAAAACATAATGTGGATAAGGGCGCGCAGATCATCGACATCAACATGGGTTGCCCGGTCAAGAAAGTATGCAATGCCTGGTGTGGCTCGGCGTTGCTACAACACGAATCGCTGGTTGGCAAAATTCTCGATGCCGTGGTCGGTGCCGTCGATGTGCCGGTCACGCTAAAATTCCGTACTGGCTGGGACAGAGCAAACAAAAACGCGCTGACGATTGCACGTATGGCGGAATCTGCTGGCATACAAATGCTGACCTTGCATGGCCGTACCCGTGCTGACGGCTACAAAGGCGATGCCGAATACGACACCATTGCCGCCGTCAAAGCGGCGGTGACTATTCCAGTGGTTGCCAATGGCGATATCACCACGCCGGAAAAAGCAAAGTACGTGTTAGAAGTTACCGGTGCAGATGCGATCATGATAGGGCGTGCAGCACAAGGGCGGCCATGGATCTTTCGCGAAATCGAACATTTCCTGGCAACAGGCGAACACTTACCACCGCCACTGATCAGCGAAGTCAGGCACCTGATGGATAACCACCTGAAAGCACATTATGAGTTTTACGGTGAATATCTTGGCGTCAGGACTGCGCGCAAACACATAGGCTGGTACGTGCAGGATCTCGTCAACGGCGAGGAATTCCGGCAGCAAATGAATTTGCTGACCTCTTGCGATGAACAACTTGATGCCGTCAGTCATTTTTTTGATCGCATGGCGGGGGAACGGTTACAATACCGCCCCTTTGAAGAAAAAATGGCGGCGTAAAACAAACCGATATTTGTAATCCGACCGCATAACATCAGCGCCTTCAGCATTGAAATGAAAGCGCCGACCGGCATAACCGAACAGTGACAAAAACAGCATGAGCAAAGATAGCATTCAGGACGCCGTCCATAAAAATCTGGAAAAATATTTCCGCGATCTCGGCGAACAACCCGCCTCCAATATTTACGACATGGTTGTATTAGCAGTAGAAAAACCTATGCTGGAAATGGTGATGATACGCGCCTCCAGCAACCAGTCACAAGCAGCAGACATGCTCGGCATTAACCGCAATACCTTGCGCAAGAAATTGCAGCAGCACGGTTTGCTGTAATTATTTGCCGCCAGCGCCTGACACCGATTTCCTTACTCACTTATCTTCATCATGATCAAACAAGCTCTTATCTCCGTCTCCGACAAGACCGGTGTGCTCGAATTTGCACGTGAATTGTCTGCACTCGGTGTCAAGTTGCTCTCCACTGGCGGCACCGCTAAATTATTGGCCGATAATGGTTTAGCTGTAACAGAAGTAGCGGACTACACGGGCTTTCCTGAAATGCTCGACGGACGTGTGAAAACACTGCACCCGAAAGTACACGGTGGTATTCTGGCGCGCCGCGATTTTCCTGAGCATGTTGCAGCGCTTGAACAGCATGGCATTCCGACGATAGATATGGTCGTTGTGAATCTCTACCCTTTCCAGCAAACGGTCGCCAAAGCAGAATGCTCACTTGAAGATGCGATTGAGAACATCGATATCGGTGGCCCGACGATGCTGCGCTCATCAGCAAAAAATCACAAAGACGTGACCGTGATTGTTGATCCCAGCGATTACGCCGTTGTGCTCGCAGAAATGAAGGCGAATAAAAACGTCGTCAGTTATGACACCAAGTTCACGCTGGCAAAAAAAGTCTTTGCGCATACCGCACAATATGACGGTGCTATCACTAACTATCTGACCAGCCTCGGTGAAGATAAAGCACACACGACACGCAGCGCTTATCCACAGACACTGAATCTGCATTTCGACAAAGTGCAGGAAATGCGTTATGGCGAAAACCCGCATCAGTCGGCAGCTTTCTATCGTGATTTGAAAGCAGTTGACGGTGCACTCGCCAACTACAAACAATTGCAAGGCAAAGAACTGTCGTACAACAACATCGCTGACTCTGATGCTGCGTGGGAATGCGTTAAGTCGTTCAAAGAATCCGCTTGTGTCATCGTTAAGCATGCGAATCCTTGCGGTGTGGCGGTAGCCCCGACACCATTTGAGGCATACAGCAAAGCATTACAAACCGATCCGACATCAGCCTTCGGTGGCATCATCGCATTCAACCGTGAACTCGATGGCAAAGCAGCAGAAATCGTCGCTAAACAATTCGTTGAAGTGCTGATCGCACCATCGTTCACAGCGGAAGCAAAAGCGATTTTTTCTGCCAAACAAAACGTACGTTTGCTGGAAATTGCTTTGGGCAATGAAGTTAATCAATACGATGTCAAACGTGTCGGCGGTGGCTTGCTGGTACAGGCACCGGACGCGAAAAACGTTTTGCAGGAAGAATTGCGCGTTGTTTCCAAACTTCAACCGACACCACAACAAATGGCCGACATGATGTTTGCATGGCGTGTCGCGAAGTACGTTAAATCGAACGCGATCGTATTCTGTGGCAACGGTATGACGCTGGGTGTTGGTGCAGGTCAGATGAGCCGTATTGATTCTGCCCGTATCGCTTCAATCAAAGCACAAAATGCCGGGCTGTCGCTAGCAGGTTCCGCAGTTGCATCCGACGCATTCTTCCCGTTCCGTGACGGTCTGGATGTAGTGGTCGATGCAGGTGCGACTTGTGTGATTCATCCGGGTGGCTCTATGCGCGATCAGGAAGTCATTGATGCCGCAGATGAACGCGGTGTGGTGATGGTCTATACTGGCACACGTCATTTCCGTCATTAATCATTCGCCTTGCTCTTTTGCGGGGCAAGGCACACATGAAGATTTTAGGTATCGACCCCGGATTGCGGACAACTGGATTCGGGGTTATTCATAAGCAGGGACAGAAGCTCACTTACGTGGCATCTGGCACCATCAAAACGGTCGAAGGTTCTTTACCTGAGCGGCTGAAAACTATCCTTTCTGGCGTTTCTGAAATTGTCCGCACTTATCAACCTGATTGTGCGGCGATAGAAAAAGTCTTCGTCAACGTCAATCCCCAATCCACCTTGCTGCTGGGACAGGCGCGTGGCGCAGCCATCTGCGCATTAGTCGCCGCCGATCTGATGGTCGCGGAATACACAGCGCTGCAGGTCAAGCAAGGGGTTGTCGGCCAGGGACGTGCCAGCAAGGAGCAGGTGCAGGATATGGTGCAACGTCTGTTAATGCTATCCGGCACACCAAGTGCGGATGCCGCTGATGCGCTCGGGGTTGCGATTTGCCACGCCCATAGCGGTGAAGCCCTGGCAACCTTGAGTGCCATTGCGCCCGAACTGGCCAAAAAAGGCTTGCGTGTGAAAGCCGGCAGACTGATAGGGTAAATGCTAATCCTGTCAAATAACATTCCATCTCTGGCACTCATTCGCCACTTGCTATGTCTCAATATTGATGCGCCTTAGCGGGCATTTTTACCTGAAAACCCTTATCAACACGATGATATCTCTTCCCGCATCTATTTTTATCCTCCATCACAACTCAGGAAAGCAACAGCAGCCTTGAGTGATGGAATTTCGCTGACACACTCTCGTCAAGCCGGAGAGAATCGTTTACTATCACTGCTTATTCATACAGTATGAAAGCAGTCTCATGATAGGTCGCATCGCAGGCACTCTGCTAGAGAAAAATCCCCCTCAATTACTGATCGATTGTCAGGGTGTGGGCTACGAAGTCGATGTGCCGATGAGCACGTTTTATAACCTGCCGCCATTAGGTGAAAAAGTGGTTTTGCTGACGCATCTGGCCATACGCGAAGATGCGCATGTGTTGTTTGGTTTTGGCTCAGCAGAAGAACGCGCGACCTTCCGGCAACTGGTTAAAATCAGCGGCGTCGGTGCACGTACAGCATTGTCTATTCTCTCAGGAATGTCTGTGGCAGATCTGTCACAAGCAATTACGATGCAGGAAGTCGGCCGCTTAACCCGCATTCCGGGAATAGGCAAAAAAACCGCCGAGCGCCTGTTACTGGAACTCAAGGGCAAACTCGGTGCCGATTTATTTACGTCCAGTATGGCGGCTGCAGCAGGTGATCATAGCGCCGACATTCTGAATGCCTTGTTAGCTCTGGGTTATTCCGATAAAGAAGCAATGCTGGCGATGAAATCCGTACCAAAAGATGCAGGCGTATCGGAAGGCATCAAACTCGCCCTGAAATCACTGTCTAAAGGCTGAAAAATTACATCATGAGCATACAGACAGATAATCTTTCGATCAATTTCAGCGAACAGCGCATCATTGCGGCAACACCGGTGTCCGTCAATGAAGAAGCGATTGAACGCGCATTACGGCCTAAACAACTCGACGAATATGTTGGGCAGGAAAAAATCCGTGATCAGCTGGAAATTTTCATCACGGCTGCGCGCCAGCGCGGAGAAGCACTCGATCACACCCTGCTGTTCGGCCCTCCGGGCTTAGGTAAAACCACGCTGGCACACATTATTGCCCGTGAAATGGGAGTAAACCTGCGTCAGACTTCGGGGCCGGTTCTGGAGCGTGCAGGTGATCTGGCCGCACTACTGACGAATCTGGAAGCAAACGATGTGCTGTTTATCGATGAAATTCACCGTTTGTCTCCCGTCGTTGAAGAGATTTTATATCCTGCATTGGAAGACTATCAGATCGACATCATGATCGGCGAAGGCCCCGCTGCACGCTCGGTTAAACTGGATCTGCAGCCGTTCACCCTGGTCGGTGCAACAACGCGGGCGGGCATGCTGACGAATCCTTTGCGTGATCGCTTTGGTATCGTCGCCCGCCTGGAATTTTATACGCCGGAACAACTGACGCGTATCGTCACACGTTCGGCCTCCCTCCTGAATGCACCGATACACGAAGCTGGCGCGAGAGAAATCGCTAATCGCGCGCGTGGCACACCGCGTATCGCCAATCGCTTACTGCGACGAGTGCGCGACTATGCCGAGGTGAAAGGCAATGGGGAAATCACCAAAGATATTGCCGACTCCGCCCTGAAGATGCTGGACGTAGATACCGTTGGCTTCGATCTGATGGATAGAAAACTCCTGGAAGCCATCCTGTTTAAATTCGGTGGAGGCCCCGTCGGACTCGACAATGTTGCGGCGGCAATCGGTGAAGAGCGTGACACCATTGAAGATGTACTGGAACCCTATCTGATACAACAGGGTTACCTGCAACGTACTCCTCGTGGAAGAATTGCCACATCACTGGCTTACGAACATTTTAATCTCGCACCACCGGAGAGCGAATAATAAATAAAGAGACCGCAGAAGTAAAACCGTTAGCAAACCGAACCGTTTACTCGATGTTATGAGAGTTCACTCATTCCCCAGGAGCTCAATCATCACTAGAGACGGAACGTCTCCAAAACAACATTCAGCGAATAAAAATCGAGCAAACGCGACTGATCTCAGACTCTCCTGACCGATGAAAATTCATACGCAAAAAAGCACCCGAAGGTGCTTTTTTTTATTTAAATAAACTTTCGTCTATTAAATATTAAAACGAATGGAGAATACCAACGTTAAACAGACGATCTGTCAAACCTTTGTCTGCAGCCAAACCAGCTTGATTTACGTTTGCATCATTTGTGTTACGAGAAAATGATGTGTACAAATTAGTACGTTTGGACAATGCATGGGTAAAGCCGATTGCCAGTTGTGTACTTGTGTTCGCTGTAGAGAATAAATTATTCTTAGATCGTGCTGCTGTCGCCAAGAAAGTGTCCGCTGTCGTAACTGGTACGGTAACGCCGATCATATAACCTTTTTGATCAACAACGTTTGTATCCGATGTATCTTTCGAGTAGCCAACAGCTGCTTTCGCAACACCGAAATCATAAGTACCACCAACCAATACAGATTTTACGCCATTACCAGCAACATCATTTTGCTTGTAGTACACAGCGCCAACATAAACTGGGCCTGCTGCATATTGTCCACTAATACCAACAGAACGATTCGCAGAGTTATTGCCAGCAACTTCGCCAAAACCATATAAAGCGCGGGCACTGAAGCCGGAAATATCTTTGGATTGATAGCTGACACTGTTATTCACGCGCCATGCACTGTTCGACAAAAAGCCAAACACACCGCCAGTAGATGTCGATGCACCAGCTGATCCAGATGTAAATCCAAGATCAAATGGATCGACTGCGTCAAAGAAATAAAATTGAGGTGTGTACTGGCGACCCATTTTTACTGTACCAAAATCTCCTTCCAGACCAACCCAAGCCTGACGACCAAATGACAAGCCGCCTTGAGATGCACCGGTATCAGCCAAAATACCCATTTCAAGAGCAAAAATTGCTTTCAAGCCGCCGCCCAAATCTTCAGTGCCTTTAAAGCCCAGACGAGAACCCGCTTGTTCACCAGCATCTAATGCTGTTTTAGAACCAGCTTTACCACCATTATTTTCGTTTTGAATAGCCATATCCAATACGCCGTAAACGGTAACAGAAGACTGCGCCTGAGCCGTACCTGCAACTGCTGCCAATACTGACAATGCGATAAGTGATTTTTTCATTTTTATTTCTCCAAAGGGTTTAAGACAATTACGTTGAGTTTCGATCATTCATTTCAACTTGCTGGCAAGTGATACTAAAAATGAAACGTCAAAATATATGAACTGCTAATATCAACAATCGTATTTGACCAAATTTGAAGAAGAACAGCCAAGTTAAATCGACGTTCGAGGGTAAATAAGCGAAATTGATGTCTCAATTCCACAACAGACCTTAACCGGAAATCTATATTACTCTGGACGATAAGAACATAGTGAAAGAGAAAATTCGAGTATCTGAATATGAGTTTTTTAAAATTAAAATAACGAAAAAACATTAAAAATCACAAGGACGTCAACACAACGTCATTAATAAATTTCGTTGTTCAAAGAAAAAAAGCCAGCGATTCGCTGGCTTTTTAATTGCGCTAACTGATGAAACTACATATCAGAATGCGTGCAAGATACCAAATGCTGCGCGAGTCGCACTACTCTGAACGCCATCAGTACCGATGATACCGAGCGCCAATGTAGTGTCTTTCAAAGCTGAAGAACCAGCTTTAGCATAAGTCAGCGATGCGTAAGCAGTAGTGCGTTTGCTGAATGCATACTTAGCCAGACCGATGTACTGATCAGCCTTACCATCGAAATCGCCCGAGCGTTTTGTATTGTAGTAAGCGCCAGTCAGAGTCAACTGATCAGAAACCGCATAGTCAACACCCAGACCAATAACGGTAATCTTGCGATTATTGTTTGGCGATGTCACTGCAACCGGAGCACCCAGATTGCCTTCAATTGTATTGTGGCCATAGGTAAAGCGCAAAGTAGTTGATGGCACAACTTTGTATTTAACGCCACCAGCCCAACCGCTCAGAGAAACATTTCCTGTAGGATCTTTCAATTTCGCGAAAGATAATGCGGCGCCATTCGTGCCATCTGTGAAGATACCTGCCAGACCAGCATAAGAACTGGAAGAAATTTCGCCTGCTTTTTCACCGAAACCGTACATCGCCGCGCCAGCGAAGCCAGAAATGAAAGGGGAAACATACTTAACCGAGTTATTTTGACGCAGAGCTGTACCGCCCTGATTTGTACCGAAACCGCCGAAGAATGCACCAGAGTTCAAGCCCACCAACGCTACGTTAGGATTTGTACCTGCATGTGCCAGACTCATAGGATCAGCCAGACCAACGGAATCCACACCCAGAATATTGTTACGACCCATCGTAACAGCACCGAAATCGCCAGACAGACCAACCCAGGAAAGGCGGTCAAACAGGGAAGTATTGTTACCGGCCTGGCTGAAATTTTGCGTCAGGTTGCTGCCGCCAAAACCGGCACCTGCTGCGCCTGTATCGTTCGCCAGAGTGCCCTCCAGATTAAAGTTAGCTTTCAGACCGCCGCCCAGATCTTCGCTGCCTTTAATACCCCAGCGAGATGTCAACAGCTGACCAGCTTCCATAACGGCTTTATTGGTGCCACCCGCTTGATTATTGGTGTACATAACAGCGGCATCGACGATACCGTAGACGGTCACATTAGATTGCGCAGATGCCGCAGATGCGAACGCGCCCAGTACAGCAAAAGCGATGAGTGATTTTTTCATTGAAATTGTCTCCAGATTTTATAGTGTGATTTGACTTGATGTCTGCAGCTCTTAGTTAGGCCGCTTTTTTGATTGTGTTGCAAGTTCTTCCAAACTGATTGATAAACAATCTAGGAACGATTGAACCAAACTACTTGGATTTGGGCAAAGAGAATTTGCGAACGACCGTGTTTAAGCAAATTAAATGTGGCGCGGCGACAACAGTCGCATTCAGCACGCCGATAGTCACTTTTAGGTACCCGTGAGGCACCTGTTATCTGCGCATGCCTTGCGCCAGCTTAAAGCCAGCCCCCGGGTCTGTTGTTTTACAATAGCGCCTTACCTTTTACCGCATCGAAACCATGTCTCTGCCAAATATAGATCGTATCGTCCTCAGCTTTGATCGCGCGCTGCGCACCGTTTCGGCTCAGGCGAAAAGCTCGCGCCCTTATCCCGCCGCGACCGTCACTACTGAAGACGCGCTGAGTGAGCAGGAAAAAAAACACAGCGCCGGTCTGATGCGGGTCAATCATGTCGGGGAAATCTGTGCGCAGGCGCTGTATGACGCTCAAAGTGCGTTTTCACATACAGCAGAAGTGACCCGCCAGTTGCAACATTCCTGCATCGAAGAAGAAGATCATCTGGCATGGACGGCAAGCCGCCTGAAAGAACTGAACTCCCATACCAGTTTCATGAATCCACTCTGGTATGCAGGCGCCTACACTTGCGGCGTCATCGCGGCAAAATGTGGCGATGCAGCAAGTCTGGGATTTGTCGTTGAAACCGAGCGGCAGGTTGAAGCCCATCTGGCCGGACACCTGAAGTCGCTGCCTGCACATGACAACAGGTCGCGTGCGATTGTCGAACAGATGCGCGTTGACGAGGTTGCACACGGTGCCGCAGCACAAGCCTTAGGGGCAAGTGAAACGCCCCAGCCAATCAAAATGGTGATGAAACTGATGGCCAAAGTGATGACATCAACGGCTTACTATATCTGACAGCAGATACCAACGCCCTACTGCAACGGCGCATTTTGAAGGTAGACTCAAGCGCTGTTGCAGCAGAGCATTTGCAGCTATCCAGCCAGCAGCGCCTGAGGCTTACACAAAATGTAAAAACAAAGCGGCGATACCAGTCGGTAATGCTGCAGCGGCGATCAGACCCAGCGGGCTGATCGCTTTTTCGTTAAACGAGTCTTTTAAAATCGCGAACCCAGCAGGATTCGGCGCATTCGCAATCACCGTCAAACCACCACCCGTGACAGCGCCAGATACCAGCGCATATTTGGCCGCATCCGGCAAACCAACGACCAGCGACCCCAGATAAGTCAGCGCGGCATTGTCCGTCACTGCCGTTAATACGACCGCGCCGAAAAACAAGACAGCGTTATCCATGCCTGCCAGCAACGGTTGCAGCCACCACGCCTGTTTGCCGCCAAGAACCACTAGGCCAGCCAGAAAAAATGCGACCAGCAAGCCTTCTCTCAACATCAGCCTATCCTGATACTGTTTGTAAGCTTCTGTGAATCCGAGGAAAAATAAAAACAGTCCCAGAAATACGACCGGATAATGTGCAAACCAGACCGTGGCCGCGAGAAAAATAAAATGAATTGCCACGACAGAAAAAGGCACAGGCGCATCCGCTGTCGTCGGCTCCGGCGCTTTCAGTGCCGTCAGTTCTTTACGGAAGAACAGGCTCAACAACAAGGCATTTAATACGACGGCACAAGCGGCCTTCCAGCCGAACATCTGCATCATGAATACGCTGTTCCAACCCCATTTCTCTGCGACCATCAACACCGGCGGCGCCGCAAACGAAGTGAGTACGCCACCAATAGAGATATTGACGAATAAAACGCCCAGCGTCATGTATTTCATACGCTCAGAAATCGCTTGCGAATAAAAACGGTCGCGTAACATCAGCGCTGCCAATGTCATCGCTGCCGGTTCAGTAATAAATGAACCAAGCAAGGGCACCAGAGACAGGCACAGGAAATAAGAAGCCAGTTGTGTGTTTAACGGCAGCGCGCGCGCGATACGAGAGACGAAAGCCTGCACTGCCCAAAGTACCGGCCGGGTACCGGCCACCACCAGAATCGCAAAAACGAACAAAGGCTCAGTAAAATTCTGCGCCTCAAGATAATGAATCGCGTCTTTCTGATTCAACAGCAAAGCCATCACGGCAACCAGCACAAAGGCCCAGAAGCCGAAGACGACCTCGACTTCCCCCAGCAAATGCCAGAGACCCGCATGATGCTGACTTTTGTGCGCCAGAGAGATAAAAAATTTGGTGGAAAAAGTATGCAGCACAGCGATGCCGAAGATCGCCGCCGCTACATACTGAATCAACATATCGGTCGTCATTCTGCGTCCTTTTCCATTAATTTAAGTAGATCAACACGCCACAGCAGCGAACACAATCAACTCCGACATCCACATGTCGCGAAATAAACTGCGCTGACCGTCAAAATCCCAGCGAGGTTGATTCGATGAACAATTAGATTTTTTCCAGTTTGGCGATACTCAGATCCAGCAGCTTCATACCGAACTTACCGAAATTGATATGTGCACGTGCATTTGTGCCACTGCCTTCGATATTTACGATCACCCCTTCACCAAACTTAGGATGCGCGACACCCTGCCCGATACGCCATGCATTCGCATCCGCGACCTGATTAAAATTCTGCGCAATGCGATTCGCGCCTGCAGCAGGAGCATCATCCCATGCCGATTTTTTATTACCAAACCATTGCGGCTGAATTTTTGGCGACAGCCATTTCAAGGATTCTTCCGGCAACTCTTCCAGAAAGCGCGAGCGCATGTTGTAACGCGTCTGTCCATGCAGCATGCGGGTTTGCGAGAAGCTCAGATACAAGCGTTGACGCGCGCGGGTAATCGCCACATACATCAGACGCCGCTCTTCTTCGACGCCACTTTCTTCCTGAGCACTGTTCTCGTGCGGGAACAAGCCTTCTTCCAGACCGGTGATAAATACGGCATCAAATTCCAGCCCTTTGGCAGAGTGCACAGTCATCAACTGCATCGCATCCTGCCCGGCTTGCGCCTGATTATCACCCGCTTCCAATGAAGCATGCGACAAAAAGGCTGACAATGGCGACATCACCGTGGGTAAGGCCGCATCCGCATCGATGATGACATTGCCGTCGCCGTTATCCAGCAAAACGGTATTGGCAGATGCGGGGCCGGTCAGCGCCGGGGCATCTTTGCCAAAACCTTCTTCCGCCACAAACAGACTCGCGGCATTCACCAGCTGATCCAAGTTTTCTATGCGGTCAGCGCCTTCTTTTTCTGTCTGATAATGCGTCTTCAAAGTGCTGAGTTCGATCACGATCTGCACCATCTCAGGCAAAGGCAGATACTGCGTTTCAAAGCGCGCACCTTCGATCAGTTTGATGAACGCTGCCAGCGATGAGCCGGCTTTGCCGCCGACATACGGCACCGCCGCATACAGTGAACAGGCATGCTGTTTCGCGGCATCCTGCAACTGCTCCAGAGAACGTGCACCGATGCCACGGGTAGGGAAATTCACCACCCGCAAAAAGGCGGAATCATTGTGCAGGTTATCCATCAACTGCAGATACGCAATCGCATGCTTGATTTCGGCGCGCTCAAAAAAGCGCTGGCCGCCATACACACGATACGGAATATTCGCGCTGAACAAGGCATGTTCTATCACGCGCGACTGGGCATTCGAGCGGTACAGAATCGCTATTTCACTACGCGGCAAACCTTCGCGGATCAGATTTTTTGCTTCTTCTATGATCCAGTTCGCCTCTTGTATATCGCTGCTGGCTTCCATCACGCGTACAGGTTCGCCATGCCCGGCATCGGTACGCAGATTTTTGCCGAGACGCTTGCTGTTATTCGCAATCAGAATATTGGCGCTGTCCAGAATGTGGCCATGCGAGCGGTAATTCTGTTCCAGCTTGATCAGATTCTGCACTTCAAACTCACGTTCAAATGCCGACATATTGCCAACATTCGCACCGCGGAAAGCGTAAATACTCTGGTCATCATCGCCGACCGCAAACACCGCAGCACCACGGCTGCTGCCAGCGCCAGCCATAAGCTTCAGCCATTTGTACTGCAGATCATTGGTATCCTGAAACTCATCGACCAGTATATGTTTGAAGCGAGCCTGATAGTGTTCGCGCAAAGGCTGATTGCGGCTGAGTAGTTCATACGTGCGTAATAACAGCTCGGCAAAATCGACTACACCTTCACGCTGGCACTGGGCGTCATACAGATCGTACAGCCCCACCAGTTTGCGATTGAAATCATCGTAGGCATCGACCTGCGCGGCGCGCAAACCCTGATCTTTGGCGCTGTTGATGAAATACATCAGGGTCTTAGGCGGAAATTTTTCGTCGTCGATATTATTCGCTTTCAGCAAGCGCTTGATGAACGATAACTGATCGCCGGAATCGAGAATCTGAAACGTCTGCGGCAAACCGGCATCGCGGTGATGTGCGCGCAACAGGCGATTGCACAGACCATGAAAAGTACCTATCCACATGCCACGGGTATTGATCGGCAACATCGCCGACAGCCGCGTCAGCAATTCCTTGGCGGCCTTGTTGGTAAAGGTCACCGCCAGCACGCCCTGCGGGGAAACCTGGCCGGTTTGTATCAGCCACGCAATGCGGGTCGTCAGCACGCGGGTTTTGCCGGAACCGGCACCCGCTAAAATCAGCGCCGACTGCGCCGGCAAAGTCACAGCGGCAAGCTGTTCAGGATTGAGATTGTGAAGTAAATTTTGCATACCCCGATTATACGGGACAGACCCTGCGCTGCCGCGTCGATCTGCAGAATATCCGGCAGACCGGCGTGTAATAGCATGCCCGGAAAACGCATAGGATTGCGCGTTACCAGCGCCCCACACTACAGCAAAAAATTTGCAGAAAATACCTTAACAATATCGGAAATTCTGCATACTCCCCCTGAAAAATGATAAAACCAGGCTAATCTCGGCATAAACAAAGGGCTTCAAAATATACTCCCGGGAGTATATTTATGTCCAAAATTAGCTCAAAACAAGCCACAGAAATCGGCAGCGGCCTGACGCGGATTTTCTGCCATATACACGCTGCTGATGACCGCCACCATTTCCGCCCCGTTGGCAATCAGCGGCTGACAGTTTTGCAGTGTCATACCGCCAATCACCACCCGCGGCAGATCGAATTCTTTGCCCGCGTCGCTCACAATATCTGCGGGCGTAGTGACCGCATATTGTTTGATCCGTGACGGATAAAATCCGCCAAACGCAATGTAACTGGCACCGCTTGCAACCGCGCTGCGCGCCAGTTGTATATCGCCATAACACGAGGCTCCCAGAATTTTATCGGCACCGATCTGCGCCCTCGCTTCAGCCACGGAAATATCGGTACCGCCGACATGCAAACCATCGGCATCGATTTCCATACACAAATCCAGATGATCGTTGACGATAAAAGGTTTTCCAAAGCGTCGGCACAAAGCCAGCAAAGCCGATGCCTGTTGCCGCCGCAATTCCATGTCTGCCGTTTTGTGTCGATACTGAACAAGCGCCGCGCCGCCCAGCAAGACCTGTTCAGTGACAGCGAGTAACTGCGCTGTATCGTCCCAGTCCGGGGTCACGATATATAAACCACGCAATGTATGTATCTTTGTCATTTGAATTTATCTCCCCGGAATAAATTGCCCGTCTGCGATTGCGTAAGCACGCTGCAGACTTTGTTGTGTGTAGATTTGCGCCTGATGCAAAGCGTGTTGCATGGAATGCCCCAGCGCCAGCTGAGCGGCAATCGCAGACGCCAGCGTGCAACCGCTGCCGTGAAATTCTCCCGGTAAGCGTGGCCATTGCCAACGCTGCTCATCCCCGGTATGTGCATACCAGCAATTGCTGACCAGCGCCCCCGCTGCATGCCCGCCTTTCAGCAGGACATCGGCTGCCGTCATTTGCATCAGTATTGTGACCTGCGATGAAGGTTGGGCAGCGTGCGGCACCAGCCTTTGCAACTCCGGCAGATTCGGCGTCAGCAACGTCGCGACTTTCAGCAAAGGCTGTATCGCAGCGACCGCATCATCCGCCGATAAACGATCACCGTGACCGCTGCCCAGCACGGTATCGACCACCACCGGCAGACGCGGATTTTTTATCCGCAACTGCTGTATCAGTGCAGCAATAGCACGTGCATTTTCTGCATTACCAGCGATACCGACTTTTATCGCAGTCACCGTTATTTTGTCGAGTAAGCACTGTGCTTGCTGAATTATCAGCGTGTGCGGCACCGCCTCCAGCGCGTAGACATGATCATTGTCTTGCACGGTTAATGCAGTAATGACCGGCAAGGCATGCGCGCCCTGCGCGGCGATCGCTTCGATATCCGCCTGTATGCCCGCGCCACCGCTGGGATCGTGTCCGGCAAACACCAGCACACATGGGCGCTGCGGGATCGTCGCTGCCATCAGACGATGCGCCCTGCCATCGGTGAGGATGGTGATGCTGCAAATTTGCGCGGCATACGTCCTGCCAGAAACGCCTCGCGCCCCGCTGCAACCGCCAACCCCATTGCCCGCGCCATGCGGACTGGGTCTTTAGCACCGGCAATCGCGGTATTCATCAACACGCCATCGCAACCCAGCTCCATCGCAATTGCTGCATCGGACGCGGTACCAACACCGGCATCGACCAGCACTGGCACTTTGGCCTGTTCGATAATCAGTGACAGATTCCATGGATTCAGTATGCCCATGCCGGAACCGATGAGTGACGCCAGCGGCATCACCGCAACGCAGCCGAGGTCTTCCAGCATACGCGCCTGTATCGGATCATCGCTGCAATACACCATCACATCAAAGCCATCCTGCACCAGTGTTTTCGCGGCTTTCAGAGTTTCCGGCATATTCGGGAACAAGGTCTTTTCATCGCCCAACACTTCGAGTTTGCACAGCTTATGGCCGCCCAGTAATTCGCGCCCGAGCTGCAAGGTGTAGACCGCATCTGCTGCGTTATAGCATCCGGCTGAATTCGGCAAGATTGTGTATTTGGATGGCGGCACCGCATCCAGCAAGCTAGGCGCATTCGGGTCTTGCCCGATGTTCACGCGACGAATTGCAACCGTAATAATTTCCGCTCCCGCAGCTTCCGTCGCCAGACGTGTTTGCTCCAGATCTTTATATTTTCCGCTGCCAACCAACAAGCGTGAACGGTAAGTTTTACCGGCAATCGTCAGGCCGCTGTCTGCGTCGATTTCTTTATTTATTTCTGTTTGCATCTTCAAATCCTTTTGTGTTTTTCCTGTCAACTGGTGCGAACTGTCTGGGTTATTTTTCAGCCATCAGCCGCCACCAATGGCGCGCACCACATCGACTTTGTCATTCGCCTGCAATGCGTGCTCTGCCCAACACGAGCGCGGAATAATCTTGCGGTTCACCGCCACCGCAATCGCTTTGTCCATCAGACTCAGATCGGCAATTAAATCAGCCAGCAGTTGTGCAGACCTGATCTGATGCGGCGCGCCATTTAACTGAATTTCCATCATCGTCACCGCTTACTGTTTTTTATAAATTTCAGCGCCGGATTTAATGAATTCCACCGCCTTCACTTCCATGCCTTTTTTCAGCGCATCGATTTCGCTGATACCCTGATTCGCTGCGTAATCACGCACTTCCTGCGTGATTTTCATCGAACAGAAATGCGGCCCGCACATCGAGCAGAAATGCGCGACTTTGGCAGAATCTTTCGGTAGAGTTTCATCGTGAAATTCGCGCGCTTTGTCAGGGTCAAGACCGATGTTGAACTGATCTTCCCAGCGGAATTCAAAACGTGCTTTCGACAAGGCGTTATCGCGGATTTGTGCACCCGGATGACCTTTCGCCAGATCAGCCGCATGCGCAGCGATTTTGTACGTGATGATGCCGTCTTTGACGTCGACTTTATTCGGCAAACCCAGATGTTCTTTCGGTGTCACGTAACACAGCATGGCTGTACCATACCAGCCGATTTGCGCCGCACCAATGCCGGACGTGATGTGGTCGTAACCAGGTGCGATGTCGGTCGTCAAAGGCCCCAGTGTGTAGAACGGCGCTTCGTGGCACTGCTCGAGTTGCAGATCCATGTTTTCTTTGATCAGGTGCATGGGCACATGACCCGGGCCTTCTATCATCACCTGTACATCGTGCTTCCATGCTATCTGCGTCAATTCGCCCAGCGTTTTCAATTCACCGAGTTGCGCTTCATCGTTGGCGTCGTAAATCGAACCCGGACGCAAGCCGTCACCCAGACTGAATGACACATCGTAGGCTTTCATGATCTCGCAGATGTCTTCAAAATGCTCGTACAGGAAGCTTTCTTTATGATGCGCGAGGCACCATTTCGCCATGATGGAACCGCCACGCGAAACGATGCCTGTCATGCGCTTCGCCGTCAGCGGCACATATTGCAAACGCACACCGGCGTGGATCGTGAAGTAATCGACACCCTGCTCTGCTTGCTCAATCAACGTGTCGCGAAAGATTTCCCAGGTCAGATCTTCGGCCTTGCCATTCACTTTTTCTAAAGCCTGATAAATCGGCACGGTACCGATAGGAACGGGTGAATTGCGGATGATCCATTCGCGGGTTTCATGGATGTGTTTTCCGGTCGAGAGATCCATCACATTGTCGCCGCCCCAGCGTATCGCCCAGGTCATTTTTTCGACTTCTTCACCAATCGATGAAGTCACTGCAGAGTTGCCGATATTCGCGTTAATTTTCACCAGAAAATTGCGACCGATGATCATCGGTTCGACTTCAGGGTGATTGATGTTCGCCGGAATAATCGCGCGGCCGCGTGCAACTTCTGAGCGCACGAATTCCGGCGTAATTTCGTTCGGAATCGATGCGCCGAAAGACTGCCCCGGATGCTGGCGTCCCATCAATTCAGCCAGCTTATTGCCCATAGGGCCGGACGCTTTTAATTGCTCCAGATATGCTTTGCGTTGCAGGTTTTCGCGAATCGCGATGTATTCCATTTCTGGTGTGATGATGCCTTGCCGCGCATAGTGCATCTGCGTCACATTTTTTCCTGCCAGCGCGCGACGTGGTTTGCGTTTCAGGTTGAAGCGCAGTTCAGCCAGTTTGGGATCATTCAGCCGCGCTATGCCATATTCGGAAGTTGGGCCGGGCAGTTCTTCGGTATCGTTTCTTTCTGCAATCCAGTTGCCACGCACAGAAGCTAAGCCTGAGCGGATATCAATTTTGACGTCAGGGTCGGTGTAAGGGCCGGAAGTGTCGTAGACATAAATCGGCGGGTTTTTTTCGGAACCGAACATGGCGGGCGTATCCGACTGGCTGATTTCGCGCATAGGCACGCGGATATCGGGGCGACTGCCATGTACATAGATTTTGCGGGAATTCGGCAGCGGCTGTATCGCGGCTTCATCAACTGTCGCGGTGGCGGACAGAAATTGTGGGTTGGCATTCATTTTGGCTCCTTTGCGCTTTGCATATAGGCATGGAGCCAGCAAAGGAGTTTGTAAAGAGGTGCGCAGTTGTCGCGGTAACGACGTTGGCAGTCTTTAGCAGCTTCCCTTCGCTGGCATTATCCAGATCAGGTTCGAGGGTATTTCTCACCCGTCATCGCACAAGTGCGGACAGGACCCCTAGCATTTTTTTCCACTGATGACGTTCCTAAGATTTCAAATAGAAACGCCGTTAGTGCGGCCGAATTATATCTGCAATTATGTGCAGAAGAAAAAAATTACGTACTTTCGTGTATCGACGGATACCGGTCACCGACACCTTTGCGATCGTTTGATAACGTTTGATAGCGCCAGATTGTTAACAGTGAGCCATCTCCAGTTTCGCTGGTCCCATCACCTCAATCAACTCAACCATCCCGGCCGCAACTGCCGCCGCGAGATCGGTTTCAATAACAGGTAATGCCGTCGCAGCGGGCGCCAATAGTGATGAAATACCGTATGCCCGGTTGCGCCCGTTTGCCTTCCCGAGATACAAGGCCATATCCGCGATCTGCAGCACTTTTTCCCAACCGAATTGTTCTTCAGGAATACCGGAAAATGGTAATGAAATAAAACCGGCAGTCATCGTCGTCTGTATCTGCTGATGACCAGCTTGAATAGGCTCGGCACCGACAACATGTAAGACACGCGTTACCAGTGCTGCAATTTGTTCGGCCGTCGATTTCGGGGCAAAAACGAGAAACTCTTCGCCGCCCCATCGCAACACCATATCGGTATCTCTTACAACGCTTCGCAAGCGATGGGCGACTTCCATCAGGACAGCGTCGCCTGCGGCATGTCCAAGCCCGTCATTGATTTGTTTGAAATGGTCAATATCGAGCAAAATTATCGTATCGGGATTTTCTGGATTCACATCACGACGCTCGGTGCCCTGACCGGACCGCACTTTCATCATGTCTAAAAATGAGCGGCGATTATGCAAACCCGTTAAAGGATCTCGTACTGCATGAAATTCCAGTTGAGAATTTGCCTCCTGCAGTTGCAAATTGATACGCTTCACGCGTCTGTATAACCAGTAGATGAAAATACCTGCCATCACCGTCAGTACCGCACCCAGTAAGGTCACGATTTGCTGCAAACGATGATTGCGAATATCCGCATCTTTTAACGCGTTATCTTTGGCGAGTAGTTCTATCTGTTTTTGTCTCTGCTCTGCATTAAACTGTTCTTGTAAAACTGCGACTGTTTTCGAACGATCCGAACGGAATAATTCATTACTGAAGCTTTGCTGCTGTCTGAGTGCAAGCAAAGCCTCTTTGTACATTCCAGCATTTTCATACATGTTGGCAAGTTCACCAATCACTGCTTCCGCATCAGTCTGCTGGTCAGAATCAATCAAAGCGTTAATGACGGCATTGATCAGAACAACACCTTGTGAGATTTTTCCCTGTCCCGCCAGAGCAAAGCCCAGATTAGCTTTAGCAATACCCATCGATTTTTTATCTTGCAACAACTCCGCTTTCTCAAGTGCTTGTCTGGCGTAAGCTTCAGCTTCTGCATACTCATTTAAAATCAAATAATGGTCGCTGATATTTACCAGGTTTCTTACCTGAACCAGAGGCATATGCACCTCACCAGCCAGTTTCAGAGATCGCTGATAAGCATCTATCGCTTCAGCTTGTCGCTTCAGAAAAGTATATGCGACCCCTTGGCACAGAGTGAGTAAGGATAATACTTTGGGGGAATTCGCCAGCGGATATAAGAGAAGCGCATCGTTAACTGTCGACAAGGCTTTCTCCGGATCCTTCATCTCTGCGTACAGGCGGGCTATTTCGTATAACTGCATCATACGATTCTCAACTCTGCGATCGGGGAGCTGATCTGTCTGTCGCAAAGCATCAAGAGCATGTTCGAGTGCAC
The DNA here is from genome assembly GCF_016595265.1 of Undibacterium sp. 14-3-2. NCBI lineage: Bacteria > Pseudomonadati > Pseudomonadota > Betaproteobacteria > Burkholderiales > Oxalobacteraceae > Undibacterium > Undibacterium sp. 14-3-2. The sequence continues at coordinate 726,320 of NZ_JAENGS010000002.1, forward strand.
CGGAAAAATTACCAATCGCAAAATAGGTACGCGCGAAGGATGTTTGTAAGCGCATCCGCACGTCAGGATTTGCATGCGGATGTAAACTGGTGCCAATTTTCTGCAACTCCTTTAGCGCATCATCAGGCCGACCCGCATCTAACAACTGTCCGGTGTCCAAAATCTTCGTAATCGCCTGAGCATCAAGGTCACGTGTTTTATCAGCCAAAGCTTTAAATTCAACGAGTGTCGTTTTCGCCGAATTTTGACGACCAGCGTCAAAGTACAAAGTCACCAGAGTATTCAGTGTTGCCAATCTAACTTTTGCACTAGTGCCTGACGTTTGCTTCTCAAGGAACAATTCGAGGCGTTTCAATGCTTCGTTGTTATCACTGTCCGCAAGTTTACGTATGCTGACGAGTTGCTCCGTGTCGGATTTTTCATCTGCTCGCACAAGACCTGAACAAATCGCCAGACAAAACAAGGCGTAAAGACATATGCGCGCAGTTGTTGATGTCTTAAGTTTTGCCATTAATTTGTAATTAATAAAGGAAGCGTCGATGAAAAATTTAATATCACCCCACTATATCAACGAGAAATATTTTTTGCGATAAAAAACTGCTGTTCTGCAAAAAAAATAAGCAAAGCAATGCGGTTTCAGTTGCGCCCTCTTCCCCGGCTACTGTACAGATGTCCCATTCAGACCGGGTGACGAAGGAAGTTGAAAATAAAAAAACAAAGTGTAATGACGCTACTGAGGCGAATATACGTACGCCTCCCATCAAAAGACAAGCGATTAGGGAGTCAGCTCGCCTTCTGTCATTTATAATCAATGGTTTAGCACACTACTAACTGACAATCATGGAATTAGCGAAGTCTTTCGAACCCGCAGAAATCGAACAACAATGGCGCTCCGAGTGGGAGAATCGCGGTTATTTCGCGGCCAGCATGGACGATGGCAAACCCTCATTTTCTATCCAGTTGCCGCCGCCGAACGTGACCGGCACGCTGCATATGGGGCACGCATTTAACCAGACCATCATGGATGGTCTGACGCGTTACTATCGTATGCGCGGTTACAACACTGCTTGGATACCCGGCACCGATCACGCCGGTATCGCGACACAAATCGTCGTGGAGCGTCAGCTCGATGCGCAAAAAATTTCACGCCATGATCTTGGCCGTGAAAAATTCCTCGAAAAAGTCTGGGAATGGAAAGAAAAATCCGGCTCCACGATCACCGGCCAGATGCGTCGCATGGGCGCGTCCGCCGATTGGGATCGTGAATATTTCACGATGGATGCGGAACGCTCGAAATCGGTCACCGAAGTATTCGTGCGTCTGGTCGAGCAAGGTCTGATCTATCGCGGCAAACGCCTGGTGAACTGGGACCCGGTGCTCGGCACTGCAGTCTCGGATCTGGAAGTGGTGTCGGAAGAAGAAGATGGCTCGATGTGGCATATCCGCTATCCGTTTGCGGATGGTTCCGGTCATCTGACAGTGGCGACGACACGCCCTGAAACCTTGTTAGGTGACGTTGCCGTGGCGGTTGATCCTACCGACGAGCGCTATCTCCATCTGGTCGGCAAGATGTTAAAACTGCCGCTGACCGACCGTGAAATTCCAGTGATTGCCGACAGTTATGTCGATAAAGAATTCGGTACTGGTTGTGTGAAGATCACGCCAGCGCATGACTTCAACGATTACGCCGTTGGTCAACGTCACAATCTCGACAAAATCAGCATCCTGACACTGGATGCAAAGATCAATGAAAACGCGCCGGCGGTGTATCAGGGCATGGATAGATTTGTGGCCCGCAAACAAATCGTGGCTGATCTGGATGCACAAGGCTTACTCGAATCCGTTAAGCCACACAAACTGATGGTGCCACGTGGTGACCGTACGAATGTGGTGATTGAACCGATGCTGACCGATCAGTGGTTCATGGCGATGAGCAAACCTGCGCCCGAGGGTACGCATTTCCCTGGCAAATCGATCGCTGAAGTCGCGCTCGAAAAAGTCGCTTCCGGCGAAATCAAATTCGTGCCCGAAAACTGGACCAATACCTACAACCAATGGCTCAATAACATTCAGGACTGGTGTATCTCGCGTCAATTGTGGTGGGGTCATCAGATTCCGGCATGGTATGGCGACAATGGTGAAATTTTCGTCGCCCGCAATGAAGCAGAGGCAACAGCAAAAGCCGCCGCCGCTGGCTATGCCGGTGCACTGAAGCGCGATGACGATGTGCTCGATACCTGGTTCTCTTCTGCACTGGTACCGTTCTCAACGATGGGCTGGCCGGAAGAAACACCGGACATCAAACACTTCCTGCCTTCGTCGGTGTTAGTGACTGGCTTCGATATTATTTTCTTCTGGGTGGCACGCATGGTCATGATGACCACGCACTTCACTGGCAAGGTACCGTTCAACACCGTGTACGTGCATGGTCTGGTGCGCGATTCCAGCGGTCAGAAAATGTCCAAATCGAAAGGCAACACACTCGATCCGATTGATCTGATCGATGGCATCAAAGTCGATGATCTGGTCGCCAAACGCACGGTTGGCCTGATGAATCCTAAACAGGCAACGGCAATTGAAAAAGCAACCCGCAAAGAATTTGCCGATGGCATTCCGGCGTACGGCACAGATGCATTGCGCTTCACGATGGCGAGCTACGCTTCACTCGGTCGCAATATCAACTTCGATCTGGGGCGCTGCGAAGGCTATCGCAATTTCTGCAACAAGCTGTGGAATGCAACTCGCTTCGTACTGATGAATACGGAAGGTAAAGATTGCGGTTTCGGCGCAGACGTGACCGATGCCGATCTCGATTATTCGCAAGCCGACAAATGGATCATCTCGACGCTACAACGCGCTGAAGCAGAAGTCGAAAAAGGTTTTGCCGACTACCGCTTCGATAATATCGCTTCTGCCATTTACAAATTCGTCTGGGATGAATACTGTGACTGGTACTTGGAAGTCTCCAAAGTACAGGTACAGCAAGGCACGGAAGCACAACAACGCGCCACCCGCCGCACGTTGCTGCGCGTATTGGAAGCCACGCTGCGTCTGGCGCACCCTGTGATTCCTTTCGTTACCGAAGCACTATGGCAAACCGTTGCACCACTGGCTGGCAAGACCTTGAATCCAGCAGGCGACTCCATCATGGTGCAGCCATATCCACTTGCCGTGGCAGAGAATATCAATGAGACAGCCGAAGCCTGGATGCATGCGCTGAAAGCCATGACTGACGCTTGCCGCAATCTGCGCGGTGAAATGCAATTGTCGCCAGCACTACGCGTGCCTCTGTTGTTGCAGGCAGCGAATGCAGAAGAGAAGGCGCGTCTGCAATCATTTGCACCCTATCTGCAGGCGTTAGCCAAGCTGTCTGAAGTGCAGGTGCTGGACGCCTTGCCTGAATCACCGGCGCCAGTCTCTATCGTTGGCGAATCAAAACTGATGCTGAAAGTCGAGATCGACGTTGCTGCCGAACGCGAGCGTCTGAGTAAAGAAATCACGCGTCTTGAAACAGAAATCGGCAAAGCAGAAGCCAAGCTCGGCAATGAAAGTTTTGTCGCGCGTGCGCCAGCTGCGGTGGTCGCACAAGAGAAAGAAAGAATGGCGAATTTCTCTGCCACACTGGTCAAACTGCGCGAGCAATTCGGTAAATTGCCAGCAGCTTGAAACAGCGTGCTTAGTCAGTAAGGCAGTGAGTTAAATTAAAGTAGTTGCTCTAAAAATATTGTGCGTGGCCCAAGTTTCGCCACGTACAATCAGCGCTCAGGAAAGCGGTTTTCATGTACGTAACTACAGATGAAAACCGCAAAAAAAAATAAACTTATTTGGTGAGACTATGAAAAAAACTGCACTTCTGGCTACATTTCTTTCCCTCTTGTTTTCCTCTTTCGCACATGCAGAAGAAGCCGCTGTCGGTCTCTGGAAAAATATCGACGATAAAACCGGAAAACCGAAAGCGCTGATCCGCATCACTGAAACCGGTGGTGAACTGCAAGGAAAAATCGAAAAATTGTTTCTCGAAGCCGATGCAGATAAAAATCCTAAATGCGACAAATGCGAAGGCACAAATAAAGATCAGCCGATTATCGGCATGACTATTTTGTTTGGTCTGAAAAAAGACGGTGACGAATACAATGGCGGAAAAATTCTTGATCCGGGCAATGGTAAGTTATACAGCAGCAAACTGACGCTCGCTGATAACAATAAAAAACTCAATGTCCGCGGTTACATCGGTACGCCATTTCTTGGCCGCACACAGGTCTGGCTGCGGGAACAATAAGCCAGCTGGTCACATATTTTGATATTAAAAAAGGAAGCCATGCGCTTCCTTTTTTTATTTTGCAAAAAAATAAATGTGGTGATGTGTACGATTTCAAGCATGCGACAAACAGCATTGCAGATTAAACATATGCATACACACCACGAAAAAAAAATCCAACTTTACTTACACAGAATTGGTACGCACGTTGTTGCAAAAAATCACGGCGATCAACAGTGGTTTTTTTGAGAAAATAATTCCACAGGTAAATTTTTGCACTAAGATGAAGCACCATCGCGCGGTACGGTCTTCAGAATCTGTAGCCGCGATTCTGGCAGATACTATTTTAAAGAAAAGAAACTGACCATGAGCTACCTGACCGAACTCAAGATTCGCACCCGCCTGATGCTGGGCTTTGGTATCGTGCTGCTGTTTGCAACGGTCTTGCTGATTCTCGGTCTGTATAAACTGAGTCAGTTACAAGGCTCAACCGACTACATCTTTCAGACCAAAGTCGCGAGTCTGAATGCCGCCACCGAAATGCGCGAACAAGGCCGCGCCTTAGCGCTGGTACTCAGAAAAATGAGCTCTCCGCGTGACCTCGCCGAAGCAGCGCAGGAATCAAAACGACTGGCCAGCACACTGGAAATATATGACACATCTGAAACGCTGGCGAAAAAGCTGATTGACGATGCGGCTGGTCAAAAAACGCTGAAGCAGGCTCTGGATCAGAAAACAGCAATCTTATCGATCTCAAAAAAAATCCGTGATTTTGTTGCAGAAGGAAATTACTTCGATGCCTCTGCTTTGCTGCAAACGGAATTCGTCGTGCCGCATGAAAAATGGATGAACGAATTATCTGAACTGGCAAAGCAACAGCATGAAGCCATGCAAGTCGCCTACGATGGCTCCAACAGTAATTACAGAAAATCGCTGGCCAGCATGCTGATCATCGGCTTGCTAACCCTGGCACTCGGTGGCGTTGCGGCATGGATGATTGCGCGCAGCATTATCGGACCGATCACGAATGCTGCCGCATTTGCCGACCGTATTGCCAACAGTGATCTCAGCACAAGCATAAAAGCTGAAGGGCACGATGAACTGAGTGATTTGCTGCGTTCGCTGCTGCAAATGCAAAACAACCTGCTGGCAACAGTGAGCCAGATCAAGCAGGGAACCGAAACGATTACCGTCGCCTCGCAGGAAATTGCTCATGGCAATGCGGATCTGTCTAGCCGCACAGAATCGCAGGCCGGGTCACTGGAAGAAACCGCCAGTTCCATGGAAGAACTGACCAGCACCGTCAGGCAAAATGCGGATAATGCGCGCCAGGCGAATCAGTTGGTAGTGTCGGCCACACAAGTCGCGGTAAAAGGCGGCACCGTGGTGCAGGAAGTCGTGGCAACGATGGGATCGATTAAAGACAGTTCCAAAAAGATTGTCGACATCATCAGCGTGATTGACAGCATCGCCTTCCAGACCAACATTCTGGCGCTGAACGCCGCAGTAGAAGCGGCACGCGCTGGCGAACAGGGACGCGGCTTTGCCGTCGTCGCCTCCGAAGTCCGGAACCTGGCACAGCGCAGTGCTACGGCAGCCAAAGAAATCAAGCTGCTGATCGACGATTCCGTCAGCAAGGTGGATCAGGGTGGCGCACTGGTCGATAACGCCGGCAAAACCATGGATGAGATTGTCAAAAGCGTGCAGCATGTGGCGGACATCATGAGCGAGATCACGGCGGCCAGCATGGAACAAAGTTCCGGCATAGAACAGATTAATCTTGCCATTACCCAGATGGATGAAATGACGCAGCAAAATGCGGCACTGGTGGAACAAGCCGCTGCCGCCGCCGAAAGTATGGAGGAACAGGCGATGGCACTGACACAGGCAGTCAGCATTTTCACCCTGCCAGCAACACACCGTGCTGCTACACTTAGCAGCCAGCCGGCTTTGCGTCTGAGCTGAGTACGGCGGCACTGCAATAATTCACCTTTGACTTACCTTTGGCTCAGCTGAAATACTTTGAATCAATTGATCTATATCACGCTATAAAAAAGAGGAACCGAATACCATAAGGTCAGACTGACATTTACAAATTTTAACTGGAGCACATATGCAAGTAGAACATCATCCTTTAGCAGTGGAATTTCCTGAATTTAAAGACAAAATTCACACAATGAAATTGCAGAATGCACACTTTGCAAAATTATTCACTGAATACGACGAAGCGGACAAAGCTGTCAATCGTGCAGAAAATGATGTGGAACATCTGGCCGATGAAGCCTTGGAAAATCTGAAGAAAGTCCGTATCAGCCTGAAAGATCAGTTATTCCATTTGTTGCAAACAGCATCCTGATCGGGATGCCTGTGTCTCTGGATAGTTTTCACTAGCCGGAGCTGGCATTCAACAGTACGTGGGATAAGACAGTTTATCCGTCATAAGCGGTCTTTACCCACGTCACCCTGTTGAATGCTGTTCATATCTGCGACGGCCGGATATGACAATTCGCGTTATGCAAACACAAGCAGTATTGTTTAACGTTACCCGTTGCCGTAGCTTTTTGCGGGATATTTTTTCTTCGCCCGGACAACACTCTGATTTTTTTTAATTCTCTCCATTTGTTTTCACGATGGCTGTATCTGCACGTCTATTACTATGAATCTCAATAACTTAAAAATCAGCACACGGCTTGGTCTTTGCTTTTTTATGATTCTGTTGCTCGCATTTATCGCAACCGGATTTGCACAATGGCGACTGGCATTAACCGCCTCAGAAACTAAACTGATGATGGAGCTGCCATTAGCAAAAGAGCGCATGATTTCTGATTGGTATCGTTACATTCAGGTTGGTGTCCGGCGCACAGCCGCCATTGCGCGCAGCAGCGATCCCTCGTTAACTGCGTTCTTCGCAGAGGATGCGGCGGTCACCATGAAGGGTGCGACTGAAATGCGCGACAAGATCGAGCCCTTATTAACGACTGATGAGGAAAAGCGCTTATTCAGCGACATTACAGAACAGAGAAAAATTTATACTGCTGCACGCGAAGATATTCTGCGTGCCAAAAATAGCGGGCAAGCAGAAGAAGCAAACCAGATTATCGAGCAGGTGTTTATGCCTGCAGCCAAGAAATATCAGGAGTTGGTACAGCAATTACTGGAAGCGCAGCGCGGATATCTGAATCATCTTGCCAACGCGGTTCAGGATAATTATCAGAGCGCAAAAAGTACGATTCTGGCGCTGTCGCTGGCAGCATTTATCTGCGGCATGATCTGCGCCTGGCTGCTGTCCCGCAGTATCACGCGTGAGCTGGGCGGTGAGCCTTCTTATGCGGCAGATATTGCGCGCCACATCGCTGCCGGTGATCTGGCCACCGAAATCAAGATTGAATCAAGCGATCACAGCAGCTTACTGTATGCGATGAAACACATGCGCGACAGTCTGGCGGATATCGTCAGTCAGGTCAGAGCCGGCACCGAAACGATCGCCTCGGCGTCAAACCAGATCGCCGCCGGTAACATGGATTTATCTGCGCGCACCGAAGCAGAAGCCAGCGCGCTGGAGGAGACTGCGGCCTCAATGGAAGAATTAAACGCCACAGTACGCCAAAATGCAGACAATGCGCGGCAGGCGAATCAGCTCGCAGCTTCAGCATCAGAAGTCGCGGCAAAAGGTGGCGCAGTCGTCACCGAAGTGGTCAGCACCATGCATGGCATTAACGGTTCAGCTTCAAAAATTACCGAAATTATCGGCGTAATTGATGGCATCGCATTTCAAACCAACATCCTTGCATTGAATGCGGCGGTAGAGGCCGCGCGTGCCGGTGAACAGGGGCGCGGCTTTGCCGTGGTGGCGACCGAAGTGCGCAATCTGGCACAGCGCAGCGCGGCAGCCGCAAAGGAAATCAAAGTTCTGATCGGAGACTCGCTGGATCAGGTGCAGACGGGTAGTAAGCTGGTCGAACAGGCAGGCGTAACCATGCGCGATATTGTCAACAGCGTCGGGCAAGTGGCTGCGATTATGCAAGACATCACCAGCGCCAGCCAGGAACAAAGTCTGGGCATCGCGCAGGTCAATCAGGCGATCACACAGATGGACGATACCACGCAGCAAAATTCAGCGCTCGTTGAAGAAGCTGCCACCGCCTCAGTCTCGTTGCAGGATCAGGCGCAAAATCTGGCGCAAATGGTCAGCGTGTTTAAGCTCGGCAATCAGAAAACGCAGACGCATATACGGCCTGTGTCAGTGAGGTCGCAGCAAATCGCGTCATCTGGCGAGATGAGCACACTGCTGCAGCAAAAACAGAAGCAGCAGCTCATCAATGTGGGTTACTGAGGCGTCGATTTCATCTCCGGCGATCAACGCTCTGTCGCGTTGATCCTGCAGGGCAAAACAATGCGGCTTATGTGAGTTATGTGGTTGATACAGCTGACACAGCTTATGCAGCCTGTTCCGCTTTGTTTTGCCGCACGGGGCGAAATACCTGTGTGTCCTGATAAAAGTTTAAATCCTGTGCACCCCACCAGCCGGGTATACCCAGCACCGGCAAAGGTGTGTAACCCGCCGTCGTTAAGGGCTGCTCTTGCAGTTGTGCCGTGACCAGTTGATCAATCAGTGCATAACGCTCTGGCGTACTCAGAGAAAAATAATCCGCATCGACCCGCACCAGCCAGCTGTGCGCCGTAATCGCCTTATACGGTTGCACCAGTTTTTCCATCAGGGCATGACCAAAACTCAGCACTTCGGCTTGCGCGCCAAACTGAGCTCTGTGGTCGATAAATGCCGCAGTCCATTGATGCTGGCGCAAAGCGGCAACCAGCGCATCACCATCAGCGGAATTTTCCACCACCAGCAAAGCGGCATTTTCATCAAAAATCGTTGCCGCATCGCGCGCCGGACCACGTGATTTTCCTATGCCGAGTTCAGCAATCTGCGCGGCTTGCAAGGCATTGAGCTGACGCTTAATCCGGGGAAAAGTCAGCCATACCAGCGCATTAAAAAAATCGTGCAGATTTTCGCGGGTAGGCACATTTCCACTCGCGCTGATATGCGCTTCGTAAGCCACGCCTTCCGGTAAATCTTCCTGCGGAATGAATTGTGTCGGCAGCGAACGGTGATTCTGCAAACGCATTTCCTGCGCCATACGGTTCAGCGCAAGACGCCACTCAGGCGCGGCGACTAACTGCATTGCCGCCGGACGTACCGTTTCAAACCAGGCTTGCGACCAGTCTATTTGATCAAAAAACCGTGACGACATCCGACTTAATCCGCCAGCATTTTCCAATGTATCGTCTCGCCGCTATTTAATGGCACGATGGTGGTGCCGGCAAATGGTAATTCTGCCGGTAAAGTCCAGTCTTCGCGCTTGAGTGTGATCGTGCCGCTGTTACGTGGCAGGCGGTAAAAATCCGGGCCATTGAAGCTGGCAAAAGCTTCCAGCTTATCTAAAGCGCCAGCCTGATCAAACGCTTCGGCATACAACTCCATCGCATGCAAGGCAGTATAGCAACCGGCGCAGCCGCAGGCGTGTTCTTTCAGCCCTTTCGGATGCGGCGCAGAATCGGTACCGAGGAAGAAACGGGGGCTGCCGGATGTCGCCGCTTTCAGCAGCGCCTGGCGGTGCGTTTCGCGTTTCAATACAGGCAGACAATAGTAATGTGGACGGATACCGCCTTTGAAAATCTCATTGCGGTTATACAGCAGATGATGCGCGGTAATCGTCGCTGCGACCAAGCCGGCAGCCTCGGCCACATACGCCGCCGCTTCGCTGGTGGTGATGTGCTCAAACACCACGCGCAGTTCCGGCATGTCCTTGCGCAAGGGCTGCATCACACGCTCGATGAAGACGGCTTCGCGGTCAAACAGATCAATCGCAGCATCCGTCACTTCGCCATGCACCAGGAACGGCAAGCCAACTTCCTGCATGACTTCCAGCGTCTTGTAGCATTTTTTCAGGTCAGTTACACCGGCATCAGAATTCGTGGTGGCACCGGCAGGATACAGTTTGACTGCATGTACAAAGCCGCTGTCTTTGGCGCGGCGGATTTCATCCGGCGGCGTATTGTCCGTCAGGTACAAGGTCATCAGCGGCTCAAACTGCATTCCGGCTGGCAACGCGGCGAGGATGCGCTGACGATAGGCGGCGGCCTGCTCCGTCGTTGTCACCGGTGGTTTCAGATTCGGCATCACGATTGCGCGCGCAAATTGTGCTGCTGTGTGCGGCAAGACACTGGCTAAGGCGTCGCCATCGCGCAGATGCAAGTGCCAGTCATCGGGGCGGGTGATCGTCAGCGTCTGGGGTGGCGTTTGAAGAGGGGAAGTGGTCATGGTGGCTTTCAGTAGCAAATTCTGTTTAGCCGCCATTCTACCTTTCTGCGCGTTGCGCAGAAAGCACAAAAATATACTCCCCCCAGTATCTTTAAACGCCCATTGTTTATGCCGACATCAAGGCAATTTTTATAAAAATATGGGGGAGTATATGAAAAACGTACTCCTTTGAGGGAGTGCGTTTTTTATTCAGATCGCGATCAGCGCAGCACAACACTGCACTGCGCTGACGATGTGATCAGTGCGTGATGATCTTCGCGAGGAAATCACGTGCGCGGTCAGAACGCGCATTGGTGAAGAATTCATCTTTCACGCAATCTTCCACAATCACGCCTTTATCCATGAACACGATACGGTTCGCGACTTTTTTTGCAAAACCCATTTCATGTGTCACGACCATCATCGTCATGCCGTCTTGCGCAAGACCGACCATGACGTCGAGCACTTCATTAATCATTTCAGGATCAAGCGCCGATGTCGGTTCATCGAATAACATCGCAATCGGGTCCATCGACAAGGCGCGCGCAATCGCCACACGTTGCTGCTGACCGCCGGACAGCTGGCCGGGGAATTTATCTTTCTGCGCAATCAGTCCGACGCGATCCAGATATTTCAAACCGCGTTCAGTGGCTTCGTCTTCTGTGCGTCCCAGTACTTTCATCTGTCCGAGCGTCAGATTCTGGCGTATCGACAGATGCGGAAACAACTCAAAATTCTGAAACACCATACCGATGCGGGCGCGCAGTTTGGACAAATCTGTTTTCGGATCGCCGACAGAAACGCCATCCACAGTAATCTCGCCTTTCTGAAACGGCTCCAGACCATTGACGGTTTTAATCAGTGTCGACTTACCTGAGCCAGACGGGCCGCAAACCACCACAACCTCGCCTTTGGCAACCTGGGTTGTGCAATCGGTCAATACCTGAAACTGACCATACCATTTGCTGACGTTATTTAATTTGATCATTTTTATCTCCAATATCTCAACGAGAGAAGTGGCGGAAAATGCGCTGGCGACAGAACCTGGCAGCGCGTCATTTTCCGGCATTTCTCAGCGAATAATCGCTACTTTCTGCTGCAGTTTTTTCACCAGACTGGACAAGCCAAAACACATGATGAAATACACAACAGCGACAAATGAATACATTTCCACCAGACGACCATCGCGCTGCGCTACTTTCGATGCCGCACCGACAAAGTCCGTAATCGATAACACATAGACCAGCGAAACGTCCTGAAACAGCACGATCGTTTGCGTCAGTAATACCGGGATCATGTTGCGGAAAGCCTGCGGCAATACGATATGGCCCATGGTTTGCCAGTAGTTCATGCCCAGTGCATATCCCGCCCAGATCTGCCCGCGCGGAATCGACTGAATACCGGAGCGCATAATTTCGCAGTAATACGCCGCTTCAAACATCACGAAGGTAATCAGGCACGACGAAAAAGCGCCAACCTGCACCGGCTCGGTTGCGCCTGTCATCCAGGCGGCGATGTAAGGCACCAGAAAGTAAAACCAGAAAATCACCATCACCAGCGGAATCGAACGCATGATGTTGACGTAAGTCGTGGCCACCAGTGAAATCAGCTTATTGCTCGACAGGCGCATCATCGCCAGCATGGTGCCGAGCACCGTACCACCGATCATTGCCATCAAGGTCAGCTTGAGCGTAAATGTCATGCCGGTCGTGAAAAGATAAACCCACGAACGTTGGATGACATCAAAATCGAAATTAGAAAACATGATTAATGTCCTCCTGACTTAGCGGAACCGGAAGTGATGAAACCGGGAACTGCGAGCATTTTTTCCAGAACATTCGCCAGCACCAGCGCAATCACCGATACCACCAGATAAATCAGCGTTGCGGCAGTAAATGCCTCAAATACCTGAAATGAAAATTCTTGCATAGAGCGTGCACTGGCCGTCAGTTCCATCAGACCTATGGTCAAAGCGACCGAGCTGTTTTTAATGATCGCGGCCATCTCATTAGTGAGTGAAGGAATAATGATGCGGAACGCCATCGGCAACAAGACATAACGATACGTCTGCGGCAAAGTCAGGCCTAATGCCGTACCCGCCATACGCTGACCGCGTGGCAAAGCATTGATACCGGTTGAAACCTGCACCGCGACACGTGCAGAAGTAAAGAAACCCAGGCTCAGCACAGCGGTAATAAATGGCGCATTCGGTAAAGATTTAAGCCAGTTGCCCCATTCAGTCGGCACCATTTCCGGCATCACAAAATACCAGAGGAACATTTGCACCAGCAGCGGAATGTTACGGAATAGTTCGACGTAAGCATTCGCCAATTTCACCGCCCATTTATTGGGTGCGGTACGTATCGTACCGATGATCGCACCCAATACCAGGGCGATAATCCAGGCCAGACCTGCCGTGGCTAAGGTCCACAACACGCCGGAAATTAAAGAATCAAAATAGGTGCCGCCGCCGTCAGGCGCAGCCTCCCAAAAAATATTCCAGTTCCAGTTGTAATTCATCTCACTCCCCTAAAGCAAACACCCGTCATCTTGTTATCCAAACTTATTTTCGTCCGTGGTGATCTCTGGTTTTAGCCGGGCCAATGACACCGGGCGGCATCAATACCGGAACACCTTGATCAGCTCACCGACGAGCCAAAAATAAAACGGGAGGCGAGTAACACCCCCCGTTAAGATGACTTCGATCTCAACCACTAAAATTTATTTTTTCTTTTTCAATACTGCTTTTTGTGCTTCCGGTACAGCAGCGTACGCAGATGGCTCACCAGAATCTGTTGGTTTCGCCATCACCGCTTTGAACTGATCAGACACAGGCCAGTTCAGGGAAACACCTTTTGGTGGAATTGGTTGCAGGAACCATTTGTGGTAGATACGGTTCACATCGCCGGAAGTCAGGACATTGCTGATCGCTGTATCAACCGCTTTCTTGAATGCAGGATCATCCTTGCGCAACATGATGCCGTATGGCTCTACCGACAAGGCTTCTTTGCTGATCTCATATTCAGCAGGATTTTTAGAGTTCGCTGCCAGAGAGGCCAACAAAATATCATCCATCACAAACGCAACGGCGCGACCAGTTTCCACCATCAGGAATGCTTCTGCGTGATCTTTTGCCGGCAAAATGTTGATGCCCAGATTCTGATCTGCGTTCAGTGTCGTCAATTGTTTCAGGTTAGATGTACCGGAAGTCGAGACAACGGCTTTGCCTCGCAGATCGGCTAAAGTTTTGATGTTGGAGGATTTTTTCGCCAGGATACGGTTAGCAGTGACGAAAGTCGTTGGTGCAAATGCCACCTGTTTTTGACGCTCAACGTTATTCGTTGTCGAGCCGCACTCAAGATCGATAGTGCCGTTCGCCATCAGCGGAATACGGGTCGCTGAAGTCACAGGATTGAGTTTGACATTGAGGCTGCTCAAACCTAATTGCTTTTGTACCGCGCTGACGATCTTCATGCACAAATCAATAGAATAACCTTGATATGATTGCTTATCGTCAAGATACGAAAATGGGATAGAAGAATCACGCACACCCAGAGTAATGGTGCCGGTATCTTTAATTTTTTTCAGTGTCCCGGTTTCCTGCGCTTGCGCCGAACCAGCGATCACACCTGCACTGAGCATCAGCGCCAGAACTTTTAATAATTTCATACTATCTCCCAAAGTTAAACCAAAAAGATCATCCCGCTACGACGAAGTTTATCAAAACCACTCCATGACAGTTTCTTATTTTCAGACATTTTAATAAGTAGAAACACGTATCGACACAAAAATAGTGAACAATCCGCTCTCGCATGTAGGGTGGTCTAAGCTTTTTAGCAATTAATCGCCCACTTTATCGTTAGGAAAACGAATAGTGTCGCGCAACAAAACACCCATAGGCATATTCAGGTTAGCACCTTTAGGCGGAATTGGCTTTTTAAACCACTTGTCATAGAGCTTTGTGAGCTCTCCGTCATTCATCATCCGTGCCATTTCACGATCCAGCAAGTCTTTGAAAGCAGGATCATCTTTACGCAACATGACGGCATACGGCTCGGTCGATAAAGAGTCGCCAACGACAGCAAATTTTTCCGGCTCTTTGCTATTGGCGCGGAATCCGTAAAGTAATACGTCATCCATAGGGAATGCATCGGCCTGGAATTTTTCCACCATGCTGAACGATTCCGCATGGTCATTCCCTTCCAGCAAACGCAAATTCAGGCTACGCGCCTTATCCCTCTCGTGTAACAACTTAACGGTCGTCGTGCCTTTGGTCGTCACGACTTTTTTATCTTTCAGATCGATCCAGTTTTTAATCCCGGCATCAGAACGCACCAGCATGCGCGTCGATGCAAAGAAATGGGGGATCGTGAAACTGACTTGCTTACGACGTTCTGCATTATTCGTTGTGGAGCCACATTCCATATCTGCTTTGCCTTCAATAATTGCAGGAATACGGCTGCTTGGTGTCACCAGTAAATAATGCACTTTTAAATTCGGCGCTTTCAGTTCTTTCTTGATGGCGTCGACAAATTTGAGGCAGATATCGACGGCATACCCTGTCGGTAACTTTGAGTCCGGGAGATAAGAGAACGGTAAGGATGCCTCACGGTGAGCGATCGTCACCGTCTGGGTTTCTTTAATGTGGCTGAGTGTGTCGGCCATAATTGCGGGAGAAAAGCCCGAGGCGATACAACACAGGGTCCAGAACTTTATCCGGCGGGTTACGGCTTTCATACAAACTCCTTTTAATCATGCTCAGGATAGTAATGAAAAATCTTTCCCTGTTTAAACTAAATATGTATCTGTTTGCAGAATTTAATTTGGATAAGTTTATTATTTTCAACAGAATCACGGAAATGCTGTTGAAAAAAACAATACCCATGTTTCTGCATCCCGATAAAGAATACAAAAACATGGGTATTGAAAGAAAAAACAACGCCAGCTTATGGCGGTGGCAAACGATGCAGTATCAGCAGCATCGTCTTGCCGGGGTGAAGATTATGGATACAGACCGCGTACCTCACGTGCCTGCAATACACGCGAACAACCAATAATGAAGGCGGCTGTACGCAAGGACACTTTCTTATCTTCAGTCACCTGCCATACCGAACTGAAGGCTTCACGCATGATGCGTGTCAGACGCTGATTAATTTCATCTTCAGTCCAGAAATAGCTGGAGAAATCCTGCACCCATTCAAAATACGACACAGTCACACCACCTGCATTGGCGATCACGTCTGGTACAACCAACACGCCTTTGTCGCGCAAAATATCATCGGCTTCAGGTGTTGTCGGGCCATTCGCACCTTCCAGAATGATGGAAGCACGGATCTGATTCGCATTTTTTGCTGTGATCTGCTGTTCGAGCGCAGCCGGAATCATGATGTCGCAATTCACCGCCCAGAATTCTTCATTTGGCAGCACTGCTTCAACTCCGTCGAATCCAGCGACACTGCCTTTTTCTGCAACGTGTGCCAGAAGTTTGTTCACATCCAGACCGTTAGAATGGAAAATCGTGCCGCCGTGATCCTGAACCGCAACGATTTTTGCACCAGCTTCAGAAAACAGACGCGCAGCAATACCGCCCACATTACCGAAACCCTGTACCGCGATTTTTGCGCCAGGCACACTCAGGCCACGCTTGGCAGCGGCTTCGCTACCGACCACAAACACGCCGCGTCCGGTTGCTTCACGACGACCAAGACTGCCGCCAAGAGAAATCGGCTTACCTGTCACAACGCCAGTCGCGGTGCGACCTTCGTTCATCGAGTAGGTATCCATCATCCAAGCCATCGTCTGCTCATTCGTGTTGACGTCTGGTGCCGGAATATCTTTATCCGGGCCAATGATGATGCCGATTTCGGAGGTATAACGACGCGTCATCCGCATCAATTCGCCACGGGATAAAGTTTTCGGGTCAACGCGGATACCGCCTTTGGCGCCACCGTAAGGCACATTCACCGCCGAGTTCTTGATCGTCATCCAGGCCGACAAGGCCATCACTTCAGACAAGGTCACATCCTGGTGGAAACGCACGCCACCTTTACCCGGGCCGCGCGAAGTGTTGTGCTGTACACGGTAGCCTTCAAAATGAGAAATCGTGCCATCGTCACGCTCAATAGGTACATCAACGATCAGGATACGTTTCGGGCGTTTCAGCGTTTCTACCCAACGCGACAAATGACCGAGGTAAGGGGTAACGCGATCGATTTGCTCAAGGTAAACGGACCAAGGACCGGTCTCTGTCGGGGTAAGATAGGACGGAATCTGGTGTTGACTGGACATGGTATGACCTCCTGATATATTGATCTGATTTTATCTGTCTTTTCCGGAATGCCGATTTTCAGCACCTTCCGAAAGATGATGCATAGTAGTCTTCTCTGGCAAAATTCAGCCAATGCTTTGTTTGCATCAATCTATGCAATAAACGCATAACCATCAGGCGAGATTTTTTGACCGGGATTCGGCGCGCCGTAAAACTGACATCAATCAGGCTGATTTTTTCTGCTTCTTATCCGCTTTTTTCTGCAACTCTTCCAGGTATTCCCACAATCGTGACACGATCATTTTTCCCGGGCGCTGTACCGATGGGCGCTCGCGATACAAACGAATCTCCATGTTCACTTCCCATGCCCCGCTGCCGCCGTCTGCGCGCGCCAGTAACTTTTGCTTCACTTCCCGGGTTACGGCGGATTCGGGTAAAAACGCGATGCCACGCCCTTCCAGCGCCATCATTTTCAAGCCCTCGGCCATATCGGTTTCGTAGCATTTTTCCAGATGCAAAGGGGTACGGCCATCATTCAGAATCAGATCAACCATACGTCCCAGATACGCATTATTTGCATAGGCTAAAAATGGTAATGGCGCGTTATCGGTGCCGGGAAACTCAAACTCGGGCACACCTTGTTTATTGCACCGGGTGTAGGCGCGCAAAGCCTCAGTACCCATGCTGATCATGTCGTACTGGCTCGCATCCAGCAGCAAGGGTTGACGCGGATGGTGATAACACAGCAGCAGGTCGCAACCACCTTCGACCAGCGTCATGACAGCATCGTGCACATTCAACGCCAGCAGACGACTGTTGATTTCGCCAAACGCAGATTCCAGCCCGGTCAGCCAGCGCGGAACATAAGTCAACGATAAGGTGTGCGGTACCGCAAAATCGACCGTAGTTTGCGTGCTCGGGCGTTTACCGCGCAATAAAGCACGGGCATTATTGATCTGTCCCAGCATCGCCAGCGCCTGTTCATAAAACACTTCACCGGCGTGTGTAAGACGTGTCGGATAAGATGTGCGGTCGATCAGATCACTGCCCAGCCACGCTTCCAGAGATTGTATGCGCCGTGAAAAAGCCGGTTGCGTGACATGTCTTAATTCTGCCGAACGGCTGAAACTATTGGTCTCGGCCAGCGAGACAAAATCTTCTAACCACTTGGTTTCCATTTATGCCCCCGCTGCCGACAGAGACTGCGCAGATGGTGTGCTGCCGTCCTCTTCACTGACCTCATTACCGCTGCTTTGCTGCCGCTCCCACATCTGCGCATAGGCGCCCTGTTGCGCCAGCAAATCCTGATGCGTACCGCGCTCGATAATCCTGCCTTTGTCCATCACCAGAATCTGTCCGGCATCAACGATGGTCGATAAGCGATGCGCGATCACCAGGCTGGTACGACTGCGCGCGATTTCTTTTAATTGCGCCTGTATCATTTGCTCTGAGCGTGAATCCAGTGCCGAGGTCGCTTCGTCGAAAATCAGTATCGATGGATTTTTCAATAAAGTGCGGGCGATCGCCACACGCTGCTTTTCACCGCCAGATAATTTCAGACCGCGCTCACCCACCATGGTGTTGTAACCATCGGGCAGTGTCTCGATAAATTCATGAATATAAGCGGCTCGGGCAACAGCAATGATTTCATCTTTGGTCGCCCCCGGTTTGCCATAGGCGATGTTGTATTCTATCGTGTCGTTAAACAGCACCGTATCTTGTGGCACGATGCCGATCGCGGCGCGCACGGATGATTGCGTTACGCCACGCAAATCTTGTCCCGCAATGCTGATGCAGCCACTCTGAATATCGTAAAAACGGAACAACAGCCGCGACAGCGTTGACTTGCCAGAACCGCTATGCCCCACCACCGCCGTCGTCGTTCCAGCCGGGATCGTAAAGTCGACATCAAACAAAATCTGGCGATTGCTTTCATAACTGAAATTCACATGCGCAAAGCGAATCTCTGCGCCATTCTGCGTGGTGACCCGCAGCGGTTGTGCGTCAGCGGAATCAGCAATATCCTGATTCTGATCAAGCAGCGAAAACAGTTTTTCAATGTCAGCCAGACTTTGCTTGATTTCACGGTACAACACCCCCAGAAAATTCAGCGGCATATACAACTGCAACATAAATGAATTTACCAGCACCAGATCGCCGAGACTCATCGTGCCATCGATTACGCCCTGCGTCGCACGCCATAAAATCAGCGTGATGGCACTCGCAATAATCAGCGATTGCCCGGTGTTCAACAGCGATAAACTGCTCTGCGATTTGACTGCTGCCGTCTCAAAATTTTTCAATCCCTGATCGTAACGCTGCGCTTCATATTCCTCATTGCCAAAGTACTTCACCGTTTCGTAATTCAGCAAAGAATCGATCGCCTTGGTATGTGCTTTCGAGTCCAGCTCGTTCATCGTGCGGCGGAAATGCGTACGCCATTCTGTCACTGTGATCGTGAAAATAATATACGTCACCAGTGCGCCGAAAGTGATCACGCTGAACCAGATGTCGTAGTGCGTACTCAGATAAATCAGTACCAGCGAAATTTCCAGCAAGGTCGGCACGATGCTGAATAAGGCATACGACACCAGCGACGAGACGGCACGGGTACCGCGTTCGATGTCGCGGGTGACACCACCGGTCTGGCGATTCAGATGAAAGCGCAAAGACAATGCATGCAAATGCCGGAACACCCGCAACGCAATCGTGCGCACCGCTCTTTGCGTTACTTTGGCAAAAATGAATTCGCGCAGTTCGGTGAACAAAGTGGTTGATAGGCGCAAGGCGCCATAGCCGATCAGCAGACTCACCGGCAAAACCATCAGCGCCGCCGGATGGCTTGCCGTTACGGTCAGGCTATCGACCAGTTTTTTCAGTACCACGGGAACGCCGACATTCGCCAGCTTGGCGCCGACCAGAAATGTCAACGCCAGTAATACCCGCCATTTGTAAGCCCATAGATAGGGCAACAAAGTTTTAATGGTCGAGAAATCGCCGCGTGGCTGGTCAGTCGGTGGTAGGTGGGAAGCACTGTTACCTGTATTTTCTCTGCGACGCATCGTAAGAGTCTTTTCCTGAAGTGGTTTATCATGTCGGCAATGCCTGCAATTTGCGCAAAGAATTCTGAGCAACACCATCCGGTCTGATCGTTTACCCTTCTCAGAGCATGATTCCCGATGACTTTTTCTCTGCCAGTGTGCAGGCACATATAACGCCGTATCTCATTTTTTATCATTTTGACGTCTTTGGTCTGAGCAAGATTAAAAAGAACAGCCAGGCCGACGTTGAATAAATATCTGAGAGATGGATTTACTCTGATTGTAACGTTTTAAGGAAACTCCCGATGACTGATCATCACCAAACCACTCTTCCGGCAGGTATGCCAACCCTGCGCGTCATGCCTATGCCATCGGATGCGAATGTGCATGGCGACGTTTTTGGCGGCTGGATCATGTCGCAAGTCGATATTGCCGGCGCTATTCCGGCTGCCCGCCGCGCCAACGGCCGGGTAGCAACGATTGCCGTGAATTCTTTCCTGTTTAAACAACCGGTGTTTGTCGGCGATTTATTGTCGTTTTACGCGCAGATCGTCAAGGTAGGCAATACCTCGATCACGATAGAAGTCGAAGTTTACGCGGAACGTAATCGCCTGCAAGCCAGCACTGTCAAAGTGACCGAGGCAACCTTAACTTATGTTGCGACAGGTGAAGACAGAAAACCACGCCAGATTCCGCCGCTGGAATCCGTTTCGTTTGGTGCTTAAGGATATATAAAGTGCCGTCGCGTCGTCTGTTTTTACAACGCAGCCTGCAACTGACTGCGCTTGCAGCGTTGTCGCAGGCGTTTCCGGGTTATGCGGCAGAACGCAGCAAAGCTTATCCGTTCACGCTGGGCGTCGCGTCAGGCTCACCGCGCCACGACAGCGTTGTTATCTGGACGCGGTTACTGCCTGATCCTTTGAATGCTCAGGCGCTCGCGCCTATGGTCTACAAAGTTTTGTGGGAAGTCGCTGAAGATGAGGGATTTAAGCGTATCGTCAGCAAAGGTGAAGTGTTCGCGCTGCCGGATCTGGCGCACAGTGTGCATGTCGATGTGACGGGCTTATTGCCAGGGCGCTGGTATTGGTATCGATTTATTCATGGCGATGCGATCAGCCCGGTCGCCCGCACACGGACCGCACCGGCGATGGATGCACCGCTCAGCACCTTGAAATTGGCCGTGGCGTCCTGCCAACACTGGGAATTCGGTGAATATGCGGCACATCGCCACATCGCGCAAGCCAATCCCGATCTGGTCGCCTTCCTCGGCGATTACATTTACGAATGGGGTCCTTACGACCTGAAGCATCCGGCCAAACCGCGCCGACGCGATATTGAAAGCAGCAATCTCGAGGAATATCGCGCCCGTTATGCGCAATACAAATTCGATCCGCAACTGCAGGCGGCACACCATGCGGCACCCTGGCTGGTAACCTGGGACGACCACGAAGTCTGCAATGACTACGGCAACGAGCGTGATGAACGTCTGGATGCCAATTTCATTCTGCGCCGCGCTGCTGCCTATCAGGCGTTTTACGAACATATGCCTGTGCGGCTGCACAAAGTGACTGTGCTGCCATCACAGTTTGCCCACATGCGCATTTACGAGCGCTTTGACTGGGGCAGGCTGGCACGTTTTCACGTGCTCGATGACCGTCAATACCGCTCGCCGCAAATCTGCGCCAAACCGGGACGCGGCGGTGCCAATGTCGTCACGCAGGCTGAGTGCACCAGCCGCAACGACAGCGCATTAACGCTGCTCGGTGCGGAACAGGAAAAATGGCTGGCACAAGGTCTGGCAAGCTCGCAGGCGAAGTGGAATATTCTGACGCAGCAAACCTTCATGGCGCAAACCAATCTGAGCAATGTGAATGTGGACGGTGAAGGAAAATTCTGGACCGATGGCTGGGATGGTTATCCGGCAGCGCGCCAACGTTTGTTTGATGATATTGAAAAACACCGGCCATCAAATCCTGTCGTGATTTCCGGTGACGTTCACACGTTTTATGCCGCCAATCTGAAACGCGATTTCTGGAAAAAATCTTCGCCGGACAACCCGGTACTGGCAACCGAATTTTGCGGCACCTCGATCACCTCCAATTCCCGCCCGCAAGAACGCACCGATCAGATCGTTGCGCAGAATCCGCATATCAAATATGGCCGCAGCGATAAACGCGGATTCATGTTGCTGGACATCTCCGCCAACAAAATGCTGACGCAGTTCGTCGCATTGGATGATGTCAGCAAAGCGGATTCGGGAATCAGTACTCTCAAAAGTTTTATGGTCGAAGACGGTAAAGCCGGGCTCGTCAGTATCTGAAACTGAGTATCTGAACCTGATGTGGCAATAAAAAAAGGAAGGCAATGCCTTCCTTTTTTTGCATCTTCACGCCGTCTGGATACGGTAAATATACTCCCACCAGTATATAAAATCCCCCCTTATTTTATGCCGACAATAGGCAGTTTTTATATAAAAGAGGGGGGAGTATCCTTCATTCAGCAAATTAATACCGATGAATTATCGCGTCAGCGCCACTGCCATCACACGATCAAGCCGGTTTCTTTTCATCACGTAATTCACGACGCAAGATTTTACCGACATTCGTTTTCGGCAATTCGAGACGGAATTCTATGTACTTCGGTTTCTTGTACGCAGTGAATTGCTCTTTGCAATAATCCATTAACTGATCGACCGTTAATGAAGGATCTTTGCGCACCACAAACAATTTCACCGCTTCACCGGAATTCGCATCCGGCACGCCGATACACGCACATTCAAGCACGCCTGGATGCAATGCGACCACGCCTTCGATTTCATTCGGATACACATTGAAGCCAGACACCAAAATCATGTCTTTCTTACGATCGACAATCGTGGTGTAACCGCGGAAATCCATGATGCCGACGTCACCGCTTTTGAAGAAGCCATCAGGCGTCATCACTTTTGCGGTTTCTTCCGGCATGTTCCAGTAACCCGCCATCACCTGCGGGCCACGAATCGCGATTTCACCTGCATGTCCCAACGGCAGACGATTACCATCGTCATCCAGAATCGCAATTTCTGTGGATGGAATCGGCAGACCGATCGTGCCGGAAAACTCTTTAGTATCCGGTAAGTTGGCAGTCGCGACTGGCGATGTTTCAGACAAACCATAACCTTCAGCGATTGCACAGCCGGTGATTTTCAACCATTTATCGGCCACAGCTTTCTGCACTGCCATACCGCCGCCACTACAGATTTCATAACCGGAGAAATCCAGTTTGGCGAATTCAGGATTATTCAACAAGCCGTTATACAAGGTATTCACTGCAGGGAAAATATTGACCTTGTAGTTTTTGAGTTCTTTGATGAAGCCGGGAATATCACGTGGATTCGGAATCAGCAGATTCATCGCACCGATACGGGTGCCCAGCAAACTGCAGACCGTCAGCGCGAAGATATGATACAGAGGCAGAGCACAGACGATGATGCGCGCATCATCTTTATGTCCGGACATGCTCGGGGTCAGCCAGGCGTCGTTCTGCAAGACATTCGCAACCACATTTCTGTGCAGCAGTGTCGCACCTTTGGAAACACCCGTCGTGCCACCGGTGTACTGCAGGAACGCGACGTCATCACGATGGATCTCGACTGCTTTTAAGCTCAGTGAATCGGCTTCCGACAACACTTGATTGAATCGTTTTGCGTTCGGCAAAGAAAAAGCTGGCACCATTTTCTTGACATTACGAACAACAAAATTCACCAGCAGACCTTTAAGGCCGAGCATGTCGCCCATACTGGCGACCACAACGTGTTTCACCTGCGTTTTCTGAATCACATGTTCCAGCGTTGTCGCAAAATTCTCAAGGATAAAGATCGCTTCTGCTCCCGAGTCTTTTAACTGATGCTCGAGCTCACGCGGGGTGTACAGCGGATTGACGTTCACGACCACATAACCGGCACGCAGAATAGCCGCCATCACGACCGGATACTGCAAAACGTTTGGCATCATGATCGCAACACGGGCGCCTTTTTTCAGCCCCTGCTGCTGTAACCACGCACCAACTTTTTGCGACATCAGATCCAGCTTGCCGTAAGTCAGATATTTCCCCATGCAAGCGTACGCATTGCGGGCAGAAAATTTCTTAAATGCCTCTTCAAGTAACTGCACCAGTGACTGATATTGCGTCACGTCTATTTCTGCAGGCATGCCTTCCGGGTAGGATTTAAGCCAGAATTTTTCCGTCGTTTCCATCTGTATTTCCTTGTCTCTGATTGTTGTTCTGTTGATCATCTGTACTGCACAGAATATTAAAGCATGGTCGTTCTTTTTAATAGTAACAATATCACCTAGCGGATGCTATCGGCTAAGTGTTAGCAAGGCAAGCATTTTGCGTTAATCTGAAAGCATCCTCTATTAACTTGCTGCAACGCACAATAACATGCGCTCAAATCCCGCCATTTTACTGATGCAGAACAAACTGCGCAGGTAAAACGTGGTGATTTATGCGGCCTCAGGCTTTTTCCACCTGCACCAGGACATCGTAAAAAGTCGGGCCGCCGCCCATATCCGTTAATTGCTGACTGGTGACTTCATTCGCATTCTTATGGTCACTGGCAAGTTTTTTCCACCAGATAGATAAACCCACAACCAGCCCATGCCGCGCTTTATCCGTGACACGTGCCACCGCCACGAAACTGCCGCGATCATTGAAAATTCTGACCTGATCTCCGTCATTGATCTGCCGGAAAGTGGCATCGTCAGGATGAATATCCAGATGAGGCACGCCTTCGGTATCGCGTAGGCTTTGTACATTCACAAACGTCGAATTCAGAAAATTGCGTGCTGGCGGCGAAATCATAGCCAGAGGAAAACGTGCACCCAGTTGCGGATTCGCCGCGACGGATTCATACGGCGGAATATAGGTGGGCAAAGGGTCGAAACCATCCTTGCGCATACTCTCGCTATAAAACTCACACTTGCCGGATGGTGTCGCAAAACCACCCTCGGCAAATGGCGCTGGCTTGACATTGACTTTCTGCCAGCCAGTCTTCTTCAGCGATGCCCAGTCAAAATGGATCGCGCGTTCATCATTTTTGTGAAAAGCCTGACTCGCCATCTCATCGTCAGACTCATCAAAACACGCATCATCAAAACCCATTTTCTTCGCCAGTAATCGGAAAATTTCGCTGTTTGGTTTAGCTTCACCTAACGGGGCAATCGCTGGATTGTTCGCCATCATGTACAGATGACCGTAGGTCGTGTGTACATCGGTGTGCTCCAGCTGCGTCGTTGCAGGCAACAAAATGTCGGCATAATCTGCGGTATCCGTTTGAAAATGCTCAATGACAACGGTGAACAAATCTTCGCGGGCGAATCCCTGTGCCACTTTTGAAGACTGCGGTGCGACCGCGACGGGGTTCGAGTTATAAACAATGATAGCGTCAATTTTCGAGCCGAACTCTGCGCTGCTGTGCTTTAACAAATCGTCACCTATCGTACTCATATTGATCGTGCGTCGCGGCTGCCCTTGCGGAAACAGGTCTGGCCGCTGTAAATATGATACGTTTTTCGGAAATGCATCGGATAAAGATAATTGCACGCCACCGGCCGCATGTCGCCATGCGCCAACTAATGCGGGTAAGCAGGCAATATTCCGGACAGCCATACCGCCGCCATGAACGCGCTGTACGCCATAGTTCATACGTATCAGGCTTGCCTCACCGCGTTGCGCACAATGTCCGTAATCGCGTGCAAGCTGAATTACTTCCTCTGCTGTAATACCGCAAGTGGCGGCGACACGCTCAGGTGTCCATTCTGCAACCCGTTGGCTGAGCTGCTCGAAACCGAGTGTGTGTTGCGCGATGTAGTCGTGGTCAAGCAGATCTTCTGCAATCAGAACATGCGTTAAACCCAAAGCTAGTGCGGCGTCAGTCCCTGGCAGCAGAGCTATATGCTGATGGCATTTTTCTGCTGTCAGCGAACGATAGGGATCAATCGCAATTAATTTGGCACCATTGCGTTTGGCTTCCTGCACCCGCATCCAGAAATGCAGATTCGATGCAATCGGATTACCGCCCCAGATCAGAATCAGTCTGGCATTTTGCGTCTGCTCAGTGTCAGTACCGATACGGGAACCAAGAGTATATTTATAGCCGACACCACCCGCGGTAGCGCATATTGTGCGATCCAGAAACGATGCGCCTATCTTATGAAAAAAACGCTGCGCCATGCCATCACCCTGCAGCAAACCCATGGTTCCGGCATAGCTGTATGGCAAAATCGCCAGCGGATCTCTGCTGGCCACTGTCTTCAGCTTGTCGCTGATGATATTCAGCGCTTCTTCCCAACTGATGCGTTCAAACTTACCTTCCCCTTTTTTACCTGTTCGCTTCTGCGGAGATAACAGGCGATCGGCATGATAAGTACGCTCGGTATAACGCGAAACCTTAGTACACAGCACGCCGGCAGTCGTTGGATGCTCAGGATCTCCTTTTACCGCAATGGCTTTACCGTCTTCCACATGCACCAGTAACGCACAGGTATCCGGGCAATCATGCGGACAAACCGCACGTACTATTTCACTATTCATTCTGACTCCTGAAAAGATGGCTCACGAATAAAAATAGTGAGTGAGCATCCATAAATTTTTTCCATTTGATCGGCACGCTCGTTGGCGTACGCCCCTGACGTTCGCTCTGGCAAACAAAATCAAGGCAATTGATCCTGCGCCGTGCCGAGGCGAATTCCTGCATTCAATCTTTCTAATTCGAGCAGAGCCGCTGAATGGTCTGCTGTTGGGTAACGAGTAGATAGGCTTCGATAAATATCCGTGACCAGGCTGGTCAATGGCAAGTTCAGACCCGCATCTGACGCCGCCCTCTGAATATTTTCCATATCTTTGGTCTGTGTTTTGACCTGCCCTCCGGGCATAAAACTACGATCCAGCATGCGCTGCCCATGTACTTCCAGAATCCGGCTCTCAGCGAATCCACCCCGCAAAGCCTGGCGTACAGCGACGGGATCAGCGCCGCCGGCCTGTGCCAGCAACAATGCCTCCGCAACGATATTGATTGTGCCGCCCACAATGAGCTGATTACACAATTTCGCCAGCTGCCCGCAACCCGGAGCACCTACGTGCGTCGGGCAACCGAAGACCTTTAATATCTCCTCTATCCGCGCATACGTGTCAGGTGTTGCACCAACCATGATGGCCAGCGTTCCAGCCTGCGCGCCAATCACACCGCCGGAAACCGGAGCATCAGCAAAAGCAATGCCTTTGCTCAACAATGCCTCGTTTAGTGCTTTCGCCTCTGATTGGCGGGTTGAACTCATATCGATAACAATGCTGCCAGCTTTCAGGTAGGGCATGACTTGTCGCATGACATCTTCAACTACCGGCCCTGATTCCAGCATAGTAATAAGCACGTCGGCAAACCAGTCACCCGCATTGACCGCATCCTCTGGTCTGTCTGCAGTGAGCGCACCGTATTGTCGTAAGGCGTCGGCCTTTGAACTGGTGCGGTTCCAGACCGTAAGCGCATAACCTGCCTCGAGCAAACGAATTGCCATCGGGCGTCCCATCAAACCAATCCCTAAAAATCCTATTCGCATTTTCTTTGTCATTATATTTTCCGATAGCTGAACGGATTAAATATTATCGTCTTTTCGCGTCCGGTGAAGCTGAATGAAAATTCCAGCCATGTTATTCTTCAACTTTTACTCCACCTTCTTAAGCAGCGTATGACAACCTTTAATAAAAAAATCCTCTTGGCCGGAGTTGGACTTCTGCTAGCCCATGCCAGTTCATTTGCCGTAGATTCAGTTTCCGCAGAATTTGCCAGTGGCAATAAGTCACAGTTTGTGCGTGGCGGAGCTCAATGGGACTGGGACAATGCCTGGTTCAAATCGAATGGTACACAAGTAGGTGGGTACTGGGATGCTACGCTGACTCAATGGCGTAATAATGCCTATCAAGGAGTATCGGGAGCGACTCAAAATATTACTGATGTCGGCATCACCCCAGTCTTTCGCTTTCAGAATGAAAATAAAAAAGGGCTTTATGCCGAAGCGGGGATAGGTCTGCATTTATTCTCCCACGTCTATAACAACAACGGCCGTGCCTTTTCAACCGCATTCCAGTTCGGAGACCACATCGGCGTAGGCTACGTGTTCAGCAACGGCTGGGAAGCAGGCCTCAAGATTCAGCATTTTTCCAACGGAGCCATCAAGAAACCGAATCCGGGAGCGAATGTCGCCACAGTTAAAGTTGGCTACCACTTCTGATCCTGAACTGAGGGAGGCGACACTGTGGAATAAAACGAAGAGTGACAGCCCCCTGGAAGTGACACTCAAGATCAAACAAAGGAGCCTGCGGGCTCCTTTTTCTTTACCCGGCATAGTGACCGCTGGTCAGTAAGAGCGAAGAGCAGAAGACGGCTGAATAAGGAGTGCTAATGGGAAGAGACGTCGGGATCAGAAATAAAGCAGCCAGCGCCGAAACATGATGATCCTGTGCGCAAAAGCAAAACCCCCCGTTACGCTGGGTAACGGGGGGTTCGCAGAATACAAGCCTGACGATAACCTACTTTCACACTGGTTGCAGCACTATCATTGGCGCAGAGTCGTTTCACGGTCCTGTTC
>NZ_JAENGS010000003.1:0-460836 GCF_016595265.1 Undibacterium sp. 14-3-2
TTTTGTTGTGCGGCCACCAATCGGATCGCTTGGCCTTGGCTTGTTGACTGCCAGTGACTTCTTGCTTCACTTCACTTTCTTCCCCCGCTTCTCAGCGGGAGCCGAACTATAGCAAAACCTTCCCCAATTCGCAATGAAACTCGCAAATTATTTATAACTTATTGGTTCTTAAATTCCGGCGTGCGTTTTTCCAGGAATGCTTTCATGCCTTCTTTCTGATCTTCGGTTCCGAAACTTGAATGAAACAGGCGACGTTCAAAATGCACGCCTTCCGATAAAGTGGTTTCGTAAGCGCGATTAACAGATTCCTTAATCATCATAATGATAGGTAGCGACATGCTGGCAATCGTGTTCGCCGCTGACAGCGCTTCTTCCAGCAACATATCAACCGGAACAATGCGCGAGACCAATCCGGCGCGTTCTGCTTCTTCCGCATCCATCATGCGTGCGGTCAGGCACATATCCATCGCCTTCGCTTTCGATATTGCACGCGGCAAACGCTGAGTACCGCCAGCGCCCGGCAAGGTTCCTAACTTAACTTCGGGCTGGCCAAACTTTGCGTTATCAGCAGCAATGATGAAATCACACATCATCGCCAATTCACAACCACCGCCCAAGGCATAACCTGCCACGGCAGCAATGACTGGTTTACGAATCTGGCGAATCGTTTCCCAATTGCGCGTGATGTAATCACCTTTATAAGCATCCATGAACGTGTAGTTCGCCATTGCGGCAATATCTGCACCAGCAGCAAATGCCTTCTGACTTCCGGTAATAACGATACATTGGATCGCATCATTCTGGTCAAACGCTTTTAAAGCAACGCCTAATTCATTCATCACCTGATCATTCAGCGCATTCAATGCCTTCGGGCGATTGAGAGTAATCAGTCCAACCTTCTCTTTTGTCTCTACTAATATGCATTCGAATTCCATGAAAGTCTCCTATATAGTGTCAATGGATGTGCCGCTCAGCGCGGCAAGGCTAAATTACTCAAACAATCCAGCTTATCTGTTTGCAGAACAGCCAGATTGTAATCAAAGGAAATCTATGTGGTTATTGTTATTAGAAGCCGGAATGGCGCTCTTAATATTGATCTTTATCGTATGGTGGACCATGTTTTCCGGACGACGCCCGGAAAACAAACCGCGCATTGAAGAACAAACTGACAGTAAGAACGACAGCAACTGAACTTCATCACATTATTTATTAACAAACTGGCGCGCAGTTTTTCACGACATGCCAACTATAGTGGAACCGTACGATCCGTATCGCAAGGCAGCGCACGCCATCCATCAATGCAAGGTACGGGGAATAGAGAGCACAAACTCAGGAATCGCCACTTCGAAACGATGTCCATCTTCCGCCACGCAGAAATACGAACCTTTCATGCTTCCCTGCGGCGTCGTTAAGGAACTGCCGCTGGTGTATTCAAAACTTTGTCCTGGCGCCAAAAACGGCTGATGCCCGACCACCCCCAGCCCTTTTACTTCTTCAATATGATTCTTTGCATCTGTAATAATCCAGTGACGCGAAATTACCTGCGCTGACACCGTCCCCGTATTCTTAATCGTTATGGTGTAAGCAAACACAAAATTCGCCTGATCCGGATTGGATTGCTCTTGTAAATACTGTGTCACGATGGACACACTCATTTCGTAGGCTGCCACAGTCTCCTCTTTTCTTTATCAACTGCAATTGAATCTCTATTGTGCCAGAGGATCGCAAAGACGACATGGATGGCGCAAGGTAAAATAGCGCATCTTTCCTTTTGCAAGACCATTGCCATGACAACCTACCGAATTGCCCCCAGTATTTTATCTGCCGACTTTGCCCGACTGGGCGAGGAAGTGCGCAATGTCGTCGCTGCCGGTGCCGACATGATTCACTTCGATGTCATGGATAACCATTACGTCCCGAATCTGACCATAGGCCCGTTGGTCTGCGAAGCGATACGCCCACATGTGCAGGTACCGATTGATGTTCATCTGATGGTAAAACCTGTTGACCGCATCATTCCCGATTTTGCCAAAGCTGGCGCGAATATCATCAGCTTTCATCCGGAAGGCTCCGAGCATATCGACCGCAGCCTGCAATTGATCCGCGATCACGGCTGCAAAGCCGGTCTGGTGTTCAATCCTGCGACACCCTTGCATGTGTTAGAGCACGTGATGGATAAACTTGATTTGATCCTGTTAATGTCAGTCAACCCCGGCTTCGGTGGTCAATCCTTTATCCCACATACGTTGAAAAAAATCGCCGCGGTACGCAAATTAATTGACGAATCCGGCCGCGACATCATGCTGCAAGTGGATGGTGGCGTGAAGATAGGCAATATCCGCGAGATTGCCGCAGCGGGAGCGGATACTTTTGTTGCCGGTTCAGCGATTTTTGGCAAACCAGACTACAAGGCCGTCATTGACGCCATGCGCACTGAACTAGCCAAGGTCTGACTCCCGTCAATCAATTTATACTTCACATACTCTCAATATTCATGCGGCTTGTGGCGCGAATTCCTGCCATGAACCGCATGTATACTAAGACATCCACCATAGGTCGCCATGTTTAACAACATCAACGCTGTCATTATTGATCTCGATGGCACCATGCTTGATACCGCACCAGATTTCCTGGTGGCGATAAATCGTATGCGGAACGATTTTTCTCTGTCACCGCTAACGCTGGATCTAGTGAAATCCATGGTCGGTAAAGGCTCGGAAAATCTGATTACCCGCGTACTGAGTCTCGATTTTGACGAAGCAGGAGTGCAACAACATTTTGCGCAAGGCATGGCTTCATACCAGCGCCATTATCTCGACATCAACGGCGATCACAGCACGTTGTATCCGGAAGTCATCGAGGGTTTGCAAGCAATGCAGACGATGCGTCTGCGGCTGGCATGTGTCACAAACAAGCCGCTCGCTTTCGCCATTCCCCTGATGCAGAAAAAGGGCTTGTCCTCCTATTTTGAACTGACTTTCGGCGGTGATTCTTTCACGCGAAAAAAACCAGATCCGCAACCCTTGCTTGAAGTCAGCAAACAATTTGGCATTGCGCCATCACACATACTGGCCATCGGCGACTCCAGCAATGACGCCATCGCAGCGCGCGCAGCAGGCTGCCCGGTACTCACAGTGCCTTATGGTTACAACCACGGCGAGGCTGTACAAACGATTCAAAGTGATGGTATAGTCGGCACACTGTTGGAAGCGGCACGACTGCTGGCGACAGAAAATCAACATTAATTCGACATTAATCACTTTCATTCCACTCACGAATGTTTCCCGAAAACAAACGTCCCGAAATAACACCAGGTGCCTTTGAGGCCTGGCTATGGCGACGCTGGCAATCCTCTTAATCCTGGAATGCCGCGACTGGCTCTGCACATCCTCCGCACGACTTGTCGCTTGTTTTATCAATCTGTCTTATCCGTCCTTACTCAAGATGCGAGTCTTTTTGCTCGTTTTCTGTGTCTGCAAGCATCGCGAGCTATGGCTGACGGCTGAAAGAAAACCATGACCGAACTCGAATTCAAATCGCTGGCCGCGCAAGGCTACAACCGTATTCCGATGATTGCGGAAGCATTCGCTGATCTGGAAACTCCACTGACCCTGTACCTGAAACTTGCTCAGACCCAGAACGCGGGCAAAAACACTTTCCTGCTCGAATCCGTCATGGGTGGCGAACGTTTCGGGCGTTATTCCTTCATCGGCCTGCCTGCCAATACGCTGTTGCGCAGCTACGGTGAAAAAGTAGAAATCGTCAGAAATGGCGAAATCATCGAAACGTATCACGGCAATCCGCTCGATTTCATCGCAGAATTTCAAAGCCGTTTCAAAGTAGCGTTACGTCCCGGCATGCCACGCTTTTGCGGCGGACTCGCCGGTTACTTTGGTTACGATGCGGTACGCCATGTCGAAAAACGCCTCGCACGCAGTGCACCCAAAGATGATCTTGGGCTGCCGGAAATTCAGTTGCTGGTGACAGAGGAATTGGCGGTCATCGACAATGTGTCAGGCAAGCTGTATCTGATTGTGTACGCCGATCCTACACAGGCAGAAGCATGGTCGAAAGCGCGCCAGCGTTTGAAGGATTTGCGCGCGATGTTACGCCGCAGCGTTGATGCGCCAGTCACATCCGCCTCGGTGCGCACCGAATCCATACGCGATTTCGCGAAAGAAGATTATTTAAAAGCCGTTGAAAAAGCCAAGGAATACATCATGGCGGGCGATCTGATGCAGGTGCAGGTTGGGCAGCGCATCAAGAAACCTTATGTTGATTCGCCGCTCTCACTGTATCGCGCACTGCGCTCACTGAATCCGTCGCCGTATATGTATTTCTACAATTTTGGCGACATGCAGATCATCGGCGCCTCGCCAGAAATTTTAGTCCGCAACGAAAGCCTGAATGATGGCTCGCGCAAAGTCACGATACGCCCGCTCGCCGGTACGCGTCCGCGCGGTGCGACGCCAGAACGCGACGCTGAACTCGCCAAAGAATTGCTGGCCGATCCCAAAGAAATCGCCGAACACGTGATGCTGATTGACCTCGCACGCAATGATATTGGCCGCATCGCCACGACTGGCAGCGTCAAGGTAACGGATCAGATGGTCATCGAAAAGTACTCGCATGTGCAACACATCGTGTCGAATGTCGAAGGCACATTGCAACCACAATTATCGAATCTCGATGTATTGAAAGCGACTTTCCCTGCCGGTACGCTGTCCGGTGCGCCAAAAGTACGCGCGATGGAACTGATCGACGAACTCGAACCGGTCAAACGTGGCATCTACGGCGGAGCTTGCGGTTATCTGTCGTTCGGCGGCGAGATGGATCTGGCGATCGCGATTCGCACCGGCGTGCTGAAAGACGGCATGTTGTATGTGCAGGCTGCGGCTGGCGTGGTGGCGGATTCAGTACCGGAAATGGAATGGCAGGAAACAGAAAATAAGGCGCGCGCAGTTTTGCGCGCAGCCGAACAAGTACAAGATGGTCTGGACGGAGAAATTTAAATGCTGCTGATGATCGATAACTATGATTCTTTCACTTACAACCTCGTGCAGTATTTTGCCGAGCTGGGTGAAGATGTGCGCACCTACCGCAATGATGAAATCACACTGGACGAAATCGCCGCTTTAAAGCCGGATCACATCTGCATTTCGCCGGGACCATGCACACCGCATGAAGCTGGCATTTCTATTCCTGTCATCGAACGTTTTGCCGGCCAGATTCCTATTCTCGGCGTCTGTCTTGGTCATCAAAGTATCGGTGCTGCATTTGGCGGCAATATCATCCGCGCAAAACAAGTCATGCATGGCAAGACGTCGATGATTGCGCACACTGGCGTGGGCGTCTTTAAGAATTTACCCAGCCCTTACACCGTTATCCGCTATCACTCGCTGGCCATTGAACGCGCCACGCTACCCGATTGTCTGGAGGTCACCGCCTGGACTGACGATGGCGAAATCATGGGCGTGCGCCACAAAGAATTCAATCTGCAAGGCGTGCAATTCCACCCCGAATCCATCCTCTCAGAGCATGGCCATGCTCTGTTGAAAAACTTTCTGACCGGAGCAGCACAATGACCATTTCTCAGCAAGAAGCCCTGACACGTCTGATCGAACACCGCGAAATATTCCATGACGAAATGCTTTATCTGTTCCGCAAAATCATGGGCGGTGAAATGTCGCCACTGATGATCGCCGCATTAACGATTGGTCTGCGCGTCAAAAAAGAAAGCATAGGTGAAATCACCGCAGCGGCACAAGTCATGCGCGAATTCTCGACCAAAGTGCCATTGGTCAATACCGAAAATATGATCGATATCGTCGGCACTGGCGGCGATGGCGCGAATACCTTCAATATTTCCACCACCTCGATGTTTGTGACTGCCGCCGCCGGAGCGCGCGTCGCCAAGCACGGCGGGCGCAGCGTTTCTTCATCATCTGGCAGCGCCGACGTGCTAGAAGCGCTGGGTGTCAACATCAACCTGAATCCAGAACAAATTGCACAATCCGTAGCTCAGACCGGCATCGGTTTTATGTTTGCACCAAACCATCACGGTGCGATGAAACGTGCGGCACCAGTCCGGCGTGAACTGGGTGTACGCACCATTTTTAACATCCTTGGACCACTGACGAATCCGGCAGGCGCACCAAATATTCTCATGGGTGTATTTCACCCCGATCTGGTCGGTATTCAGGTGCGCGTGTTGCAGCGACTGGGCGCTAAACATGCGCTGGTTGTATGGGGGCGCGACAATATGGATGAAGTGTCGCTCGGTGCACCGACGATGGTCGGCGAACTGGTCGATGGTGAAATCCGCGAATACGATATTCATCCGGAAGACTTTGGCCTGCAAATGGTATCGAGCCGGAATCTGCGTGTGTCAGGTGCGGAAGAATCGCGCGAAAAAGTATTGGAAGTGCTGAACAATGTCAGCGGTGCAGCGAAAGATATCGTCAGCCTGAATGCCGGTGCCGCTTTATACGGCGCGGGCGTTGCCAGCTCGATTGCCGACGGCGTCAAGAAGGCGCAAGAAGCAATCGCGTCAGGGGCTGCCCGTGCCAAGATGGATCACTTCATTCAGGTCACTCAGCAACTCGGAAAGTAAATTATGTCGGACATACTTAACAACATCCTGGCAGTAAAAAAAGATGAGATTGCGGCAGGAAAAAAATATCAGTCACTGATCAGCCTACGTGACGAAGTCGAATCTGACAAAGAAGCACGCGCACAACTACGTGGTTTTGAATCCGCACTGCGCAGCAAAATTGCGGCGGGCAATCCTGCGGTGATTGCGGAGATCAAAAAAGCCTCGCCCTCCAAAGGTGTGATCCGGCCAAATTTTAATCCGGCAGACATCGCTAAAAGCTACGAGCAACACGGTGCGGCCTGTTTATCGGTACTGACAGATGTGCAGTTTTTTCAGGGCGCACCGGAATATCTGCAACAGGCACGCGATGCCTGCGCGTTACCGGCGTTGCGCAAAGATTTTATGATTGATCCGTATCAGGTGTATCAGGCCAGAAAATGGGGCGCTGATTGTATTTTGCTGATCGTTGCCGCACTCGATCATGGTCTGATGGCAGAACTCGAAGCCTGCGCGCATGAACTCGGTATGGGCGTGCTGGTCGAAGTACACAATGATGCAGAGCTGGACGCGGCACTTAAACTGAAAACCGCATTACTGGGTATTAACAACCGCAACCTGCGCACCTTTGATGTCACACTGGATACGACGCTGGGCTTACTGCCGAAACTGTCACCCGAAAAACTGGTAATCACGGAATCCGGCATCCTCAATCCTGACGACGTAAAACGGATGCGCGCTGCGGATGTGCATGGCTTCCTGGTCGGCGAAGCATTTATGCGGGCAGAAAATCCTGGTGCAGAGTTACAGAAATTATTTTTCTGAATCGACATAAATCTGACGGCATGTCCTAATCAATCCGCGGCTTTTCAGGCATTTTCCTGCCAGAAGCCGCATGAATATTGAGACATGATCGTTGCCAATAGAAAAAAGCCGTTAGCGTGATCTCTGCGCTAACGGCTTTTTTTATTCGATACTGATCTTACGATTTCGTTGCTTTACGGTAGGCGGGCCTTGCCGTCGCTAACACTGCCTTGGCGTCACTCTCAATTTTGAAGCTCACTGCAGGCACATCATCCGCTTGCAATTTCGCTTTCACGACCAGCAACTCATCACGACGGAAAGCGTGAATTTCCACGGTATCGCCGATGCGATAGCGGCCGATTGCCACCGCCAGATTATCGCCAACATCAGCGACACTTACACGCAAACCATTAATCGCGATCAAAATATCATTCGCAGATAAACCCGCCAGATGTGCGGCACGGCCTTCATATGCATGAGCGATTTTGCAGCCATTCGCATCGCGTGCAACCTTCACGCCCAGACTGGCAGACTTGTTGCTGTTGCCGGCATCGAGTGTAATGCCGAAATCAGCAAACAACTGCGCCAGCGGCACATCGTCAGTGCCGCGCACATGCTTATCGAGGAAGCGGCGCACATTCACGCCAGTCGCTTTTTCGATGATCGCTTCGATTTCGTCTTCGGCCAAGCCCTGCTGTTTTCCCGCCGTAAAATTGGCATAGAAATCACGGCCGTACTTTTGCCACAAAGCGCGCATCACATCATCGAGTGATTTTTTTCCGGCAGTTGCTGCACGTATCGTCATGTCCAGCCCCAGCCCGACCAGTGAGCCTTTGGTGTAATAGCTGACAATCGCATTCGGCGAATTTTCATCCTGACGATAATACTTCGTCCAGGCATCAAAGCTCGATTCGGCCACACTTTGCTTCAAACGCCCGCTGCCGCGATGGACGTTATTGACAGTCTGCGCCAGCAGTTTCAGATACGCTGCCTCATCGATCAAACCAGCGCGTACCAGCATCAGATCATCGTAATAACTTGTGAAACCTTCAAACAGCCATAACAGGCTGGTGTAGTTTTCCTGGCGCAGATCGTAGCTGACAAATGCAGCAGGCTTAATGCGTTTGACATTCCACGTATGGAAATACTCATGACTGCACAAGCCTAAAAATCCGCGATAACCCTCGCTCATTTCTGGCTGATGTTTTACCGGAATATCAGTGCGGTTACAGATCAAGGCGGTTGAGGCACGATGTTCCAGGCCACCGTAACCTTCACCGACGACCATCGTCATAAACACGTAGCGATCCATCGGCGCTTTTTTGGCGCGCGGCTCAAAAAATGCGATCTGGCTTTCACAGATTTTTTTGACATCAGCGACCATGCGCTCCATGTCCATATTCGGTACTTTTCCGGTCACGACGAAATCATGCGGCACGCCGTGCGCTTCAAATGTCGCCAGTGCGAAATCACCGCACTCAACCGGATGATCGACCAACTCATCGTAGTTCGCGGCAATATAAGTACCAAAGCCATAACGCTTGGCTTTCAACTCAGGCAAAGAAGTGGCAACGCGCCAACTCTTACATGCGGGCGCATCGGCACGTTGAATATCAACAATGTGCGGTAAAAACTCTTGCCCGTGTACGCTCAGGAATACGCTGGTGCCGTTAAAAAAAGCGTGTGACTGATCGAGATGTGCCGCGCGCACCGACAAATCCCACGCATACACGTCATAACTGATCAGTAGTTCAGTTTTGCACGGAGCGGCCTGCCAGGTATGTTTGTCGAGCTTTTTGAGAGTCACTTTTTTACCAGCGGCACTTGCCTTGATCTGCACAATATTTCGTGCAAACTCACGCACCATGTAACTGCCGGGTATCCATGCCGGCAAGCTGATAACCTGTCCTTCAGGGTCGGGCTGACTGATGTGCAGCGTCACCTGATACAAGTGAGCGGCTAAATCTTTGGGGATGATCGAATAATGAATCGCGTTTTTGACGCTGTTGCGGCTTGTCTGACTTTGAGTTGCTTTTTGAGTGCTCATCGTTTTTGCCATGCTCAACGATCTTTCTATTTTAATTGTTAGAGATATTAGTTGCGCACATTCGCAGCGATGAAGGTGAATATCTGCGCCGTCACGACCACCTGGGTCAATTGCAAGCGCAAATGAATAAACCATTCAGGAACATCATAGCTTTGATAGAGTTTTTTATCGATTTTGTAGGCCGCGATAAAACCAATCACCTGTACTAAAAAACCGAGCAGCATATTACCCAGAGAACACCAGGCGATCACAGTAGGAATCACGCCCCAGATCAATGCCTTTCTGGTTTCATGATCATCCTTGCCGTTGGCCATAATGGTGATGCCCCAATGTACGCCACCGAGAAAAGATAAGATGGCAATGCCGTAAGCGAGCTGCGCTTTAATGAAATAACCCAACCATTCCGGATGCACCAGCCAGCATGCGAGAGTCAGCAGGATAAATGGAATCAAGCCTGCAAAACCAAGGCGGATAACGAGTTTCTGATTGAGATTATTCATAAAGTATCGCTGCTAATGTCGCAACGTCTGTTTTCTGTCAAATTGAAGAAAAACGCTATTCTAAGAGGAAATCAGAGACTTAGATATATCTGACCATCGCAGATGTATGAATAATGTTTCTTGGTTTATTGCGCAGATAAATCGGTGGGCAGATCAATATCCTGCAAAATTCCGGCGTCATCCACCAGAACCTCCCGCACAGGAAACTGCTGTAATAAGCCGCGTGCGCCGCGATCACCGCTCAGCGCCAATAATTCGGGGAGATATTTACCTGAGAAACCGACAGGATTACCACGCTGCCCCTGAAACACGGGCACCACAATATCCGCGCCGTTTTCCAGCTCACGCAAGAGTGCGTCAATGGTCGAGCTCTTTACAAAAGGCATATCTGCGAGAGCAATAATCCAGCCTTTACTACGTGCAGCGTGGCGCAGACCACAGGTCAGTGATGCCGCCATGCCTTGATCAGCATCAGGGCAGATAACGACCTCATATAACTGATGTTGAAATTCCTGTAGCAACGCCCGATTATCCGGCCGTAGGACAACAACGACATGCTGCATCACAGAGGATAAGTGCTGCGCCGAGGTCAGGGCAACTGAATGCCCATCCGGCAAAGTTTGTTGCAGCTTATCTTCAACACCATGCGGATCAAAGCGTCGCCCGCGCCCGGCGGCAAGCAAAATGCCAGTCCAGCTCGCGGGAAAAAGCGTCATGCTTATTTTGCAGAGCTCAGGCTGGCGAACTTCTCTTCCAGACCTTTTGCATCCATCGCACCGGGCACCCGCGAACCATCTGCAAAGAAAATAGCCGGTGTGCCGTTCACGCGTAATTTCTGTCCAAGCGCCAATATTTTTTCATTTGGCGTTGCGCAATTTGCTGGCGCGGCAGATGGTGCTTTACCGTTCAGCATCCACTCATCCCATGCTTTATTGCGGTCAGCAGAACACCAGACGTTTTTTGACTTGACCGTCGAATCTTCCGACAAAATGTTATACAAGAACGTGTAAACAGTAATGTTGTCCATGCCCGCCAGGGTTTTACGGAAACGTTTGCAGTATCCACAATTCGGATCTTCAAACACCGCGATCACACGCTTACCATCACCTTTGACCATTTTCAGCGCGGATTCCAGCGGCAAATCAGAGAACTTAATCTTACTCAGCTCATCCGTTCTGGCTTTGGTGTAATTCGTACCGGATTTGGCATCAAGTACATTCCCAACAAATAAATACTGCGCTTTTTCATCGGTGTACAAAATATCCGAACCGACGCGCACTTCGAACAAACCGCTGTAAGGTGTCTTGATGACGGAATCCACTTTCACGCCCTGACCTAACTTTGGCTCTATCAGTTTTTTTACCGCAGATTCCTGTGCGGTCTGCGCGAAAACGACACCAGTAAAGGTGAGCGACAAGAGCGCGATACATTGCTTCAGATTCATATTATTCCTTGTAATTCCGTGTAGTGGCCTGCGCCATAGTCAGTAATGCTTACTTGCCCATTGCGTGGGAGATTAATTTGTTCTTTAAGACAGGCAGACGATTCAGTAAGTTCAATCCAACATTGCGCGCCAGACGCAAAGGCGCCAGATCAGAACCGAATAATCGAGCCAGTCCGTCGGTCGTGATCTGCATCAGCATCACGTCTTCTTTACGCGAACGACGGTAACGTTCCAGCAGTTTGGCATCACCACAATCACAATGATCTTCGCGTGATTTCATCAACGCCAGCAAGCTCGTCACATCACCAAAGCCGAGATTCATGCCATGCCCGGCGAGCGGATGCACGGCATGCGCTGCGTCGCCAATCAGCGCAACACGCTGTGCAATCATGCTGTGCGGACGTATTAATCGGAGAGGAAACGCCTTAATATCTTCTGGCAATACCGGTGTCAGATGCCCCAGCGTATCCAGACAATATTCTTCCAGCCGACTGACCAGCGCAGACAATGGCTCACGCAACAATTCGGCAGCCAAAGCATCTGGTGCAGACCACACCAGCGACACCCGGTTCCCCGGCAAAGGCAACAAAGCAATAATGCCCTGTTCTTCGACAAACCACTGATGCGCAACCCCGTGGTGCGGAATCTCGCATTCAAAATTAGTGACGACACCCTGTTGTCCGTAAGAGCGATAATCCAGACCGATATCGCACTGACCGCGCACCCACGATTGGGCACCATCAGCACCAACGATCAGACTCGCCTTGATCTGGCTGCCATCCTCATGATTAATCTGCGCACCATGTTCATCTGCATGCAAACTCGCGGCAGCACCCGTGACTACCGATAAATTCTGCGCAAACTTCATTGCTGTATCGAGTGCGTGATTTAAATTTTTATCTTCAACGATCCAAGCCAGCTCACTGGTACGGGCGCCGTATGCATCGAACGCGAGTTGACCATCGTCAACCGACTTGCCACCGCGCACATTCATTTCGGTGACAGCCGCGACACGCTGTAAATCAAGTGCATCCCATACTTTAAGTGAAGACAATAAATCATGCGCAATATGGTTCAGTGCGAATACCCGCACATCCCACTGCGCCGACATTGGCAAGGCAACGGCAGAACGACAAAGTACGGCCACCTTCAGACCCGCCTGCGCAAATCCCAGTGCGGCAGCTTTACCCACCGCGCCATTACCCACGATACAAATATCACAATGATGAATCTGAGCCGTCATATAAAAGACCTTCGCCATAGACAATGGCAGGCATTATACGGCACCGGAACCAGCACCCGGCTGAGACACATCAATTCAGAGCTAGCCCCGGCCAGCAGCTTTTTTTCGCAAGGGACTTGCAAAGCACCGAACACATCTCTATAATGCGTGGTCTTGGCCTGGTAGCTCAGTCGGTAGAGCAGAGGATTGAAAATCCTTGTGTCGGTGGTTCGATTCCGCCCCGGGCCACCAAGAAATACGTAGTAAAAACAAAGGCTTACAGCGATGTAAGCCTTTTGTCTTTTTAGGCTCTGTCAACCAAGTGTCAACAGCGTTTTAAGCGCGACAATGGATTCAGCTTAACAGCCTCCTGTAAATGTTCTGGTGCCAAGTGCGCATATTTCATCGTCATGGCTAAGCTGCTGTGTCCCAAAATTCTTTGCAACGTCAAAATATTCCCACCATTCATCATGAAATGACTTGCGAAGGTATGTCGCAATACGTGGGTAAGCTGCCCATCCGGCAATTGAATTCCACACCGTTCAATAGCACTCCGAAAAGCCGCAGCTGAACTTTTGAATAAACGCCCAGTTAAACTCGATTTGGCAATGTTCATTAATTCGACATGCAAATCTTCATCAATTGGAACCGCCCTATTCTTTCCCGACTTCGTTAACGCAAACTGCACCATTCCTTTGTGTATTTGCGTCACACGCATTTCTTCCGCCTCACTCCACCGCGAACCTGTCGAAAGACAAATCTTCGTAATCACAATGGCATCAGTATTCCGGCCAGCCTCCAACTCAATCAATAAACGCTGTATTTGCTCATCGGTCAAATACGTCAATTCTTTTTCTTGAATTTTAAATTGCCGGATATTCGCCAAGGGGTTGTCTGCTTTCCAGTAGCCCAGGCGCGATAGTTCGTTAAACACCGATCGCAAATATGAGTGCTCTCGATTCAGGTTGTTTTGCGATATACCGTCATCCATGCGCTTGCGCCGGTAGGCTGCAAACATTTCAGGAGTAAATTTATCAGCGAGGGGATCATTAAGTGCGACACACAAATGCTTCAAGCGACTGTATGTGTTTTTGCCAGCGCGAAGGCCAGAGCCGTGATGTTCGTACCAAAGATCAACAAGACTTGAAAGAGTTCTAAGATCACGCTTTGCTGGTTGCCAGTCTGGTGTCTCTGTGACTTTCGTTTTTAACCAAGCCTCATAAGCTTTTGCTTCTGCTTGCGTTTTGAATGTTTTGCGGAAACGCTTCCCACCTCGGCCAGCTGGCTGACTGTCAACCAGCCAGCCAGATTCCGTTTTTTTTAATGCCATGTTGCCTCAAATCGGTATGTCATCTGAAGGTGAATATTTTATAGCTTTAAATTCTTCTCTAGTTTTTTGCAATTCCTTCTCCTCTGTAGAAAGCGCAATATCTTTTGCTCTGCGCAAATTCCACATTAAAAATTTGTGATATTCATCAGTGGATTTTGTCAATTTTTGTTCAATTGCATCTTTCATTTTTGCGTAGCTGATCTGATGTTGGTTACGAATCGCTAGAGCCATTTCGATGCTCAAGTAAAGGTCGTGCATTTTCCATTGGTAAGTTTCGGAATCGATCAGATGGTCGTGTTTGTACTGATACGACAGCTCACGCATTTTTAGTTGCGTTGTAAATACTTTTCTTGTTGCGTCCTTTAACAACTTGAGCAAATTTAATTGTTTGACTGCATCTTCCCTAGATGTGAATTTAGTTAAATCAACTAGTTCCATGTCGTCGGTATCCGTGGGTCGTAAATGGCCATACTCGCTGTCTTGAATTCCGGTAATTAACCAAAACGCGTATTCGGGCCAAATTTGACCAATAGCCTCAATCATTTCGCCGCTTGGCCTGCTTTCCTTATTCCACCAAGTTCGCCATGTTCCGCTTGGTATCTTCGTTAGATCTTCTAGCTCTTTAAATCTCTTTGCCGCAGTTGTTTTGTGTGAAATTAAGTTTTTTACTCGATCAG
This sequence comes from Undibacterium sp. 14-3-2, assembly GCF_016595265.1. Classification (NCBI taxonomy): domain Bacteria; kingdom Pseudomonadati; phylum Pseudomonadota; class Betaproteobacteria; order Burkholderiales; family Oxalobacteraceae; genus Undibacterium; species Undibacterium sp. 14-3-2. Next base: position 14,617 of record NZ_JAENGS010000003.1, read on the forward strand.
TAATTGTTTCCATAAATTCCTCTTGACAAGCGCCATAATTAAAACTACTGTTCGTGTTAATTAGAGCGATTAATAGTATTAATTAAAGTTGTAGAGCGTTGAGAGATCCAATTATGGGCGACATTCCAAAATTTGACCAGTTTACGAGCATGGCACCTCCAATGAGTGCCACGTTGATGAGCCGTGAAAAATTCGCGGACATGATAGGCATTCCGGTTGGCGTTGTAATTGCATGGGCGGATCGAGGATATTTGCCACTTTATCGCATCGGAAAATACTCATTAATAAATGTTGCCTTACTCCATAAGCAATGCCTTGCAAGGGAGTTTTCATTATGAGTAAGGTCAAAACCCTGGCGCATGACGCTATGCACATTCGCGGCAAGCAACTGCCCGCCCGCAGCGGCGGCAGCCGCGAGGACGGACAGAAGCGCCGCCGCGAAGCGCCAGGTCAAGGGCGCGCAAAAGTCTCAGATACCCCCCCCACAGTAAACACGGGGGAACGTAATCAATCTGACGCGAACCAGCTCACAGCGTTACTTGCTGCTCAAAAAAAATACAAAGACAGTTTAGTCAAGCCAAATCAAGATCTGATCGATCAATTTCAAGCACCGATAAATACACCGATTCAACTCTGTATGCGCGATGGCAAAGTCGTAATGCAGATGGTCAGGATTCCTGCGTATAGCGAATGTTGCACAATTGACACTTTAAGATTTACTGTGCATGAAAATACGATTTTTAACAAAACTGTCCGCACGCTCCTTACATACGACGAAATAGCGCGAGAGTTCTCTAAGTGCGTAGAAGAAATTTTTGGTTTTGGACTCGTCAATAAATACGACAAAGGTCGAGATTTCTTTTTGCATTCTTGGGAGCTTGGGGACAATTATGGTCACTTTGCAATTGGTGGCGAAAAGCAACGTGATATGGCCTTGATTTCATTGAACGGTCAAGGCTGTTTGGCTGCTAAGCCTGGCTGGGAATTACGTCTATATAATTTTTTGACTTCCTCTGACTGTGTTTCACCACGAATTACTCGCGTTGATTTAGCACATGACGATTTTGACGGCACTCTATTTTCAGTCCATGACTTCGATCGTGTATGGGAAATAGGTGGGTTTGACAGGTTTGGAAATCGGCCTGAGCCAAATAATTTTGGACCATGGAAAAGTAACGACCCGAACGGAAAAGGACTTACGTTCTACGCAGGAACGAAGCACGGAAGCCAGTTATTTCGAGGTTACCAAAAAGGGAAACAGCTGGGCTCCCCCAATAGCCCCTGGACACGCGCAGAAGTGCAATTTAGCAATCACGACAAAGTGATTCCGCTTCATATCCTCATTGATCCTTCCAGTTATTTTGTTGCTGCATATCCAATATTGCAACATTACAGCCCGAATAAAACCGGCAAACGTACTGAGACCGTCAAAAAGACGGCAGAAGCTGGCATGGAGCATTTCACCAAATACACGAAGCTCAGCTACGGAAAATTCATCCGCATCGCCCGTCAGTTTTATGGCGATAAAGAATTCCTCGATTTAGTCGAGTCCGATCAGGAAGACTGGCCTGCCAGATTACGTATGCCTAACTACAAGTTTTCCCAGACTCCAATTCATAAGCAGCGAGAACCAGAAGTTTTCGACCCCCTCGCTTTAACTGCATCGGATTACGGCTATCCCGATGATGACAGTTCGTTGCATAGCCAATTATCAACTCAATAGGAGCAGTCATGAAATTTCAAACAGAACTCAAAGTCCTCGGTATGAAATCCAGCAAAGGCAAGATGGATAACGGTATGGAATTCGACAGCACAAAAGTGTACGTCGAAACACCGTTAGACGATTCCAAAGGCAATGCAAAAGGTTGCTCCGTGGCTGAATACAACCTCGGTCTATCTGACGAGTTCAACAAGTACAAACACCTGCCATTTCCGTTCATGGCGACGGCGACAGTCGAGGTTGTTGTCAGCGGTAAGAATCAAAAAATGCAACTGTCTGAGCTTAAGCCGGTTGATATGGTGAAACAACCGAAAGCGGCCTAATCATGCGGCGCGTTTTCATTGTTCAGGACAGAGAGAGCGCGCTGTTTCTTTGTCCTCAGTTTGGCGACGTTGGATATACACAGTGGCTGCATGAAGCTGGCCGTTTTGATGATGAAGAGTCGGCTGTTGAAACAGCAAATTTTCATTGCACAGAAGGCTTCAATGTCTCTTCCTTCTTTGAGTATTCCAACGCAATTAATTAACGGAATTTATGGCTAAGGGATCAACACAATCAGTAGTGGTTTGCACACCTTCCACAACGGCAAGCACAGCGCAGCAAGCAGTCTGCCCAAAGGTTGGGACTCAGTTTTATGTACCGACCAAAGTGCAAGCCTATCTGCTTGATCCCAGCCAGCAAAATAATATCGATGCAGCTTTAGGAGATTTCGACTACGCCTATGCGTCCGGCCTGTGGTCGTTGGCATTCAGCATGGTTGTTGGCCTCTATTTTGTATCACACGGGATCGGTCAAGTTCTCGGCATGGTACGCCGGGGTTGATGGTGCGACTGGGCGCTTCCCCAGTATTTTAAATATGGAGTTTCAACATGAACAAAAACATTCAACGCGGTTTGGCTTTGGTTGGCGCAATTGCTGTTTCTGGCTCTGCAATGGCAGCAGGTACAGGTCCTGATTTTTCGACACTGACTTCTGCCGTTGATTTCAGCACTGTGATTACGGCAATCATGGCGATTTCCGCCACGCTGATGGGTGTTTACATCGCGATCAAAGGTGCAAAAACCGTAGTAGGCATGATCAAAGGTAAATAAGCGTGATCAAAGAAAAGGGGGTGGCCGCCCCTTTTTTATTTTTATCCCTCGCGAGAATTATTTGGAAAAAACATGACGATCAATGAGCTTTGGTACTTAATTATTTTCGCTTGGGGCATTGCATGTGGCTGGGCGGCGGTGAACGGCATCAATAATCAATAACAGGACAATGCGCCATGACCAATTTTTTAATTTCAGCCTTACCGATATTGCTGTTATCAGCTTATTGTTTTCTCGTTTTCGTAATTGCAATGGAAGGCTGCAAAAAATGGTGGGAACCATTTGTATATGCTGCGCTGACACCATTTGCACTTATCTATGCGTACTGGAAAGACATTGCCTTCGTTATTTTATTTTTCTCTGTGCTGATCGGAATACCCCTTGCGCTTGTAGAAGCCTACAACTGGTTTCAGGGAGTATTTGCATGAAAAAGCTCTTCATCGTGTTGATGGTCAAAAAGTGCCTTTTTCTATTTCTCATTACCTCCATTCTTTTCCAGCAGCAAGCCTCCTCTCAAGCGCTCCCCGTAGCACCGGCTGCAAATTTTGTCATGAATCGGGCAGTTGCAGGCGTACTGACAAGAGTCGCTGTTGCACGTGGTTTTGCTGCCAATGATCCAAGGATTGCCACGACACTATTGGGCGTCAGTTCGTCGTTAACCGCGGTAAACACCGCATCAACCGTTGCCGGTGTTGGTCTGGCCATTGCAGGCGCTCCGGTATGGATCACTGTCGCTGGCGGACTTGGCGTATTAGCGGTCGGTGCCGCAATTGTTGCTGGAACATCCAGTATGTCGATTACAAATACTGGCAATGGAAATAGATTGCAAATATTAAATAGTCCCGTAGCGTCGCCACCAGCCTATACATCGGCATCATCTGTACCAATGAATTTTGCACGTTTTGTTAATGAAGGGCAGGAAGTTTATCGGGATTCCAGTTGCTATCCATCTGATGATTGCTATGCTTTTCCACCGTTACCGTCTCAAGATATTCCTATTCAGTGGAAATTTACGTTTCCCGGCTCAGGAACAGTAGTAATCGTCTACTGGTCGATAGAAAGTTTTAAAGCAAAATGGACGCCGTGGGGACACCCGCCTGGTGTTCCGTTTAATGGTGGATGGCAAGGTGCTACAAATTTATCTACAGCAAGTTGGACGTCAGGACCTGATTGGGAGTTCTCGCAATCCGGAAAACGCTTAGTAGGTAGCCTCCAACTGACGTTTCAAAATCCCCCAGATGCAACACCTAAGTCACCTACAACTTTTGTTTTTGACTCTATAACATCGTCGATCATACTGTCGCCTAATCTTGGTCCTCAGTTGTATGCCAATTTGGACGACGCACTTGCAAATATATCGCCAGCGATTAAGTCACAGCCATTATCCAATGCAACTATTGCGCAAGTAGTAGATTCCGCTTGGAAGAACGCAGCAGCACAGCCGGGCTATCAAGGACTACCTTATAGTGCCACTCAGCCGGTGACGGCAACAGATGTTGCGACGTGGCAGGCAGAAAATCCAACCAGCATGCCATCACTCAATGATTTACTCGCGCCCGCAAGCTTACCGAATACGTCAACCGTTCCTATTTCGGTAACGAGCACAACGACAAATCCTAACCCGAATCCGACAACCAACCCGACACCAGATCCGAACGCTATTTATAACGTCAATATCGTGAATGTGCCGCGTGTAGATCTTGGTCCCAATCCCAACATCGCAGCGCCCACGCTGGAAACTACGCCGGGCGCTCTGGAAATTCTTTATCCGCTATTTACTCTGTTCCCGGAGCTGAAGAATTATCAAGCGCCGCAGCATAAGAGTGAATGCCCGAAACCACAATTCGACGTATTCGGCAAAACGATCACGATGGATTCACATTGCACACTCGCTGAACAACACCGGCTGGCGATTGGTTCCATCATGATCGTGGTCTGGATGCTGGTCAGTATGTTTATTTTATTGTCTGCGTGAGGTCGTTATGCCTGCTGCATTGTTTGGAATTCTTTTATCGGCGTTGCAGAGTGTTCTCGCTTTTGTACTCCGCTCTGTCGTTGTCAAGTTCGTTGTGTTTTTTGGGATTTATTTCGTGGTCAGAGAGTTTGTTCCTGTACTGACTTCGTACGGATTTTTTTCGGGATCAAGTAAGGCATCTGCGTTGAGTAATGCGCTCACCAGCATCCCCAGTTCTGTTTGGTATTTTCTTGATCTGATGAGTTTTTCTATGGGCATCAGCATGGTGCTCTCTGCTTATGTGACACGCTTCATTATTCGTCGCATTCCAGTGATCGGATAACGCAATGGCGATCAATGCATACGTTGGCCTGCAAGGTTCAGGCAAAAGTTACGAGGTCGTTTCATCCGTCATTCTGGATGCGGTTGAGGAAGGCCGTCGTGTTGTCACCAATGTGGCAGGCATCAATGAAGACCGGATTCATGAATACCTGGTCAACAAGCGCGACGCTGATCCAAAAAAATTAGGCGAGATCATTCATATAGAAAATGATCGCATCATGCAGCCACAGTTTTTTCCCGATGAAGAAAAACCAGAATTGGACTCCATCGTTAAAGGTGGTGATTTAGTCGCAATTGATGAAGCGTGGCGTTTTTGGGGAACAGATAGCGGCAAGCTGAGTCACGAACACATGCAGTTCTTTCGCATGCACCGACACTATATCCATCCGGATACAGCAGTCGCCTGCGACGTGGTACTGATGACGCAAGACATTACCGGCTTGCATCGCTCAGTTAAAAACGTCATTGAATTTGCATTCAAGATGCACAAGCATAAATCTTTGGGGTTCTCTAAGCGCTATCGGGTGGAAATTTACGAAGGCTGGAAGCTGAACGCCAAAACACGCATTGATGATCGCCAGAAAAAATACAACGCTGAGATTTTCCCCTTGTATCAAAGCTATACCGGTGGGCAAGGTATGGAGAAAGCGATTGATAGCCGACAAAACATTTTGGCAAATAAACGACTTTGGTTTTTTGCAGTCGGAACGATTGTAATGATGACGATCGCGGCAACAAATGCATGGAAATTTTTTCATCCAGATCCGAAACAACATAAAGTTACTGCAACATCTTCGACTACTGCTGCGCAACCAGCTAAATCGAACGACCAATCCAATTCGACTAAGACTACACAAAGCGCAGTAAGCGGTTTTTCTGATAGCTGGAAAATCGTTGGTCAGTTGGATATGGCCGACATACATTGGGTGATTGTCGCCAACCCTACCGGCCGTCTGCGGCTGGAATCCCCGTCCATGTTTCAAGGCAAAGGTGCAACGGCCATTGGTGACATCGATGGCGAACGCGTTACACGCTGGTCAGGTGCGAATAATCAGCCAGCAACGCAGACACAATCACAAGCGACGGGAACACCCGCAAAATGAAACATCTTTTCGGATTGCTCCCGTTGCTGTTTGTGGCTGGTGTCTATGCCGCGCCCAGTTCACCGCAAAAATTGCGGCCAGTGTCGATCGGCACATCTACAAATGAGGCGGCAATCAAATTTGATTTTCAGTCGGTCAATGTCTCGCAGATCATCAGCCTTGTTTATCTGGAAGCCTTGAAGCAGCCTTACGTCATTGATCCTGCTGTATTGAAAGATGAACGTCTGGTGTCATTCCGGTTTGATGCCAGTACCGGCGATCTTAAAACCTTCTGGCAAAATTTTCTGGATTCTCTGGATATCAGTATCGAGTCACGTCATGGGGTCGATTACGTAACGGTAAAAAAGCCAGTGCAAACAACCGCACCCGCATTAGATGTACTGGTGTATCACCCCAGATATCGGCAGGTGTCTTATCTGACTGGATTGCTGACGCCGTTGTTTACTGCCGGTAGCTTTACCGTCAACCGTACAGTACGCGCACCGGTCAGTGCTAAAAGCAGTCCGACTGATGCACCGCAAGGGTCTGCCGCAGCAATGATTGACCAGGACAGCGACACGCTCGTTTTTCAAGGTACGCAAGATGAACTGGCGAAGTTAAATAAAATCCTTCCACAGGTCGATACTGCTACTGGTGAAGTTGTTGTGAAAGCGGTGGTCTATGAGGTGACTACCGGCAATTCTGAAGGCTCGGCATTTGGTCTTGCACTCAATGTCTTAGGGGGAAAACTGGGCTTGTCTATCGGTGGTGCATCGACGCTGGCCAATTCGGTTTCGATCAAATCTGCGAGTATTGATTCGGTATTTTCTGCCCTATCAGGGGATACCCGATTCAAGGCGATATCAACGCCACAGGTTCGCGTTAAATCCGGCGCACAAGCACGTTTTACTGTCGGTCAGGACGTGCCTACACTCGGTGCTGTTTCCTATTCTCAAAACGGCTCTCAACCCGTTCAATCCGTCGAGTATCGATCTTCTGGTGTCATTCTGAGTTTGTCTCCAATCGTCCGAGAGTCCACGGTCGATATGACCATCGATCAACAGATCAGTGATTTCGCCAAAACAGAAACCGGCGTTAATAATTCTCCGACGCTCACAAAACGCCAGCTATCAACAACCGTAAGTGTTGGCGATGGTGAGCTGGTGCTCATTGGCGGTCTTACACAAGATAAAAATACCGATACGCATTCTGGCCTGCCGTTCCTGCCGCAGTTCCTGCATTCGAAAAACAATAACGGATCAAGAACGGAGATTTTGCTGTTGCTCCAAGTGTCAACAATCCGTGAGAAATTACTATAAAAATATCAAAACGTGTGTGAAATCACGAATGTCATTTTTAACGTTTTTGGCTGAAAAAGTTTTAGCGCGCTAAAACTTTTCGGGGCTTTTTCGATATTTTTATTATCATTGCGACATTTTATTACCTCAAATGCAGTGACTTGTATGGGATCGCGCAAGTTTCCGAAGCATGTTGCATGTTTTGAGTGTGTGTGAAATCACGAACCTATTTTTACCAATACTACGAAAAAGCCTTTAGGCTGTTATCGGGTGTTGCCACTCAAAAAAGAGTAACGTAAGATACTAAATGAGCTGGGAGTGCTGACCATTTATGCAGAGCGTTGAGCGATTGTCTCACCTGGCTTACCGAATCCTACGGGCTGCTTTGTGCGGCCCGTTTTCATTTTCAAAGGAGTTTTGCTTGTAACTTGTTTTTAGCGTGTGTGAAAACACGAACTTTCGTTTTGCCTCACTTATATCAAGGGCTCCAGTTCAATTAGTTTGAACACCCGGCCCCCAATTTCCCCTCCGCATAAAATGCTTTTTCAATTCGTATGCCATCTTGGGTTTTGCGAGCTACCGCGACAACGCCATTGTCTTGAATTCGAATCCTTGCGTTACATGGAACACCAGGATAATTCCCCGCAGGTTGAAAGTCAGCATAGTATGCAAATTGACGGATGACATTACTTGTTGATTCGATGGATGAAAAAATCCAAGATGCCAAGCCTGCACTAATTAATGCCAAAGCAGCAGATCCAATAGCGTGCATGAAAGCTTTTTTCCGAAACTGTCGAATTTCAACAAAAAATGGCGCATTTTTCACACCATGCCATCTGAAAAAAATAAATATTTGCTGCAAGAAGCTTTCAATAAATGAAATAAAAGATCCTGCTATCAATGCCACGACATAAAACACAAATAAAAACGCAGCAATTAACAGAAGATACAGCGGTACGTATGAAATCAAAGCGACTAGACTAACAGTCACTTCAAAATACTGTGGAGGAAATTCAAGAGCTGTAAAAACTATGAATCTTCCAAATACAATTGCCATTACCGCAACAAACGCATGCAATACTTTGAGTAAGATATTTGCAGATTCTGATTTCAAATAGCTTTTATATGAAAAAATCCAAGTTGCGAACGCAAAGCCATAAATTCCATACGCAACAAACATTAGATACTGATTCAGCAATGCACCAGGCTTAAAAAATTGTCCGATAACCCAAATTAATATTAGTCCTCCCGCTATTGCATATAGTCGCTCCGACCTGTTTGACTCAATCCATGATTTTTTAATTTTTACATATGCATTTTGTAATTTTTGATTCATGGCATGGTTAACCTGAAAAGTGAGTCGCATAGTCTACATTCGAAACTTACCCTCATTGCATCAGAAATATTTAGCGCGCTAAATATTTCCTACATTTCAAGGTAGATTTTTAGCGGAAGACTTGTCAAGGGCGAGGGAAAAAGAATTTTCCGGCTGCTGCTTTTGATGATCCGAATACTCTCGAAAGCAGGGCAACTGCGGAAATGCCGTAATTTTTGGGGAAAATTGTTTTTGAATCGGCGAAGCGAACCCTTGATAAGACTGTAGCGGCATACGCTCACGGTAGGGGTGCAGGAAGAGCGAAGCGCCCCGCAGGGCTACCTGCCCCCCTGCCACGTGGCGAACGCCGCCGGAGGCTACTTCGATTTAAATATTCTCAAATTGAAATTATTAGAATTTATAAATCTATAATTTCGTCAATATATACAACTTAACTTACAATTCAATCATGTACAAATGGGAACGCAGACTTTCGGATGCCGCTTACGCCCTTACCAATTGTGCTTCAACATATTTTGAGCCAGAACTTTTTCGTAGAAACGTTAATCAGTTTTTGACAGTCTCGCGAACGGTAACTTTTCTCATCGCTAAAGACAAGGCAAGCATTCCAGAGTTTGACAAGTGGCATGACGAAAATATTGTGAAATATTGGGGCGGTGATAGCGTAATGAAGTGGGCAAAAGACTCACGTAATTTCATTGAAAAAGAAGGTGATCTTGAGCTATATAGCTCACTCTCTGTTTCTCTAATTTATTCGTATTTTTCCGAAGAAGATATTTCACTCGAATTAGGTAGTGCTGAATTTCTGAGTGCTGGGGTTAAAAAACTTATTCGAGTTGCAGAAAAACATCTTCCTAATTCGATTTCTTACGCGTCTGCAGTAAAAATCGATCGCCGTTGGGTGGCTAATACTCTGCCAGATCATGAGTTGTTTCAAGCCTTAATTTATGTATATAGTCGAATATACACAGCCTGTGAAAAATTAGCGGCTTATCTCGGAGGAAGACTTTCAAAAGAGGTCCCTAGTTCTGACATGTTGGGCGAAGTAGATGTAAATGGCCTTCGCTGTAAATACGTCAAATTTTCAGACCGCGACTCATACTCCGTGAAATCGCGTCGGTTGCTACGAGACGAGGCAATTGAAAAACCAGAATGGCTAAGTGCTATTAATAAGGATCTTTCGACCTTTGATCTATATGCGGATTTTGCGGAAAAAGTCTTCAATAAATTCGGAAATCATTTATCAATGGTTTTCTTGTTCTCAAAAGAAGGACATGTTGTCCAACATACTAGTTTCGTCCCCGCCGACCAAGTTGATAAATTTATTTTCTGGAGAGGTTTGGCTGAACAAATTGTATACTTACGGGCTCACTCACTAATTTTCATATCTGAAATTTGGTACAGACGTCTCAATCGGAGCCTAGATGTTCCCATACACCAACTTGAAATAATTGGGGAAGCATTGCAAATATATGAAATAAAAAAAGGAGGGGATTACAGGCTGCGGAACTGGAACATTGAGAGAAAATCAGATGAAGTCATTCTAAAAAAAGAAAAGGATATCGTACTGAACTTAGATCGAGATAACGTCTTAGATTCTCATTGTTTGCCAAGCTTTCTAACCCCTGTTAAAAATGCATTTGCGCGAGTACATGATAAGTAATTATAAAAATTGACCTACTAAAAACAAAATGCCCTCAGGACTACTCACATTCCTGCCACTCGGTGAATGCCGCCGTAGACCTCTTGGTTTCTCCTGATTCACGAAACGATAATTTGTGAATTGGTAGCAGTTAATGCAATATATAGCGACTAATTTGCAATAGTCCCAAATTGGGACTAAACTTAAGCCAATGAGAATATTTTCTAAAAATCAGCTTGTCGCCTTTTGGACAATTCACCCCGATACAGAGCAACCATTGAAGGCATGGCACGCAGAAGTGGAAAATGCATCTTGGAAAACGCCGCAAGATATTAAGAATCAATACGCTAGCGCTAGTTTTGTAAGCAATGATCGTGTTGTATTTAATATTAAAGGGAATTCCTATCGAATAATTACTTCCGTCGCGTACCAATATGGTTCAGTCTATATTAAATTTATTGGCACACACGCAGAATACGATAAGGTTAATGCCGCAACTATAGAAATGAAGGTGTGATATGGAACTTAAAATAATCAGAACCACTGCAGAGTACAAAAGCGCGTTAAGTGAAGTTTCTGCATTTTTTGATAACCAACCAATTCCAGGCACGTCCGAAGGGGATCGCTTCGAAATTCTAATGATGCTCGTTGAACGTTATGAGCAAGAGCATTATCCAATTGCACCGCCAGATCCAATTGAAGCCATTAAATTCAGAATGGACCAACAAGGAAAATCTCCAAAAGATTTGGCTCCTATGATTGGTAATACAAGTCGTGTTTATGAAGTTATGGCACGTACCAGAACGTTAACTTTGCGTATGATTCGAAACTTAAACGTTGGCATGAATATCCCCGCTGATGTATTAATTCGCGACATGAGCGTAACTGCGAAAGCTCCACGTCAGCGTGTAACTGCGAAGAAAAGCATCGCAGCTAAGAAAGTAGCTATTGTTCACAAATGAGATGAGCGTCCTTCAATTGCGTCAACCTACTGTCAACCGCATAGCGGTTTAATGCAGCCCTAAAGCTGGTTGATCTTTTGTAAGTGGTTGTTTTGGTGGATATAGTTGGATAATGCTGGTGCTACATCTAGGATTGAAAATCCTTGTGTCGGTGGTTCGATTCCGCCCCGGGCCACCAAGAAATACGTAACAAAAAGAAGGGCTTGCAGAAATGTAAGCCCTTCTTTTTTGCGCGGTCAGTTCTACAATTCTCAATCGAGTTCTACAATTCTTAACGACTTCTTACTCCTATCGTGAAATAATTATTTCTCGATATAGCAATTCAATGGGCAAATGTAGGAAGTCGAATGAATCAAATCAATACAACAAATCAGATTGACTCTGAAAAAAACCTACCTCCTAAATTCTATAAATATAAATCAATGGGCGGTGGGGAAGAAGCCCAGAAATATGTCAAAGACATAATATGTAATCACGAAATTTATTTCGCGCCCCCCGAAAAATTTAATGATCCTTTTGATTGCCGTCCAGTCATATCGCTTGAAGCATCTAAAACTACGCAAATTAAAAACTACAGACGGTTACAAAAAAAATATACGCCACATTTGAATCGAGAAGCTCGACGGGAGGACTATAAACAGTTTCGTAGAGACTTTAACCGCAACCCGAAAAATCCGTTGGTTAAGGAAGCGATACAACAGCAGATCATAGACCATCACACCAAAGAATTAGGTGTTCTGTCAGTTACTACAAAAAAAGATAGCATACTTATGTGGTCACACTATGCCGACTCACATCAAGGAATTTGTCTTGAATTTGATGGAAATTTCGCCTTCATGGCACATGCGATTAAGGTCAAATATACAAAAACGCGTCCAGTCATCAACGCATACAGAGACGATCATCAAACGCAAATAGAAAAAGCACTGCTAACAAAGTCAGATCAATGGAAATATGAGAACGAGTGGCGATTGATAAGTTACGATGAAGGTCCACGTGTAATTAGGTTCCGCCCACAAAATCTAACAGGTTTAATTTTCGGAGCACAAGCAACAGCAAGTACCATTGAAATGGTTAGTAAAATGGGTTGAAGAACGCGAACAACCAATTACTCTGTACAAAACAGAAGTATGCAAATCGACATATAAGATAAATATTACTAAATTTTAGCGTTGTCGATTTCTAGATAGTGGAGAAACAATATCGCCTTTGCGGTCTCGGGTATAAATTTCAGTCGAGCTACGGTTTTTATGTCCAAGTAATTTTTGGGCATGCCCCAGATCTTCAGTATCAGTCGCAGCCTTTGCTCTCCAATCTCTAAACTGAAAATCCACGCCCGCTACTTCCCTTGCTTTATCAAAGCGAAAGCGCAAAGCAAAATAATTCAAACGCTGGCGGTCAGGATTTTGCAATAGCGCCTTGTTCACTTTATCTCGCGGCTTAGCCAGAATCCGGTCGATTACGTCCGCAAGTTCGCCCTCAATTGCGATGTGCAGTTTTTTGCCCGTTTTATTTTGGGTTAGCCTCAGGTTTCCATCAGCAATATCTGTCACATTAAATTTCAGCACATCAGCCGGGCGCTGGCCGGTACACAATACCAAGTCCATCGCATCTTGTACCGTAGGATGCGCACACGCCCATAAAGCAGCATAATCGTCGATAAAAGCTAAGATACCGACGAATTCGAGATCGGATATTCTCAACCTGCGATCGGCCAACGTTTTTTGAAAACTCTGATCTCCGATAGTTGTCACCGACAAATCAGAAAGCTGGTTGTATGCCTATTTTTTTCTATGCTTTGCGCCAAAGAATGAAATGCCTTCGGTAGTAAAGCGCCCATCCAGACACAGATCAGGAAAATCAGAAAAGGCTCTTTCGATCAGCCACGAGGCGATACCTTGACGACGATATGCGTCATCAATATAGATGTTATCAATCACATGTCGATTTTCATGATTGAGCTTGAGTACCAGAACGCCGACAGAAAATTCTTTATTCCCTTGAAATTGCGAAATTTTTTTTCCGGTCGGACACAATTCATCTGAGGCGATGCGAATGTACCGGGTAAAGTAATCATTGGTCGAAATGATAGTGCGGTCATCCTGAAATACCACCTTTTCGTCACTAAATACGGTTCTGGACAACACAGTATTTGGCATTGCCAAGCAATGAAGAATCGAGCTATCCGGGTTATATAACCGCTCGACGACCTGACAGATAATCGGGAGGCGGCAAGCCAGACGCTTGTTAATTCTGGATATCTTTACTTTTGACAACGGTGTGCCTCTTACAATAAATGAGGTCAGCAATTGTATTAACTTTTCATTTCATCTTCTGTTTCAAAGTGTTACGCGAATGCAACTTTATTTAACTGACTGAAGTGAATATTCATGATCTTCCCAAGGGTCATTTCTATCACTCAGGGTAGTACAAAAACAGGTTTTTAAAAGCTGCCTACGGCGCTGGTCTTGTCACAATTCGGTATTTGTTTTTAGTGAAAATGAGGCGATCGAAAATACTTTCGTCGAGCGATGTCACTGAAAAATGGTAGCTTATTTAGTACTCAGATAAGTGAGAAGCAGGCTGAAATCAGCCTTGCGCAGCTAGATATTCCAATTAAACTTAACTAAGTTTCGTTAAAGTGAGTTAGTTGCAGCGAGGCGAGGCAGTTGGTCCGCAGCTTGAAGAGTAATGCACTCACGGCAGTTCAATTACTAAACTATCTTTCCGTTACGATATCTTTTTTGATGCAGGTAACAAGCGCTTACGCTATTCTTAACGAATGATGATTCAACATTTATGGAGTACTTCTATGCGTAAATTATGGCAAGCCGTATCCGTCATCCTGATCCTTTGTTTATCTGGCTGTGGCTACAATACGATACAGACTGAAGACGAGCAAATTAAGTCAGACTGGTCAGAAGTGTTAAACCAGTATCAGCGACGAGCAGATCTGGTGCCGAATCTGGTGAGCACGGTCAAAGGTTTTGCGGAACAAGAGAAAGATGTGCTGCTCGGTGTCACCAATGCCCGCGCGAAAGTTGGCAGCTTACAAGCAACGCCTGAACTGATCAATAATCCGGAAGCCTTTGCTAAATTTCAGAGTGCACAAGGCGAATTATCAGGTGCACTGTCAAAGTTACTGGTTGTTACTGAAAATTATCCGCAGTTGAAATCTGACGCCGGTTTCCGCGATTTGCAGGCGCAACTGGAAGGCACTGAGAATCGTATTGCTGTCGCCAGAAATCGCTACATTAAATCCGTGCAGGAATATAACGTCACCGTTCGTTCTTTCCCTTCCAATCTGACCGCGATGTTTTTTGGATATCAGGTAAAACCTAATTTCACTGTTGAAAACGAAAAAGCACTTGCAGTGCCGCCGAAAGTTGATTTCGGTGCGCCGCAAGGGAATAACGGAAATCAGAAATGACTATTCTGAAAACGGCAAGAATGCTGATTCTTGCCGGTTCTTTATGCTGCTCATTTTTTGCTTCGGCAGAACTTGCCGTTCCTGCGCTGAGTCAGCATGTCACCGATCAGACGGGAACGCTCAACACAGAACAAAAAAGCAGTCTGGAACAGACCTTGCAATCTTTCGAAGAAAAAAAAGGAAGCCAGATTGCAGTATTGATTATCGCCAGCACGGCACCGGAAACGATAGAGCAATATTCACTGCGTGTCGCTGAACAATGGAAATTAGGTCGCAAGAAAATTGATGATGGCGCAATTCTGGTGATTGCCAAGAATGATCGCACTTTACGCATAGAAGTCGGTTATGGGCTCGAAGGTGCGTTGAATGACGCGACCAGCAAACGCATCATCAGCGAAACGATCATTCCGCAATTTAAGCAGGATAACTACTTTGGCGGTATCTCCGCCGGAGTCAATCAGATGATCCAGGTCGTGAATGGTGAACCTCTGCCTGCAGTCAGACAGAGAAAGGCGACAAATGACGATGGTATTGGACAATATCTGCCGGTTCTGTTTATTTTCGCGATGGCCGCTGGCGGAATATTGCGTGCGATATTTGGCCGGCTTCCCGGCGCGATGATAACCGGCGCTGTTGTTGCAGG
This sequence comes from Undibacterium sp. 14-3-2, assembly GCF_016595265.1. Taxonomy (NCBI): domain Bacteria; kingdom Pseudomonadati; phylum Pseudomonadota; class Betaproteobacteria; order Burkholderiales; family Oxalobacteraceae; genus Undibacterium; species Undibacterium sp. 14-3-2. The sequence continues at coordinate 30,117 of NZ_JAENGS010000003.1, forward strand.
CTTAACCTGGATACTCGCTGGTGCGATCACGGTCGCTTTGATCGCCGGCATCATTGCGCTGATATTCACTCTGTTCAGCGGAAGTATCGGAGGACGTAGGGTTGGCACTTACCGTGGCGGCGGAGATCATGGTGGTTTTGGTGGCGGCGGCTTTGGAGGTGGCGGTTTCAGCGGAGGCGGAGGCAGCTTTGGCGGTGGCGGAGCATCCGGACGGTGGTAATCATGAATCTGAGACGCATAATCAAACATTTATCGATAAGCCGCTGGCAACTGCGGCGCTATTTCCCTGAAAAATCTCTGCAGGCCATTGAACAGACAATTAAGCTCAGCGAGACCCGGCATCAGGGTGAAATACGTTTTGCTGTCGAAGCCTCACTCGATGGCGCGCCGCTATTCCGGGATCAATCCTCCCGAGAACGCGCGATTAATCTGTTTTCCGAATTACGTATATGGGACACAGAACACAACAACGGTGTTCTGATCTATCTGCTGCTGGCCGACAAACGTGTCGAAATCATTGCGGATCGCGGGATCCACACGAAAACTGGTAACGCCGAATGGGAAAAAATCTGCCGTGATATGGAAAGCTACTTTCAACGAGCAGAATATGAGGCCGGTGTGATCGCCGGAATACAGGCTGTGACACAGCATCTGATACGGCACTACGCAACAGAACATAACACCCGCAATGAGTTACCGGATCAGCCTGTGCTGCTTTGAGCCGAAACACGCATCTTTCGCCAATTGGCACAGACGGAACAACGTAGCGATAAAAATGTAATACGTATTCTGTTTTCTTTTTTCATATTCTGGGATTCATCACGGATATGCCCTGCCGGATGCAGCAATGATCTTGTTCAATCCTGAGCAAGATCAAAATTTCCCATATGCGGAAATAACATTGTTGTTATGACTCTATGAGTGTCATCAATATGCAATTCAAAGTGATTGGTCATTCAAATTTTTTAAATAATGTCGTCAAACGGCACGCGGCATCAGGTCGCAGAGAAATGAAATAATCACTGCCATCAACAAGGAGAAACCTATCATGCTTACACTCAGAAAATCTCAAAGTCGTGGTCGTGCGGATCATGGATGGCTTAAAAGTAATCACTCATTTTCTTTCGCAGATTATTACGATCCCGACCACACAGGCTGGGGCAATCTGCTGGTGATTAATGAAGACGTTATTGCTCCCGGCACTGGATTTGGCACTCATGGCCATCGCGACATGGAAATCATCAGCTATGTGTTATCCGGGCAACTCGCGCATCAGGACAGTATGGGTAACATCAAAGGCATTCCGCCAGGAGATGTGCAAAGAATGAGTGCGGGTACCGGCGTCAGACATAGTGAATTCAATCACGCAGAAGGTGAAACCACCCATTTTCTGCAGATATGGATTACGCCAAAACAAAAAGGAATCGCGCCGGGCTACGAGCAAAAAACGATTCCGGCAGCGAAAAAACGTGGCACTTTGTGTTTAGTTGCGTCCCCTGACGGCGCGCAGGATTCTGTTGCGATGAATGCGGACGCTGCGCTGTATTCCGGCTTGTTTGATGGCGATGAAAAAGCGGAACTGATCTTAAATCCTGCACGTAAAGCGTATGTGCATCTGATACGCGGAGAACTGGAAGTCAATGGTCAGCGCATCAGTGGCGGTGATGCTTTCAAAATTGAGAATGAAAGCAAGATTACCCTCACCAATGGCAAAGACGCTGAAGTATTAGTGTTTGATCTGACTGCCTGAACAAGCTGTTTCACTAAAGAATCGGAGTCACTATGTTTGATGCATTAAAAAAACCTTTGGCACTCGCTGGTCGCTTATTGCTGGCCTCGCTGTTTTTACCTGCGGGGATCGGTAAGCTTACGGGTTTTGCGGGCACCGTCGCTTATATCAGTTCGGCAGGGCTGCCTATGCCTGCACTAGCTGCGGCAGCCGCGCTCATCGTTGAAATCGGCGGTGGCGCAGCACTGATTGCCGGTGCTGGCACACGCATTGCTGCCTTGGTACTTGCGCTGTTCACGCTGGTCGCATCATTTGTTTTTCACGCTTACTGGGCGGTTCAGGCTGATCAGCAATATGTCACGCAATTGCTGTTCTTTAAAAATATTGCCGTTGCTGGTGGCTTGCTGACACTGGCCGCGTGGGGCGCGGGTGCATGGAGTATTGATACTCGTATGGCGACAAATTCTCGGCGCCGTTAATCTCGGCAAATATAAAAAAAGGCGTCGTCCAGACGCCTTTTTTCTTTGCTACGCGATATCAGGAATCGCTTCAGATCAGCTCACTATCGATCTGAAACTGCCCACTCAGCGCTTTATGTATCGGGCACTTATTCGCAATACGCAGTAAATCTTCACGCGTTGTCTGATCCAGCTCGCCAAGCAATTGTATGCGCCGGATCAGGCGATAAATACCACCCGATTCTTCCCGGTCAATTTCCACATGTATGCCTGCAAGAGCATATCCTTTGCGCTTCGCATACAACTCCAGCGTCAGCGCGGTACATGCCCCGAGTGCGGAATCAAGCAGCTCATGCGGCGAAGGATGTTGCCCTGATCCGCCCGATTTTTTATCGATATCAGAAATCCATTGCAAACCTTCAAATTCAATATTGCATGCAGTGCTGCCACTGGCGGCTTGCCAATCAACCGAAATCGTCATCATCAAACTCCTATTAAATTAAATGACAGGTAGAAAATTATCCTGCCTCATCTGAATCACGTATGCCAATAGCCTGAGATATCAGACATTACGCGTGGCCGATTGTCTCTACCGGATACCCCGCATCGATCCAGGCGTCGATACCGCCATGTAAAACACTGGCGGCAATTCCACGCCGACTCAGCAAATACGCTGCTTTGAGTGCGGACGCATCATTCGGACACGAGCAATATGTAATAATTTTTGCGCTTGCCGGCCATGTATCAACAGGGGCAGTTTCTATGCCGCTTAATTCTATGTGTCTGGCACCTTGAATATGTGTCTCCAGCGCGCCCGGGGCTAAAGAAACACGGACATCGACAATCACGAGTTCTTCACCGCGCTCAAGCAGATCAGCCAGTTGAGCAGGCGCCACACGCGGCAAACTGGCCACCGAGCGTTTCACGCGCCAGCGCCGCCAGATACGTATGGCAATGTATAAAGCAACCCCACAAGCAACCAGCAACATGGCGGTATCGCCAAGCTGACTCAGGTAAGCCAGCAGTTGCCCGACCTGATTGTGAAACAGTAAACCTCCTGCAATACCACTGCCTGCCCATAACAGCGTGCCGGCAATATTAAATATCACAAATGATGACACCCGCATGCCCATTGCCCCTGCCAGCGGCGGTGTGAGAATCGACAGTCCCGGAACAAACTTGGCGACGACCAGAGTTGCGATACCACGGCGGGCAAAACTCAGCTCACTCTGGCGTACACAAGTATCGGGAGAAATTGAAATCCGGCACAGCAATGCCAATACGCGATGACCAAACCTGCGCCCGGCATAGAACCAGACAGAATCGGCAATCATCGATGCCAGCGTCGCCACTGCCAGCGCCTGAACCGCAAACACACCGTTATCCGCCGCCGCGACACCTGCTAACAACAGAAAAGGCAGGGCGGGAATAGGAGCACCGAGTTGCTCGACCAGTACACCAAAAAACAGTGCCAGCAACCCATGCTGAGAAAAAAGAGAGGTGATATTTTCCATTGTGACCGACTTGAATGTTCCCGATAAAGCTGACTCCGCAGTCTACCATTTCAGTTTTGTTCTGGCGCGAACAAGTAGCAAATCGCTGCGATCACACTGCGGCGATGTTTTCGCGTTGGCGTTTTTTGAAAATCCTGGCGACCGTCTCTCATCAATATCACCCATCAAGCAATAAGCAGCCTGATCCCACCTCCCCATCACGCCTGACAAACACGCTGTTTCCATGGTTGAAATTTGATGTCATCATTCAGAATAACTGAACGAATAAATACACTATGAATACTCCACGTGATGTTCTGACCCCTGCTGCGCTGGCGATGTTGCAAGTCATCGCTGATACCGGCAGCTTTGCCGCGGCGGCACGCGCCAGTAACATGGTGCCAAGTGCCCTGACCTACCGCGTGCGTCAGATCGAAGAAGCGCTCGATGTATTGCTGTTTGATCGCAGTTCCCGTCAGGCACAATTAACGGCTGCAGGGATGGAATTACTACGCGAGGGAAACAGTCTGCTGGAAGAAATCGACGCCATCGCCAATCGCGTGAAACGCGTTGCTACCGGCTGGGAGCCACAATTCACCGTCGCCGTTGACAGCATCATTGATCGCACAACGATCATGGAATTGTGTGAACAGTTCTTTCAGATGAATCCACCAACGCGGCTTAAACTAAGGGCGGAAACCTTATCCGGCACCTTGGAGGCGCTGACATCAGGACAAGCCGATCTGGCTATCGGTGTCGTGATGGACAGCAATACGAAAACCGGCTTACAACGCGAACACCTGGGCACTGTCGATTTTGCCTTCGCCGTCGCGCCGCATCACCCGTTGGCAACCGCGACAGAGCCCTTGTCTGACAAGGTGATACGCCAGTATCGTGCCGTCGCTATTGCCGACTCTGTCAAACAAGGAACCAGCATGTCGATAGGTTTGCTGACGGGGCAAGATGTGTTCACTGTTGCCGATATGTCCGCCAAACTGGAGGCGCAGGTGCGAGGACTGGGAGCAGGATTTTTACCGACCTGCCTTGCTAACCCATGCATAGACAGCGGAAAACTGGTCGTCAGAAAAGTGGAACGGGCACAGCAGCAGGTACAGTCAAGTTACGCGTGGCGTCAAAGCAGTAAAGCCATGCAAGGACGTGCGCTGCAATGGTGGCTTGATCAACTGCAAGCGCCAGTCACCCGCGCAGCATTACTGGGAGTACGCCGACAGCGCCATCTCTGATGCAGCAAAGCTGCTATGACTCCTTATCTGCAACAACGCCCTTCGTGACGTTTTCACCGTCCTCATTTTTTAAGGTCCAGAAAAATATCGACGACAACATCGTGACCACACCTAAGGTGAGGAAGGCGTGGTGTAACGCACTGGTTACCGCCAGTTGATCGCTCTGTGGAAGCGCGCCGAGATACCATGCAGCGACCAGTGAGCCGCAAGCCAGTCCAAAACTCAAGGCCATCTGCTGCAAAGAACTGCCTATTGTGCTGGCCATGCTGGAATCGACGGGCTCAATATCGGCATATGTCATCGAGTTGATACTGGAAAACTGGAGTGAGTTAAAAAATCCCTGCGCCAGACTCAGCGCCACAATCAATATCAACGGTGTGGAAGAGGAAACACGGGCAAACAAGCAGATCGTCACGCCTATCATGAACGTATTTGTAATCAAGATTTTGCGATAGCCAAATTGACGCAGCAAATGCCGGGCGATCAGCTTCATACCCATCGCGGCTGCAGCCGCTGGCATCATCAGTAATCCGGACTGCCATGCAGGCAGTCCCAGCCCCAACTGATACAACAAAGGCAGTAAAAACGGCAGCCCACCTATGCCTAAGCGCGTGACAAAACCACCGACAATAGACACCCGGAACGTGCGTATCTGAAACAGATTTAAGCGTAACAACGGATATGGCGTATGTTGCGAATGCCATCCATAAGCTGCCAGTAATATCAGCGAGATTACAAACAGAACTGACTCCGACGTAATATCAAGGCGGTGCTCACCAAAAATTTCCAGCAGCCACGACAGCAAAGCAGTTCCGGTGCCGAATAAGACCAATCCAACCACGTCCAGCGGGCGCTCCTCATTCCCGTAGTAATCCGGCATGTGGCGATACGCCAGCCACAGCGCAATGATGCCAACCGGCACATTGATAAAGAAAATCACACGCCACGACAACCAGTGCACAATCAGTCCACCAACCGTCGGCCCCAATAACGGGCCTATCAGTGCAGGGATGATCACAAAATTCATCGCAGTCAGTAATTCTGTTTTTGGGAAAGTACGGATAATCGCCAGTCGCCCGACGGGCATCATCATGGCGGCTCCGATGCCCTGCAAAATGCGGGTTGCGACGAGCATAGGAACACTGACTGCCAGACCACTCAGAACCGAAGCGACGGTAAAAATTGCGACGGCAAAACCAAAAACCCGGCGTGTCCCAAAGCGATCTGCAATCCAGCCGCTGACAGGAATACCAACGGCCAGACTGAGAATATAACTGGTTACTGCAGCCTTCAAACTTAAAGGCGTCACCTGCAAACTCGCCGCCATAGAAGGAATCGCGGTATTCAGAATAGTCGCGTCGAGCTGTTCCATGAATAGAGCAATCGCGACGACCCATGGCAGATAAGATTTGACCTTGAGATCATTCATCGTAAGTGCGCTGACATTGTGAGAAAGTGAAAATACCTGGCATGACGTGAGGCGATTTGAAACAAGCTTGCCAGTGTAACCCTAAGACGGTAACGCGTCACGCTGCCGTATGCAGATGAATCAGTACGTCATCAGAATTTTTCTGCACGGAATATGCAGATCGCTGGATGCGCTACCTTACGATAAGGTCGCCATCACACCGAAAATAGAAAAGCCCCCCCCTGCACCGTTGATCGGGAACGATACAAAGGCGGGAAAAACAAAATCGCGGAATGCGCAAGCATGCGCCGGAACGCGCGGGAATAACGAACACCAGTCTCTGCATTCTCTGAATAGACATTGCAGAAACCGATGTCCGACGATGGCAGGTCTATTTTTTTCGTGGAGCGTAAATACGTGCCATGTCTTCTGCAAAGTGCTTTTGCAAATTCAGACGTTTCAACTTCAGCGTTGGTGTGATCAAGGTACTTTCTATCGTCCAGGGTTCGGTCGACAGAATCACACCTTTAGGCTGGGCGTAAAACGGAAAACTGCTGGTCAGCTCACGCACACGCTTCAACACCACGTCAGTTGCAGCGGGGGATTTTAAATTGTTCAGATCCGTGGCATCCACCCCTAGCGTTTGCGCTAACTGTGCCCAGTAAGACTGACTCAGTACAACGACGCAACCGATGAAAGGCGCATTCTCACCAAAAGCGTACACCTGCTCAAATGCCGGATCGGTGGAAATTGCGATTTCCAGATCGACAGGCGCAATTTTTTCACCAGTCGATGTCACGATAATCTCTTTGACGCGGCCGAGTATGCGCACTCGACCATCGACGACTTCTGCCTGATCACCGGTACGCAGCCAGCCATCAATAAATGCTTTGGCGGTATCTTCTTCACGCTTCCAGTAACCCCGCATGACGTTAGGACCGCGCACCTGCAGCTCCGCGTTTTCGCCTACCCTTACCTCAACACCTTCAAGAATTCGCCCGACGGTGGAAGGATTATTGTCGTCCGGTGCGTTGAATGCCACAACCGGCGCGGTTTCTGTCATACCGTATCCCTGCACAATAGGAATTCCGAGGCCGAGGAAGCAACGCGAGATCGACGTGGAAAGTGCAGCCCCGCCACTGACAGCAACGCGCAGGCGACCACCAAACTGATTTTTCAATTTGCTGGCAACTACAGGCTCCAGCACACGCCAGACGATAGCATCGCTAATACGTTGCAACACGCCGTCTGATGATAAATGCTGCGCGCGCGTGAAGCGCCGCCAGCCAACTGCGATCGCCGCATTAAACAAAAACGACTGTACTTTTGACTGAGCCAGCTTCGTTTGAATCACGCTGTACACACGCTCATATATCCTCGGTACAGAAATCAAAATTGTCGGCTTAATCGTGACCAACTCTTCAGGCAACTGTTTGACCGAATGCGAGAATGCAACACAGGCACCGGCCGCCACTGGCAGGTAATAACCGGCTGTACGCTCAAAGGTATGCGACAAAGGCAGGAACGACAGAAATACATCGCTGATCACCGGTGCCACACGTGCAACCACGGCTTTCACATTCGACATGACATTATTGTGTGTCAGCATCACGCCCTTGGGTTTGCCGGTAGTTCCTGAGGTATAAACCAAGGCGGCAAGATCATCCGCAGCAGCCTCAACCAGTCCCCCGGCAGCATTCACGCTCGCGGCAGCAGACAACCATTCTTCGGTTGAAACGACAGGAACACCGGCGGGATAATCAGCCGCTGTCAGATTTTTTTCCAGCACCACGACCTGACGTAAAGCAGGCAGCGCAATGCCGGCATTGCCTATGTCTTTCCATTGCTGATCCGTTGCTGCAATCAGAACGGAAGCATCACTGTCACCGATGATGTAAGCAATACTTTCAGGATTATCAAGCGCATGCATAGGAACCGGCACGCACGCCATCTGCAACGCAGCCTGATCGATACACACCGCCTGCAATCCATTCGGCAACAAAATGGCGATACGTGCACCACGCTCCAGATTCAACAACGACAGCGCCCGCACGCAGCCCATCACGCGCTGATGGGTTTCTTCCCATGTGTAACTGATCCATTGACCATTTTGTTCATTAAACTGCCGATAAGCTTCTGCGGACGGCGTTTTCGCTACGCGCCATGTGAAAAGTTCAGCGAGGGTCCGGAGGTCTGTCAATGCGCGCTCTTGCAATGGTCTCTGTTGGTTTGACATGATTTTTAAGTTTTCGTTAAGCACCGCTCTGTGACGGTAGGCTGGTCGCCGGATGAGAATGCAGCTCAGACAACATGTTCAGGAAAATAATTTGCTTCTGGCAAGTAAGAGGCTGCGTATGAACAAATCCGCCATATATGAAACATGCGGCATATGCGACGCATGCACTGCCTGATTCACTCAGACAACATATGTTTATATTACTACTATGACAGCATATCGGCGCAGAACAGTCGACTGAAAATAGCACATCCGTGCGGAATTCAGGGCAAACGAATTATAGGACGCCATCAGGCCGGGGCATTGACTTGGGTCATTGACAGAATGAGCAAAAAATTGCCATTCCTTACTGCGGATGAAAATCAGCGAGATGCACCCTGACGCAAAGCCTGCGATCAGGGCGCATTTCATGTTATGAAGCGGCTAATGCCTGCTCAAGATCAGCGATCAGATCGTCGATATGTTCAATACCGATCGACAAGCGCACGGTGTCTTCGGTCACGCCTGCTTTGGCGAGTTCTTCCGGATTTAATTGCCGGTGCGTCGTCGTCGCAGGATGGCATGCGAGAGATTTTGCATCGCCGATATTCACCAGGCGGGTGAATAGTTGCAAGGCATCCTGGAAGCGCCCACCTGCTTCGCGTCCGCCTTGCAGACCAAAAGTCAGTATCCCCGATGGCTTACCACCCAGATATTTTTGCGCCAACGCATGATCTTTGTGATCAGGCAAACCAGCATAATTCACCCACTTCACTTTCGCATGCTGTTGCAGATATTCGGCAATCTTGCGTGTATTGTCGGTAATGCGATCCAGTCTTAATGCCAGCGTTTCTATGCCCTGCAATATCAGGAAGGCATTGAACGGCGACAAGGCAGCGCCCGTATTACGCAATGGCACCACGCGCGCGCGACCTATGTAGGCGGCAGGGCCTAAAGCTTCGGTATAAACGACACCGTGATATGACACATCAGGCTCATTCAAACGCTTAAAACGTTGCTTGTGTTCTGCCCACGGAAACTTGCCAGAATCAACGATGATACCGCCTATCGTCGTGCCATGCCCACCCAGATATTTGGTCAGCGAATGCACGACAATATCTGCACCGAATTCAATCGGACGCAATAAATATGGCGATGGCACCGTGTTATCCACAATCAGCGGCACACCATGTCTGTGCGCAACTGCGGCAATCGCTTCAATATCGGTGATATTACCCAGCGGATTACCAATCGATTCAACAAATACTGCTTTGGTTTTATCATCAATCAGCTTGGCAAACGACTCAGGGTCACGATAATCCGCGAAGCGGGTTTCTATGCCGAATTGTGGCAAGGTATGCGCAAAAAGATTATAGGTACCGCCATATAACGTCGATGCCGAGACGATGTTGTCGCCAGCCTCAGCGATCGTCTGTATCGCATACGTGATGGCGGCTTGCCCCGATGCCAATGCCAGTCCAGCGATGCCGCCTTCGAGTGCAGCAACGCGTTTTTCCAGCACATCATTGGTTGGATTCATGATCCGTGAATAAATATTCCCCTGCACCTTCAGATCAAATAAATCTGCGCCATGCTGGGTGTTATCGAAAGCATAGGCAACGGTCTGATAAATCGGCACCGCAACTGCACGTGTCGTCGGGTCTGGCGAATAACCGCCGTGAACAGCAATAGTTTCCAGTTTCATTGATGGTTTCCTGTCGTTTGAGATGGTTTGAAAAAAGCTGTGATGATCATAAAAAGCGCCAGAACACCTGACAAGGAAGCATTTCATATTTCTATAGTTGAAATTCAAAAAACAACAGATTTCAACTATCACCATCTGATTTTCAACATAGGAAAATTCCGCATAAGCAAGGCGAAATATCTTCGTGTACCGCAATAAAGCCAGATGCAATACTGATCCGACATATTGCTCATCCATCAGGTTTTCGCATGTCCCGACGACTACAAACATTAAGTGACGCCATCGATTTTCCATCTCCTGAAAACGAGGTGATTACCATCGCCACTAACCTGGCTGATCGTCTGGCGCAGAGCGCCATCGAACGCGATCAGGCTGGCGGTCATGCAGCAACCGAACGCGCATGGATACGTGAATCCGGCTTGTTGACCTTATCCATTCCTGAGGAATTTGGCGGTCAGGGCGCGAGCTGGGCAACGATCTTGCAGATCGTACGATTGCTCGCCAAAGCCGATAGCGCCCTCGCGCATGTGTTTGCGTTTCACCACTTGCAAATTGCAGGCATAGAGTTGTATGGCAACGCACAGCAACGCCGGCGCTTGTACGGCGCCACTGTCGCGCAGAAATTATTCTGGGGTAATGCGCTGAACCCTTTGGATAAACGCACTCTGGCGACACGTACCAAAGATGGCTATCTGCTCAACGGGATTAAAAGTTTTTCGTCTGGCTCCGTGGGTTCAGACTGGCTGACCATTTCAGCCTGGGATGAAGCAACGCAAAGCGCGCTGATTGCGGCAATACCAAGCACCCAACCCGGCATACGCATACAGGCAGACTGGGATGCCTTCGGCCAGCGCCAGACAGATAGCGGCAACGTACATTTCGACCATGTCTTCCTGCATAACGATCTGGTGTTGCAGGCACCGGGACAAGTACCGACGGCGCAAGCCACACTGCGCTCGCAAATTGCCCAACTGATGATGGCAAACCTGTATCTGGGGATTGCTGCCGGTGCGTTTGATGCCGCCCGCAACTACACGCGGGATAAGGCCAGAGCCTGGTTTTCCTCAGGGGTCAGCACCGCCACAGAAGACCCTTACATTCAGCATCGTTATGGTGAGCTCTGGTTATTGCTGCGCCCGGCAACGGCACTTGCCGATCTGGCGGCACAAGAACTGGAAAGCACTTTCAGAAAAGGGGCGCTGGTCACTGCCGCAGAGCGAGGTGCGCTTGCTATCTCGGTCGCAGAGGCAAAATGCCTTGCGCACCGCGCAGGTATTGAGGTGAGCTCGCAAATGTTTGAATTGACTGGTGCCAGTTCGACTTCCAGCCGCTTTGGCTACGACCGTTTCTGGCGCAATGTCCGGGTACACACCCTGCACGACCCGATTGATTACAAACTACGTGATCTGGGGCGCTATGCACTAAACGGCAGCGTGCCTGAACCGACCGCCTATTCGTAATACGGAGTCCATCATGAGCGACAAGATCATACGAATACAGTCTGCCAGCAAATCCTTTGTGCTGCCGCACGGCGACATTTTTCAGGCGGTCAACAACGTCAGTCTGGACATTGCAAAAGGCGATATTTTTGGTCTGATAGGAAAAAGCGGCGCAGGAAAATCGACGCTGCTGCGTCTGTTCAATTTACTGGAGCGGCCAGACACTGGCAGCATCACGGTCGCCGGTAACGAACTGACGCAGCTCAACAAAAAACAATTGCGCGAAGCACGCCAGAACATAGGCATGATTTTTCAGCAGTTCAACCTTTTACAAAATGCCAGCGTGTTCGACAACGTCGCGTTCCCGCTGAAGATACACACACATCTGAGCAAACACGAGATCCGTGAACGTGTAGAGGAATGTCTGAATATCGTCGGCCTGACGAATAAAGCCAACAGCTACCCGGCGCAGTTATCCGGCGGGCAGAAGCAACGCGTTGCAATCGCACGCGCGCTGGCGAGCAGGCCGCAAGTGCTGTTGTGTGATGAACCGACCTCATCTCTCGATGCAGAAACTACACGCGAAGTGCTGGACACTTTGCGCGATATTAATCAACGTTTAGGAGTCACGATTGTGATCGTCAGCCATGAATTATCCGTCCTCAGCAGTATTTGTAATCATGTCGCGGTGATCGTCGATGGCGCAGTCGCTGAAAGCTTTGCGCTGGCTGATACCGACATCCCACGCCAAACCGCATTAGGGCGTGAACTGGCGTATTACAGCCGCGAAGAAAGCAGCGCCGGACAGTGGAAAGATCTTGCCCATGTTTGAAAATCTGATCTCACTGTTACCTGAACTCGGAACGGCTCTGCTGCAAACGCTGACCATGCTGGGTATAGGCTTGTCAGCCGCCGTCATCATCGGCGGGCCACTAGGTATTCTGTTGTTTCTGGTCGGCGACGGGCAATCGCTACAGCACCGCCCCCTCGCACTGGCGCTAGGCTGGCTGGTCAATACCGTACGCTCATTTCCTTTCATCATTTTGCTGGTTGCGCTGGTGCCATTCACACGCTGGCTCGTCGGCACCTCCATCGGCCCGTTGGCAGCAACAGTGCCGCTGTCGTTTGCCGCGATTCCTTATTTCGCAAGGCTGGTTGAACAAAACTGCAAAGAAGTGCCACGCGGCGTCATCGAAGCTGCCCATGCGATGGGCGCAACCGAATTTCAAATCGTCTGGCGGGTCTTGCTGGTCGAAGCCCGTTCCGGTCTGGTGCTCGCCCTGACGGTATTGGCCATCAGCTTTCTGAGTTATTCCGCCATTGCTGGTGTGGTCGGCGGCGGTGGCATCGGTGATCTTGCGATCCGTTACGGCTACTACCGCTTTCAGACCGATGTCATGTTTTTTACTGTTGCCATTCTGATTGTTCTGGTGCAGTTGATTCAGTTCACCGGCAGCCGTATCGCCAGAAAAATTGATCATCGCTGATTCGTTACCGTCACCGCTACCGTTACCTTTACTGCATTCACTTTCATACTCAACTTTCTGAAGGAATTTCTATGCTGCGTCGTAAATTTTTGACTACCCTGTTGACGAGCTTAGCGCTCGCCGTTTCCGTTCCGGCATTGGCGAAAGACCCGAAAGAATTAGTCATCGGTACAAGCGCAGGCCCGTATGCCGATCAGGTGAAATTAGGCATTAAGCCTGTACTGGAAAAGCAGGGATACAAAGTTAAAGTCGTCGAATTTAACGACTATATACAACCGAATTTTGCCCTCGCCGAAGGCTCACTCGATGCGAATGCGTTTCAACACATCATCTATCTGACCAAGTTTTCGACTGAAAACAAATTGCCATTAAGCGAGCTGATTAAAGTCCCCACGGCACCGATTGCGATCTACAGCAAAAAACATACTTCACTGAACCAAGTTAAAGAAGGCACGACCGTCGCCTTACCAAATGATCCGACCAATCAGGCCAGAGCACTGGTGCTGCTCGACCAGTTAGGATGGATCAAACTGCGGGCAAATTTCGATCCTATCCGTGCCTCGGAAAAAGATATTGCCGACAACATCAAAAAAATCAAACTGATTCCGCTGGAAGCAGCGCAGTTACCACGCTCGTTGCAAGACACAGATTACTCGTTTGTGAATGGCAATTTCGCGCTGGCGTCTGGCTTGAAACTGAGCGAAGCGTTGGCGCGTGAAAAAATCTCTGCCAATTATCAAAACCTGGTCGCGATCCGTACTGCCGATAAAAGCAAAGCCTGGGTGAAAGATCTGGAAGCCGCTTATCGTTCACGCGAGTTTCTGGATATCACGAATAAACATTTCGCCGGGTTCTCCAAACCGGATTATCAGCAAGCGCTGGAAAACAGCGGAAAATAAATCAGGCCATGAGCAAAGTCATCCGCTTCAATGCGTTTCAGATGAATACCGTCGGCCATCAGTCGCCGGGGCTGTGGCGACATCCCAGCGATCAAAGCCATCAATACACCAGCGCCCGGCATTGGACCGAGCTCGCACGCTTACTGGAATACGGTTTGTTTGACGCCGTATTCCTGGCCGATGTGTTGGGTGTGTATGACGTCTTTCAGGGCAAGGTGGATGCGGCACTGAAACATGCGATACAAATCCCCTTAAACGACCCACTGGCCTTGGTGCCTATCATGGCGAGCGTAACCAAACATCTGGGCTTTGGCGTGACATGTGCATTAACCAGTGAACATCCCTATCCGTTTGCGCGTCGCTTATCGACGCTCGATCATCTGACCGAAGGGCGCATAGGATGGAATATCGTCACCGGCTATCTCGACAGCGCCGCCCGCAATCTGGGTCTGCAGAAGCAACTCGGTCACGACGAACGCTATGACCTGGCAGATGAATATCTGGAGGTTGTCTATAAATTGTGGGAAAAAAGCTGGGATGAGCAAGCGCTTCAGCGCAACAAATTGCGCGGTATTTATGCCGACCCGGCACATGTGCATGCGATTGCGCACGAAGGCCAGTATTTCAAAGTACCGGGTATTCACTTATCTGAACCGTCACCACAAAGAACGCCACTCTTGTTTCAGGCTGGCACTTCCAAGCGCGGTACTGCATTTGCCGCCAGACATGCTGAATGCACGTTTGTCAGCGGCCCCAGCAAACAAGTCGTCAAACGCTATGTCGATGATATTCGTCAAGCGGTTGTTGCCGCTGGCCGCCAGCCGTCCAACATTCTGATTTATGCGCAAGCACTGATCATCACCGCCGAAACCGAAAAAGAAGCGCAAGCCAAATATCTGGATTATCGGCAGTACCTCGATATAGAAGCATCGCTGACCTTGTTATCTGGCTGGACCGGTGTCGACTTTTCACAATTTCCACTCGATGCCACGATAGACTACATCGAGTCAGATGCAGGCAGATCGGCGCTGGCCTCGTTCAGTGCAGCAGATCCCTCAAAAAAATGGACGGTTAGGGAAGCGGCAGAATTCATTGCGCTCGGTGGCCGGGGACCGGTCTTCATCGGTGACCCGCAACAAATCGCTACCCAGTTAGAAGCCTGGGTCGATGAAACAGGTATCGACGGTTTTAACCTTGCGTTTGCCATCGCCCACGAAACGATGCGCGATGTCGTGAATCTGATCGTTCCCGAATTACAGCGCCGCAAACGCTACAAGACCAGGTATGCCAGCGGCAGCTTGCGACATCAGCTGTTCGGCAAAGGCCCTTATTTACCTACAAATCATGTCGGACGCCGGGTCAGCATCACGCCCCCGGTCGCAGCTACAGCTGCAGCCTGATTATTTCTTTTTTTGAAAGCGCCTCATGAAACGTCGTCATTTCCTCGAACTTGCTTCCGCTTCTGCAACCGCAGCTTTGCTACCCACATTTGCTCACGCTGCGACACCGCTCAAAGAATTGCGGCTGGACTACGCGTATTACTCCCCCACCAGTCTGGTATTACGTCGTTTCGGCTGGCTGGAAGATGAATTCAAAGCCGACGGTACCAGTATCAAATGGGTGCTGAGCGCAGGCAGCAATCGTGCACTCGAATATCTGAGCGCCAACAGTATTGATATCGGGTCGAGTGCCGGGCTGGCGGCCTTGCTCGCCAAAGCCAATGGCAACCCGATCAGGACGCCATATATTTTTTCACGCCCCGAATGGACCGCGCTGCTGGTGCGGAAAGACTCTCTCATCCAGAATCTCGCCGACCTGAAAGGGAAAAAAGTAGCGGCTACCAAGGGCACCGATCCTTATCTGTTTTTGTTACGTGCGCTGAAAACGGCGGGATTAAAACGTAGCGACATAGAACATGTCAGCCTGCAACACGCTGATGGCCGTGCTGCGCTGGAGCAAGGTAAAGTGGATGCCAGGGCAGGGCTGGATCCGCACATGGCAGCCAGCGAACTGGAGTCACATTCCAGACTGATCTACCGTAATGTGGCATTCAACACCTATGGCTTTTTGAATGTGCGCGAAGAATTCCTAAGCAGTCGCTCGACCGAGGTCGCGCGTGTCATCCGCGCCTATGAAAAAGCACGCCTGTGGATTATCAATAATCCATCGGAGGCCGCAAAGATATTGTCGGAAGAAGCCAAAGTCACGTTGCCAGTCGCTTTATTGCAAATCAAATTGCGCAGCGACTTCAGCCAGCCTTTGCCTACGAATGAACATATCCAGGCTTTGCAAACCGCCGCACCCATTCTGTTGGAGGAAGGACTGGTCAAGCCAGGCACCGATCTGAAAACGGTGATTCATGCACTGATCGATACACGTTTTTCCCAATCACTGATTAGCCGCAGCTGAACATCATGAACACGTCTGCCATTGCGATGACTGCTGCCAGCACAAATCCGGCAGCACAAAAAAAGAGCCCGGTGTTACCACGGGCATTGTGGGGCCTGCTCTTGCCGCTGACTGTTTTACTGTTGGCGGAAATCAGTGTCCGCTTTGCGCTGATTCCGTCTCATCTGCTACCAGCGCCGTCTGAGATTTTTGGTACGCTTTTGTATCTCTGGCAGCATGATCTGCTCAGCCACATCGGCGTCAGCAGCGCCCGGGTTGCAGCGGGATTTGTCATCGGTGCGGTGCTGGCAATCTCCACCGGTTCTATGGTTGCGCTCAGCGGACGTCTGGACGCATTGCTTGATCCCAGCTTTCAGGCATTGCGTGCGATTCCCTCGTTGGCATGGGTTCCTTTATTGCTGTTGTGGCTAGGTATTGATGAAGCACCGAAATTGGTATTGATCGCGATCGGCGCTTTTTTTCCGGTGTATATGGGCGTTGTTTCCGGCATTCGCGGCGTTGACCGGCGACTCACGGAGGTAGGAAAACTATATCGTCTGACACCTTATGCGATGACGTGCCGCATCTTGCTACCGGCTGCCTTGCCTGCGATTCTGACTGGTTTGCGTAACGGGCTGAGTCTGGCGTGGATGTTTATGGTCGCCGCTGAATTGATTGCCGCCAGTCAGGGGCTCGGCTATCTGTTGACCGATGGGCGCGAAACCAGCCGTGCCGACATTGTTCTGGCCGCGATCGCCTTACTCGCCTTGCTCGGCAAGATCAGTGACTGGGGTATGCAGCAACTGGAACGCCACCTGCTTTCCTGGCGCGATACTTATCAGGCAGAAGGAGCCTCCGCATGAGCGATTTCCTGCATATCAGTATCGACGACAAACACTACGGCAGCCGCCAGGTATTGCGCTCGCTGCAAATCGATATACAGCGCGGCGAGATAGTTAGCCTGATCGGTGCCAGCGGTTGCGGCAAAAGCACCCTGCTCTCCATCATTGCCGGGCTTGATCGTGATTACCGTGGACAAATACAACTCGAAGGTAAGCGGCTATATGGTGTCAGCCAGGACATCGGCTTTATATTTCAGGAACCCCGCCTATTTCCGTGGCTGAGCGTCGCCGCCAATATTGCCTTCGACTCTGCGCAAACAGCCACAGAACACTCATCGGTGTCACATCTGCTGTCGGAAGTCGGCTTATCCGGATATGAAAATGCACTGCCCAAGCAGTTATCCGGCGGACAGGCACAACGCGTAGCAATCGCCCGGGGGTTGTATTCCCGCCCGAAGTTACTGCTACTGGACGAACCATTTTCTGCGGTGGATGCGTTCACCCGCATGAAATTACAGGATTTGCTGCTCAGCGTGGCGCAAGAACATGGACTGACGATAATCATGGTCACACACGATATTGATGAGGCACTGTATCTGAGCGACCGCATTATTCTGCTGGATCGCGATGCCGGCAATGTCAGATCCATCTTCCGTCCCGGGCTTCAACGACCAAGGAATCGTGCACAAGCGACGCTCTCACCGTTAAAAGCAGAAATCCTGGACAATTTGCATGCTGCGCATGCGTTCTAGGCATCGTTTCATCAACAGAGATGATTTCTGCTTATATCCACTTACGTCTGTTACATAAATTTTCCATATGGAAAATTTTACAGATAAGCGTCGTGGATTTGCCGCTTGGCGCAAGAAAACCTTGCTTATTTTTGCAATCTTTTCTGTCAATTGGTAGGATGAGTCCTTTTAGCAGGTATCAAGCTTACCTGCCGAAACGCGTATCGATATCCTGCGGATGATTTCCTGGCCACAAAATAATGATACGCTGGCGACTGCCTTTCCTTTTCTGATGAATGCCATGCAAAACAGTCTGACGCGTAAGCCCATAGAAATAAAAATTTCCACCGTTGTCGCTGTCGCTGTATTGCTGCATGAAGCGTCCACTCCTGCGCTGGAAGCTGCCTTAAAGGAAATGACTGCTGGTTCACCGGATTTTTTTGACGATGAATTCGCAGTCATTGACGTTGAAAGCATCGCGGCAGAAACCGTTGACTGGGACGCGCTGATCCCGCTATTCAAAGCACATGGCTTGCATCCGGTCGCGGTTCGCAATGCGCGCGAAGAGGATTATGCGATCATCCGTTCACATGGTTTAAGTATTGATGTGGTAAGCAAACCACGCCACGAACCAGAGGTGATCGCAGCGCAAGCCGAAGTACCAGCACCGGCAGCAAAAGCTGAACCACAAGTGATTATCCGCAATAATCCGGCAATGGTGATCGACACACCGGTCCGCGCTGGTCAGCGTATTTATGCACGCGGCGCAGACCTGATTATTACAGCCTCAGTCAATAACGGCGCAGAAGTTATCGCCGACGGCAGCATCCATATTTACTCAACACTGCGCGGGCGCGCATTAGCTGGCGCTACCGGCAATACGGAAGCACGAATTTTTGCACTGCAAATGGAACCGGAACTGGTGTCGATTGCCGGCATCTACCGGACATTTGAAAATGGCTTCCCGGATTTGCAGGCACAACATCCCGCACAAGTAAGGCTGATTGGTGACAGTATTGAAGTATCATCGGTAAAAACGGTCGGATAACGCCCTATATTTCAGTTATTTCGAATAGAAAAAGGAGTTTTTTGTGGCAAGAATCATTGTTGTAACATCCGGCAAGGGCGGCGTAGGGAAAACCACCTCCAGCGCAAGTTTTGCCTCAGGTCTGGCAATGCGCGGGCATAAAACAGCCGTACTGGATTTTGACGTCGGTCTGCGCAATCTGGATCTGATCATGGGTTGCGAACGCCGCGTGGTCTATGATCTGGTGAATGTCATCAGCGGTGAAGCAACCCTGAATCAGGCATTAATCAAGGATAAGCATTGCGATAACCTGTTCATACTGCCCGCCTCACAGACCCGGGATAAAGATGCACTGACAGAAGAAGGTGTTGAGCGCGTGCTGAATGATCTGGCAAAAATGGACTTTGAATTCATCGTCTGCGACTCACCGGCGGGTATCGAACGCGGTGCCGTCATGGCGCTGACATTTGCTGACGAAGCAATCGTTGTTACCAACCCTGAAGTGTCTTCTGTACGTGATTCTGACCGTATCCTCGGCATCATTCAGGCGAAGTCTAAACGCGCACAAGCCGGCGGCGAGCCAGTCAAAGAACATTTACTGATCACACGCTATTCACCAAAACGTGTTGAAGCCGGTGAAATGCTGTCGTATACCGATGTACAGGAAATTTTACGTATCCCTCTGATTGGTGTGATCCCGGAATCAGAGGCTGTATTACATGCATCGAATCAGGGTAACCCTGCTATACACATGAAAGGCAGCGATGTCTCTGATGCTTATGAAGATGTTGTCACCCGCTTCCTCGGTCAGGAAGTTCCGTTGCGCTTCATCACTTACGAAAAGCCGGGCTTACTGCAGCGTATTTTCGGAGGTAAATAAACATGGCCTTGCTTTCTTTTTTATTTAATAGCAAACCAAAAACTGCCAATGTGGCAAAAGAACGCTTACAGATCATCATCGCCCGTGAACGCACAGGTCGTGAAGGTTACGATTTTTTGCCCGCGTTGCGCGAGGAGCTGATCGCTGTCATTTCAAAATACACCAAAGTCAGCCCGGAGGACATTACCGTCTCTCTTGATAAGCAAGGGAATCTTGAAGTGCTGGACGTGAATGTTGTTTTGCCTGAATTAGAACTACGTAATTAAATAGTTGAGTCAGCAACTGGATGAGCTACAGAGGCGGACAAGTCTGCAATGCGTTCGCCTGGAATGAATCAGATCGGTGTTTCACATCACTTAACGAGGTAATGCTTAAAAAAGAATGATCGATGCGGTAATAAATAAATAAATTTCGTTGCAAATGTTATTTTTACGGGTTACATTTTTTAACAAATTTCATTTTTCTTACTTGCTTTCGATATAATGATAAGACCCTGTTCAATTGCCAGACATTAACGATAACTATCCATGAGAATCGCTGTACTTGACGACGACAATAATCTGCTGGAGCTGGTCTGCACTATTTTGAATGCGGCTGGTCATACATGTCATCCTTTTTTAAGCGGCAAAGAAATGCTGCATCAGCTGCGTCGCGAAAGCTACGACATGCTGATACTGGACTGGCAGGTTCCCGATCTGAATGGCACTGAAATTCTGCACTGGGTGCGGGAAAAGCTCTCACCAACGCTGCCGGTTTTGTTTATGACCAGCCGCTCCGGTGAAGACGACATCGTCGCTGGCCTCGCTGCTGGTGCAGACGACTACATGATCAAACCTATCCGCCGCAGTGAACTGGTGGCAAGGGTGCAGGCGCTGTTGCGCCGGGCGTATCCGACGCAGACGGCATCAGAACATCTGCAATTCGGCATCTACAAGTTTGAGACGCGCGCTGGTCGTGTCAGCGTTAACGATCAGCCGGTAGAAATGACGCAAAAAGAGTTCGATCTCGCGCTGCTGTTATTCAGGAATCTCGGTCGCCCCTTATCCCGCGCATACATACTGGAAGCGGTCTGGTCGCGCGATGTCGATATTCCGTCCAGAACCATGGACACCCATATCTCCAGGGTGCGCAGCAAACTGGAATTGAGGCCTGAAAACGGCTACAGGCTGGCACCTGTTTATAGTTATGGCTACAGACTAGAACAGGTTACAGCAGAGTAAATTTCCGGGTCAGCATAGTCTGACCCGGTTTGCATTTAATGCACAGAATTTTGATACATAGGATATGCGCATGAGTTCAGGCTCACCTACACTCCGTCGGCAATTATCAGTCTGCACTCTGGTTGCGGTTTTTCTTACCTACTCCCCGCTGTTGCTGGCGGCAAAAGTCACCGGCGAACCTGGTAGTATCGCGGCCACACCACCGGACATGACCTATTACGCTTTACAAGGCGACACCTTAACTGGCATCGCAAAACGATTTACCAATAAATCCCAAAACTGGGAAGTGCTCAGCAAACGCAATCATATTGCCAATGACAGGGCTATCCCCATCGGCACAGCGATCCTGATCCCGGCGGATCTGTTACCGGAAGAAGCAAGTGAAGCCCGTGTTGTTGCATTGGCAGGCAACCCGACGTTTAAAACAGTCGATGGTACAGAAACAGCCTTGTCCATCGGGACTGTGGTGAAAGAAGGAACCAGCATCACCACCGGAAAAAACGGATTTTTAACGCTGGCATTTCCAGACGAATCGCGCGTGTCCATTCCGTCGAATAGCCAGGTCAGCTTGAGTAAATTACGCAAAACAAAGTACGTCGCCAGTCCCAGAACTGAGATTTCTTTATCTGAAGGAAAAGTCGAATCCCGCGTTACCAGCCTTTCAAGTAACAAAGGACGTTTTGAAGTACGCTCGCCTCTGGCGGTTGCGGGTGTGCGCGGTACACATTTCCGCGTTGGCATCAACCCTGACGGTACCGCGAATGAAGTTCTGGAAGGTGGTGTTGCGGTCGGAACGGGTAGCAAAAAGACGAACGAACTGATACTGCCAGCGGGCAAAGGAAACATCGTCGGCGCAAATGGTGTCGGAAAAGCCGTTGATTTGCTGCCACCGCCAGTATTAGAAGCAGGTTATGCAATTCAAACGCGCCCCACCGTGCAGTTCATCGCACAGAAATCTGCGGTGACCGCCGCGTATCGGGTGCAGATTGCCAGAGATGCACAGGCATTGGATGTCCTGGCAGAGAACCGTTTCAAAGAAAATCGCTTCAAATTTGATGGACTGGAAGACGGCCAGTATTTTGTCCGCCTGACGGCAATTGATGCAATGGGGCTGGAGGGCTTGCCACTCACTACAGCTTTCACTCTGAAAGCAAGACCAGAGCCACCATTCTCGATACAACCGAAAAATAAAGTGCGGGCGGCCAATGTTGACTTCACATGGACAGAAGCGGCGCACGCCTACGCTTACCATTTGCAAGTCGCGAAAGACGCAGCGTTCAAAAACATTATTCTGGATCAGGCAGACATCAAGGATGTGCAATTCTCCGGCACATTTCCACAAGGAGAATATTTCTGGCGCATTGCGACTGTCATACAAAAAAATGGCCAATTTGATCAGGGGCCGTACGGCGATATACAGAGCTTCCAAAAATTGCCACCACAAGCAGCAGCCTCTTTCAGCGATTCTCAGAGCAAACAGATTTCGTTCAACTGGACAGCAGAACCGGGGCAAAAATTCCTGATTCAAATCGCACTTGATGCAGAATTTAAACGACTGTATTTATCACAGGAATCAGATCAGGCTGAGTTAAAAATTCCACGCCCGACGGCCGGTGAATACTATATCCGCGTGCGGGCAACGGATGCCGATGGCTACGTTGGTGCCTTCTCCGCCACACAGAAGATCACCATCCAGTCGCGCTGGACGACAAGTGATGGCGAGGCAATCAATAGTGGCAGCGGTGCCATTCGCAGTGGATTTTAACGGCTAAGGTATGGCAACCAGATATATACAGGTGGAGCGCATCGCGTTTCGCGAGTGGCTGATACTAAGTCTGCTGCTTTGTATTCTGACTGTTGCTCTGGTTAACTTAAAAAGCCTGGAACGGCTGGATATGGTTGCCTATGATCGCTACATGCAGCTCAACAGCCGCGAAGCGCGTGACGACATTCTGATTGTGGCGATTGATGATTACAGCCTGAGCGAGCTGGGGAAATGGCCCTGGCCACGGCAACGGCATGCGGAACTGTTAAGGCACATCAATGCGGCAACACCGGCCGCTATTGGTATGGATATTCTGTTGACGGAAGCAGAATATCCACAGGTCGGCAATCAGATCAACGGCGACCAACTGCTGGCGGATGCTATCGCTCAGAGTAACAAGGTCGTTTTACCCTTGGTCTCACAAAATGGCGGAAAAGGTTTGGTAGCTGCGCGCCCTATTCCCCTGCTGGCAAATGCGGCACGGCAGATCAGCCATATTCATATCGAACTCGACAAAGATGGTGTGGCACGCAGTGTCTTTCTGCGTGAAGGATCAAGAGGTGAATGGTGGCCTCACTTTGCACTAGCGTTGAAAGATGTTGCGCAAAATACTGCTTACGGTACCGAAAAATATCTGCCGGGAGAAAGACTACCCGTGCGGTTGCGCAAAGAGAATAATCAGGCCGACCTGTGGCAGCGTGATTACCAAATGCATATTCCGTTTTACGGCAGCAGCGGACATTTTAAATCCGTGCCGTATGTGTCAGTGCTACGCGGCGAAGTTCCCGCAGAGTTCTTAAAAAATAAGTATATTCTGATTGGTCCAACGGCATTGGGCATGGCCGATTCATTTCCGACACCGGTATCCGGCAACGATGGCACCATCTCAGGAATTGAAATCAATGCCAATATTCTGGCCAGCCTGCTGGATGAACGTGCCATTGATTTTGCTCCAGCCTGGCAGGTGGCTTTATACAACCTGTTGTTGCTGCTGGCGGCACTGATCTCTTATCAGTTACTGTCACCAAGAAAAGCCTTGCTACTGACTATTCTGTTTATCTTCGGTGCTGCTGCAGGCAGTTTCCTTGCCATGTGCTATGCAGGAAAATGGATATCGCCGTCGACTTCGTTGCTGGCCTTAATCATTGCCTACCCGGTGTGGAGCTGGCGCAGGCTGGAAGCAGCGATTAAGTATCTGGGCGAAGAATTTACTCTTCTGGAAAAAGAGCCTCATCTGCTGCCAGAATTTATTGATGACGAAGAAGAAAAAAGCGCGCCGGTTCTGACAGATACGCTGGAACAAAGTATCAATGCCGTGCGCGTCGCTGCCGACAGAGTTCGTGACTTACGCCAGTTCGTCAGCGACAGTCTGGCCAGCTTGCCAGATGCGACACTGGTGACCACCACCGACGGTAATGTTTTACTCTCTAATCCGCCGGCACTCAGTTATTTTGCCAGTCAGGGATTACCCAAAGTGAACGATTCCCTGCTGCCGTATTTATTCGCCCGAATGTCTGCGCCAATGGAGTCTGACGAAAATCAGACGGGTAGTTTCAGTTGGTGGAATCTGCTGGATCTCAAACATACTGCACGCATGAAGCAAGGCGTCGAAGTCAGGGATCCGCAAGGTCAGGATTTACTGATCAAAAGCGCCCCTTGTTACAGCGCCAGCCAGCAACTGGTCGGCTGGATAGTCAGTATCATCAATATCACCGCCATCCGCGCCGCCGAGCGCAGCCGTGACGAAACCCTGCATTTCATTTCACACGATATGCGCGCGCCGCAGGCATCGATACTTGCTTTGCTGGAAATGCAGCAGGATGCAGCAACCGCGTTGCCGCAGGCGGAATTTATTTCCCGGATTGAAAAAGCCTCACGCATCACGCTGGGGCTGGCCGATAATTTCGTCCAGCTGGCTCGCGCCGAATCGCAGGATTACCGTTTTGAAGAGCTTGATTTACAGACGGTGTTGCTGGATGCGACGGAAGAAATGTGGTCGCTGGCCAAGAGTAAAAACATACGCATCAAGTGCACGATACCCGATGGAGAATATCCGATTCGCGCCGACCGCTCACTGTTCACGCGGGTTCTGACGAATCTGCTGTCGAATGCCGTCAAATACAGCCCGCGCGACACCATCATTAGCTGCACACTGGCCTACGAACAACAACTGGCTGGGGCAAATATCGTCTGCAGCATCAGCGATCAGGGTTACGGTATACCCCGCGCGGAACAAAGCAAGCTATTTCAACGCTTTCAACGCTTCAACAGCACCGATCAACCGAAAAATGATGGAATAGGACTGGGCATGGTGTTTGTGAAAGCGGTTCTCGATCGCCATCATGCACAGATCGATTTCAGCAGCGCACCGAATGAAGGCACCACTTTCAATATCAGATTGCCATCAAGCACCATTTGAGCTACATCAAGCCCATCCGGACGGAAATTAATGCCGCCAACGCGTTATAATGATGGTCTCATCTTACGCCCCACATCGCATGCAACTGACTGCTGTTGGACTCAACCACACGACTGCGCCGCTCTCGCTGCGCGAAAAAGTCGCCTTCTCGCCTGAACAAATAGGTCAGGCGGTGGTGGCTGCACGTGCATGGTTCGGCAACAACGCAGCAAACTCCACGCATTCGTATGGCAATGAAGCGGCGATCTTATCGACCTGCAACCGCACTGAGTTGTATGCAGCTTGTGCCGCAGCAAATCCGGTCGACGCTACTGCACATTTTCTGGCAGATTTTCATCAGTTGCCTTACGCGGATTTACGCCCGCATCTCTACACGCTGCCACAAGACAATGCCGTCCGTCATGCGTTCCGCGTTGCTTCCGGCCTGGATTCCATGGTGCTGGGCGAGCCGCAGATTCTGGGGCAAATGAAAGATGCGGTACGTCAGGCAGAAGCTGCCGGTGGTCTTGGCACCTATCTGCATCAGATGTTTCAACGCACTTTCGCAGTCGCCAAAGAAGTTCGCAGCACCACGGAAATCGGCGCACACAGCGTGTCTATGGCTGCAGCAGCGGTGCGCTTGTCTCAGCGTATTTTTGACAAAATTGCAGATCAGCATGTGCTGTTTATCGGCGCAGGTGAAATGATAGAACTCTGCGCCACGCATTTCGCGGCGCAAAATCCAAAATCCCTGACCATCGCCAACCGCACCTTAGAACGTGGTGAGGCTCTTGCCCATCGCTTTAATGGTAAAGCGATCCGCCTTGCTGACTTACCGCAACAACTGGCACAGTTCGACATCATCGTCTCCTGCACTGCATCTTCGTTACCAATCATAGGATTAGGGCTGGTCGAGCGTGTTGTCAAAGCGCGTAAACATCGTCCTGTATTCATGGTTGATCTGGCCGTGCCACGCGATATTGAACCGGAAGTCGGTAAACTCGATGACGTGTTTTTATACACTGTGGATGATCTCGGCAGTGTGGTGCAGACCGGCATAGAAAGCCGTCAGGCAGCCGTTGCGCAGGCAGAAGCGATTATCGAAACGCGGGTGCAGTCTTTTATGCACTGGATCGATGGCCGTGCGGTGGTGCCCGTGATTCAGGACTTACATGAAAACAGCGAACAACTCCGCCTGATGGAACTCGAACGTGCACGCAAAATGCTGGCGCGCGGTGATGACATCGACGCTGTGCTGGAAGCGCTTTCCAAAGGTATCACAGCCAAATTCCTGCATGGCCCGCAACAGGCATTGCATCAGGCCAGTGGCGATGAACGGGCTCGTCTGGCGAGCTTGTTGCCACAATTATTCCGCACCAAGCGTTAGCGGATTCTGCTTTTCTTTCTGATGCAGACTCTCTGCGTCAACTTCTCGGTGACTGTTTTCAAGGCTGAAGCAGTTCCCTCCGGATTCACCTACTATTCTTCCCGTATGAAACCATCAATGCTCTCCAAGCTGGATCAGCTGGCTGAACGTCTCGACGAAGTTGGTCACCTGCTGATGCAGGAAGGCGCCACCAATGACATGGACAATTACCGCAAACTCAATCGCGAGCATGCAGAATTAGACCCCCTCGTCGCTCTCTACAAAAACTATCAGCAGGCACAAGCCGATCTGGACGAAGCGCAGGAAATGCTCAACGATCCCGACATGAAAGCGTTTGCGCAAGATGAAATAGAAGCCGCAAAAGAAAAAATGCAGACGCTGGAAGCGGATCTGCAAAAAATGCTGCTACCCAAAGACCCCAACGATGAACGTAACATCCTGCTGGAAATCCGCGCCGGCACCGGCGGTGACGAAGCTGCCTTGTTTGCCGGTGATTTATTGCGCATGTACACCCGTTTCGCTGAACGTAACCGCTGGCAAGTAGAGATGATGTCGGAGTCGCCTTCTGAGCTTGGCGGCTACAAAGAAGTGATCGTGCGTATCGCCGGTCTGGGTGCGTATTCCAAGCTGAAATTTGAATCCGGCGGACATCGTGTGCAACGCGTTCCGGCGACAGAAACGCAAGGCCGCATCCATACTTCCGCCTGCACGGTTGCCGTGATGCCGGAAGCCGATGAGCTCGCCGATGTGATCATCAACAATGCCGACCTGCGTATCGACACTTTCCGCGCGAGTGGTGCCGGCGGGCAGCACATTAATAAAACTGATTCTGCGGTGCGCCTGACGCATATTCCTACCGGTATCGTGGTCGAATGTCAGGATGGCCGCAGCCAGCATCAGAATAAGGCGCAGGCGATGCGGGTGCTGGCCACCAGGATCATGGATGGTCAGTTAAGAGAAAAACAGGCGAAAGAGGCAGCAACCCGCAAGAGCCTGATCGGTTCCGGCGACCGCAGTGAGCGCATACGCACTTACAATTATCCGCAAGGCCGCATGACTGATCACCGCATCAATCTGACTTTATATAAACTCGATTTCATTATGGATGGCGATCTGACCGAACTGAGTAATGCCCTGATCGCAGAACACCAGGCAGAACTCCTTGCGGAACTTGGAGACGATTAAACTATCCAAGTCACGGTACCAACAGCGCCAGCAACACCAGCATTCCATACTATTTAGTTTCTTATAAACATGAGGCTTTAAATAGCGTGTAAGCTGGCATCCGCTTTCATTTTACGAATGACCTACATGCGTTCCTCTAAATTCGTCTTACTCGGCATCTCTGCCACCTGCCTGCTACTGATAGCGGTTGCCCTCTATCTGCAAATCGTTGAGCTGATGCTGCCCTGTCCCTTATGCGTCTTCCAGCGTTACGCATTCCTTGCCATCGCGCTGTTCAGCCTGATCGCTGCTTTTCTTCCTGCCGATGCACGCCGTTACGGCATCGGTCTCGCAGGTTTATCAGCATTCGGCGGCATCGGCATCGCAGGCAAACATTTGTATGTCTTGTCGAATCCTACGCTTTCCTGCGGTATCGATCCTCTGGAAACCGGGCTCAACAAAATCTTCTTGTCGGAATGGTTTCCTATCCTGTTCCGCGCAGACGGTTTGTGTGAAACACCATATCCACCTATCTTCGGTCTGGCGATTCCGACCTGGGCCATGATCTGGTTTGTTATTTTCAGTCTCACGCTGATCGTACTGTTTTTTCAAAA
Source organism: Undibacterium sp. 14-3-2 (assembly GCF_016595265.1). Taxonomy (NCBI): domain Bacteria; kingdom Pseudomonadati; phylum Pseudomonadota; class Betaproteobacteria; order Burkholderiales; family Oxalobacteraceae; genus Undibacterium; species Undibacterium sp. 14-3-2. The sequence continues at coordinate 58,610 of NZ_JAENGS010000003.1, forward strand.
ACAAAAAACCGGAATGTTCGGAAAGCGTCACTGATGACAGAAGGACAGCCGCTCAGCATTGCCGATCATGAGCGCTTGTCGCCGCTGGACAAGCTGGAAACACGGATGTTGCTCATGCATGTGACTGGCTTTAGCCGCATACAACTGATTACCCGCTCGGACTATCAGCTCAGCGCGCAGCAAATGTCTCAGTTTGACGAATTGCAGCGACGTCGTTTAGCTGGCGAGCCCATCGCGTATCTGACCGGTGAACGTGAGTTTTTCGGTCTGCCCTTTTATACCTCACCAGCGGTATTGATTCCTCGGTCGGACACAGAATTGCTGGTGGAACTCGGTTTACAATTCGCACCGCAAAACTCCAGCCTACTCGATCTCGGCACAGGTTCCGGTGCCATTGCGATTGCGATTGCCAACGAACGCCAGGATCTGGATGTCTGCGCGGTCGATATCAGCACTGAGGCACTCACGGTAGTAAACAAAAATGCCGCGCGTTTGCTGCCGCCTGATCGTCTGCAATTGCTGCACAGCGACTGGTACAGCGCGCTTACTGGCAAGGTATTTCAGACCATCATCAGCAACCCGCCCTACATCGTCAAAGATGACCCACATCTGAGCCAGGGCGATCTGCGCTTTGAACCCATCAACGCCCTCACCGATCATGCAGACGGGCTCAGCGCCTATCGGCACATCATCAGCGGCGCGCATACGCATCTTGCGCCACAAGGCTGGCTGCTGATGGAACATGGTTATCATCAGGCCGAGGATGTGCGCGCTTTGTTAAACGCAGCGAACTACACGCAAGTACAAAGCTGGCGCGACCTCGCTGGCATAGAACGCGTCACAGGCGGACAACGCAGCTGATCGGAAAAGAATTTTTATGCACATTACGACAGATAAAACCGCGCTCGACATTGCGCTGATACACGATTTTTTATCCACGACATCACCGTGGGCGCAAGGTATTCCGCTGGAAACGGTACAACGATCTATTGAACATTCCCTGTGCTTTGGCGGATTTATTGACGGCAAACAAATCGCATTTGCCAGGGTAGTCACAGACCATGCCACATTTGCCTATCTGATGGATGTGTTTGTCTTGCCGGATTTCCGTGGCCAAGGTCATAGCCGCCATCTGCTGGAAGTGATACAGGATCATCCTGATCTGCAAAACATACGCCGCTTCATACTGGTCAGCAGTTCTGCCCGTGGCCTGTATGAAAAATTTGGTTTCCGCTCACCGGCAACACCAGAAAATTTTATGGAAATTCATCGGCCCGATATTTATCGCTGATGTTGATCGCGAACATTGATCGCTAACATTGACCGGCGAAAAAAAACGATGCAGTTCAACGCATCGTTTTTTTTTCGCTCAAGTCAACGCGGTTATGCCCGCGGTGTCCAGGGGATAACGGCATTCGCTACTTTCTTCGCTTCCTTTGCTGCCTTTTTTTCTTTAGGAGTGGATGAGGCCTGCTTCTTGGTTTCTTTATTGCTCTTGGTAACTTTGCTCATAATCTGACTCCGGATAAGCACCCGCGTATGCAAGTGAAGATTCAGTATAGGCCATCATGACCACGCACGTTGCCTATTTCATGCATGGCGCAACTACAATCGCTGCAAAGCATCTGCACCATGAAGAAACATTATTTCCGGGGATCGGGAAGAACCGGTTCAGCAGAACCAAAATACCTTAAATACGAAATCCATATTTCGTCAATGCGCTCATCGTAAAGCCGCATCTGGCACTCGGCAGAATCGCGTATCCGGGCAGTACCTTGCTCACGGCTGTACAGATAGTCGCAATGCTTTCGCAGATACTGTTCCCATAGCTGCTGTGATTCGGCTAATTCCTCGGCGTTGCCGCCGTATATTTTTATATCCTGCTTCTGCGCTGCCAGATAGTATTTTTTAAATTGAGCCTCTTTCAAATCAAGCTCATGAGAGAGGCACTCAGCTTCTGCCTGTATGCCTTTCATATCAACGCATACAGGGACATATCGATCTGCCCCAGCGGCATTCGCGGCATTACCAACATTCGCGGCAAGCGCAAAAATAGCGGCGAAGAACAACTGTGCAAACGGTTTATGTTTCATTATTCAATCACCCATTCAAAAAAATTCAGACAGACATTTCCGGCAACACGGCGCATAAAATAAACATCTCACGCAGATCAGCTATGCGACCGACCAGGTGTTCAGTGACGGCACCAGCCTGTCATTTGGCATCAAATATACTCCCAGGAGTATATTTTAAAGCCCTTATTTCATAAGGAGATGATGGCATTTTTTGCTTATACTCCCCTAAAAATGCCATTTCACGCAACAATTTCACACAAGATATTACGCAGTTTCTCGGATGAAACTTCCATAAAAAAACCAGCATTTCTGCTGGTTTTTCAATTACTAAAACAGCGATAAGCGATTAACGATACACCGTCACTGGTTCTGTATTTTGCACAGGCACTGCAGGTACCACTGGCTGACCATTGACATTCGCCGGACGGTTCGCGCCGCGTGGTAAACCGAACTGCACCATCAGCTCGTTATAGGCAGCATCTGCCAGACTGCGTGACGTTTCCTGCATGACCTTGCCGCGATTGAAGACAACGCGATCACCGGCACGGCTGATGATCTTGGTATCAACACCGGAACCACTCGCACTGAAAGCCGCTTTGACTTCATAGGTTTTGGTATTAATCAGGCTGAAATCAGCGACCAGATCCAGCGACAGACTAGCTGTCATCGAATTCCCGTATTGCAGTTGATTGCTTTCCTGACGGAACTGGATATTGCTGACTGTGCCGAACAACACATAATCCGCGCCGGGATACATACCTTGTTTGATGCGACCGATGATGTCGTAAATTTTTTCCATCGGTTTACCAACATACGGACGCGCCTGAATCAGATGCACACCACCGCCTTTGATCATCGCGCCTTTTAAATCAGCCGTGTAGGTTTTTAATTCGCCACGATCGATATAGGTATAAAAACCTTCCGCTTCGTAGTAATTGCTTTCGCTCTTGGCATCAATTTTGCCGCGTTGTGAATAGCTGCGATCGGTTTCGCGTTCGCTGTAGCTACCTTTGACGCTGCTTTTGCTGCTGGCAGAAACGACACGGAAATACTCGCTGACTTTTTCTTCGTAAGTCAGATCGGTCACGGCAATTTTCGGTTCAGCTGCCAGCGCGCTGCATGCCGCTGCGGAGCAGAAAACGCCTGCCAGAATTTTTTTCATATTCAACATCTTGCGTCCTTCAGGAGCCGGTTAAAAACCGGTTAAAGATTGATCAGGGCTGATTATTTTTTCGATGTTTTACGGATTTCTTTTTCATCCTGCCATTCGATGGAACCATCTTCGATGTCATACAGTTTCAATGTCATCTTGTAGAACACATCTTTAGTCGTGGAATTTTGTTTGACGATAGAAACGATTTCACCTTCGAGTGAATATTTCGCTGCCGTCATGTTGCCCACTTTTGCTTTACCCTGGGACTTGTACAAGCCACTTTGATTCTGACGTTGCAACTCATCTACGCCTTGCTGCATTTCATCCGCGCTACGTGTGAATTTTACTTTTTTACTTTTCACCAACGCAGTCTGAATACTGTTCATGATCGATTTAGTGTCGATGTATTCGCTGGTTTTATTGCGCACGCCAGCCAGTGTCAGTGTCGGGCGATTTGCCAGTGCCGGATCTTCGAGCAAGGAACCAACCATTTTTTCTGCAATCATTTGCAGATCAGTCGAACCGAATTCATTCGTCACTGTTTCTACCGCTTTGTTGTCGCCATAATTGACCTGACGCGCGAGGCTGACTGTCGGCTGCGATAATTTTGTCTGGCAGGCAGACAGAGAAGTCACAGCCAGAATCATCAGGCACAAAGTGGTGGATAAAGAGGAAATGCGTTTCATAATAACTCCGTAGTTCTGTACAATTTTTTTAAAACAAATCTGTGATTAACGTGGCTCAGCACTCATTTCGATTTTGAAATCTGTCGCTTGCGGGCCATAGGCTGTGCCTTTGACGAGCTGGCTTTGCTTACCCAGTATCATCAATGGTTTCCAGACTTCGCCGTCGCCAACCTGCATACCGGCCGCATCTGTCCAGCGGAAACGGTAATACACGCGCACATCTTTCGCAGTGGTGTTATACATTTCGGCCTGCACGACCAGCACATCATTGCGACGCTGACCGCGCAGATCAGTGACCTGCACACCTTCGAGCGTGCCGCGCACCATTAATTTCGCTGCAATGCCAGGAGAAACTGCATTTGGCACATCTTCGGCCATGACCGGTGCAGCAAAGCAGGCTGCGATGACAGCCGCACAAACGGCAATTTTTTTAGACATCATGGATGATTTTTCCTTAGTAACTTTGTACATCAATTAAATCGACTGGTTTCTGTCGTCTTGCCAGTTTTACTTAGTTAGCACCAGCAGTAGCCGCAGCTGGTTTCACCTGCTTTTGCGCTGCTTTTCTGTTCGCTGGCTTCGTCGGTGCGGTTTTTACCGCTGGCGTTTCTGCCGCGATTTGCGCCGCTGGTGTCACGCTACCGAATTTTGCCAGATCACCGACATAAGTTTTGTTCGGATACAAACGCACTGGCACCACCATGTAACGACCATCAATACTCAGCTTGGTGCTTTCGCCAGGACGACCCGAAAAATTCACATCATATTCGCCCGGTGGTAAAAACGCACGAGCAATAAAGACGCGCTCTGGCAAACTACGCCACATACGATCATCTGCCGGGCCTTCAGTCGCTACCACGGCAATATTAGCAGCCAGACCAGCGAGTGCGCCGAAGTTTTTATTGACCTGATCCTGCACCACACCTTTAGTAATCGCACGAATCGCAGCGCGGGTGTAAATGCCTGGCATTTCATCTTTCAATGCACGACGTGCCATCACGTTGAAATCAGTGATCAATGCCGTTGGCAAAGATTGATTCGCGATATTCACCGAACGGATCACCGCCGCTTCTTTATCCGGCTGGATCACAGGGAAAGTCAGCGATACAGTAACAAGACCGCGTGAGGTTGGCAAAGGCAACGCAAATTTCTGCGACTGGCGGGCTGGCGCATTGCCGGTTTCAACCACGAACAGGACATCCGTCACGCCTTTTTTGCGACGGAAGCTGGTGCGTTGATCAAGGCCCTTCAAACCATCTTCCAGTACCGGTAAATCCGGGCGCAATTCTATCGCCTTGCGATAGCCTGGTGCCGCCAGACCTGGTTCATTCAGGGCTTCGTATACAAAACCCGCGAGGTAATGACTCAGTGCATTCTGATAACCGTTCTTCAGCTTCAGCACTTCAGGGTCATTCAGGGTTTCAACCGGATAACCGTTAATTTCCTTGTTACTGCTTGTTACACCTTTTTCTTTCGCTTCCTTTTCGGCGGCCTCTGTTTCTTTGGAACGGAATTCAGCAATCACCGCTTCACGCTCATGCGTGCGTTTGATGTCAACACGGGCAGTATCAAGATCACCCAGATTGATACGATCCATCGCCATACGCACGGTCAGCATCACTTTTTCGTAATCCTGTCCTTCGTAATCGCGGCTGGCGTCGCCCATGATGGTGGCACCGATCTGGCCCATCAATTTCTGTGGGTTGCTCTTGGCGTTTTCTTCCCACTCTTTCACCTTGGTGTCGGCAATCGTCAGCGCATTCAAGCTGTCCTGATAACGCTTACCGATACGCATCAGTTCGCCTTTTTCCAGATTCAGCAACAAATCATTCTGATTAGCACCTTTAGTCTGCTCTTCCACCTGACGGATCGCATCTTCGATCTGCCCGGTTTTAACAACTGCAAGTGAGTTAGAGACTTTGCTGTCGTGGGTTTGCGTCGTAACGCAACCAGTGAGGACCAGAGCAGCAACCAGAGGTGTGAGCGAGAAGGAAGAGAGGCGCATTTAGCTTATATATTTGAGTGTTGAAAAAGGCGGCCGGACTAGCAACATCATTTTTGTAACGATCAGGTACACATCGTACAAAGTGATAAATACTGCCCTGCAAAATAAGGTATTACCAAGGCATTACCAACATTGAAGCGGGAAATTATAAAGAGCGCGTTTGTTTTTGTAATGCTTAAAATTGTTAGCAAAACATACAAAACAACACTTTTTCAAAATTATTATTTTTGCAGCAAATAAACTTTGCTTTTAATCAAACTCCATCACCGGAAGCTGGGCTTCGGATTCTCTTCATCCAGCAACCACTGATCCAGTTGCCACATAAAATCTGGCAGATAATTTTTATGCTCACCACGCAAGCCGTGATCAGCACCGGGATAAACACGCAATTGCAAATTGCTGCGCCCGGCATCGCTGAACGCTTTTCTCAAGGCGTTTGCCGCGCCCGGCGGGATTAAGGTGTCCGCCTCACCGATACCAACGAACACCGGCAAGCGAGCGGCGATCAGATTGCGCGTCTGATCAACGCCAGCGATTTCCGACCAGTAGCGCCAGCTGCGCCCATGAATACGTGACTGCTCAGGGTCGGCAGGGGAACTTGCCAATGCGCGGGATAAAACATTCCAGCCCTGCTGCATATGTGGATAGATGCCAGCGAGCGCACGGTACGTGGGAATCGCGCTGTTTCCCGCATTCGCCAGCAAGGCCAGATGCGTGATTTGCGGCAGATCGTGCGCCAGCAGCGGCACCAACAGCGGCACCAGCTCCGCACCTTCAGAAATGCCCAACAAAATCACGCGCCGTGGCTGCATGCCTTGTTGTTTGAATTGGCGTAACTGCGTTTGTATAAACGCCAGTTGATCGGCGCGCCATTGGCTCAGATGATCGGCACGGATAAATGCCTCACTGCATTCGTCGCCGCTGGCCTGATCGCTGATATGGCGCTTCTGCAAAACGCTGATGCGGGTCGCCCCTGATTCACCTTCCAATCCGGTGAAATACTGCGGCAAGTATCGTCCCATACTGCCGCAACCAGCACCGGCGACAACGAAGATCAGATTCACCGGCGCAGCCACGGAAATCGTCGGCGCAGACACAGCGGTTTCCGCCTGCCACGGCTGTTTATCCCATTGATAAAACAGGGCAACGCCGCCATCGGCAAAGGTGAATGTTGATGGCTGCAATGTGCTGCTGGCGGTTGCTGCCGAAGCTGAAGCTGCCGATGTGATTGCGGAGATGACAGCAGCAGGAACAACACGGCTGTTGTCAGCAGGCGCGGGGCCAGCCAGCGCCGGGCGTATCACCAACGACAGCAACATCAGCCAAATCAGCAAGCCCGCCGCCAGCCATACAGCGGCATGTCTGATCTGTTTGGGAAGGCCAAAAAACATGAAAATCACTCTTAAAATACTCCCCCCAGTATATGTAAACACCCTTGATTTCATTAAGAGAATAAGCGTAAATCGCCACATACTCCCCCTCATCTCCCCCCTTTTTTACTTCCTGAGCAGGCTTTTTGCAGCGCTGCGGGTCATCCTTCCGGGATGCTGCGGGAACCAAGCCACGCCAGAATGCCGACTATTAACCGCAGTCAGAACGACTGTCAAGACTGGCGCAACGCTGCAAATTGCGTATCATCTGCGCCTTCATTGCTTTTTTAATGTCTGGATTCTGGATTTATGCTGCCTTCGATTGAACAAAGACTCGCCGTAGAACTCGCCGCCAAACCGGTACAGGTAGCGGCTGCTGTCGCCCTGCTGGATGAAGGCGCGACCGTGCCATTCATCGCCCGTTACCGTAAAGAAGTGACCGGCGGCCTCGATGATACGCAATTGCGTCTGCTCGAAGAACGTCTGCGTTATCTGCGCGAACTCGAAGACCGCCGCGCCGCGATAATCGCCTCGATAGACGAACAAGGCAAAATGACGCCCGCCTTGCTCGATGCGATTACCCACGCCGAAGACAAAACCCGTCTCGAAGACTTGTATCTGCCGTACAAACCGAAGCGCCGCACCAAAGCGCAGATCGCCGTTGAAGCCGGTTTGCTGCCGCTGGCCGATGCTTTGCTGGCCGATCCTACGCTGACACCAGAAACCGAAGCCGCCAATTATCTGAAGCCTGCTTTCAGCACAGACAACGGTGACAACCCTGGCGTGCCCGATACCAAGGCGGCACTCGATGGCGCACGTCAGATTCTGATGGAACGTTTTGCGGAAGATGCGAGCCTGTTGCAGGCACTGCGCGAATATCTGAATGACCACGGCATCGTCGAATCCAAAGTCGTGGCAGGCAAAGAAGATGCTGGCGAAAAATTTGCCGATTATTTCGATTACTCGGAAACGCTGGGCACCATTCCGTCGCACCGCGCGCTGGCCTTGTTCCGTGGTCGCCGCGAAGAAATGCTGACCGTCACTTTGCGACTCGATACCGAAGAAGAAAAACCAAAATGGGATGCGCCGCTGAACCCATGTGAAAGCCGCATCGCCGCACGTTTCGGTGTCAGTCAGAAAGATCGCCCGGCCGATAAATGGCTGGCCGATACTGTGCGCTGGGCATGGCGCGTCAAAGTCTTCATGCATCTGGAAACCGAGCTCATGGGCAAGCTGCGCGAGAGTGCAGAAATCGAAGCCATCAACGTGTTTGCCCGCAACCTCAAAGATTTATTACTGGCCGCACCGGCAGGCCCGCGCGCCACGATGGGCCTTGATCCCGGCTTGCGTACCGGTGTGAAAGTCGCGATTGTGGATGCGACTGGCAAGGTGATGGAACACGCCACAATTTATCCGCATCAGCCACGCAATGACTGGGATGGTTCGCTGCATACGCTGGCGAAGCTCGCTGAGAAACATCAGGTGTCGTTAATCTCGATTGGTAACGGCACTGCCTCACGCGAAACCGACAAACTGGCGCAGGATTTAATCAAACTCAAACCAGAATTGAAGCTGACCAAAATCGTTGTCTCTGAAGCCGGTGCATCGGTGTATTCCGCCTCAGAATTCGCCTCTAAAGAATTGCCTGATCTGGATGTCTCCATCCGTGGCGCGGTCTCGATTGCACGTCGTCTGCAAGACCCGCTGGCGGAGCTGGTGAAGATCGATCCGAAATCCATCGGCGTTGGTCAGTATCAGCATGATGTCAGCCAGACACAGCTGGCCCGTTCGCTCGATGCGGTGGTCGAAGACTGCGTGAATGCGGTGGGTGTCGATGTGAATACCGCCTCTGCGCCTTTGCTGGCGCGGGTGTCCGGCTTGTCTGCCAGCGTCGCACAAAGCATCGTCAATTTCCGCGATGCCAAAGGCATGTTCAGTTCCCGCGCCGACCTGCGCGCAGTGCCGCGCCTCGGCGATAAAACCTTTGAACAAGCGGCTGGCTTTTTGCGCGTGATGAACGGCAGCAATCCACTGGACGCATCGGCGGTTCACCCGGAATCGTATCCGCTGGTCGAAAAAATTCTGGCCGATATCAAGAAAGATGTGAAAGGCGTGATCGGCGACAGCGGCTTATTGAAATCGCTGAACGCCGCCAAATACGCCGATGACAAATTCGGCGTGCCGACCATCACCGACATCATTAAAGAACTGGAAAAACCGGGCCGCGATCCGCGCCCAGAATTCACCACCGCCACCTTTAAAGACGGCGTGGAAGACATCAAAGATTTGCAGCCCGATATGATTTTAGAAGGCGTCGTCACCAACGTTGCCGCGTTCGGTGCGTTCGTCGATATCGGCGTGCATCAGGATGGCCTGGTGCACATTTCCGCGTTGTCGAACACCTTTGTCAAAGACCCGCACACCGTCGTCAAAGCCGGTCAGGTGGTGAAAGTCAAAGTCATGGAAGTTGATGTCAAACGCCAGCGTATCGCCCTCACCATGCGCCTCACCGACAGCGCACCGCAACCCGGCAGCAAACCGGAACAACGCGGCGACCGCAACGACGCCAAACGCCTCGGCCAACACCAGCAACAACGCAAACAAGAAGCCGCCCCCGCAGGCAACGCGATGGCAGCTGCGTTTGCGAAATTACGTGGTTGAGTTTACGACTGCACTCACAAGATTGCCATGAGCACACCCCGGTTTTTACCGGGGTGTTTTTTTGCCCGCTATTCTTCTTGCGATTGCGGTTCGATGAATCTTGGTTGCTCAAACTGATAACACAAGCGTTCCCACATCTGATCCAATCAACGCGGTTTTGGGGATGTAGATGAACTGATGTTGCTTTCCATTCTGCTAAGTGGGTTTTATGGTCGATAAGAACAAATAAAACAAGGCTAAATACGCCTTTCAAGGCATTTGAAGAAAATTGTCATTTTTAACATTTCGAGTTAAGCTTGACTCCTGACTAGTTAAATTGCGTTATGTGAAAATGAGGGGAAGCATGAAGCTTAAAGATTTATCGAAACGAATTCAGCAACTGATAGATCAGTCATCGGCTGTGTTGGACACTCAAAAAGCAAATGCATATATGGGAACTTCAGTTGATTCTGGTGCTCTAGCGGGTTTAAGGGCAGCATCTTTATCATTTATTGCAATGGTATATGGTCGCAGTCATTCTCATTACTCTGAATTCGATTCTGCTACTGACAAAAATTTTGTATCAAATGCAAGCAAAGGCCACTCCATTTTATTATCTATACAAAATGAAATTGAAGGCGGTTGGGTATTTTCGGTAAAGCAGTTAATTACAGCTGAAATATTTTCAGATTTTCTTGAAATGGCCCAGCATCTTTTAGAGCAAGGCTATAAAGATCCTGCAGCAGTAATGATTGGAAGCGTATTAGAAGAAAATTTACGCCAATTATGCAAAGCGAATAGCATTGATACAGAGTTGGAGAAAGATGGAAACTTTATCGCTAAAAAAGCTGACAGATTAAACTCTGATTTGGCTACAGCTGAGGTTTATAACAAACTTGATCAAAAAGCAGTAACTATGTGGCTTGATTTGCGAAATAAGGCTGCTCATGGACAATATGAAGCATATAGCAAAGATCAAGTTGATCTGATGTGTCGAGGCGTAACTGAATTTCTTGCTAGAGTGAATATGTAAAAATCACATAACAAGTCGTTGCGCCATCGCTTCGGCACGTCGTGTCTCCGCCGGAATCGGCGTTATATTTTGTAGCAAGGGTGCGTTTCACGCACCTTTTTTTGCAAGCACTCCTGAATATGCCTTTAGCGTGTTCATACATTAATTGAACAAGAAGGCCTTTAGATACCAATGACCAAAGGCGAACAGCTAATCACATGAATATTCTCACGCTTTGTTATTAGTTTTTACACCCGACGCAGTTGGTGAAATGTACCCTGCGTTTGCTTTACGCCCAACGGGGAATTGCCAATAATGTCTGCATTTTTTTGAATTGATTTGTGACGTTAATTTCCGCACTTCTCCTTTATCCTACACAATACGATTATGCATACACTTCCTCTGCCTGATGCCGTTCTGCGCGATGATAATTCTGTTCACATGCTGGGTGCGTGGATTGCTGAAGAGGGTCTTCACTGCGCACTGAACTATGGCTTCTTTGAAGAAAATGGCCATGACGAAGCGGAGGCCTGGGGTGTCATGCTTGCCGATGTCATTCGCCATATTGCTAACGCGCGCAAAAGTGAAACTGGCGAAGCGACGGCATCCACAATTGCGACCATCGTGGCATCGCTGCAAGCGGAGTTAGCAGACCCCAGCTCGGATGTGGAGGGGGAATTTGTGAGTAAGCCGCACTAAGGCCGAACTCTGTCTTGATGTTTCTGATTTTCTGACGAATGGCGTGTGACGTGCGGTAATTACGGCTCGTCCCATGCGCCAGTTTCGCCCGCCGCGGCAGACATTACAACCCCGATATCTGGATGAACACCTAAGTGCGAAAAGTATTACTCCTTGTTCTGATTATTGTTGGCGGCTGGTGGTATTTTATCGGCGGGCGAAAGCTGTCGGACGAACATGTCAACGGTTTTTACCGCGATCTTGAAATCGCGACGCTGCAGCGTCAGCCTGACGCGATATGTGCGCTGCTGGCGCCGGATTTTCACTCCACCGGCAGCGTCAGCACAGCTGGAAACAGGCAAACGGTAAACCAAAACAAGCAGCAGGCCTGCGACGCCTATCGTGACTTGTATGCGACCTGGGAAAAGCTCGGCGAGAAGATGGGCGGCTTGCTGCAACTGGATTCTCAATACACGATACACAGCATCTCGCTGTCGCCGGACGGCAAAACTGCGACGGTGGATGTCAGCAGTTCGCTGGACGTTGCCGGAACGCTCATGCATATCCGCTCGCGCAGCACGGATACGCTGGTTCGTCGCAACGGAAAGGTGCTGTTACTGCACAGTTCAGGCCTTGGTTCTGTCGGCGCGGGGTCGTAGCACCTGATAAAACGCGCCCCGCTCCGTCGGTATTGCGCGAGCCGGATTGGAAATTCTTGAGTTAGGTCAATCCTGGTTAAAATCATATACTCCCCCCATATTTTTACAAAACTATGCTGGCCTCCTTATATTCATTGGGTATTAAACATATACTCTGGGGGAGTATATTTATTCCCCGAGTACAAAACAGCGCCTGTAGTCACGCTGTTGGTGCGCGGGAGCACTACCGGAGTTTCCTTTATAATGGCGGCACATTATTAACCAAGGAAAAGCCATGAGCGACGTTCAAAGCTGGATCAAAGAAACCGTTACCCAAAACCCTGTCGTGTTGTTCATGAAAGGGACTGCCCAATTCCCGCAATGCGGATTTTCCGGTCGTGCGGTGCAGGTATTGAAAGCCTGCGGCGTACAGAATCTGGTGACAGTCAATGTGCTGGAAGACCCAGAAGTGCGTCAGGGCATCAAAGATTTTTCTAACTGGCCAACCGTACCGCAGTTGTACATCAAAGGCGAATTCATCGGCGGCTCTGACATCATGAATGAGATGTTTGAAAACGGCGAACTGCAAACCTTGTTGAAAGACTGAGCACAGTCATGACGAGCACCGGCGCACCACCGAAACAACGCCTGATCATCGCCATCACCGGCGCGACCGGCTCAGTGTATGGCGTGCGCTTGCTGCAAGTATTACAGGCAAACCCGGATGTCGAAACGCATCTGCTGATTTCTGAAGCCGGGGTCTTGAATCTGCATCAGGAACTCGATATGAAGCGTAAGGATGTCGAGGCCTTCGCTGATGTCGTGCATCATGTGCGTGATGTCGGCGCCAGCATCGCCAGCGGTTCGTTTCAATCTGACGGTATGGTGATTGCACCGTGTTCGATGAAAACGCTGGCCTCGGTGGCACATGGCATGTCAGATAATCTGATCACGCGCGCTGCCGATGTGGTGCTGAAAGAACGCCGCCGTCTGATATTAATGGTGCGGGAAACCCCATTCAATCTCGCGCATCTGCGCAACATGACCGCCGTCACCGAAATGGGCGGCATCATCTTCCCCCCTCTCCCCGGTTTCTACCACCGCCCGCAATCGATACAGGAAATGGTCGACCACACGGTCGGTCGCGTACTCGATATGCTCGCCCTGCCACACGAGCTGACACCGCGCTGGGCTGGGCTGAAAAGCTGAAAGTAATCTCTCGGTTGTTGATAAAAGTTGCAAAACCGTTGGAATACTGAATCGGTAAATTTTATTAGCTACTGGCCTGCCGCATTATTTCGTGAAAGCAGAATCGCGTCTGTATAGCGACCTGCAGGCTGAGGTCTGCCATAGAGATATCCCTGCACCACGGGGCAACCGAGTGTGTGTAAGGCTGCGGCCTGTTGCTGGGTTTCTACGCCTTCTGCAGTCACATCCAGTTCCAGGCTGGTTGCCATATTCATCATGGCAGCGACAAGGCCGTAATCACGAGCGTTGTCGGGTAAAGCGATGACGAAGGAACGGTCGATTTTGATACGGGACACCGCCAAGTGCTTGAGCAAAGCGAGTGAGGAATAACCGGTGCCGAAATCATCAATTGCAACACTGGCGCCGAGCGCCCGCACGGCGCTGACAATACGACGGCTACGTTGAAAATCCTGCAAAGTGGATTCGGTGATTTCGATTTCCAACTGGTGCGCGGGCAGATTGTAGCGTTTCAATGCGGCATCCAGTATGGATACAAATTCCTCTTGCAGAAATTGTTTAGGTGAGACATTCACAGCCATCACCAATGCGGTTCCGCTGGCTTCGGTCCAGAGACTGAGCTGACGCAAGGCTGCATCTAAGACCCAAGTTCCTATACTTTCGATCAAGCCACATTCTTCTGCAATCCGGATGAACTGATCCGGCATTACCAATCCGGAAATGGGATGGTTCCAGCGCACTAAAGCTTCAAAACCCAGCAGCGCACCGTCAGACAAACGGATCACCGGCTGATAATACACTTCCAGTTCTTGCTGCTCTATCGCCTGGTGCAAATCCTGCTCAAGACTCAACCGGGTACGCACGGTTTCTGTCATGTCACTGGAGTATTCGCAAATCCGTCCTTTGCCCTGGCGTTTAGCCTCATACATTGCACTATCTGCCGCACTGAGTATTTCACTTAAGCCGCAGCCATCATGTGGGAAGGTGGCGATGCCGATGCTGGCACCTATCCTGAACTGCTGTTCATCAATCTTGACAGGCACCGCCAGTGCATGAAGTATCTTCTCAGCGACCAGTCTGCCGTCACCGTGCTGAGTCAGGTGCGGTACGATTACCACGAATTCATCGCCACCCAGTCGGATGGCTTCGTCATAGCGCCGGATCTGCCCGGAAATGCGTCGTGCCGCCTCTTGCAACAGCCGATCGCCAATGTGGTGCCCCATCGAATCGTTGATCGCTTTAAATCCATCGAGGTCGATAAAAATAATAGCGACATTGCCACCACTTACCTGGCTCAAAGACATTTCCTGCGCCAACCGCTGATCAAGCAGATAGCGATTTCCCATACCTGTCAGAGGATCATGGAAAGCCAGATGTTCCAGTCGCTGCTCCGCTTCACGGATAAAGCTGATATCAGAAATAGAGACGACAATCTGCTCTGTCTCGCCCTCGTCATTCCTGACAACACATACATGCTGCAGGATGGAGATCAACGTGCCATCGTGGCGCTTACAACGCGCTTCTCCTGTCCAAAAACCGGCCTCACTGGCGGCGATCACCGAATACAAGGGGTCACTTTCGCGTCGGATCAGGAGAAAATCATCCGGACGTACGCCGATGATTTCTGTCTCCTGAAATCCGGTCATCTGAAAAAAAGCTGGATTGGCATTCACGATCTGACCGTTGGCATCGACAATCAGCATGCCTTCGACTGCCGTACTGAATACAACGCTGGCCTGACGCAGATGTTCTTCCATCGACTTACGCAAGCTGACATCGCGCACAGCACCAATCAAGACCTGTTCGCCACGCAGATTACAAATCAGTTTGCCGTAAATTTCTATCCATGCCACCTCTTTTCCAGAACGACGGATGCGAAAGGTATCACTGAAAAAACCGGTCTGCTGAAACAAGGCGCTGACCCTATTCCTGTCGTGGTCCGTCACCTGATTCAGCAACTCATCAAGTGTGTTCTGGAACGGACGCAAACCTCCACAGACAATTTGATAAAAACGTTCGTCCCCATCCAGTTTTCCGCACTGATGTGATAACTCCCAGGTACCCAGTTGTGCAGCATCGAGTGCCATCGCCAGGCGCTCTTCAGATGTGGCCAGCATGACTTCGGTATCGTGGCGTGCACGTGCCACTTGTATCACTGCCAGCAACTCCTTAGATTCAAACGGTTTCATCACATAGCCAAACGGCTTAGTATTGGCTGCACGAGTGACGGTCAGATCATCTGCATACGCAGTCAGAAATATCACCGGCAATTTCCAGCGCTGATAAATCGCCTCGCAAGCATCAATTCCATCCGTATCACCATCGATGTGAATATCCATCAGAACCAGGCTGGGCTGATCCTGATGCACTGCGGCTATAGCTTCACTAAAACTGGTGGCAATCGATACAACCTGGTGCCCCATTTCCATCAGCGTTTGCTGCAGATCCAATGCAACTACCGGTTCATCCTCGACAATCAGAATACGTTCAGCTTGCATATTGTCCCTCTTGGATTCCGCCAGGAACAATGATAGTAACGCATGTTCCTGATTGGTCTGTATCCGTAATCAGTTCACCGTGAAATTGGTGTACAAACATCGGAATGAGCTGACTACCGAGGCCATAACTGGCTTTCCATTGGAATCCGGCAGGCAGGCCACAGCCGTCGTCTTTAACCTGTATCTGAATACTGCGATTCAACAGCGCAACCCGAATAATAATGAGTCCGGAGGATCTGTCTGTAAATGCGTGCTTTACTGCATTCATAATTAATTCGTTCACAGCAAGACCACAAGGAATCATTCTCTGTACATCCAGACTGACGCCCTGGGAATCATCCTCCAACCTGAGCTGTATGCCCTTCTTATCTATGCCATACATCGACACCGATAAGCTGGTCAGATTTTTTAAAAAATCAGACAAGACTACTTCGGACATATCACTGGATTCGTACAACAACTGATGAACCAGTGCCATCGCCTTAATTCTGCCCTGACTTTCAGACAAGGCGTCGGCCACTTCTTTGGTCGCCTTACGTGCCTGCAGATTGAGCAGACTCGATACGATCTGCAAATTATTTTTTACCCGGTGGTGTACCTCGTGCAGCAAAGCTGTTTTTTCTTCCACCGCGTGTTCCAGCATCTGCATTTGCTGCTTTTGCTGGGAAATATCCCGCGCCAGCTTACATGCGCCTATCACTTTCCCAAGACGATCCCTGAGAGGTGAAATCGTCACAGAGACGTGCACAATGCGCCCGGAACGATGTATGCGTTCCGTTTCAAATGGTGCGATCTGCTCACCCGCCGCTATACGTCTGATGAGTTGCTTTTCCTCGCTTATTTTTTCTTGAGGAAACAAAATCGTAATAGACTTCCCTATTATTTCCTCACTGGTATAGCCTAACAATCGCTCTGCAGCAGGATTCCAACTGGTAACAATACTCGTCAGCGACTTGGTGATGATCGCATCATCAGATGATTCAATAACTGAGCGCCATCTTTCTTCCGATTGATGTAACGCCGCGTCACTCTGATGTCGTTTCGTGATGTCCATGCCAGACGGAATCAGATGCGTGATCTCGCCGCGCGCGTTCCTGAGTGGTGCCAGCATAAAATCTATCCACATCAGCTCGCCAGCCAGCATACGGACAGGTACGTCGAAACGCGATGTTTTCCCCTCAAGACAATCTGCTATAGCACTTTTCAGTTGCTGTTGTA
Organism: Undibacterium sp. 14-3-2; assembly: GCF_016595265.1. Lineage (NCBI taxonomy): Bacteria > Pseudomonadati > Pseudomonadota > Betaproteobacteria > Burkholderiales > Oxalobacteraceae > Undibacterium > Undibacterium sp. 14-3-2. The sequence goes on from NZ_JAENGS010000003.1 coordinate 75,789, forward strand.
TCTCTGTGGAATAAGACCACCAATAGCAATCCCAGAATTTTTTTCCAATTACATCTGCTGACGTGATTCCCGCCGCGTCCAGCGGAGCACGGTTAGCATTTATCAGCGTACCATCCAGATCTAGTACCGCTACAAATGCGAATAAATTATCCAACACACGCAATAAGCGCTGCTGAGTCTCGTTATATATCTGATGTTGAAACTGATCGATAGTCGAATCCTGAATAACAGCGACGACATGACTGACCTGCTGCTGATTCGATATGACTGGGTAGTAAGACGCCAGACGATAAAGATAACTGCCATCTGAGCGCGGAATAGACCCACGGATTTCCTGATTAATCAGCGGACGTCCATTGCTGATCACAAATTGCAATTTAGGCTCAATCACATCGGCGGCATGTGGCAAAAACTCACGCAAATGCTTACCAATCTGCTCATCAACCGTCAGGTGATTGAGCTCAGCGTGCCGGGAATTAATGTATCTCAGATATAAATTTCTATCGAGAACCGCAATACCTAATGGCATCACTTCCATTAGCAAAGGAAATATCTGATGTATCTCTTGCTCGGTAAGACTGTGCACAGTAGCTCCCGGGAGAATGCATTATTGCTAAGATAATATACCTGAAAATACCAGACCTTCAATCGCTTTATTCAGCCAGAAATACCGCCTCCGCCTTATAAAACAACAAATAGACAATAACCAGAATGCGCAAGCCCAGGCATCAATAGATAAGATGTCTGGGGGAAATAAAAAAGGATGCCAAAGCATCCTTTTTTATTAAAGACAACAGAAAAAATTATAGATTGCTCTTTAAGAAATTCCATTTTGCCTTTTGCAAAGACCAGATCGTCCAGTCACCGCGCGGGCCGTGACCTGCGCCCGGATACAGTTGCAGGCTGTAATCCTTGCCGCCTTTGATCAGCTCGTCGATCAGCATCACGGTATTTTGCGGATGCACATTGTCATCCATCGTGCCGTGCATGATCAGGATCTCGCCATGCAAATCTTTCGCCGCTTTCAGCACACTGCCCTGATCGTAACCGCTTGCATTTTCTTGCGGCAAGCCCATGTAACGCTCGGTGTACACGCTGTCATACAAACGCCAGTCGGTGACCGGCGCGCCGACAAAACCGATCTTCCAAGCTTTGCTGTGCGTCATCGCATACGAGGTGAAATAGCCACCGAAACTCCAGCCGTTCAGCGCAATTCTGTCCATGTCTGCCCAGCCTTGCTGACGCAACCATGCGAGGCCATCAAGCTGATCCTGCAATTCGAGCTGCCCCAGTTTTTTATGAATAGGCCAGGCGCTTGCCACGCCTTTATTACTTGCGCTGCGATTATCCAGCACCCACACGATATAGCCTTGCTGCGCGAGGAAGTGATGGTACAAATCATTCGACCAGCGGTCATTCACCTGCGGTGCCATCGGCCCGGCATACAGGTGCTGATATACCGGATATTTTTTTGCAGGATCGAAATCCGGCGGCAGGTACAACAGGCTTTCCAGTAAAAATCCATCGCGTGCGCGGATCTGCTGCTGGCTGACTTTGGCCAGACGCAGAGTACGCATTTTCTCTGGCATGCCAACGTCGTCGATCAGTCTGAGCTGTTTTCCTTCGTCGTTAAACAAGGCCTGTTTCGGCGTTTGTTTGAGGCTGCTCCAGCTATCAAGAAAGTGGGTAAACGTTTTGTTCCAGCGAACCGAGTGAGTACCGGATTCTTCAGTCAGGCGCTGCAAGCCTTCACCATTCAGATTCACGCTGTAGACATCGTTACCGATAGGGTTGCGCTGATTCGCGGCAAACAATATCCGCTGCCGCGCTTCATCCACACCAAACACGCTGCGCACATCCCAGTCACCGCTGGTGATCACTTTTTGCAGCTGATAATGCTGATCGTAGCGATACAAATGACGATGCCCGCTGCGATCCGATTCCCAGATAAAACCGCCGTCTTTCAGAAACACCGGAAATGGCAGACGCTCAGTCCATGCCGGGCTGGTCTCACGCACGATCACTTTGCTCTGCTGTAATTGCGCATCATACAAACGCAGATCGAGCCAGGTCTGCACTCTATCCTGCCAACCGGCCAGCAGCTTGCCGTCCGGCGTCCAGCCGACTTGCACGATCAGGGTTTCTTTTTCGGGATAAGGATTGACTGTCCAACTCAGTTTGCCGTCTTTATCAACGATGCCTAATCTGACTGTGGGATTCGGGTCGCCCGCTTTCGGATAGCGTGTCAGATTAGTTTTCAAAGGCTGCGCATGATCACCGCTGAGGGTGTAGACCGGCACTTTGCTTTCATCGAAATTCAGGAAGGCGAGTTTCTGTGAATCCGGCGCCCACCAGAATGCCCGCAATTTGCCGCGACCGTATATTTCTTCCATATAGACCCAGTCGAGACGACCATTCAGATTCGTCTCGCTGCCACCGGTCGTCAGACGTTTCTCTGTCGCGCTGGCGATGTCGGTCAGATACAGGTCATTCCCTTTCAGGTACGCGACCGATTTCGCGTCCGGCGAGAGTATCGCCTCGTCTTCGACCTGATCCGGCGTATGCGTCAGTTCGCGCGCGCGGGCATTTTGCAGATCGAGCAGCCACAAATCATTTTTGTAGGTGAACAAATACGACTTCACTTCAGGTTGCACCTGCTGCCCCAGTTTTTCCGCCAGAGTCAGGGCCGCTTTATCGTCAATGCCCGCGGATTTAAGATAGCGCAGAATATTCCCATCAACCGTCAGCGCCTGCTTTTCCCAGGTATCGGTATTCACAACCGAAAGCTTGACGACACCGTCTTTCACTTCCGACTCGATCAGACGATTTTGCTGGTCCCACGACAAACGGGTCAGCGGGCGGGTATCGAATTTCTCTTTCTTCAGCGGGTGATACAGCATCTCCAGACTCAGCTTGCCATCGTCAGCATTCGCCATCACTGCGCTGGCGGCGAGAAATAAACACAAGCCACTGTTGATTATTTTTTTCATGAAACTCCTCTGTGTATTTTTATTCCGTGCCGCCAACACTGACTCATCAGCACGCGCTTGCGCAGTATGACCATGCAGAGCTGTGCACAGTTCACTGTTGCAGTTGAAAGACTGGAAATTAATAAGGATAAAACCGATGGAAATCAGAACCACACCGGGGATAGAAAATACGTCGGAAAAGAAAAAACCCACCGTTATTGCTAACGATGGGTTTTTAATTGGTGCCGGCTGCCGGAATCGAACTGGCTACCTGATGATTACAAGTCAACTGCTCTACCAAGTGAGCTAAGCCGGCGAAAATCTTATCGTGTTTGCTTCGTTGCCGTTGCATTCCCGAAGACCAAGATTATAGGCTACTTTATTATTTTTAGCGAGGGCTTTTCTGATTTTTTTTCTGATTTTTTTTGTTCAGTGGATAAATCCGCTTTTTCTTCGCTCTCCGGTTTGGAACTGACTGCGGCCAAACCTAATTTTCTTGGCGGCGCTTCATTTTCAAGTATTTCTTTTTCCTCTGCGGATCGCACTGTTTCCTGCGTTTCTTCCAGCTCGGCAAAATCCAGCTCAAACGCCATTCCCTGACCATTCTCGCTTGCATAAATTGCCATCACATTCGCGACAGGAACGTAAATCTCGCGGGAAACGCCGCCGAATCTGGCTTTGAATGTCACGGCTTCGTTATCCATTTTCAGGCCACTGGTCGCGCCAAAACTGATGTTCAGTACGATTTCGCCATTCCGGACAAATTCCATAGGCACCCGCGCACCGCCCTGCACTTTCACCGCCATATAAGGTGTATAGCCATTATCAGTACACCATTCGTAAATGGCACGCATGAAATAAGGTTTCGTCGATGTTTCTTGCATGATGCTTACTCAACAGATCAAAGTTTAAGAATAGATGGGACCGATAAAAACAACAAGGCTGACTTGATGGAATAAGTCAGCCTTGTGAAATACCGTTGATACAGAAGACGTATCACTCAGAGCTTAGCGACGCATCACTTTCTCGGAAGGTGTCAACGCTTCAATGTAGGCTGGGCGGGAGAAAATGCGCTCAGCATATTTCATGATAGGTGCAGCGGTTTTCGACAATTCGATACCGTAGTGATCCAAGCGCCACAACAAAGGTGCAATCGCTACGTCGAGCATGGAAAACTCATCGCCCAGCATGTATTTATTTTTGATAAATAAAGGTGCCAGTTGCGTCAGGCGATCACGAATTTCAGCGCGTGCTTTGTCCTGAATTTTGGCGGAACTGCTGCTCTTGTCATTTTCCAACGTGTGAACGTGAACGAACAATTCTTTTTCAAAGTTAAACAGCATCAGACGTGCTCGTGCGCGTTGCAGCGGGTCTGCCGGCATCAGTTGCGGATGCGGGAAGCGTTCATCGATATATTCGTTGATGATATTGGATTCATACAGAATCAATTCGCGCTCAACCAGAATCGGTACCTGACCATAAGGATTCATGGTCGAAATATCTTCCGGTTTATTAAACAGATCAACATCACGGATTTCAAAATCCATGCCTTTTTCAAACAGCACTAAACGGCAACGTTGAGAAAATGGGCAGGTTGTACCCGAATAGAGAACCATCATTTTTATAGTTCCTTAGAAACAATCAGGGCGAGGAGCCAATTTTGCGCGCCTCACCCCAAGGATTACTCGTCCGTTTACGACGGATAGAAACGGACGATCTTAGAAATTCCTGCCTTACGATTTAATGAATCGCAGACGCAAAACAGGAAACAATACCTTATTTTACTTCTTTCCAGTAAGAAGCATTCAAACGCCATGCAAGTGTTGCCAGCAATGCCATGAAAATCAGCACAACAACACCAAGACGTTTGCGCGTATTTTGCGCTGGTTCACCCATCCATTGCAAGTAGGCCACCAGATCGCCAACCTGATTATCGTAAGCAGCCTGATCAAGCGAGCCATCGGTTACTTTTTCAAATCCAACAAATTTGTGTACGGTTTTAGAAGCATCATGCGGATCTTTTTCTTCCACAAATTTAGCATCGCGAACACCTTGCAGCTCCCACAATACATGTGGCATACCCACGTTCGGGAAGACCATGTTATTCCAGCCTGTAGGACGGGAATCATCTTTGTAGTAGGTGCGCAGATAGGTGTACAGCCAGTCGGCACCAGAACCTGCTTCTGAAGCACGGGCACGGGCAATCACGGATAAATCCGGAGGCACGGCACCAAACCAGGTTTTAGCATCCTTGGCAGACATCGTATTTTTCATCAGATCGCCGACTTTCTCGCCAGTAAACAGCAAGTTTTGTTTGATCTGATCATCCGTCAAACCAATATCTTTCAGACGGTTATAACGCATAGCCGAGGCCGAGTGGCAGTTCAGGCAGTAATTGACGAACAGCTTCGCGCCATTCTGTAATGCCGCCATATCTGTAGAACGGTCAGGAGCACGATCCAGAGGGAATGTTGCGCCACTAGCCATCGCTAATGCAGGAACAAACGCCAGGATAGCGATTATCTTTTTAAGTAATTTCATGCTTATTCTTCCTCGCTTAGTTCGCTCAGTGTGCCGAAAATGTAACGCGCTTCGGCACTGGCTTAAATGTACCCATTGCACTCCACCAAGGCATCAGCAGGAAGAAGCCGAAATAGATCACGGCGCAAACCTGGGAAACACGTTCGCCGGTTGGGGATGGTGGCTGTACCCCGAGATAACCGAGGACAACAAACGCAATACCAAACACGATATAGACATACTTATGCCAGTGAGGACGGTAGCGTATGGATTTCACAGGAGACAGGTCGAGCCAAGGCAGGAAACCCAGAATCACAACGGAGCCGCCAAACAACACAACACCCCAGAATTTCGCATCCAGACCAAATGGCAGCATGCCGATAATTGCCAGCAATGCGACACCGGCAATCGCCATTTTGACGATTTGCGGTAACTTGGTTGTCAACCAGATCAAAGCGACGTAAGCAGCAACACCAGCCTGAACCACGTACAAGAATTCAGATGTTGTCGCACGCAAGATCGAATAGAAAGGCGTGAAGTACCAGGTCGGCGCAATATGCAACGGCGTTTTCAGAGAATCAGCTGGAATGAAGTTGTTATATTCGAGGAAATAACCGCCCATTTCAGGAGCAAAGAACACCACTGCGCTAAAGATCGTCAGGAACACTGTCACGCCGAAAATATCGTGGAAAGTGTAATAAGGATGTGACGGAACACCATCAACAGGGTGACCATCAGGGCCAAGATTTTCTTTGATCTCAATGCCATCAGGATTGTTAGAGCCCACTTCATGCAAAGCAATCAGATGTGCAGCGACCAAGCCCAGCAACACCAGAGGAATCGCGATCACGTGGAAAGAGAAGAAACGATTCAATGTCGCATCTGACACCACATAGTCACCACGGATCCACAGGGAAAGATCAGGGCCGATGAAAGGAATCGCACCAAACAGATTCACAATAACCTGAGCACCCCAGTAAGACATTTGTCCCCATGGCAGCAGGTAACCGAAGAAAGCTTCCGCCATCAGACACAGGAAAATCGCAAAGCCGAACAGCCAGATCAGCTCACGTGGCTTACGATATGAGCCATACAGGAAAGCACGGGTCATGTGCAGATAAACAATGATGAAGAATGCAGAAGCGCCAGTCGAGTGCATGTAGCGCACCAACCAACCCCACGGCACATCACGCATGATGTATTCAACGGAAGCAAACGCCAGATTCGCATCTGGTTTGTAGTGCATCACCAAGAAAATACCGGTCACGATCTGGATCACCAGCACCAGCATCGCCAGTGAGCCGAAGATGTACCAGAAATTGAAATTCTTAGGCGCGTAGTATTTGCCCCACTGGTCATTCCATAATTTCGTTAACGGAAAGCGCGAATCGACCCAGTTCAAGGCTTTATCCACGACAGGAGCGTCCGCCGGGAGTTTTTTCTCAACAAATGCCATGATTAAGCCTCGCCTTTCTCATCTTTACCGATGACAATTTTGGTATCTGACAGAAACATGTGACGCGGTACATCCAGATTTTGAGGAGCCGGTTTATTTTTATAAACACGACCAGCCAGATCGAAAGTGGAACCGTGACATGGACACAAAAAGCCGCCTTGCCAGTCATCCGGCAACGAAGGTTGTGCGCCAGGCTGGAATTTGGAACTCGGAGAGCAACCCAGATGCGAGCAGATACCAACGGTAATTAACAGTTCAGGATGTTCTTTGCGTGAGCGGCTTTGTTTGTCGCAGTACTCAGGCATATCCATCGTGTAAGGCTTTTTGGAGGTAGGATCCGCAACCTTATCTTCCGTTTTTGCCAGACTCGCCAACATTTCCGGAGTACGTTTCAGAATCCAGACGGGCTTACCGCGCCACTCGACTGTTGTCATCTCACCCGGTTTCAAAGCTGAAATATCAACTTCCACCGGAGCACCAGCTGCTTTGGCTCGCTCAGATGGCTGGAAAGTGCTCACCAGTGCTCCTGCTGTTGCCAAACCTGCCACACCACCCGCCGCGCAAGTGGCGACGAGCAAACCGCGACGGCCAGAATCGACCTGCTTTTCGTTACTCATACCAACCCCAATCTGTCAAAAATCAAAACCCGATGAAGCTCAATCCAACTTCTAGCAACATTAAATTATAAAGTAGCTGGATATGCTTTTAAAGCAAAAGATACCCGAAACACCCATTTCAGGCCTTTTTTTCAACAACTTACACACTTTTTGATTTACTTCAGATCTTTTCCTGCATTTTGTGACTAAAGCAAAAAATTTATGAAAAGATAATTGACAAAGCATCCTGATTATTCAGGCTACTTTCGGCCTTAAAATACAATCTAACTATCTTGGCAGCGTTTGCCAATATATTAATCGATATATTTACGGAGAAAAAATAATGAGCATGATGCAGGAATTTAAAGCTTTCGCAAGCAAGGGCAACGTGGTTGATCTGGCGGTAGGTGTCATTGTCGGTGGTGCTTTCGGCAAAATCGTTGACTCTCTGGTGGGAGATGTTGTCATGCCTATCATCGGGCGTATCTTCGGCGGTCTGGATTTTTCCAACTATTATCTGCCGCTGAATGGACAAGGAACCACATTGACGCTGATCGAGGCGAAAAAAGCCGGCGGCGTACTCGCTTACGGCAGTTTCATTACAGTTGCGGTCAACTTCCTGATTCTGGCCTTTATCATTTTTCAGATGGTGCGTCTGTTTAATAAAATGAAAAAGGCAGAACCTGCCCCCGCCCCAGCACCAGTTGTAACGCCGGAAGATGTGTTGTTGCTCAGAGAAATTCGCGACTCACTGAAAAAATAACAATAACGCAACTTCAAAGGGATTGCCTGACGACGCCGGCAATCCCAACGGATATCAAACCGGATTATCAATATCTACAAATAAGTGTTCGATTCCGAACTTTTCTGCAAGCAACCCGCCCAACGCCTGAATACCATAACGTTCGGTCGCGTGATGACCACATGCCAGGTAGGCAACACCTGACTCCCTCGCCAAATGTACCGTGGGCTCCGAAATCTCACCACTCAGATAGACGTTTGCTCCTGCTGTGATCGCCGCGTCTAACATTCCTTGCGCGGCGCCGGTACACCATGCAATTTTGCCCAGAGGCGCCTCCGGCTCACCGATCAACAATGGCTGCCGTCCGAGGCAAGCTTCAATATGCAAGGCAAATTGTCCTACCGTCACGATCTCCGGCATAACTGAATGACCGATCCAACCAAGGTCATCGTCACCAAATCTTCCCTCTGCCTGCAAACCGAGTTCATGCGCCAGACGTGCGTTATTTCCTATCAGCGGATGCATGTCCAGCGGTAAATGATAGGCAAATAAAGAGATGTCATGTTGCAGCAAAAGTTTTAAGCGTTTATGTTTCTGCCCGATGACGCGCGTATCCTCGCCGCGCCAGAAATAGCCATGATGTACCAGTACAGCGTCAGCCTGCAGGCTGACAGCTTTATTCAGCAGCGCCAGACTTGCCGTAACACCGGTAACAATGTGCTTAATTTCATTTCGTCCTTCCACCTGTACGCCATTTGGGCAATAATCACGAACACGGGCAAGCTGCAATTCTGTCTCTAGAAATTGGGCAAGTTCATCCCTACTTATTGAATTTACTTTCATCATTTACCTTATGCGACGTCTTTGGTTATTGTTTGCCCAGACTGTAACAGTTGGTCTGGCGATTTGGTTTATTGTAACCACCTTAAAACCAGGCTGGGTAAATCAGCCGTTCAACGCAGCGCAGGGCGGCCCGATGGGGTCGGCACTCAGCCTGAAAGAAGCACCGGCAAACAGTGTCGGTGCGCAAAGCTCTTATCGCGGCGCGGCACAGAAAGCCATGCCTTCGGTGGTTAACATCTACACCTCGAAAGAAATCCAACGTGCGCGCAATCCATTATTAAATGATCCGTTTCTGCGTCGTTTTTTTGGCGAGCAATCAAATCAGAGAACTGAGCGACAATCCAGCCTGGGCTCGGGCGTTATTGTCAGTGCTGAAGGCTATATTCTGACTAATAACCACGTAGTCGAATCGGCGGATGAAATTGATGTTGCCCTTGCCGACGGACGCACTGCTGCGGCAAAAGTCGTCGGTACCGATCCGGAAACCGATCTGGCAGTCATCAAAATTAATCTGCCGAATATTCCTGCCATCACACTCGGACAACCCGACGACACCAAGGTCGGCGACGTTGTGCTGGCGATCGGTAATCCTTTCGGTGTCGGACAAACGGTGACGATGGGTATTATTTCTGCACTGGGGCGCAATAATCTGACCGACAACGCATTCCAGAATTTCATACAAACCGACGCAGCGATTAATCCGGGTAATTCCGGTGGCGCACTGGTTGATATCAATGGCAACCTGCTTGGAATCAATACAGCGATCTACTCTCAGAGTGGCGGCTCGGTCGGCATTGGCTTTGCCACCCCGGTCTCGACTGTCAAAGCGGTCATGGAACAAATTATCAGCCAGGGACAAGTGGTACGCGGCTGGATTGGTGTTGAGCCGCAAGACATTACGCCAGAGCTGGCAGAAAGCTTTGGACTCAAACAGAAATCGGGGGCAATTATTGCCGGGGTGATACGCGGTGGGCCGGCAGACAAAGCGGGAATGAAGCCGGGTGATATTCTGGTCTCCATTGCAGGAAAGCCGGTCAGAGATACAACCGAAATGCTGAATCTGGTTGCACAACTCAAGCCAGGGAATACCGCAAAAATTACCGTGGTGAGAAATAAACAGGAACCCACTTTAGAAGTCACCGTCGGCAAACGTCCACCAAGCCGACGCGAAGAATAGGCTGATATATGCACCTGATTGATCTGCAAGCTTTTTTATCTGAGTTATCTGAAAACAATAATCGTGCGTGGTTCGTCATGAACAAGCCGCGTTACGATATTTTGCGCGCTGAGTTTTTACAGATGGTGACGGAACTCATACTAGGCATACAGAAATTCGACCCCGCAATCGCCGGTTGCGAACCGAAGAAGGCCCTGTTCCGGATTAATCGCGACGTCCGTTTTGCCAAAGATAAATCGCCATACAAAACAACGTTCTCGTCATCCATTTTACCGAGCGGACGCAAAAAACCCAGCGAAGGCGGCGGGCCAGCTTATTATTTTCAAATGGATGCTACAGGCAGATTATTTTTTGCCGTGGGCGAATATATGCCGCCATCTGACAGGTTGCGGGCAATCCGTCAGCACATCGTTGATGACGCAGCAGGATTTGAAAAAGTGCTGAAAGATAAAAAACTCAAACAGGCTTTCGGGGCACTGCAAGAAGAAGGGAAACTGAGTCGTCCACCGAAAGGGTTTGATGCGGAACTGAAACACATCGAGTACATCAAACTCAAAAATTTCATGGTGTGGACAGAGTGTCCGCTCAAAGGCATGGACAGTGACGAGGTTAAGCGTACCTTGTTACAAGGCTTCCAAAGTGCATTGCCATTGGTTCAATGGCTGCGCGCCGCATAATTCTACGGGACACGTTCTGTCCCGCAGCATCTACTCGGCCGTGTCAGGTGACTGCGTTACGCGAACAAATAGTGGTGCAATGAGCAAACCAAGCTCATACAAAAACCACATTGGCAACGCCAGTGAAAACTGACTGACAATGTCCGGTGGCGTCACAATAGCCGCAATCACAAACGCCCCAACCACGACATAAGGTCGTATCGCTTTAAGTTTCTCAACTGTCACCAGGCCCATGCGCACCAAAACAACGACGACGACGGGCACTTCGAAGGTCACGCCAAACGCAAGGCACATCGACATAATAAAATCTAAATAATTTTCTATATCCGGTGCGATGCTGATCGACGCTGGCGAAAATTCGTTGATGAATTTAAATACCCGGCCAAACACCAGGAAATAACAAAACGCGACGCCGCCCAGAAACAGCAGAGATGAGGAAATGACCAGTGGAGCAACCAGTCGCTTTTCATGGGTGTACAAGCCTGGCGCGACAAAGGCCCAGACCTGATACAGTATCCACGGTAATGCCAGCATAAATGCCAGCAACAAGGTCACCTTCATCGGCACCAGAAATGGCGATATCACGCCCGTCGCGATCATTTTCGATCCGGCGGGCAACGATGCCAGCATGGGCCGGGCGAGAAAATCATAAATGGCTGCCGGCCCCGGCCACAGCATCAACACAATACATGCAGCGGCGAGACCGTAGACCGCCTTCACCAGACGGTCACGTAACTCAACAAGATGAGAAATGAAGGTTTCCTCAGCGCCGTGTTCAATCTTATCGCTCATGCGAATACCACCCAAAATAAAGAGCGCAGGGACATAAAAGAGGAATCAAAAAAAACTGACAGGTGGACGGGCTTTTGCCCTGTGTCTTGCCATCCGCGCGGAGCCAGACACGATATGACTGCGCTGGCCATGACGGCTTTTGTACCAGCCAGGAACTGCTGACGTTTTTGCCAGACGCTTGCGGCGGAAATCTTTCGCTTTCTCGCTCACTTGAGCATGGGTAACGGTGAATGGCGTCTGCAAATCATCTTGAGCATCGCGTTCAATCGAACGCAGCTCGTTTTCTGCTTCCTGCAGTGAGGCGCTGACAGATTGCTCTACATTCTGAGCTGCTTCCTTCACATCTTTCTGCATTTTGCGCAACTCTTCGAGTTCAATTTCTTTACTGACTTCTGCTTTCACGTCACTGATGTAACGCTGGGCACGCCCAAGCAAAGTGCCCGCCATGCGGGCAACTTTCGGTAATTTTTCCGGACCGATGACGATCAAGGCAACGACACCGATCAATGCCAGCTTGCTGATACCAAGATCAATCATGGCCGCATCCCACAGAAGTCAGCAATACTTGCTTCACTGTTTCGATTTTTCTTTGGCGTCAACATCAATCGTGCTTTTATCTGCAACCTGCTGAGTCGCAGTAGATGATTTTTCTTCTTCACCTTTAACGCCGTCTTTGAATCCTTTGACAGCCTTACCAAGATCAGCACCAACGTTACCAAGTTTTTTGGTGCCGAAAACTAATATAACCACGACTAAAACGATTAGCCAGTGCCAGATACTGAATGAACCCATGTTTGACTCCCAGGAGAGCAATGCTCTCTAAAAAAATTAGCGTTGTCCGCGCCAAGGCTGCGGACCACCGATCAGATGCGTGTGCAGATGATACACTTCCTGCCCGCCATCCGGCCCTGTGTTAATCAGGGTTTTATAACCGCCCGATAAACTTCCATCTGCCATCACCGTTGGTGCACAACCATGCTCAGTCGCAAGCTTAGGCACCAGCGCCAGCATTTTTCCCAGCAATTCCGTATGCTCTGACTGTGCGGAAGACAAGGTATCTATGTGCTTTTTTGGAATAATCAATAAGTGCACCGGTGCAGCAGGATGAATATCCTTAAACGCCAGTAAGCTCTCATCTTCATACACTATCGTTGAGGGAATTTGCTTGGCAACAATTTTACAGAAGATACAATTATCCACGTTTATCCGATCAAATTAAACAAGGGAAATAATTCTCAGAACCAAAGCCGCAAGTCTTACTCCTGACGTGCGGCCTTTTCTTCGATACCGGAGATGCCCTCGCGCCTTGCCAGCTCATCTAATACTTGCTGAGGGCGCAAATCATACTGGGCCAACATGACAAGCGAATGAAACCATAAGTCAGCACATTCGTATAACACTTTGCTGGTATCTCCAGAGACACGCGCATCTTTTGCAGCCATCACAGTTTCGGTTGCTTCTTCGCCGATTTTTTTCAAAATTGCATCGTCGCCTTTGGAAAACAAACGCGCGACATACGATTTATCAGGGTCGCCGCCATTGGCCAGTTTGCGACTTTCAATAATCTCTGCCAAACGTTCCAGCACTTGTACTTGTGTACTCATTTATAAATACTCTCAGGGTCTTTCAATACCGGATCCACTGCCTGCCAATCACCTTCATTCAGGCTGCCTTCAAATTTCTGAAAAAAACAAGAATGACGCCCGGTGTGACAGGCAATGCTGTCTGCCTGCTCAACTTTAATCAGCACCACGTCCTGATCACAATCGAGGCGGATTTCTTTTACTTTCTGCACATGACCGGACTCCTCGCCCTTATGCCATAATTTTTTACGTGAACGGCTCCAGTAAACGGCTTCGCCGATCTCAACTGTTTTGCTTAACGCATCGCGGTTCATCCAGGCAAACATCAACACGTCGTTACTGCTCGCCTCTTGTGCGATCACGGGTACCAGCCCCTGATCATCCCACTTCACTTTGTTTAACCACGTCGCGGCACTCATACCAACCTCATAGGAATATTTTGCGCTGCCATGAATTGCTTCGCTTCTCCGACCGTGTGATGGCCGTAATGGAAAATGCTGGCAGCCAATACCGCATCTGCACCACCGACTTTGATACCGTCAGCAAGATCCTGCAAACCACCGACACCACCAGAAGCGATTACCGGAATGGACACCGCGTCAGATACAGCACGGGTCAGGCCGAGATCAAAACCGGAACGGGTACCATCTTTATCCATGCTAGTCAGAAGAATTTCACCGGCACCAAGACGCGCCATATTTTGTGCCCACTCTACCGCATCCAGACCGGTTGCATTGCGGCCGCCGTGGGTGAACACTTCCCATTTTCCCGGTGCGACATTCTTTGCGTCAATCGCGACCACGATACATTGTGAGCCATATTTATGCGCTGCATCTGCCACCAATTGCGGATTGGTCACCGCAGACGTATTGATCCCAACCTTGTCGGCACCCGCATTCAGCAAGCGTCGCACATCGGCAACCGTGCGCACGCCACCGCCAACCGTCAGAGGAATGAAAACCTGCGATGCCACCGCTTCGATAATCGGCAATATCAGATCACGCCCATCAGATGATGCGGTGATATCGAGGAAAGTAATTTCATCGGCACCCTGCGCATCGTAACGACGGGCAATCTCCACCGGATCACCGGCATCGCGCAGCTCTTGAAAATTAATGCCTTTGACGACGCGACCTGCGGTCACATCCAGACAAGGAATAATGCGTTTAGCTAATGTCATTCAGCGTCTTCTTCATCCAAAAGCGGCTCACCACTGAGTTCGTCAGCCCGATCCTGTGCCGAGGCGAGATCCAGCGTGCCTTCGTAAATAGAGCGGCCACAGATAACGCCCTCAATACCTTCATCCTGTACCGCGCACAGGGCTTCCACATCGGCGAGATTATGTACACCGCCGGAAGCAATGACCGGAATGCTGACTGCCTGCGCTAGTCTGACTGTCGCTTCAATATTGACGCCGCCCATCATGCCATCACGACCGATGTCGGTATAGATGATGGATTCCACGCCGTAATCTTCAAATTTTTTCGCCAGATCAATCACTTCGTGACCCGATAATTTACTCCAGCCATCGGTCGCCACCTTACCGTCTTTGGCATCGATGCCGACGATAATCTGACCTGGAAATGCGCTGCAGGCATCCGCCAGAAAGCCGGGGTTACGCACCGCTGCCGTGCCGATGATGATGTAAGACAGGCCGCCATCAAGATAGCGTTCTATCGTATCGAGATCACGGATACCGCCGCCGAGCTGAACCGGGATTTCCTCAGTGCCGGTTTCTTCGGCATATTCCCGCACCGCTTTCAGAATAGATTTCACCGCGCCTTCGTTTTTCGGCTTACCGGCAAAAGCGCCATTCAGATCAACCAGATGCAGACGACGTGCTCCTTGTTTCAGCCAGTGACGGGCAGTTTCAGCCGGGTCTTCGGAGAACACGGTGGCTTGTTCCATATCACCTTGTTTCAGGCGTACACAGTGACCATCTTTCAGGTCGATAGCAGGGATGAGCAACATGATGTTAAAGAAATTAAGGTGTCGGTATCAGACAAAAAGAGACAAAAAAGAAACGAAAGTACAACAGAAAATCAGACTATCCGGCAAAGCACAAAGCAACAACATTTCGCCCGATCAGAGACTCAGGGATTCCAGTGAACAAAGTTCTTATACAACTGCAAGCCGGCATGCGCACTCTTTTCAGGGTGAAATTGCGTCGCAAAAATATTATCGCGGGCAACGGCACAGGCGAAGAGCTGACCATAATCTGTCATACCCACAATATGCTCCGCATTGTCAGGCTGTGCATAATAGCTATGCACAAAATAAAAATATTCCTGATCGGGTATATCTTGCCACAAAGCGTGAGACCGAGATTGCTGCACACGATTCCAGCCCATCTGCGGCACTTTAAAACGCGAACCATCGGCTTGCAGCTGACCATCCAGATCAAAGCGTACAACCTTGCCCGGCAATAGTCCCAGACCAGGCGTATTGCCTTCTTCACTCAGATCAAACAACATTTGCTCGCCAACACACACGCCGAACAAGGGTTTGTTACGGCTGGCATTGAGTACAGCTTCCTGCACACCGGAATCACGCAGACTGCTCATGCAGTCGGGCATCGCGCCCTGTCCTGGTAACACGATGCGGTCAGCACTCTGAATATCGGCCACCTCACCCGAAATCAATACATTCGCTTCAGGTGCAACGGCACGCAGGGCTTGCGCTACTGAGCGCAAATTTCCCATACCGTAATCAACAACAACAATTTTATTCATAATGATCGCCCGACTGTCGCCGGGATCGGGATACGACTGACAATATTAAAGACAACCTTTGGTCGACGGAATCATACCGGCGGCACGCGGGTCCAGCTCGATGGCCATCCGTAATGCACGGCCAAACGCCTTGAACACGGTTTCGCATTGATGATGCGAATTATCGCCACGCAAATTATCGATATGCAGCGTAACCAGCGCGTGATTCACGAAACCCTGAAAAAACTCACGCGTCAGATCAACGTCAAACTGACCTATCATCGCACGGGTGAAAGGAATGTGATATTCCAGCCCGGGACGACCGGAAAAATCCACCACCACCCGCGACAATGCTTCATCCAGTGGCACATAAGCGTGACCATAGCGACGGATGCCTTTTTTGTCGCCGACCGCCTGCGCGAATGCCTGACCCAGCGTAATACCGACATCTTCGACGGTATGGTGCGCATCGATGTGCAGATCGCCGACCGCTTCTATCTCAAGATCGATCAATCCGTGACGGGCGATCTGATCAAGCATGTGATCCAGAAACGGCACGCCGGTATTGAGCTTTTGCTGACCGGTGCCATCGAGATTGATCGCGACACGGATTTGCGTTTCATTGGTATTGCGTGATACCGCCGCAATGCGCGGCTGATATTCATTTTGCGTTGGCTTATTCATTTTGATGTCAGAGATGCTGCAAGCGCAGCCATAAAAAGAGCATTTTCTTCCTGAGTGCTGACGGTGATGCGCAGACAGTTCTCAAGCAGAGAGTGCATTTTACCTACATTTTTGACTAAAATTTTGTGATCCAACAATTTAGCAAAGACTTGTTCAGCATTCGCCACACGGATCAGCAGGAAATTCGCAGCCGAGGGGAAAACCTGCACGCCGGGCAAGGCACTTAATGCCATTGCCAATTGGCTACGCTGCGCGCGTAATTCGGCTGCCTGCGCATCCAGCACTTCGACCCGCTGTAACACAAATTCTGCCGCCGCCTGCGTCAGCACATTGATATTGTATGGCGGGCGCACTTTTTCAAATTCATGCATCAGCGCGTTATTGCCTGCCATATAACCAAGACGTATGCCAGCCAGACCTAATTTTGACACCGTGCGCATGACCACCAGATTGTCGAATTCCGCCAGACGCGGCATGAAACTCGACGGCGCAAAAGGCTGATACGCTTCATCCACCACCACCACGCCGCTGTCGCCAACGGCATGCGCAATGGCAACGATATCGTCGGCATCATACAAAGTGCCGGTAGGATTATTCGGATACGCAAGATAAGTGATCGCCGGGCGGTGCGTGCGGATGGCGGCCAGCATCGCGGCAGTATCGAGTGTCAAATCAGCCTGCAGCGGCACGCCGATGAATTCCAGACCGGCAAATTTCGCTGACATCGCATACATCACAAATCCGGGTACCGGCGCCAGCACTTTCGCGCCCGGTTTGGCGCATGCCACCGAGATCATGGCGATCAGCTCATCGGAACCGTTGCCGAGCACAATCTCGCGATCAGCGGGCACGCCCAGCTTGTCGGCGATCAACTGCTTCAGGCTGGAATATGATGGCACCGGATAGCGATTCAGCGCCACCTGCGCCAGATGCTGCGCCAGCGCCTGCTGCATTTCTGCTGACAACAGATAAGGATTTTCCATCGCATCGAGTTTCAGCAAACCTGCCGCATCGGGCACGTGGTAAGCCGCTAAACTGCTGATTTCCGGGCGGATAATATCCGTGATACTCACTATATACTCCAGGCAGTATGTTCGATTAGCACCAAAACATCCGCTATTTAATTAGGTTGTACGAGACGTTGTTCATATACTCCCCCAAAACTGCACGCCAGAGAGTTATACGGGATGCGCCTGAGCGAGGCGTTTTTGTATCATCTCGCAATAATCAGGATTCAGTTCAAAACCAACGAAATCGCGCCCGCAACGTTGTGCGGCGACAGCGGTGGTGCCGCTGCCCATAAATGGATCAAGGACGATGCCGCCGGGTGGGCAGGATGCCTTGATCATGCGTTCGATAATTTCTAAGGGTTTTTGCGTCGGATGTTCTTCACGCTCGGCATGTTCACGATGCAGACGCGAAACGCTCCACACATCTTTGGGGTTAAAGCCCAGTTCCAGCCATTTGGCACCTTCAAAAATCTTACGACTGCGGGCTTTTTTGGTCGCCGCGTCATACGGAATGCGGATCGCATCCAGATCAAAATAATAATCCCGCGCTTTGACAAAGAAACCGATGGTGTCATGCACAGAAGAATATTTACGTACCGTTCCGCCCATCGATGGCACACGCCGGTCCCAGATGATTTCATTCATCATGCTCATGCGCTGTTTGAGCATCACGAACACTTCCGGAGAATAACGCCAGGTCAGAAAAATATACAGACTGCCATTCGCCTTGAGCTTGGGTAAGGCCAGATCGACCCATGCGGTCATCCAGTCAAGGTAGGCGGCGGCTTCCATTTTGTCGGAGTCGTTGCCGTAATCCTTGCCCAGACCATACGGCGGATCGGCCAGCAACAAATCAACGCTGGCATCGGGCAGACGCGCCAGCCCTTGCAGCGCGTCCTCGCAAAATATCTGATTCCGCCAATCGGCTGCCATGCTAGGAATTCATGTCGAAAGTCACTTCAGGCGGAATTCGGCACTACGCGCGTGGGCTTGCAAACCTTCGCCATAAGCGAGCTCGGCGGCCACTTTGCCCAGCGTCTGCGCACCTTGTTCACTGACATGAATCATGGATGAGCGCTTCTGGAAATCATACACACCCAGCGGCGATGAAAAGCGCGCGGTGCGGGATGTCGGCAACACATGATTCGGGCCCGCGCAATAATCGCCTAAGGCTTCCGACGAATAGCGACCGAGGAACATCGCACCGGCGTGGCGGATTTTGTCTGCCCATTGCTGCGGCTGTTCAGCCGAAATTTCCAGATGTTCTGCGGCGATGCTATTCGCAATCGCACAGGCTTCGTCCATGTCACGTACTTTAATCAGCGCACCGCGATTCGCCAGCGAAGTGCGGATGACTTCCTGACGCGGCATCTCCGGCAGCAAGCGGGCGATGCTGGCCAACACCGCTTCGATATATGCCGCATCGGGGCACAATAAAATCGACTGTGCAAGTTCGTCATGTTCAGCCTGCGAAAATAAATCCATCGCGACCCAATCCGGATTCGTCGTGCCATCGCACAACACCAGAATTTCTGATGGACCAGCGATCATGTCGATACCCACCGTACCAAACACGCGGCGCTTTGCCGCCGCGACATAAGCGTTACCTGGCCCGACTATCTTATCGACTTGCGGAATCGTCACGGTGCCATACGCCAGCGCACCGACTGCCTGCGCGCCGCCGATGGTGAAGACTCTGTCGACACCGGCAATCGCCGCTGCCGCCAGCACCAGCGGATTCTTTACACCATCAGGGGTCGGCACCACCATGATGATCTCCTGCACACCGGCAACCTTGGCAGGAATCGCATTCATCAATACCGATGAAGGGTAAGCCGCCTTACCGCCGGGCACATAGATGCCGACGCGATCGAGTGGCGTGACCTTCTGACCGAGCACAGTGCCGTCTGCTTCGATATAGCTGAAGCCTTCGGAGCCGCATTCTTTCTTTTGTATTTCGTGATACGCACGCACCCGTTGTGCTGCAGTTTCCAGCGCATGGCGACGTTCGGCACTGAGTGAATTCAGCGCATCCTGCATCTCTTGCTGCGACAATTCCAGCGCCGCGACACTGTCCGCACTGAGGCGGTCAAAACGATTGGTCGCGTCCAGCACAGCACGGTCACCTTGCGCTTTCACGCTGGCTAAAATTTGTGCGGCAGCACGATCAATCGCTTCATCTTCACTCGCTTCAAAAGCCAGCAAGGCAGAGAGCTTTGCGGAAAAATCTGCCTCAGTTGAGTCCAGCCGGGTAATCAGGGATGCGGGGGATGCCATGCTCATTCTCTTTAATTATGCTTTTAAACTGGTGGCGCGCTCGAAAGCTTCAAGTATCGGTTGCAAACGTTCACGCTTCAATTTCAATGCTGCCTGATTGACTACCAGACGCGAGGAAATATCCATGATGTGTTCGACTTCAACCAGATTATTCGCGCGCAGAGTGCTGCCGGTGCTGACCAGATCGACAATCGCATCCGACAGACCAACCAGCGGCGCGAGCTCCATAGAACCATACAGCTTGATCAGATCGACGTGCACACCTTTGCTGGCAAAATGCTCGCGTGCAGTTTCGGTGTACTTGGTTGCCACGCGCAGACGAGCGCCCTGATGTACAGCGCTCTGATAATCAAATCCGGCCGAGACAGCCACCGACATGCGGCATTTTGCAATGTTCAGATCAATCGGCTGATACAAACCTTCGCCGCCATGTTCGTGCAACACGTCTTTACCGGCAACGCCGAAATCAGCAGCGCCATACTGCACATACGTCGGCACATCGGAAGCGCGGACAATGATCACGCGCACACCCGGATCATTCGTTGCCAGAATCAGCTTACGGGATTTCTCCGGATCTTCGGTCACGCGAATGCCGGCAGCTTCCAGCAGAGGCAGGGTTTCTTCAAAAATCCGCCCTTTGGATAAAGCCAGAGTGAGTTGTGCAGTCATTACTTAAGCCTTTGTATTTGTGCGCCAACCGCCGACAATTTCACTTCCATGCGGTCGTAACCACGGTCGAGGTGATAAATCCGGTCTATCAGTGTTTCGCCTTCCGCTGCCATGCCGGCAATCACCAGCGATGCTGAAGCGCGTAAATCGGTTGCCATGACCGGCGCGCCGACAAGTTTATCGACGCCATTGATGAGCGCGGTATGTCCATCGATTTCAATTTTTGCGCCAAGACGATTCATCTCCTGCACATGCATGAAACGATTTTCAAAAATTGTTTCTGTGACGCGGCTACTGCCGGACGCAACACAATCGAGCGCCATGAATTGCGCCTGCATATCGGTAGGGAAACCCGGATATTCGGTGGTACGGAAGCTGACAGCTTTAGGACGGCTGCTCATTTGCGCACGTATCCAGTCCGGGCCGGTCGTCAGAACGACGCCAGCTTCACGCAACTTATCGAGTGCCACATCAAGAATATCGCTACGGGTATTTTTCAAGGTGATATCGCCACCCGTTGCCGCCACTGCACACAGGAAAGTCGCGGTCTCAATGCGATCCGCGATCACGGTATGGGCAGCGCCATGCAAACTATCGCAACCCTGTATCACCAGTCTATCAGTGCCTATGCCTTCGATCTTCGCTCCCATTGCCACCAGAAGATTCGCCAGATCGGTCACTTCCGGTTCACGCGCGGCGTTTTCCAGCACAGTCTCGCCTTCCGCCAGCGTCGCTGCCATCAGCAGATTTTCGGTACCAGTCACGGTAATCATATCGGTCACGATACGCGCACCTTTGAGGCGCTTGGCTTTGGCATGGATATAACCAGCTTCAATCGTGATCTCGGCACCCATCGCACGCAAGCCTTTGATATGCTGATCCACCGGGCGCGAACCAATCGCACAACCGCCCGGCAATGAGACTTTCGCTTCACCGAAACGCGCCAGTAAAGGGCCGAGTACCAGTATCGAGGCACGCATGGTTTTCACCATGTCGTAAGGTGCTTCGAGTTTATCAATACCCTGCCCATTCATTGTGGTGACGCCATTTTCCTGCGTGACGCGCAAACCCATCTGACGCAGCAATTTCAGCATGGTGTTGACATCCTGCAGCGATGGAACATTGCTCAGTACGACATCATCGGCACTCAGCAAACCTGCGCACAGAATCGGTAACGCGGCATTTTTTGCTCCGGAGATAACGATGTCTCCGTTCAGGCGGTGTCCGCCGGTAATCAGTAATTTATCCATTATGCCTGGTACTCTTCAGGTGTCAGTGTTTTCATCGACAAAGCATGAATTTCTTCACGCATACGATCACCCAGAACCGCGTAGACGATCTGGTGACGTTGTATCGGACGTTTGCCAGCGAATGCGG
The DNA here is from genome assembly GCF_016595265.1 of Undibacterium sp. 14-3-2. Taxonomy (NCBI): domain Bacteria; kingdom Pseudomonadati; phylum Pseudomonadota; class Betaproteobacteria; order Burkholderiales; family Oxalobacteraceae; genus Undibacterium; species Undibacterium sp. 14-3-2. Next base: position 97,872 of record NZ_JAENGS010000003.1, read on the forward strand.
TGGAAACGATGACGGCATTAAAGTGCTGACCATCACCTTCAACTTCCAGATGGCTGCATTCAAGACCAGCAGCAATGTAGTTTTTAATTTGTTCAGGGGTAGGAAACACGGCGTATATCTCTTTCAAACTCAATTAGTAACACGCTGAAGGACTGATACCTGGCATCAATCAATCACGCAACTTATAACCACGCTTCAGCATCTGCACCGCAATCGCTGACAGTAAAACAAAGAAAACAGAAACAATCGCTAAACTATACAACGGTGCCACGTCTGATTTACCGAAGAAACCAAACCGGAACCCATCGATCATGTAAAAGAATGGATTAAAGTGCGATACGGTTTGCCAGAACGGCGGCAAGGAATGTATCGAATAAAACACGCCGGATAAAAACGTCGCCGGCATGATTAAAAAATTCTGGAATGCAGCAAGCTGATCGAATTTTTCTGCCCAGATGCCGGCGATCAGCCCCATCGTTCCCAGCATCGCCGCGCCCAGCAACGCAAACAGAGCAATCCACCCTGGCGCTTCAAAATGCAGGTCAGTGAACCACACCGTCACAATAAACACACCCGCACCGACTGCGACACCACGTAATATCGCCGCCAGTACATAACCACCAAAAAGCTCCCAGTGCGATAAAGGCGGCAACAATACAAACACCAGATTGCCGGTGATTTTCGACTGTATCAGTGACGACGATGAATTCGCAAAAGCATTTTGCAACACACTCATCATCACCAATCCTGGCACCAGAAATGCGGTGTAACGCACACCCGGATACACCTGCACATGCGCATCCAGCACATGGCCGAAAATCAGCAAATACAACAACGCGGTCATGATAGGCGCTGTGATCGTTTGCGTTGCGACTTTCCAGAAACGCAGTACTTCTTTGTAAAACAGGGTGTTAAAACCGGTCATATTACTCATTGCTTGCCCTCCATAATTTGCAGGAAGACATCTTCCAGATCGGCTTGCAACAATTGCATATCCTCAATCACACATCCACCCATGCGCAGCTCACCTAAGATTCCTTCAACCTGACCATAGTCGGTGACACGTAAAGCAAACTGACGTGGGTCGGCCAGGGTTTCATGGCTGATAATCTTGTCGCGTAACGTTACAGGTAAAGCCGTATTACCGGATGCTGCCAGTGTTACCCGCAGTTGCGATCCTGAGATGCGCTTAATCAGCGCAGCGGTGCTGTCGAGGGCGACAACCTTACCCAATTTCAGCATCGCGATACGATTGCATAAGGCCTGCGCTTCTTCGAGATAATGTGTGGTCAGCACGATGGTGTGACCTTCGCGGTTCAGACGCGCAATGAATTGCCACAAAGTCTGACGCAATTCAACGTCAACGCCTGCCGTTGGCTCATCAAGCACGATTACGGGCGGCTTGTGCACAAGCGCCTGCGCAACCAGCACGCGGCGCTTCATGCCACCCGACAAAGCGCGCATATTGGTATCGGCCTTGTTGGTCAGATCAAGGTTTTCCATAACCTCATCTATCCATTTATCGTTGTTTCTGAGGCCGAAATAACCGGACTGCATACGCAAGGTTTCGCGTACAGTAAAAAATGGATCAAAAACTAATTCTTGCGGTACGACGCCCAGATTCCTGCGCGCATTCCTGTAGTCGCTGACAACGTCATGTCCTTGCACCGTGACATTACCGGCATCGGCGCGATTCAGGCCAGCGATGATAGAAATCAATGTCGTTTTACCCGCACCATTTGGCCCGAGCAGGCCGAAAAATTCGCCTTCTTCGATAGAAAGCGACACGCCGCCCAGAGCTTGCAAAGACTGGTAGCGTTTTTGAATATTACTAATTTGTATGGCGGCCATCTGGCATGCTTGCACTTACGTGCGTAAGAGAAATCGGATACGGAGAAAATTCAAGAGTTCACCCGCTGGGCGAACCCTTGATTATAGGGGATTTTCAGCATGGAGGCTGAAACTGCGTGCAGGAAACCGACGCATTCCCAGGGTGAGCGTCAATGTCGCTCGGAGGATGGGGTAATAAACTGCTCACTCAGACCGTAAAGCCTGATCAAACTGATCAGGCTTGCTGGCAACGCATGAAATTGCAGAGTTTGCTTTTTTGCCAGAGCCTGTCGCTGCCATTCAATCATAACGGCAACGGCAGCAGAATCTATCCGCTCCAGGCCAGACAAGTCGAAGTCGGACTGTCCCTGCGATATGGCAACATTCCCTTCTGCCAGCGCGGTACGGGCATTTTTCTGAGAAAGTTCGCCTGCTAGTTTGTACACAATAAATCCTTCGTCAGACTTATTTGGATGCCGCTTTGATTGGTGCAGATGCGAGTTTTTTATTTTTTTCAGTCAAAGTTTTGATCAGACCATCAATGCCAGACTTGCTGATTTCAGCAGAAAAACTGCCTTTATATGTTTCTACCAACCATGCACCCAGTACGTTGATGTCATAGATTTTCCAGCCTGCTGGCAATTTTTCAAGACGATAATTTAACTGGATAGGCTCGCCACGGGTTTGAATAATCTGCGAACGGACTTCTACTTCCGTATCTTCCGGTGCAGCACGAAGCGGCTTGAATTCAACGCGTTGGTCTTTAATCTGAGCGATAGCGCCAGAGTAAGTAAATACCAACAAAGTACGGAATTCGTTAATCAGTTGCTTCTGCTGTTCCGGTGTCGCCTCTCTCCAGCTTTTACCTGCCGCCAGCGAAGTCATGCGCTGAAAATCGATGTAAGGCAAAATTTTGCTGTCGACCAGGTCATAAACACGCTTTTGATTGCCGGCCTGAATTTCTTTGTCCGCTTTCGCCAGATCAATAATTTCAAGACTGATGCGTTTGACCAACTGATCAGGTGCTTCCTGAGCAGCAGCGGCGGCAAAACCGCTGTTGGCAAATGCCAGAGTGGCAAACATCGTTAATAAAAATCGGGTCATGATTGTTTTCATTTCTTTATCCTTCATATCCATCTGATTGCGACGTCTGTGTCGCCAGTTAACTCATCGGGGCGTTGATGGGTTGACTGTTGTTATATTGTTTTACAAATCCCTACGGGAATTAATCCTCTTCCGGAGCGATCTGACTGGCGCGACGCTGCAAATATGCATCACGGATAAACACATATTTATCCAGAGCAGCTTCCTCTATCAGCGAACCGGCGTCCAGCACGGATGCGCGGGCATCAACCAGACGCACTCCAGTACCGATATTGCGAACATAAACAGGCTCTTTATACGACCACAGGTTACCTTTCATGTCGACCGGCGTTGCCAACGCATCACGCACGGTAGACGAACCCAATAGTGGTAAGACCAGATAAGGCCCCGAACGGACACCCCAGCGACCTAGCGTCTGACCGAAATCTTCGCGGTGTTTAGGCAGACCTGCCGGCGAAGCGATATCAAGTAAACCAGCCAGACCAAATGTTGAGTTAAACGCAAAACGCATTACGTCGGAGCTACCTTCAGCAACTTTGCCTTGCAACAGATTGTTGACCGCATTCCAGACATCGCCGATATTGCTGAAAAAGTTACCGACACCGGTCTGAACAAACGATGGCGTCACATCGCGATACGTTTGCGCGACCGGTTTCAATACCGCCTGATCCAGCGAATCATTGAAATTGAACATTGCGCGATTAAACCCCTCGAGAGGATCGCGTGGATTTTTACCGATATTGGTTTTGGTACTGATCACGTCCAGCGTACGGTCAGCTTTGTCTTTGATTTTATCGACTGAGACGGTGCTGCAACCTGTCAGCAACACAGTCATGCTCAGTACCAGTAAGGCGCAAAAGCGCGCGTTTAACTGCTTGAATGTATTTTTCATTTTTTCTCTTCCGCATTGCTGTCTGCGGCTTTACTGAAAAGAAACTGACTGATCAGATTTTCCAGAACGACCGCTGACTGCGTCATTTTTATCCTGTCACCGGCAACCAGATTCGCGGTGTCACCACCGGCTTCCAGGCCAATATATTGCTCACCCAATAATCCTGCCGTCAGAATCTTGGCAGATGTATCTTTCGGAAACTTATAGCGTGTTTCTAATTGCAGTATCACCGTTGCCTGAAAGGTTTTATCGTCAAATCTGACTTCCGAAACCCGTCCGACGACGACACCGGCACTTTTTACTGCAGCGCGTGGTTTTAATCCGCCGATATTGTCAAAACGCGTTACCACTTCATACGTTTTCTCTAGTGAAAGCGAACTCATATTGCCAGCTTTCAATGCCAGAAATAGTAAAGCGGCGGCACCTAGTAAAACAAAAAGTCCAACCCAGAAGTCCAGAGATTTTTTTTGCATCATCAATCCTTACCTATTTCAAACTCCCGTATATCAGGGAGTATCTGCATTTATTCTTAATTTGCCGTTTATTTAAAAAGACTTCCGCCGCACAGATGCACATACTCCCCCGGAGTATGTGCAAGGCCACGTTTATTGGAACATCCAGGCTGTCATCAGGAAATCCAGCCACAACACCAGCAAAGAGGAAATCACAACGGTACGCGTTGTTGCTCTGGCCACCCCTTCCGGTGTTGGCTGCGCTTCATAGCCCTGAAATAAAGCCACAAACGTCACAGCAAAACCAAAGACGATGCTTTTCAATACACCGTTACCGATATCCTGACCGATTTCCACACCGGCCTGCATCTGCGACCAGAACGCGCCGTTATCCACGCCGATCAACTGGACGCCAACGATATATCCGCCAATCACACCCATGGCATTGAAAATGGCAGTCAGAATCGGCAAGGAAATCAAACCAGCAATAAAACGCGGCGCTAATACCCTTTGTATCGGATTAACTGCCATCATTTCCATCGCAGCCAGTTGCTCACCCGCCTTCATCAATCCAATTTCTGCTGTCAGAGAAGTACCGGCCCGACCAGCAAATAACAAGGCAGCGACAACCGGACCAAGTTCACGCACCAGAGAAATTGTCACCAGCAAACCAAGTGATTCACCTGAGCCGAAGCGGTTTAAGGTGTAATAGCCCTGATAACCAAGCACAAATCCGACAAACAAACCGGATACTGCAATAATGACCAACGAATAATTACCAATGAAATGAATCTGATCGGTAATCAGGCGCGGCCGCCGCCACAAACCAAAGCCGCTGAACAAAATTGAGAAAAAGCTGCGCGTGGCATACCCCAGATCACTGGACATTCCGCGCGTCCACTTACCGACAGATTCAATGATCATAATGCTCCTTTCAGACCCAGATCATCCAGCAAAGTTTTGCCGGGATAATGGAAAGGTACGGGACCATCCGCCTGGGCATGTACGAACTGTCTGACATACGGATCTTCCGATGCCATCATCTGCTCAGGCGTGCCATCAGCCACGATTTTTCCCTGTGACAGGAAGTAAATGTAGTCTGCAATCGCAAACGATTCATGAACATCGTGTGAGACCAGTATTGATGTAGACCCCAAGGCATCATTCAAGTTCCGGATCAGATTTGCGGCCACGCCCATAGAAATCGGATCAAGCCCAGCAAACGGCTCGTCGTACATCATTAGCTGCGGATCCAGAGCAACCGCCCGCGCAAGCGCAACCCGGCGCGCCATACCGCCGGAAATTTCTGCCGGCATCAGATATGCAGCATTTCTCAATCCGACTGCTTCGAGTTTGAGCATCACCAGGTCGCGTATCATCGCTTCGCTCAAATCCGTATGCTCGCGCATCGGGAAAGCGACATTATCAAAGACGCTCAGATCGGTGAATAATGCGCCGTGCTGAAACAACATACCCATTTTACGCCGCATCGCATAGAGATCATCACTGGCAAGATCCTGCACGTGCTGACCATTGACGCTGACACTGCCACGCTGCGGACGAATTTGTCCGCCTATCAAACGCAGGATAGTGGTTTTACCGGAGCCGGAGCCCCCCATGACGGCAATCACTTTACCGCGCGGGAAGTCCATATGAAGTCCGGATAAAATTGTCCGTTCTCCATATCCGAAATGAACATCGCGAATTTCAACGAGATTTGACACAACGAGGGATTAAGTTTTGCAAAGGCTAGATTGTAATGCAGAACTGGAAATGAAGTTGTATCGGCAAGTATAAGCAAAAAAATAACAAATTAATTATTATTTGAAATGGCAATCATTTTTTGAATTAAATTCCGAAATAGCATTTAAATCAATATTTAATTCAAAATCGAGAATAAATTAAGATAAAAATTAATGAATTTGAAGTCATTAATTTTAAAAATTTGACTGGATTCATCAAAAAAACTGACTGATTTCTCCTTTTTCAAGAGAAATCAGTCGTTTTTATCAGCGTGGAAGGACGGACTCGCCCATCAGAAACGCATCGACTTCGCGCGCACATTGACGCCCTTCGCGGATAGCCCAGACCACTAATGACTGCCCGCGACGCATATCGCCTGCAGCATACACTTTCGGTACATTGGTTTTGTAGCAGGCATCGCCCTCGGTGGTCGCTTTAGCATTACCGCGTGCGTCTTTATCAACACCAAACGCATCCAGCACCTGCTGCACTGGTGAGACAAAGCCCATTGCCAGCAACACCAGATCGGCTTTCATTTCAAACTCGGAATCGGCAACTTCCTGCATTTTGCCGTCTTTCCATTCAACGCGACAGGCGATCAGTTTTTCAACTTTGCCACCTTTGCCTTCAAGACGCTTGGTCGCAACCGCCCAGTCACGCTCGCAACCCTCTTCGTGAGAAGATGATGTACGCAACTTCGTTGGCCAGTATGGCCACACCAGAGGTTTATTTTCTTGCTCCGGCGGTTGTGGCATTAATTCAAATTGCGTCACAGATTTAGCGCCATGACGATTCGAGGTGCCGACGCAATCTGAACCAGTGTCACCACCACCGATGACAACCACATGCTTACCGGTCGCCAGAATCTGATCTTTCACTTTGTCACCAGCATTAACCTTATTTTGCACTGGCAAAAAGTCCATTGCAAAATGCACACCTTTGAGTTCACGCCCTGGTACCGGCAGATCACGCGGAGTTTCTGCACCACCGGCGATAATCACTGCATCGAAATCTTTTTGCAGCTGTTCCGGTGACATCGTTTCTTTCGACCAGTTGGTCACTGTGGCAGGAAAATCTTTACCGACGAAGACGCCGGTACGGAAAGTAACACCTTCCGCTTTCATTTGCTCGACACGGCGATCAATATGGGATTTTTCCATTTTGAAGTCAGGAATACCGTAGCGCAATAAGCCACCAACACGGTCATTTTTTTCAAACACGGTGACATCGTGCCCGACACGTGCGAGTTGTTGTGCGGCCGCCAACCCGGCAGGACCAGAGCCGACAACCGCAATTTTCTTACCAGTTTTAACACTGGAAATCTGCGGTACTACCCAGTTATTTTCCCAGCCTTTATCAATGATGAAATGCTCAATCGATTTAATTCCAACGGCATCATTATTGATACCCAAAGTACACGCGGATTCGCAAGGTGCCGGGCAGATGCGTCCGGTAAATTCCGGGAAATTATTGGTTGAATGCAGGACTTCCAGAGCTTGCTGATAATTTCCGTGATACACCAGATCATTCCAGTCAGGGATGATGTTATTCACAGGGCAACCGTTATTACAAAACGGAATGCCGCAATCCATGCAGCGGGCCGCTTGCGTCTTTGCCTGGGCATCGCCCAGATGGACTAAAAACTCTTTGTAGTGTTTTTTACGTGATTGTGGTGCTTCGCTTGCTTCCTGCAAGCGCTGATATTCCATGAAGCCGGTGACTTTACCCATTTTTTAACCTCAATATCGTTACGGGCTGTTGCCCTATCTATCGTGAATCACACAAGAGCAGGCACCCCGGCAAGGGGTACCTCATCTCAACTACGCGACGACTTTGTCTTTTTCATTGGCAGCGTTTCTGGCTGCGTACATCTCAGCCAGCGCGCGCTTGTACTCCGTCGGGAATACTTTGACGAACTTAGCGCGGCTGCTTGCCCAGTTATCCAACAAGTTACGGGCACGGGTACTACCAGTGTGTTTGAAATGACGCTCAATCAGCTGACGCAAAATCGCCTCATCTGTATCACCTTCACCGCCACGCAACATACTGTGCCAGATCGATTTATCGATTGAAGTCGCCTGAATATCGCCTGCCAGCACAGGTTCCAGGGTCACCATAGACATATTGCATTTACTTTCAAACGTTCCTTCCGGGTCATAGACATACGCAATACCACCAGACATACCTGCAGCAAAGTTACGTCCAGTGTTGCCCAACACGACAACCGTACCGCCAGTCATGTATTCGCAACCATGATCGCCAGTTCCTTCCACCACAGTAACCGCGCCTGAATTACGTACAGCGAAACGTTCACCAGCGACGCCATTAATAAACGCCTCACCGGAGATTGCACCGTACAACACGGTATTGCCGCAAATAATGTTATCGACCGCCCAGCCACGGAACTCGGTATTCGGACGAATGATGATGCGACCACCAGATAAACCTTTACCGACATAGTCATTGCCTTCACCGACCAGATCGAGCGTCACACCATGCGCGAGGAATGCTCCGGCAGATTGTCCTGCCGTTCCTTGCAACTGAATATGGATAGTGTCGTCTGGCAAGCCAGTATGACCATATTTCTTCGCCACTTCACCGGACAGCATCGCACCGACAGTACGATTCAGATTCTTCACCGGAGAAATGAAAGAAACTTTCTCACCAGTTTCCAGCGCATGTTTTGCCTGCGCAATCAGTTTGTTATCAAGCGCTTTTTCGAGGCCATGATCCTGCACATCAACATGGCGAATTGCTGCACCATCTGCCAGTTCAGGCTGATGGAAGATACGGCTGAAATCCAGACCTTTGGCTTTCCAGTGCGATACGGCTTTGGATTTATCCAACAGGTCAACCCGCCCGATCAGCTCATCGTAAGTACGCACACCCAGTTGCGCCATGATCTGACGTAATTCTTCAGCAACAAAGAAGAAATAGTTCACGACATATTCGGGCTTACCTGAGAATTTCGCCCGCAGTACCGGATCTTGTGTTGCGACGCCGACAGGGCAGGTATTCAGGTGACACTTACGCATCATGATGCAACCTTCCACAACCAACGGCGCAGTTGCGAATCCGATTTCATCCGCACCCAGCATCGCAGCGATTGCAACGTCACGCCCAGTTTTCATCTGACCGTCTGCCTGTACACGTACGCGTCCACGCAAGCCATTGAGTACCAGCGTTTGCTGGGTTTCGGACAAACCGAGTTCCCACGGTGTGCCAGCATGTTTGATCGATGACAACGGTGAAGCGCCGGTACCACCATCATGACCCGCGATCACCAGATGATCTGCCTTGGCTTTCGACACACCAGCGGCAATCGTACCGACACCCACTTCAGATACCAGCTTGACGGAAATTGATGCATATGGATTGACGTTTTTCAGGTCATGAATCAACTGCGCCAGATCTTCAATCGAGTAAATATCATGGTGTGGAGGCGGAGAAATCAAGCCTACGCCTGGTACTGAGAAGCGCAATTTCGCAATGTACTCAGATACTTTATGACCAGGTAACTGCCCGCCTTCACCCGGCTTCGCACCTTGCGCCATCTTGATCTGTATCTGATCAGCCGATGTCAGGTATTCCGCAGTCACACCAAAACGACCGGATGCGACCTGTTTAATACGGGAGCGCAGGGAGTCGCCATCCTGCAAAGGGATATCCACTTCTATCTGTTCTTTACCAATCACCGAAGCGAGTGTTGCACCCTGCTTGATAGGTATTCCTTTAAGCTCTTGCTGATAACGCGCAGGATCCTCACCGCCCTCGCCGGTATTTGATTTGCCGCCGATGCGGTTCATCGCCACCGCCAGCGTTGCATGCGCCTCGGTGCTGATGGAACCGAGAGACATCGCTCCAGTCGCAAAACGTTTAACGATTTCTTTTGCTGGCTCGACCTGCTCTACAGGAATCGCTTTGGATGGGTCTATTTTGAATTCGAACAGGCCACGTAAAGTCATGTGGCGTTTCGACTGATCATTGATGATCTGCGCGTATTCTTTGTAAGAATTGTAGTTATTCGCGCGGGTCGAGTGCTGCAGTTTTGCAATCGCATCCGGCGTCCACATATGGTCTTCACCACGGACACGGTACGCATATTCACCACCGGCATCGAGTGCAGTGGCTAATACCGGATCTTTGCCAAACGCCAGTTTATGCAGGCGCAGTGCTTCTTCTGCTACTTCGAAAACACCTATACCTTCGACATTCGACGCTGTGCCTTTGAAGTATTTGTCAACCAGAGATTTATTCAGGCCGATCGCTTCAAAAATCTGCGCACCGCAGTAGGACATATAGGTAGAGATGCCCATTTTGGACATCACTTTCATCAAGCCCTTACCAATCGCTTTGGTGTAGTTGTAAATGGCTTTTTCTGCCGACAAATCGCCGGACAAATCTTTCGCCATATCGGCCAGCGTCTGCATCGCCAGATACGGATGTACCGCTTCTGCGCCATATCCTGCAAGCAAAGCAAAGTGATGAGTTTCACGAGCGGAGCCAGTTTCGACGACCAGACCGGTTGTGGTACGCAAGCCTTTGCTGACCAAGTGCTGATGAACGGTAGAAGTTGCCAGCAATGCTGGAATCGCCACAAAATCAGCATTCATTTTGCGGTCGGTGATGATCATGATGTTATGACCGGATTTCACCGCATCGACCACTTCTGCGCAGATAGAAGCGAGACGAGCTTCAATACCATCTTTGCCCCAGGCGATCGGATAACAGATATCCAATTCATACGATTTGAACTTACCACCGGTATTTGCGCTGATGTTGCGCAATTTGGCGATATCCGCGAAATCCAATACCGGCTGCGAAACTTCTAAACGCATCGGCGGATTGATGTTATTCGTATCGAGTAAGTTAGGTTTAGGCCCAATAAACGATACCAGCGACATCACCATCGCTTCGCGGATAGGATCGATAGGTGGATTTGTTACCTGAGCAAACAGCTGTTTGAAATAGTTATAGAGCGGCTTGAGCTTGTTCGACATCACGGCCAATGAGGAATCATTCCCCATAGAACCGATGGCCTCTTCACCGTTGGTCGCCATCGGTGCCATGAGGAACTTGATATCTTCTTGCGTATAACCAAAGGCTTGCTGGCGATCCAGCAAAGTGGCGGCTTCCGGCGCAACGTCCAGCTCAGCATTCAGGCTGCTGAGTTTAATGCGGACAGATTGTATCCACTGCTTATAGGGTTTCGCGTTGGCGTAGGTATCTTTGATTTCTTTGTCATCGATGATGCGACCCGCTTCCAGATCGATCAGGAACATTTTTCCTGGCTGTAAGCGCCACTTCTGAATAATTTTTGATTCAGGAATAGGCAATACGCCAGATTCCGACGCCATCACTACGAGATCATCATCGGTTACGATATAACGGGCAGGACGTAAGCCATTACGATCGAGCGTACCGCCGATCTGACGACCATCGGTGAACGCCATCGCGGCTGGGCCATCCCATGGTTCCATCATTGCAGCGTGGTATTCGTAGAATGCGCGGCGATTGTCGTCCATCAGAGTGTGATTTTCCCATGCTTCAGGAATCATCATCATCATTGCCTGTGCGATCGGATAACCTGCCATGACCAGCAATTCAAGCGCATTATCAAAGCTCGCGGTATCGGATTGACCTTCAAAAATCAACGGGTAGAGCTTTTGCAAATCATCGCCCAGTACGGCAGATTTCATCACCCCTTCGCGTGCGCGCATCCAGTTGAAGTTACCTTTGACAGTATTGATTTCGCCATTGTGCGCAATCATGCGGTATGGGTGAGCCAGCGGCCATTCCGGGAAAGTGTTGGTAGAAAACCGTTGATGCACCAAAGCCAGCGCAGAAACACAGCGCTCATCTTGCAAATCTTTGTAATAAACGCCAACCTGATCTGCCAGCAACAGACCTTTGTATACAATCGTACGTGCCGACATCGACGGTACGAAATATTCTTTGCCATGCAGCAAATGCAGCGCTTCAATCGCGTGCACCGCAGATTTGCGGATAACGTACAGCTTGCGCTCGAGTGCGTCAGTCACCATGATGTCCGCGCCGCGTCCGATGAATATCTGGCGGATGACCGGCTCTTTGTCACGCACAGTTGGCGACATCGGCATCTCGCGGTCAACCGGAACATCGCGCCATCCCAATACTACCTGACCTTCTGCCCTGACTGCCCGCTCGATTTCCTGTTCACAAGCCAGACGGGACGCATGTTCTTTTGGCAAAAAAATCATACCAACGCCATACTCACCTGGCGGCGGCAACTGAATGTTCTGTTTTGCCATTTCCTCACGATAATACTGATCTGGAATCTGAATCAGGATACCAGCACCATCGCCCATTAAAGGATCGGCACCGACGGCACCACGATGGTCAAGATTTTTCAGGATCAGCAAACCCTGTTCGACAATAGCGTGATTTTTCTTGCCTTTAATGTGTGCAATAAAACCGACGCCACAGGCATCATGTTCATTGGATGGGTCGTATAAACCTTGGGCATGCATAGCGATCTCCAGATGGAAAAATTGAAAGTCTGGTGATGAGAATAGTGCAGCGCAAAAGAAAGTTCAATCTAAATAATTAGGGTCAGAGATGAATAAAATAAGAATTAAATTAACCTGTTTTTTAATAGGGTCAGAGTAATTTAATTCAAATTTTTATCTTGATTCGCGTCGACTTCACACAACGTCAGTCTATCGGGGCCTTTGGCATTTTTCTTGGTCGTCCACGCTTCGCCGGAGCGACGCGCCGCTCAGTCAACTTGCTGATTTCTTTCTGAAACGATGCGGATCCCAGCAACCATCCTTTTTGCACAGCATTGTCTAACTGTGCCATATCCGCGACAGATAAGGATTGGCTCATCATTTCCTTGTAATTTGCTTCCCGTTGAAAGGGTGTATTTCCCAAAGCCCAAAATATGGGGTGATCTGATACCAGAGGATCTGTCCTCTGTCCGATATGATGCTGGTAACTTGACCACGGATACTCACTCGCATCGGTAACCAATCCACTACGCAGGGGGCTGCCCTCCACATACAAACTGCACTGCAGGAAATGCCGCTCTGCCTCCAACACGGTCGCTTTATATCGTCCCTGCCACAGACTCCCGGATCGCTGATATTTCCGGTTGAAATAAGGTACGTAGTAACGCCCCACCCATTGCATAAATTTACTCAAACCCTGTTCATCTGAGGGTGTCAGTAAAAGATGAAAATGATCCGGCATCAATATATAAGCGTGGATCGCAACTTGAAACTGCTTTGCCGCCTGCGCAAGCCAACTCAAAAAAGTCGTGTAATCCTCGTTATCCCTGAATAACAGTATCCCTTCATGGCTTCGCTGTAATACGTGATGCAAAGTCTGAGGAATTACTAAACGGGGAAGCCTTGCCATAACAATTATCTGTGCTCAAAAAACTCATTGTAAAACAAGGCCACATAAATCTTATGACTGATTTGAATTGAAGAAGCCGGAGAAGACCATGCGGACAAATAGAGACAAAATTTCTTTTATCTACATTGGAATTGCGCCGAAACAAAAAATCAGTGCAATTACGTAAGTAGTTCCCCCATATAATTTGATTTCGTATGACGCTGCAGTGTTCGTATCACTGCTTTTTTTCATATCCGATTTTCATCATACTCAAATAAAAGAATCCTCAATCAATGCGTCTCTTGCATTAGAAAAATGGAATACATATGAACTCACTACTCAAACAGCTCTCCGTCGGAAAACGACTAGGCGTAGGCTTCGCCCTTATCCTCGTCTTTTCTATTTTCGCTACGTTGGTCGGCTTAACACAATTGCACAATGTCGCGACCGCAACGAAAACCTTACTGGAAGAACCCCTTGCTGCCGAACGTATGATCAGCGACTGGTACCGTAATATCCACACAGGAGTACGACGGGCGACCGCAATCGCGAAAAGTAGCGATCCTTCTTTAGCGACTTTTTTTGCAGAAGAACAAGCAGAGTCCACTAAGAATTCGTCGGCACTACTTAAAGGAATTACAGAAAAATTCCAAAGCGAGCAAGAGAAAAAAATGCTGAAAGAAGTTGAGCAATTGCGCGCTGGCTATTTATCCTCGCGGGATCAAATAGTTGCGTTGAAAAAAGCAGGCAATGCAGAAGAAGCAAGTAAAGTTTTGGAAAAAGTGTTTATACCTGCGTCGGCCACCTTCATCAAAAAAGTAGAAGAAATGCAGGCATTGCAACGCTCACAGATCGACGCAATGGCCGCTGAAATCCAGGCGAATTACGAACGCAGCCGCACTTTACTCATCGTTTTGATTCTTCTCACCACCACTCTGGCTATCGTTACCGGCTGGCTGCTCACCCGTTCGATTACAGAACCCTTGATTCAGGCAACGAATGTCGCTCAGAAAATGGCGATGGGCGATTTGACGGAGGTTGTTGATGTTCACCGTAATGATGAAATCGGTACCTTGATCACTGCCATTAACGGTGTCAGCAGCGGTCTCAGTCATGTGATTGCCGATGTGCGTAATGGCACCGACGCGATTAATGTTGCCGCTGCTGAAATCGCTTCCGGTAATGCTGACTTATCCTCCAGAACAGAATCTCAGGCCAGTTCGCTCGAAGAGACGGCGTCTTCGATGGAAGAGCTGACTTCAACAGTGAAACAAAATGCGGACAATGCGCGTCAGGCAAATCAGTTGGTGGTGACGGCAACGGGTGTGGCAATTAAAGGCGGAGAGGTCGTTGATCAGGTCGTCGAAACGATGGGTTCAATCAAGGCCAGCTCGAATAAGATTGTCGATATTATTGCAGTGATTGATGGGATTGCCTTTCAGACGAATATTCTGGCGTTGAATGCAGCAGTCGAGGCCGCTCGTGCGGGTGAACAGGGTCGTGGTTTTGCAGTGGTTGCATCGGAAGTGCGTAATCTGGCACAACGTAGTGCTTCGGCAGCGAAAGAGATTAAGCAGTTGATTGATGACTCTGTCAGTAAAGTGGAGCACGGTAGTCGTCTGGTGGATAACGCCGGTAGCACAATGCAGGAAATCGTGACCAGCGTGCAGCGTGTCGCTGACATCATGTCGGAAATCAGTTCGGCCAGTCAGGAACAGAGCGCGGGTATTGAGCAAGTAAATATGGCGATCAATCAGATGGATGAGATGACGCAACAGAATGCTGCGCTGGTTGAGGAAGCGGCTGCTGCGGCGGAAAGTATGCGTGAACAATCGGATAATCTGACGCAAGTCGTGGCGCAGTTCAAAATTGCAGGTCAGTTGCAAACGGCCAGTACGGCAACCAAAACACCAGTACGCACTGTTAAACCAGCCACTGCGGCGGTGCGTCCGGTCAAAGCTGCGCCTGCACCTCGCAAACAAATTACGACGGCATCAACGTCAAATCAGGATTGGGAAGAATTCTGATCGGGATGTATTAACGCTGAACGTTCCGCGTTAATACGGTCAAAACACAAAAAGCACGATCGACATTGCTGTCTGTCGTGCTTTTTTTATGCGGCATCGTGGAAAAATATGAAAGCGCATTCGTTAACAACGCCGATCAATGACTGAATATACTTCAGGCCATCAGTGCATCAGATCTTGCTAAGCTGAAGAGAACAGCTAAATTAAAAAGACTCAACAATTTTTTCAACAATCCAGCAAAGCCCCGGTGAAGTAAAAACCCACACAAAACTATATAGATCACGATGTTGCTTTGGAACAAAAAAACGTCCTATGTCCTTCGCTGGTTAACGAATATAATGCCGGACATATGAAACCGCAGCAATTGCGGCAATGTTTTTTCTTTCATATCCGAATACCCTCGCAATCATCACATTACAACAATCCTCAATCAGTGCACCTCATGCATTAGAGAAATGGAATATATATGAACTCACTGCTCAAACAGCTCTCCGTCGGAAAACGACTAGGCCTGGGCTTCGCCCTTATCCTCGTCTTTTCTATTTTCGCTACGTTGGTCGGCTTAACTCAACTCAACACAGTTGCCACATCGACCAAAACCTTATTAGAAGAACCTCTTGCAACCGAGCGCCTGATCAGCGATTGGTATCGCTATATACACACAGCAATCCGCAGAACAGCCGCAATCGCTAAAAGTAGTGATCCTTCTTTAGCCGTTTTTTTTGAGGCAGAAGGGGCTGAATCAACTAAAGTCTCAGCAGACTTATTCAAATTAATCGTAAAACAACTTCAGAGTGAACAAGAAATTAAACTCTTGAAAGAGGTTGAAAAACTTCGTGAAGCCTATTTGTCCACGCGTAATAAAGTCGTGGCACTGAAAAAAGAGGGAAATACCGACGAAGCGAACCAGTTACTTGAAAAGACATTCATGCCGACTGCGCTAAGCTATGTGAAAAAAGTAGAAGAAATGCAGGCATTGCAACGCTCACAGATCGACGCAATGGCCGCTGAAATCCAGGCGAATTACGAACGCAGCCGCACTTTACTCATCGTTTTGATTCTTCTCACCACCACTCTGGCTATCGTTACCGGCTGGCTGCTCACCCGTTCGATTACAGAACCCTTGATTCAGGCAACGAATGTCGCTCAGAAAATGGCGATGGGCGATTTGACGGAGGTTGTTGATGTTCACCGTAATGATGAAATCGGTACCTTGATCACTGCCATTAACGGTGTCAGCAGCGGTCTCAGTCATGTGATTGCCGATGTGCGTAATGGCACCGACGCGATTAATGTTGCCGCTGCTGAAATCGCTTCCGGTAATGCTGACTTATCCTCCAGAACAGAATCTCAGGCCAGTTCGCTCGAAGAGACGGCGTCTTCGATGGAAGAGCTGACTTCAACAGTGAAACAAAATGCGGACAATGCGCGTCAGGCAAATCAGTTGGTGGTGACGGCAACGGGTGTGGCAATTAAAGGCGGAGAGGTCGTTGATCAGGTCGTCGAAACGATGGGTTCAATCAAGGCCAGCTCGAATAAGATTGTCGATATTATTGCAGTGATTGATGGGATTGCCTTTCAGACGAATATTCTGGCGTTGAATGCAGCAGTCGAGGCCGCTCGTGCGGGTGAACAGGGTCGTGGTTTTGCAGTGGTTGCATCGGAAGTGCGTAATCTGGCACAACGTAGTGCTTCGGCAGCGAAAGAGATTAAGCAGTTGATTGATGACTCTGTCAGTAAAGTGGAGCACGGTAGTCGTCTGGTGGATAACGCCGGTAGCACAATGCAGGAAATCGTGACCAGCGTGCAGCGTGTCGCTGACATCATGTCGGAAATCAGTTCGGCCAGTCAGGAACAGAGCGCGGGTATTGAGCAAGTAAATATGGCGATCAATCAGATGGATGAGATGACGCAACAGAATGCTGCGCTGGTTGAGGAAGCGGCTGCTGCGGCGGAAAGTATGCGTGAACAATCGGATAATCTGACGCAAGTCGTGGCGCAGTTCAAAATTGCAGGTCAGTTGCAAACGGCCAGTACGGCAACCAAAACACCAGTACGCACTGTTAAACCAGCCACTGCGGCGGTGCGTCCGGTCAAAGCTGCGCCTGCACCTCGCAAACAAATTACGACGGCATCAACGTCAAATCAGGATTGGGAAGAATTCTGACCGGGATGTATTAACGCTGAACGTTCCGCGTTAATACGGTCAAAACACAAAAAGCACGATCGACATTGCTGTCTGTCGTGCTTTTTTTATGCGGCATCGTACTTAGTGGAACGCGCCAGCCAATTCTGGTGTTTTTGCTTTCAGGCGGAACGCACTCAGTGCTTTCGTCGCATCTGGAACCGCTGTTACTTCCGCGATACCGCTCATTAATTCTGAAATACGGCTTTTCAACGCTTTAGCCTGGGTCGCCAATTTGAAATGCGCTGGACGCTGAGTCTGTACGATACTCCAGCGAACGATAGGCGCATGTCCACTTCCATCTAACAATGCACGATCACGCATCCATTTTTCAAAGGAACGGGAAGGCATATCGGTCTCAATCCAGATCAGATTGTCAGACGTCATCTTTTTATTATCGGAAGGGCGAACCAAAATTTCGTAAATCATTTTTCAGACTCCTGTTGGGGAATCTCCGCTGCGTTAAAAGTACGGGCAAAGATTCTATGAGTCGAAAAACGAGCCGGAAGCCACTTCGGTTGACACGTAATGTTACGAAACTAAAAAAAACTATACTTTTTTTTCATTGAAATTATAAAAAATTTATTATTCTCTTAAAAAACTGAATTTCATCAGCTTTTTTATTTCCAAAATATAAATTTGGTGAGCGCTTACGCTTGTTAATACGGCCTATTATTTATCGTTTTAATAATTTTTTAGTTTTCGATTTAAGCCATCTGCCCTAAGGTTTTGCGGAAACGTGCCAACGAGAGCATGAACAACACCGAACCAATTACTAACAATGCAAAAAAAGCCCGCCACACAACTTCAAAACCGGCACCGCGATACAAAATGGCCTGACTCAACTCGGTAAAATGCGTCGTAGGCGCCAGAGACATCAGCCATTGAACAAAAACGGGCATACTTTCGCGTGGTGTCATACCACCGGACAACATTTCCAGCGGCATCATCGTCAGCATCATCAACAACCCAAACTGCGGCATGCTCCGTGCCAGAGTTGCCATAAAAATTCCCATAGATGTTGTTGCAAACAGATGCAAAGTCACACCAATGAGGAATAAGGGGATGGAGCCATCAATCGGAACACGCAAGGCGCCTTGAATAATAACGGTCAGCGAGACCAACACGGCAACGAGCACAACCAATGCCATCGACCAGACTTTTGCCAACATAATTTCAGTCGGTGTCACAGGCATCACCAATAAGTGTTCTACCGTACCATGCTCGCGTTCACGAATAAGCGCCGCGCCCGTCAGAATAATTGAGAGCATCGTAATGTTATTCACCAGCTCCATCAATGAGCCAAACCAGGATGGATTGAGTGCCGGATTAAAACGCGAACGTAGTGCAAGTTCTACGGGCTGTGTGGGCGTGTCACGATAACGTTGCACAAATTCATTGACTTCCCCCATGATGATTTGCTGTATCGCACCGTTGCCGGAAAATGCCTGGCTCATGCGCGTCGCATCGACATTCAACTGAAGCTGAGGTGCCTTCCCGGCAATAACATCGCGCTGAAAATCAGGTGGAATGATCAGAACAAATGTGTAGAGTCCGGCATCAAGCCCGGGGTCAACCTGAGCCTGGTTGATACGTACTGGTTTGGTAAATTGCGGTGGATAAAATGCAGAGATGATCCGCACTGATAAAGCAGAATCATCTTCATCCACAATCGCAATCGGTGCGCGGTTCAGGGTTTCCGGCATCGCCGTCCCGGCCACATAAATCGCCGCAGTGAACGTATAAATAATCAGCGCCAGCATCATGGGATCACGCCAGAGACTCCATAACTCTTTGACGCCCAGACGATAGATATTTGCCAGATGACGTTGCATATCAGCGCTCCTGCTTTTTCAGCAAGGCAATCGCCGCGCCGAGAATAACGGGAATTGCCAGCAACAAGGGCCAGAATGCCGCGCGCAAATCATCAAAACCCAGTGCCTTGCTGAAGACGCCGCGGCTGATATTAAACATGTACGTTGCCGGATAAATCTGTCCAACCAGACGCCCGATACCTTCCAGCGAAGAAACAGGATTGATCAGCCCGGCAAACTGAACGGCCGGAATCATCGTTCCTATCATGGTAAAAAACATGGCTGCAATCTGGCTGCGAGTTAATGCTGAAGCTAATAACCCCATTCCCGTTGAACAAATGCTGAACAACCACGCGGCAAGCAATAAAACAAAGAAATTTCCCTTTACGGGTACGTCGAATATCGTGACGGCAGCAAGGCTCATTAAAAGAAAATTCAGCATTGCCAACGCGACATACGGCACTTGCTTGCCAAGCAAAAATTCGCTGCGCGTTGTCGGAGTCACATAAAAATTAATAATCGAACCCAACTCCTTTTCACGCACAACCGCCAGTGCCGTCAGCATTGCAGGCAACATCAACAACAATAACGGAATCACCGCCGGCACCATTGATGGCAAACTCTTCACATCAGGGTTATACCGATAACGGGTCTCCACACTGGTGACACCTGACAAAGTTGATCCGGTACGTTCATGCACCTGCTGTAAGAACCATTGCTGGTGCATGCCTTGCACATAGCCATTCACCGTTTCTGCGCGTTGTGGCATAGCGCCATCCACCCAGGCACCAATCTGCACAGATTTACCTCGCTCTACATCGCGGGCAAAGCCAGGTGGAATTTCTATCGCCAGTGACAACTCGCCGCTACGCATTCGCCTATCTAATTCGGCATAATCAGCAATCGGCGCATGCTCAACAAAATAACGCGATCCCGCAAGATTGAGGATGTAATTCTGGCTTAATACAGATTGATCCCGGTCGAGTACGGCAAAGCGTAAATTTTCAACGTCCATGCTGATGCCATACCCCATCACAAACATCAGCAATAAGGATCCCAGTAGCGCCAGCGTGCTGCGAACAGGGTCGCGCCTTAATTCCAGTGCTTCACGCCAGGTATAGGTGTAGATACGTCCAAGGCTGCGCCGGCAACGTTGTCTGAAGCTTGATGCTGATGTGGCGGAAGACGCAGGCAGTACTGCGTTGTTGACACTATCCACCACGTTAGCATCAGAAACTGGTTGCGGAACATCGCCCCCATCGGCTTCAAGCAGATAATCGATAAATGCTTGTTCCAGTGTTGCTGCACCCCGTTGTGCAACTAATGCTGCCGGTGCATCGCTGGCAAGTACGCGTCCCGCATGCATCAGCGAAATACGGTCGCAGCGTTCAGCCTCATTCATGAAATGAGTGGAGATAAAAATGGTAACGTGGTCGCGCCGCGCCAGCTCTATCATCAATCGCCAGAAATTATCACGTGCGACAGGATCAACGCCAGACGTCGGTTCATCCAGAATCAGCAATTCGGGTTGGTGCACCATCGCAACGGCCAGTGACAGACGTTGCCGTATGCCGAGTGGCAGTTTATCCGGCAGCATGTCAACAACATCCTGCAAATCAAAACGTGCCACCATATCCGCCACACGCGTCGCGACTTCCGATTCAGGCACATGGAATAAGCGCGCATGCAATATCAGATTCTGTTGCACATTCAGCTCGGCATACAAGGAAAACGACTGCGACATATAACCGACACGACGACGAATCGCGATATCGTGCGGATTCACTTTCTGACCAAACAACCATGCATCACCTTCAGTCGCAGGCAGCAAACCTGTCAACATTTTCATCGTGGTCGATTTACCGCAACCATTGGAACCGAGAAAGCCAAATATTTCGCCGCGCCGGATACGAAAACTGACATGGTCAACCGCCACAAAATCGCCGAAACGCATCGTCAGATTTTGTGCCTCAATTGCGACAGCAGCACTGTCAGCCATCGTCAGCGGCGGGATTTCGACTCGCTGGTGTCCACGCCGCTTGATCTCCGGCAGCAAACCAATGAAGGCTGCCTCCAGCGAGAGGGTCGCCGTTTTCTGCATCAGTTCGGCAGGTGTTCCGATTGCCAGCACCTGACCATCATCCATCGCGACCAGCCAGTCAAACCCTTGCGCTTCATCCATATACGCCGTCGCAACGATGACACTCATACCTGGACGACTGACGCGAATACGCGCAATCAGATCCCAGAATTGCGCACGAGCCAGTGGATCGACACCAGTAGTCGGCTCATCCAGAATAAGTAAATCCGGATCGTGAATCAGCGCACAACACAAACCGAGTTTCTGTTTCATACCGCCGGATAATTTGCTCGCTGGCCTATCCAGAAAAGGAGACAAGCCGGTACTGCGCGTCAATTCATCAATGCGACGACGGCTCTCGATCGCATCATGTCCAAACAGACTGGCAAAGAATTGCAGATTTTCTTCAACCGACAAAGTCGGGGAAAGATTCTTACCGAGCCCCTGCGGCATATACGCAATGCGGGGGCAGACCTGCTCACGATGGTGACGGCTGGCCATATCGCCGCCGAGCACGTCAAGATATCCCTGCTGCAAGGCGCGTGCGCCGGAAATCAGCGATAACAAGCTGGATTTACCAACACCATCGGGGCCAATAATCCCCACCATACAATTTGCTGGGATATCCAGCGTAATATCATCCAGCGCACAAACCTTGGCGTAATTCAGCCGCAGGTTTTGACCACGCACGACAGTTGATGTTGAAGCAGACAGGCTCACGGCAGTGCTTTCAAATTCAGCGATGCTGGCCATGCAGCCTGCGTATCTGGCTTAATCCACGCCACGCCAGGTAAACCCGTTTTTACCTGTTGCAGGTACTTGAGCAATAAATCACGATCAATTCTGGCTTTCACACGAAACATCAATTTCTGACGTTCGCTGGCAGTTTCAACGGTCTTCGGAGTGAACTGCGCCGTGCTGGCGACAAACGACACTTTGGCTGGGATCACAAACTGCGGCGCCGCATCCAGAACAATACGCACCTCGCTGCCCAGTGCAACTTTCCCCGCAATGCTTTCCGGCACAAAAAACGTCATGTAGACATCTGAGAGATCAACCAGATTCAGCACCTTGCCACCGCCGCCCAGAATTTCACCCGGCTGCGCAACACGATACTGAACCCGCCCGGCACGCGGCGCTTTCAATTCGCTGTCAGCCAGTTCAACATCGATGCGGGCAGTGGTCGCGGCAGCGGCCCTGACACTCGATTGTGAACCTGTGACCTGCGTCACCGCAGCAGTCACTGCCGCATTTGCCGCCCGGACCTGGGCCTTGGTAGCGGCAAGTGCGGCAGCCGCACTGCTGACACGTGCGCGATCGTCGTCGAGTTCCTGACCGGATGAGGCGCCTTCTTTGAACAGTGTCTCTGAGCGAGCCAAACGCCGTTGTGCCGCATCGAGTTCACTTTCGCGCTGCACGACCAACGCCTGCGTTGCCTGCAAATCACTCTCGCGTAAGGCCACCTGTGCTTCGGCACCTTTCACCGCATATTCAGCTTGCTGCTGACGTGCTACGGCTTCATCTCTTTGCGCCTGCAAACTATCGATTTGCATACGCGCCAGCAATTGCCCTGCTTTGACAAACTCACCCTCGGCAACAAGAATCTCCTGCACCCGCCCACCGAGCTTGGTCGCGACATCAATTTCAGTCGCTTCAATACGACCATTACCGCTCACCACACTGTCACTAGGATCTGCCCCATTCCGGCGCTGATAAACAACATAGGCAGTGATTGCAATGGCAACTACTGTAACAAGCAAGACGATTTTTTTGATAGTCGGATTCATGCGTTTATTCCTTATTGTTTTTGGGTACCGATACGGGATCGACAGTAGACACAGATAATTCATCAGCAAACTGACTGCCGCCGCCAAGTGCTGCGAAAAGTGCGACCTGTGCTGACAGGCTGGCGCGATGTATTTGTACCAATTGCTGCTCGCTCGACAGCAAATCACGTTCTGCATCCAACACTTCCAGATAGCGCGCCGAACCATGGTCATAGCGTAGCTTCGCCAACCGTGCACGCTCAGCCTGCACTTTCAGGGTCTCGCGCGCAATTCCTTCCTGTGCTGCCAACCAGTGGCGCGCAGCTAAAGCATCAGCAACATCCCTGAAAGCAGCCTGCACTGTTTGCTCATAATGGGCAACAGCCTGCTCGCGCCGCAACCGGGCGACTTCAGTAACTGCCTCGCGTCTGCCACTGTCAAAAATCGGTAAGGTAATGCCCGGTGAAAAAGTCCATGCCTGACTGCTACTGCTGAATAATCCGTTTAACTCGGCACTTGCCGTACCAGCAAATGCGGTTAAGGCAATTCGGGGGAAAAAAGCGGCTCGGGCGACAACCATATTCGCTTGTGCTGATCGCAGCGCATGTTCGGTAGCGAGTATGTCCGGTCGCTGCAATAACAGATCTGAGGGCAACCCAGCCTTCAATTCAGGTAATGGAGGCAGAGCATTGAATTGCCCGGACGCAGGCGGAAGTTGCAGCGGTCCCCCCACCAACAAGGTCAACGCATTGATCTGGGTCGCACGCGTATGTTCGAGTTGCGCCTGCAATGCCATTGCCTGTTGCGACAACAACTCGACCTGCGTCAGTTCAAGTCTGGAAGTTGCCCCCAGATCGACACGACGACGAAATATACGCAAGGATTCGGCGCGACTCGCGACAGTGCGTTGTGCCATTATCAGACGCTCATCCGTTTCGCGCAAAGCAAGATAATTGTTCGCTACTTGTGTGATCAGACTCAGTGCCGTCGCACGGCGGGTCGCATCGCTGGCAAGATACGTTTCCAATGCAGCCGCATTCAGACTGCTCACACGCCCCCAAAAATCAATCTCCCAGCTACTGAAGCCAACACCAAGCTGAAACTGGTTACCAACAACTGGTCGACCCGATACATTCAGATCGCCGGGCACAGCAGTACGCGTCGCATCCAGACTGCCAGCAATCGTAGGCAAACGATCTGCCCGTTGTATGCCGTAAGCCGCGCGCATTTCCTGCACACGCAACAAAGCAATGCGCACGTCGCGATTATTGGCTAAGGCCAGCTCAATGAGATGACGCAGAGCCGGGTCAGTAAAATACGTTTGCCAACTGATCTGAGTGGCAGGGATACCTGCATCGTGCGCCGGTGCCTCGGTATAAACCTCAGCAACAGGCAATGCAGACGATTGATGTGCCGGTGCAGATAACGTACAGCCTGCCAGCAACGCAAGCAGCAGCGTCACTGACGTCATTGATATCAGCTGCCCAGGAAGTCCGGCAGATACATCGTCAGAGCGATCATTTCGGGATTTTTGATACCGATATCCATGCAACATACTTCATCACCTTTGTTCCTGACGTCTAGTGGAAATTTCCTCAGCCGCACTGTTGATTCTCAGATCAATACCGATTCAACTTCGCTGACAGCGATACCCTGAACATACGGCGACTAAAATCACCACCCCTGACTGAACAAGTGAGCCAAGTGATACAACACCAGTGTTAAAAACGCCTACCTTCAGGATGCCAATCTAATAATAAGTGAAATCATCAGTTCACAGACTGTTCTAGCTCAGGGTACATGCAATTTTTTTATGGCAGATCAAAGTGTCTGCTGCGTCATGCCAGCGTGCGGAAATTTTTCAACGATGAAATTAATAAAACTTCGGACTTTTGCAGAAAGCAAACGGCGACTGGGGTAAGCCATGAAAATAGTGACACTACCAAACAAGTGATCAGGAAGCAGCCGGATCAGGCGACCGCTACGGATATCATTTTCCAACGAATAGGATGGCAACAAGACCAGGCCCATATCAGCAAGAGCGCATTCCCGAAGAATATCTGTGTTATTCGAAACAACCCGGCTATTGACTGGTATCTGCTTTAACGCTTGTTTTGATTTCCCGGGATAAGAAAACTCTTCCGCATCCCGCTCGTGAATCATCCAATTATGACGCATAAAATCAAAGCCATAATTCAGGCACCGATGTTGAGAGATATCGTCTAAAGTTTGCGGTGTGCCGTTGACTCGCAGATATTCAGGTGTCGCGCACAACATGACTTCCGGTGCTGCCAGTTGACGGGCGACCATACTGCTATCGATTTTTTGTAAATCAAGAAAAAAACCAACATCAATCCCCTCTTCCACCATATCGATAGAATGCGAAGAAATTTTGATGTCCAGAATAATATCGGGGAATTTTTTTGCAAAAAGTGGCAGCAAAGGGGCCAGTTGTGACACGCCAAAGCCCGGCACCGAATAAATCCGCAAGGTGCCACTCGGCTTTTTTGCTGATGTTGCAGCAATCGCATCAGCATCTTCGATATCAGCCAAAATCTGGCGGACGCGTTCGAGATAAACATGTCCGGTTTCAGTAAGCGATAATTTGCGCGTAGTCCGGTTTAATAAGCGCGTACCGAGATGTGATTCAAGGTCTGCGACGTAGCGGGTCACAACGGCATTTGACATCTCCAGAGCAACTGCGGCTCTGGCAAATCCGCCCAACTCAACGACCTTGGAAAATATGCGCATTGATTGTAGCCTGTCCATTTTTCAAGCCCCTTATTATTCCGCTATAAGCAATAGTATATTCCCGATACTCGTCTTTTTTGATTAAAAAGAAAAGCCTACACTTCGTCCGTCAATAAGCCTTTTACACCATACGCTTATTCAACAAAGCCAGATCCCCACCTTATAGATCGTCGTTCGGCACACTCAAAGACCACTTTTACCGGGTTGTATGTAGGCCGCAATGCTATCGGCAGCATAAGCATCAGGGATAGGGCATCTTGACTCTTGATAACTGAATTGGAAACTTAAATGAAAACGACATATTTATTCATTGCTGGCCTGATCAGCCTCAGCACAAATGCAGTCTTTGCAGCAGAAACAACGACTCCAGCCCCTAAGACCCGTGCCGAAGTTGTCGCTGAACTGGTGCAGGCGCGCGCTCAGGGTGAAGAAGTTGGTATGGAAGGAATGATCTGGTACGAAGCGCAAAAAACTGAATTAGCAAAAGCCAACGCAGCCAAAAAAGAAACTGCCAAAGCTGACAAAAAATAAGCACCGAACATGATTTTTCCAGTACCGGAAAAATGGCCAGACTGGTCTGCTCTATCAGCGCTCTGCCAAAATGAAAAATGCACTCGATTTTATGTCGAGTGCATTTTTTATCTTAATATCGTTATTCTGAACTTAAAACTCAGAACTCTTCCCACTCATCATTTCTGGCAGGTTTAGCTGCGCTTACGCTGGTCAGTTGTGGTGTCGCCTTTTTACTTTTCTTCAATGCAGGCTCGTGTTTTGCCTGGCTGATGCGGCTCTGAGTCTTCGTTTCTCTCACTTCTTTTGCTGTGCTTCTCAGATTAATAGCACTGCCACCGGACAACTGAAACACGCTGACCACTTGCGCCAGATCTGCAGCCTGATCCTGTAAAGAAGCAGCGGCAGCGGCGGCCTCTTCCACCAGTGCGGCATTCTGCTGGGTAACAGTATCCATTTCCGTAATCGCCTGATTAATTTGTTCGATTCCGGCTTCCTGTTCAATACTGGCTGAGGTAATTTCTCCCATGATGTCAGTGACACGTTTCACGCTGTTAACAATTTCTTCCATCATCACACCAGCCTGGTCCACCAGACGGCTACCGGTATCAACTTTACTAACGGAATCATCAATCAACTGCTTGATTTCCTTCGCAGCACTGGCGGAGCGATGTGCGAGACTACGCACTTCACTGGCAACCACAGCAAAACCACGTCCCTGCTCACCAGCACGCGCAGCCTCAACGGCAGCATTCAGCGCCAGAATATTTGTCTGAAAAGCGATGCCATCAATCACACTGATGATATCGACAATTTTCTTAGACGAAGTATCGATCGCCCCCATCGTATCGACCACCTGCGAAACAACTGCACCGCCTTTGACCGCAACTTCAGAAGCTGCCACCGCAAGCACATTGGCCTGACGGGCATTGTCCACGTTTTGTTTTACGGTGGAGGTCAGTTCTTCCATGGACGATGCGGTTTCTTCAAGCGAGCTTGCTTGTTGTTCTGTACGCGAAGACAAATCCAGATTACCACTGGCGATCTGCGCCGACGCTGTCGCAATCGTATCTGTTCCATCGCGCACCTGGCCGACAATATTCTGCAAACTACCGTTCATTTCTTTTAATGCCTGCAGCAAGAGGCCTGTTTCGTCTTCTGAAGTGACTTGAATTTGCTGATTCAGATTACCGCCTGCGATCGTATTTGCAATCGTCACGGCCTCATTCAGCTTCATGGAAATTAAGCGCGCAATCCAGTAAGCGAACGTAAATGACAGAACCGCAATCACGACAATCAGTACGACGATCCAGGTTCTGGAATCGCTATAAGTTTTTCCTGCAAATTCACTCGACTTCTCAGCACCGGCATCATTCACGTCGGCCAGCTTATCCACCTCGGCCAGCATGGCACGATACACCTTCGTCGATTCGCCGCGCATCAACGTAATGGCCTCTTCTTTCGTCCGCTTAGAAGAATACTCAACGATCTTGGCGTGCTCCGCCAGAAATACAGTAATGCTTTTTGCTACTTCCGGATAAATCTTTTTCTCTTCTTCTTCACTGATCAGCGACTCATATTTTTTTTGTAAAGAGATCAAATCGTCGACCTGCTTTGCAGCATTTTTTTCTGCGGTCTGCATATCCTCCGGCGTCGTTGCCAGAATATGCTGTTGTTCAAAACTGCGGATGCGTGCCATCGCCATTTTTACCCGGCCCAAGACTTGTATGCTTGGCAGCCAGTTAGTAGCAACCGCAGTTGCAGCTTCATTGACCTTACTTAACTGGACGATGGAAAAAACACCGAGAAAAATGCTCAGCACGATTGCGATCGAAAATGACAGCAATAACTTGGAGGCAATTTTTAAGTTGTTAAACCATTTCATAATGTAGACTCTTTTTCTTGTTGAATTTGATCGGTCAGACAAACACACTGTTTGCGCATGTCATATCCGATTCTAGGACTGACGCACTGCGATCGATATTGACCGATATCAAGTTGTGCCTATCTGTGCAAACTGGATATGTCTTTCATTTCAGCACCATATTCCAGATTCATTTTTTATGCATTAGCGCAAACTCCGGCGCTACGCCCCCATTTATTTTCCCGAGAGCAACCTGCCACATAAAAAAATAATGAACACGAGTTCATTGTCAGCAGGCATGTTCTGCCCAAGAAACCTGATTCAAAGAAACACAGGAAGTTTATTCATGTCAGAACAGGCGGAATAATATGCTGATATTTTCATAAAAAAACATCAGCACACAAGATTTAACTTAAGTAAATATTTGTTAAATTTTTACAATGTATTTGTGCCAAAATTTTTATCGGATCACACCGATTTTCTAGCGTCCGTATTGCTGAAATTTCTTTACGTCAGAAGCCACTGTTGAATCAGGAATCCTGATAAGTTGGCGTTATCGTGCACAGTCCGTTCCCATGCAGCATAACGAGCCGCCTGGATCGTATTGGCCTGAATATCATGGAATTTACCAAGATATAAGATGCCTGAAAAAAGGCTGATTGCAACGCCGACAAATACCAGAAATTCCATCATGGCTTGCCCGCGTAGAAATCGACTGTGCGCCAACTGTGTCATTATTTGATATTGAAAACCTTAGGGTCTATGGACGCGCTGACTTTCACCGAAACCGGTTCAGTAATGACGACACCGAACTGATCTTTTGCAGTCAATGCCCTGACATAACCTGCCACGTATTTACCGTCGTAGCCGATAAATTTGGTCGAACCCTGAGTTTCAATCATGCACACCTGACCTGCAATTTGCGTCGTCGCACTTTCTGGCAAGCATTTCAATGGGATGCCATTGACCACCTTGGCATCGGTATAGATTGCGCTATTTTCCTCGCCACCTTTAGTCTCTGCTTGCACGGGCTGCGAGACACGCTCGCCATTTTCCTGAACATCAATGTGATAGCTGTTTCCGTTGTTCACAACACGTAATGTTTCCGTTTTTGCGATCGACGAGGCACAGCCGCTTTCCGGAGTCATATCGACCTTGATGACGTTACTGACCGTTGTATGCGAATAATTTTTTCCATCGCTGACGTATGTATCTTTATCGATAATGAAATCAGCTGGAATATCAACAAACGACTTGACTGGCAGATTTTTTATTTGCGCGAAACCGACACAGGCGTCGTAGCCATTTTTATACCAGTCGCGATACTGCGAAAGGTTCTCAGGTTTTGTCACCGTTACCACCTCGTAACCCGATCCCGCTGAGCTATTGTTATTGCTATCCGGATTGGCTGAACTGCCGGAACTATTCCCACAAGCGCTTGTGCATATCAAAAGTGTCAAAGCGATACTTTGCTTGAGAGACGGCGTTTTATTTCCTGACCACATATGGAATCCTCACCTACTAAATTTGAAATTGAGATCAACCTATTGCTGGCAACAACGATGTTCGCCAGCAGGGAATCAATAAATCCGGATACTCTTCTTTTCCATCGAGTCGCAGAGATCAATAAGAGCGATCAAATGACAGAAAAACGTGTCGCCACTGCGTACACGCTACTACCACCGGAATAGAGATCAGCGCTTATTTTTTACGATCAATTTACGCGGGATTACCCTTGAGTACGATGTCGGCGACCGATATGATTTTTTGGATACAGTCATCAATCTCCGACGATTTATCCAAAAAATGAGACGGATTAATGCGTGAAAATCATAATGCAATATAAGAAATTATTTTTTAACAATTACATTGATTTACATTTCTTTTAAAGATATAAATTTTCTTTATTTCTGAGGAAAAAATTCCATATATATCAAAGACTTATCGTTATTAAAGATATTTCTTTTTGCCAATAAAATTGCAAACATCTTATAAAGAAAAATTTGTATTTATTTTTCTCTGCAAATAAAAAAGCCTTGATAAATCAAGGCTTTTTTATTTACAAAATCCGAAAAGTAATTTCTAAAACGGAATATCGTCGTCCATGTCTGAGAAGTTCGGTGCCGGGCGAGAAGCTGGAGTCTGACGTGGCGCAGGCGCTGCGGCCTGGCGAGGCGCGGGAGCAGGTGCTCCGCCGCCGTAACCACTGTCATCCATGGCTGCGCCGCCGCCCATGCCCTGACGACCGCCCAGCATCTGCATGCTGTCCGCCTTGATGTCGGTTGCGTATTTTTCTACGCCGTCTTTGTCTGTGTATTTGCGAGTGCGTAAGCTGCCTTCGACGTAGACTTGTGAGCCTTTTTTCAGATACTGGCCAGCGATTTCAGCAAGTTTGCCGAAGAAGGTAATGCGGTGCCATTCGGTCTGTTCTTTCTTTTCGCCAGTCGCTTTATCTTTCCAGCTATCGGTTGTCGCGACGGTAATGCTGGTCATCGCGTCACCACTTGGCATGTAGCGTGTTTCAGGGTCGCGGCCAAGATTGCCGACGATGATGACTTTATTCACGGATGCCATGTAATTCTCCTGTTTTCCTGTAATTCAAATGTGTATTAATTAAGCCTGCACTGCGGGCGCTGCTTTCGTACGTTTAGCAATGTCGGGCATGTTGATCGCGATTATAAGCCACAGCACCGTCATTATTGCGCACACAATAAAGACGCTTGATCCGCTAAGATTTTGTTTGATCCACCCACCCACAGCGCCGCCACAAAACAAGCCTATCGCTTGCAAGGTGTTATACACGCCCAGTGCCGCACCTTTCGCTGCAGGCGGCGCAATACGCGAGACTAATGATGGCTGACTCGCTTCTAAAATATTGAAAGCCACAAAAAAGGCAAACAATAAACTGACCAAAGCAAAAGGCTGTTGCAGGAACTGCCAGAAACCCAGCTGCACCAACAACAGTAAGGCAATCGCACCGACAAACACCTGTTTCATCTTGCCATATTTTTCACCGATAAAAATCGCTGGCAGCATCGCAATAAACGATGCAAACATAATCGGTAAATAGATTTTCCAGTGCGATGCAACCGGCAAATCGAGAAACTGAACCAACACCGATGGTACGACGACAAACATCGCCATCTGCGACAGATGCAGCACAAACACGCCATAATTTAAGCGCATCAGTTCGCGGTTTTTCAAGACAACGGACAAGGGCACAGGCTCGTGCTGCAAGGCTGGGGCATCCGGTGTGACATACAAAACGACACCAATCGCGATCAGCGAGAGTACCCCAGTCAGCGCAAAAATGCCGCCCATACCTATGCTCTGATACAACAAGGGGGCGATCACCAGCGACAAGGCAAACGTCAGACCAATGGAGCCACCCACCATTGCCATCGCTTTGGTTCTGTGTTCGTCTCGCGTCGAGTCAGCGATTAAGGCAGTAATGGCGGCGGAAATTGCACCTGCGCCTTGAATCGCCCGTCCGATCAAAACGTCCATGACAGTGGTCGCGGATGCGGCGACAAACGCACCGACCGCAAATAAAATCAGACCGATGACGATGATACGTTTGCGACCGAATTTATCGGATGCAATGCCAAATGGAATCTGACCAAATGCCTGGCTCAGACCATAAATCCCCATCGCCAGCCCGACCAACAAAGCGTTATCGCCGTCCGGCAGCGTTTTCGCGTGTATCGCAAAGACTGGCAAAATCAGAAACAAACCGAGCATGCGCAAGGCGAAGATCGACGCTAATGATGTGGCGGAACGGATTTCATCGCGGCTCATCCCGGATGATTCACTTTGTATTGCACCAGTGCTATCGGATTTTGTTGCCATAGTCATATTAAAAACTCGCCCACGTGAGGTAATTTGCGCAAAGCAAAGACGAGCCTGCGGTAATGTTCAAAAACCCGTTATAGTAGCAGGTTGCTTGCCTCAGCCCAAATTCAGATCAAATACCATGACGACACGACCAAAAGCCGCTAAAGCACCAAAACCAGCCGAAATCGAGTTCGATGCGGACGATATTGCCCGTATGCAGAAGCGCGAGCTGATCCGCGTACGCGGCGCACGTACGCATAACCTGAAGAACATCAACATCGATTTGCCGCGCAATAAGCTGGTCGTGATTACTGGCTTATCGGGTTCAGGTAAATCGTCGCTGGCGTTTGACACGTTGTACGCTGAAGGCCAGCGTCGTTATGTGGAATCGCTGTCGGCCTACGCACGGCAGTTTTTGCAGCTGATGGAAAAACCGGATGTCGATCTGATCGAAGGCCTGTCACCTGCGATTTCGATAGAGCAGAAAGCGACTTCGCATAATCCGCGCTCGACCGTTGGTACCGTCACCGAGATTCACGACTATCTGCGACTGCTGTACGCCCGCGTCGGCACACCATATTGCCCGGATCATCCTGAAAACCCGCTGGCCGCGCAATCGGTATCGCAAATGGTCGATACCGTGCTGGCAATGCCGGAAGATACCAAGCTGATGATATTGGCGCCGGTGGTATCCAACCGTAAGGGCGAGCATGTGGATCTGTT
Source organism: Undibacterium sp. 14-3-2 (assembly GCF_016595265.1). Lineage (NCBI taxonomy): Bacteria > Pseudomonadati > Pseudomonadota > Betaproteobacteria > Burkholderiales > Oxalobacteraceae > Undibacterium > Undibacterium sp. 14-3-2. The sequence goes on from NZ_JAENGS010000003.1 coordinate 130,824, forward strand.
CGAGCAAATGCAGGCACAGGGTTTCGTTCGTTTTCGTGTGCAAAGCGGCACGCATGAAGCAAAGATCTATGAAGTCGATGATTTGCCTAAGCTGAAGAAAACTGAAAAGCATACGATCGATGTTGTCGTTGATCGCGTGAAAGTCAAAGAAGAAATCAAGCAACGTCTGGCGGAGTCTTTTGAAACCTGCCTACGGATTGCGAATGGCCGCGCACTGATCGTGGATATGGATAGTAATCAGGAGCAGTTATTTTCGAATAAATTTGCTTGCCCTATCTGCGGCTATTCCTTGCAAGAGCTGGAACCACGCCTGTTTTCGTTCAACAATCCTATGGGCGCGTGTCCGGAATGTGACGGACTGGGTCATATCGAATTTTTCGATCCTAAACGCATCGTCGCTTTCCCGAATCTATCATTAGCGAGCGGCGCCGTTAAAGGTTGGGATCGCCGCAATCAGTTTTATTTCCAGATGCTGTCGAATCTGGCGGCATTCTATGAATTTGATATTGATACGCCGTTTGAGCAATTACCGGAATCAGCGCAGCAAATCATTTTGTACGGCTCCGGCAAACAAACCATACCGTTTACTTACATCAATGAAAAAGGCCGTACCGTCATCAAAGAGCACACGTTTGAAGGCGTGGTGACCAACCTGCAACGCCGCTATCGTGAAACCGACTCGATGGCGGTCAAGGAAGAGCTGGCGAAATTCATCAATGAAAAACAATGCCCATCGTGTGACGGTGCGCGTCTGCGGGTAGAGGCACGCAATGTCAAAGTTGGCACAGGCAAACAGGAAAAAGCGATTTACGATATCAGCGCCATGCCTTTGCGCGAGACTTTGCATTTCTTTGAACATCTGACCTTGCACGGTGCGAAACGCGATATTGCCGACCGTATCATCAAAGAAATCACGGCACGTCTGACTTTCCTGAATAACGTCGGCCTCGATTATCTGTCGCTCGAACGTAGCGCAGATACACTCTCTGGCGGTGAAGCTCAGCGCATCCGTCTCGCCTCACAAATAGGCTCCGGGCTGACTGGTGTGATGTATGTACTGGATGAGCCTTCCATCGGCTTGCATCAGCGCGATAACGACAGGCTGATCGATACACTCAAACATCTGCGCGACATTGGTAACAGCGTACTGGTGGTGGAACATGATGAAGATGCGATACGCTGCGCCGATTTTGTGGTCGACATGGGCATCGGTGCTGGCGTGCATGGTGGCGAAGTGATCGCGCAGGGTTCGCTGGATGACATCATGACAAACACACGTTCACTGACCGCGAAATACCTGAGCGGTGAGCTGGAAATTTCTGTACCGGCCAAGCGTCATGAAAGCCATCCGGATAAGCAATTAGTCATCGCCGGTGCGCGTGGCAATAATCTCAAAAATGAGACCATGCATTTGCCCGTCGGTTTGCTGACCTGCGTGACCGGTGTCTCTGGTTCAGGCAAATCCACGCTGGTGAACGACACGCTGTATCACGTCGCGGCGCGTCATCTGTATGGTTCGCAAACTGAACCGGCACCGTTTAATCATGTCAGCGGGTTGGAACATTTCGATAAAGTGATCTCGGTTGATCAGGCACCGATCGGACGCACACCTCGCTCTAATCCGGCGACGTACACCGGTTTATTCACACCGATACGCGATTTGTTTTCGACCGTGCCAACCGCCAAAGAACGTGGTTACAGCGCAGGCCGTTTTTCATTCAATGTCAAAGGCGGTCGCTGCGAAGCCTGTCAGGGCGACGGCGTTATCAAAGTCGAAATGCATTTCCTGCCGGATGTGTACGTGCCATGTGATGTCTGTCACGGCAAGCGCTATAACCGCGAAACGCTGGAAGTACAGTACAAAGGAAAGAACATCCATCAGGTGCTGGAAATGACCGTCGAAGATGCGCATGAATTCTTCAAACCTGTGCCCGTGATTGCGCGTAAATTACAGACCTTGCTGGATGTCGGTCTGGGTTATGTTCGCCTGGGTCAGAGCGCAACCACCTTGTCTGGCGGTGAAGCGCAACGCGTCAAACTGTCGCTGGAATTATCGAAACGTGATACCGGCCGCACGCTGTATATTCTCGATGAACCAACGACAGGTCTGCATTTCCACGATATCGCCCTTTTGCTGAAAGTGATCCACAGACTGCGCGATCAGGGCAATACACTGGTCATCATCGAACATAATCTGGACGTGATTAAAACCGCTGACTGGCTGATTGATCTGGGTCCCGAAGGTGGCGCTGGCGGTGGTCGCATCATCGCCACCGGCACGCCGGAACAAGTTGCAGCGAACCCCGACAGCGTGACCGGCAAATACCTGTTACCTCTTTTAAAGAAACGCAAGAAGTAGTCTCACCATGTCTATTCGTCTGATTGTCGGCCTCGGTAATCCGGGGCCTGAGTATGAACAAACTCGTCACAATGCTGGCTTCTGGCTGATCGATCAGCTGCGGGTCAGCTTGCAGCGGGATAAAAATTTTAACGCACTGGTCGGTAAAACCCGGATTGCAGGTGAAGAAGTCTGGCTGCTGGAACCGCAAACGTTTATGAACCGTTCTGGCCAGTCAGTCGGTGCGATCTGCCGCTTTTATAAAATCACGCCGGATCAGGTGCTGGTGGTGCATGATGAACTCGATATGCTGCCCGGTGTCGCCAAACTGAAAAAAGGCGGATCTTCGGGCGGCCATAACGGGCTCAAAGATATTACGGCAGCACTAGGCACGCAGGATTACTGGCGGCTGCGCATTGGCATCGGTCATCCGCGCACGCTGAATCTGAATCAGGGTGTCGCCGACTTCGTACTGCATCGTCCGCGTAAAGAAGAGCAGCCACTGATCGACGAGGCGATAGCAAAAAGTCTGGATGTGCTGCCCCTGATGGTCGAAGGTCAGACGGCCGAAGCGATGACCCGTCTGCATACCAGCGCAAAGTAAGCGGGACAACCTGGACATGCCTTCTTCCATACAGATTTTTGCCGGAAAAGCGGCCTTTGCGCACCTTCAGCAACATGGTCTGCAAGCGGCGGATATCGCGCTGATTCCCGCTGCTGCCGGTGGCCCCAAAGGCCTGATACTGCAAGCGCTGGATCAATGGCTGTTCGGTGAATGGCTGGCTGCGGCACCGCGTCAGCGCACGCTGATCGGCGCATCCATCGGTGCGTGGCGCATGGCGGCTGCAAGTTGTGCGAATCCTGTCGCGGCATTTCAAAGGCTGGCCGATCTGTATTGCGAACAGCAGTATCCGGAAAAGCCACCCGCCGCGCTGGTGACGCAAGAGATCACGCAATTATTGCAGCGTTTCATCAGCGGCTACGAACATGAAATCGTCAATCACCCTTTACAACATTTGCAGATACTGGCGAATCGCGGGCGTGGACTGTTGCAGTCGCCCACCACCGCAATGCAGGCGAAAGCCGGTTTTGCCAGCGCCGCATTCGCTAATCTGCTGTCACGCGATTTTCTGGCGCGGCATATAGAACGCGTGGTCATCGGCAATCATGCTGCATCAAGCAACTGGCTGGAGAAGCCATTCGATCATTTCCCTACCCATTTGTGCGACTTAAGCACCGACAATCTTGCGCCCGCATTACTGGCGTCTGGCACATTGCCGCTGGTGATGGAACCAGTCAGGCAGATTCCCGGCGCACCGGCTGGCACCTACTGGGATGGCGGCATGATCGATTACCATTTGGCTCTGCCTTACGAGCGCATACTAAGCAATGCAGACAAGGGTGATGCCGGGCTGGTGTTGTATCCGCATTTTACTGACCGCATCATCCCCGGCTGGCTCGATAAAGCGCTGCCGTGGCGACGTGCAGGCCAAGGCCGCCATCGCAGTTGGGTCGATAATGTGATCATGATTTCGCCTTCGGCTGAATTTGTACGCCAGCTGCCGCGCGGCAAACTGCCGGATCGTCAGGATTTCTTTCATTACGGGCTGAATCATGCGCTGCGGGTTCAGCAATGGAAAATCGCCATCTCAGACAGCGCCCGTATGCGCGATGATCTCGCTGCTTTCATCGCGCAACCGGACATGTCACAAGTTCGTCTCCTGAATCACTGAACTGACATCGCTGAACTGAATTTAAAATATATAGTCCCAATCAATATGCGCCTTACAAGAGATAAATGCTCTGTACGGCGCATATTTACTTGGTGATGGAATAAAAATTATCCCAATCATCCCAATTTTGGTGCAGTTTTTTTGAGTCTGTCACAGTGATCGGTTAAGATGCTGATCCTTTCAAGAAAGACAGAAGTTCAGCATGAAAACCCGCATCCGTACCGAAGCCGCCGCTCTCTGGCAAATTGCCTGGCCTGTTTTAATCGGCCAGCTTGCCACAGTAGGCATGGGTGTCGCCGACGTTGCGATGACCGGGCATTTCAATGCCGAAGAGCTAGCTGCGGTCTCGCTCGGCACTTCACTCTGGACCATCGTGCTGGTCACCGTGATGGGCATCATGATGGCGGTCAATGCCGTGGTTTCGCATGAAGTCGGCGCTGAACAATACGAGCGCGTCCCGCATATCGTTAGACAATCGCTGTGGTTGGGTCTTGGCGTCGGTTTAATCGCCTGCCTGTTACTGAATGCCTCCACATTAGTATTTTCATATCTGCAACTGCAGCCGGAAGTGCAGGTTAAAGCGAGCCGCTTTGTGCATATCATCAGCATAGGCATGCCTGCTTTTGCGATGTACCGCGCCTTGTATGGCTACACCACCAGCCTGAATCAGACCAAGCCTGTGATGGTGATGGCGCTCGGCGGACTGCTGTTTAATGTCGTCATGAACTGGCTGCTGATCTACGGCCATTTCGGCCTGCCGCGACTCGGCGCCAGCGGCTGCGCGGTCGCGACCGGCGTCGGTATCTGGCTGATGTTTGGAGCGATGATCTGGTGGATGCGACGCGCTCCGGCGTATCGTGCGACCAATCCGTTTTCGCATGTCGAGCCGCCACACTGGGCTGAAATTCGCTCCACGCTTAAGCTGGGTCTGCCTATTGGTGTCACGTATTTTGCCGAAGTATCGGCATTTGCCTCGGTCGGTTTGCTGATCGCCCGTTTCGGTGTGATTGAAGTCGCGGCGAATCAGATTGCGCTGAATTTTTCTTCGCTGGTGTTTATGGTGCCGATGAGTTTAGGCATCGCCATGACAACCCGTGTCGGTCAGGCACTCGGCGAAGGCGATGAGCTGCGCGCGCGCTTTGTATCCTGGGTCGGGGTCGGCCTCTCGCTTGCCTTTTCATTTGTCTCTGCAACCGGCATTACCGTGTTCCGCGACAGTATCGCGGCAGCATATACATCAGACCCGGCAGTGCAAAAACTGGCAGCGGATTTGCTGTTGTTCGCCGCTATTTTCCAGTTATCCGATGCGGCGCAGGTTACGGCTTCCTGCGCGATCCGTGGCTACAAAATCACCCGCACCCCGATGCTGATTCATCTGATGGCGTTTTATGGCTTTGCCCTGCCGATAGGCTGCCTGCTGGGTCTGGCACCGGAATGGATGCCGTGGCGGCCATCGTCACCAATGGCATCGCAAGGATTCTGGATCGGTCTGATCCTCGGATTAACTATTGCCGGTGGCCTGTTACTCGCTTATTTGCAGCGTATCAGCAGTATCCGGGTCAGAATGGCGGTCAAATCCGGTAAAATAGCGGGTTAATTCAATCTGATCGGCAAAACACTATGAGTCTCCAATGCGGCATCGTCGGCCTGCCTAACGTCGGCAAATCCACCTTATTCAATGCACTGACTAAAGCGGGCATCCCGGCAGAAAACTATCCTTTCTGCACCATTGAGCCTAACGTCGGCGTAGTGGAAGTGCCCGATCCACGCCTGAAACAATTGTCGGAAATCGTCAAACCTGAACGCATACAAAATGCGATTGTGGAATTTGTCGATATCGCCGGTCTGGTCGCTGGCGCATCCAAAGGCGAAGGTCTGGGCAACCAGTTTCTCGCGCACATCCGTGAAACAGATGCAATCGTCAACGTCGTACGCTGCTTTGAAGATGACAATGTGATTCACGTTGCCGGTAAAGTCAGCCCGCTGGATGACATCGAAGTGATACAAACCGAACTCGCGCTGGCCGATATGGGCAGCGTGGAAAAAGCAATCCACCGCGAAAACAAAAAAGCCCGTTCCGGCGACAAAGATGCGGCCAAGCTGGTCGCTTTGCTGGAACGTATCATGCCAGCGCTGAACGAAGCCAAACCAGTACGCGCACTGGGTCTGGATGCCGACGAAATGGCATTGATCAAACCACTGTGCCTGATCACCGCCAAGCCAGCAATGTATGTCGCCAACGTCTCCGACGACGGCTTCACGAATAACCCATTGCTGGATCAACTGACCGCCTTCGCCGCATCCCAGAATGCACCTATCGTGGCCATCTGCGCTGCGATCGAATCTGAAATTGCCGATCTGGATGACGCCGACAAAGCCGATTTCCTGGCCGATATGGGCATGGAAGAACCCGGCCTCGATCGCCTGATCCGCGCAGCCTACAAATTACTCGGTCTGCAAACTTATTTCACCGCAGGTGTCAAAGAAGTACGCGCATGGACTATCCACATTGGCGATACCGCACCGCAAGCAGCAGGTGTGATTCACACCGACTTTGAACGCGGCTTCATCCGCGCCCAGACCATCGCATTTGATGACTACATCGCCCACAAAGGCGAAGCGGGCGCTAAAGAAGCCGGCAAGATGCGCGCTGAAGGTAAGGAATACGTTGTGAAAGATGGCGACGTACTGAACTTCCTGTTTAACGTCTAAGTAGCAGTAGCTGTTTTCTTGTGTTCGCCGACGTTCGCTCGCTCGGCTAACTCATTGAAAACAATAGGTGGATTGTCCGTAGATGTACTAGTGTGTACGTGGGCAATCTTCTTATATAGGGGCATGGAATGGGGCATGCATGGTGTATGCCCCTCCACCAAGGAGAGTATATGCCCCTGCAATGCCCTGAAACCCGCATGTATGCTGGCGATAGCGTCAAAAATCATGCCCCAGAATCCTCCAAAAAACCTGCCCCGAAACGCGGGATTTCCGATTTCGCCCTGCGCAGCTTGAAGGCCACCGACCGGCCTCACAGGTTCACCATTGGTAACGGGCTGTATCTTGAAGTGATGCCCAGCGGCTCGAAGCTCTGGCGGTTCAAATATAAGTTGTTTGACAAGGAAAACCGCTTCGCGTTGGGCAGCTATCCTGAAACCTCGCTCAAGGTTGCAAGGGAGAAAGCGGAGGCCGCCCGCAAACAAGTCAAGCAAGGTTTGCACCCGGCGCGGGAGCAGCAACTTGTTCGGTTAAAGTCCGCCCACGAACAGACCAACACCTTCGAGGCCATTGCCAAAGAATGGATCGCCCGGAAAGACTGGGAAGACATTACCAAGAAACGCAGGCTGGACATGCTTCAGCGCGTCGTATTCCCAACCATCGGCAAAATGCCGTTGAAGGCAATCACGCCGCCCATAGTGTTGTCAATTCTCCAAAAAGCTGCTGAGAAAAATGGGCCGACTGTCATGGCAGAGGCCAAACGCACCATGTTCGGTATCTTTGAATTGGCGACCGAAACCTTCCGTGTCGATGTCAACCCCGTGCATCGGTGGCGCGAAGCATTGCCGAAAAACAAGACCCAGCACAAAACGCCCTTGGAAGTCGGGGATATCGGGAAACTGTTGCGCGATGTCGAGGGGCATGGCGGCAACCACCAAACGCAGTCCGCCTTTATGTTGATGTGGCTGACGCTCGCCCGCCCGTCTGAAGTGGTTGAGGCCGAATGGGCTGAGTTCGACCTTGACGCCGCCATTTGGCGCATTCCGGCAGCGCGCATGAAGAAGCGTAAGGAACACCATATTCCCTTACCTCGTCAGGCGGTGAAGTGGCTGCGCGGAATGGCAACGCTCACAGGCGACAGGAAGCACCTATTTCCGCATCGTGACGATAGAGCTAGGCCGATGGTAACTGCCTCGTTCCGGCAAATGTTGAAGGTCTTGGGCTGGTCAGGCAAGTTCAGCCCTCACGCGACGAGGACGACGGGAAGCACGCGCCTCAATGAGCTGGAATATTCGTCGGACTGGATCGAGCGCCAGTTAGCACATATGGACACCAACGGCGTGCGGCGTGCATATAATCACGCGGACTATTTCATGCACCGTGCCACGATGATGCAGGCATGGGCGGATCTACTTGATCAGTGGAAGCAAGCGGAAGCAAATGTGCCGCCAAAGCAAACTGCTTCAGCTTGATATCAATCGTCTATAGGTGAGATGACGTGTCGCAGAATCAGGAATTTTGCGACACGGCCAATTTAAGTTTGTTCAGGACTGTGAATCGCTATTTCGCTATACGTGTCTAGCAGTCATCTTCCAATTGCGACTGATGCTACGTTACTCACGAATTGATCGATTAAGAAGCCAAGCGAAAGTTGGCGCTACAACATCGAGCACTCGCTTACCGCACGTCAAGGTGATAAACTACGACCTTTGCCACTTAAGTCGACTTAGTACGACTCGATCCCGTTATGTTGGAGTGCAGCCATGACTTCTGAGCCTTGGGTGTCCGTCGAACAGATTGCAGAGCATCTGGGTGTGACGCGAGATTCAATCTATCGCTGGATTGACCGTAAAGGCCTACCTGCACACCGCGTTGGACGGTTGTGGAAGTTCCAGGTTTCTGAGGTGGATGACTGGGTGCGCGTGGGTGGCGCCGACGAAGAAAAAGAGCATGAGTAACAGGGAGTGCACGGCATGGACAAATACCAGCTCAGTGAGCGTGATATCTGCACCAAGTTCATTACCCCTGCTATTGTGCAGGCGGGCTGGCAACAGAATCAGTTTCGTGAGGAAGTAAATCTCACCGACGGTCGTGTCATGGTGCGAGGCAAGCTCGCTGCGCGTATCAAGAACCCCGACGCCAAAGGCGGTCCCAAGCGGGCCGATTTTGTGCTCTACGCCAGACCGAATGTTCCGATAGCGGTAGTCGAGGCCAAGCAAGCCAAGTTCTCCGTAGGGCACGGCATGCAGCAAGCCTTAGTCTATGCTGAAATGTTGGATGCCCCCTTTGCCATCAGCAGCAATGGCGAGGGCTTCCTGATTCATGACCGCACGGGCATCACTCAACCTGTCGAACGTGAGTATCAGCTTAGTGAGTTCCCATCATTGGATTATCTTTGGCCGCTTTACCAGCAGTGGAAAGGTCTTGCGGCACCTGACGCCGTCAAACTCATTGAGCAACCGTTCTACACGGACGGCAGTGGCCGCGAGCCGCGCTATTACCAGCGCGTGGCTATTAACCGGTCCGTCGAAGCTATCGCCAAAGGTCAGAAGCGAGTGCTGTTGGTCATGGCCACTGGCACTGGCAAGACGTACACCGCCTTCCAGATCATCTGGCGTATGTGGAAAGCCAAGGCAAAAAAGCGCATTTTGTTTTTGGCCGATCGTAATATACTCGTTGACCAAACCATGCAGCAAGACTTCGCCCCCTTTGGCGAGGTCATGCACAAGGTCAGCAATCGTGAAATTAAGAAGAACTACGAGATCTACCTTGCCCTTTATCAGGCAGTCACCGGCAAGGAAGAATGGAAGCAAATCTACAAACAGTTCCCGGCAGACTTCTTCGATCTGGTTGTCGTCGATGAATGCCACCGAGGCAGTGCTGCAGATGATTCGGCTTGGCGCGACGTACTCGAATACTTCAGCAGCGCCACACACATTGGCCTGACAGCCACACCGAAAGAAACCAAAGAAGTCAGCAACGCTACTTACTTTGGCGATCCGATTTACACCTATTCGCTCAAGCAAGGCATCGAAGACGGCTTTCTAGCCCCCTACAAGGTCATTCGCATCGCAACCGATGTCGATGCTGTGGGCTACACTCCCGAAAAAGGCAAGCTCGACAAACTTGGCCAGGCCGTTGAGCAGCGCCATTACAACACCAAGGATTTCGACCGTAGCCTGGTGCTGGAAAAGCGCACCAAGCTCGTCGCCAGCAAGGTGTGGGAATACCTCAAAGCCACCGACCCGATGGCTAAAACCATCGTCTTTTGCGACGATCAGGACCACGCCGAGCGGATGCGGCAAGAGTTAGTGAAGCTCATCCCCGCCGCTGCCAGCAATCGCCGCTACGTGATGCGCATCACCGGCGACGACACTGAAGGCAAGGCGCAGCTCTCCTACTTTATCGACAACGACGAGCCGTACCCCGTAATTGCCACCACCTCCAAGCTGCTAACAACCGGGGTTGATGCCAAGACTTGCAAGCTCATCGTGCTGGACCAGAACATCAACTCGATGACTGAATTTAAGCAGATCATTGGCCGTGGCACGCGCCTGCGTGAGGATTACCAAAAGCTGTACTTCACCATCATGGACTTCAAAGGCGCCACGCGCCTTTTCGCCGACCCGGATTTCGATGGCGAACCGGTGGTGATCTACGAACCCAAGCCTGATGAACCCGTGGTGCCGCCAGAAGACACGAACCCACCTGGTGTTAGCGAACCTGAGCCTCCTCCGTATGGCTTAGGCGCGAGCCTTGGCGAGGACACAAGCGGCAATACGGGCGATGGAGGTATCGGCGAAGGCCGCACCAAATACGTGATCGACGATGTCAACGTGCGCGTGGCTGTTGAGCGGTCGCAATACCTGAATGCCGACGGCAAGCTCATTACCGAGGACTACCGCGTTTTGCTTAAGGATGACATCAAGAAAGCGCTGCAAGCCGAGTTTGGCACGATGGTCGATTTCCTGCGCCGTTGGAAGAGTGCAGAGCGCAAGCAGGCAGTACTAGAAGAACTGGCCGAGCACGGCGTACCGCTCGAAATACTACAGCAGGCCGTGGCCAACGGCAGCGAGCTCGATGTCTTCGATCTAGTCGCCCACGTGGCCTTCGACCAGAAGCCGCTCACCCGCCGCGAGCGTGCCAACAACGTAAAAAGGCGGAATGTGTTTGGTAAATATGGTGAACAAGCCCGCGCCGTGCTTGAAGCCCTGCTCGACAAGTTCGCCGACCACGGCGTGCAAGACATTGAGGACGCCAAAGTGCTGGAGCTACCGCCGTTTGATCAATTCGGCAGTAAAACCCAAATCCGGCGCGGCATCTTTGGGAGCATCGAGCAATACACTCAAGCCCTATACGAGCTCGAACAAGCGCTCTACGAAACACCTGAACAGAAACAGGCTTGAGCATCGCTCAGGTCGAACGATACGAGAAGAATTCAATGAATCTAAGCAGCACAATCAAATCCATCCAGGACATCATGCGTAAGGACGACGGCGTCGACGGCGATGCCCAGCGCCTCGGCCAGCTCACATGGATGCTCTTCCTCAAAGTGTTCGACCAGCGCGAGGAAGAATGGGAAGACGACAACGCCGCCTACAAGTCGCCATTGCCCGAGCGTTACCGCTGGCGAAATTGGGCCGCCTACAAGGCCGATGCCGATGGCAAGAAGAAACCACAAATCGCTGGCAGCGAGTTGATCAGTTTCGTCAACAACGAACTGTTCCCCTCACTCAAAGACCAGATCGATGCGAGCAAGAGCCCGCAACATAAGGTCATAAAGCAGGTCTTTGAAGACGCTAACAATTACATGAAATCCGGCCCACAGATGCTGGCTGTAATTGAGAAGCTGGAAGCCGCCATCAATTTCCACGACTTCAAGACCAGGGCCAGCCTGGGCGATGTCTACGAGCAAATGCTCAACGACTTGCGCGGCGCAGGCAATGCTGGCGAGTTTTACACCCCGCGAGCCATCACCGCCTTTATGGCCGACCGCGTTAACCCCCGTTTAGACAAACGCGAAACTGTTATGGACCCGGCCTGTGGCACCGGTGGTTTCTTGACCGCCGCCATCGATCACTTCCGTAACCAGCTCAGCAAAAAATCCAGCGCAGAAGACAAACGAGCCATCGAAGAGCTGATTCATGGCATCGAAAAGAAGCAACTGCCGCACCTGCTATGCACTACTAATATGCTGCTGCACGGCATCGACGTGCCCAGCCAGATCGAACACCGTAACACGCTGGGCATAGGCTGGAACGAATGGAGTGCCAACGACAAAGTCGATTGCATCATCACCAACCCGCCCTTCGGCGGCTATGAAGACGATGGCGTGGGCAGCGATTACCCGGCCGACCTTCGTACCCGCGAAACCGCCGACATGTTTATAGCGCTCATCATCAAAAAGCTGTTGAAAGAAAACGGCCGCGCCGCTGTGGTGCTGCCAGATGGTTTTTTGTTTGGCGATGGCATCAAGGGCACGCTTAAAAAGCTGCTGCTGCGCGATTGCAAGCTACACACCATCATTCGCTTGCCCAAGGGCGTGTTCGCTCCCTACACCACCATCAAAACCAACCTGCTGTTCTTCACCAAGGGTGCGGCAGCGGATGATGGCACTGAACATTTTCGCACTGATACTATCTGGTTCTACGAGCACCCCTATCCCAAGGGCTACAAGAGTTATTCCAAAACCAAGCCCATCAGGCTCGAAGAGTTCAAATCCGAGCAGGAATGGTGGGGCGATGAGGCGAACGACTTTGCCGACCGAGTGGAAAACGAATTTTCCTGGAAAGTCGATTTCAAAACCAAACGCGAACAAGCCGAAGCCGCCGCGCAACCGCACTGGCAGCGCGCCGAAGACCTGAACAATCAAGCCGCCGCATTGGAAGGCGACGCGGGCAATCTGCGCAAGAGCCTGATCGGCACGACGGACGCCGCCTATCGCGAAAAAATCGACGCGCAGATCACTGAGCTGCGCGCCAAAGCCGAGCCGCTGCGTCTGCAAGCACGTGATGCGCAGGCGGCGGGCGACCGTATTTACTGGCCGATCTTCAACCTTGATATCAAAAACCCTAACGCACCGGAAGAGGAAACCCACGACCCGGATCTGCTGCTGGAGAAATACAAAAAGCTGGTGGGCGATATTGAAGAAACCGAAAACCAGATCAAGAGCGAACTGGCCGCAGCACTGGCGCATCACTTTTTCAGCGAGGATGCCTGATGGATGCGCAGCAGTTTTTGGTGGAGTTTGGGCATATCGCGAATGCGCCGGGAGGTATTGGAAAATTACGTCAGTTGATTCTTGAGTTGGCCATCAGAGGCCAACTGCTCACCGCGCCAGATAGAGCCGCCAATGCCCGAATCCTACTTTCGGAGATTGAAAGCTTTCGCCTAGAACTAGTTCGCACGGGCAAACTTCGTAGACCGATACCGCAGCCTGGAATTGCACAATCTGAGCTAACTTTCGAACTCCCGGAAAACTGGGCCTTTGAGCGGTTAGGTAACGTCTGTGAAATTGTTCGAGGCGTCACTTTCCCATCCTCGCAGAAGCAGACGAATCGAGCATCTGGAGCTGTTGCTTGTCTCCGAACCAGCAATGTCCAGGCTGAAATCGACTGGGATGATTTAATCTTTATCGACCCGGAATTCGTTGGCAGAGAAGATCAATGGGTTCAAAAGGGCGACACCATGATCTCAATGGCCAATAGCTATGAGCTTGTTGGAAAAGTAGCGCTAGTGAGAGATGTCAAAGAGCGCGCGACGTTTGGCGGATTTATTGCTGCAGTGCGCCCTCACGTCCTTGAGCCCGACTACCTCTATCTCGTGCTACGTAGTCCATACATGCAGGCGCGGATGCGTGTTACTGCAAGTCAGACAACCAACATTGCAAATATTTCACTTGGTGGGATGCGGCCGATACCAACGCCAATTCCACCGAAGGAAGAGCAATCCCGCATCGTCGCCAAAGTCGATGAACTAATGGCCTTGTGCGACAAGCTGGAGGCACAACAGCAAGCCCGCCGCAAGCTGCAAAACAACCTGCGCCAGTCCACCCTGCAAGCCGTCGCCAACGCCACCACCCCGCACGAACTGCAAACCACGTGGGCGCGGCTGGCCGATAACTTTGGACGGCTGTTTCATGCGCCGGAGGATGTGACGGAGTTTGTTGCAGAACTAAAAAATATGGCTGTCCGTGGTTTGCTCTCTTTGCCATCAACATCGCTTTCCCCTATAGATGAAATCGCGGCTGATTGCGAGAGATTGCGTGATCACTACATCACATCAGGGCTAATGCGACGTCAGAAACTCATCTCGATTGCAAAAACGGATGTTTTGTATCCTGAACATTGGAGAATTGCATCGTTCGATAAGGTTGCTGTGGTTATCGGTGGCGTCACTAAAGGCCGCGATTTGCGCGGTCGTGACGTCGTCACTTGCCCTTATTTGGCAGTAGCCAACGTCCAACGCGGGTTCTTCAAGCTGACTGAGCTGAAAACAATCCAGATCGGAACAGAGGAACTGAACAAGTACCTCGTCAATGAAGGTGATTTGCTCATCACAGAAGGCGGCGATTGGGACAAGGTTGGTCGCACTGCCATTTGGCGAGGCGCTGTCGATAATTGTCTTCATCAAAACCATGTCTTCAAGGCGCGGGTACCCTCGTCGTCTTTGCTCAATGAGTGGGTCGAACTTGTATTCAACTCTGGCGTTGGCCGCAACTATTTTTCCAGGGCGTCAAAACAGACAACCAATCTGGCATCGATCAATATGACGCAGCTTCGAAGCTTTCCAATGCCCATTCCGCCGCTTGACGAGCAGCGCGCAGTTTTGGCCAAGCTTGATGCGCTGACCGAGCAAGCAGGCGTGTGGCGCGATCAGCTGAAGAGAAAGCAACGTTTGGCTTCATTGCTCGCAGATGCAACTGTGGCGGCCTTCACCGGTATAGCTATCGAACAAGAAGAGGAACCCATGAAAGCTCCGCAAATCGAATTGATTGCCCCGCTGCGCTTGGGCGCAGCACCTGACATCAAAGCCGAGGCACCGCTGGCCACTATTTTGGCTCGCCACAACGGTGAGATGAGCGCCAAGAACTTGTGGCAGCGCTTTGCTGGCGAAATCGATGCCTTTTATGCGCAGCTAAAAATCGAGGTGGCCAACGGTTGGATTCTTGAACCGGCCCCCGCCGAGATGCGTGAAAAGCCAGCTGACACGGAGAACGCCTAATATGCAACTGCAGCGTATCCGTATCCCGGCCTTCCGCAATCTGCGTGATCTTGACATCTCTTTCGATTCGCACTTGCAGCCCACTGCGGGTGCGCCTGTGGATGCACTACCAAAACGTATCCGCAGCCACGCCCTGATCGGGCAAAACGGCACCGGCAAGTCCAACCTGATCGAGGCGCTGATCACCATCTTCCGTGATGTGGATTTGGACCGCGAAGCAGCCTTGGACTACGTGCTGGAGTACAGTATTCGCGGCCACGCGGTGCGCATTGAAGCAACCAAAGAAAAGCGCCCCTTAGTTTGGGTGGATGGTGATCGTGTCAAACAGGATTACTTGACTAAGAACGATCCGCCTGACAAGGTGGCACCAGACCTTCGTCGTGGTCCACGCCTGTTACCAACACATATCTTTGCTTACTATTCCGGACGCAACGAACGTATTGAAGTCCTGTTTCAGGAGCATCAGCGCCGCTTTAACCAGCGTCAGGAAATCACCACCGACGAGGTATTGTCCGAACAGCTGCTGGAAAATTTTACCGGCTCCGAGGCTGATATTCGCGCCGTGGAAGAGGCCAGGCGCCGCCGCGAGTCACGAATGAAACAAACGGGCGACGACCGTCTGCGCCGCCTGTTCTATTGTCGTGGCGGGCATAGCCAGTTGGTGCTGCTGGCCTGTTTGCTTTCCGATGACCCGGTGTTTCAAAAAGTGCTCAAGAACCTGCACATTGAGTCGCTGGAATCCGCACTGTTCGTTTTAAAAGAGCCTCACCGGCTGCGCGAAAAGCGCCGTGGTGGCAAATTCGACGAACAGGAGCTGAATGAGGGCGACCCGCGCTTCTGGTATGCACGTGGCAATGTGGTGAGCGAATTTCTCGACAAGCTCTGGCAAGTGGCCTGGGCGCCCATTGAACAAGAGACTACCAAGCAGATCGACTTTCGTGGCCGCAGCGAGAAACAGAAACAGCTTTATCTGTTCGTACCTAGCCAAGGCAAACTCAAGCAACTGGGCGAGCTGGTCGGCGGCACCGATAGCTTCTTCCGCTATGCCGAGGGCGCTTATATTGGCGATCTGATCGACGAGGTGCGCATCACCGTCAAGAAGCGCGACGAGCATGGCGGCAAGGTAAGTTTTACCCAGCTGTCCGAAGGCGAGCTGCAAATGCTCACCGTACTGGGCCTGATGCGCATCACTCGCGAAGACCACTGCCTTTTCCTGCTCGACGAGCCGGATACCCACCTGAACCCGATCTGGAAGCTGCGCTACTTCGACGATATCGAAGGCGTGCTGACATCGGACGACAGCGCTTTGATGCTGGGTGAATCACAAATCCTCATCACTACCCACGACCCGATGATGGTGGGTAGCCTCAAGCGCGAGCAGGTACATATTCTGCGTCGCGATGGCAGTCGCACGGTGGTGGATACGCCGGATGAACACCCGCAGGGCATGGGCGTGACTGGTCTACTGAAAAGTGAGCTGTTCGGTCTATCGTCCACGCTGGACATCGAAACCGAGCGCCGCTTGTTCCGGCGCAATGAGTTGTTCGTGAAATCGCCGCGCACGCCCGAGGAAGATACCGAGTTGAGCCGTCTGTCTGCCGAGTTGGCCGACCTAGGTTTTTCGACCGCTGATTTTCGTGACCCAGATTACGCGTTGTTCGTGCGCAAGATGGCGCAACACCGCCGCTTCCGTAAGCCTGTGCTGACGCCCGAAGAGCAAGCCGAGCAGGATGCGATTGCCGATTCCATCATCGACGAAATTCTGCGTGAGGAGGCTGGCGAGTGATTTTCATAGATCTTGAAAACAAGCTGCCCACCGATAGCAACATCTTGAACTGGGTGCCGTGGACGCAAGCACAGTGGGATGCTTGGATTGCGAAGTCTGCGCAACTGGTGGCCGACCTGGCCGCGCTGGATTCAGTTGGTAAGCGTGACGAACGTAATGCACTGATCGATGCCAACAGCGCTCACTGGGGTGCACTGAAAGAATGGCTTTTGGCCCTTTCGGCCGGCAAGTGCTGGTTCTCGGAGGTGCGCGAGCTGTACTCGCATTACGACGTTGAGCATTTCCGACCAAAGAAGGAAGCTAAGGCGCTAGACGCCACGGTTCGCGATGGATATTGGTGGCTAGCTTTTGACTACATGAATTTTCGTGTTTGCGGTAATGTTGGCAACCGCAAGAAAGGCGGCTGGTTTCCACTTAAGGATGGCTCCCTGTGCTCCACCCACGCGCTGCCCTGTGAAGAATCCGAAACTCGCTACCTGCTGGATCCGATTGACGACGATGATGTGGCCCTGATTGCCTTCGATGAAGAAGGAAAGGTCATTCCGATGCCCGGTATATCCACTTGGGAGCGGGCGCGTGTTGATGAGACTGTCAGGCGACTCAAACTCAACGAACATGCACCGCTGGCCGAGGCGCGGCGCAAAGTTTGGCAACAAGTAGACAGGTTGATCGACGATTTCACTAAGGCCAAAGCCCGTTGTGGCGCAGGTAACAACCCGGCAGCTAAAGCGAAGTTGACTGAAGTTCGGGCACGTGTGCGCGAAATGACCAGTCCGGCTGCGGAACTGTCGGCGGTCGCCCGTTGGTGCTTGCTCTTGCGCAACGATCCGCAACTTTCTAGACTTGTAGGATAAGCTTTAATCTACGAGGCGAAGATCAACGAGACACTGGCAAAATCGGCCCATTTGTTTAGACTTTCACCCCACGTTCTCGATGGGTCTGCCGAGCTTTTTGCGCCATTCTTGAGCCATTGCTGAGCTAGGCGAAGATGACGTTTGGAGCACAAATCTATCTAGGAGACTTGGCGAGATTTTCCTATATCTCTGCACCATCAACTAGCAGGGAGCGAACTATGGAACAACAGCAATCAGTATCAAGCACAGGCGGTGCATTTTCAGTCGATGACTTTTGCCGGTGGGCAGGCATTGGGCGTACAGCTGCCTACGCCGAAATGAGTGCAGGGCAACTAATGGCGAGGAAGCTGGGGCGTCGCACCATTATTCTTCGGAGTGAGGCCGAGCGCTGGCTTGCGTCACTGCCACCCCAACGGCGCTGTAGATGACGGCACTGCCTCCGCCATTAAATTGCGAGGATCAAATTTCAGCGGCATTGACCAATTGGCGATGCCGCTTTTTCTTTGGCGCACGATTAGTTTGAAGAATTTTCAAGTTGAACTAAGAAGCCGGGATCGTTGGCGGGATATCGAACTGCCCACCCACCCACCGCCCCTCGCTGCCCCAGTGGCCCTGCCTGCTTTCCCTCCCGCTCTGCTTTGCCTCTCTGCCTTACCGCTCTCCTGACTCTGCATCCCCATACCGCCGATGCGGCGGATTGCACTGCCGATCTTGATTGACCAACCGAGGAAACGAAATGACGCTAACGCCGCAGACTACAAGAGGGATGCAGGATAAGAGCGCAACGGCAATGCAGGACGCCCGCGCATGGCTTGATGGGCACAGCATCCGCTATCTTTATCTGCCACCCCACCAACTCAAGATCGGTTCCTTGAATTTCTGGCCCGGAACCGGCACCATCACCATTGACGGCGAGTGCGGGCGACGGCCAGAAAAAGGGCTTCATGGATTGATGACCCTGCTATATGGTTGCGCGAGTGACTGAGACGCCGCCGCCGCATCGCCACGCTACAATGCTAGTGATGCGTACTATCTTATGAATTAGCCCCGAAAATGCGGGCTCAAGTGCTAGTCACATTGGCTGGTTGAAGCCGCTTCATAAGTCCATGATTTATAAGCGTAATTCTGCCGGTCTGGCGATGCAAATCTAGTGTTTAGACTGACGAGGGAAATCGGTAACTGTGATCGCCGCCGCCGCTTACCCATGCTGGGCGGTCCCTAAAAATTCAAGAGTTGCAGAGCCTGCCAGACCTCGTGTTCGCTTTGAAGCAACGGGACGACCTTTTTCTCGTACAGCACTCTAACGTTGAACAGGCCGCGTTCCATTAGCGATTTATATCCAGCACTGTCTCTTTGTTTCCTATTGATATTTTGGGATATCCCGCACCTGCGCTTGCAGGCAACGTCGCCTGGGCTTTCATAGCCGAAGCGGATCAGGTCCGCCACAAAAATTTTATCGTGACCGTTCGCATGGCGCAGCTGGGCATTCGGATTGACGCCCTTGCAGAGATATTGAACCCGAAACCATTGCCGTTGGATATTCTGCCCACGCGGCGCGGACAGTTTGAAGGCGCTCGGCAGAAACGTCTTCTTCCGATTGATCTTCCGCATGCGCATCGCCACAAACAGCTTGAACAGCTTCAGCCGGTCATCAGGAATCGCCGTCAGAAAGTGAGTATGCAGCCCTACATTGTGACTGGACTCATTTGAATAAATCCAGTGGCACTTAAGCTGGTTATCGCGGCACCACTGGCTGAATTGCGGTATGAACTCAAGGGACAGGCGGGACTCGGCATCGGCATCCAGCATGCACCCGAGGTCGCGCCAGCTGATTGTCAGGTGCGCATTAAAGACCTTGCCCATAGTGTTTGCATAGGCTACGCCGCTGTACAGGTTCACGAAGTCTTCCGTCTCCATGTAGCGGGGCATGACATCGGGGTCTGCCAGCGTAATTTCCGTAATGCCATATTTTCGGGCATCAAGTCTTCCCATGGACCGGAGCTTCCTAGCTGCCCGAACCTTATTCTCAAAGATTTGCACTCGCCACGGATCGTTGGCGGCTTGTGCTGCGGCTTCTTCGTGAATTTGACGAGTACTACCCATCGCTGCCAGCCAAATCTTTCCAGCCAGAGTGTTGCCACTGACAGCCGGATAGTGCTCACCGTAGTGGCATCCCATATCGCCGCTAGCCATCAAGCCACGGACTTTATCGTACTCAGGATCGAAGCGGTCTTCGCCATTTTTCATTACGTACTCGAAATCGTTGGTCTGACGTACATATAGTCCGCTAGCGCACAATCTTCTACGGAACCTTGCTGCAAGTTGGATCAAGTTCTCCACGCGATCACTGAACCCCGGTAATTACTGTCGGGAGTGACCAATGCAGAACGAACAGAAGAACGACCTACACCAGCGCATCACCAATCAGATCATTGAGTCCATCGAGGGCGGGGCGGGCGACTACCAGATGCCTTGGAATGCCAAGCTGTGCACAGGTGCCACCATCGGCCTGCCGCACAATCCAGTAGGCCAATATGGCTATCGAGGCGTCAACATCCTGTCTTTATGGGCCAGCCAGCAAAGCAATGCCTATCAGACCGCCACATGGGCGACGTTCAAGCAATGGCAGTCCGCAGGAGCGCAAGTGCGCAAAGGTGAGAAGGGAACCGTCACCGTTTTCTATAAGGCCACCGAATCCCGCGACGACGCCACGCAAGACGACACAGGCCAGCCGAAACGCCATCTAGTCGCCAAGGCCGCATACGTTTTCAACGCGGCGCAAGTCGATGGATACGAACCCATTGCCGCGCCGATGTTGCCGCCGATTGAACGGCATGCGGCTGCTGATGCGCTGATGCATGCCAGCAGCGCACGCATTTATCACGATGGAGAGCATGCCTGCTACATTCCAAGTCATGACGAAATCCATCTTCCTTCCGCTGGGGCATTCTATGAGACGCAGGGCTACTACAGCGTGGCCTTGCATGAGCTAGTCCACTGTACAGCGCATGCCGACCGTTGCGACCGTGATCTACATGGACGTTTTGGCAGCGACTGTTATGCAGCAGAGGAATTGATCGCGGAACTGGGTGCTGCTTTTCTTTGTGCCGAAACCGGCATCTCCGCTGAGCCCCGGATCGACCATGCCCGCTATATCGAATCGTGGCTCAAGATATTGAAGGGAGACAAGCGCGCCATCTTCACTGCCGCCGCCAAGGCAAGCCAAGCTGCCGCGTTCCTTTCCCAACGCCCCGGCACGCCCATCATCTCGGGATAAATTCAACGCAGCCTTAGTTGAATCTGTATGCGAAGGCCACCCTGGCCTTCACCATACAAGGAGTAGACTATGCTGCAAAACCGATTGCCCCTCGTGCCGTCGCACATCTTGAAGGCCCACAAAGTGCATGAGGCCAACGACAGCCGCTTCATGTGCGCGGCACGCCTGCTGCAAGCACTGTGGCGGGAAGAGAAGGGCTTGCCGATTGGGACGCACCGCGACATCAAGGGAAAGTGCCGCAAGCTCGGCAGCCGAATCGATCCGCAGAGCGCCAAGAACGGCAGCAACTTCCTTTCGCCAGAGATTGCCAAGCTGACCTATCGTGAATGCGTCTATCGAGAGATCGGCGCGCTGATCGATGAGGAACGGCTGTGGACCAATATGCTTTCCAGCCAGCCCCTGTGCTTCAATCTTTTCGGCCCGCTGAAGCTGGACAACGAGCAAGCCAATCGTTACTTCCGGCATCTCTTCCCGGACTACGTGGAATCCGTCGATGGCATCTACTTCGAGCATTCGCCCGGACGCGGAAAGCCCGACTTCACCCATGACTACACCGCGTTTGATGTGTTCGTGGTGGTCCAAACCGTCGATGGTCAGAAAGGCTTTATCGCTATCGAAGTCAAGTACACGGAATCGATGAGCGAGCCACCGGCTACGCTTCGCCCCCGGTACGATGAACTGTCGGGCCGCATGGGCGTGTACAACGCGCCGGGCGCAGCCGCCTTGCGTTGCAATCCGCTCCAGCAATTGTGGCGCGAACACATGCTCAGTAAAACGATGATCGAAAACGGGCTGTACCAGTCCGGGCGCTTCATCGTCATCTATCCAAGGCAGAACAATCTGTGTGCCGGGGCGATGCATGCCTACCAGTCACATCTGGTGTCGGACGATCCCGCTGTCTCCGGTTTTCAGGCCGTCACGCTGGACCACTGCATCGAGGCATTCCGTGCCATTGGCGATGCAGACATGGCGACGGCACTGCACAGCCGCTACCTTGATTTTGAGCGTGTGGAGCGCGTGATATTTGAGTAGAATGATGGGGCCGGAACAAGCGTTCTGGCCTTGATTTAATCTGAGACCATGCCCCAGTGTTCGCAGACGTTCATCAGCAGTCGCGCCGTTTCGGGGCATAAAAAGGGGCAAGTTATGAGCAGTACAGACACCTTGCCCATTAGAATCAAGACCTTATGCCCCCAATTGCTGTTTAACGTCTGAGTCAGACAATAAAAGTCAGATCTGTTCAGGCCTGATTGCACGCTAGCAAGCGGAGCCCATAACCGGGCTCCGCTTTTTTATTGGCGTCAGCGCTTAGGGCTGCTCACGGCTTGCTGACGGTTTACTGATTGCGTCCTGGTGCGATGTATAGACATTGCTGCGACTGAGCGGGACTTGTTGCTCAAGTGCAGCTAACCACTGGTCTGTCGTACAGGAGCTGGCAAAATTTGAATGAAATACCACCTGAAATACGCGGTGGATTTCTTCCGCACTGGCAGCGCCAGCTGCATTGCGGTACGGCAGCGAGCCGCTGGCATCGCTCAGGATTTCGACCTGATAGCCACGATGCGCAGCCTCAAATACGGTGCTGGCATTGCAGTTATGCGTCATATAGCCAACGATGCTCAGCGTATCGATCTGTAAGGCCTGCAATTGCGCATCCAGTGTTGTTCCGCTAAATGCACTGGCCTTGTTTTTTTCTATCAACACATCAAACGGTCGTTGCATAAGCTCGTCATGCAATGCCCAGGTTGCGGAGCCACGGGCAAACACCGGGGAAGTTTCCGGCGCAGAATGCTGAATAAGGAAAATCGGAATACCAGCCTGATGCGCAGCATCCATCGCCCTGCCTATCTGCTGCAAAGACGATTGCGGGTCGGGATAACTGATGCGCATCTGACCACTGAAGTATTCATTCTGCACGTCAATCACAATCAGGGCACGGCGCGGTGCGGATGGGTTTAATGCGGGAGCAGACATATATTTTCCTTTTTCAGATAAGCGAGGCAACTCAGTATCAGCAACAAAAGCGGTGCTGTATGAACGAATATTTTGCGTGAAATTCGCTATTTTTCAGAGTGACCCGATTGACATATTTAGATACAATCAGGCCATGCCGAATCCATCTGCCACATTAATAAAATCCGCTGCATCGCCGCTCACGATTGGCGTGCTGGCGTTTGATGGCATCAGCCCGTTTCATTTATCGGTACCCAGCCTGGTATTCGGTGACTTGCATAAATACGCTGACACCCCTGAAATACGCTTACGTGTCTGCTCGCAGGCGGGCACAGCGGGAAATCACAAAATCAGAACCAGCGCAGGCTATACGCTGGAAACCAAATATGGCCTGTCAACACTCAGGCGGGCCGACATCATTATCATTCCATCGTGGCACGAAGATTTACGGACGACGCCGGACGAGTTAATCAAATTGCTGCGCATGGCTAACAAAAACGGGGCACATATCGTTGGCCTTTGCCTCGGCGCTTTCGCATTAGCCGATGCGGGCTTGCTGAATCAACGCGAGGCAACGACCCATTGGGCACTGGCGCAGGAGTTTGCGAGTCGCTATCCGCAAGTCCATGTCAAGCCGGATGTCCTTTACGTTGATCAGGACAAAATCACGACCTCGGCAGGAACCGCGGCGGGTATTGATTGCTGCCTTCATCTGCTTCGCACCTACTTGGGTGCTGAATTAGCGAATCAGGTTGCACGCAGGCTGGTGGTTGCCCCCCATCGTCAGGGTGGGCAGGCGCAATACATAGAGCAACCGATACCGGTACTTGCCAGCGACGACCGGTTAGGGAAAGTCTTACATTGGATGCACAGTCATTTAGATCAGACGCAAACGCTGGATATGCTGGCCAATAAAGCGCTGATGAGTCGCAGAACATTTACCCGTCATTTTCAGCAACTGACTGGAACCACGGTTGGTAAGTGGCTGCTGCATCAAAGACTGAACTTTGCGCAACGGCAATTGGAATCGAGCCGGCAGACTATCGAAGAGATTGCATCCGCTGCCGGTTTCGGCTCCGCCTTACTGATGCGACGGTATTTTGCACAAGTGCTGAAAATTTCGCCTTCCGCCTACCGTCTGCAATTCCGTGGCACCGCTGATGCATCTTAAAAGTGATGTGATTGACAATTTAAACTCACCCGTTTTGCCATAAGGCATTAAAATAGTTGACCTGACCGCATTTACTCTCAGATTTACCGCATGCCCTCCATTTCCGAACTCACGATGTATCCGATCAAATCCTGCGCAGGTATCACGCTGACAGAAGCAGTGATGACCGCGAGTGGATTGAGCTACGCCGGGGTCTTCGACCGTGAATGGATGCTGGTCGATGGGAGCGGTCTTTTTCTGACGCAACGTGAATATCCCCGCATGGCCTGTCTGCGGATAACAATTGCTGGTGACACCTTACGCGTCGATACCGATACGATGGCAACGCTGAGTATTTCGCTGAAAGCTAATGCCAATGCGCAAAAAATCACTGTCCAGATATGGGAAACGGAAGTCATCGCAGATGATGCCGGTGAAGAAGCGGCGATCTGGTTTAGCCAAGCCTTAGGTACGCGATGTCGGCTGGTGCGTTTCTCGCCACAAGCACAGCGTTATGCCAATACCAAATGGACTGGCGACACACTGGCGCCGACCCGCTTTGCGGATGGTTACCCTTTACTATTGATTGCGCAGGCCTCACTCGAAGATCTGAATCGCAGAGCCATTGCACAAGGACGTCAGGCCGTCCCCATGAACCGCTTCCGCCCTAACATCGTCATTGATGGCGTTGAGGCATTCGAGGAAGACTACGCTGCCAGTTATCTTTTGCAGAATGGCGTACAGCTGCGTCCTGTTAAACCCTGCCCACGCTGCCCGATTCCGGCGGTCGATCAATTGACGGGTGAAGTCGGCGCAAGCCCCGTCGACATTTTACAAAGCTATCGCGCCAACCCGATTGTTGACGGCGAAATTACATTTGGCATGAACGTCATCCTCGAACAAGGTGCGGGTTTAGTGCTACGCATCGGCGATGAAGTTGAGATGCCGATTGCGTTTTGAATACCGCATTCTCTCGAAAAAATAAGGAAGTATGGACAGAGCCAATGTGAACGCCAGACGTCAGGCACAAAGTCTGGAAAATCTCCGGGTGGAGAATCACGCCCTCCGCACACAGCTCGACGATATCCTGGAACTGGCTCACAGGAATCAAAGCATACTCGCGCGTCATCAGAGTTTTGAATTGAAAATCATCGGTGCGAGTCATTTCAAAGAACTGATCAGCTATATTTTCAGCGAACTGGCAAACACTTCCGATCTTGATATCGTGACCCTCGCGCTGGTCGATCCGCGTCAGGATTTACAACAAATGCTGAACGATCTGCGCATTGACCTGCAAGAGTTTCCCGGCCTGCTCTTTGTCCGCCACGAACACGAATTACAGACCAAAGCACTGCTGTCTTACAAACCTTTGTTAGGCAAATATCAGGGTCATCTGTACGGTAACTTATATCGCAGCTGCGCCAAAAAACCCGCCAGTGTTGCGGTCATTCCGCTGGTGCGGCAAAACCGCCTGATCGGCTATCTGAATCTGGGCAGCTTCAGTGCAGAGCGTTTCCTGACGACGATGGCAACGGATTTCATAGAACGCCTGGGTTCAATCATTGCGATCTGTTTAGAAAATGTACTGAATAATGAACGACTCGTTTATATCGGTCTGACAGACCCACTGACGAATGTCAGTAATCGTCGCTATGTCGAACAACGCACACTGGAGGAAATTGCCCGCGCCCGTCGCCAGTCTTACGGCATCGCCTGTATGTATCTGGACATCGATTTTTTCAAGAAAATTAATGATCAGCACGGTCATCAGGGCGGTGATGATGTCTTGTGTGAAGTGGCAAAGCGGATCAAGGCAGAGTTACGGCTCAGCGATACGCTGGGGCGTTTCGGTGGTGAGGAATTTGTAGTTTTACTGATTAACGCCAATCTGCAGGACGCCATGCTGGTAGCAGAACGCATACGTCGCAGCATCGCAGGCAAACCATTTACACTGTCAGATAAGGGACATTGTTCCACCACGATTTCTATCGGATTGACGACCGTGTCGGAGAAACACAATCTGGGCGAGGCGACTGCGGTGGCAAGAGAAATGATCTCTCGCGCCGACCGCGCCTTATATGATGCTAAACGCTCAGGCAGAAATCAGGTGCGTTGCGAATAACCGGCAGCGGCAACGAAATTATTTAACTTGTGCCGCTTGTAAATGTTCGTATTTCGCCTGCAACTGCGCTGGCGTCTCACGCCATTCAGGATTGAATGGAATGCAGTTCACCGGACAAACCTGCTTGCATTGCGGTTCTTTGTAGTGACCAACACATTCCGTACATTTATGCGGGTCGATTTCATAAATCTCCGGCCCCATAAAAATCGCGTCATTCGGGCATTCGGGTTCACACACGTCGCAGTTAATGCAATCGTCGGTAATCATCAGGGCCATACTTACTTCACTTTCATTTCATCTGCGCATCTGCGGCATGGCAGTAACGCTTTATTTACTTTCGTTCAGCGCGTCAACCTTCTGCTTGAGCCAACGATCAACCGAAGGGAAAACGAACTTGGATACATCACCGCCAAACATCGCGATTTCACGCACGATCGTGCCTGAGATAAACTGATACTGGTCAGATGGCGTCAGAAACAGCGTTTCCACATCCGGCAACAGATAACGGTTCATCCCTGCCATCTGAAACTCATACTCAAAATCCGACACGGCCCGCAGACCACGCACGATCACGCGCGCATCATTTTTCCTGACGAAATCCTTGAGCAAGCCAGAAAAACTCTCCACCCGCACATTCGGATAATGTCCCAACACTTCATTCGCAATGCTCAGGCGCTCTTCCAGAGAGAAAAATGGCCGTTTATTTTTACTGTCGGCAACACCAACCACCAAAGTATCAAAAAGACCTGAGGCGCGACGCACCAGATCTTCGTGACCGCGGGTCAGCGGATCAAATGTTCCCGGATAAACGGCTGTGACCATCTTGACTCCTTATTTTCGCTATTTGCGCTGTTTGCATAATGATATGCACTAAATTGATCTGGCATTATGCCTGATTTTCGTGCGCATTATGCTGCAAAATGTTGCGTTGCAGAATATGGAAATACACACTTCCGGCTTTATCCGCCCGTATCACCTGCCATCCGCTCAGCAATTCCAGCATATCCGGCTCACTACTTTGCTCGTCGAGCGGGAATTCTGCTTCGACATAAACATACCCATTATTGTTCAGCGCTTCGCGGCAAACAGGCAAAATTTTTGCCAGCCAGCCTTGTCCGAAAGGCGGGTCCAGCAAGATCAGGTCAAATTTTTTCCCTTCGGCCGCAGCGCTCGTGATCACTTTACCGGCATCGCCCCTGAGCAACTGGCACTGATGCGCTTCGAGTTTAGCTTTAACCTGTTCGAGCTGCTTGAACGCCGGCGTATGTGACTCCACCATCGTGACCAGACGCGCGCCACGGCTGGCTGCTTCAAATCCCAGTGCACCGCTACCGGCAAATAAGTCCAGACAACTGACTTGCGCCCAATTCGCGTTAAAAAGATGGTTCAGCCAGTTAAATGTCGTTTCACGGACACGGTCTGGCGTTGGTCTCAGGCCATCGGCCTCAATCACGCTTAACAAGCTGCGCTTCCACTGGCCGCCGATGATTCGCACCTGATGGGCGACTCTTTGAGGAGATACGGGTTTTTTAGTCTTGGTTTTCATTAGTTGAATGACACTGGTAAGTCAAATTACCCGGCGCGGTCTGTTAGAATGGCTGCATTCTAATACTTGGGTCAGCAGTTTGCAGCTTCCCCTCTCCGACAAAATCATCCGATGTTTAGTTTTTTCAAAAGAAAACCCAAAGAAGAACCGGTAGTAACGCCTGAAGTCGTTGCTACGCCTGCTTCTGCGGCAATACCGACTACGCCTGCCGAGCTGCCGCAGACAATTGCCGAACCAGCAATACAACCGCTCGCTGCGGCGGCGCCAGTAACAGCAGCCGTAGAAACGGTATCAGCGCCCGCGCCACAACCTGAACAAAAGCGTTCATGGCTGAGCCGTCTGAAAGCTGGTCTGGCCAAGACCTCGTCGAATCTGACCACGCTGTTTATCGGCGCGCGTATTGATGATGAGCTATATGACGAACTCGAAGCGGCTTTATTGACATCCGACGCGGGCGTCGAAGCGACGCTGTTTTTGCTCGATACGCTGAAAAAGAAAGTCAAAGAAGAAAAATTAACCGAAGCAGAACAAGTCAAAGCCGCGCTCAAAACGTTGTTGCTGGAATTGCTCACACCTTTGCAAAAACCGCTGGAACTGGGTCGTCATCAACCTCTGGTCATGATGATTGCAGGCGTCAATGGCGCAGGAAAAACCACCACCATCGGCAAGCTCGCGAAGCACATGCAGGTTCACCATCAGTCTGTATTGCTGGCGGCTGGCGATACTTTCCGTGCTGCAGCGCGCGAGCAATTATCGGTCTGGGGCGAGCGCAATGATGTGACGGTGATTTCGCAGGAATCCGGCGATCCGGCAGCGGTGGCGTTTGACGCTGTTGCATCCGCACGTGCACGCGGCACAGATGTGGTGATGGTCGATACCGCAGGGCGTTTGCCGACTCAATTGCATCTGATGGAAGAACTGAAAAAGATCAAACGTGTGATTGCCAAAGGCATGGAAGGCGCACCGCAGGAAGTGCTGCTGATCATTGATGGCAACACCGGACAAAACGCGCTGGCACAAGTCAGGGCGTTTGACGATGCATTGCAACTGACCGGTTTGATCATTACAAAATTAGATGGCACAGCAAAAGGCGGCGTTCTGGCAGCGATTGCGAAAACCCGCCCGATACCAGTCTATTTCATCGGCATCGGTGAGCAGATCGAGGATCTGCAACCATTCAACGCGCAGGAATTCGTCGACGCCTTGTTTAATTAAAATCACAGACAGTCAGTGCAACGATCATGATCGAATTCGATAACGTCACTAAACAATATTCGCGTGATGCCTACGCTTTGCGCGATATCTCTCTGACCATACAGGATGGAGAACTCATTTTTCTGGCGGGCCCCTCTGGTGCAGGAAAATCGACTTTATTAAAAATGATCGCTGGCATAGAAAAGCCGACCAGCGGCCATGTCATCGTCAATGGTCAGGATGTCAGCAAACTCAAAACCGGCAGCCTGCCGTATTTGCGCCGTAAGCTCGGATTAATTTTGCAGGATCAGAAATTACTGACCGACCGCAGCGTTCTCGACAACGTCATGCTGCCGCTGATTGTGACCGGCGCTACTTCGAATGAAGCAGAATCGCGTGCCTGCGTCGCACTGGAAAAAGTCGGATTGCTGGATAAAGCCAATGCCTTGCCGCTGGAGCTTTCCGGTGGTGAACAGCAGCGTGTTGCGATTGCGCGCGCCATCGTGAATCGCCCTAAAATCATTCTGGCAGACGAACCCACCGCTTTTCTGGACAGAGACAATGCCAACAAAGTGCTGAGCGCGTTGAAAGCGTTTCAGAGTGCGGGCGTCACTTGCATCATATCCAGTCACGATGAGCAATTCTTAGATCAGGCCGACCGCGTGATCTATCTGAGCAATGGACAAATCTCGGATTCATGGACAACAGGCGCTGCCGCCTGACTTCCGTCTGCTATTACGCCTTCAAGGAAATCCCTATGACCATCTGGTTTCGTGAACATCTGTTTGCACTGAAAAGCGCATTCACCCACTTGCGCGCCGGTACCGGAAATTTCATCTTCAATGTGCTGGTGGTCGCCATCGCGCTGGCGCTGCCGATTGCCGGACTCACGCTGATTGAAAATATCCGTCCTATCTCTTCACAGTTATCGATAGAACCGGAAATCAGTATATTTCTGACGACCGACACCGCGCGTGAAAATGCAACTGCATTGTCAGTACCAATCAAGCGTCTGCTGAAAGACAGTAATATCAGCGGCAAACTGAGCTTTACACCAAAAGAAAAAGCACTGGCGGCGATGCAGGATGCGTCCAGCCTCGCAGAAGTGCTATCAACACTGGGCGGCAATCCCCTGCCGGATGCTTACGTGCTTTCGCTGTCGAATAATGATGCAGCAAAACTCGATAAACTGGTCGAACAACTGCAGGCCTTGCCCGATGTTGAGGTGGTTCAGGTTGACTCAGCCTGGGTCAAGCGACTGGCGGCACTTGTGCAGATATTGCAGATAGGTTTGCTGTTTCTGGCAACGACACTGGGTGTAGTCGTGATTGTGGTCGTGTTTAACGCGACCCGTCTGCAAGTGATTTCGCATCAGGCTGAGATTTCCGTTACCCGTTTGTTAGGTGCGACCAACAGCTTCATTCATCGCCCCTACTATTACACCGGCGCGCTGCTGGGTCTCCTGGCGGGAAGCCTGGCGCTGGCTGCCATTGCGGCCTCTCTGCAGCCATTGAATCAGGCCATTGCGGAGTTTGCCAAACTGTATGCCTCCGAATTCCGTCTGGTACCGCTGGGCATATTACCCAGTCTGATGTTGCTGGGTGTCAGCATGTTACTGGGGTTGGCTGGCGCTTATCTGTCCGTCCGCCGTCAACTGGCGCGAACAAACTGATACATAATGATTTGCAACTTTCCCAAAAATCGCTGCTCTAACCGCCTGTTTAAAGCAGAGTAAGAAAGCTGATTCCAGAAATTTCTGCATAGTTACCAGTGGCGACCACTGGCAACAATACTCGGCGAGGGTCTGGAATACCCGCTTTTACCTCTGACCTCATCTTGATGAAATCATCATTTTCACGAGAATTAGCACTCTTCTCAAGAGAGTGCTAATATTAGGAAATAGTACGTTTGTTCAGAGTTATTTTTTTGCTCGGACTGCAGTAATTGAGAGGAACAACACAATGACTTCAAGACAACTTATTCCAGCATCAGACAGCACAGCGCTGGCGCTCGGCTTTACAGGTACGTTGGGCAATATTGACGCTTATATTTCTGCGGTCAATCGCCTGCCTATGCTGACGCATGAAGAAGAAATCGATCTGGCGACCCGCCTGCGTGACAATAATGACCTGTCCGCTGCGCAACAGATGGTGATGTCGCATCTGCGTCTGGTTGTATCCATTGCCCGTGGTTACCTCGGCTATGGCTTGCCACACGCCGATCTGATCCAGGAAGGCAATATCGGCCTGATGAAGGCGGTTAAACGCTTTGACCCTGATCAGGGCGTGCGTCTGGTGTCGTATGCGATGCACTGGATTAAAGCCGAAATGCACGAGTACATTCTGAAAAACTGGCGTTTAGTCAAAGTCGCGACGACCAAAGCGCAACGCAAACTGTTTTTCAATCTGCGCAGCCACAAAGAAGGTCTGGAAACCATGTCGCCTAAGCAAATTGATGCGCTGGCGAAGACCCTCGATGTGAAACGCGAAGAAGTGATCGAAATGGAAATGCGTCTGTCTGGTCGCGATATCGCGCTGGATGCACCTACTGATGATGATGACGATAAATTCGCACCTATCGCTTATCTAAAAACAGAATCAGAAGAGCCTACGCAGGTACTGGAATCACGCCAATACGATCGTTTGCAAAGCGAAGGGCTGGAATCAGCGTTATCAAAACTGGATGCGCGTTCACGTCACATTATCGAATCGCGCTGGTTGAAAAATGACGATGGCTCTGGTGCGACGCTGCACGAACTGGCAGATGAATACGGTGTTTCAGCCGAACGCATCCGTCAGATTGAAAGTGCGGCGCTGAAAAAAATGAAAGGTGCGCTGGTCAGCTTTTCCTGATCACACCGCACATGAAAAAAGGCACTCTGCGGAGTGCCTTTTTTTTATTGTTTATTCCCTGAAAACCGATAAATAAGGGGAGTATCTGTGATTCTGCACCTGATCTCCTTGAAAACAATGGGCGTTTAAATATACTCCCCCCAGTATATTTAAGGCTCAGCAGGCCGTTTTATATGCCCGCACCAGGCTGTTCAGAAAAATTACTTCAGTAACAGCTTTAAATCGTGAACGATAGGTTCTGCACCCTGACCATGACGCAGGAATAAACGCAGGCGGCCTTCGGTGTCAAAGACATAGCTGCCCGCCGTGTGATCCATGGTGTAACTGGTCGGCGTTTTTCCGTCCACTTTCTGGTAATACACTTTGAAGTCTTTTGCCACTTTTGCCGTCGCGGCGGCATCGCCATACAAACCGAGGAAACGCGGATCAAAGTTCGGCACATACGCCGCCATCAATGCCTGCGTATCACGTTCTGGATCGATCGTGACGAACAAGACTTGCACCTTATCTGCCTGCGGCCCCATTTTTTGCATCACGTTCGCCATTTCCACCATCGTGGTCGGGCAGACATCAGGACATTGGGTGTAACCGAAGAACATGACCACCAGCTTGCCGCGAAAATCCTTCAGCGTACGGGCTTTGCCATTGTGATCGGTGAGGGAAAAATCCTGCGCATAATCGAGCCCGGTGAGGTCGGTATTATTAAATTTTTCTCCGGGTTTGCCGCAAGCCGCCAGCCCTGCAATCAGAGCGCAAGCGAATAATTTTTTGAGTAAGTTCATAGTCGTATGTAGTGATCAACCAGCAGCGCAGCAAATAGCAGCGACAGGTAAATGATCGAATAAGCGAATGTTTTGCGGGCGAGAATATCGTTGTAATTGCGATAAATCCGCCATGCGTACCAGAGGAAAATCGCCCCGAGAATGACGGCACTGACAAGATAAATCAGGCCGCTCATCTGCACGGCATACGGCAGCATCGTCGTCGCAAACAAGGCGATGGTATATAGCCAGATATGGAAACGGGTAAATTCAGGGCCATGCGTAATCGGCAGCATAGGCAGACCTGAGCGCGCATAGTCATCGCGCCGGTACATCGCCAGCGCCCAGAAATGCGGCGGCGTCCAGACAAAAATAATCATCACCAGCAACCACGCTTGCATAGGAACATCGTTTGCTACCGCTGCCCAGCCGAGTGCCGGTGGCATCGCGCCAGACAAACCGCCAATCACAATATTCTGCGGCGTCGCTGGCTTCAGAATAATGGTGTACACCACGGCATAACCGACAAAAGTCGTAAACGTGAGCCACATCGTCAGCGGATTCACCAGCGTATACAGCACCCACATACCAGCACCACCGATCACGCCTGAAAACAATAAGGTCTGGGATGCACTGATTTCACCGGCGGCTGTGGCGCGCCTTGCGGTACGCGCCATACGCGAATCGATCTCGCGCTCGACCAGGCAATTCACCGCAAAAGCGGCACCCGCCAACAGCCAGATGCCTATGGTTGCGGCCACCACGACACGCCAGTCGGGTAAATCGGGCGTGGCCAGAAACATGCCGATGACGGCACAAAACACCGCCAGTTGCGTCACGCGCGGTTTGGTCAGCGCCCAGTATTGAGCAAAACGGTTAGAGGTCAGGCTTATTGTCGTCATATCAATTAGTGTGTGGCAATCAGTTTCGTCTGCCTGACCCGGTAGTTTAACATGGTCAGCAGCAGCACTAAGGTGGCCGCCCCACCGTTATGTAATACCGCCAGCAACAAAGGCCAGGAAAAAAAGACGGTCGAAACCCCGATCAGGAATTGCGCTGCAATCGCCAGCATGAGTTGACGACCCAGACGTTCGAATCCGGGTAAGTGCATGGCGCGCCACGCAACCACGGCAACCACAACCGCGACCAGCAGGGCGAAATTGCGGTGTACCCAATGAATGGCAACCAAGGCCGTAAATGGTAAATAATCGCCGCTCACAGTCTGCCCCAGTTGCCGCCACAAACTGAACCCGTGTTCAAAATCCATTGTCGGTACCACCGCACCGTTACACAATGGATAATCGTAGCAAGCCAATGCTGCATAGTTGGTACTAACCCAGCCACCCAATGCAATTTGTATGAAGAGTAAGACTAAGGCAATAGTCGCAGGCCAGCGCAAGCCGGATACCTGCGCCGTCTGAATGACATGCGCCTGACTATGCTGCTCGAGCGATGCCGATAGTAGCGCCAGTAAGCCCATCCCCAGTAGCAGATGCGTAGTCACGATGACGGGTTGCAATTTGAGTGTGACCGTCCACGCGCCGAAAGCGCCCTGCAGACAAACAAATGCCAACAAAAAGCTGGCCAACCAAGGAGAGATGCCTGTGGCATTGCGTCGCCGCCACGCAAGATAAACCTGGGCGATGATCAGTACGCCGACACTCATCGCCAGATAACGGTGAATCATTTCTATCCAGGCTTTTTGCAGTGTCACCGGGCCATGCGGCATCGCCGCCTCTGCGGCACGGATATCGGCATGCGATTGCAAAGGATTCGCCTGACCGTAGCAACCGGGCCAGTCAGGACAGCCGAGACCGGAATCGGTCAAGCGGGTAAAAGCACCGAACATAATCAGTTCAAACGTCAGCGCCACGGTAACCGCAATCAGCTTGCGGTGTTTGTCGGTGTCCCGCGACCAAAGTACGACAGACAAGGGCAAAACCGCGACACACAAACCTATCAGAGCGAGTTGTAAAAACATGCATCACCCGATCGCAGATGCACGCAACAGCTTGCTGATATCTTTTTTTATCTTATTCGGATCGGCATTTTTCGGGAAGCGCATCATCAGATTCCCCAATGGATCGATCATATAAATGTGTTCGCTGATCTGGCTTCCATCTTCTGTCGGCAACCATTTTTTGAGCGCGTCTGCATCGGCTTTCAGCACATGCATGCCGTCGTATTCGCGTAGTAATAAGGTATCGACAGGTTGCTCATCGACAACTGCCCAGACCCGTTCGATTCTGTCCATTTCCTTACCCTGCGCAAGCCTCAGTTGGCGCAAGTCATACAGCTTTTTCTGACATGCGGCATCGCAGGAACCGCTGTCTATCGTCAGCATGATCCATTTACCACGATACGCCATCAAGCCATTTTGCTTGTCCGCATTGTTTGTATCGTTGGCATCGCCCGCGCCCAGCAAGCGCGCATGTAACTCTGGCATGGGGTACAGGCGCGGATCGAGTATCGTGCCGTAATTGGTTCTGCCTTCTGGCTTGATCACGTAGTAAGCGAGGTAAGACGCTATCATCGGTGCGGCACAGACGGCCAGCACGATGAATAATTTCCAGCGTCCTTTAGTTTTTTGATTCTGCGTTTTTTCCACGACGTATTCCTGTCACTACAAAAAAAATCCCTGCCATTAATGACAAGGCATACCACTGAAATGCATATCCTTTGTGTTTATCGATACCCAGCGAAGGCGCTGGCCAATCGCGTTGCAGATGGTCTTCGGTTAGCGACGTCTGCTCGACGATCAAAGGGTAAAACTGTAACCCGGTTTCAGCCGCGAGGCTGTTGATCTCCAGATTTTGCAAAATTGCGCTAGGTTTAAACGGCTCAGGCTGCCCCAGTTGCATGACACGATCAAGATGCTCTTTGACAATGCCTTGAATTTCTATCGTACCTGAAGGTGTGAACAAGCGCGGCAACACGGTTCTGTCCTGCGGGTTTCGGGCTTGCCAACCACGTGCAACCAGAATATGGCGGCGACTACCCTCAAGCTTAAATGGCATCAATACATACAGTCCCGCCCGGCCTTGCATGGGGCGATTATCCAGATACATAGGCCAGGTATCGAGAAACTGCCCGCGCAACGTCACCTTACTGAAAGGCTGTAATTGTTCTTCCGGTGTGTCGCTGCGCCATTGCGTGGCAGGGCTGTGCATACGTTCCGCCATCTTTGCGGCAATCGCTTCTTTTTCCGCAGCACGCCGGCTTTGCCACATGCCCAGATTCAGCCCCACGACAACGACAGCAATGGTCGCGAGGAAAGGTAATAGTCTGAAACGGAAAGAAATAGGCATAAAAAGCATTACAATGGGACTTACGCAAAATTGTTCCAGCAAGGCATGGCGACGAAGACAGTACGAATAGTACGACCAGGAGCCATAACACCGCTGGGGCAGTTTTGCGGAAGTCCTAACAATAAGAAATCGGTCACCCCAGCATAACGCTTTGTCAAAGAGTCAGTATGAAAATTCTCGTCGCCATTGCTTTTTTTCTCATCATCTTCAGCATGGGATCGGCATTAGTTTATCTGATGAAGGACAAAGGGCGCAGCAACCGCACTGTCAAAGCACTCGCTTTCCGAGTCGGCTTTTCCATCAGTTTGTTTATCCTGATATTACTGGCCAATCATTTCGGGTTGATTCAGCCTACCGGCATCAGATAAGTCACCAACATCTTTAGCGATAATAAAAAGCCGCAACACATGTGCGGCTTTTTTATTTGAAAACGAATCAGCTCAGTCTGCTGCGCGAATCAGAGCCAGTAGACAACGACATACAAGCCCAGCCAGACCACGTCAACAAAGTGCCAGTACCACGCTGCGCCTTCAAAAGCGAAATGCTGCTCTGGTGTGAAGTGCCCCTTCAGAACACGGTACAAAACCACCGACAACATGATCGCACCCATCGTCACATGGAAACCGTGGAATCCGGTCAGCATGAAGAAAGTCGAACCATAAATACCCGAGGTCAGTTTCAGGTTCAGTTCGCTGTAAGCATGCATGTATTCGTAGACCTGGAAGCCCATGAACACCGCACCCAGCAAGACGGTTGCCGCCAGCCAGAAAGCCGTGGTGCCACGGTGGCCTGCACGCAAGGCATGATGCGAAATCGTCAGCGTCACGCCAGATGTCAGCAGCAATGCGGTGTTAATCGTCGGGATAGGAAATGGTCCCATCGTTTTAAACGCTTCAACCGTGCCGGCAGGGCCAGCATTACCCCACTGCGCTGCGAAATCCGGCCATAAGACTTTGTGATCCAGATCTGCCAGCCATGGCATGGAAATACTGCGGGCATAAAACAAGGCGCCGAAAAAAGCGGCAAAGAACATCACCTCGGAAAAAATGAACCAGCTCATGCTCCAGCGGTAAGAGACATCAATCCGGGCGCTGTATTTGCCGCTTTCGGATTCTGCAATCGCATCGCCAAACCAGTTATACAACACTACCAGCGTCAGAAAAATACCAGCAAAGTTGACATAAGAGCCCCAGCTCACTGCATTCACCCAGGCAGAGGCGCCTATCATGGTCAGCAACAAGGAGGCTCCCGCCAGCACCGGCCACTTTGACGGTCCAGGCACGAAGTAATAAGGGGCTTTCGCGTTTGAAGTACTCATTTCCATCTCCCGATACATTTGAATGTACTACTCGAATTATTATTTTGCGACGACAGACTTGACGACCAGCACCAGCACAAAAATGAAGATCAGGGCGCCGATGACGCCCGCGATGATCACATGCACCGGATTCAGATGCGCGGCGTCCTGCTCGTAATCATTTTTCTTACGGATACCCAAAAATGACCAGAACACCGCTTTCATCGTCGCCAGAAACGATACCTTACGTTGCGTCGCCTGCTTCAGATCACTCATGTTTTTCCTTGTGTGCCAGAACTTGCTACCTTGCTCTTGCCACCGACTTCAAAAAACGTATATGACAAGGTGATGGTTTTCACATCTTTCGGTAATGCCGGATCGATGTAAAACACCACTGGCATTTGCCGTGCCTCGTTCGCATTCAGCGTCTGCTGTTGAAAACAAAAACACTCCATCTTTTTGAAGTAATTACTTGCCTGCTGCGGTGCATAGCTCGGTATCGCCTGCGCATCCATCTTGTAAGACTGTTTGTTCACCACCTCATAAACAACTTGCGCCATTTCACCGGGATGCACCTTGATGCTGGAAACCGTAGGGCGGAAACGCCATGGCCCTTGCGTGTTCGCATCAAACTCCACAGTAATTTCACGCGTTTTGTCGATTTGAGAATTGCTTACTTCCTTTAACGAAATATCTTTTGGCGTCAGGATATTCACACCGGTCAACTCACAAATCTGTTTGTAAATCGGTACCAATGCATAGCCAAAACCAAACATCATGACCGCGATCAACAGCAGCTTGCCAAACATTCTGGCATTCAGCTGATGGGCTTCAGTCTTCGTGTTTTCGTCAGATCCGGACATCAGGTATTCCACTTCACCGCAATAAGCCCTGTTTGACAAACACGCCGATAAAAAATATCAACGCGACAGAAAGCAGGATTAGTGCAGTTCGTAAATTGTTAGGTTTGTTGTCGTTTTTCATTTTTATTCAGAGGTACCGGAAAATTATCCGGCACCTCTGCCTTTATTCATTATTTAACGACAGGAGGCTCTTCGAAGGTGTGGAACGGTGCCGGACTTGGTACTGTCCACTCCAGCCCTTCTGCGCCTTCCCATGGTTTTGCTGGCGCAGCTTTTCCACCTCTGATCGAAGGAATCACGACCGCCAGAATGAAATACACCTGCATCAGACCGAAACCAAACGCACCGACCGAAGCGACCGTATTCCAGTCAGTAAATTGCGCCGGATAATCAGCATAACGGCGTGGCATCCCGGCCAGCCCCAGGAAATGCATAGGGAAGAAGGTGATGTTAAAAGTGATCAGCGACAGCCAGAAATGAATCTGACCGCGGGTTTCGTTGTACATGAAGCCTGTCCATTTCGGGCTCCAGTAGTAGTAACCCGCGAATAAGGCAAACAGCGAACCAGCGACCAGCACATAATGGAAATGCGCGACCACGTAGTAAGTATCCTGCAACTGAATATCAATCGGCGTCACCGCCAGTATCAGACCGGTGAAACCGCCGATGGTAAAGACGAAAATGAAACCAACCGCAAACAACATCGGTGTTTCAAATGTCATCGATCCCTTCCACATCGTTGCCACCCAGTTAAATACTTTCACACCGGTAGGAACCGAGATCAGCATGGTGGCATACATGAAGAACAACTGCGCCGTCACTGGCATACCGGTTGTAAACATGTGATGCGCCCAGACGATAAACGACAGAATCGCGATGGATGCAGTCGCATACACCATCGATGCATAGCCGAACAAAGGCTTGCGCGCAAACGCAGGCACGATCTGGGAAATAATACCGAAAGCAGGCAAAATCATGATGTACACCTCTGGATGTCCGAAGAACCAGAAAATGTGTTGATACATCACAGGGTCACCGCCACCGGCAGCGTTGAAGAAGGACGTGCCGAAATGACGGTCAGTCAGGGTCATGGTGATCGCACCAGCCAATACCGGCATCACCGCGATCAGCAGGTAAGCAGTAATTAACCAGGTCCAGCAGAACATCGGCATTTTCATCAGCGTCATGCCTGGAGCGCGCATGTTCAGAATCGTAGTGATGATGTTGATCGAACCCATGATGGAGGATGCGCCCATGATATGCACGGCGAAAATCGCCATGTCCATACCAGGTCCCATTTGTGTCGACAGCGGTGCATACAGCGTCCAGCCTGCTGCGGTTGCACCACCCGGCACCCAGAATGACGACACCAGCAGAATCGCGGCGGGTGGCATCAGCCAGAATGAGAAGTTATTCATCCGCGCAAACGCCATATCGGATGCGCCGATTTGCAGCGGAATCATCCAGTTGGCGAAACCAACGAAGGCCGGCATGATGGCGCCGAACACCATGATCAGACCATGCATGGTCGTCAATTGGTTAAAGAATTCCGGTTGCACCAGTTGCAGCCCGGGCTGAAATAACTCAGCGCGGATAATCAGGGCGAGAACGCCGCCTGATAACAGCATCGTGAATGCAAACCATAAATACAGACTACCGATATCTTTATGATTGGTGGCAAACAACCAGCGGCGGAAACCATGAGGATGGTCGTGCGCGTGGTCGTGCGAATGATCGTGAGCGTGATCAACAGTTGTGGTGCTCATCTTGTCTCCTGTTTCCGGTACGTTTAGTACGTTTACTTACGCGCAGCCAGAACTTCAGCTGGTTGGACGATATTTTCAGCGGCTTTATTAGACCAGCTGTTACGGGTATAGGTGATGACGGCGGCGATTTCCGTGTCGGACAAAGTGGATTTCCACGATGGCATCGCATTTTTGCCGTTCAACAAAATACCAACCTGACCCGCTTTGGCACCATTGACAATCAGCGACCCCTCTAATGCAGGGAAGGCACCCGGAACACCTTTGCCGCTCGCCTGATGGCAGGCAACACAGTTAGCTGCATAGACTTTCTCACCACGCTGTTTCAACTCATCGACCGTCCAGACTTTATTCGGGTCATCCGCTTTGGCGGCCATTTCTTTTTTCTTGGTATCGACCCATTTTTTATAGTCGTCGTCAGAAACCACATTCACGACGATAGGCATAAACGCATGTTCTTTACCGCACAGCTCCACACACTGACCGCGATAGACACCGATTTTTTCTGCTTTGAACCAGGTATCGCGGACGAAGCCGGGAATCGCATCCTGCTTCACACCGAAAGCCGGAATCGTCCAGGAGTGAATCACGTCGTTGGCAGTGGTGATAATGCGTACTTTTTTATTCACGGGGACGACGACCTGATTATCAACTTCAAGCAGATAATTATCACCACGGGCTTCGGTCGGCGCGACGCCGGGAGAGCCAACCTGGGTGCGGGGTGTGGACAAGGTCGATAAGAAAGAAATGCCTTCGCCTTCACCTTTGAGGTAGTCATAACCCCATTTCCACTGCATACCTGTGGCTTTAATCGTGATATCAGCGTTCGAGGTATCTTTCATCGCCACGACTGTTTTGGTCGCTGGCAGAGCCATACCGATCACGATCAGAAAAGGCACCACAGTCCATGCAATTTCGACTGTCGTACTCTCGTGAAAAGAGGCTGCCTTATGGCCGAGAGATTTCCTGTGTTTCAGGATGGAGTAAAACATGACTCCGAAGACGGCAACAAAAATGACCAGACAGATAACCAGCATCAGGTTATGTATCGAGTAAATTTGTTCCGCTATTTGTGTGACAGGTGTTTGTAAATTTAACTGGCGCACTGCCGGTCCACCCTGGCTGTCGACCACTGCCCACGCGGGCAGTTCTGCCGCCAGGAGCGAGGCACCCAGCATGAACGACTTTAATCGCTTTCCATGTTTCATGATATCCCCAAAACCCCGTTTAGAATTCTTATGAATTTGTCGTACCAGGACGCGGAATATTGTTACAAAGTGCGTGCTGGCAACTTCTACAACGTCGTGAGTATAAGGTGTAACTTAAAAGGATATCAAGCAGAATACAAACAAGAAATCAATGATCTGGCGCAAATGAAACAACGAATAATAGCGCTTGCTTATCACTTTAAGATGCTTCTTTAATCCAGATCAAACAAAATTAAGGTCGTTTTTTTGGCAAATCGAAGCGGACGATGGATTCGCCTACAGCCGTTTTCTTGTTGACTGGCTTGAAAGCATGCCCGTAAACCACCTCAAAACTCAAGGCAATACGGCCATCGGCAGCGCGTTGCTGCTCCAACGCCTTGAGCATTGCCTGATGCGCATGTTTTCCGCTCAGCCCCTGACGACGGCTCAGCAGCGGATTGCCGCCAAGCGCCCGCACGTCGGCCAGCAACTTTTCTGTATCCTGATACGTCAGCGTGATTTTCTCCATGTCCATGACGGGCGTAGAAAAACCGGCATTCACCAGCATGTCGCCGAAATCATGCATATCCACAAACGGCAAAGTATGTGGAAATTCGTCGACATCCGCATAAGCCTGGCGTAATTCTTTCAGAGTATCCGGCCCGAAGCATGAAAACATCAGCAAACCATCGGTGCGTAAGACCCGGCGCCATTCTGCGAACACCAGATCGGGTTGAGGATGCCAGTGCAAGGCCAGATTCGACCAGATCAGATCGAGTGACTGCGATGGCAAAGGCAATTTGGCAAAGTCACCACAAATCAGATTGGCGCCCTGCTCGCCACGTAAGGCGACCGGTGTCCATTTTGCAAACAAACGACCAACCGCACTCATCGCTGCCCGTTGTTGCTCCTGAATTTCTGTCAGCATCGCCGGTGCGGCATCCAGCGCCAGCACTTGCGCTCCGGCATACATGCGTTGAAACTCAGCGACATCGGCACCGGTTCCACAACCTGCATCGAGTATCTGCGCGGGTGTAATCCGCACGAGTTCCAGCTTTTCCCGCATACGCCCGGCAATCTCCCGACGTAAAAAATCAGAACCGGCAACTTTTGCCGGATGGGAAAAAAGCTGACGAACCAGCCTTGTGTCGATAGGTGCACTGAGCATAAGGAAAACGATCTTGGCGTCTGTTTGGATGAGATAATGCGGGAGTTTACACGCTTGTGATTACGGCCGCTGCATGACGGCACAAACAGATGACGCACTTACGGCAAATATTGCATAAAAGCTGGCAAGCTTCGTTGACGCAACTGCTGCCGTGCAGTTGTGCCTTATGCCATGCCCAGAATCCGGATGTCATTTGCGAACAGTGTCTGATCACCTATTTTCCGCGCGACATCTGTCGTTGTGAACAGTGCGGTTTGAGCATGCCGCCGGGCGCCAATACGCCGCGTTGTGGCGACTGCCTGCAAAATCCACCAGCCTTCGACAGCACGATCGTTGCCTGCGATTACGAAGCACCGCAAGACCGTCTGGTGCTGTCATTAAAATTCGGCCATCATCTGGCGCTCGCCCCGGTGTTTGCCGCAATGTTGCGCGATGCCATTCTGCGCCAGCAGCATCAGGATTTGCCCGATTTTCTCTGCGTCGTGCCATTAAGCCAAAACCGGCTGACAGAACGTGGATTCAATCAGGCACTGGAGATAGCCAGACCACTGGCGCAACATCTGGGCATCCCCTTGCATCCACAGGCATTGCACAAAACCCGGGAAACCGCCAAACAAAGCAGCCTGGCGCCCGATGCACGGATGCGCAATGTGAAAAACGCCTTCGTGCCCGATGATCATCTGTTGCTGGCCATCAAAGGCAAGCATATCGGTATCGTGGATGATGTCATCACCACTGGCATGACCCTTCACGAAATCGCTACAATGCTGAAACGTTTTGGCGCACGCAAAGTCAGCAACTATGTTTTTGCCCGCACTCCACATCATACTTATTAAGGAAACGCCTTGTTTCACGTCGTCCTCGTAGAACCTGAAATTCCGCCGAATACCGGCAACATCATCCGCTTATGTGCAAACACCGGAGCCCAGTTGCACCTGATAGAACCGCTTGGTTTTCCACTTGACGACAGCAAGATGAAACGCGCTGGTCTTGATTATCACGATTATGCGACGATGAAAGTGCATAAGAACTGGGAAGCGTTTCTGGCGAGTGAACAACCGGACGCACAAAGAATGTTTGCGATGACCACGCATGGCTCGACGGCATTTTCCAGCGTCGCCTTTCACCCCGGCGATTATTTCGTCTTTGGCGCAGAAACCCGCGGACTTGCGACCGAATTGCGTGAATCTTTTCCGCTCAGTCAACGCATACGCTTGCCGATGCGGCCAGACAATCGCAGCCTGAATCTGTCGAATACCGTGGCGGTCGTCATTTACGAAGCCTGGCGCCAGAACGGATTTGCCGGCGGCGCCTGACCTTAGAAAAACTGTGTCCGGCATTGCAGAAAGCCGGACGCCGATATCAGGTCTGCGCCCGGACTTTCGCCAGCAACTTGCTGGTGGAACGATCGTGTTCAAAATCAATCGCTGCCACCTGACCGCCATACGCCAGTACCGCCTGCCCTTCCGGAATCGCGCTCATATCGTAATCGCCGCCTTTGACATAGATATCCGGATGCGCGCTGAGTACCGCTTCTAACGCGGTATCTTCATCGAAATCCACCACCAGGCTGACTGCTTCTAATGCCGCAACCACGGCCATGCGATCAGCACAGGTGTTCACCGGGCGGTCATCACCCTTGCCCAAACGTCTGACCGAAGCATCCGTATTCAGTGCCACCACCAGCGACGCGCCGTGTTCTCTGGCCTGAGCAAGATAGGTCACATGACCACGATGCAAAATATCAAAGACGCCATTCGTCATCACCACAGGTTTGGGTAATGCAGCAACCCGTTCGGCCAATACAGCGCGGGTACAGATTTTTTGTTCAAATGCAGGCATACGGATTCATTCAAAAAATAGCGACGAAAAAATAGCCGCCAGGAAAAGCGGCCATTGTACACGGCGTATTTCGGCCATCACGCAGATAGACGTGAATGCCAGTATTTATGCAGGCGGCGCAAGCAGCGTTCTGCGGTCAATCAGTTATTGTCAGCGTCTGCAATTGCCTTACGGATATCTTCCTTACTCAGTGCCGGCGCAAACTGGCGGATAAAATCATAAGTGTAGGTGCGTAAATACGCACCGCGCCGCACTGCCAGCCGGGTCACATTTGGCGTGAACAAATGATCGGCGGCGACGGTGCGCAAACCATTGGTACGATTCGTTTCTATCGCCATCGACGCCACAATACCTACACCCAAGCCAAGCGCGACATATTGCTGAATCACGTCAGAATCCATTGCGGTCAGCACGATGTCGGTGCGCAAACCGGCATCGACAAAAGCCGCATCAATATGACCGCGGCCGGTGAAACCGACGTCATACGTGATCAACGGATAATTTGCCAGATCTTCCAGCGTCAGCGTTTCTTTACGCAACAAAGGATGGCCTTCCGGCACGACGATCACGTGATTCCATTCGTAGCATGGGAACGACACCAGATCCTTGAATTGCGATAAGCCCTCAGTCGCAATACCGATATCG
Organism: Undibacterium sp. 14-3-2; assembly: GCF_016595265.1. Lineage (NCBI taxonomy): Bacteria > Pseudomonadati > Pseudomonadota > Betaproteobacteria > Burkholderiales > Oxalobacteraceae > Undibacterium > Undibacterium sp. 14-3-2. The sequence continues at coordinate 175,395 of NZ_JAENGS010000003.1, forward strand.
GCTTTGCCTGACATCACCCATTCGGCGATGTGTTCGGGTGAGCTTTGTTGCAAAGCGATGCGTACTTCCGGAAATGCCCGGCGGAATTGCTGCACCACTTTCGGCAACACATAGCGCGCCTGCGTATGCGTGGTGGCAATCGCCAATGTGCCTTTGGTCTGATCCGAATATTCGCTGCCGGCCTGATGCAGATTTTCAGCTTCCAGCAGCAAACGTTCTATGATAGGCAGGATGCCTTTTCCAGGCTCGGTCAGGCCGGTCAGACGTTTGCCATTGCGTTCAAAAATATCCACGCCCAGTTCTTCTTCCAGCTCGCGGATCTGGCGGCTGACACCTGGCTGCGAAGTGAACAGCACATTGGCAACTTCGGTCAAATTAAAGCCACGTCGGGATGCTTCTCTGATCGAGCGTAATTGTTGAAAGTTCATTGTATATCTCCGGTCAGTTGTTATCGACAAAGACGTGCAAGCGCTTGGGTTTGACCACCAGAGACTCACCGACTTTCAGTTGTAATTGCAGATAACGCTCGCTCGATATCATCGCTTCGACCAGATCGCCGTTATCATCACGCTCCATTTCTAGTTGCGCCAGCGGGCCTATGCTGTGCACGCGCCGCAATTGCACAACCAACCCCTCGGCGCCCGGCGCGTAGCGGTCGATCTCGAATTCATGCGGACGCACATAGGCCGTGCCGAAGGCATCTTTGGTATCGGCATGACCCGGTGCTTCAAACGGCACACCGCCTGCATCGAGTATGCCTTCATGAACACGGCCACGGAACAGATTGACGTTACCCAAAAATCCATACACAAACGGTGTGGCCGGATGCTGATACACCTCAGCAGGCGCACCGACCTGTTCGACCTGACCCTGATTCATCAACACGATCTTGTCAGCAACTTCGAGTGCTTCTTCCTGATCATGCGTGACGAAAATACTGGTCACATGTAATTCATCATGCAGACGGCGCAACCAGCGGCGCAGCTCTTTACGCACCTTCGCATCGAGCGCGCCGAAAGGCTCATCCAGCAGCAGCACGCGCGGCTCCACGGCAAGTGCACGTGCCAGCGCGATACGCTGCCGCTGACCTCCGGACAACTGCGGTGGGTAACGGTCTGCCAGCCAATCCAGCTGCACCAGTTCCAGCAGTTTCGTGACTTTTTCTTTGATCTGCGCTTCCGACGGACGCACATTTTTTGGTTTCACCCGCAAACCAAATGCGATGTTTTCAAATATCGTCATGTGCTTGAACAAGGCATAGTGCTGAAACACAAAGCCAACCTGACGATCACGCACATGCTGTTGCGACGCGTCCTGACCATCGAGCAAGACCTGGCCGCTGTCGGCAAATTCCAGACCGGCGATGATGCGCAACAAAGTGGTTTTGCCGCAGCCGGATGGTCCTAACAAGGCCGTCAGTTCGCCATCGGGAAAATCCAGCGAAACATTATTCAGCGCAGTAAATTGACCAAAACGTTTATTTAATTGATTAACGGCGATACTCATGATTTTCGCTCCAGCTTATTCTTCAGAAATGGGGGCGCGACTCTCATTGGTGCGCCATTCAACGATCGTTTTTAACGCCAGTGTCAGCAAGGCCAGCAAAGTCAGCAACGAGGCCACCGCAAACGCCGCAACGAAGTTGTATTCGTTATATAAAATTTCGACCTGCAAAGGCATGGTGTTGGTTTCGCCGCGAATGTGGCCGGACACCACTGACACCGCGCCGAATTCGCCCATCGCCCGCGCATTACACAGGATCACGCCATACAGCAAACCCCATTTGATATTCGGCAAAGTCACATGCCAGAAGGTTTGCCAGCCCGATGCGCCCAGTACCAGCGCGGCTTCTTCTTCCTCACTGCCCTGCGCCTGCATTAATGGAATCAACTCACGCGCAACAAACGGAAAAGTCACAAAAATCGTCGCCAGTACGATGCCGGGAACCGCGAACAGAATTTTGATATCGTGATCGCGCAACCATTCGCCAAACCAGCCCTGCGCACCGAACAGCAACACATACACCAAGCCTGAAATCACGGGCGACACTGAAAACGGTAAATCGATCAGCGTCAGTAAAACGCTCTTGCCGCGGAACTCAAATTTCGCAATCGTCCAGGCGGCGGCAACACCGAAAATCAGGTTCAGCGGCACCGCAATGCCCGCCGCAATCAGCGTCAATTTAATCGCCGACAAAGCATCCGGTTCGACGATCGCTTCCAGATACACCTGCCAGCCTTTTTTCAAGGCTTCGGCAAACACCGCCGTCAGCGGCACAAATAAAAACAAGGTCAGAAACGCGAATGCGATCAGGGTCAGCGTGACGCGTATCCACAAAGGTTCCAGCGTCGCTGCCGGAGTGATCGCGGGTTCAGCACGACGTTGGTTTGCTACCGGTAAGGCTGACGAAATAGTGGTGGTGCTCATTATTCTTTTCCTCCTTGCCGGCTGCGCGTCCATGCCTGCAAAGCATTAATCGACAACAGCAAGACAAACGACAGCAACAACATCACAACCGCGATGGCAGTGGCACCGGCATAATCGTATTGTTCTAATTTGGTAATCATGAACAGCGGTGTGATTTCCGAAATCATCGGCATGTTGCCAGCGATAAAAATCACCGAGCCGTATTCGCCGGTCGCCCGCGCAAACGCGAGCGCAAAGCCGGTCAGCATCGCAGGCAATATCGTTGGGAAAATCACCCGTGTGAACACTTGCCAATGGCTGGCACCCAGGCTCAGCGCTGCTTCTTCGAGTTCTTTTTCGGCTTCTTCGAGTACCGGTTGCACTGTGCGCACCACAAAAGGTAAGCCTATGAATGTCAGGGCGATCAAAATACCTAAAGGCGTGAACGCGACTTTGATGCCGAGCGGTGTCAGCAATTTGCCTATCCAGCCATTCGGCGCATACAAGGTCGCCAGCGTGATACCGGCGACTGCTGTCGGCAAGGCAAATGGCAGATCGACAAGGGCATCAATCAGGCGCTTGCCGGGAAATTTATAGCGCACCAATACCCAGGCAACGATGCCGCCAAACAGCACATTGATCAGCGCGGCCAGAAAAGACGCACCGAAAGTCAGGCGATACGATGCCATGACACGATCAGATGTCACGGTATCCCAGAACGCCTGCCAGGTCATGGTAAAAGTTTTGAGAAAAACCGCAGAAAGCGGGATTAAGACAATCAACGCCAGGTAAAACAAGGTAAATCCCAGCGAAAGATAAAAGCCGGGAAGCACGCGTTTACTGGTCGGTTGACCGCCTGTTGCAATTGCAGCAGATGCCATAGTCAGCCTTTATTACTGATTCAACTAAAGATGGCAAATATTGGCAGGATTTTGATATAAGAAAAACGAATTTTTTGTTATGTCTTTAGATGATAAACACATATAGCAAGGCCGAAGTCAGTCACCAGGGCGACTGCGTCGACTGTAACAACCGAGGTAACCGAGGCAACCGAAACAATGCGGCTCAGCCCGGCAGTTCCGCCCCGGCAGCCGCAACGGTCGCGCCTGTATGGGATGCGGCCGCTGGCAGCGCCACTGCTTGTCCGACCAGCGTTGCTTTCGGTAAGTCAAACAAAAAGCCCTGTACCAGATACGGACTGGCCGTGTCGTTCGCCTGTTGCAGCGATAGCAAGCGCGCTTCATTTTCTATGCGCCGGAAAATGATATTGCACTGCGCCTGATCTGCACGTTGCAGCAAACTGATCTGCGCTGGCGCATGATTGGCGGCGCTGATGTCGATTTTGATCGCATCAGGCCGTATGCGGTCAAGTAAATCACCCGCTTGTTCCAAGGTGCTGGCATTCACGCCGATGCGAAAACCATTGCGGCGGTAATTTTCGGCGACATGCGTCAGCACCCAGCGCTGGCTCGGCGTGATCAGCGGCAGTTGCAGAATAATCTGTTCATGCGGTATTTCCAGTGTATTGAGTATGCGGCGAAATGCGTTACCGTGATTACCTTCCACGGCAGCCAGCAAGCGGCTGTGCACGCTCAGATACAAATCCAGCCCCGACTCTGGCTGCTGACGATAAAAATTCAGCGTATGCAGCAAGCGGCAGAGACGATCCAACTCCACCGATTCATCATCATTCGCGACGTATTCCAGCAGCTTCCAGATATTCAGTCCCTGATCGCCCGGATCATAGCTGCGGGCATAGGCTTCATAAGCAACGATCTGATGATCCTGACCCGAGCGTATCGCCTGAAACGCGCTGGTCAGGCTCGCATTGAAATAGCGTCCGCGGGCGCGCCCCTGCTCGTCCAGCCACAGATGGCTGCTGGCCATAGAATGACGCAGGCGGCTCAGATAATTTTGTAATGTCAGATGATGCATATTTCCTCCCTTCAGCGGCCACGCGTTGTTTCGCCCAGCAACGCCGTCAGTAGTAACGCTATCAGTGCGTGGTCGCTGTGACGACACGTAGTACGCCTAGTTACAGTTTCGCGATCGAGACTTCGGTTGCCTTCACCAGCGCCACCACCTCGCTGCCGACCACCAGATTCAGATCGCGGATAGAACGCGTCGTGATCACGGATGTCACGATGCCGGCCGGGGTTTCGACATCGACTTCGGAGACAACATCGCCTTCGATAATCGCTTTGATTTTGCCGCGGAACTGGTTACGTACATTAATCGCCTGAATCGTCATTTTTCTTCCCTTGTGATGCGGAAAATATCCCGAAAAACAGATACTCCCCCGCTTTTTTAATAAAATACCCCTAATGTCCTTGAATTCATTGGGGTTTAAAACATACTCCCCCGGAGTATGTTTTATACTGATTTGATGCTGATTTGAAGCTGCCAGCAGAGCTGAGACTTAAATCGCCCAAGTCACCTGGTTGACCGTGCGGAGCAGCGACACGTCGCCGAGTTCCGCATCCGGCTGCTGCGCCGGGCGCTGCAACACCCGCGCCAGTATCTGTTCTTCCAGCGCGGCAAAGACCGGGTTGCCACGCGCGCGTGGCCGCGGCAGATCGACTTTCTGATCCAGCGTGATCTGCCCGTCTTCAATCAGAATCACACGATCGGCCAGTGCAATCGCTTCCTGCACATCATGCGTGACCAGCAAAGCGGTGAAGCCGCGCTGCTGCCAGAGTTGCTCAATCAGGCTTTGCATCTCGATGCGCGTCAATGCATCAAGCGCACCCAGCGGCTCGTCCAGCAGCAACAGGGTCGGCTCATGCACCAGCGCTCTTGCCAGCGCAACGCGCTGACGCTGACCACCGGACAATACCGATGGCCACTCGCCAGCGCGCTCAGCCAGCGCGACCTTGTTCAGCGCCGCAACTGCATCGCTGCGACGACCGCTTAAACCGAGGGCGACGTTATCGAGCACGGTTTTCCACGGCAGCAGCCGCGAATCCTGAAACATCACGCGGGTTTCCGGGCGGCTGTTGTTCTGCCCGTTGTTCTGAACATCCTGCTGGGCAAACTTCAGGCTGCCGCTGTCGGCTTTTTCGAGACCGGCGATCAGGCGCAGCAAGGTGCTTTTACCGCAGCCACTGCGACCGATCACGGCGACAAACTCACCCGCTTCGATATTTAGTTGCAACGACTTCAGCACGCTGCGGCCGTTGTATGATTTTTGCAAATTCTGAATACGGATGGCCGTGCCAGATTGCGGCGTCTGACGTGGCAAATGTGGCAGAGGTGAAATCTGCGGCGATTTCTGCGCTGGGCTCAGTTCTTTTCTACTGTCTTGTCTGCTGTCCTGCCCACTGTATTGTCTGATCACGTCCGCAGCAGATGTCGGCTGCGCCGCATATTCAGTGACTTGGCTAATGCCGTCGTCCAGCTCTTGCCTGAGCGCGGCGATACGCGCCACCGCTGGCGAGGGGGAATATATGAGCTTCGACATCATGCAAGCTTTCTCTGATAACCCGGATGCCAGCGCAGCCAGTAATGTTCAAGTGCGCGTGACAACACATCGGCGATTTTTCCCAACAGGGCGTACAGCAAAATCCCCACCAACACGACATCGGTCTGCAAAAATTCACGCGCATTCATAGTCATGTAGCCGATACCCGCCTGCGCTGAAATGGTTTCAGCAACGATCAGCAAGACCCACACCAGCCCCAGCGCAAAACGCACGCCGACCAGAATAGAAGGCAAAGCGCCGGGCAAAATCACATCGCGGTATAAAGCCCAACCCGACAAGCCGTAGCTGCGCGCCATTTCTATCAAGCCCTGATCAACGGAACGTATGCCGTGAAAGGTATTCAGGTACACCGGGAAAAATACGCCGACCGACACCAGAAACAGCTTCGCCGTTTCATCGATACCAAACCATAAAATCACCAGCGGTATCAGCGCCAGCGCCGGAATATTGCGTATCATCTGCAGGCTAGTATCGAGCAGGGTTTCAGCGCTGCGGAAAGTACCGGTCAGCAGACCGAGCAACAAGCCCAGACCGCCACCAATCACAAAACCCGATACCGCACGCCACAGGCTGGTTTTTGCGTGGATAAAAATTTCTCCGGAAACGCTCAGATTCCAGAAGGCTTTCGCGACTGCCAGCGGCTCCGGCAAAATACGGCTGGATAACCAGCCCTGTTGCGCCGACACCTGCCAGATCACCAGCAATAACAACGGCACCGCCCACGGTGCCAAGGCACGCAAAATGCGCAAGGCATGAAGACGCCACGGCGTGGCTGGACGCGTCAGTCCGCGCCCACCGAAGGTCTGCGACAAGTCGTCTGCAAGTGCAGCAAACTCATTGAATTCATTGATCTCAGTAATAAGCGGCGACGCCATGCTGTGCTCCTAGCTTTGCGAAACCTGCGGTGCGATGGAATTCGCGATCACTTCGCCGAAAGGACCTGTGAGCGAACTCGTCACACGCGGCACCGATTTTCCTATCAGCGGAAAGACCAGTTCGGCGAAACGATACGATTCTTCCAGATGCGGATAACCGGAAAAAATAAAGGTCTCAATGCCGAGTGCCGCATATTCTTTAATGCGCGCAGCCACCGTTTCCGGATCACCGACCAGCGCCGTTCCGGCACCACCGCGCACCAGCCCGACGCCCGCCCACAGATTCGGTGAAACTTCGAGTTTGTCGCGCTTGCCGCCGTGCAGCGCCGACATCCTTTGCTGACCGACCGAATCCATCTTCGCAAACGCTTTCTGCGCCCGCGCAATCACGTCATCATCAACATAACGGATCAGATCATTTGCTGCCGCCCAGGCTTCTTCATTGGTTTCACGCACAATCACATGCAGGCGGATACCAAAGCGCAAAGTGCGGCCATGCTTAGCGGCGCGTGCGCGCATGTCGGCGATTTTTTCAGCCACGGCCGCAGGTGGTTCACCCCAGGTCAGATAAACGTCAACCTGTTCCGCTGCGAGCTCGTGCGCCGGTGCGGATGAGCCGCCGAAATACAAAGGCGGATGCGGCTTTTGCACCGGTGGATAGAGGGTCTTCGCACCTTTCACGGTCAGGTGTTTGCCGCTGAAATCATAACCGGCATCACCACCTTCACCCGCCAGCGATGCGCGCCAGATATGTAAAAATTCTTCTGTAATTTCATAGCGTTTTTCATGATCAGCAAACACACCGTCGGCTTCGAGTTCGCCCTGATCGCCACCGGTAACGATATTGACCAGCAAGCGCCCGTTCGATAAGCGATCAAAGGTGGACGCCATACGCACTGCCAGACCCGGACTGCTCAGCCCGGGACGAACTGCCACCAGAAATTTCAATTTTTTCGTCGCGCTGATCAAACTCGAAGCAACGACCCAGGCATCTTCGCAAGAGCGACCGGTCGGCAGCAGCACACCATCGTAGCCCTGAGTATCCGCCGCCACCGCGATTTGTCGCAGGTAGTCGTAACTGATTTCGCGCGCGCCGTGGCTGGTGCCGAGATAGCGCGTATCGCCGTGGGTAGGAATAAACCAGAAAATATTCAAGCTCATCGCATTTCTTTCTTTATTTCAGGACAGATGTTTTAGCGCCGGATGGCAGCCAGACTGCATCGCGTACGTTGATGCGTTTCGGGATCAGCTTCAGATCGGCAAAGGTATCTGCAATGCTTTGCTGTTCCTGAATCACGGCCTCAGACAAGGGCTTCACACCATAAGAAAAACGGCCGACGGACAGTTCAACGATTGTCGGTTCCAGACCAACCTGCACCGACAGAATTGCTGCGGTTGCCTTGATGTTCTTTGCGCTCCAGTCGCCGGTCTTGGCGATCTCATCCAGAATCACACTGATGATCTCTGGATGCTTCTGTGCATAAGAGCGTGAAGCGAGATAGAACTGGTGGTTGCTGACAGCGCCTTTACCGTCAGCCAGCACGCGTGCGCCGAGCTGCTTTTCAGCGGCCGCCAGAAACGGATCCCAGATCGCCCAGGCATCAACGCTGCCGCGCTCAAACGCGGCACGCGCATCGGCGGGTGCGAGAAATACGACTTCCACATCCTTGTAGGCAAGCCCGGCTTTTTCCAGCAGTTTCACCAGCAGGTAATGCACATTCGAGCCTTTGTTGAGCACGATTTTTTTGCCCTTCAGATCCGCCACCGATTTGAGTGCAGAGCCTTTCGGTACGACGATCGCTTCGCCCGCAGGAGCCGCAGGTTCATTGCCGACATACAGTAAATCGGCACCGGCCGCCTGCGCGAAAATCGGCGGCGCTTCGCCAGTAGTACCGAAATCGACACTGCCGACATTCAGACCTTCCAGCAATTGCGGGCCCGCCGGAAACTCTGTCCATTTCACTTCCACACCCAGCGGCGCAAGGCGTTTTTCGAGGCTGGCACTGCCTTTCAGCACAGTCAGCGTGCCGTACTTCTGGTAGCCGATGCGCAAGACACTTTTCGCTGCGACTTTCGTTTGCGCATGAGCGACATTCAGGCCTCCGGCAAAAGCAATCGCTGTCAATGCCAGCATGCCTGTCAGCACGCTGCGGCGCAGTGCAGTGGTCTTTTTCACCTGTTCAACGTAACGTGCATGACGGCGTTGCAGGATAGTATTCTGATCTTCACTCATTTCATTTCCTTGACTGATAAGGCAAGACTTACCCCTGCCGGAAATCTGGCATTGCGGTAACGCTTACGGGATTGCTGGTAAATATCCGGTGTTGCAGCGGTTCAGAAAAGCACGATTGATGAACCTGTCATTTCCTGAACCCGCATGAGCTCAGGTGCAAGTCAGGCACAATTCAGGCACGACAGCACATCAGTTCTGCGACTGCTGGTTTCGATGCCTGTATATGCCGTAAAGACGAGAGGCTCTCGGCCAACAATTGCACGCCGTCAGCAACTCGCTGCGCTATCGCGGCATCCAACTGTAAGCCTTGCTGTTCGTGCCACTGAACCTGTGCATCGGTTGCATAGACGCCCGGCAGTACATGACGTGCCGACAGCGATGTCAGCACCGGGCGCAAGGCGTAATCGAGTGCCAGCATGTGCGACTGGCTACCCGCTGTCGCCAATGGCAATACGATTTTTCCGCTCAGACCATCTTGCGGCAGTATGTCTAAAAATGCTTTTAACAAGCCGCTGTAAGCCGCTTTGTAAATCGGCGTGGCAATCACCAGCGCATCGGCGCGCTCGACCAATAATCTGGCGACATTCAGTTCGGTATCGGAAAAATCCGCATTCATCAGCGCTTCCGCCGGCAGATCGCGGACATGCAGGCTGACGGTACGTTGTCCGAGCGCATTGAGTTTCTCACCGGCATACTGCAGCAGACGAGTGGAGCGCGACGGCGAAGACGGGCTACCGGAAAGCAGGAGAATAGTCATAGTGATTCCTTCAATGCGCTCGATAGCGTCAATTATTTTTTATTTGGCTGATAAATCTGATCAAATACACCGCCATCGGCAAAATGGGTTTTCTGAGCGACAGTCCAGCCACTGAAGGTGTCATCAATATTGAATAGCTTGATTTTCGAGAATTGTCCGGCATATTTTTTCGCCGCTTTTTCACTGACCGGACGATAGAAATTTTTACCGATAATGTCTTGTGCCTCGTCGGTGTAGAGGTAATTCAGATAAGCCTCAGCCACTTTGCGTGTACCGCGTTTATCGACCACTTTATCGACGACGGACAACGGTGGCTCAGCCAGAATACTGATGGACGGTGTGATGATTTCAAATTTATCCGCGCCGAATTCTTTGAGTCCCAGATAGGCTTCGTTTTCCCATGACAACAGCACGTCGCCAATACCGCGTTCGGTAAATGTCACCGTTGAACCGCGCGCACCGGAATCCAGCACAGGCACATTTTTAAACAGCTTTTGCACATATTCTTTTGCCGACGCGTCGCTACCGCCTGGCAATTTCAGCGCATAACCATACGCCGCCAGATACGACCAACGCGCACCGCCGGAAGTTTTCGGATTCGCAGTAATCACAGATACGCCGGGCTTAATCAGATCGGCCCAGTCTTTAATGCCTTTAGGATTACCTTTACGCACGAGGAAAACGATGGTGGATGTGTAAGGCGAAGCATTGTGTGTCAGACGCTTTTGCCAGGTTTTTGACAGCAAACCCACATTCGCAATCGCGTCGATGTCATACGCCAGCGCGAGTGTCACGACATCGGCATCCAGACCATCGATCACCGAACGTGCCTGTTTGCCGGAGCCACCATGCGACTGTTTGATCGTGACTTTGTCGCCGGTTTTTGCCTGCCATTGTTTTGCAAACGCCTGATTCACGTCCTGATACAGTTCGCGCGTCGGATCATAGGAAACATTCAGCAGCGTGATGTCTGCAGCTTGGGCTGCACCGTGAATCGCACCGGCAAACGCGAAGCTGGCGAGGAGCAGGAATTTTTTTGCTTTCATCTGGAATCCTTGGAATCAGTGTTTAACGAGGATGTCAGAATAATTCGCGACTTTATATTTGAAAACGAAGTATTTTTACGATCTATATTCATTTTTCATATAAAGAGCCTGATCAGCAGCTTTTTAGCGGCTGGGCTACTATGTGCTTCTTTCATGAAGGAGACCTCCATGCTGCGACATTCTGTTGTGTATTCTGTTGTTTGTTCCGCCATCATTGGCAGTCTGGCTGCAATCAGCAGCCCGGCCTTCGCTGAGGAAGCGGATGCCTGCCCGGCCATCCTGAATCACAAATTCAATCGCCTGCAAGACGATGCGCCGCAAGATCTTTGCCAGTACAAAGGCAAAGTTGCGTTGATCGTCAATACCGCCAGTTATTGCGGCTTTACCAATCAATACGAAGGGCTGGAAAAAGCCTATGCCAAATACAGTAGCAAAGGTCTGGTGGTGCTCGGTTTTCCGTCGAATGATTTCGGCAAGCAAGAGCCGGGCAACAGTAAGGAAATCGCCGATTTCTGCTACAACACCTATGGTGTGAAGTTTCCTATGTTTGCCAAGTCATCCGTGACCGGCAAAGACATCAATCCGCTGCACGCTCAATTGGTCAAAGCGACAGGCACAACGCCGAAGTGGAATTTCTACAAATACCTGATCGATCGTAAAGGCAACGTTGTTGCCGCTTACAGCAGCATGACTAAGCCGGACGATAAAAAGCTGGTCGCCGATATAGAAAAAGCGCTGGCGGAATAAGCTGACGGCCTACATACAAACGCCGTTGAAAAAAAGGCTGGAAGCCCCTGTTTATGCGGGCTTCCAGCCTTTTTTTTCTGATGTGGTACAGCGTCGGTTTGCAGGAACAGTCAGAAAAGAGAGTTTGCGTTACGCAATCGGTGTTCTGGCCTGCTCTGATAAAAATCCACCTATGGTGGCGTGCACCATAGCGTCAACGATCTGTTCGTGACTCAGACGCTGGTCACGCACCAGGAATTCCATCGTCGGATCGCAGGCGCGCGAATACAAGGTGTACACCAGCACATCATCTGGCACCATGGCTGTCAAAGCCCCCTGTTCGCGCGCGGTGGCCACCAGCGCATAAAAACGCTTATTGATCCGTAAAGCGACTGTTACATAATCAAAATTGAGCATCAGACTGCGTTGCAAAGCGCGGCTCGTCGACGGTAAATGCGGCACGCCGCCTTGCAAACGTAAGCGTAGCGACCATGCGAGTATATGTTTAATTTTTTCTATTGCAGGCAAGTCTTCTGGTAAGGTATCTAATTCTTCCTGCGTCGCTTTTAACAAGCGTGTCAGCGCCGCTGCAGCAAGCTTTTCTTTCGAAGAAAAATGTTTGTACAGACTGCCCTTCGCAATACCGACCGCATCAGCAACATCGTCCATCGTCATCAAGTCATACCCTTTGTCGGACAAAAGGCGATTAACAGCATCAATGATCGCCTCTTCGCGCGCATCAAATTGTTGCTTTTTAAAGGGAATTTTCAGTTTTAGCATCTTTTTATGTACGACATTAGACTTTGTAGTATATTTCGTGACTGATCAGTCACGAAATGAAATTCAAGGTCACATTTTAACTCATGCGTATCGCTGACGGGGGAGAATCAACATGCAATGCGTGTCCCTGCGAATCATTAACACCGTTGGCGGCAGAAGAAGTCGGCGATGCAGACAGACTGGTCTGCATCAATACAGAAAACTTTATCGATAAAAAATGATGAAAATTGCGGTCATTGGTTCCGGCATCTCCGGCCTCTCCTGCGCTTATGAATTATCCCGCGCACACCACGAAGTCAGTCTGTTTGAGGCAGACAGTTATTTTGGCGGACACACGCATACCGTTGATGTGACGCTGGAAGGAAAAACTTATGGTGTCGATACCGGTTTCCTTGTGTTTAACCACAAAACCTATCCAAATCTCGTCAGGTTATTTAAAGATTTGCAGATAGAAACCGTCGCCACTGACATGTCATTCTCGGTCAAAATGCCGATAGCCGGACGCCATCTGGAATGGGCTGGTGCCAACCTGGATACGGTATTCACGCAACGACGTAACCTGTTGAACCCACGCTTTCTGCGCATGTTACGTGACATCCTGCGCTTTAATAAACAGACGACCGCCTTGGCAAAAGCGGACGCAACGCATGATTTCCACATTCCGCTAGGTCAATTTTTGCAGCAGCATCGTTACAGTGAGGAGTTTATTCACTGGTATCTGTTGCCGATGGCCGCCTGCATCTGGTCTTGCCCGACTGAGACCATGATGGAATTTCCTTTATCGTCGTTCGTCAATTTTTGCCACAACCACGGCTTATTGCAGGTCAACGACAGGCCGCAATGGCGCACGGTCAAAGGCGGAGCCAGACATTATGTCGATCAGCTTCTGCCACATATTGCCCACACCTATCTGCATGCGCCAGTCAGTGCGGTACAGAACAGTGCATCAGGACGGGTCAGCGTAATATCAGCACGAGGCATTGAAGAGTTTGACCACGTCGTCATGGCGACACACAGCGATCAGTCGTTGAAAATGCTGACAGACAGCACCACCGCGGAACAACAGATATTATCGGCAGTGAAATACCAGCCTAACCGGGCGGTACTGCACACCGACGCCAGCTGCCTGCCAGAGAACCGCAAAGCCTGGTCGGCATGGAATTACCAGAGTGCGAATGGAAAAGAGCCACAAGTCTGCGTGCATTATCTGATCAATCAGTTGCAACCGCTGCCATTCACAACCCCGGTCATCGTCAGCCTGAATCCGATTGATGCACCCGCACCGGAAAAAGTGATCGCTAGCTTTGATTATGCCCACCCTGTATTTGATGCTGCGGCAGTCAAGGCACAAACAATGCTGAATCAGATACAGGGGCAACGTCAGATATGGTTTGCAGGTGCATGGACAGCTTATGGCTTCCACGAAGATGGGCTGAAATCTGGCTTGCGAGTCGCAAAAAATATTATTGCTGGCCAGACGCTGGCATCGCCTCTCGTACTCGCCGCCTAAACCTTGTTGTTACACATCAGGCAAATGAAAGAAATGACACAGCCAGACACCTCATTCCTGAACCAGCAAACTGCTGCATCGACAATACGTCTGTGCACGGGCGAAGTCATGCATAAGCGCTTGCGCCCGGCAAAAAATGCGTTTCGCTACGGCGTCTTTTTTATCCGTATTCCGCTACGCTCGCTGACGAACACAACAACGACTGAAACCATAAAATCAGGCAGCCGTTTTTTTTCACATAACCGCTTCAATCTGCTGTCATTTTTTGACAAAGATCATGGCGATGGTCAGCAGCCGCTCAGCAACTGGCTCGATGCGATATTGCACGAGCACGGCATCAACGATGCTGATGGCGAAATCTGGCTGCAATGTTTTCCACGTGTGCTTGGCTATGTGTTTAATCCTGTGTCTTTCTGGTTTTGCCACCGCAGCGATGGCAGCCTCAGAGCGATTGTCTGTGAGGTTCGCAATACCTTTGGTGAAAAGCATGTCTATTTACTGGAGCAAGGCGACACGCTGCTCAACGGACAGGAACTACATGCAAAAAAAATCTTTCATGTCTCGCCTTTCTGTGAAGTAGAAGGCAATTATCGCTTCCGTTTTTTGCAGACACAGCAGCACGATGCGCTGCGCAACATCCGTCACATTGCCAGAATTGATTATGACGACCACCAGGGACCGCTGCTGATCACCAGCGTTTCTGGTGAGGAGCAGGCAATGACGGATCAACAGATCGTCAAAGTGATGTTGCGCTACCCGCTGATGACTTTCGGTGTCGTTGCCCGCATCCATCTGCAAGCATTGCGCCTGTGGTTAAAACGAGTTCCATTTTTTTCCAAACCAACTCCACCATCGCAAGAGGTTAGCCGATGAGCACTTTGCATCCTACTTTGTTACCCGACAGCAGTCAGACTAAACAACTGAACACCACGAAGTTTCCTGCCGAAGCCCGCTTCGTTATTGGTTTACTGAACCGGCTGGAGCACGGTAGTCTGAGCATACAGTTTCCGGATGGGCAAATCGCGCGCTTTGGCCGTGCCGATGACGGCAACCGCCACGTGATGCTGGAAATGAACAACTGGCAGCTCTGCCGCGCAGTACTGAAATCCGGCGACATCGGTTTTGCCGAAAGCTATATTGCCGGTCACTGGACAAGCACGCATCTGGCGGGACTGATAGAGTTGATCACGCGCAACCGCGCACAACTCGAATCCGTCATCTACGGCACCTGGTGGGGCAATCTTTTGTACCGCATCAAACATCTGTTGAACCGGAACTCGAAAGCGGGCAGTAAAAAAAATATTCATGCCCACTACGATATCGGTAACGACTTTTATCGTCTGTGGCTGGACCCTTCCATGACCTATTCCAGCGCCATCTTTTCCTCGGATCAGGTGGAAAGTCTGCACGATGCGCAACAGATGAAATACCGCCGCATCCTGCAACAACTGAATCTGCCCACGCAAGCGAAAGTGCTGGAAATCGGTTGCGGTTGGGGTGGTTTCGCTGAGATGGCAACACGCGATGCGCAGGCGCATGTGACAGGACTGACACTCTCCACCGAGCAATTACATTTTGCCCGCGAACGCCTGCAACGCGCCGGTCTGCATGCACGCAGCGATCTGCAGATACAGGATTACCGCGATGCCCACGGTGACTACGATGCCATCGCTTCGATAGAAATGTTTGAAGCAGTCGGAGAAGAATACTGGCCTGGCTATTTCGCCTGTCTTCAACGTAATCTGAAACAAGGCGGGCGAGCCTGCATACAAAGCATCACGATTGCTGATGAATTATTTGAGCGTTATCGCAAAGGTACCGATTTCATTCAGCAATATATTTTTCCCGGCGGTATGTTGCCGTCGATAGAAAAATTTCACCAACTGGCTGAGCAATACGGCTTACAGGTCATTGATACTTTTACCTTCGGTCTGGATTACGCACGCACATTGCTTGAGTGGCGCAAAGCATTCATGGAAAAACTGGCGGAAGTAAGGGCACAGGGATTCGACGACGAATTTTTACGTACCTGGGAATTTTATCTCGCGTATTGCGAAGCAGGATTCCGCGCTGGCAATATCGACGTGGCGCAATTTACCTTGGTCAAAAAATGATAACCGTTACCGCACACCGGTATCTGTCGACTCTCTTGCTGAGCATCTGCAGTCTGGCCTTTAGTGTTCAGGCTGCGGCAACTGAGGCACCGCCGCCGATACGCGATGAGATACCGCAGGCAGTATTGCAGGGAACAGGCACCTATCGCTGGTTCGGTCTGGCCATTTATGACGCGGCGCTTTGGATGTCGGCAGGAAGCCCACCCGACATCCGCCAACGTTTCGCGCTGGATCTGACCTACGCCAGAAATCTCTATGGCAGCAAAATCGCCGAAGCCAGCATCGATGAAATCGGCAAACTGAAACTCGGCACAACGGAAAAACGGCAGCAATGGCTGCTTCAGATGAAGGGAATTTTTCCGGATGTCAAAGAAGGCAGCCGGATTACCGGCATTCATATTCCGAATGAAGCGGCGCGTTTTTATCTGAACGGCAGACTCCTCGGTGAAATTCGCGACCCGGAATTTGCACACTCTTTTTTTGCGATCTGGTTAGACAAAAAAACCTCTGCGCCTGATTTACGCAACAAGTTGCTGGGTAATCAGGATACGTCTCAATAATTCGTTCCCGTCACCGCTGAAAGACACTATGAAACTACACCACGCGTTTAAAAATACAGTCTTGCTGGCGGCATGTTTATTGTCAGTATCTTGTGCCAGCAAATACGATCCTGCACTGTATGCAAGCGAAAAACCACAGCTCGTATTGCAGCAGTACTTTAATGGCACGCTCGACGCCTGGGGTATGTTTCAGGATCGATCCGGCAAGATAGTCAAACGCTTCACCGTCGTCATGCGTTGCCAATGGAATGGCGATACCGGCACGCTGGATGAAGACTTTACTTACTCTGACGGCACTAAGCAAAAACGTATCTGGACCTTGAAACAGACTGCGCCTGGCCGCTTTACTGGTACTGCCCCGGACGTGATCGGAGAAGCGCAGGGCATCGTTTCAGGTAACACGCTGCATTGGAATTATGTGTTGGCACTTCCTGTTGACGGCACTGTGTATCACGTTGATTTTGACGATGTGATGGTGCTGATGGATGACAAAGTCATGCTGAACCGCGCGATCATGCGCAAATTTGGCGTTGATCTCGGCGGTGTCACCTTGTCATTCACGAAACGCGATGGGCAGACAAAATGAATCCGCGCATCCGCGACTGGCAAGGAAAACGTGTCTGGATCATCGGCGCATCAACCGGGATCGGCGCCGAAGTAGCACGGCTGCTGCTGACTAAAGGCGCGACAGTCGCTCTCTCTGCCCGTAACCGGGAGCAACTGCGACACATTGCTCAAGCTTACCCGAAAGCACTGGTCTTGCCACTGGACATGACAGATCTCGTCAGTTTACAAACAGCGCATACGCAGTTGCTCGCAGAGTGGCAACAGCTTGATCTGGTTTTAGTGGTCGCCGGCGCCTACAATGAAATGCGGGCAGACAGTTTTAATCTCGCTGACGCCAACCACGTGCTCGACGTCAATGTGCGTGGGGTGTATCAGTGCCTGGAGGTAATACTGCCCACCTTGTTAAAACAGGGTGCAGGTGGTATCGGCATCGTCGGTTCGGTTGCTGGCTATTCCGGGTTGCCAAAAGCACTGGCATACGGGCCAAGTAAGGCGGCGATCATAAATCTGTGCGAATCACTATATGTGGATCTGCATCCGAAAAATATTGGGGTGTACATGATTAATCCCGGCTTTGTCGCCACGCCGATGACGGCAAATAACGATTTTGATATGCCGGCCTTAATGACAGCACCGGCTGCAGCGCAAGCATTGGTGCGGGGTCTGGAGCAAGGAGAATTTCATATTCATTTCCCTAAACGTTTTACCAACTGGCTGCGACTGGCACGTTTGCTGCCTTATCGCGGTTATTTTTATCTTGTACATAAAGTGACAGGACTATAAATGAGCCCTCAGGAACATCAGGCCAGTCTGGATAAACTGGTGAGTTTTTTTGAAACCATCAGCCTCAACGGGGTCGATGATATTGGCCGGATTTATACCGAAGATGCGTATTTCAAAGACCCGTTTAATGAAGTGCGCGGCACCAACAATATCAGGCGGATTTTTCTGCATATGTTTGAGCAGGTGGATCAACCGCGTTTTCTGGTCACCTCCACCGTACTGCAAGGCGACAATGCATTTTTATGCTGGGATTTCCTGTTCACGATGAAGCGTTTCAGCAGGGAAGAACAATGCATACGCGGTGCGACCCATATCTGCTTTGCCACCGATGGACGTGTCACCATGCACAGGGATTACTGGGATGCTGCAGAAGAACTGTACGAAAAGCTCCCGGTGCTCGGCGGTCTGATGCGTTTTTTAAAGCGGGCAGCGAACAAGTAGGCGCATACCGAATATGCGGCAATACCTGCCGCAGTATCTGGTATTTGTCAGAATCACTCTGCTGCTTTAGCAGTTTTAGCAGCTTTATAGGCAGGTAAATATTGTGCCAGTCTTGCGCCCATTTCCTGACCCAGCGCCTGTAAGCCACTCATCGGTCTGACCATCACTTCAAAATCCCGTATCTTGCCGGTATCGTCGAATGCAATCATGTCAATCCCCTTGAGCTGCTTGTCGCCAACCCGGGCACTGAATTCA
The DNA here is from genome assembly GCF_016595265.1 of Undibacterium sp. 14-3-2. NCBI lineage: Bacteria > Pseudomonadati > Pseudomonadota > Betaproteobacteria > Burkholderiales > Oxalobacteraceae > Undibacterium > Undibacterium sp. 14-3-2. The sequence continues at coordinate 193,929 of NZ_JAENGS010000003.1, forward strand.
AGCACCACATTGAGCCCGTCGTCAGACACAAATTCGCGGTGATAAGTAAAATCCTGAAATACCTGTATCACCGTACTCAGGATCAGCACGACCGCCTGCGCGCTGGCGTATGGCTGATGCGCCATCGGTGAGCGAAATACAGCTTCGGGATGAACGATCTCCTCCAGTCCGTTAAGATCACGTGCAGCAATCATCTGATGCCAGCGTTGTAAAGATGCCGCTGCTTGTGGGTGCAGTTGATTCATCAATGTCTCCTCCCTTTTTTTATCAGATCGTTGCTGCCAGGCGTGTACCCTGATTAATCGCCCGTTTGGCATCCAGTTCTGCAGCAACATCAGCGCCGCCGATCAGATGCACGGTTTTTCCTGCTGCTTCCAAAGCCGCCTGCAAATCACGGCGCGGTTCCTGACCTGCACACAGAATGACGTTATCGACTGGCAGTGTTTTTTGCTGACCATCGATAGTCACATGCAAGCCCGCATCATCAATCTTGTTGTAAGTGACACCGGCAAACATATGCACGCCGCGGTTTTTCAGCCCGGTACGATGTATCCAGCCTGTGGTTTTACCCAGTCCGTCGCCCACTTTAGAGACCTTACGCTGTAACAAGAAAATTTGTCGAGCCGGCTTTTCAATATCTGCTTCTGCCAAACCGCCAACAGTCTGATAGCTGGTATCCACGCCCCATTCCGCAAAGAATTTTTTCGGGTCCAGACTAGGGCTGGTGCCGCTATGACTCAGGTATTCCGCCACGTCAAATCCTATGCCTCCGGCGCCGATAATTGCCACGCTCTTACCAACGGCTTTCTTGTCCCGCAGCACGTCGAGGTAGCTCAATACTTTTGGATGAGTCACGCCTTCAATTTCCGGCGTCCGTGGTGTGATGCCCGTTGCCAGCACGATCTCATCAAAGGAACTCAATTCATCGGCAGTGACCAGCGTATTCAAACGGAGTTTGACTCCGGTCAGCGTGATCTGCTTCGCAAAGTAACGCAGGGTTTCATAAAACTCTTCTTTGCCCGGCACTTGTTTCGCAATATTGAATTGCCCACCGATCTCGGCTCCCGCATCAAATAAGGTGACATCATGCCCGCGGCTGGCGGCAGTCGTTGCGAAACTCAGACCTGCAGGTCCGGCACCGACAACAGCGATACGCTTGGGCTTATCCAGCTTTGCATTGACGAGCTCGGTTTCATGACACGCGCGCGGATTCACCAGACAAGACGTAATCTTGCCGCCGAAAGTGTGATCCAGACACGCCTGATTACAACCGATGCAGGTGTTAATCTCATCTGCCTTGCCTTGTTCTGCCTTGCGCATGAACAATGGGTCGGCCAATAAAGGACGCGCCATCGAGACCATGTCGCAGAAATTATCTGCCAGCAATTGCTCAGCCACATCCGGTGTATTGATACGGTTCGTCGCGATCAGTGGGATACTCACTTGGCCTTTAAGTTTCTGCGTTACCCAGGCATAAGCCGCACGCGGCACCTTAGTTGCAATCGTCGGGATACGTGCTTCATGCCAGCCTATGCCGGTATTGATAATCGTCGCTCCTGCGGCCTCAATTGCTTTGGCAAGTTGAATGACTTCGTCCAGCGTGGAGCCGCCTTCAACCAGATCGAGCATGGACAGGCGATAGATGATGATGAAATTGCTGCCGACTTTTTCGCGGATACGGCGCACGATTTCGACAGGAAAACGGATGCGGTTTTCATACGCGCCACCCCATTCGTCGTCACGCTGGTTCGTGCGAGCAGCGATAAATTCATTGATCAGATAGCCTTCCGAACCCATCACCTCGACGCCGTCATAACCTGCAGATTGCGCCAGACCGGCACAGCGAACGAAGTCATCTATCGTCTGAGCAACTTCCTCGGTCGTCAACGCATGCGGCGTGAACGGGTTAATCGGCGCTTTGATCGCGCTTGGTGCGACCAGCGTAGGCTGATACGAATAACGTCCGAAATGCAAAATCTGCATCGCGATTTTGCCACCTTCACGATGCACAGCATCAGTCACGATGCGGTGATGTGCCGCTTCTCCTTCGGTCGTCAGCATCGCGCCGCCATGCATGGGGCGCGCGCGCTCATTCGGCGCGATACCACCAGTCACGATCAGCGCAACGCCACCGCGCGCGCGTTCTGCATAGAATGCCGCCATACGTTCAAAACCATTGTCCACCTCTTCCAGGCCAACGTGCATGGAACCCATTAACAGGCGATTTGGCAAAGTGGTAAAGCCCAGATCAAGCGGTTTGCTCAGGTGAGGATAGAAAGACATGGCGTTTCCTTATTGGAGAAAAACAGTATCTGTCATATGGAACAGACGATACAAGAGATAGCGAGAGAATAACGAAACAACTTTATATATGCAACTGGTTGCATATAAAATGTAGTCAACCAAGCTCGAATAATTCCTCTAGTGCTGTTATGTCTCTACCCCACGCCTTATTGACTTCCCTGATTGAAAAACCCTGTTCCGGTTATGAACTGGCACGCCGCTTTGATAAATCCATCGGCTATTTCTGGCATGCGACGCATCAGCAAATTTATCGTGAACTCGCACGTATGGAGGAACACGGCTGGGTCAGCTCAAGTGAGGTCGAAGGTGGCCGCGCGGGTAAAAAGCAATTCGACGTTTTGCCCGCAGGACGTGCAGAATTGCAGCGCTGGGCAGCAGAAAGCGCCACCCCGCTGCGCCTGCGCGATGAATTGATGCTGAAACTGCGGGCTGAAGCGGCCATCGGTCCGTTGGGAATCAGCGAGGAACTGGAAAAACGCCTGCATCTGCATGAACAAGAATTAGCCAATTACCGGAAAATCGAAGAACGAGACTTCAACGCGCCATCGCTGTCACGTGAAGGCGAAATTCACTATCTGATTCTGAAAGCAGGAATCGCCTACGAAGAGGGGCGCATACAATGGACCAGAGAAGCATTAGCGGCGATACGCAGGCTAGACAACAATTCATAAACTTCCTTCTGATGACTGAATCCGTGTGAATAGAACTGCCATCTTGAATATTGCCCGTTACAATACAGGTTTACCATGTTGTTTATGGGGCAGACCTGACCTGCTCATCATGAAATGTCAGCCGATTTTTTCAAGGACGTATATGAAATCAGTTATCAAAAACAGTCTGCTCATGATCACTATGATCGCCGCTCTCAGCGCTTGTGGTGGCGACGATACCAGCAAGACATCAGGCTCAACAACAGGAACCACGAGCGCGGGATTAACCGAAGCACTGACGGTATTCGCTGAAAGCTGGACTGGTACGCAAATGCTGGCAAATTTTCACGATCTGGCAGTCATCGCTGGCAACAGCGGCAGTTGTGGTGGTGGCGGTAGTGCTTCGTATATCACCAGTCTGACAACGATGAGCAATTGCATCCGTAAATTCCCGGCAGATAACGGCTACCTGGGCGGACTGACCGGTATCCCGGTACAAGTCGGCACCATCAAATCAGCGACACTGCAAAATAATGGCGATATCACTGTAAAAGATGGCAGCAGCATAGGCACAACACGCTATACGATTAACACCATCAATTTCAGCGCGACCGACGACACATCAACTGCGGGCAAGGAAATGACGCAGGTGATGAATGGCACCCTGGGTATCTCCCTGACAACTGGCTCAAGCTTCAGCGTGGGGTCGGTTTCCAGCATCAGCACCAATAACGGCAGCAGCCTGAGTACGACCAGCGGCTTTACTTATACCCGTAATCATGGCAACGCCAATCGGGTTGTCACATCCAGCAATCTCGTCGTCAATGCTGACGCAACCAATATGAGTCAGCGTCCTGCCAGCGGACAATACACGGTGGCTGTCGGTACCGCAGGTTCGACATGCGTCAATGTTGGCGTGCAATTCGTTTCAACCACACAGGTCAAACTCACCTGCAGTAACACGTCGGAAAGCCGTGTGATTAACTGGACTGATACAGATGTAAAAACAGCACTGGCACTGGCTCTTAGCTGATTCAATTTTGTCAGTGTAAAAAAAGCCCGGCGAGCCGGGCTTTTTTGCGGATGTCATTTTGCATACTGACACACTGATACGCATTCACAAGAATTCAAGACAGCTACGGAAAGAATGCAGACAGCCTCAGGCCGCAACGCCAAACAAGGCACCGACGCCGGCCGTCAGCGCCATCGCCAGTGCCCCCCAGAAGGTAACGCGGGCAGCAGCCACCATCACCGAGGCACCACCGGCATACGCCGCAACCGACCCCAGTAAAGCAAGAAACAGCAGCGCACTGATTGCGACCGACCACATCAGCCAATGAACGGGAAACAAGAAAACCACCAGCAAAGGTAATACTGCTCCCACTGAAAAAGTGGCTGCCGATGACAGAGCCGCCTGTACAGGCCTTGCCGCCAATGCATCGGAAATCCCCAACTCGTCGCGACCATGCGCACCGAGTGCATCGTGTGCCATCAACTGAGTCGCCACCGCAGCCGCCAGTTCTGCATCGAGGCCACGGGCAATGTAAATATCCCGCAATTCTTCATGCTCATGCGCAGGATCTGCCGCCAGCTCTTTGCGCTCGCGTTCAAGATCCGCCGTTTCAGTATCCGCCTGCGAGCTGACCGATACGTATTCCCCCGCTGCCATCGACATTGCGCCAGCTACCAGCGCAGCAACTCCCGCAATCAGAATATCTTTGGAGGCCGCTCCGGCTGCCGCCACACCGAGTACCAGACTGGCCGTTGAAACAATACCGTCGTTAGCCCCTAGCACAGCGGCACGCAGCCAGCCTATGCGGTGCGTTTTGTGTCGTTCTATATGTCGCATGATGTCACTTTACGTTGAATTTTCGGGGCAAAAGACACAGATGACTTATTATTTTTGCGGCGTTTTTGTAGTTGCTTTAGCTGCTGTTTTTGTGGCCGTTTTTGGTGTACTTTTGCTTGCGGTCTTGCTGCTCACTCCGGTTTTATTTTTTGATTTGGTAGCAGCAGAGCCACTCGCTTTCGCTGTTGGTTTTGCCGCTGTTGTTGCTGAAGCTGTCGCAGATTTTCCTGGGCGTGCATTCGTTTTTGGCTTCGTCGCATCCGCTTTACTCAGTGTTTCTTTTGCCAGACCATCGCCTTCCATTGCCTGACTAACCGCTTGCTTGAATTGATTCTGCAGCAAATTCCACCAGGCTGCCGGGTTCGCAAACGGCGTGCCGGCATCATTGCCAGAGGCGGAGCCTGGCGTTTTCTCTGCAGTCTCCGCTGCTTGCGGCGGAATACTTTCTGGTTCAGGCTCTGGTACCGACTCAGGTGCTGACTCCTGCTCTGGCGCTGGTGCAGGCGCCGCTGCCGGTGGCATAGGCCAACTGGTATGATCAGAAGCGTTAAACGAACCGGGTTTCGGAATATCCGTCTGCGCGGTACTGGCTTGTGCATTGGCTTGCGCACTTGCCTGCTGCATGTGCTGGGCAAAATTTTCACCCAGTGATTGCAATGTCGCAATCGTGGCACGCTGCACTTCGAGCGCCTGTATCGTGCCGCGCAACATGTTCATATTCACATTCAGCCACGATTCTACGGTTTTCAGATCCTGAATTTTTTTATCCAGTTCATCAACCGACATCGGCGGTGCGACCATGCCCGGAACATTCATACTGCCCCAGAGTTTTTTGATAAATCCGAGCGGGTCACCCATAGAATTCATGCCGGGAATATCAGAACCAGAAAAAGGATTGCTCATCGGTAGACTCCTTATGTAGGCGCTGTCTGAACGCCATGATGACACTGCATGTGAAGACTGAATAGCGTTCTGCTAACGTCTCTCCATCTTGCATGAGCTGGGTAATGCAGTCAATCCGGATTCAAAGAATCGCTCGGTTTTAAAACCATAACCGCTACCTTCGTTATCAAAACGTGTCCCATCATCCCCTTTTTTCTGCATAACAGATACATATAAAGGCTGCAATAACTGATGATCTTCCGCGCGCATCAGTGCCTGGTGAAAACCATTGCTGAAACTCGCATTTTCCAGCGCCCGTGCTACCGCTGCTGCTTCGGTAGATTTAGCCCTTTCTATCGCGCTGGCCAGCATTTCCAGCATCAGTTGCATACGCAGATGCACGTAATCATCCTTTGCCAAAGGATAGCGCTTACGGAATGCCTGATAGAAATCGTCGCTCGCTTTGCCGCCGACATTCGGATGCCATTCGGCCACCGCACGCACCCGCCCTATGCCTGCGTCACCGATCGCGGCCGGCGCGCCCAAGCCATTCGCATAGAAAGTGTAAAACTTGATGTTCATCCCGGCTTCTTTGACTGCTTTTACCAGCAAAGTCAGATCATTGCCCCAGTTGCCGGTGATCACAGTATCCGCGCCGCTGGCTTTGATTTTTGCGGCGTAAGGTGCGAAATCCTTGACCTTGCCTATCGGGTGCAGATCTTCGCCGACAATGCTGATATCCGGCCGTTTGCGCGCCAGCATCGCGCGTGCCGATTTACCAACCTGGCGCCCAAAACTATAATCCTGCCCGATCAGATACACTTTTTTGGCGCGGCTGTCGTCTTTAATAACTTCGGTCAGCACGTTCATGCGCATATCCGCATGCGCATCAAAACGGAAATGCCAGAAACTGCACTTTTCATTCGTCAACACAGGGTCAACGGCAGAATAATTCAGAAACAATACACGGTGATCAGGCGTGCGCTGGTTATGTTTGTTGATCGCATCGATCAGCGCCACAGCAACCGCAGAACTGTTGCCCTGCACCACGAAAGGAATTTTCTGATCAGTCACCTGCCGTAACAAGGTCAGGGATTCTTCCACACCTTGTTTGTTATCGAACACGCTCAGGCTCAGCGCATGTTGGCCATCCGGCAAGCGAACACCGCCGCGCGCATTGATGTTGTCGATCGTAATTTGCAGATTACGCTGCACCGCTTCACCAGCATTCGTGAACGCCGCGCTCATCCCATCGATCATCGCAATGCGTATCGGTGGCAAAGGTTCTTTAGACGTTACGGCAAGGGATATTGAAAACGGCAGGCTCAGGAATGCAGCTATAGTGACGCGCAGAAAAAATGTCATAACCAGAAATAAATAATCAAAAGTGATACTGAGGCAAAGACCTGCATTCTACGCCGTATAAAATTCCTGCAATGTCATCGCAGCTAAACCTGCAAGCGTTTACACTGTCGCCATGAATCGCATTACCCTTTCCACTTTACCTGCCCGCTTCCGCTCTCGCGCCCTGATCTTTACAGGCATGGCGATCGCTTTTCACCTATTTTTATGGCATTTACTGTCGGGAAGCCTTGTTACCGAAAAGCCAGCGGCGACACCGGCAACCACCAGCATAGAAGTTCAGTTAAAAGAAGCCCCGGCTACCATCGCGCACGCTGTTCAAGCTCCCCAAAAAGTAAAGCCAAAACCACAGGCACGCAGAAAGACAGCAACACTGGCGACCACAGCAGTCAAGTCGGATCAAACACTGAACGACACGCCGCCCACGGCAGCAAGCGATGCGGAAGCAGCACCAACAACACCCGTAGCCGAACCCGCACCAAATCAGGAGCTTGCATCTCCGGCACAAGAGATATCTGCGCCGGAACCAGTGCCAGCAACAGCCGCAGCGTCGGCAGCCAGCACCAATAATGCGGATAATCCAGTGACCGAATTAGCCGGACTGAAAATCACCGCGCCGCCATCCGGCAAAATGCATATGAAAGTCGTGCGCATTTCGCCGAATATGAACCCGGTATATGGCCTCGGCGAGATCAGCTGGCAAGCGCAAGACGGCCAATATCAGATGCAAGTGCAGGCATCGCTGGATTTGCTGTTCACCAGCCTGAATTTGTACAAGCTGCAAAGCGAAGGCAATCTGTCCGCGAATGGAATACAACCTAAGCGTATGAGCGAAACGCGGCGGGGGCGCAGCGAAACGGCCACGTATTTTGATTACGATGCCAACCAGCTGAGCTTTTCATCATCGAATAAAAACACCGAGCTGAGCAAAGGTGCGCAAGACCGGGCGACAATCTTTATGCAACTGGCGGGATTAGGAATCGCCTCGCCCGAACAGTTTCAGCCGGGCAGACAAATATCAGTGCAAGTTGCAGAGGATCGTGATGCGAACCAGTTCATCTTCGTCGTCATCGGCCAGGAAGAAATTGATACGGCGCTCGGCAAAATCATGACCTGGCACGTCAAGCGCCCGCCGCGCACTGGACTGTATAACTCCACGCTGGAACTCTGGTTCGCACCTGCGTATCAGTGGTATCCGGTACAAATCCGCAATACTGAAACGAACGGCGCCGTCACGACGCAGACGGTCAGTAAAATTCAGCTTCAATCCACTTCTGGAAAATGATATGTCCCACCCTTTTTTTCTTCGTCTGATCGCCGCTGTACTTACCAGCGCTGCTCTTAGCACTACGCTGGCAAACGCAGGCACAACGGAACATTTTAATAAGATGGCCTTTAATCTACCACCGACAGCAGAACTTTCATACACCATCAAGGCAAAGCAAAGCGGCATTCCGCTGGGTGGTGCGGCGACCGTCAAATGGGAAGTCAACGACAAAAAATACAGCATCGTGACAGAAACGCGCGCGATGCTGGTCGGCAAAATCCTCGATGCCAGCAGTCAGGGTCATATCAGTGATTACGGTCTGGCACCGGAAAAATTTGTCGAAAAACGTTTTCGCAAACCAGAGACCATCACCAGCTTCGAGCACGACAGCAAAACCCTGCGCTTTACCGCCTCGGATGAAACCTACACGCTGAAAGGCGGCGAACAAGACAGAACCAGCGCCACCTGGCAACTGATTGCGTATGCGCGTGCCGCTGGTGATAAGTTCAAACCGGGCAGCGAGTGGAAAATGTTTGTCGCCGGACGGCGCGATGCCGAGCCCTGGAGTTTCAAAGTGCTGGCAAGTGAAAAAACCAGCACGCCTCTGGGTGAGTTCTCGACGATCCATATCAGTAAAGCTCCGCCGCCGGATTCTAAAGATCAGGCGCTCGATATCTGGCTTGCACCTGCCCTCGATTGGTATCCGGTACGTCTGAAATTCAGCGATGCGGATGGCGACTATGTTGATCAGATCATAGAAAGCGTGAAGAAATAACGATGAGTATGGCCGGAATGATGGAATATGGCGTGCATCGCTGCACCAATACCGACAAATGAATGACCGCTGGAACCCCGCGTATTTATTGGGTCTCCAGCCGGTCAAAAAATGCTTCAGAATGCCATCCACACCGATGAGGCGGTCGTAACATCACTGTTCAGGCGGGTGATTGCGGTTGAGGGCGTTTCTGTAAAGCGGGCAAAATATATTTCCAGACCACCACCGTTTCAAACACTTCGACAGCGATCAGCGCAAAGATTGCACCGGCAGCGCCCCAATACGGAATCGCCTGATAGGTAATCAGCACCACCAGTATCAAGGTGACCGTTCCCAGAAAAAACATAGAGCGAAAAGCGCCGCCGCTCATCAGCCATGACGTTCCTATCGTGCGTACAGAATTGATTGCGAAATAGCCACCCCACAGCATAATCAAAGGTCCGAGGCCGCTGTATTTGCTCCCGATCACATACGCTTCCAACCACGGCAAAGTCAGTAACATCGCGCCCACATACGCAAACACAACGAGTTCGATGCCTAAGATAGAAACGATGGTCAGCTTGCGCAGACCGCTCCAGTTATGCTCTGCCATCAGACGACTCGCTTCTGGTCGTGCGACCCGGGACCAGGCTGCCACTGCCAACGGAATAGGCATCAGCAACAAACGCGACGCATTCAGGTCAGCAATCGCCGCCAGCCCCAGCCAGGCGCCGGAAAGATAGACGTAACTGTAATTTGACAGCCAGCCTACGATGACCCCCAGCACCGCCCAGCGACCATGGCCGCGTATGGTTTCCTGATGTTCATGCAGAATATCAACGTCTTCCGCATCAACCTGACTGGCCTGCGTTGCCGTGCGATCCATGATGCGATGGCGTCCAAATAACGCACATAGAAATGAAGCAGATGCCAGCACGATAAAAACATGGGCAACATCGATCACTTCAAATAAATACAAACTGAGCATCCCTGCCAACACCGCCGCGACGTACACCAGATCCTGCCGCAATACGCTGTGAATGTCGGATTGTATAAAGCCGACAGTGCGACCATATTCGCGCAGGCCATTGCCGATCACGTAGAGGCCGAACGCGGCCGCCATTAACCAGTTTTTATTACTATGATGCGTGGCGGCTGGGACAAATTCGACGATCAGAAACGCCGCTATGCCCATCGCCACCGTCCAGAATATCTGCCGCTGCCAGTAACGGCGTAACAAAAGTTTGCGGGTATTTTCATGCACAGCACTGGCGACCGTTGTCAGCGGCCCGGCTATCCATGAATCTACGATCAGACCCGCTAGCAGCCCGCCAGCATATAACTGACCATACAGGCCATAATCGTCTTTATCTACCAGGCGGATCAGCAAAGCGCCGATGCAGAAGTTCAGGGCACTCAGCATGCCCTGATCGATGACGGACAAAAACGAGGAGGATAGAAATTTTTTAGGAAAACTCATGGGCTTGCGATAACATTCATCTCACACGAACCTTACCATCATGACAGAATGAAGTACAAAGGGTTTCTCCCTACTTCATCCATCCTTATTTTTAGTTTGCAAAATGAATAAATTTAGTAATAACGACCGTGCGCTGGTGTTGTTCAGCGGCGGGCAGGACTCCACCACTTGTCTCGCATGGGCATTGTCGCGTTATGCCCACGTGGAAACCATCGGTTTCGATTATGGCCAGCGCCATGCAATCGAGTTGACGGTGCGTCCGACCTTATTGGAGAAAATCCGCAGTTTCTCGCCAGAATGGCAAGCGCGGCTTGGCGAAGATCACATGATAGATCTGTCGTTGATTTCGCAATTATCCCATACGGCAATGACGGAAAATATTGCCATAGAAATGCAGGCTAACGGCTTGCCGAATACCTTCGTACCGGGGCGCAATCTGATGTTCATGATGGTAGCAGCCACACTCGCCTATCGCCGCGACTTGAATGTATTGGTGGGAGGCATGTGTGAAACCGATTTTTCCGGCTATCCGGATTGCCGCGACGACACCATGAAAGCCTTGCAAGTCGCTCTGAATCTGGGCATGGCGACCCGGCTCAAACTGGAAACACCACTGATGTGGATAGATAAAGCGCAAACCTGGGAACTTGCGGGACAGCTCGGCGGTACAAGCCTGATTGATCTGATCCGCGCCGATACGCATACCTGCTATCTCGGCGAACGCGGTCAATTGCACGACTGGGGTCATGGTTGCGGTACCTGCCCTGCCTGCGAATTGCGCGCACGCGGCTATCATCAATATCAGGCATCATTACCCAAATAAGCTTAAAAATAAGCTTGTAAGCTGGCCGTTAGCCAGCTAACTTAAAATGATATCCGCAAGACAGATAAAACTAATTATATAAATGGAAGAGATCTATGCTGCTCGCGCTGATGACCGACCTGCATGCGAACCGCGAAGCATTTGCCGCATGTCTGGCACATGCAGAACAACAAAACGTAACGCGCTACGCTTTCCTTGGTGACCTGATAGGCTACGGTGCTGATCCTGCCTGGGTTGTACAAACCGTGATGGAGTATGTCGGCAAAGGCGCTTACGTTCTGATGGGTAACCACGACGTCGCGATTCTGCAGGAAGATAAACAAGGCATGAATCCGACCGCGCGTCAGGTCATTGAATGGACACGTGCTCAGTTAAATCCGGCACAAATCGATTTTATTGCAAAGCTGCCCTACCGGATTGAATTACAGGATCTGCTGTTAGTCCACGCCAATGCCTGGGCGCCGGAAAAATGGGAATACATCGACGGTGTTATGGAAGCCATGCGCAGCATGCATGCCTCGAAAGCAGCTATCACCTTTTGCGGGCACATGCATGTGCCAACGCTGTATCACATGACGATGACTGGAAAAACCGGGGAGTTTCTGCCAACGCCGGAAAATGGCATACCGCTGAGCAAGCAGCGGCGCTGGCTGGTCATTCCCGGTTCCGTCGGCCAGCCGCGTGATGGCAACCCTGCGGCATGCTACGCGACCTTTGATACCGAGACGCTGGAACTGACCTATTACCGCGTTCCTTACGATCACGAAACCGCTTCTGCAAAAATTCTGCGCGCGGGTCTGCCAGCCGCACTGGCTTCCCGTCTTCTGACAGGAAATTAAGATGAGCCCGCACAGCCTGCAGGCCGGGATGGAATTTGATGGCTACCGCTTAGAAGAAAAATTGCATACCGGCGGGATGGCCGCACTCTGGCGCGTCACCGATTTACGCCAGCGTCATGTCGGCAAACCTGGGCTGGAAGACGGTGTGCCGCCATTGATCATGAAAGTACCGCTGCTGTACTCTTCTGACGACCCGACCGCTATCGTCGCGTTTGAAGTCGAACAGATGATCATGCCTAAGCTCAAAGGCGTACACGTGCCGCGTTTTTTCGGCTCTGGTGATTTTGATGCGCAGCCGTATATCGTGATGGAACAGATAGCAGGTGAATCCTTACGCAGTCGTTTCGCACAAGCGCCGTTACCGATCAGCGAAGTTGTAACTATCGGCATTAAAGTCGCGAATGCTTTACAGGATTTACACCGGCAGAATGTGATTCATCTGGATATCAAACCAAGCAACATCATGTTCCGCGATGGAGTAGCGGTGCTGATCGATTTTGGTCTATCACGCCATGATCGCCTGCCTGATCTGCTGGATGAAGAATTTCGTCTGCCTATGGGCACAGGGCCGTATATCTCGCCGGAACAAGTGCTGGGTGTGCGCAATGAACCGCGCAGTGACTTATTTTCACTCGGGGTTTTGCTTTACCATCTGGCGACTGGCGAACGGCCTTTCGGTCATCCGACCTCCGTTTCAGGTTTAAAGAAACGCTTATACCGCGACCCGATTCCGCCGCGCAGCCACCGGGCGGATATCCCAGCCTGGCTGCAAGAAATTATTCTGCGTTGTCTGGAAGTAGAACCGGCGGCGCGCTTTGATACGGCGTCACAGCTAGCGTTTTTGCTGCAGTATCCAGAACAACTGACGCTGACCGGGCGTGCAGAAAAAGCGCAACAGGATGGCTATCTGTCTGTGATCAAACGCCGTCTGAAAGCCTCAGGCATAGAGCCAGTCTTGCAACACAGTATTTCGGAACAATTAGCGAAGGCGCCAATCATTGTCGCTGCGCTTGATCTGACGCGCGGCTCTGAAGCGCTGGCAGAAAATCTGAGAAATATCACACGACGGATGCTGCAGACCGAACCAGGTGCAAGGCTGGCCTGCCTGACCATACGCAAAACCAGCCGCATAGGAATGGACGACAGTCTGATCAAACAGGGCGAAAACATCCACGTCAAACAACTGGTCGATCTCAAACACTGGGCCAGACCGTTGAATATCAGCGCGGACAAAATCACGTTTCACGTGATTGAAGCGCCGGACCCGGCAGGTGCGATTATCGAATATGCGCACAACAACGATGTCGATCACATCATCATTGGCTCGCGCGGCACGTCAGCGCTGCGACGCTATCTGGGCAGCGTTTCCGCGCAGGTGGTGGCAGAGGCAGCCTGTACTGTGACGGTCGTTAAAACGACCGAAAAATAAGCTGCCTGCTGCCTTTGCAGAAAAGTCAGGTGCTTTCTGAATTATTTAGTACGCACAATCAGGCCGCTGCTGGCATCCTCTTTATACGCGTAGGAAACTTTGCCCTTACGGATTTCACCCATGACGACCATCGATTGCGTGATCGCTTCATGATCTGCTTTCGTGTAAGGCTTTTTATAGCGCGTGACGACCGTCGAGGTGGCTTCGTATTTCATATCTTCCAACGCATCTTTGATCTTTTCAGATTCGGTCGAGTTTGCCTGCATGATCGCCAGACTCAACAAACGCAGGGCATCATAAGTCTGCGCTGCAGCTACTGCGGAAGGAATAATTTTGGCATTATTTAAACGCAGATAAGATAAAGAAAAACTGCTGCTGCGGGTGGAATCACTCTCGATAAATGTCACTGGCATACGCGCACCTTCTGCATTGCCACCGGCAGTATCAGCAAAACTCTTTTGCGACAGAATCCAGCTGCCGACCAATGGCAAATTCACTTTTGCCTTGCTCATGCTGTTCGCTGCTGCTGCAGCCTCAGACGACAGGCAATACAAGATAATGACCTGCGCGCCAGCCTGCTTCGCCTGCGTCATCTGGCTGGTCATATCCTGCTCACCGATTTTCACACTCTGCACGCTGACTGGTGCCAGCTTACGTTTTTGCAGCTCAGCAACCAGATTATCTTTACCGAACTGACCGTAAGGCGTGTCGTCATGCAGAATCGCAATCTGCGTCAGCTTACGTTTGTCGACCACATCATGCAGCATCGCAACCGGCTGAATACTGTCGCTGGCCGATAAACGGAACACATAGCTGTGCGGAACCGCTGGCGGCATGAATTTGCTTAAGCCAGCTCCTGTGGCAACACTGACGATCAGCGGAATTTTCGCGTCCTGAAATACTTTCGCCGCCTGCAGCGCAACACCCGTATTCGCAAAACCAACCACCGCTACGACTTTTTCTTTTTCTATCAGTTCTTTAGCCATCGCCACACCCAGCTCTGGCTTGGCCTGATCATCGCGTTCAACGAGTTCAATTTTGCGCCCGAGTACGCCGCCAATCTGATTCAAATCAGCTTGAAATACACGCGCGCCACCGCGCATGCTTTCACCCATATCGGTTGATGATTTGCCGGTGAACGGGCCAATGACCCCGATACGAATCGGCGGCTCCTCCGCGTATGCTGCGCCGCACAGGCACAATACAAGACTACTCAGTAGCGAACGAATGCGCATTTTTATCTCCAATTTTATTAAACACCCCGGCATGTTGACACCGCAAATAGCAGGGCAGATTTTCTCGTGCTGAGAACGTAACCGCGCACCATATAGTTGTCAATTGGAAATATAAATTAAAAAACAAAGTGCCTTCTTGATTTTCAACATAAATCAATCGCATAAAATTTCCGCAATGCAATACGTATCAATACGTATGCCTGAGTAAAGGTTGGCAGACTACCCAGAATTAGTTTGCGATACAGGCATTTTTGTCAGTGCAAAATAATTACTCAAGTGTTGTAATTTCACACGCTAATATCGCGTGATTCTAGTTACGACCAGGCAATAGGACTAGCGGCTTTAAATATTCTGGCGAACTGAATTTCGTTGTATCTGGCCTGGCGTAGTTCTGTTCTTTTTTTGAACTTGAGTCTGCCTGGAGAGCGTTAATTGTGCATGGTTCGAATTTTCGGAAGAGGTACACTGACTAATAGTTAATTCTTTTTTTGAAAAATGTTGAGGCGTATATGTTCTTTAAAAAACTCAGTGTGATTGCTTTGATATTCTCAGTCTCACAAATCGCCTTAGCTGATAACGCCGCTCTCCCAAAAACATTTGAAATAACCGGACAAATAACAAAGAAACATCTTGAAAATTATGATCAGGCGTTGGTTGCTGCCCCTGAGATCAAAGGCATCCTTTTATCAAATTCTCTCGGTGCGGCGAATGATGGCGTTGAGATTGTAGAAGAATTCAGAAAACGTATTGAGCGAAAAAAATTATCTACTTTTGCGCGCGGTATATGTGCCTCCGCTTGTGCAAATATTTTTTTGCTCGGCTACCAAAGAAACCTGCTCGCTAATCCCAACGGAAAACCAACCACGTTGCTATTGCATCCAGTGAGGCGTGTGTTTGAAGAAAACAAAAATGGTGTCGGACAAATTCAGGTTTTCTTCACAGATAAAATTAATCAACAAATCTCTGAACGTAGCCAAGGCAAACTGACTATCGAATTACTGAATAAGATGTATGACGCCGAAGATGGAAGTGGCGGAATATTTATTCTGCGAGAACCCAATTCAGAAGGTAAATACATCTTATTTTCTAAGAGCCTGGCAAAAAAAATAAGAGCAACTCCCATCAGCAATTTAACGCCTGCAGACCTTGGTATAACCATCACCGAAGAATGATATTGGGCTCCGGAAGTTAAAACGGGCGAATAGCACTCTTCTTCACAGACATAAAATCCTCCGGCAGCATATCAGGCAATCTGCAAACCTTGCTTCCAGACGCCCGCCACAACGGGAATACCTTCAACGATGCGGACGCGGATAAAATCAGCGCGCAGTCCGGGTGCGATCTGACCGCGATCTTGCAAACCTATCTGCCGTGCGGGTTGCAGGCTGACGGTGGAGATTGCTTTCGGCAAAGAGTAACCATCTTCCTGCAATAAAAATGCGGCATGCAGTAAGCTGGCCGGAACATAGTCGGACGACAAAATATCGAGCAAATCATGGCGCGCTAATTCACTCGCAGAGACGTTGCCGGAATGCGAGCCGCCACGCACGCGGTTCGGTGCGCCCATGACGATGGATAAGCCGTGCTGATGCGCAAACTGTGCTGCTGCCAGCGTGGTCGGAAATTCGGAAATCGTCACGCCATCGCGCACGCCTTCAAGCACGTGAGTATGGGTGGTGTCGTCATGGGTCGCCAGTGGAATACCATGCGCCTGAGTGCGGCATAGCTTGACGATCTGCGCGCGATTTTGTTCTGCATACTGCTGCTGGCGATCACTCAGCACTTCCAGCATCTGATCGACTTTCTGGTGCGTCCAGCCACGCTTGCCAGTGACGTAGACGCGGTAATGTTCAAGGTCTGTCCATTGTCGTTGCCCCGGCGTGTGATCCATCAGGGACACCAGCCGCAAGCGTTCGTCATTTAAAAATGGCGTAAATAATTCCAGCAAACGCGCCTCTGCCAGCTCCAGCCTCAAATGCAGAAAATGATCGGTGCGCAGTACGCCCGCCTGCCTGGCACCGGCAAGCCCTTGTACGCAGGCCTGCATCATTTGTGTACGCACGCTGTCGGGGTCGATATCACCGATGGCAATCGCGTCCAACACTGTAGTGATACCGGAACAGGCGATCTGCGCGTCATGCGCGATGATGGCGGGCAGCACCGGCCAGCTCACTTTCGGGCGCGGCATCAGATGCTTTTCTAAATTATCGGTATGTAACTCCACCAGACCCGGTAACAGATAATCGCCATGCCAGTCAGTACCCGTCAGCGTCGCCGCGCCTGAATTGACATCGTCAATACGCCCGTGACTAACGGCGATACCGCCAGTCAGCACCTGATCCGCAGTGACGACGCGTGCGTTGCGGATAGAGAACGCTGTATGCGAAGCAAAATTCATGAAGCAATACATCCTTGAAAAGCGGTGAACAAGCTGAAAATAATCTGAGAAACCAATTAACCGTCGGGTCTGCAAATTTTACTGCTGCGATCCGGTATTGTTGAACAGGAACAGGATTTACGCAAAACTTTCCGGCGTGATGAAGATCTGATCTCGGCAATGCACTACAAAGACCATGCGCGATTTTGTAACACCACCCGGTACCCATCGGCATCTTCAAACGTTTTACCGGCCACGTCCCAAAAAGGATTAGCGGAGCGCACCGGTAAAAATCCGGCTTGTTGCATGCTTTCGCAGGCACGCTGCCATTCTGCCTCGTCGGGAAGATAAAAAACCAGCAAATGATCCTGGCTCGGTGCCTTACATGCATACGAGTCGGCATGCGAACCGGCATGCTGAGTAAATTCCAGATGATAGTTGTGCTGCGGATGTCCGATGATCGTACCGTCTATGCCATCGTGATCTGCAAATTGGCTCAGTAAAACAAACCCCAGCCCGTCGATATACATTCTGGTGATCACGCTGAGATGATCGGTGGGCCGCGCCACCCGCATCACTGCTGTTTGTGAAATCATTTTTTCCCTTTAGCGTATGTCTACATGTCTGATTCACACCGG
Source organism: Undibacterium sp. 14-3-2 (assembly GCF_016595265.1). Classification (NCBI taxonomy): domain Bacteria; kingdom Pseudomonadati; phylum Pseudomonadota; class Betaproteobacteria; order Burkholderiales; family Oxalobacteraceae; genus Undibacterium; species Undibacterium sp. 14-3-2. The sequence goes on from NZ_JAENGS010000003.1 coordinate 211,818, forward strand.
TGCATGGCACACAGCTTCGACATTATTCCCGTCAGGATCTATCGTGAAAGCACCGTAGTAATTTGCATGATAATGCGGGCGCAGGCCAGGTTGTCCATTGTCTTTGCCGCCATGCGTCATCGCCTGCGCATAGAATTGATCGACGGCATCACGAGAAGCAGCACTGAAAGCGACATGCCGTGGCGTCGATTTTTCTTTTGTTTCGATAATCCAGAATGTCGGCTTTCCATTCACACCAAATGCGCACATCCGCTGGGTAGGAAAATCGGCATTCCACTCAGCGACAAATTCTGTTTGCAGGGTATATCCCAATGGCGCAAAAGCCGCTTCATAAAATAATTTTGTGGCCGGATAATCTGTCGCATAAGTGCTGAGGTGATCTATCATGAGTTCTCCCTGTTTTCAGATGCAGGACATACACAAAGCTGCCCCAGCGGCGTTATGACTCCTAGCCGTACTATTCGTACTGTCTTCGTCGCCATGCCTTGCCGGGGAAACTTTGCGTCAGTCCTATGGAATAAGAATGATGAATGACAACGCATTCACCGCATACTATGTCATATCAGACACAAAATATTCTTCTGAAAATGCGCTTACTTTGGTTTCCTGTATTGAAGAACGGCGGCTACATGAGCGATCACAATGTCGCCACAACGTTACGCCATGCGGGATAGCGAACAAAATGAACATGAAAAAATGTGAGAAAAACGACTGATGAACGAGTCCAGTAATACCCCCAAACCTCAAGCACGTTATGCGCTGTATTTTGCGCCGGAACAAAACAGCCCGTGGTGGCAGGCTGGCTGCCGGTGGCTGGGACGTGATCCGGCATCGGCAACCGCGCTGCCGCAAACAACATGCGAAGGCGTGACTGCGACTGCATTTCACCAACTGACCAGCGACGCCCGCCGTTATTGTTTTCATGCGACGCTGAAAGCACCGTTCAGGCTCGCTGAAGGCTGCACAGCCGCGCTACTCGATACTGCCCTGCGTGATTTTTGCCAACAACAGCGCAGCCTGATGATTCCGGCACCGCGAGTCGAATGGATGGGAAATTTTCTGGCGCTGCGTCCGCAGGGCGACGTCAGCGCGATCAATCGGTTAGCGATGGATTGCGTCAGTACCTTCGACAGCTTCCGCGCACCGCTGAGTGCCGCCGACATCGCGCGTCGCCAGCGGCATCCACTGAGCGACCGGCAAATGCAACTCCTGCAGCGCTGGGGTTATCCGTACACCGAAGAAGAGTTCCGTTTTCATATGACGCTGACCGATGCATTGCATGAGTCAGCTCATGCGGATCAGGCAGAGGCGATCTGTCAGGCAGCGCAAAACTTCTTTACGATCGACGCGCCTTTGCAGCTGAACGGCCTCGCGCTGTTCACAGAAAGCGCACCGGGCGCACCGTTTCAACTGGTGCAGCGTTATGCATTCGGTGCGGCAAACGACAGCACCACAGCCGCATTGAATGAAATGAAATCGCAGTCATGACAGCCTCAGAAATGAACATCACGCACAACTCAGAAAGCGCCGCCACAACACAACGCCATATCGTACTAATTCCCGGCTTCATGTGCGATGCCAGCCTGTGGCAGGATGTGCTGGGCGGCTTGCAGCAACTCGGCACGGTCTCGTTTGCGGATCTGAATCAGGGCAGCGACATCGACGCGATGGCAGAGCGCATCATTGCCAGCCTGCCGCACAGCTGTGTGCTGATCGGTTTTTCTCTTGGTGGTTATGTCGCCCGCCGTATCGCCGCAAAAGCGCCGCAACGCGTCAGCCATTTGGTGTTACTGAACACCTCGGCGCGCGCCACCAGCGCCGAAGAAATCGCCCGCAATCAGCAGCAAATCAAGATGCTCAAGGTCTTTCCGTATAAAGGACAGACCATCACCGCATTGAAGCGCGCACTGCACCCGGCGCGTAGCGACAACGCCTTGTTACTGCAACATCTGCAAACAATGTCACTGACACTGGGCGCAGATATTTTCATGCAACAGTTAAGCATCGTCCGGCAAGACGGGCATGCCGATTGTGCGCAGATTTTTTGTCCGGTGCTGGTCGTCGCCAGCCGCGAAGACCAGATGCGGCGCTTGCAGGAAGCTGAAGATATCGTCGCCGCGCTGCCTGATCCGACTTTCCGCATCATCGACGATTGCGGCCACATGTCGCCACTCGAACAGCCGGAAATTTTGCTGGAATATCTGCGCGATTTTTTGATACGGACCAGCTAGAAAATGTGCTGAAAACAGGCGCAAAAACGGCTTTTTTTGGCTTAAAAATACTGGGGGGAGTATATTTTAAAGCCCAGCATTAACGCTGAGAATAGTGCCAAATCGCCATATACTCCCCCAAAATGCACAAAAATGCAGAAAAAAAGCCGGAAATTTTTCCGGCTTTTTTCGTTCTGACTGCTGACCTGAAAATTACCAGGCGTAAGCCGCTTTCGCATAGAAATAGCGACCATTGAAACCGTAAGGCGAGAAGGTGCTGTAAGGCAAAGTGCCGCCGGTATTCAGGTTCCCGGTTGATGTCACCTGATCCGGATATTTGTCGCCCAGATTATCGATGCCACCGGTCAGCGTCCACTTGCCGATGCGATAGCTGGCAGAAATATCGACCACCACATTCGCACCGTAAGTCTGATCCAGTGTCGCATTATTTTGCGGTGAAACGAAGCTGCCGTAACGGGTTGCCTGCGCGCGCGCAGTCCATTGATTGACCGCATAATCAGCGCTCAGGGTCAGCTTATCTTTCGGTGCAGAATCAGTCGCGCGCAACAGTGATTGCCGGTCAATCAGCAACAGATTATTTTGTGCCAGCACCGCCGGATTCGCCGCCACATGGCTGACGGTAGTTTTATTGTGGTTGTAGCCCAGCGTCAACCCAAGTTTATCGCTGCCGGTCAAGCTCAGTTGATACGTACCGACAATATCCACACCGCGCGTTTGCGAATCCAGCGCATTCGTGAAATAACGCGCAGCGCCCACCAGCACGCCCTGTTTCGCCAACACACTTTGCAAGGCCGCTGGCAACACCAGATTACCGGAATACAAAATGCGGTTATCAATATCGATCTGATACGCATCGACACTCAGCGAGACATTTTTATTCGGCTGCAACACCGCACCCAGACTATAGTTGCGCGATTTTTCAGCTTCCAGCGGTTTCGCACCCAACGCTTTTGCCGCCGCAGTAGCAACGCCAAAGGTGCCAGTATCGACCAGTTGCGAGGTGCCGTTAATGGTGATCAGATTGGTGGTCGAGATCGTGTAATTTTGCTGCGCTAACGATGGTGCGCGGAAGCCATTGGACGCTGCACCACGCAACGCAAATTCCGGTGTCACAGCAAAACGGCCCGATAATTTTCCGGAAGTGACGCTGCCAAAATCGCTGTAATTTTCATGACGCACCGCGACTGAAGCGCTGAGTTGTTTTGTCAGCTCGGCTTCGACGTTCGCATACACCGACGTGCTGTGGCGATTAAAACTGCCGGCATTCGATGGCTGGAAGCCGGAGAAACCCTGCGCACCGCTGCCGAAATACGAGTTCGGTTCGCCGGCGCCGATCTCATATTGATCGCGCCGGTATTCGGCACCGACCGCCAATGTCAGCGGGTTCGCCAGACCGGCAAATTCAAATTCTTTGGCCGCATCAAAGTTCGCCAGCGTCTGCGAATTTTTTAATTTACCAGCATAAAAACTGGTCGGGCTGGCAGCACCTAAACTGAGGTTGACGCTGTTATTCACATCGAGGCTGAATTCATTCGAACCGTAATTGGCACTCGCATCCCAGCGCCAGCCATCGGCTCGCCCTTTGATCCCGACAACCGTGGAAACATCGGTATTTTTTGCCGCTTCATTCGGTAAAAAGCCTTGTGGATACAGCGGTGTGCGCAAGGTCGTGCCGCTGGTGTAAGCCGTGCGCCAGGTCGCGGCCGCATCGGAATCACGCTGGCTGACATTCGCAAACGCATACAGTTCAAGATCATTATTCAGCGGCAAAGATGCATTCAGTCCCAGATTGGTTTGCTGTACTTTAGGGTCGCCTTGTTTCTGCGTGACCTTGCCATACAAAGGCTCGGCCGGATTACGCAAATCAGCACCCGCGCGGTTGGTTTCGCCCTGATATTTTTGTTCTGCGGTAAAACGTACCCAGCCTTTGTCGCCCAGTTGGGTACCGAAGTTGGCGCTCAGCGCGCCTTGCGTGCCGTCACCCTTGCTGTATTGGCCGCCACCTGCTTGTAACTCGCCACCCGCCGCGCCTTTTTTGAGGATGATGTTGATCACGCCAGCAATCGCATCAGAACCATATTGAGCTGCGGCGCCATCGCGCAGAACTTCAACTTTTTCAATCGCAGAAATAGGAATGGTATTCAGATCAGCCGGCGAAGATCCGCGCCCTGCCGTGCCGTTGACGTTGACAATCGCCGTCGTGTGCCAGCGCTTGCCATTCACCAGCACCAGCGTCTGATCCGGCGACAAGCCGCGCAGTTGTGCCGGACGACTCGCAGAAGTGCCGTCAGCAACAGCCGGACGCGGGAAATTCAATGAAGGCAGTAAACGGCTTAAAGCAGTACCTAATTCGCCGGTGCCGCTGGCCTGCAAATCTTTACTGGTCAGAATATCGACAGGTGCTTCGGAATCCGAAACGGTGCGCTTGATGCTGCGCGTGCCTGTAACAATCACGGTATCGGCAGCAGCGATCTCCGTTTGTTGCGCATAGACAGTCGGCACCAGCAGACCACTGAATAAGGCACCGATCAGCAGACTGATGGAACGGCGGGGAACGGGAATAGAAAAAGTTTGATACGCACGCATGAATAAACCTCTTTGTAATTGGCAAAACGGACGCCTGATAACGCAGTCAGAAAATGACTGCAGCGATGGAGATTCATGCTACGTGCTGAGGGCTGGCTGCCCAACGACCTTTTTTCACTTTGAAAATATGAAAAAAATATATGGAATATGAAAAAAACCACGAAAGAATCATATAAAACCCAGATGATAAAAAATATTTTCGACTTATTTTCGCAATAAAAACAAGCACTTATATACCTGTCTCTGAGCCTTTTTTTGTCTATGAAAACCGCAGGTTTTTTGGTCGCGCGACGCGCCAGTTTTTCGCACTCAGCACTGACAGGTAGTGAAAATAAAATTAGGTGATTGTTGTTTTACCGTGTATATTCCGTCTCGTACTTGCATCAAGTCCTTATATTGTTGGTCCCAATTCCGCATAGCTGTATCCTCTGGCTGTTCTGTTTTTTCTCCTCCGGTTTTATTTCTTGGTTTCAAGTGCCCCAAGGCAATTTCGCCTATGTTTCACGTAAAGGAATAAAAATGAGTAATCAAACAGGTATCGTAAAATGGTTCAACGACGCTAAAGGCTTTGGCTTCATCGCTCCTGATGCAGGTGGTGCAGATTTGTTCGCCCACTTTCAGGACATCCAATCCAGTGGTTTCAAAAGCCTGAGCGAAAATCAGCGTGTTTCTTTTGAACGCACGACAGGCCCTAAAGGCGACAAAGCAGGCAATATCCAGATTCTGGCTTAAAGTCTCCCGGCATATTCCGGCAGGCGATGCTTGCCAGAACAGCGCCAACCGTTTTTGCTGTGATGAAAAATTTGTTCTGCAATACCGGCCAGTGACACCATGCAGATAGCATGGGTTGCTGATGAACAAAGACTGACCGTTACAGCAAGCCTTCGCATACCAGTACACTGCTCTCACGCAGTGACTCTAGCGGCAATCAATTCTCACCGGCTGGTGGCACCATACAGATAGTATGGGTTATCGGGAAATGGCGTAGTTGATCAGTGATTCACTGGAAAGCATCTGCTTTTTGCTATGCACTCATTCATACTCTTTGCTCGCTGATGCGCGATGTATCAAGCAATGATTCTATGAATGAGCGGCGAAGGTACGCATTCGTTTGACCCTCTGAGGTTGCCAGTATTGACTGACAACGCAGAAAAAAGTGACTCACCACGACAAGCACCGCGCAGATAGCACGGGCATTGTTACAGTCAGTGGCACCACGCAGATAGCATGGGTTGCTGACGAGTCACTGCAATGAATGGATCGCCCACCGTATGGTGGGCTTTTTGTTGTCTGCCGCTTTTGTTTTGGCCGATCAGAACGAGCGCAGATGTAAGGTTTGTGCGTCTGTAGGTCTGTGCAGATTGCACTGAATTATTTCTTAGCAGCTTATTTTTTACCTGCAACTTCCGCCAGATAGCGCGCCACCAATTTAATTTCTGCATCTGTCAATCCGGTAATCACCGGCATTTCGCCTATGCCGTTACGTACTGCTTTTTCTACCCGCGCCGCATCCGGCTTCAGCTCGTCCAAGTCGGGGCCGCCTTCTGCATACGAATCCGCATGTTTCAGGCTATGGCACATCGCACATTTCGGCTCGGCTTTCTGATTGAAGATTTTCTTGCCTTCGGCCATCACATCTTCGGCCCCTGCAATACCGGTGCCAAGCAAACTCAGCGCGACAAGACCGTAAGAAATACACAGACGAAAAGCGGACATGACGGGTTCCTCAGATTACTGCAAAAATATGCGGACCGCAGCGACGGTGACTACGGGATTTTCTTCCTGCGGAACATGGCCGAGTTCATCAAACATAATCAGCTTGCTGTTAGCAATATCTCGCTGAAACCACTCTGCGTTTTCCGGCGGTATCAACTGATCTTTGCCACCCCAGAGTATCAGGGTCGGTACACGTATCGTTTTGATCAGTTCGGCATGATCGCCGATCGCGAGCTGGCTGATGCGCTGACGTAAAGCGGGGCGGTTTCCTTCACGCAGCATCATCGCTTCATAGCGATCAACTAAGGCTGGCGTGACTTTTTCCGGGCGGGCATAAACATTCTTGACGCTGGATTCAACCATAGAGCGCGGCAGGCAGTGATCCATTACCCACGACATCATAGGCATGCGCGCAATCTGAAAACCAACTGGTATCGATTTTGGTGTGAACGCATAACCTGCTGCATCCACCAGGATCAGTTTGTCTACCCGCGCCGGTGCAGCGGCAGCGACTTCCCAGGCGATTTCCCCACCAAGAGAGTTACCACCCAACACGACTTTAGACAGATGCAAGCTATCCATCAGATCCAGAATGAAACGCACGTACGCCGTCGTGCTGTAATCGTTTTCCTGATTCGGCCCGGTCAGGCCAAAACCGGGTAAATCCATGGTGATCACGCGGCGTTGTTCCTTCAAGGCTTTCACCCACGGTTCCCAGGTATGCAGGCTGGATGAGGTGCCATGGATCAGCATCACCGGAACGGGATCGTCCGCCAGGCCTTCGTCGCGCACATGCACCTGTAAACCGTGAACATCAATAAATTTTGAAGGTGCGGGTGCCCATTTTTGTTTCAGGTCATCGACAGATTTGTCAGGTGCCCAGGCGATCGCTAAACCCAGAAACAAAGCACCTGCTAACAAGATAAAGAGACTAAGGACAGCCATAGAAACGCGTTGACGAACACTCATTGATGACAGAAAAAAAACAATTCAGTAAGAGAGCGAGATTATAGGATGCATCGCCTTTTTCCTGTGCAGTTTCTTACCGGAAGAATAGCATTGCTCGACAGCGGTGATTAGTGCGGTGCGCTGCCCAGACGAATCAGACGACCAGAACCACCGATGGTTTTGGTAACGACGGGATCACCGTAATATTCGATTTCGCCGGAGCCGCCGACAGTCACATCCAGCTTATTATGAACCCAGGTGCGGACATGGCCGGAACCGCCGATGCGGATACGCACATCGTTGGCCTCCAGCGTATCCATCAGCAACGATCCGGAGCCGCCGATTTTCCCGCTGATTTCCGTTGAAGTTCCGGCGGCACTGAAGCTGCCGCTGCCGCTGATATCGATTTCCAGTATCTCGGTACGCAAATCCTGTATCCGCACATCGCCGGAACCACTGACCGCAATATGCAGACCGGGAATGTGTAATTTTTCCGCATTTACCTTACCCCAGCCGCTGATTTTCAGCTCCGCCAGATTTTTCAGAAACACCGTAATCTTCAGCGCTTTACTGTCAGGGTAAACATTTTTCTGCTGCGGCCGTATTTGTAACGCGCCGCTTTCCACCACGACTTCAATCAGGCTCTGTAAATTATCATCGGTCTCGATCTCGACGCTTTCTTTTTCTCCCTGACGCAATTCCAGATACGCGGGAAGATCGAGCGCAATTTCGTTAAATCCACTCACGACTCTGACTTGTTTCTGGATATTGCCGGAACCAGCCACTGTTTTAGCTTTGCGGAAAATATCCAGCCAACCGGCACTCGCAGGTAGCGTCGTCGCCAGCAACAAACCAGCAATAACAGTACGACGTAAAGATGAGGTTTTCATAGATGGGCTCCGGCAAGACGATCTGGACAAAGAGCGTCAGTGTAGCCGCAAGTGACAGCAGCGAAAAGCGGATTCTGGATCAGAGATCATTCATCGTCCGCCCGTATGTTGGGACGAGACTGCGTCATTCCCGAGACAACAAATTTGCGGGATGCTGATTTGATTTAATCAGCATCATCAAATTTTTCCATGAATATGCAGTCAGCACACCGCGTAGCAAGCTCAATTTACTTTCTTGCCTCCGGCGGGGCTCCGGCAGCTTCACCATTCTTTTTCTTTTCGGACGAAGCAACGGATTTCACCTGCACTACTTTGCCTTTACCTTTGCATGGGCTATCCGACCAGACGACGCGGCCATCGACCTCACATTTGAACACCGGCGTCTGCGCCGCGCTGATCATAGGAAAAGCCAGAGACAACACCAGCACACTCAGTAATTTATTCATTCTCGTTACCTGATTAATTAATCGATTGCAGGATGCGCGCATCGCTGTGACTGACGCAGGCTGGCAAGCCAGCCGAACGCCTCTATTGTTAAAATTTAAGCAATTATAAGCTATGCTTTCTGTCCCTTTGCTCAAATCACGATAAATCATGGCAATCGGAGCAGTTTTTTTATCGCGCATCGCTTAAAAGAAAACCCCGCATAAAATAAGGCCTGCAAGGCATTTTCATGCCAGCAGGCGCATCGAATCAGGGGCGTTTACTCAGGCAAAGGCTGGCGACAATCATCGCGCTTACAGCAGATGCAAGCGCCTGGCTTCCTGTGTTAATTCCGCGCGAAAATCCGGGTGAGCAATCGCGATCATTTCCTGCGCCCTTTGCTTCGCCGATTTACCGCGCAACTGCGCAACGCCGAATTCAGTGACGACATAATTGATATCGTTTTTACCGGTCGTAACATGCGTGCCCGGAGTCAGTGTCGGCACGATACGGGTGATGCTGTCATCTTTCGCCGTTGCCGGTAAGACGATGAACGCCTTGCCATCGCGGGAACGGTTCGCCGCCCGCACAAAATCGACCTGCCCGCCAGTGCCCGAATACGGTACTGGCCCCAGACTTTCCGATCCGCACTGTCCCAGCAAGTCAATTTGCAAGGTCGCATTAATCGCGATCAGCTTGTCATTTTTGGCCGCCAGATACGGATCATTGGTAAAGTCCACCGGATGCATTTCCAGTGCCGGATTGCGGTGGATAAACTGATACAGTTTTTTTGAACCAAGCGCAAAAGTAGCAATCATTTTTCCCGGCATGAACGTCTTTTTGCGGTTAGTGACGGCTCCACTTTCCACCAGTGTCAGTATGCCGTCACCGATCATTTCTGTATGAATGCCAAGATCGTGCTTGTTGGTAAGTTGCATTACCACCGCATCTGGAATACCACCGTAACCGATCTGTAGAGTCGAGCCGTCATCAATCATATCGGCGACGTATTTGCCGATAGCCTCCTGTACAGGGCCGATTACCGGCAGACCGACCTCAGTGACGGCGTTATTGCTTTCAACCAGCGCCGCCACCTGGGAAATATGAATGTGGCAGGAGCCATTCGCAAACGGCACATTGGGATTCACTTCCAGCACCACCGCACGCGCTTTGGCAATCGCCGCCATGGTGTAATCCGCTGCCAGACTCAGCGAAAAGTAACCATGCTCATCCATAGGAGAAGCCAGCGTGAACACGACATCGGAAGGGATCATGCCACGCTCTATCAGCATCGGCATTTCAGAAAAATAGCTGGGAATAAAATCGATGTCGCCTGCTTGTCCGCCAGCGCGTGAAGCCGCACCAAAAAAGAAAGAAACGTGACGGACATGCTCTGCCGTCGAAGGATCAAAATAGTCGAATTTTCTGATTGGTAAAATCTGCGCCACCTTCACATCATGAAAGCGGCGGCGTTGTGCCGATAAGGCGGACAATAAAGCGGGCGGCTCACCAACGCCTGTTGGTACGACGATGAAATCGCCATCCTTAACTTGGTTGATGGCATCTTCCGGGGAAAGATGTTTTTGACGATACAATTCCTGAACAGACATCATGTTGTGGCACTCTCTGTGGTGTTAATTAGTAGTCGGTCTCCTGCGAATTTATATGTTAGCGTTAAAGCATGTTGCAGCGCAGTCATGCAGACGACATTTGCACCAGATTTGTGCTGGCGCAAAAAATATGTCGTCTCTGCTTGCCAGTGTGGTTTCGCGTAATATCGCTCGATGACGTCTACGTATTTTTGCTCTCACTTTTTCAGGAACATGCACCATGCCGCAATCGCCTTTGACTCATTCAGTGCTGCTCAGTACCACGTTACTGGCCTGCGTACTGCCAGTGTCGGCCCAGATCACCGAACCAAACATCAATGAAAAAAAGCCACAAATAACAAAGATCGTGCAACAAATCTCACCACAACGGATTGATGCTTACGTCCGCAAACTGGTCAGCTTTCATACCCGTCATACGATGTCAGAAACGCAGTCAGATACTGTCGGCATCGGCGCAGCAAGACGCTGGATCAAAGCAGAACTTGAACGCTGCAGTGCCGGTCAGCTTGACGTGCAATTCGACAGCTATGTCGAAGCAGGCGGCCGCCGTATCAGCAAACCGACCGAAATTGTGAATGTGGTCGCGACCCTGAAGGGGAAAACAGACCCCGGCCGTTATTACGTCGTCAGCGGGCATTATGATTCGCGCGCCACTGATGTAATGGATGCCACGTCGTTTGCGCCGGGCGCGAATGATGATGCGTCAGGCACTGCTGCTGTCATGGAGATGGCCTGTGTGATGGCACAACATCGCTTTGATGCAAGCATCGTTTTCATGTCGGTCGCTGCGGAAGAGCAAGGGCTGTATGGCGCAACACACTGGGCGAAACAAGCCAGAGAAAAAAATCTGAATATCGCCGGTATGTTCACGAATGACATTATCGGCAGCTCACGCTCGGAACACGGCGAGATCGATAACAAGTCGGTGCGCCTGTTTGCAGAAGGGATACCCGCCGTCAAAGAATTACCGGACGCGACCCGCAATCTGATAGCCACGGGTGGTGAGAGCGATTCAATTTCCCGCCAACTGGCACGCCACGTCAAAGAAACCGGTGAACGCTATGTGCCCGGCTTCACTGTGAATATCATCCACCGACGCGATCGCTATCTGCGTGGTGGCGATCATATCCCTTTCCTCGAACAGGGTTACGCCGCGCTGCGCTTTACTGAGCCGAATGAAGATTTCCATCATCAGCATCAGAATGTCCGTGTGGAAAATGGTGTACAGATGGGTGACTTACCAGAATTTGTCGATACCGATTACACCGCGAATGTTGCCCGCATCAATGCGGCTGCATTAGCCAGCCTGGCGCTCGCACCTGCGGCACCAGCACAGGTGCAGATGAATACTTCGCAACTTGAAAATGACACCAGCATGCGCTGGAATGCCAATACTGAAGCCGATCTTGCGGGTTACCGCATTGTCTGGCGAGACACGACCAGCAGCGTCTGGCAAGGCGGCGTGATGGTAGGGAATGTCCTCTCCTATACCGTCAAAGGAAAATCCAAGGACAATTATTTCTTTGGCGTACAAGCAGTCGATCAAGATGGCAATGTCAGCGTTGCCAGCTACCCTATGCCAGAAAAAAAATGAACGAAGAAACAGCCATTTCACGCTGATGCCAACGAGGATGCGGAAATATCGGCATAATCAGCATTCTCTTTTTACCCCTGAGGATTACTATGATTGAAGTTCACCACCTGAAAGAATCCCGTTCACGTCGTATCACCTGGATGCTGGAAGAATTAGGCCAGGAATATGCGGTGATCAGCTATGACCGCGATCCGCAAACCCGACTAGCACCGCCAGAACTCAAGAAAATTCACCCGCTGGGAAAAGCACCGGTGCTGCGTGATAAAGAAGAAATTCTGATCGAATCCGGCGCCATTCTGGAATACCTGATCGCTGAATATGGCAACGGCAAATTCGTACCGGAAAAAGGCTCGACTGATTACTACCGCTATCTGCAATTCATGCACTATGCCGAAGGATCAGCCATGTTGCCTTTGTTGCTGAAGTTGTACGTCAGTCGGCTCGGCGAGGCAGGTGCTCCATTGCATCCACGCATCAACAGCGAAATAGCCAATCATCTTGGCTATCTGAATGCGGAATTAGAAGGGCGCGATTTCTTCGTCGGTAATGAACTCACTGGTGCAGATGTCCAGCTATCTTTTGTGGTGCAAATCGGCGTCAGAAGTGCCGGACGCGATGCATTTCCGAATCTGACGCGTTTTGTCGATATGATAGAAGCACGCCCTGCCTACCAACGCGCAGTCGAAAAAAATGGCGAGTAAGCTTTGCCGCTTCACCCGCCAGTCTTAGCAAGCACTGTCATCAGATCACAATCTGACACGCTATCCGGCGGCCAGATTGTGACGGCATCGAACATCAATGCTGACGGCGGTAAGCGCACCGCGCCAGCATTGCCCAACTCAGCAAAAATGCGACGCCGCCCACCGGCGTAATCGCACCGAGGATGCGCAAACCAGACAACGCCAGCGCATACAGGCTGCCACTGAAAATAACGATGCCGGACAACATCGTCCACGCCGCATACCGTAGCAAACGCTCATTCCACTGCGCCTGCAACAGGCTTAATCCCAGCAAGCCCAGTGCATGCACCATCTGATATTGCACTGCCGTCTGCCAGATCGCCAGCATGTCGGCACTCAACACGGATTTCAGGCCGTGCGCACCAAATGCACCGGCACCGACTGCGATCAACATGTTCATCGCAGCAACACTGATCCAGTGATGCGGTTTCATGCTGTCGCCTCTTGATCGGCGCCTTTAGTAATCAGTTTGCGCAAGAAAGGAATTAGCAAAATCAAGACAACACCAACGCCGACAGCGCCCCAGCCCAGCATGGAAAAAATATGCTGATACGTCGGATTCGTTGACGCTGCCATACCTTCGCTGGCCTCAGGAATCATGCCGGAAAAATAGCTGGCGAGTATCGACGCCGTGCCTGTCGTCAGCATCCATGTGCCCATCATCACCCCCTGATACTTCGCCGGTGCAAGGCGGCCTATCATCGCATAACCAACCGGTGAAATCAGCAGCTCAGCGACGCTTTGCAATAGGTAGCTGATGAATATCCAGCGGAATGCCACCAGACCGTTGCTGGCAGCAAAACCTATGCCCAGAGGCAGCACCAGAAAGCCAATACCAATCAGTAATAATGCGGCAGAAAACTGCATCGGCACATCAATCTGCCAGCCTTTATCTCGTAAGTTTTTGAACAGCATCGCCATCAGCGGGCCACCAACCATAATGACGAAGCTATTGATGTTTTGTATCCATTGCGGCGCGATTTCTATGCCCCAGACCATGCGGTCCACATTATTCACCGCAAACAGTTGCAAGCCCATCGGTGCCATCTGATACAGCGTCCAGAACACCAGTGAACCTATGGTCAGCAAAATGTATGCAGACATGTTTTTTTGTTCGCGCTGATCCTTGTGCCTGAATGTCAGATAGGCGATTACTAACGCGATACAGATACTGATGATCAGCACCAGATTACCGGTCAGCTCGGCTTTATGCAGCATGAAATAAATCACGGGTACCAGGCCAAACAAAATCGCCAGCCCGACCGCAAGACGTTTTTTGAATTCCGTTGGCGTTGCCTGCAACAACGGCGTATTCAGATCGACCAGCCGCTTCCAGTTCAACAGCGCCAGCACAATCGCCATAAAGTTGCCTATCGTCGCAAAGACAAACAGACCGGCATAATCTTCCAGTAACTGAAAGTGACCGGCAGCACTAAAGCCGACAAAAAAACCGAGATTCATCCCCGCGTAATTCCACAGAAACGCACTTTCTCGCCTGTCGTCTTCGGGCTTGAAACGCTGGGTCAGCATCATGTTGATGCAGGTTACATTCAGACCACTGCCAGTCAGGAATAATCCCAGCCCCCAGTACAGTTGCTCGGCACTGCCTAAAGAAATACAGCCGCAGCCCAACACCTGCAATACCATGCCGCCGACGAACAAATTACGGTTGCTGATAAAGCGTCCGCCAAGATAGCCGCCGAATAAATGCAACCCGTAATTAAAGGCGCCAAACACGCCCATGATGGCCGTGGCTTCTTTGACGGAAAAATTCAGTTTCTTGGTTGCGTACAGCACCAGTGTCGAATACAACACAGCGAAACCGAGTGTCGCAAATATCTGAATAAAAAACAGGGCTGCCGAGCCCTCAGGTATGGTGGCAAGCTTTTGTTTAATCGTGGACAAAATGTACTCCTTTGAATGTCGGGTGCATTGTAAAGCAGAGCGCTGGCTACCTGCACTTTTTCCGGATCAGGAAATAAAAAATGGCCGACTTGCGTCGACCATTCTTTTAAGTAGTCTGAACTACGCTGCTTTTTTCGGCGCCGCGACCGTATTAAATTCCGCCAGCAATGTCGCTTGTTTATTTTTAGCGGCAAGCAAATGACGTTCTTTGACATGGCCATAACCGCGAATATCTTCGGGCACACTGGCAACCGCAACCGCACTGGCGAGATTACCTGTATTCAGTAACGGCAGCAATTGCTGAATCGTCTGTTTGTATTCAATCACCAGCGCACGTTCGGTTCTGCGTTCTGCTGTATATCCAAATACATCGAACATGGTGCCACGCAAAGATTTCATCTTCGCCAGCACACCGAATACTTTCATCATCCACGGCCCATAATGTTGCTTGATCAGGTGACCCTGGGCATCGTGTTTGGCAAACAACGGCGGTGCGAGGTGGAAGTGAACCGCGTAATCGCCCTCAAACATATCGGCAATTTTTTTCTGGAACTTGCCATCGGTGTACAAACGTGCGACCTCGTACTCATCTTTGTACGCCATCAATTTGAACAGATATTTTGCCACTGCCTCAGTCAGACGTAATGGCTTACCATCGGCAATCGCAGCCTCACCCGCCTTGACTTTATTAACGAAGTCACTGTATTGCAAGGCATAAGCAGCATCCTGATAATCCGTCAGGAAAGCAATCCGTTTGGTGACGATGTCATCAAGTGTCTGTGCGCGTTTCAGCTCAATCACCTGTGCCGGAGCCACCAGTTTCTTCACTGCCGCCAGATCATGCGCTGCGATACGTCCCCAGTTAAATGCCTGCTTATTAAAGTCGATCGCGACGCCATTGAGTTCAATTGCGCGCATCAACCCAGCTTCACTCAGAGGCACGCAGCCTTTTTGCCATGCAAAACCCAGCATGAACATATTCGAAGCGATGTTGTCACCCATCAGTGCCGTTGCCATGCGGGTGGCGTCAACCATATCGACGCGGTCTTCACCGCAGGAATGGCGGATTTCTGCTTCCGCACTCTCGCCCGGGAAAGTCCAGTCAGGATTTTTAATGAACGTTGACGTTGGTGAAATGGAGGAGTTGACCACCGCACGGGTACGACCTTCGCCCATACGCGACAGCGCATCACGACTGGCGGTCACGACTTCGTCGCAACCGATCACCAGATCCGCCATGCCGGTACCGACACGGGTGGAATGCAAATCGGCAGCATTATCCGCAAGACGCACATGCGACATGACCGCGCCGCCTTTTTGCGCCAGACCGGTGATATCGAGTACGGAACACGCCTTGCCTTCGAGATGCGCCGCCATCGCCATGATCTGACCAATCGTGATCACGCCGGTGCCGCCGATGCCGGTCACCAGCACGTTCAGTGGTTCTGTCGTTGCCGGTAAAACCGGTGCTGGCAAACTGGCGACATCGAGCGCAGTCCCTTGTTCTACTTTGGCCTTCGCAGGTTTTTTCAGCTTGCCACCTTCGACCGTGACGAAACTTGGACAGAAGCCGTTCACACAAGAATAATCCTTGTTGCACGAGGATTGATTGATCTGACGCTTACGGCCAAACTCGGTTTCTAAAGGTTCGACCGACAGGCAGTTTGATTGCACCGAACAATCGCCACAACCTTCACAGACAGCTTCATTGATCACAGCGCGTTTGGCTGGGTCAGGGAAGCCAGGCTTGCCATCCTTGTCAAATTTTTTCCGGCGGCGACGCTTTTCAGACGCACAGGTCTGATCGTAAATCATCGCGGATACGCCTTCGATTTCGCGCAGCTCGCGCTGTACCGCATCGAGTTCGCTACGATGGCGCACAGTCACGCCGGGTGCCCAGTTGTAATTCGCCGGATATTTTTCCGGCTCATCGGTCACGACGATAATCGGTGTGACACCTTCTGCCGCGATCTGGCGTGAAATCATGCCGGGGTCCAGCGGGCCGTCAAATTCCTGACCACCCGTCATCGCAACGGCGTCGTTAAATAAAATTTTGTAGGTGATATTCACATGCCCGGCAACCGCCGCGCGTATCGCCAGCAAACCAGAATGGAAATAGGTACCATCACCCAGATTGCTGAATACATGCTTTTCATTCGTGAACGGTGCCTGACCTACCCAGGTCACGCCTTCACCGCCCATGTGACTGAAGATCGTCGATTCGCGATTCATCCACGTCACCATGTAATGGCAACCGATACCCGCTAAAGCGCGACTGCCTTCTGGCAACTTGGTCGAGGTATTGTGTGGGCAACCTGAACAGAAATGCGGGACGCGATCTTTGTTTGGATCAGGTTTTGCTGCAACGTTCAGCATTGCCTCTTTGGCTTCCAGATAAGCGACACGCTGTTTGACGCGTTGCTCGACCGGATGGCCGGAAAAATACTTGGTGATACGGGACGCAATCGCGCGGGCGATCTGCGCCGGGCTGAGTTCATAAGTCGCTGGCAACAACCAGTCGCCATGACCGGTATGATCGAGATCGCTCCATTCACCGGTATCGTCAAACTTACCGACCACGCGTGGACGCACATCATCCTGCCAGTTATATAGTTCTTCTTTGAGCGCGTATTCGAGAATCTGACGCTTCTCTTCGACCACCAGAATTTCATCCAGACCTTTGGCGAATTCGCGCACACCTTGCGATTCCAGCGGCCAGGTCATGCCGATTTTATACAGGCGGATACCAATGTCGGCCGCTGCCTGCTCATCGATGCCCAGATCCGCCAGCGCCTGGCGGGTGTCGAGATACGATTTACCTGCAGTGATAATGCCGACTCTGGCACGCGGACTATCCCAGATGATCTGATTCAGTTTATTGGCGCGAGCATAGGCTAATGCACCGTACCATTTGTAATTGATCATGCGCGACTCTTGCGCAAGTACCGGATCGGGTGTGCGTATGCTGATGCCATCAGCAGGCATCTGGAAATCGCCGGGAATAATTGGCTTGATCCGTTCAGGATCGATATCGACTGAGGCACCGGATTCCACTACTTCGGTCACACATTTCATCGAGACCCAGAGGCCGGTGTAGCGCGACAGTGCAATACCATGCAAGCCGTAATCCAGATATTCTTGTACCGACGACGGATATAACACCGGAATGCCACATGCTTTCAGAATATGTTCAGACTGATGTGCCGCGGTAGACGATTTTGCAGCATGGTCATCACCGGCAATGACCAGTACACCACCATGTTTCGATGTTCCCGCCAGATTCGCATGTTTAAACACGTCACCGCAGCGATCAACACCCGGACCTTTGCCATACCACATCGCAAACACGCCATCGTATTTCGCCCCCGGGAACAGATTCACCTGCTGCGTACCCCATACCGAGGTTGCCGCCAGATCTTCATTCACACCAGGATGGAATTTGACGTGCGCTTTTTCCAGATATTTTTTCGCTTTACTGGCGGTCAGATCGACGTTACCCAAAGGCGAACCACGATAGCCGGTAATAAAGCCAGCAGTATTGAGTCCGGCTTTTTCATCCGCCTGCCGCTGCAGCATCATCAGGCGCAATAAGGCCTGGGTGCCGGTCATGAAAGCGCGTCCGCGCTCCAGCGTGAATTTATCGTCGAGGGAAATAGAATTGTCGATCAGCGCCTGCTGCTCGGGTCTGAGAGGTGCATTCATGGGGTCTCCGTGCTTTTTTTTGTATGGCATTGGTATTTGCCACTAATCAGAATCACCTTGTGAGTGAATCATATACTTTTTAATTCTGGTCGCACATTAGCATGCAGCATGGTACGTCCCCATGCACAGTCACGCACAAAAATACCAGTACAGTACGACTGACAGTGAGATAAAGTGTACTGGTTTCTGAGAGAAACAATATAGCCTGTTTTTTAAGCTATCATCTAAATAGCTGTATCGTGCTGTAATCGGGCTGTTATTGTTGTTTTTCCATTGAAGACAATGTTCTGCCGGTTCTTTTCTGGGAAAATGCAAGAGCGCTTTTAATCCAACGAAAAAAAACTATGCCAGCCTCAAGAGACAAATTGCTGTCCACGCTCATGCGGCCAAGTGCCGCCATGATGAGCAAGCTCAGCTTGCGCACCAAACTGCTGTCGATGTTTATCGTCTTGATGCTGCCGACGCTGCTGCTGGTCATGTACATGTTGTCGAAAATGCAGGCGGATGTTGAAGTCGCGCAAAATGAACTGGGTGGCATACAGATCAACCGTCAGGTTATGGATGTGATGATCCAGACCCAAAAACATCGCGGTCAGGTCAATCTGAAGTTATCTGGCGGGAATATTGATGCAGATCTGGCGACAACCAGAAAAGCCTTGTCGGATAGCCTGTCACGACTGAGTCAGGAAATCGTCACCAACCCCGAATTCAAGCTCGCCGATAACTGGAAACCGCTGGAAACCGAATTACGCCAGTTGGCAGCGGGGCAGATCGCAGAAACGTCCGCCGCCAGCCTCGCTCAGCACACCAGTCTGATTGCCAAAATTCAGGATTTCTCTTTGTATGCAAGTGAACGTAGTGGCTTATTTTTTGACCCCGAAGCTGCCACTTATTTTCTGATGGATGCCGCCGTCGTCAAGATTCCCACATGGATAGAACAAGTAGCACTGCTGCGGGGTCTGGGTGCCGGTTATATCAAATCTGGTACGATCGATTTTTCCGGTAAAGCGGCCATAGTCTCGCGCCTGAGTGCTTTACAGA
Source organism: Undibacterium sp. 14-3-2 (assembly GCF_016595265.1). Taxonomy (NCBI): domain Bacteria; kingdom Pseudomonadati; phylum Pseudomonadota; class Betaproteobacteria; order Burkholderiales; family Oxalobacteraceae; genus Undibacterium; species Undibacterium sp. 14-3-2. The sequence continues at coordinate 231,204 of NZ_JAENGS010000003.1, forward strand.
CCGCAATCAAAGCGGTCAACGATCTGGAACAACAACTGAAACGGGCTGGCGAAACCGTCCCGGCTGAGCAGCAGGCAAGCATCAAATCGAGTGAGGAATTCGCCGTACTGGCAAGGCAGAATTTGCTGGGAGAGAACGTCAGCGGTGACGCCAGCAGCTATTTCGAACAAGGGACGCAGGCCATCGAAAAAACCGTCAGACTGCAACAGCAATTGCATCAGCGACTGACTGACCTGCTCAGCGAACGCGTGGCAAAACAAAGTTTCCGCAGAAATCTGATCTTTGCCGTTCTGGTGTTTTTATTTTTGACGGTATCTTACCTGTTAGTGGGATTCTATCGCGGCTTTATGCAAGCGCTGCACGCCGTGCGTGAATCCGCGTTGTCGGTGTCTTCCGGTGACCTGACCAGACAAATTCATATCAACGGCAAAGATGAACTGGCGGAAACCGGGAATACCCTTGAAACTATGAATCTGAGCCTGTCGGGCCTGGTAGCAAATGTACGCACGAATGCGAGCAAGGTGTCACAGCTTGGTCAGAATCTGGCCAGCGATATCGGTGATCTGGCAGTCAGAACCGAACAGCAAGCGTCCAGCCTAGAAGAAACAACAGCGAGTGTCGAAGACCTGTCGGTAACAGTAAAAAAAAATGCTGAAAGCGCCCGCGAAGTAGATCATCTGGCCTCGAATCTGAGTCAGATTGCGGCTTCCAGCGGTGATGCGATGCACGCCGCAGTAACCTCTATGCAGGGCATACAACAAAGTGCGCTGAAGATGCATGAAATCATCAGCATGATCGATGGCATCGCTTTTCAAACCAATATACTCGCGCTGAATGCAGCGGTTGAAGCAGCGCGCGCCGGTGAACAAGGGCGCGGCTTTGCCGTGGTGGCAACCGAAGTCCGCAGTCTGGCGCAGCGCAGTGCTGACGCTGCAAAACAAATCCGTGATCTGATCGATCAATCGGTACATCAGGTCAAACATGGCGTCGGTCAGATCAACGACGTCAACACCACACTCAATAACATCGTCTCTGGCATACGCGATCTGGCGGGCAATATTAACGAAATATCCAGCGCGTCAGATGAGCAAAGCAATGGTCTGGCGCAAATTTCTGAAGCGCTGAAGCATCTCGATGAAATCACACAAAGTAACGGCGGCATGGCAGAACAAGCGCGCAGCACAGCGATTCATCTCGAACAGCGTGCCGCCTATCTGACCAAAGCCGTCGCCAGCTTCCACCTCAGACAGGGTACGGCTGACGAAGCCTATCTGATGGTCAAGAAAGCGATCGAACTGTTTCAACGTAAAGGCAGGGCTGCATTAGCAGAAATCACCGGCGATAAAGACCACTATTTCAGCCACAAAGACATGTATGTGTTTGCCTTCAACCGGGATGGCCAGTATCTGGCATTCGGCGGCAATGCAGAAAAACTGAAACTGAATCTGTTCCAACTGACGGGCCTCGATGGCCGCAAACTGGTGGCCGATGCGTTCAGCCTGCCGGCATCGGGCGGCTGGGTCGATTACACCATCCTGAATCCTGTCTCGAATAAAGTCGAAGGTAAAACTTCGTATATCGAAGCAGTGACGAGTGACATTGTTTTGGGTTGCGGCGTATATAAAGCCGACGGCAGCTAAATCACAGCATCGGGCGCATCATCGCGCTTATCCCGCGATATAATGCATCCATGAAACTCAAATTCACCAAAATGCATGGTGCCGGCAATGATTTTGTCGTGATCGATGCGATTAATCAGCCGGTACAATTCACCCGCGAACAGTGGCAGCATATCGCTGACCGCCGCTTTGGCATCGGTGCAGATCAGATTCTGGTCGTCGAAAAATCCGACACGCCGGATGTTGATTTCCGCTACCGCATTTATAACGCCGACGGCGGCGAAGTCGAGCAATGCGGTAATGGCTCACGCGCTTTCGTGCGCTTCGTCATTGAGAAAAAACTCACCGACAAATCGACGATCCGTGTTGAAACCATGTCCGGTATCATCGCGCCGCGCATGGAAAGCGACGGCAGCATCACCGTTGATATGGGTGCACCGATACTGGAACCGGCAAAAGTTCCTTTCGACAATTCCGGACTGACTGCAATTCCTACGGCCGATGATGTGTTGTGGCCACTCGATGTGAATGGCAAAACGGTCTCTGTTTCTGTGGTCTCGATGGGCAATCCCCATGCGGTACAGGTGGTTGATAATGCGGAGACTTTTCTGGTCGCGGCCGATGGCCCTGTGATCGAACATCATCCGCGTTTTCCGAAACGCGTGAATGCTGGTTTTATGCAAATTAACGATCGTCATCATATCCGCTTGCGCGTGTATGAACGCGGTGCGGGTGAGACGCTGGCCTGCGGTACCGGTGCCTGCGCAGCGGTTGTCGCAGGTATACGGCGCGGCTTACTCGACAGCCCGGTGCGCGTCACCACTCATGGCGGCGAACTCTCTATCGCGTGGCAAGGCGAAGGCAGCTCTGTTATGCTCAGCGGCCCGGCAGTCACGGTCTTCGAAGGCGAAATTAATCTCTGATCAATGTAATGAATTCAACTGACATCGCAACCTACCTGATCCAGAATCCGGATTTTTTTGAAGAGCACGCAGAATTACTGAGTGCGGTCAAACTGACGAGCCCGGTCATGGGTCGTACCATTTCTCTGCAAGAACGACAAATGGAAGTCGTGCGTGAAAAGTATCGCGCGCTGGAACTCAGATTGTCCGAATTAATGCGGATCGCGGAAGAAAATCACGACATCAGCAAAAAATTTCAGGCATGGACGCGTGCCCTGCTGCTGGCGCGCAATGATGTCGATCTGCCGTTTGTTCTGACACAGGGTTTGCAAGATATTTTCCAGCTGCCGCACGCCACCTTACGCCTGTGGAATGTCGCACCCGAGTTTTCTCACACCTGGTTTGCTGCGCCCGCCAGTGAAGATGCAATTCTGTTTGCAAAAGGCCTGACAACGCCATTTTGCGGTCCGAATCAGGATTTCGAGGCAGCCAGTTGGATAGAAGCCAGCGCACCGGTACAATCCATCGCCATGCTGCCGCTGCGTCTGTCGCCAACATCACCGGCCTTCGGTTTGCTGGTACTGGGTTCGCCCGATCCGGCGCGTTACACAAAAAACATGGCCACCGATTTTCTGGTCAACATCGCCGATACCAGCAGCGCGGCATTGACCTGCCTGATCGATATTTAATTCACTGACGCCAGACCGGAGTCGCCATGGCAACGCCAGCTCAAGAACCAGAAACGACTGCCGCTGGCGACAATTTTCTGCATGAGTATCTGGAAGTCTTACGCAGTCAGCGCCAGTTGTCGCCGCACACGCTCAGTGGTTATGCACTCGATCTGCGGGAATTGCAGCAATGCGCCGGGTCACAAGCGATCGCCGAACTGAGCGCTGCGAAAATCCGCCGCTTTACCTCACAACTCCACGCCCAAGGTCTGAACGCCCGCAGCATCGCACGCAAACTGTCGAGCTGGCGCGGCTTTTACCGTTGGCTGATGGAGCAGCATGACCTGAGCAGCAACCCGGTCGAAGGCATACGCGCCCCCAAAAAAAGTAAGCCTTTGCCCAAAGCACTTGGCGCCGACGATGCGGTACGTCTGGTGTCGCATCGCGGTGGCGATGAGGCAACACCGCGCGCAAATCGCGCCATGTTTGAACTTTTGTATTCGAGTGGTTTGCGCGTTTCCGAACTGGTCGGCCTGGATGTCGCTGCAGTACAAGAGCCTGGCTATGCATCGGCAGGCTGGATCGATCTGGATCAAGGCGAAGTGCACGTCACCGGTAAAGGCAACAAGCCACGCATCGTGCCAGTCGGCGCGCCAGCGCTGGAAGCAGTACGCGACTGGCTGGCCATCCGTGGCAGTCTGGTCAAAGCCGACCCACATCCGCTGTTTCTGAGTGAGCGCGGAACACGGATTTCGGCACGTCTGGTGCAATTGCGCATCAAAGCCCATGCACAAAGTCTGGACATACCTGCCAACGTCCATCCGCACATGCTGCGTCATTCCTTTGCATCGCATGTATTGCAATCGTCCGGCGATTTACGCGCGGTACAGGAAATGCTGGGACACAGCTCGATTGCCGCGACGCAGGTGTATACCTCGCTCGATTTTCAGCATCTGGCAAAAGTCTATGATCAGGCGCATCCGCGCGCCAAGAAATAGCATACTCCCCCTCGTTTTCATGATTTCACCCTTGATGTCCTTATAAAATAAGGGCGTCAAAATATACTCCCCCCAGTATATTTGGCACTTATTTCATCGAAAAAGAATGATTGCTAGCGTCTGCACTGCTCAGCAGCACGCATACAGCTTCCTCATCTTTTCAGCAAAATCAGGAAAACGACGCTGAATACAACAGTCCGCCTCGTCCTCAGCCAGGGTCACTGACAGGTAATAATGCCTTGTTACATTGGGATACTTTTAACCCCCTCTGGACGAACGAAAATGAAATTCAAGCCTCTTTACGTCGCTGTTCTCGGCGCCGCACTTACTCTCTCGGTCACAGGTTGCGGCACCAGCACGAGCGATCCGGCACCGGTCGCTGAAGCACCGAAAAACGTGATCTTTTTCCTGGGTGACGGCATGGGCATGACGACCATGACAGCAGCGCGTATTTACTCTGTCGGTGAAGATGGCGAACTGACCATGGATACCTTGCCAGAAACCGCTTTCGTTAAAACCTTCTCTAACGATGCACAGGTCACGGACAGCGCGCCGTCGATGTCGGCGTACATGACTGGCGTCAAGATGAATAATGAAGTGATTTCCATGTCACCGGACACCGTTGCAGTTGATCCGGTAGCGGACGCGAACGGCAACAAACTGGGAAATAATTGCGGCACTAAAAATGGCACCAGCGCCACCACATTACTGGAACTGGCCAAAGCCAAAGGTTTGTCCGCTGGCGTTGTTACGACAACCCGCGTTACACATGCGACACCTGCAGCAACCTACTCACATATCTGCCATCGCGATCTGGAAAATGATATCGCAGCAGCAGCCGTTCCTGGCGGTGCAGGCTACAACACAGCGCTGGGCACAACAGGTCTGGACGTATTGATGGGCGGCGGCCTGCAATTTTTCACCCCATCTAAAAATGGTGGCAAACGTGCTGATGGCCGCGATTTAGTCGCTGAAATGAAAGCGAAAAACTACGCTTACGCCAGCAACGCGACCGAATTCAATGCGATTGACGGCACCAAAACAGATCGCCTGCTCGGCCTGTTCACTTCCAGCCATATGAGCTACGACCTTGATCGCGACCCAGCAAAAGAACCAAGCCTGGCAGACATGACCACCAAAGCGATGGACGTGTTAGCGAAAAATTCCAAAGGTTATTTCCTGATGGTGGAAGGCGGCCGTATTGACCACGCTCTGCATGAAACAACCGCCAAGAAAGCATTACAAGACACCGTGGCTTTCGACAATGCGATCAAAGCCGCGATTACTAAAGCGAAGATCAGCGATCCTGATCTGAAAAACACACTCATCGTGGTTACTGCTGATCATGACCATACGCTGGTACTGAACGGCTACGCAAAACGTACAGGTAAAACAGCCAGCGGCAATCCGGGTGTACTCGGCGTGGTGAAAAACTATGTCACCGGCGCAGTCGAAAAAGATCTGGATGGTGCACCGTATTCGATTATCGGTTTCGGTAATGGTGAAAACCGCACGCAAGGCAGCCGCAGCAGCATGATCAGTCTCGATGAAACCACAACCAGCGCCAATACCTACCATCAGGAAGCGGTGGTACGCGTGGCAGCAGGCAGCGAAACACACGGCGGTACTGACGTATTCCTCGGTGCGATTGGTAAAGGTGCCGATACTTTCCTCGGTACGATCGATAACACCAAAGTCTTCGGTCTGGTGAAATCGGCCTCTGGCTTGTGATTATTCAACATTGTTGAGAACGGATAACTGATTATGAAACGCACACTTTTAGCCGCCACACTGGCGATGACTTTTGCCAATGCTGCAAACGCTGCAGGCGAAGCAAAAAATATTATTTTCTTTTTGGGCGACGGCATGGGCCCATCGACCATCACGGCATCCCGCATTTTTAAATACGGTGAAGATGGCAGCCTGAATATGGACAAGCTGGAACGCACGGCTCGTATCAAAACCTATTCGAACGATGCGCAGACGACCGACAGCGCACCATCGATGGCAGCCTACATGACAGGCGTGAAGATGAACAACGAAGTCATCTCCATGTCTGCCGACACCGTTGCGACGAATCCGGGCAAAGATGCGAATGGCAATCTGGGTATCAACAATTGCGCCGCGACAGGTAACGGCACTTCGGTACCCACCATACTGGAACTGGCAAAAGCCAAAGGCAAAGCAGTTGGCTCCATCACCACAACTGAGCTGACACATGCAACACCAGCCGCAACTTTCTCGCATATCTGTAACCGCAATGCGCAATACGCGATTGCTGCGCAGGCAGTGCCAGGTGGCGCAGGCTACAACAGCGCCTTGCTGGATGGTGTGGACGTGCTGATGGGTGGCGGCCGCAATCACTTCCTGCCTTACGATGCCACCACCAGCATGGGTAAGCTCGGCCGTGCCGATGGTCGCAATCTGCTGAATGAATTCGCAGCCAAAGGCTACACCGTTGCGGCGACTAAAGCAGACATGCTGGCAGCGCCGACGAATAAAAAATTCATCGGTTTGTACAGCAGTAAAAGTCATCTGGAATATGAACTCGACCGTACCGCAACACCACCGGTTGGCGAAGGTGCAAACCAGCCTAGTCTGGCCGAGATGACGACCAAAGCGATGGATATTCTGTCGCAAAATTCGAACGGCTATTTCCTGATGGTTGAAGGCGGTCGTATTGACCATGCGTTGCACGGCACCAACGCCAAGCGTGCACTGACAGACACCATCGCATTTGATGACGCAGTGAAGGCAGCATTGGACAAAGCAAAACTGACTGATCCGACGCTGGCCAATACATTGATCGTAGTCACCGCAGATCATGACCACACGCTGGCATTCAATGGCTATGGCAAACGCGGCAATCCGATTCTGGACATTAACCGCGATTACAAAACTGGTCAGCCGACAAAAGATGCGGATGGTAATACCTACACCACACTGGTGTTCGGTAACGGTCCTAACCGTCCTAACCTGCGTACGAATCTGGACAGTGCAACCGTATTGGCTGATAATTACTTGCAAGAAACCGGCGTTCGTCTGGCCAGTGAAACGCATGGTGGCGGTGATGTGAAATTGTTTGCCACTGGCGCGGGTGCAAAAGCATTCAAAGGCACACTGGACAACACTAAAGTATTCACACTGCTGAAATCAGCTTACGGTTTCTGATTCCTCCATCGCTGAATATATACAAAAACCAGAGGGTGTTGCCCTCTGGTTTTTTTCATCTTTACAACTATCAGCGCATATCGTCTGATATCGCAATATTCACGAGTACGAAAGTCTTATTTAAAAATGAAATTCAAGCACCTTATCGCCGCACTGAGCCTGACCCTGCCCCTCAGCCATTTTGCGATGGCAGCGCCAGCGACGCCTGAGACAGCAGCGCCGGATCTGGATATCCGGATACAAAATTACAGTCGTGTGTTAACACCGGAAGGTGTGACGCGCGAAGCACGTTACGAAGAAACCCTGTTACGCCGCGCCAAACACGTCTGGATCGCCCGCGTTTTGCCAGCCGGTATGCATGACCATGCAGACGGCGATCATTCTGACGAGAAGACCAACAAGAAAAATAATTCTGGCAACGCGAAAGAAGCCAAGCACAAACACTTCAATCATGTGGTGCTTCCGCGCCATGTGTTCCAGGAAAATAATAAAACCCAGATCGAATTCGTGAACACGAAAGATAAAGAAATTATCGCTATTCCTGTTTCTGAATACGACAATGTGAACTTCGATGGCTCGTGGGAAAACGCGTTTTATCTGCTTGATCCTAAACTCGTCAAAGCCATGCCGCTATCAAAGAAGGCATCGACCATCAGCGGTGCGCAATGGCGTGAACGCGAAATGAATGGCAATTTCCAGAGAGTATTGTGGGATGAGCAAAAGCAAATTCCGCTGATCATCGAAAGCGGCGATAAAGCCGGTACTTTCTTCCGCCGCGTTGAAGTCAAACTGCAAGCTCCGCTCAGCACTAAGCTGCCATGGCAAAATTTAAAAGGCTATGCGCAAAAAGAATATGCGGATTTTCTTGATTGATTTGTACGCAGATCAACCGCGCTGTAATGAGCGCTCAAACACAGAGATCAGATACTCCCCGTTATTGAGCCATGAATACCCCTGATGTCCTTATAGAATAAGGGCATCCCAATATACTCCCCCCAGTATATTCAGACGTAAAAAAGGGCAGAATCATCTGCCCTTTTTCATTCAAACCTGCGTCGTACTTCCAGTCATATCAGCGCCGGAAGTGCGTTCATCAGAAATTATTTCGCCAGTTTGACACTGCTGACATCGGCAGTCAGATAGCCAACCGCAGAAGCGAAACGATCTTTGTAGTTCGCCCGCACCAACGGATCGAGTGTAGGCTTAACGATATTGTGGATACTGCCCCAATCGCCAGCGTGCTGGAAATTGCTGGTGATGTAGGTCCAGCCATTCAGATTATCCACCACCGACAAACCAGTTGCCTCGGCACCGGCAGGCATAGATGCAACGCGGGTCAGTTTTTTGGTGTCGACGTTGTAAGCCCACAGGAAGTTGTTGACGTGATAGCTGCTGTCTTCACCGATAAACAAGGTGCGCAGTTTTTCGGAGAATTTCAGATTATCCGGCGCGCCGATTTTGTCCGGATTCGCTGTATTACCCAAAGCATCCGCCGCAATATCTTCACCGATCAGCAAAGTTTTGGTGACAGTCGGCACCCATTCACTGTTGATGGCCGCACCAGAAGTATCTTTCTGACCGCCCGCCAGTGTATGCGCCAGAATACCGCCTGCGTTCAAGGCTTTTTCTAAAGTCACGCCGAATGCTTCGTTCCAGGCTGCATTACCGCGCACCATGGAACTTTGCATGTTTTGCAAAGCAGAATACGCAATCTTGTCTTTCGCATTGACGGTCGTGCCTTCAAGCTTCGTCAAGGCCATACTGCCGCCCATCATCGCCGCATAACGATGTGTTTCGAGGAAAGCCGCTGCTTTTTCCATACCGGCTTTGACGCGTACCCACTGGATTTTTCCACTGATATAAATCTTGGTGTAAGTCGCATCTTTTGGATCGGTATTGGCCACATCCATGATGTCAGTTGGTTTCAGTTTGTTTGCCAGTGCTTCGATTTCTGCACTGGTCGCGGAGCCGAGTTTAATCCAGCTCAGTGACGCACCGGCAGCTGCAGTATCGAGTGAGAAACCCGCACCGATTTTAGCCACATACAAAGAACCGGAAGACAGGTCTTTTTCTTTGTCTGCCACGAAAATAAACAAGCCGCCATTCGTTGCATCGTCACCCATCAATGCCGTGCGGTTATCCGGGAAAACCTGAATCAGCTCATGCGAAATACGACCCAGGCAATAATGTTTTTTGATCGAACCAGTGCCATCAGGATTGACTGTCACTTCTGGTAAATGACCATAGTGGTACGGATTTGCTTTCGTTGCGTCACCAAACAAATTGGTACTGTATGCCGCGAACATCGCATTCGACGAAATCGTGAACGCATCTGGCTCATACTCTTCGCTCGACAGATGTGTGTCCCACGGCGACAGGCTGGAACCGCAGGTAATCCACAAACCATTGGCTTTGGATGTATCGACGTTATGGTATTTCACCAGGCTCAATTTACCGGTTGTCTGATCCTGATCCAGTGTCAGTACAGCGATAGGTGAAGGCAATTTACCGTACATATCGGTTTTGCCATCTTGCGCCCAGGTTGTGTATTCGAACTGCACCACCGCAAATACTGCTTTGCCTTTGATGCCTGTCACTGTCGGATTCGGCAACGATAACAGGGAAGTGCCATCCGGCGAATCTGAGAAGTATTGACGTTCTTTGCCCGCAACGGTCGCATCAATAATCGGCTTGTTATTGATGTCGTAGTAACCACCGGCTAACACTGTGCCGCCGTTACCGTTCGGTACCATGTCACCGGTCAGGAAGAAAGGCTGATAGGCCAGTTTGTAGGTTTGCGTAGAGTTGTCGCTAAACGTCACATTCAGGCTGGAAGCCACTGTCGTCGTTGCCATCGCGGCGGCATTCGTCAATGTTGGCGCAGCCATTGCAGTGAAATCTGCAGAAACAAAATTCGCCACCGGAGCAGCCGGAGCCGCAGCAACTGCCGAGCTGCCACCACAGGCAGACAGCAGCGATGCTGTGGACATTGCACCGAGCGGCAGCAACGGTGCACCAGCGAGGAATTTTAATGCCTTGCGGCGGCCTGATTGAGGTTGATCTGACATAAGTAGAATTCCAGAATAATTGACGTCAAAACGCGGGCATCAGCGATGCGCGGCGCACAAATTTAGTAAGAATCCGCGACGCAGAACGAGACGCATCAGCGGATTCACCGCTACGCAGTTTAAAAAGTAAATATGACAAGACGATGAATAGAAACACCGCCGTGTTCACACGACGTCTGCCTGACGTTGTTTTGATCAGACGCACTTTTGCAACTGAATTGCATTTTCAGGCATAATGCATGCTTACTCGTACTTATTCTTGCTTACTCTTTTCTGCATTCGATATGAAATCTGCGCATCACAGCCACACCGTCAGCGATCAGGCACAGGCCTCGGACTTGTTGCGGGCCAGCGGCGTCCGCGTTACCGATGCAAGGCTGGGCGTGTTGTCTGTATTGCTGGATACCAAACGTGCGTTGTCACATCTGGAAGTGCAGGATGCGCTGCCTGAGATGGACAGAGTCACCTTGTACCGCGCACTGGATTGCCTGACGGAAGCTGGCTTGACGCATAAAATTCCGGGCGATGACCGGGTGTTCCGCTACAGCACCGGCAGTGAACAGTCAGGCGATTCGAAAAGCGGCGTGACGCAGCACCAGCACGGCCATTTCAAATGCACCCGCTGCGCCCGCGTGTTTTGTCTCGATGATGCAGAACAACCGGCCTCTTTACGCGAGCAATTGCAAGCGACCCTGCAGGCAACGCTTGGGCGCGGTTTTCAAAGTCATGACATCGAGCTGACCATCAAGGGCTGGTGTGCTGACTGTTCCAATTAACTTTTCTTTCTGACCCTATGGCACTGATTCCAACCACTATTCTTACCGGCTTTCTGGGCGCGGGAAAAACGACCCTGCTCAATCGCATCCTGCAGGAAAACCACGGCTATAAAATCGCCGTGATCGAAAATGAATTCGGCCAGGAAAATATCGACAATGAAATTCTGGTTCAGGACAGCAATGAACAAATCGTCGAAATGAACAATGGTTGTATCTGTTGCACTGTGCGCGGTGATCTGATCATCGCACTCAGCAAGCTGATACAACAAAAGAACGAAGGCAAGATTGATTTCGACCGCGTGATTATCGAAACCACAGGTCTGGCCAATCCCGGCCCGGTTGCGCAAACTTTCTTCGTTGATGAAGAAGTCGGCACCTACTACATGCTTGATGCCGTCGTCACCGTGGTTGATGCGCGTCACGGTATGCAACAACTCGATGAACATGAAGAAGCGCAGCGTCAGGTGGGCTTTGCCGACAAGATTCTGCTGTCTAAAACCGATCTGGTTGATGCGAAACAACTGGCGATTCTGCGCTCACGTCTGACGCATATCAATCCACGCGCGCCAATCAGCACCGTCGATTTCGGCAAGATTGCCATCGCAGAAGTGCTTGATCTGAAAGGCTTCAATCTGAACGCAAAACTGGATCTTGATCCTGAGTTTTTAAGTGAAGAAGAACATTCCCACGAACATCATGCTGAACATGCGCACGATGACGAACACTGTGATGAACATTGCACACATGAACACGGGCACGAACATACGCATAATCATCATCACGCCCATCATTCTGACGATATCGCCGCATTTGTGTTTAAAAGCACACGCCCGTTCAACACCGGGCAGCTTGACGAATTTTTAGGTGGACTGGTGCAGGTGTTCGGCCCGCGCATGCTGCGTTATAAGGGCGTGCTGTACATGCAAGGTGCTGACCGTAAGGTAATCTTCCAGGGGGTACATCAGATTATGGGAACCGATGTCGGCGCGAAATGGGGGGATGAAGAAACGAAAGAAAGCAAAATGGTGTTTATTGGCAAAAATCTACCAAAAGACATATTTATTCAAGGTCTGGAGCATTGTTTAGTATAAACTGTCGGGCTACTGATATCAGGCATTGTCTGTTGTGCAAGTGGCATGAGTAAAAATGCTGCTTTTCATATCAGTAAGGGGAGGATAAATTATCTGAAAACTTCATCGTTTCAGACTTTTTCTATGTGTTAACCCGTTGTATCGAAAGTAAGCGAAGTGGCAACTAAATCATCTAAATCGACTGCTACAGTCAGCGCCCCCGAAGCCCTGCTCACCGAGGAACAAATCCTCGCGATGGGAGAGAAGGACTATATGAACGCTGCACAACTGGCATTTTTCAAGGCCCGTTTGCAACAGCTTGAAAAGGATTTATTGAAGAATGCCGACGAAACTACCGAGCATCTTCGCGAAACCGTATTAGTTCCCGATCCGGCAGACCGTGCCACGATCGAAGAAGAACATGCGCTTGAGTTACGTACCCGTGACCGCGAACGCAAATTGCTGAAAAAAGTTCAGCAATCCATCGCCAGCATCGATGAAGGTGACTACGGCTGGTGCGAAGAAACAGGCGAGCCTATCGGCGTTCCACGCTTATTGGCACGTCCGACAGCAACGCTGTCACTCGAAGCTCAGCAACGACGCGAAATGAAACAAAAACTGTACGGTGATTAATTCCACTGTCACAAAAAAGCGTTAAAGTAAAAAGCGTGTGATCAGTTACACGCTTTTTTTACTCAAGAAACTGCAACAGTGTTGCACCAATAAGGAACTTTGTAGATATTCAGCTATCCAAGCCGCGTCTTGCACCTGCCAATCAAGGAAAGAATGTTGGCTTTTTGCAACACAACTTACAACGCAATACCTATAGCAATATCCGGTCAAGTTTTCGATACAAATGAGCTCATCTTATCCATTCAGACACAGACGCAGCAGCCACTGGCTGTTGTGTCTGCTGCTGCCCGCTTTATTGCTGGCGCAATGGGTCAGTCTTTCTCATAAACTCGCGCACGCGGGCTGGCCCGGTGGCAAAGCGCAAGTCACCGCGCTCAGCAACAGTTACACGTTCTGGCAAGTCACTTCGGATTCCGACGAAAGAGCACTGCACTCCTGCGCGTTATTTGACGCGACCGTCGCTGCGGATTATCTCGATGCCAGAATGCCGACACTGTCGGCCATCGATACAACAGACTTCATTAACACCTTTGCCGCCAATATCGTCTGGCTGGCCAGCATACAGCTCTCATTCTCTTCACGCGCCCCACCTTTCTGAAGCATTGAAAATCTCAGCCGGAATTCAATTTCATCCGGCACTCAGTTCGTTTTTCAGATCGCTCTTCTGAGCGGTCTGCTTTGTTCATTTTCATGTTTCAGGAAAAATCATGCAATTTCACCGCACCATTGCCGCAGCCGCCGTCCTCTCCGCCCTTGCTCATTGCAACTCCAACGCACAAGCGATCAATACTGTCACGGTCACTTCCAACCCACTGGGAAATGGCGAAGACATGCAAGTACTGACGCCGGCAAAAATACTTTCCGGCCCTGAGCTGCGCGCAAAAATTGGCACCTCACTCGGTGAAACGCTGGGCAACGAGCTCGGCGTATCCGCCTCAGGATTTGGTGCAGGTGCATCACGACCTATCATCCGCGGTCTGGAAGGTCCACGGGTAAAAATTCTGCAAAACGGCATGGGTGTTGCCGACGTCTCCAGCCTTTCAAACGATCACGCAGTCGCCAGTGAAAGCTCGACCGCACAACAAATCGAAATTTTGCGCGGCCCGGCGGCTTTGCTCTACGGCAGCGGTGCCATCGGTGGTTTGATCAACGTCATCGACAATCGCATTCCCACCGTATTAAATAAAAAAATCACTGGCGAAGCGGAGCTCAGATACGGCACAGTGAATCAGGAAAAAAGTGGCTCATTCTCCGTGGATGGTTCCAGCGGCAACATAGGATTACATGTAGACGGCAACAGCCGTGAAACCAGAAATTATGATATCCCGGGTAAAGCAAACCTGTCAGATCCGGCATCAGCAGATGGCAAACTACCTTCCAGTTTCACCCGTTCAAACAGTCTCGCTGCCGGTGCATCCCTGATTCAATCGTGGGGTTATCTGGGCGCAGCGGTGCAAACTCTGAACGACCATTACGGCATACCAACTGCAGAAAAATCCTTTATCGATCTGCGGCAGAACAGGCTTGATCTGGAAGGCCAGCTCAACTCGCCACTAAAAGGTTTTGATAGTCTGAAATTTAAACTCAGCGGCACTGATTATCAGCACACCGAAAAAGCTGAAGACGGCACCCCGGTCACAAACTTTAAAAACAAAATGCTGGAAAGTCGCATCGTCCTGTCGCATGCGAACTGGTCCGGCTGGCAAGGCAGTTGGGGGCTGCAGACGGAACAGACCAAATTCTCAGCATTGTCGGCTGCAAGTGGCCGCGCTGATACCGTTCCTTCGACCAAATCAACCTCGGTTGCGGTATTCGCGCTGGAACAACGTCAGTTTGGTGATGTTCTTGGCAGCGCAGGTGTACGACTTGAAAATGTCAGCCGTGAACCCGACGAAATCAGTGCACTCGCTCACAGAAACTTCAATCTGTATTCCGCGTCTGCCGGTGGTTTATGGCAATTTACTCCGGGCTATAGCGCCGGTCTGAGTTTGTCACTAGCGCAACGCGCTCCGGCAACAGAAGAATTGTATTCAGCAGGCCCGCACGAATCGACAGCGACGTTCGATATCGGCAATATCAACATGAAAAAAGAGATTTCACATAATCTCGAATTCACCCTGCAAAAATCCACCGGATTGCTGCGCTGGAAGTTGAATGCATTTATTAATCAAGTCGACAACTATATCTATGGTCATACGGATGGCACCAAAGTAGATGGAGAAGGTATCCCTCAGGCGGACGCTGAATTTACTTTGCGCAACTGGTCACAGGCGACTGCGAAGATTCGCGGTGGCGAAGCGGAAATCAGTTATAACCACTTGGGAGAAGGATTTTCTGCGCGCGCCTTTGCTGATATCTCGCGCGGTACACTGACTGATCTCGGAAACTTACCTTTGCAACCGGCCACACGTGTTGGTTTCGATTTGGGATTCAAACAAGGGGCTTGGCGCACGTCGCTGAATATCCTGCATGCACAGCGTCAGGACAGACTGGCCAGTTTTGAAAATTACGTCACACCCTCGTATACCAAAATAGACGCCAATCTGAGTTACTCTCATCCGTATCAAGGACAACAAATTACCTGGTTCCTGATGGCCAGAAATTTACTGAATCGGGATATACGCCTGTCCACCTCGATATTGAGAGAAAGTGTTCCACAACCAGGCAGAAGCTTTATCGCCGGAGTCAGAACCAGTTTTTAATTTCTGCCTTGTTACGAAATGTAAAATTAAATTTACACAGATGGCGTAGTTAAATGCGAAATGGAGGCTAAATGCCTCCATTTTTGTGTATATGAGCTTAATATGCTAACTTCTCTAAGATATTTTTTAAAAACTGATTTTTGTAAAAAATAAAACATTGTTAAGTCAGAAAAGCGCAGCTTACTATTTACGCTCAATTAAGAATATACTTAGCAAGTACAAATTTCACTCGTTTAAGACGTATTTTTTTAGGAATAGTGTGGGGATTTTTTCTCTTTTCGG
Source organism: Undibacterium sp. 14-3-2 (assembly GCF_016595265.1). Lineage (NCBI taxonomy): Bacteria > Pseudomonadati > Pseudomonadota > Betaproteobacteria > Burkholderiales > Oxalobacteraceae > Undibacterium > Undibacterium sp. 14-3-2. Next base: position 247,093 of record NZ_JAENGS010000003.1, read on the forward strand.
TAAAAAAGGTGGCAAAAAAGAAGATCGCTCCACCGAGAAATCTTCTTCAAGAAAAGCTCGCTCTAAATCTGGTAACACTGTTATTACAGGTTTCCATGACAGCGAGGTTTTCAGCAATTCTGTCATTGCCCAGCGCCACGTCGCTCGTGCTACTGAACGAAAAATTGATGCCATAGAATTTGAAATGTCGCGCGACATCGTCAAGACGCGCCCGCCGGTCATCACCAAAACCGATATTTCAAAAAAACTCGGCAACAGTAAATTTGATCTCACCGAACACACACAACCCCTGACAAATCGCGGTCCTGTAGCGGATTTTCAAACAACGCTACCAATGCCGATGCCGTCAGATTATCTGCTCGGCCACAATACAGAAATTCCGGGGTCAGCACTTGCCTATAGTGAATCCGTACCGGTTCTCGAAGAAGCAGCTATTTTGTTTGCAAGCGGACAAAATGAAGTGGCAGAGCAAATGCTGGATGCCGCCGTACATCACCAACATCTGGGACTGGCGACTGAAATAGGCTGGCAGATGCTATTTGACTTATACCGGATCACGAATAATCAGCATAAGTTTGAAAGCCTCTCGCTCGATTACGCCAACAAATTTGAAACTTCGCCTCCGCTGTGGCCTGAAAATACACCGCAGCCAGAAGCCGACACGCATCCTAAGGATGCGTCCCGACCAAGCATACTTTTCCCGGTAAAACTTGACGCCACCATTGTCAAAATACTGGAAAAAATTAATATTGCGAGCGCAAAAAGTCCTAGCCTGCGTCTGGATTTCTCGAAAATTAAAGAAGTTGATCCTGTCGGCTGCGGTTTATTGTTACGGACACTCAAAAATCTGAAAAAGACCGGGCATGATCTGATGCTGGTCGGTGCACAAAGCCTGACAGATAAAATTCGCGCCATTTTGCAGGTCGGGCGGCGTGATGAAACAGAGGCCCCGTGGCTGCTGTTATTAGAAATTCTGCAATTGCTGCACTTTGAAAAAGCATTCGAAGAAGCCAGCATGGATTACTGCATTACGTTTGAAGTGTCTCCGCCGTCGTTCGAAGCACCTCAGAATAATGTCACCGATGCCTTCCCAGAGCTCAATCATGAAGAGGAAGAAGCGCCTTCTGATCGTTTCTTCATGCCTGCAATGGTGGATGGCAGCGTCGACACGCTGGTGAAAAAAATTGCTGAACAAGCAGCACAGCACCAGCCTTTGATCATCGATTGTTCGAAACTTGACCGCGTGGAATTCAGTGCCTCCGCTGAGTTATTAAACGGCCTGGCACCCATCGTCGGCAAACCCGGTGTGACTATCCGGTTTGAAGAAGTGAATTATCTGGTCATGATGTTATTTAACGCGATGGGTTTAAAAAATATCGCCAGCATCTCACTGCGTAAGCACTAGACTTCTTGTAATTCTGCCGACACACCCCATTTTCTTTCTGGTTCCGATGCGCCATCGCGTGTGTGTTGTCGCTTTTTATTCTTGCGCCTATCTGTCATCCGTCTGACAAAGACGATTTTCAAATAAGTATAGCGGTAGCGAGCACTCACGTAACAAGATCCGCTCAGTACGCAGTCTCGTTCTGCTTTAATCTCTGCCGGCGCGAGCCTGCGAAGCTTCGCAACATAGTTTCAACCATTTATGAGGTCCTTATGGAACAATTTCACGGCACCACCATCCTGACGGTACGGCGCGGCAATGTAGTCGCCCTCGGCGGCGATGGTCAGGTCACCCTTGGCAATATCGTTATGAAAGGTACGGCGCGCAAAGTGCGCAAGCTGTATCACAATAAAGTACTGGCGGGTTTCGCTGGCGGTACCGCAGATGCATTCACATTAATCGAACGCTTTGAATCTAAACTGGAAAAACATCAGGGGCATCTGATGCGTGCATCGGTGGAGCTCGCCAAAGACTGGCGTACCGACCGTATGTTACGTCGCCTGGAAGCAATGCTGTTGGTGGCAGACAAAGACACGACCCTGGTCATCACCGGCAATGGTGATGTGCTTGAACCGAATCAGGGCATAGGAGCGATCGGCTCAGGCGGTACCTTTGCTCAATCAGCCGCGATTGCCCTGTTTGAAAATACCGATTTGTCACCAGTCGAGATCGTCAAGAAGTCGCTGACGATTGCAGGTGAATTGTGTATTTATACTAATTTGTCGCACACCATAGAAACCCTGGAATAATTTTGATTCACCATGCCTGATGAGCGCCTGCGGCGCCGGTATGGATTTAAGAAGCAGATAGGAAACAGCATGAATATGACTCCGCAAGAGATCGTCTCTGAACTCGATAAACACGTGGTTGGTCAGGCCAAAGCGAAACGGGCAGTCGCGATTGCCCTGCGCAATCGCTGGCGTCGCCAGCAGGTCGAAGAGCCGTTGCGCCATGAAATCACGCCAAAAAACATTTTGATGATAGGCCCGACAGGCGTCGGTAAAACAGAGATCGCCCGTCGTCTCGCGAAACTAGCGGATGCCCCTTTCATTAAAATTGAAGCGACTAAATTTACCGAAGTCGGTTACGTCGGGCGCGACGTCGATACCATCATCCGAGATCTGGTCGATATCGGTATCAAGCAGACCCGCGAGTCTGCGACACGCAAAGTCCGGCTGCGCGCGGAAGATGCGGCAGAAGACCGCATTCTCGATATTTTATTGCCACCGGCACGCGATTTCGGCATTCATCCTGAAGGCAGCGAAGCTGCGCCAGCCGCTGACAATGCGACCCGCCAGACTTTCCGCAAACGTCTGCGTGAAGGCGCGCTGGACGACAAAGAAATCGAACTGGAAGTGGCTGAAGCAGTAACCCACATGGAAATCATGGCGCCGCCGGGCATGGAAGAAATGACCGAGCAAATTAAAACCATGTTCTCGGGCATGGGCAATGGCCGCAAGAAAACCCGCAAACTGAAAATCAAAGAAGCATTCAAATTGCTGATTGAAGAAGAAGCGGCCAAACTGGTCAACGAAGAAGAATTGAAACAGGACGCGATCAGAAACGTAGAGCAGAACGGTATCGTTTTTCTGGATGAAATCGATAAAATTGCATCACGCTCAGAAACTGGCGGTGCCGAAGTTTCGCGCGCCGGTGTGCAGCGTGATTTGCTGCCGCTGGTTGAGGGCACGACGGTCAATACCAAGTATGGGATGATCAAAACTGATCATATTTTGTTCATTGCTTCGGGTGCTTTCCATCTCGCCAAACCGTCCGATCTGATCCCGGAATTACAAGGCCGTTTCCCTATCCGGGTCGAACTTGAATCCTTATCGATTGCCGATTTTGAACGCATATTGACCAGCACGGATTCTTGCCTGACACGTCAGTATCAGGCCTTGCTGGCAACCGAAGATGTTGCGGTGGACTTCACTCCGGAAGGCGTGGAAAAACTCGCCAGCATCGCTTATTCCGTCAATGAAACGACCGAAAATATCGGTGCGCGCCGGCTGTACACTGTGATGGAAAAACTGCTGGAGGAAATCTCTTACGCAGCACACGAAAACGCTGGAAAAGTGGTGACGATAGACGCGGCCTATGTTGAAGAGCGACTCGGCGCATTGTCGGTTAATGAAGACTTGTCGCGCTACGTGCTGTAAGCGGCATACCTGATCATTCTGCGAGGTTCAACATGGCAAACAAAGCACTGGCAACACGGCAGCGTATGCAATTCCGTGTTGAGCCTTCGCAGGTGGGTCGCCACTTAGCACAACATCATGCGACAAAGCTTGCATCCGGCACAAAGCCCAAAGTACATCCGGCACCGGCCACAGCGAACGCAACAGCAAAAGCAAAAGCGAAACCCAGGCTAAAGGCCAAGGCTGAATAAAGCCTGAGCTTTTTTGATCAACCTTGCCTTATTGCCTGACCAAAAGTAAGTCAGCGCGACATTTTATTTCAAGAGAAAACACCATGTTTGAAACTTCAGCTGCCAGCGAAAAACCAGATTATGCCTTCCTGGTAAAACAGATCCGCAGCATTTTAGAAGGCGAGCGCAATCTGAGCACCAACGCGTCGCAATTTTCAGCCTTTATTTATCACAGCCTCACTGGCCTGAACTGGGCGGGGTTTTATCTGTGCGCAGCAGCTAAAAACCCCACAGCAGAATTTCCACATGATTTACTGGTCGGGCCGTTTCAGGGCAAAGTCGCCTGCGCACGCATTCCATTTAAACGTGGCGTCTGCGGTACTGCGGCAGCGGAAAAACGCACGGTGCTGGTTGCCGATGTACACGCGTTTCCCGGACATATCGCGTGTGATTCTGCATCAAATTCTGAAATCGTGATTCCTGTGATCGTGAATGGACAGGTCGCCGGTGTGTTTGATATCGACAGCCCTCATCTGAACCGTTTTTCAGCAGAAGATCAGCAAGGGCTGGAAGCGCTGCTAGCTGAATTCATCAACGCCACCGATTTTCCCACGCTCTGATCGTCGCTCAGAACGGCAATGACACAGGGCAAATTGATGATCTATGCACATTTGACAACACGATAGTGGCAAAGCTGCATGGCTGGCTTTATACTCGGCTCATACTACCAGCCGGAGCCCGTCATGCCAGGAAGCCGCCGCCGTAAAGCTTTACGCAAATATTGTCAGCCATTGCGGCGCAAAGATGTGATTTCACGCTTACTGGTAGATATCGGGCTGCACTATCTGGACATACTGGGATTCGCAAAAACCAGAGAGCTGATGCAGCGCCACGCAATTGCCGAACCGGTGATCACGCGGGTGCTGGAATACCCAGCACAACGCCGCCGTTATTGATTCAGCTGACTTCCTGCTTAGAATCGCGCGCCAACAAACGCATACTCATTTCTCTGGCAGAAACGCCATCAAATAAGACTCCCGCCACCGCATTCGTAATCGGCATATCGACGCCCAGTCGGGCTGCCAGACTGCGCACCGCCTGCGCGCAACGTACGCCTTCGGCTACATGACCCAGCTCTTCGATGATTACCGCGAGCGACTTTCCTTGTGCCAGCGCCAGACCGACTTTGCGGTTACGCGACAAATCACCGGTGCAGGTCAGAATTAAATCGCCAACGCCAGTCAGGCCCATCAGGGTTTCCGCTTTACCGCCGAGCGCAACGCCAAGCCGGCTGATTTCTGCCAGACCGCGCGTCATCAAGGCTGCGCGCGCATTCAGGCCAAGACCCAATCCGTCCGCCACACCGGTGGCAATCGCCAGAATATTTTTGACTGCCCCGCCGACTTCAACACCGACCAGATCATCGCTGGAATACACCCGCATCGCATTCACGTGCAATGCTTGCACCACACGCTGACAAAGCGCTGGCGAAGTTGAGGCAATCGTCAGCGCGCAAGGCAATCCCTGCGCGACTTCCTGTGCAAACGACGGGCCGGACAAAGCACCGATCGCCACCGCGTCACCAAGGATTTCGCGGGCAATCTGATGCGGCAGTATCTGCGTAGCCTCTTCAAAACCTTTGCACAGCCAGATCACATTCTGCGGTGCAAACGGGAGGCAAGCCTCTAAGGTCGGGCGCAGACCGGATACCGAAGTTGCAATCACCAGCAGGCTGTCATTCCCCGCAACATGCGCCATTGCAGCGGAAAAATCCGCAGTGATTTCGAGATTGTCTGGCAGCGGAAACCCCGGCAGATAGGCGACATTCTCACGCTGCGCCTGCATTTCCTGCATCGCGGCATGATTTCTGCCCCACATCAACACTTTGTTTTTTGCTGTCAGGGCAATCGCCACTGCAGTGCCCCAGGCACCTGCGCCTAATACGCTGATATTCATGCTCTTACCTACGATGGAAATCATCAGAAACGGCTCAAATATACTCCCACCAGTATATTTTGAAGCCCTTTATTTATGCCGACAATCAGTGGCTTTTTAATAAAAACAGGGGGAGTATGCGAATTTCGCCCTGAAATGCCGGCTGTCTTCAGTGACCGGTTCTGCCAGCTTTACGCCAGCAAATACAATCCGTCATTGCGCATCACATACAAAAAGAGGACAGCACGCTGTCCTCTTTTGAATTACTGCCGTCAAACCAGCGATCAGCGCGGAATTATAAACCCCAGACCTCGTTCACTTTCACGTAACCAAGCTGCCCGTCGCGATGCCGGACTTTGACCCAACCGGCCGAAGCAGGCTCGGCCATTTCCAGCAAGACGTTTTTCTCAGCGCTGAATACCAGTGCGGCACTATCATCAGCACTGGCGCGGATTTTCGCATTAGCAACCCGCACAATCAGATTGCGGCGGGTAATCAGATCCTTGGATTCGACCCAACTCAGGTCGCCCGCCATATCCCTGACTTTACTCCACGCACCCGAGGTGAAAATCACTTCCACCGGCATGCCGCGTGGCGCCACATAGACTTTGCCACCCTTCACCGAAGGCGCGTCGTACATAATCACAGGCGTCGCACCAACCGAACGGAACTCTAAAGCCTGCGCCGGCGCTGTGACCAGCGTCGCTAACAGACTCAGGGTAGAAATGGAAATCAAGCCGCGCATGAACTTCTTTCTTCACCCGCGCGGATCGTCAATCAGATGGCGATCCGGCGGGTATCAGGAAAATTACTGGATAGTCGCAGGTGCTTCAGCTGCGTTAGCCTGATCTGCTGCGATTTGCAAACGTTGCGCGTAGAAAGCTTCAAAGTTGATTTCCGACAGATGAATCGGTGGGAAACCGGCACGGGTGATCGCATCCGCTACGTTAGAACGCAAGTATGGATAGATAATGTTCGGGCAACCGATACCCAGCAATGGATCGAGCTGATCTTCAGGGATATTGCGCGCTTCGAAAATACCCGCTTGTTTGCCTTCAACCAGGAACGCTACTTTGTCGCCGATTTTAGCTGTCACAGTCACTGTCACTGTGGATTCAAAAATGCCATCCGACAGTTTTTCATTGCCGACATCAACAGAAACTTCGATGCCAGGGGCTTCTTGTTCCAGGAAAATCGCTGGAGAATTTGGCTGTTCAAGCGACAAATCTTTCAGATATACGCGTTGGATTTGGAATACGGGCTGCAGATTTTCGTCAGACATGTGAGACTTTCTAAAATTCTAAAAGATTAATAATGAACAGCGAGATGGGCAGATAGGGCCGATTCTGGCCATTTCAAGATCGCGCCGCCTTATTGTAGCAAGGAGACTGCAAAAATCACAACTTCGCAGACACTTCAACAGCAAGCCCGTAGAAAATCCGGTCAAAGCCGGATTTTTTGCTCAAGGATTCAGCAAAGCATCGAGCTTACCGGCACGATCAAGAGCCGACAGATCGTCAAAACCGCCGACATGGGTGTCGCCGATATAAATCTGCGGCACCGTGCGGCGCCCGGTTTTCTGCATCATCGCGTCGCGTTCGGCAGGATCAAGATCAATGCGCACTTTGTCGATTTCATCGACGCCCTTGGATTTCAACAAGCGTTCAGCCATCGTGCAATACGGGCAAACGCCCGTGCTATACATACGAACTTGCGGTTTCATACACTTCTCCAGCTACTTTACAGCTTACTTAACAATCGGCATACCCTGGGTTTTCCAGGCTTCGGTGCCACCATCGAGACTGAATACCTGCGCAAATCCGGCTTTATTCAACACAGAAACGGCATTCGAAGAACGCACGCCCGTCGCGCAGACAGTGATCACCACTGTATTTTTGGACTTTTCGATTTCTTTCAAGCGATTATTGATTTCTGCCAGCGGGATATTTTTTGCATTCGGCAGATGGCCCGTCGCAAATTCGTCTGCGCTACGCACATCCAGCACCAGCGTTTTGCCCTGATTGATGTATTGTGTCGCCTGTAATTGCGACACTTTGGCACCACGGCGTTGTAACAAAGGCAGCAATAAAGCACCACCAGAAATCAACGCAATACCGATCAGAAAAATATTATCAAGAATGAATTTCACAGGTTTCCAGTAGTAAAAATGGTTATCAGAAGCCCGTCATTATAAAATAGATGCAGCGAACATATTTAAATGCATACTAACCACGACTTAAACTGACCACTATGTACAAAATCGTATTAATGCGACACGGTGAATCCACCTGGAATCTTGATAACCGTTTCACCGGCTGGACCGATGTTGACCTGACCCCGAAAGGCGTCGCCGAAGCGAAGCAAGCGGGGAAATTACTCAAAGAAGCGGGTCTGACATTTGACCTGGCCTACACTTCCGTTCTCAAACGTGCAATCCGCACGCTGTGGGGCACGCTCGATGAAATGGATCTGATGTGGCTGCCTGTCGTACACGACTGGCGTCTGAATGAGCGCCACTATGGCGCGCTGCAAGGTCTGAACAAAGCAGAAACCGCCGCCAAGTACGGTGATGACCAAGTATTGGTATGGCGCCGCAGCTATGACACACCGCCAAATCCGCTGGCAGAAGACGATGACCGCACATCGTTCAATGATCCGCGCTATGCCGGTCTGGATCGCAAACAAATCCCGTTGACAGAGTGTTTGAAAGACACAGTGGCACGCGTCGTACCGGCATGGGAAGACAGCATTGCACCTGCGATCCGCTCTGGCAAACGTATCCTGATCTCAGCACACGGCAACAGCCTGCGCGCCCTGATCAAAATGCTCGATGGCATCAGCGATGACGATATCGTCAATCTGAATATTCCTAACGGTCAGCCTTTGGTGTATGAACTGGATGCCGATCTGAAGCCGATCAGACATTATTACCTCGGTGACCAGTCGGCGATTGAAGCCGCACTGAAAGCCGTTGCCAGCCAGGGTAAATCCAAGTAATCCTAGATGCAAAAACACACACGCTTTTTGCTTTCCAGTCTGCTGTGCCTGTCTATCACGGGTACAGCAGCATCAGGCTTTGCCGCCAGTAACTCGCGCGCCCTGCAAAAAAATAAAGCAGAAGCTGAACGTGCAGAGTTGCAGCAAAAACTGAAAGCATTAAAAACAGACATCAATAAAACCGAGAGCGCCAAAGATCAGGCCAGCGATGCGCTCGCCGAGTCTGAAAAAGCCATCTCGGAAGCGAACCGGTCTTTACGCGATTTGCAGAACGAACAAGCGCAGACTGAAGAAAAACTCCGGCAACTGACCGAGCAACAACAAGCCTTAAGCGCACAGATAGAAAAGCAAAAGAAGCAACTGTCGACATTCCTGCGCCGGCAATACATGCACGGTGACAGTGATCGTATCAAGCTGCTGCTGTCCGGTGACAATCCGAACCGGATTAACCGCGATCTGCAATACATGGGCTATGTCTCGCAAACCCAGGCAAAAATGATAGAAAGCCTGCGCAGCAGTCTGAAAGCGGCAGAAAAAAATACCCAGGATGCGCAAGAGGCCAAAGCCGAACTCGATGAAATCGCCGAAGAAGAAAAAGACCACAAGATCGCGTTAGAAAAAGAAAAGAAAAAACATGCGACGCTGGTCGGACAGTTATCAAACAAACTCTACGCACAAAAAAAACAGGCAGATAATCTGCAAAAAGATGAACAAAGACTGAGTAATCTTGTCTCACGTCTGAATCAACTGATAGAAGAGCAGTTGAAAGCCGATAAACTGCGCGCAGAACAGGAAGAGAAACAGCGCCAGGAAAGAATTGCTGCGCAAAAAGAAAGAGCAAAGCAGGCGGCGCTGGATAAGAAAGCCGGTAAGAAGCCGAATCCGAATGCGATTGATGCCGATGAACCGCCACCGAAACAGGCGAAGTCAGAAGCACCGCCAGCGGGTGAATTTGATCGCCTGAAAGGGCAATTAAGGCTACCAGTCAAAGGCGAAATTCTGGCGAAGTTTGGCAGCAAGCGCGGCGATGGTCCAAGCTGGAAAGGTTTATTCATCAAAGCCGGTGAAGGCAGTGAAATTAAAGCCATCGCAGCGGGCAAAGTCATTTTTGCAGATTGGTATAAAGGTTACGGAAATATGATTATTGTTGGTCATGGCGATCAATACATGAGCATCTATGGCAATAATCAGGCAGTATTGAAACATGTCGGCGACAGCGTCAAAGCGGGCGACATTATTGCCAGTGCCGGTAACAGCGGCGGCAATGAAGAATCAGGTTTATACTTTGAAATCCGTCATCAGGGACGGGCATTTGATCCACTTAACTGGATCGTCGTTAAATAGGCATTAGGTGAATCATGGGCAGTAAATTTAAGAATTTCGGTTTAATCGGCCTGGGCATGGTCGCTGGCGTGGCGGTTTCCATGCAGTTTTCTGCTCTTGCGCAAAAAAATGCCGGCAGCCCCCTGCCAGTGGAAGAATTGCGCCAACTGGCTGATGTCTTCGGTCTGATCAAGTCAGATTATGTCGAACCTGTCGATGATAATAAACTGCTGACAGAAGCAATCTCTGGCATGGTGGCATCGCTGGACCCGCACTCCGCTTATCTGGATAAGAAATCCTTTAAAGAATTAAAGGAAGGCACACAAGGTAAATTCGTCGGCCTCGGCATTGAAGTCGGGATGGAAGACGGCTACGTCAAAATCGTTTCACCGATTGAAGATTCCCCTGCCTACCGCGCCGGCTTGAAGCCCGGTGATCTGATCACGCGTCTCGATTCACTGCCCGTCAAAGGCATGACGCTTGATGAAGCCGTCAAAAAAATGCGTGGTGAACCGAATACCAAAATCACGCTGACGATTGCCCGCAAAACGGAAGACAAACCAATTATCGTCACCATTACACGTGAACTGATCAAACAGCAAAGTGTGAAAGCCAAGATCGTTGAACCTGGTTATGCATGGCTGCGCATCTCGCAATTCCAGGAGCCAACCGTCGAAGATATGGCCAAGAAAATCCAGATGTTGTATGCGCAAGACCCTGCAATCAAAGGTCTGGTGCTGGATTTACGCAATGATCCGGGCGGCGTACTGCCAGGCGCCGTCGGTGTGTCCGCTGCGTTTTTGCCTAAGGACGTGCCGGTGGTCTCCACCAATGGACAGTTGGCAGACTCGAAAGCAACCTTCTACGCCAAACGTGAATATTATGCAGGCCGCGCGATGGGTGACCCGCTGGCCAAATTACCGGAAGCCATTAAAAATGTGCCTATGGTTGTGCTGATCAATACCGGTTCTGCTTCCGCATCTGAAATCGTCGCCGGTGCTTTGCAGGATTACAAACGTGCAACGGTGATCGGTACTCAGAGTTTCGGTAAAGGTTCTGTGCAGACCATACGCCAGATTTCTGCTGATACAGCAGTCAAACTGACGACTGCGCGCTACTACACACCGAATGGCCGCTCGATACAGGCAAAAGGCATCGTGCCTGATCTGAATGTGGAAGAAACAGCCGAAGGCGATGGTTTCAACAGTTTCCGCGCACGTGAAGCAGATTTGCAAAAACATCTGACGAACGACAAAGAAAAAGAAGTTGTCCGCCCGAAAGTGGATGAACTGGAAGAAGAACAACGCCTGCTGGCATTGGCCAAGAAAAGCAAACCACTGGAATACGGCAGCAAAGAAGATTTCCAGTTAGCACAGGCACTGAATCATCTGAAAGGCTTGCCGGTCAAAGTGACTGAGCCAAAAGAAGTGAAAGAAACAAAAGACGCGGCAAAAGACGGTGCGGAAAAATCAGAGAAAACCGACAAAGACGGCAAATCTGATCACAAGAAAAAATAATCAGACCTTCAAGGCCGCTGCACAGCGGCCTTTTTTATCTCATGAACGACAATCAACTCCTGCGCTATTCGCGCCATATTCTGCTTGAACAGATAGGCATAGAAGGCCAGAAAAAAATTACTGAAGCCAAAGTTCTGATCATCGGTGCCGGTGGCCTTGGCTCGCCTGCCGCTCTGTATCTTGCCAGCGCCGGTGTCGACAGCCTTACCCTGGTCGATAATGACTTCGTCGATCTGACAAATCTGCAAAGACAAATTCTGCATACAACTGAGCGGGTCGGCATGGCGAAAGTCTTATCCGGCCGGACAGCGCTGCAACAGATCAATCCTGATGTTCATGTCATCGCCCTGCAAGAACGGGCTCAAGATCAGCGGCTCGAAGAGCTGATACAGCAAGCGGACATTGTGCTTGATTGCTGTGACAATTTCAGCACGCGTCATGCGGTGAACGCTGCCTGTGTCAAATATCAACGACCGCTGGTCTCCGGTGCGGCCATTGCCTTTGATGGCCAGATCAGCGTCTTCGATGCGCGTAATACAGAATCGCCTTGCTATGCATGTCTGTTTCCACCTGATCAGAAATTCGAGGAAGTTCTGTGTTCCAGCATGGGTGTCTTTGCGCCGCTGGTCGGGATCATCGGCACCATGCAGGCAGCCGAAGCCTTGAAGCTGATTATGCAAACGGGTAAATCTCTGCAAGGCCGCTTACTGCTGCTGGATGCGATGAGCATGGAATGGAGGACGATAGGAATGAAAAAAAATCCGCGTTGCCCGGTATGCGGTGACCAACACTAAGCGATTCCTTCATTTCAATCATGTTTGCCGGCGGATGTTTCCGGCCGCCCCCGTTTTCTATAAAAATCATGTACACACTTTATTACGCTCCGGCGACCGCCAGCATGGCGGTGCATCTGGCCTTACTGGAAACAGGAGCACCCTACGAACTGCAACTGCTTGATTTTGAAAAAAATCAGCAGAAAGATACCGCTTACCTGCGTCTGAATCCGAACGGGGTCGTGCCGACGTTGGTGTGCGATGGTAAGCCATATATAGAAACGGCCGCTTTGATGATGTTGCTCGCTGAACGCCATCCGGCGGCTGGTCTGGCCGGCACGCCGGAACAATATGACGAATGGCGTCAGTGGATGATTTATCTGACTCACAATCTGCAGGCCACTTATCGTTTCTGGTTTTATCCGTCAGAACTTGGTTATGCAACGCATCCCGATGAGGTATGTCATGCCCTGCAAACGCGTATAGAAAAAATATGGGATCAGTTAGATCAACACCTGAACGCGCATGGCCCGTATCTTCTCGGTACACAATTCTCAGTCGCCGATCTGTATCTGACAGTATTGATGCGCTGGTCACGTAAGATGCCGCATCCGGCAACCGAATGGCCGGCACTGAATCATCTGGTGCAATTGATCACGAATCGCCCGAGCTGGAAAAAAATGATGGAGATAGAAGGCGTGGATATCTGGCCTGAGGACAAAACCGTATGAGTAAGCCAACCGATTTATACGCTGTGACCCAGATCGTCGGTTATCCGGAAATCAGTATTTCCGAATTCATCGGTGTGCGCTCTCTGCATTTATCATCCGATGCCATACAAGGCTCCATGCGACTGGCCATGCCGGATCAGATTGAGCTGGAATACGTGCAGCAAATGATGATGTGGCTGTTGTTCAACAAGACACCGCAACACATAGTCCAGCTGGGACTCGGTGCTGCTGCGCTGACTAAATTCTGTTACCGCCAATTCCCACATGCACAAGTCACCGCCATCGAGCTGAATCCGAATGTGATCGCCGCCTGCTATCAGCATTTTCGCCTGCCACCGAACGACGACAGGCTGCATGTCGTCGCCATGGATGCCATGACTTTTGTGACCGATACCGAACATCATGGCAAAGCCGATGTGATGCAGGTCGATCTGTACGATGCCGCCGCCGAAGCTCCTGCACTCAGCAGTCTGGAGTTTTATCAGGCTTGCGCAGATTGTCTGACAGATGACGGCATGCTGACAGTCAATTTATTCGGCAACCCCGAACACTACGAAGCTAATTGCAATGCGAATCTGGACGCCTTGAATGCCGCCTTTGATGCGGTCGTCTGGCTACCGATGGTGCACGATGCGAACACGGTTGCGATCGCCTTCAAACAGGCACCGGCAGTCGATTTCGATGTGCTGTATGAACGCGCAACAGAGATCAGACTCAGCATGAAATTGCCGGCGGCAAAATGGGTTAACGGACTGAAAGCCTGGATGCAGGATACGCAGTGATGTCTGTCTGTTGTTAGTCTGTTGTCACTCCGGCGTATGACGACAGACGCATAATTTATTGCCATCCGGATCCCGAAAATATGCGCCGTAGTAATCTGCATGATACTGCGGCCGCAGCCCCGGAGCACCTTCGCAAGTCGCCCCCAACTGTATCGCCTTTGCATACACTCGCCTGACCATCGCGCGATCAGACGCTAGTAAGGCAATCATCTGCCCATTTCCTGCCGAGGCTGGCGCTCCATTAAGTGGTCTGCCGATCAAAAATAGAGGGCGCGGCTGATCGGCTTTAATCCATCCTGCCCACGCCTTATGTTCTTCTGAAAATTTAAGTTGTAATGCCAGTTCAGTCATCACTCCCGAATAGAAGTGAAAAGCGCGCTGAAAATCATTCACGCCAATAAATACATGAGATAGCATCGCATCCCCTCATTATGCTCATACCACATCAGTGAGATTTTTTCGTCAGCCCCAGATAGGTATCAATCACGCGCTGATCATTGGCGAGTTCTGCGGCATTTCCTTGCAGTGCAATCGCGCCGGTTTCCAACACATACGCATAGTCGGCCACCTGTAAAGCAGCGCGCGCATTCTGTTCAACCAGTAATATGGCGACGCCGGTTTGCCTGAGCCGCTGAATGATGTGAAAAATTTCTTTGACGATCAATGGCGCCAGACCAAGGCTAGGTTCATCGAGCATCAGCAACTGCGGTTTTGCCATCAGTGCGCGCCCCAGCGCAAGCATCTGTCGCTCGCCGCCGGACAAGGTGCCCGCTTGCTGATGGCGTCGCTCCTTCAGACGCGGAAATAAATCAAACACCACGCTGAGCTGATCGGCATAGTTTTTTTTCCCTGCCTGATAACGCCGATAACTACCTAACAAAAGATTGTCTTCCACTTTCATGCTGGCGAACAATTCGCGCTTTTCCGGCACCAGCGACATCCCCATCGCGACGCGTTTTTCTATGCTGACGCCGCGTAAATCCTGCCCGTTAAAAAGGACCTGCCCACGCTGGCTACCGCTGGCAGGCAAAGCGCCAGCGATGCCGTTGAGCATCGTTGATTTACCGGCACCATTCGGGCCGATGACGGTGACGATCTGTCCACGCTCCACCCGGATATTCGTCACCTGCAAGGCTTCGACCTTGCCGTACAAAACCTGCAATTGATCGGTGACCAGCAGCGCTTGTGAATTTGCCTGTGAATTTTCTTGTGTCATCAGTCTATTCCACCTAAATACGCTTCCAATACTGCCGGATGTTGTTGAATTTCTTGCGGCAAACCTTCGGCTATTTTGCTGCCGAATTCCATCACGACCAGATGATCGGTCAGATTCATCACGAAATCCATATCGTGTTCCACCAGCAAAATGCTCATTCCTTCGGCGCGCAATTTTCGCAACAACTCTGCGAGTTCCTGCTTTTCCTTATAGCGCAAACCAGCGGCAGGCTCGTCAAGCAACAGCAAAACCGGGTCGCAGCACAGCGCACGTGCAATTTCTAAAATACGTTGCTGACCCAGCGCGAGATTACCTGCTTCTTCATGCATCAGGTGCGCCAATCCAACCCGCTCAAGCTGGCGTGCTGCCTCGGCCAGCAAGCTGCCTTCGATTTTCCGGTCGCGACGTAAAATACTGGCAAACACTTCACTGATATCGCCCTGCTTGTGTCGCAGGTGCGCGCCAATAGCAACGTTTTCCAGCACACTCATATTCGCCAGCAAACGTACATGCTGAAACGTGCGGGCGATGCCGAGTCTGACGATGTCGCGCGAAGCGAGACCGGTAATGTCCTTTAACTGACCATTGCTATAAAAACGTACCATGCCGCTGGTCAGCGGCAACACACCTGTTACGAGATTGAACATCGTCGATTTACCGGCACCATTCGGCCCGATCAGACCGACAATCTGACCAGCGCTGACGCTGAACTGCATGTCATTCACAGCGACCAGACCACCAAACTCTTTGCGCACCTGCGCTATCTCTAAAATCACGTTACCACTGGCTGGCTTAATACGACTGGCGAGTGGCGCACTGTGAGTGTTGACCACGATGGCCGGTTCTGTCGCCAACCACGGCCGGAATATATTTTTCGCAGCGCGACCAAGATAAGGCCAGACGCCATCACGCGCCGTTTGCAGCAATAAGATCAGCAATACGCCAAAAACAATCACTTCAAAATTACCATTACTGCCCAATAAAGCAGGCAGTATCGCTTGCAGCTTATCTTTCAGAATGGTCAGCAATGCCGAGCCCAGCAAAGCGCCCCACACATGCGCCGCACCGCCTACCACGGCCATAAACAAGTATTCGATACCGGCATTCAAACCAAACGGTGTCGGGTTCACGGAGCGCTGTAAATGGGCATACAACCAGCCGGAAATACTCGCCAGCATCGCGGCCAGCACAAAGATGATGACTTTCATGCGCGCGGTATTCACGCCCATCGCTTCCGCCATCACACCGCCCCCTTTGAGCGCACGTATCGCACGACCGGGACGCGACTGCAGCAGATGCTGCACCGCCAGCGTTGCCAGCAACAATATGGCCCAGATCAGCAGATACATGCTGCGGCCGCTATCAAGCCTGATGCCGAAGATCGCAATCGACGGAATGCCGTTGATGCCATCGTATTTCCCCAGAAATTCGAGATTCCCGAACAGGAAAAACAGGGACAAGCCCCAGGCGATCGTCCCCAGTGGCAGATAGTGGCCAGATAAGCGCATCGTAATCATCCCGATTGCCAAAGCTGCCACGACAGTAATCAGCAAACCGGCAAGCAAACCCAGCCACGGTGATAAGCCCGCCGTCGTGCTCAGGTAAGCAGTGGCATACGCGCCGATACCGACAAACGCCGCCTGCCCGAACGAGGTCAGACCACCGACACCGGTCAGTAAAACCAGACCCAGCGCGACGATCGCATACAAGCCTATGTAATTCGATAACGTGATCCAGAATTCAGGAACCGGTAGTGCCGGAAAAATGAACACCAACGCCAGCAATACATATTTTCCATAACGCAGGAGGTGACTCATGATTCCTCCTCGTCATTGTGTTTGCTGCTGAGAGAACGCCACAGCAACACCGGAATGATCAGCGTAAACACGATCACCTCTTTGTAAGCGCTGGCCCAGAACGAAGAATACGATTCCAGTAAACCGACCAGTAAGGCACCGGCAGCAGCCACCGGATAGCTGAACAAACCGCCGACAATCGCCCCGACGAATCCTTTCAGCCCGATCAGAAAACCACTGTCGTAATACACGGTCGTCATTGGCGCAATCAATACGCCGCACAAGGCACCTAAGGCTGCCGTCAGCGTGAAAACCAAACGCCCTGCCTGCGTCGTCCCTATCCCGACCAGTTGCGCACCAAGACGATTGACGGCAGTCGCCCGCAACGCCTTACCAGATAAACTACGCTCAAAATAGACATACAAAGCGATCATCAGCGTGACAGAAACGGCAATCACGACCAGACTCTGACCTGAGATCATCAGCGAACCTAGCTGTAATTGTGCGTCACTGAAAGCAGCAGTTCGTGAGCCCTCGGCACCGAACATCACCAGGCCAAGACCGGTCAGCGCCAGATGCAGCCCGACGGAAACGATCAGCAAAACCAGCGTACTGGCTTCAGCCAGCGGCTGATAGGCGAGCCGGTACATCATCGGCCCCATAGGTATCACCAGCAGCAACGCCAACACGACCTGTACCAGCATAGGCAATTCCTGCAATGGCAGATAGCGCATCAACAGCCAGAGCAGCAACGGCAACAACAACAGCTTTACTGTATCTGGCAACAATGCACGTAAAAAATTCGCGCTGCGCTGCGGCGCGCGCAGAGACTGATAAATTTCTTTGAGCAGACACAGCACGCCCAATGACAGCAACAAGCTTGCCGAATGTGGAAATTGCCCCGACTGTATCGCGGCCAGACTCAGCGCACCGAAAGCGACAAATTCACCTTGAGGAATAAAAATGATGCGGGTAACAGAAAACACCAGCACCAGTGCCAGCGCCAGTAGCGCATATATCGCACCACTAGTGATGCCATCCTGCGCGAGGATGGCGGCAATCGAAAAATCCATGGAAAAAACTTTCTCGCTGAAACAAACAGATCTGAACTATCGCTGCCGATGAAGCGTGACAGTCTATGCTGATTTACATTTAAAAGCCGACTTCAAAGTGCATCCCGAAGACCAAGCAAAAGGGAGCCGCAGCTCCCTTTTATAGCGAATGCTAAGGCTTATTTCGCCTGCCCCGCCAGTTTCCATTTGCCGCCGACGATCTGCACCATCACGCGGGAACGCTGATCCAGTCCAACATGATCGCCGCTGTTCATATTCACGATGCCATGAGAAACGGCCAGATTCGTGGTGTTCTCTATCGCCGTGCGCAACGCTGCCCTGAATTCTTTGGTTCCCGGCTGGGCTTTTTTCAACGCCGTTGGCACTGCGTTTTCCAGCAACAATCCGGCATCCCAGGCATGCCCGCCAAAGGTCGAGACTGAGCCTGCTCCGTACGCTTTTTCATAGACGCCGGTGTAACGCAAAGCAGATTTTTTCACCGGATTATCTGCCGGTAACTGCTCAGCGACCAGCAAAGGGCCCGCCGGTAACCAGGTGCCTTCACAATCTTTGCCGCAAACGCGCAGGAAATCATTGTTCGCAACGCCATGCGTCTGATAAATCTTCCCTTTATAACCGCGCTCTTTTAAAGTTTTTTGTGGCAAGGCTGCAGGTGTGCCAGCGCCAGCGATGAACACTGCATCGGGATTACTGGCGATAATTTTCAGGATTTGTCCGGTGACCGACGTATCCGGACGGGCAAAGCGTTCGTTTGCCACGATTTTTATTTTGCGTAACTCCGCCAGTTTGGAAAATTCTTTGTACCAGCCTTCGCCGTATGCGTCATTGAAGCCGATGAAGCCTACTGTCTTAATACCGGCATCGGCCATGTGACTGATGACCGCTGTTGACATATGCGAATCATTTTGCGGCGTCTTGAATATCCAGTGACGCTTTGCATCAGACGGAGAAATAATGGAGGCGGCCGCTGCCATCGATATCATCGGCGTTTCTGTCTCTGCCGCCACATCGATCATCGCCAGAGAAGTCGGCACAATGGTCGAACCGATCAGTAAATCCACCTTATCTTCGGATACCAATTTGCGCGCATTTTTGACCGCCGTCGTTGAGTCAGAAGCATCGTCGAGAATAATGTATTCGACTTTTTTGCCGCCAATTTCTTTCGGCAACAAAGCAAAAGTATTTTTTTCAGGTATGCCCAACGAGGCACCGGCACCCGTAGCGGAAACATTCACGCCGACTTTAATCTGGGCCGCGACATTCGCGCTAAACATGAGGGCAATCAATGCAGGCAAAGCTGCGAGGGCGTAGCGTTTTTTCATCGGTCATCTCCTGTTGAGATCATGCAAATGATCTTGTCTATTTTTGTCTGTCGTTGGAATTTGTCAGCATATGCTTGCTGTTGCCATTCCGAGTGTAACCCGTCAGCGATCTGCGGCACAACCCGTAATGATTTCAGCAGGCATTATGCAGCAACTACCGTTGTAAGAGCCTGACTGTAAATGCACCGCGCAAGGCATTGCACAACATGATCTGATCGGCATTGTCGAGATCAGCACGGGTCAGCGATTGTTCGCGCACCCGGTATTGCTGCTGAAACTCAGGCTCTTCCAGTAATACCGAACGCATCACCCCGGGCAGCACGCCGTCAGATAAAGGCGGGGTCAGCCATACTCCCTGTTTCTGAATCAGGACATTGCTGCGACCACCTTCGGTCAGATGTCCTTGCTCATTGAAAAACAGCATGTCAAAAGCCCCGTAGGCTTCAGCCGCTTTCCAAGCATCGTCATAGCGTTGCCGGATGCTCGATTTATGCTGTAAAAATAATTCATCACTGGATGTAGTCTGCTGCGCCAGTATCACGCGAGGATGCGCGTTCAGCGGCGCTAACACGCCCGACGTGACAGCAATCTGCCCCTGCGCGTTAATCGCCAGACGTAAGCGATATGCGGTCTGTGGCGGCAAATTGGTACAGAACCCTTGTACTGTGCGGCAGATCTCTTCTTCATTCCAGACAAAGCCGAAATACTGAGCGGACCGATGTAAACGCTGTAAATGACGCGGCCAGTAACGGCAGCCATGTTCACGCGTGGCATGCATGGTTTCAAACAATTCAAACTGCGCTGGTAATCCTGTCAGAAATTTTGCCTTCAACTGACATTCGGCAAATTCTTCGTCGGCGCGACTGTCGTACACAATTCCGGCACCCACGCCCATGACGCCTCGCCGCACGGTTGTGCCAGCTGACGTATTCATCTGCGGGGCGTGTAATTGCAAGGTACGGATAGGCACCGACAGACAAAAATCACCGGGGACAGAGGTATGCTGCGGCGGATCAAACCAGCCTATAGCACCGGTATATAAATCACGTGCGGCAGGTTCAATTTCACGGATGATTTGCATGGTTCTGTGCTTAGGTGCGCCCGTAATCGAACCACAAGGAAACAGCGCGTTGAGTATATCGGCCAGCCCTAATTCTGGACGCAGACGCGCATGTATCGTTGAGGTCATCTGCAGTACACTGGAAAAACGACTCACTTCAAATAGTTGCGGCACTTTCACCGATCCGATATCCGCAATACGACCGAGATCATTGCGCAGCAGATCCACGATCATCAGGTTTTCTGCACGGTTCTTGGTATCTGCGGCCAGTTCTTTTGCCAGTTGCTGATCACGCAGCGTGTCGCCCGTGGCGGCGGCCGTTCCCTTCATGGGTTTGGCGTATAAGTTTCCTTGCTGATGCCGGATGAAGAGTTCCGGTGACATGGAAAGCACGATGTCACCCTCCGGCATGTAAATCAGGGCACCGTAAGGCACAGGCTGACGTTCGCGCAGGCGCCGGTATAAAGTAAGCGGGTCGCCATAGGCATCGAAGTGCAGGCGATAAGTGTAATTGACCTGATACGTATCACCGGCGGCGATATAGGTCTGTATTTTTTCTATCGCCTCGCCGAAAGCTGGCTCATCCACATTCGCATAGATATCTGCCACCCCCGTCACAGAAGCTGGGATTTCGCTCAATAGCTGTTCTACCTGAGTTCCGTTCAGCCGCTGACAATGCTGAAAAATCGCCACCCTGGAGACGGCAGCACCATCGCGCGGAGCTATGTTCTGTAATTGCGCGCCGGTCTCATAGGACAACAAGGCGACGCCATAATACCCATCCTGTAACGCCGCTTCCAGCGTTTGAATAAAACGTGGCCAGTCTTGTAAATTCCGGCATTCGACTACTCTCTGAAAGCCATAATACAAGCGCGACTGTGCCGCATCCGCCTGGGCATCATCAAGCAATGCAAACGGCTGAGCGGAATGCAACAGCTGTGATAAAGAAAAATTGGATAGAGAAATATCAGACACGGTCAGACTTAAGCATGAGACAGAGTCGCAGTTTACCCGCAGATGAGCAGCCTTGCAGGCATCTGAACTTATCAAGGCAGCGGCTGGCGACGTTGTTCATAACTATGGTTGACGAATACCATACAACCATTGTCGGCAGGCCAAAGTTGAAGCAGAAATCAGACCGGCGGAACATGCATTGTTTGCGTATAACAGAGGATGTTCCACCGGCAAAGATTCAATACGTGATGCCGATACGCCGGTACAGAAAGCCCAACACAAACAAAGGGCCTATCAGCAAAAAACGGATATCATCAAAAAACGATGGTTTTTTGCCCTCGATCTTATGCCCGATGAACTGACCTATCCAGGCGACGATGAAAACGGTAAGAGAAATCTGCCAGATTCTGCCCTGTGGCAGATACTGCAAAACCGCCAGTATCAGCGCCGACATCAACAGCATGCCGAGCGCGAAGCGCGGCGATAAAAAGAAATAGTAAATCAGGCTGGTCATCACGGCGGCATACGCTGCTAACGGGTGCCCGGCCCAGATCAGACCGAGAAAAGAAAAGACGATCGCCGGTACACAGATGCAATGAATGATTTCATTCGTCGGATGTAAGTGACTTTCAGCATATTTGGTCAGCAAAATATCCACCTGCCGACGCTTGGCGTGGGTTTGGGTTTGTTCCATGTTGTCTCCTGATATTCGTCATATCGCGCACCACACCAGCTAATTTTCTGCTGCGGTAACAATATGCGTTGTCGATTTTTATGTGATATGACCTGTCAGCGTCTGTCGCGCTGTCGGCGTACAGCATCATACTTTGGAAATCTGTTGAATACCAAGAACGGCAGAATTAATGCAACATCATCGCGATCTGTAACGTTGCCTGCTCGGTGGGTAAATTTTTGAATCCGGTCTTTGCAAAACGCAACCAACGGCCAAGGACAAAACTACATAACAGGCTGGCCCGGACCTGCGCTTCTGTATCAATCGCGTTGCCCTGACTTGCGGCCAGACGGAAAGACTGCCGGAACGCCATTTCTATCCGTTCTGCCAGTTGATTCATGCGTAATTGCAGGCGCTCATCTTCATTGACCAGCGCATCGCCAGTCAACACCCGCGTCATGCCGGGGTTACGTTCTGCAAAATTTAACAGCATTTGTGCAATTGCCTGCACCTGCAACAAGCCATCGTCCTGCTGCTCGCTGATTTGATTAATCAGACCAAAAATGGATGCTTCAATGAATTCGATCAAGCCTTCAAACATCTGCGCTTTGCTGGCGAAATGACGATATAAAGCGGCCTCAGACACCTCCACCTTTGCCGCGAGGGCTGCGGTGGTGATTTTCTCGCCTTTAGGATTTTCCAGCATTGCTGCCAGCGTCTGCAAAATTTGGTGCTTACGCTCGCCCGGTTTGGTACTAGCCATTTTTCTCTGATCTGAATGAAAGGTACAAAAGTACAAAATGCATCGTGTAGATGCATGATCTTGCCTGTTACTGACTCACTACCTGTGAACAGCGGGTGTCAGATTCTATGTGAAACCCGCTGCTCATGTGAAGCAATCTTGCAAACTTTAATTTTTCAAATACTCTTGACAACTGGCTTTTTATACAGCTATCCGTTCTTCGTTCAATACTGGCTGATGGTTACCAGAGACGGTTTTAGCTGATGGTCTTATTTACCGTTATAACGATTGTATGCATTCACATATGGCTGCGGATCTGCCTCAACAACATTTTGCACACGAATACCTTGCAATGCAGCTTTATGTTCAGCATTTGACATCATACCCGTCATCGCAACACGGATCTGATCAATCAGTTCAGCGCCCAGTTTTTTATTCGCCAACATCACCCACGGCGCTGCCTTCTCACCTTCAGCCAGAACAACGTAACCCGCAGCCGCCATTTTAGGCGCAACCGTGGAATCCGATTTCACCACACCGACGTCCGCCAGTTTGTTTTCTAAGGCAAAAGGAATTGTTGCCTGTAATTGTACGTTGTACACATTGCTTGTCTCCGGTTTGAATCCCAGACCAGCAAGCAGACGCAATGCCTGACGTGTCACTTCACTGTCCGCAGGTGGCATCGCAAAGCGTAGTTTTTTCAGTTCATCAGGTGACTTGAAATTCTTTTTCAGGCTGGCCGGTCCAACCAGTGTCATCTGACTTTTGATACCCGAATCAAGGGCAACAACTGGGACAAAACCTAAAGTCTGGATCGCCATTCCGGCAACCGCATTCGGGCGGGCAATCAGAATATCACCCTGACGTATCGCTTCCGCATCGTACTGACGCAAAGGGGATAGTCCCGTTACCTGTATTTCACGCTTCAGGTAAGTACCAAGAACCGTGGCAAGTTGCTGATATTTTTTCGAACTGTACTCAGATTCGCCGCTGCTGGAAGTACCTTCCTGAACCAGCAGACGCAGCGCGGGACCGGCGGCAGGCGCAGCTATAGAAATAGAATTCAAACTCAAAAAAACACTGAAAATACTCAGAAACAGAATACGAAATATCATCTTTATACAATCAATAAAAATACAGCCGCCTACCGGGTAACACCTGGCAAACGGTTTCAGGAAATGGAACTGGCGGGATAGCGTTGAACGCGGAGGGAATAACGAAGGGGATAAATCAGTTTATCCGGCGACCCACAATTTCCACACGGAAAATTTTAAGGCTGTATTGTAATCGCTTCTTTGTGCATCTGCACAAAATTTAGGCATTTTTTATTTATATAACAGATATAAGCAAACACGCATATTCTTGCAAAATGTAACTAACAATAGCTATTTATCATCTATAAATGCCAATTTATCGCAGTCTTCTGCACTTCAGTAAGTGCTGCACCGAGCGTAACTGCACGTCGATGCAAGCAGCGCGTGGCCGAAGATGGATAATTTTCTGCTGCTGCGGCGGAATGTATCCGTGCACCCAAACTGTCTGCAATCCTTCCTTTTTAGCGGCACGCAGATTATCAATGCTGTCTTCAACCAGAATACATTGCGAAGCACGCAGGTGGTTTTTTGCCAGAAATTTACGCAAAAAAGGGCGTGATGGTTTAGGCTGCAATTTGCCATGAACACGCATTTCCTCCACCGGAATATGCTGCATAAATTGTCTGTGCAGATTCAGATGCATTAACACCCGGCGGGAATAATGCGCCGGGGCATTCGTCAGCAAAATTTTCTTACCGGACAGCGTGCGCAAACAACGGGCAAGGCCACGCTGAGAACGGATCATGGATGGCAGATCATGGAAAGTATGTGCATGCTGCAAAAACTCTTCCGCCTGAACGCCATGATGCCTGACCAGCCCCATCATCGTCACGCCATAGCGCAGGTAATAGTCCAGCCGCAATGCGTTGACAGTCGCCTCATCCGCCGGTTTGCCAGCATCACCCAGCAAACGGGCGATGTAGGCATTCATGTTCAGATTAATCTGCGGGAAAATCGCATGCGAGGCATTGTGCAGCGTGTTGTCCAGATCAAATAGCCAGACCCGCTGCGACGCACGCTGCCTCATGCCTGCAACCGCAAAGACAAACGAAGGATGGTCATCCGGATTAATGACTGCGGATCATGGTACCGAAAGCCTGTTCAGTCAGCACCTCCAGTAACAATGAGTGCTCAATGCGGCCATCAATGATATGCACCGTATTGACGCCAGATTTGGCGGCGTCCAGTGCTGACGATATCTTCGGCAGCATACCGCCGGAAATGGTGCCATCCGCAAACATCTCATCAATCTCACGCGCCGACAAATCGGTGACCAGATTACCTTGCTTATCCAGCACACCAGGAATGTTGGTCATCATGATCAACTTCTCTGCTTTCAGAATTTCAGCGATCTTGCCTGCCACCAGATCTGCATTGATGTTGTAAGCCTGACCATCATCACCAAAACCGATAGGAGAAATAATCGGAATGAAAGCATCGTCCTGCAAGGCTTTCACAACGGCCGGATTGATTGCATCGATTTCACCGACAAAGCCGATATCCAGCATTTCTCCCGGATTTTCCCTATCCGGCATCATCATTTTGCGGGCACGAATCAGGCCACCGTCTTTACCAGTCAGACCAACAGCCTGACCACCATAATGATTAATCAGCATCACGATATCTTGCTGAACTTCACCACCAAGCACCCACTCAACAACTTCCATCGTTTCATCATCGGTAATACGCATGCCCTGTATAAAAGTGCCCTGCTTACCCATTTTTTTCAGTGCGTTATCGATTTGCGGACCGCCACCGTGCACCACCACAGGATTCATGCCGACCAGCTTCAGCAAAATCACATCACGTGCAAAACCATGTTTCAGGCGCTCTTCTGTCATCGCGTTACCGCCGTATTTAACGACGATGGTTTTTCCATGAAACTTGCGGATATAAGGCAACGCCTCAGCCAGAATTTCGGCTTTAATCACTGGCTCGACACCGGCTAATTTATCTTCTGCTTCTGCTGCTGGGTTTGCGTTCAAATCGCTCATAATGACGGTATCCTGAAGATCATGAAAGGTTTATTCGGTTATCCCGGATTTTACAGGATTATGCAGACGAACCGATGGCCAATTCACCCCGAACGCATGACTTTAGCAGCGGATCAATTAATAAAAGGAAATCAGCATGAGCATTTGCCAGCGTTGTCATACAGAATTCACCTGCGCAATGGCTGACAATACAGGGCAGGAGTGTTGGTGCACCGCTCTGCCACCATTAGATTTCTCTTGTTTTCCGGATGGGAAAATCCCCGCCAATGCCAGTTGTTTGTGCCCGATTTGTCTGCCGCAATGGAAAGCGGAAATTGCAGCAGAAAAAAACAAGCTTGAATGAATTCAGTTACCATACGCGTTCGAGTAATCAGCCTTCCTGATAGGAATACTGCAATGTCTAACGATACCCTCATCGCTTACAAAGCGGTCAATATCCCAGTCTCGCAACGCATCCGTGAACGGATACAGGCGAGCAAAACACGCTTCCATGCCAACGATAACATCGCCCGCTTTATTGAGCCTGGTGAGCTTGCGGAACTGCAGGCGGAGGTCGAGGAAAAAATGCGCGCGGTATTGCAGAGCCTGGTGATTGATACCGAAAGCGATCACAATACTCAGGATACCGGACGCCGCGTCGCTAAAATGTTCATCAATGAAGTCTTTGGAGGCCGCTATGTCCCTATGCCTTCGGTGACTGAATTTCCGAATGCGTCACATCTGAATGAACTGATGATCATCGGCCCGATTACCGTGCGCAGCGCATGCTCACATCATCTGTGCCCGATCATGGGGAAAGTATGGATTGGTGTGATGCCGAATGAGCATTCCAATCTGATCGGTTTATCCAAGTATGCGCGGATTGCGGAATGGATCATGAGTCGCCCGCAGATCCAGGAAGAAGCAGTCGTACAACTGGCAGATGCGCTGCAAGAAAAAATGCAGCCGGATGGCCTTGCCGTCGTCATGGAAGCCGATCATTTCTGCATGCACTGGCGCGGTGTGAAAGACACCGAAGCAAAGATGATTAACAGCGTCATGCACGGATCGTTTTTGAAAGACCCGAATCTGCGCCGCGAATTTTTATCCCTCATTAAACGTTAATCCAGACAGGAAAGATCATGTTAGTCCGCCTGCTATATGCCAGCCGTGCCGTTGATGAAAAAACTTGCGATACCGTCCAACTGATTATGCAGCAATCACGTCTGCATAATCCGGCGAATGGCATTACTGGTGTACTGTGCCATACTGACCAAGTGTTCATGCAAGTACTGGAAGGCGGGCGTGAGGCGGTCAACACGTTGTACGGTCATATCTTGCGCGACCCACGCCACAAGGATGTGATGCTGCTTGATTACGAAGAAATCACAGAACGTCGCTATGCCGGCTGGACCATGGGGCAGGCGAACATGAGCAAAATTAACCCATCTATTCTGCTGAAATACTCACCGTTGCCAGTGTTAGATCCACATGGGATGTCCGGGAAAATGCTGCTGTCACTGATAGACGAATTAATGGCGACGGCATCGATCGTCGGGCGCACCTGACATCATCTCAGGAAATATCTGCAAATAAATACGGGAAAGCCGGTAAACACTGAAACGCGCAGTGCTTACCGGCTTTTCTTATTTGTCAGTTACTGATATTGCCACCGGCATTGACAACTGCTTCCGGCACTGGCGCATCAATCGCAGCGCAAACACCGCGCAATAAATCAGCGACCTGCGCTTCGATGTGAACATCCGGTGCACGCGCAGCCGCTGCCAGCATTGCGCGTATCAGGAAGGGTTTGGCGAGCGGAGCCAACTGATGTATTTTTTCCAGTGCCTGCCTGACGTCAAAAAAATCGGAAGAAGCCGTTGCCATCAAATCGGAAGAACTGAATTCCAGCTCAGGCACAATGGCAGCAGCACGCATAAATGCGGCCTCCGCGATATTTTGCTGAGTATGGCTGTGCGCGACCAACGATAATAATAAACAGACCTCTGAACGCAACGCTGCAACATTCGCGTAGCGCACGGGAACCGAACGCCCGGCCTGCGGCCCAAGCCGACGCTCTAACACAGCCAGCACGACAAATTCGGCTTGTGTCATGCGCTGATCAGCCGCAATCAACTTGGCTGCCACTGACAACAACTGCGCTCTTTCCGGCGTTGTCAGCAGTTTTAAAGCTGGCATTGCCAGATCCAGCAAAGGCAAGCGAACGCTGTTCTTCATCGCTTCGATTTCAAGCAGATATTGTTGCGCCAGATTTGCCTGAGAATTTGCTACCTGACTGATCAGGCTCTGTTGCACAACGAAGGCTTCAGGCTGATTGCGATCGAGCAGCAATGCATACACGAGGGCGCGAGCAGATTGCGTATCACGTGCGGCCTGCAGCAGCACAGGGCTGAAGCTCATCTTACGCCGTTCGTCAGTCTGTGCAGAAACGATACCCGGTTGCTGAGCGCCATTCATATTTACCGCTGAGTGTGGCGGAATCGCCGCCTGCCGCATCGCCTCGACGTTACGTGCGCCAAAACCATACACCCCCTCTGGTAACTCTTTCTGCGCAGCAGTGTCCTCTGACATCACACTGGCATCAAGAAATGCCACGTTTCTGCCATAAACACGTTTTAAACGTTCTTCCAGAGGCGGATGCGTTGCAAACAAACCGGACAACAATTGTGGCCGGGCCGCGCCAAGAAATAAATGTGACAGTTGTTCCGCGTGCGGGTTATCAATGCGCGAGCCACAATGATTGACTGCAGTCAGCCCACCGATCTTACGCAAAGCGCCGCCTATCCCGTCAGGATTGCGCGTGAATTGCACTGCACTCGCATCGGCCAGAAATTCACGCTGACGCGACACCGCAGATTTAATCAGGCGACCAAAAAAAATACCGACGTAACCGATTACAAACAGTACAGCGCCAACCGCCAGCATGATGATTTGCAGCGGCGGGCCTTTATCGTCACGACTGCGAGAACTGCCGAAACGCGTCCCCCAATAGAGTAATTCCTGTCCCAGGCCAGCGATCATCTGTATGCCAAATAAGATCCCGATCAGCTTGATATTCATGCGCATATCGCCATTCAGAATATGGCTGAATTCATGCCCTATCACACCTTGCAATTCATCTCTGCTGAGTCGGGATAAGGTTCCCTGCGTCACAGCAACTACCGCTTCATTCTGGTGATAGCCAGCGGCAAAAGCGTTGATCGCGTCTTCGTTATCCAGAATGTACACTCGCGGGCAGGCGATGCCCGATGCCAAGGCCATCTCTTCAACGATGTTCAGTAAGCGGCGCTCCCGCACATCGGTCGACGACGGCATAACCAATCTGCCGCCAGCCATTTTGGCAACCGCATCGCCTCCGTCGCGCAGGCGCCAGGTTTCAAACAAGGTTCCCCCAGCAATAAACAGCAAGGTCACAAAGGTATTGACGAGAAAAAATCCGCGAGGATATGCCGGAGCAACCGAGCCGTGCGCTCCGCCAAAACCCCAGGACCAGATCAGCGCCAGACTGACATTAACAGTAATGACTATGGCAATCACCGCCAACAGAAACAGAAACAATAATTTTCTGGTCTGGCGGTGTGCCTGGTCCTGCTGCTCAAAAAAATCCATATCCGTTGCGAGTCGGGCGATATGAAATCAAAAAGAAACTTTGACCGCTTTACGCTCTTCAGCGGATTCGGTTGCCTGTAATAATTCACCGGCTTTAAAGCCGAAAGAATTTGCAATCACTGAACCGGGGAACTGCTCTATGCCGGTGTTGTATTGCATGACACTATCGTTGTAAGCCTGACGGGCGAACGCAATTTTATTTTCTGTGCTGGTCAGCTCTTCGGTCAGTTGTATCATGTTCTCATTCGCTTTGAGATCAGGATAGGCTTCAGACAGGGCAAACATTTTTCCGAGCGAGGCAGTCAGCGTCCCTTCCGCAGCCGCGAGTTGCTGTACCGATGCGGCGTCTGATGGATCCACCACCGCTTTACTATTTGCAGTCACTGCCTGGTTCCGCGCAGCAATCACGGCTTCCAGCGTCTCCCGCTCATGCTTCATATAGCCTTTAGCAACTTCGACCAGATTCGGGATCAGATCATAGCGGCGCTTCAGTTGCACATCGATCTGCGCGAACGCATTTTTAAAACGGTTACGCAAGCTGACCAGACGGTTATACACACCGATAACCCAGAATACGATAACCGCGATAATGACCAACAGAACGAGTAAAGCAATCATAATTTCTCCGGATAAAAATAAAAAACCAGCGAAAATTCGCCGGTTTGTTTCACTTAATTATTGGTTTCTGTCTTTTCCGTCTTATTCGGCTGAACTGTCATCGCTTTGAGTTCTTCTTCACTGATGTATTCCAGCACCTTCACCACTTTACGGACCCCACCGACGCTGGCCGCAACCTCAGCGGCCTGATTGCCTTCACGTTGAGTAACACGCCCCAGCAGATAGACAACGCTCCCCTCGGTAACGACCTTAAACGCATTCGCATACAAATCTTTAGTGTCAACCAGAGACGCTTTTACTTTGGTCGTAATCAGCGCATCGTTTGAACGTGCGGAGAAATTGGAAATACCGGATATCTGAATTTCATTCATCACAGATAAAACACCTTCCACCCCACGCAACTCACGCTCTGCAGCAGCTTTGGTTTGCTCATCGGCGACTTCACCCGTCAGCAACACACGGCGATTAAAAGAATTCACATTCACATGCGCAGTATCTCCGAGAGATCTGGCAAGACGAGTTTCACCTTTGATGACGATCGCTTTATCTTCAGTCTGTGCGCCGAATGTACGACGATCACTTGCGGCAAAAGTCCCCATCACCGCGCTGCCAACGACCAGTTCGACGCATCCCTGCAGGCTCATCGCCGCTGCACAGCACAAACTGACAGTGGCAAGAGTACGGCTCAATCCGTTCCAGTTTTTTTCAATCATCTGCATCACCTCCAAATAGCGCGGCATCAATGCCATCGCAAATACAATGTATCGTTAACAAATGCACTTCCTGAATCCGCGCAGTACGGTCATGCGGAACACAGATATGTACATCCGCTTCGCTTAACAACTTCTTAATTTCACCACCGCCTTTTCCGGTAAAGGCAACGATACGCATATCGCGCTCAAGCGCAGCATTGATTGCATTCACCACACTGGCTGAATTACCGGAAGTCGAAATCGCCAGCAAAATATCACCGGACTGACCAAACGCCTGCACCTGCTTCGAAAATACTTCCTGAAAGCTGTAATCATTCGCAACCGCAGTCATTATGGAGGTATCTGTCGTCAACGCCATCGCCGGTAAAGGCAAACGTTCACGTTCAAACCGCCCAACTAACTCGGCCGCGAAATGCTGGCAATCTGCAGCCGAACCACCATTGCCGCATGCCAGGATTTTGTTACCGTTAGACAGTGCCAGAAACATGAGTTCCACTGCCTGTGAAATAGGCACGGCCAGTTCGTTGGCAGCCTGGATTTTTAATTCAGCACTTTCTTGAAAGTGCGCCAAGATACGTTGGTTTAGTTGGTTTGTCATAGTGTGTCAGATTATAAGGCAGGGACTAGCCTAGAATTACGTTTTGTAACCAATGGATTTTACCCGCATCAATCGCAACAACATCGAAACGACATGCAGGTTGCCCGCTCTGTTGAAGCAGAAAAACCTGGGCAGCATGCCACATTTTCTTTTGCTTGGCAGGAGTCACGCTGGCAAGCGCACCGCCAAATTGCATGGAAGTATGCGTTCTTACTTCAATAAATACCAGGCCGTCGCCATCGCGCATAATGAGATCAATCTCGCCGCCTTTACACAAAAAATTTTTTTGTATCAAACGCAGGCCGGCTTGCTCCAGATAGTGCAGCGCCTGTAATTCACCTTCATCGCCAGCACGGCGACGACTGGTACGTTTGTCTTCGTTTGCATCTGACAGCGTCGGCGCACGTCTCATTGTCGTACAATCTGGTTTTGATTAAATTGGAATGAACAGGTATGAATAGCACAGAATCCACACTGTTCACGAACAACACCATTATTGAAGCCGTCACCCGACAACAATATCCGGCTGGCACATTATATGTAGTCGCGACACCGATTGGAAATATCGCCGATATTTCTTTACGAGCCTTGCATCTGCTTTCTCTGGTCGATGCGGTTGCCTGCGAAGACACCCGGAATACGGCACAATTATTTTCGCGCTATGGTATCAATAAACCACTGATTGCAGCACATCAGCATAACGAACGGGAAGTTGCAGAAAAAATTCTGACGCGCCTGCAAGCGGGCGAACGTATTGCGCTGGTGTCTGACGCCGGTACGCCGGGGATTTCTGATCCTGGCGCAAAAATCGTTGAATTGCTGAAGCAATCCGGTATTCATGTCACGCCATTACCCGGGGCGTCTGCCGCTATCAGTGCTTTATCCGCCAGCGGGCTCTTGCATGAGCGCTTTTATTTCGTCGGCTTTTTACCGGCAAAAGCAGGACAACGCGACAGCATGCTGCACAAGCTTGAAAGTACTGATGCAACGCTGATTTTTTACGAAGCCCCACATCGTATTACTGACACTGTTCAGGCGATGCTCGCTGTGTTTGGTGGCGAGCGACAGATCGTGCTGGCACGTGAACTCACCAAATTGTTTGAAGAAATCCACCGCTGTTCGCTGAGCGATGCGCCAGCCTGGCTGAGTGCCGATAGCCACCGCGAAAAAGGCGAATATGTAATCTTAGTCGATGCCAAGCCGGTCGCAGAAGGAAACGACGATAGCGAAGCGCGCCGCGTGCTCAGTATTTTGCTGGAAGAATGTTCAGTCAAACAGGCAGCAGGTTTGGCGGCGCAGCTGACTGGTCTGAAAAAAAATGCCCTGTATCAGCTTGCGCTGGAAATGAAAACCGAAGACTAACGCTGAACAACCAGCGGGCGTCCGACGCCCAGATCGCCCGCTTGTGCAATCGCCGACATTGCCTCGGAACGGCTACTAAAAGGACCGCTGACAAGGCGATACAAACTTCCTTGCTGCACAATATCAAAGCTCGGTAACCGGTTCTCAATTCGGTTTTTCAGATGGGTCATGATCGATTCGGCATTTGAACGGATTGCGTAAGCACCAAATTGCAGGTAATAACCGCCACTCGCCTGCACAGGCGAGTTCAGCTTTTCTACAGGGCGACTATCCTGCGCAGCCAACAGTTCTTCCATCGTCATCTGATTGCTTGCCGGGGAAGAAACCGCCTGAACTACGGCGGCGGGTCTGGCGACATTGTCGTTACTTGCAGTAGCCACAGTCGTCGGCTGAGGCTGATTTTTACGATTCTCCACCATACGCTCAATGTCTGCTGGAAGTAAGCGCTCAACTTCAATCTGGCTGCTTCCTTTACCAAGAATGTCCAGTTTCAATGCGGCCGTATACGATAAATCAACAATGCGGCTTGAATGAAATGGTCCACGATCATTGATGCGCACAATAATCTGCTTTCCATTCGACAGGTTGGTTACTCTGGCATAAGACGGAATAGGTAAGGTAGGATGTGCCGCCGTAATTTTGTACATATCGTACAGTTCACCGGAAGACGTTTTCTGTCCGTGAAATTTTTTACCGTACCAACTGCCCACACCGCGCTGCACATAAGGCGTGGTCGTGTCGGTAATCGGTGTATAGGTCTTGCCAAAAACCACGTAGGGCCGGTTAGCTCCCCTGGCAAAATCTTCAACGACAGGAATCGGATCCACCGTAAACTCCAGTCCTTCCGGTGGATTATCGCCAGGGCCATCGTCTTTGTAATATCCACCTTTACCTGAGTTGGCTTTTGGCAGAGCGGGAGCGGTCGTTGTGGCAGACTTATTGGTTGATGCAGGGCGGGGATGATCAGCAATGATGATGGGCTGCTTAGGCGCAGTGCCGCAAGCGACTAACAATACTGATGATGCCGACGCCAGCAGCAAAGCTGGTCGTCTGAAATTGACTGATTGAGAAAAGAAAATTTTCATGTCTGCACCAGCTTACGATTACGCTGCACACTCATCATAATTCCTGCCGCCATTCCCAAGGTCACCAATGCGGTGCCGCCGTAACTGAGAAAAGGTAAAGGAACGCCGACTACCGGTAAAATTCCACTCACCATGCCCATATTCACGAATGAATAAGTAAAGAATATCATAGACACGGAACCGGCCATCAAACGGGAGAACATCGTTGGGGCATTTGCGGCGATCATCAGACAGCGAACGATCAGCAAAAAATACAAGCTAACCAGAATAGCATTGCCGATAAAGCCGAATTCCTCTGAAAAAACGGCAAAGATAAAATCGGTCGTGCGTTCAGGAATAAATTCCAGATGCGCTTGTGTTCCCTTGAGCAAACCTTTACCCGTCACGCCTCCGGAACCAACCGCAATCGTCGATTGAATAATATGAAAGCCCTTACCTAACGGATCCCGCGTCGGGTCCAGCATAGTCAGCACCCGGTCTTTTTGGTAATCATGTAAAAGGTACGGCCAGATCACTGTCGGCGTCACCACGGCGATAAAGGCGACGATCGATAATAAAACTTTCCATGACAAACCTGCCAGAAAGATCACGGTGAATCCGGCAGCGACCACCAGTAATGCGGTACCCAGATCTGGTTGTCTTGCAATCAGGCCGACCGGCACACCGAGTATGACTGTCGCGATGACAAAATCCTTGAAATGCAATGCGCCTTCTTTTTTCTGGAAATACCAGGCAAGCATCAGCGGTGTCGCAATTTTCATCATTTCTGAAGGCTGCATGTCTATACCTATATGCAACCAGCGGCGCGAGCCCTTTTTTACCAGGCCAAATACAGCGACCGCAATCAGCAAAGCCACGCCAAAGCTATAAATCGGAATCGCAAAACGCATCAGCGTGCGGGGTGGAATATTCGCCACTATCCACATAATGACAAATGACACGACGATATTGCGCAACTGATCTTCAAGCCTGCCTGGGAAATCAATACCGGCAGAATACAGCGTCACAACTCCGCAAGATAAAATCAGAAAAATGATGATTGCCAACGGCGCATCAAACACCATGATGCGAGAACGCAAGGAACGCCAGTAGACACCGAAATTATGCATGATCAGTCCTTATTCCCAGTTGTTTCGCCACCAGGTTTCGGGCCCGGGGCTGGCTCTGGCGGATTTTTTACTTCAGCATCAGAGCGGTACAAAGCCATGTCACTTTGTGCTTTCGGTGCTGGCACAGGAAGCTCTTTGTTTTCCTTAACCTCAGGGCGTTTTCCCAACAAATAATAATCCAGCGCCTTACGTACGATAGGTGCAGCCGCCTCCGAGCCGAAACCACCATTCTCTACGATAATTGCCAATGCAATTTTGGGCTGATCGGCGGGCGCGAAGGCGGTGTACAAAGAGTGATCCAGATGTCTGACCGCCATCCGTTTAGCATCGTACTTTTCATTTTTCTTGATACTGATGACCTGCGCTGTTCCGGTTTTACCGCCGGATACATATTCTGCATTCGCAAATACCCGCGCAGAAGTTCCTTCTTTCACCACCCCGACCATCGCATTTTTAATAAAATCGATGTTTTCCTGTTTCAATGGAATACGGAAACTTTCTTTTGGCACAGTCAGCGTGCGGGCACGGGTTTGCGGATCTTCCGTCATCTTCACCAGGTGCGGCTTCATCACTACGCCGTTATTGGCCAGCGTTGCAATTGCATGCGCCATCTGTAATGGCGTAAAAGTATTTTGCCCTTGTCCTATGCCCAGTGAAATCGTGTCGCCCGGTATCCAGCGTTGCTGTGCAGGCTTCTTGAATGCTGTGCGTTTCCAAGCGGTCGACGGCAGCAAACCGGTACGCTCATGTTCAAGATCAATGCCCGTTTTTTGACCAAATCCAAACGGCTTCATAAAATCATGCATCGCATCGACACCCATGTCATTGGCCAGCATGTAGTAATACGTATCGCACGATTGCACGATCGATCGATACATATCTACCATGCCGTGACCACCGGGTTTATCGTCTTTGAAAATGTGATTACCGAATGCAAAGAAACCGGGATCGGCAATCGCTTGCGTTGCGGTCCGTTTGCCCAGCTCCAATGCCGCCAGCGCCATAAACGGCTTATAGGTCGAGCCGGGTGGATACGCTCCGGTCAGTGGCCGGTTTAACAGCGGCTTGTCTTCAGAAGTATTAAGCTCATTCCAGCTTTGCTGATCGATTCCTTCGACAAATAAATTCGGATCATAGGTGGGTTTGGATACGAATGCCAATACGTCACCAGTCGCCGGTTCAATCGCTACCAGCGCACCACGACGATCACCAAATGCTTCTTCAATGACTTTCTGCAGCTCAATATCGACCGACAAAATCAGGTTCTTACCGGACGTCGGCGGCGTGCGCGATAAGGTGCGCACGGCACGGCCACCAGCGGATACTTCCACCTCTTCAAACCCGGTACTTCCATGCAAAATCTTTTCGTAGCTTTTTTCCAGTCCTTCTTTGCCGATATAGTCCGTCCCGTTATAGTTCGCACTGTCTTCCATATCATCGATAATTTCAGCATCTTTTGTGCTGATACGACCAATGTAGCCAATTACATGCGAGGCCACATCGCCCTGAGGATATTGGCGGAACAAGCGGGCTTGTATATCGACGCCGGGAAAGCGAAAGCGTTGTGCAGTAAACCGGGCAACTTCTTCATCGGTTAAACGGGTACGGATAGGAACACTTTCAAAGCTCTTGGAATCTTCCAGTAATTTGCGGAAACGCTTGCGATGCTTAGGCTGAATATCGACCAAATCCGCGAGCTCATCGATCAGCACATCCATGTCCTGATTGATCTTGGAAGCAGTGATCTCCAGCGTATAGGCTGAATAATTTCTGGCGAGAATGACGCCATTTCTATCCAGGATCAGACCACGGTTAGGTACCACCGGAACAACGTCAATGCGGTTCTCATCCGCCAGTAAAACGTAATCGTCATGCTTGACTATCTGTAACCAGACAAAACGTGTGACCAACGCAGAAAAACAGGCGAGCACAAATATGCCAAGGAAAATCAGCCGCAGGCGAAAAAGATAAAGCTCGCGCTCGGTGTTCTTTAGTTCAGTCATGATTTCTTAAATTTACTCAGCAACATGCGGCACACTGTTGACGCACGTCCGCAGCGGTTCAGATAGGACGATTATGGTCTTTATCGATGGCACGTCGTTGTGGTGCCAGCAAAATCAGCGTTGCTACCGGCCACAATAATGTCGTCACCAGACTCTGAGAGAAATACAACCAGCCTGGAAAATGTGCCTCTGGTGCGATCAACAGCCGGACGCCCGTCTGCAATCCTTGTACAAACAGGAATAACGGAAATACATGCAGGCACTGAGTCACAGGATGAAACCACAATACGCGCCGGTGTATGGTGATCGCAAAATACGACAACAAGGTATATGCCAGTGCGTTTTCACCAAGATAAATCGCATCATGCACATCCATCACCAGCCCCATCGCAAAAGCGACACCGATGCCAACCTTGAGCGGTTGATGAATACTCCAGAAAACCAATACCAGGGCAACGAAATCCGGCACGCCAGCCATGCCACCCCAAGGTAAAAAATTCAGAAAAAAAGCAGCAATAAAACTGAATGCAATAAACAGCGAATTAACTGGCAACAAAATGTAATGGGGCTGATTCATTTTGTGGCATCCTTTTTATCTTCAGGTTTCACTTCCTTTACCGCGTCTTTCATATCGGTCTGCGTGATCGCCTGATGATCGACCGGTTTCACATCACTTCCAGGCGGCGCAGTGTCACGCGTTACTTTACGATTGAATTTTTCTTTTCTCGCCCGCACATCTTCGGTGTCAGGGCGTGGCAGATTGGTCGTCGATACCTGCAAAATCAACAATTGCTTATTCTTGTCTATGCCAGCGACCGGAGCACATAAAATGTTTTCCAGAGTGGTCGTCGCCTTATTTTCGACTTGCACGACATTCGCTACCGCCAGCCCGGCGGGATAAATACCATCGATACCTGAGGTCACAAGCTGATCACCCACTTTGACATCTGCATTCGAGGTCAGGCGCATATCAAGATAGGATGACTTGCCGCGTCCATACGCCACACTGCGCAAACCATTTCTGAGTATCTGCACCGGAATCGCCTGATTTTTATCGGACAACAATGTCACTTCAGCCGTGAATGGAAAAACTCTTGTGACCTGCCCCACCACACCCAGATCATCAATAACTGGCTGGCCCAGTGCGACACCATCTTTGATACCCCGGTCAACGATGACTTTTTTGGTTGAGGCATCGCGGGCATCATAAATAATTTCAGCAAGAACTGATTTCACTGGCAAACGTTCACGTGCACCAAGCAGGTTACGCAAGTGACTATTTTCCGACTGGAGCTGAGCAGTTTTCTGCAAAGAATCTGCATTGATGATTTGCTGGCGTTTCAGGCGGGAATTCTCTTTTTCGAGATCTGTCTGCGTCACAAAATAATGTGACACCTGCCGCGCAATGTCGGCAGGAATCACTGCCATCATTTGTGCTGGGTACAACACCGTTCCTAATACCTGGCGGGCAAACGTTAAGGTATTCAGGCGAGAATCAACGACCAGCAGGAAAACCGCAAAAACGGTAAAAAAAACGGCTCTGACACGTGCAGATGCACCTTGTTTAAAGAGGGGTGGCGGACTGTAATCCATACTATATCAATCGTCAGAAACCGGTTACCTATCCACAGCAGAAGCCTGGGCTATGTGCATGCGCTCAAAAAACAAAAAGCCGACATAAATGCCGACTCTGCTACCTGCAGAACTGATGCGTCCTACCGACAAGACAATGAATTACATTCACAGACACATACATTGTGATCTCATGCCTCGCCGGATCGTATTGCTCATACTCTGATCTGCATAGGCGGGGTGATATACCACCCCGCCTGGTTCAGAGTTTTATTCGTAAGAAAAGATGGAGCCCAATTTATCCATGCGCTCCAGCGCCATGCCCGAACCGCGCACCACGCAAGTCAACGGATCTTCGGCAACGATTACCGGCAGACCCGTTTCTTCCATCAGCAAACGATCCAGATCACGCAGCAAAGCACCACCACCGGTCAGCATCATGCCTTTTTCTGCAATATCGGCACCAAGTTCCGGCGGCGTTTGTTCCAGCGCGTTTTTAACCGCAGAAACAATGTTGTTCAACGGATCAGTCAGCGCTTCCAGAATTTCATTGCTGGAAATGGTGAACGACCGCGGAATACCTTCGGACAAATTGCGACCTTTGACTTCCATTTCCTTGACTTCGGAACCAGGGAAGGCAGAGCCGATCGCTTTTTTGATCGCTTCCGCAGTCTGTTCACCGATCAGCATGCCGTAGTTACGACGGATGTAATTGACAATCGCTTCGTCAAATTTATCACCGCCGACCCGCACAGAACCTTTGTACACCATACCGCCGAGCGAGATAATACCAACTTCAGTCGTACCACCGCCGATATCCACCACCATAGAACCGGTCGCTTCAGAAACCGGTAAACCGGCACCGATTGCCGCCGCCATCGGCTCTTCAATTAAAAATACCTGCGAGGCACCAGCGCCCAGCGCAGATTCACGGATCGCGCGACGTTCCACCTGCGTAGAGCCGCAAGGAACGCAGATGATGATACGCGGGGAAGGCTTGAAGAATTTGGTGTCATGCACCATGCGGATAAACTGCTTGAGCATCTGCTCAGTCACCGTAAAGTCAGCGATCACGCCATCTTTCATCGGGCGGATGGCTTCGATATTGCCGGGCACTTTGCCCAGCATCTGCTTCGCTTCTTTACCGACGGCCTGGATGGTTTTCTTACCATTAGGACCGCCTTCCTGACGAATCGCCACCACAGAAGGTTCATCCAGCACGATGCCCTGACTACGGACATAAATTAAGGTATTTGCAGTACCAAGATCGATTGCCAGATCATTTGAAAAATAGCTACGTAGAAAACCAAACATGTATTGTCCTGTATTTAACAATTGTGTGTACAGCGTCTCAAGCAGATCGCTGTTCCACGAAATTTCATCAAAATTTGACCCTGTCCGCATCAACCGGATCCTCATATTCAAGGCCAGTCCGCAGCAACTTCGGGGATTTAGCGCACCTTATAGGGCATTAACCCGCCATTCTACCTTATAATCTTCTTAAATTTACTCGATACCAACACCTAAAAATTCAGTATCGAAATTTGTATATTTTTGCATTATTTTTGACACCCTTTTGCGCCTTGCCGCGCCCTTAAATCATGTCACTGACACTTAATGATGTTACCCGCATCGCGAATCTGGCAAAGCTTGAAGTTTCCGAGTCCGAGGCGAATTCCACGCTTGATAAGCTGAATGGTATTTTTTTACTGGCGGAACAATTAAAAGCCGTTGATACCACTGGCGTTGTACCACTGAGCCACCCTATCGGTGCCCTGTTACCCGAACTCGCACTGCGCCTGCGTGACGATGTGGTTACTGAAACCAATCATCGCGACGAATACCAAAAGCCAGCACCGGCAACTCAGGACGGCCTGTATCTGGTGCCTAAGGTCATTGAATAAGCTTCCCGGAAAAGATTCTATGCATACCAAAACTCTTGCCCAATTATCCGTACTGCTGCATAGCAAGCAGATCTCCGCGACTGAACTCGCTCAGCACTTTCTGCAACGTATCGCCGCCAGTGATCTGAATGCATTTCTGCATGTCGATCCGGCACTGACGCTGCAACAGGCTGCCGCTGCCGATGTACGCCTTGCCAATGGCGATGCCACCGCGCTGACCGGCATCCCCATCGCTCATAAAGATATTTTTGTAACAAAAAATCTGCGCTCTACTGCAGGTTCACGCATGCTGGAAAACTATGTCAGCCCATTCGATGCAACGGTCGTCACAAAACTGGCTGAAGCAGGCATGGTCACGCTAGGCAAGCTGAATTGCGATGAATTCGCGATGGGTTCAGCGAATGAAAACTCATATTTTGGTGCGGTCAAAAATCCGTGGGATAAAACCGCAGTTCCTGGCGGCTCGTCCGGTGGTTCTGCTGCCGCGATCGCAGCTCGCCTGACACCCGCAGCCACCGGCACGGATACCGGCGGCTCGATTCGCCAGCCAGCCGCATTTTGCGGCGTCACCGGTATCAAACCGACTTACAGCAGCGTTTCCCGTTACGGCATGATCGCATTTGCCTCATCGCTCGATCAGGGCGGACCGATTGCCCGGACAGCCGAAGACTGCGGCCTGTTGCTCAA
The DNA here is from genome assembly GCF_016595265.1 of Undibacterium sp. 14-3-2. NCBI lineage: Bacteria > Pseudomonadati > Pseudomonadota > Betaproteobacteria > Burkholderiales > Oxalobacteraceae > Undibacterium > Undibacterium sp. 14-3-2. Next base: position 288,147 of record NZ_JAENGS010000003.1, read on the forward strand.
CGCCATGGTCGGCTTTGACGAAAAAGATTCCACCTCGCTGGATCGCAAACCGGAAGATTTCAATCGTGACCTGAACAAATCAATCCAAGGTCTGCGCATTGGTGTACCGAAAGAATTTTTCGGTGAAGGTCTGGCCCCGGATGTGGAACAGTCAGTACGTGCGGCACTCGCCGAATACGAAAAACTTGGCGCGACACTGGTTGATATCTCGCTGCCAAAAACCGAGTTATCGATTCCGGTCTATTACGTCATTGCGCCAGCAGAAGCGTCATCGAACCTGAGCCGTTTTGATGGTGTACGTTACGGCCACCGCGCGGCTGACTACAAAGACCTCAACGATATGTACAGGAAATCGCGTACCGAAGGCTTTGGCGAGGAAGTGAAACGCCGCATTCTGGTCGGTGCCTATGTTTTATCGCATGGTTACTACGATGCCTACTACTTGCAGGCACAAAAAATCCGCCGTCTGATCGCGCAGGATTTTGCGGCCGCCTTTGAAAAGTGCGATGTCATCATGGGACCAGTAGCACCGACAGTGGCCTGGGATCTGGGTTCCAAATCCGATGATCCGGTCGCTAACTATCTGGCCGATATTTTTACTTTATCGACCAGTCTTGCCGGTTTGCCCGGCATGTCCATCCCTTGCGGTTTCGGTCAGGGCGACAAAAATGCAAAACGTCCGGTCGGCTTGCAACTGATAGGTAATTACTTTGATGAAGCACGTTTATTGAATGTCGCGCATCAGTATCAGCAAGTCACTGACTGGCATCAACGCGCACCGGAATAAGCGGCATAAAAGTAATAGGCAAACATTGCTGCCGCTGGTACATCAACCAGCCCCAACGGCAGCATCCGATTGATGGATGAAGTGTGTCGCGCATTTGCTGACACCACATGCAACAACGAAACAAGGAATGATTATGCAATGGGAAGTCGTTATTGGTTTTGAGACGCACGCGCAACTCAAAACAAACTCCAAGATATTCAGCGGTTCTTCGATTCAATTTGGCGCAGAACCCAATACCCAGGCCAGCCCTGTCGATCTGGCATTGCCGGGCGTTTTGCCGGTGATGAACAAAGGTGCGGTAGAAAAAGCGATCCAGTTTGGTCTCGCTGTCGGCGCGGTCGTCGCGCCGGAATCGATCTTCGCCCGTAAAAACTATTTCTATCCCGATCTGCCAAAAGGCTATCAGATCAGCCAGTTTGAAATCCCGGTAGTTCAGGGCGGGACTGTGTCTTGTGTGGTGGAAAAAGATGGTAAATCCGAAGTCAAAGTCATTGAGCTGACCCGCGCACATCTGGAAGAAGATGCAGGTAAATCCCTGCATGAAGATTATCAGGGCATGACAGGCATCGACCTCAATCGTGCTGGTACGCCCTTGCTGGAAATCGTCACAGAACCAGTGATGCGCAGTGCCGCCGAAGCGGTCGCTTATGCAAAAGCATTGCACTCGCTGGTGATGTGGCTCGATATTTGCGACGGCAATATGCAGGAAGGTTCTTTCCGTTGCGACGCCAACGTCTCTGTGCGTCCGGTCGGTCAGAAAGAATTCGGCACACGTTGCGAAATCAAGAATCTGAACTCGTTCCGCTTTCTCGAAGAAGCGATCAATATCGAAGTGCGTCGCCAGATTGAACTGATAGAAGATGGCGGCACCGTGGTGCAGGAAACTCGTTTATATGATCCTGACCGCAAAGAAACACGCTCCATGCGCAGCAAGGAAGACTCACAGGATTATCGCTATTTTCCTGACCCGGATTTACCACCACTGAAAATCAGTCGCGAGTGGGTCGAGCAAGTGCGCGCCACCATGCCAGAGCTGCCGTCGGCAATGCGCCAGCGCTTCATTGAGCAATTCGGCTTGCCTGAATACGATGCCACCATCCTGACGCAATCAAAAGGTATCGCAACCTATTTTGAAGCCGTCGTACAAGCGGCTGGCGTCGCTCAGGCAAAACCTGCAGCAAACATGATGATGGGCGATGTTGCATCCACCCTGAATCGTGAAGGTGTTGATATCAGCGCCATCCCGGTCAGCGCAGCGCAACTGGCAGTGTTATTGCAACGCATTGCCGATGGCACGATCTCCAACAAAATTGCCAAAGAAGTGTTTGCGGCAATGTGGCAAGCACCATCGGCAGACGTCAATCTGGCCGATCAGGTGATTGAAGCAAAAGGCCTGAAACAAATTTCTGATATCGGCGCACTCGAAAAAATTATCGATGAAGTGATGGCAGCGAATCAGCAGTCGGTCGATGAATACCGCGCGGGGAAAGAAAAAGCATTCAACTCGCTGGTCGGTCAAGCGATGAAAGCAACCAAAGGCAAAGGCAATCCAGCGCAGGTCAATGAGTTGCTGAAGAAAAAACTGGCGAGCTAAGGACTAAATACTAAAGACGCCACAATATCCTTTGAGGAAGAATATTTTGAGTAATTTAAGACAAGAATTTATTGCATTTTCAGTCAATGCCGGCGTCATCCGCTTCGGTGATTTTGTCACCAAAGCCGGACGTAATTCCCCGTATTTTTTTAACGCAGGTTTATTTAATGACGGCGCTAATCTCGGCAAACTGGCCGCATTTTATGCCGATACCCTGATTAATTCCGGCGTCGAATTCGACATGCTGTTCGGCCCTGCCTACAAAGGCATCACGCTGGCCAGTGCTACTGCCGTCGCGCTGGCAGCGCGGGGTCGTAATGTGCCATTTGCCTACAATCGCAAGGAAGCCAAAGATCACGGTGAGGGCGGTACCATCGTCGGTGCTGAATTGAAAGGCAAAGTCGTCATCATCGACGACGTGATTTCTGCCGGTACTTCCGTGCGCGAATCAGTGGAAATGATACGCGCGGCAGGCGCTACGCCATGCGCCGTGCTGATCGCGCTCGACCGTATGGAGCGCTCCGGTAAAGATGACAACCTCTCTGCGCAATCCGCAGTGCAGGAAGTCAGTCAGGCGTACAACATGCCTGTCGTCTCTATCGGTAACCTGAATGACTTGTTTGAGTACCTGTCAGCAGCGGGTGCTGACGCACAACTGACCCAGCACAAAGATGCCGTTGCCGCATACCGCCAGCGTTATGGAGCAATCTGAGTCTGGTGTGATCAACACGAAGAACAATCAACTCTCGCAGGAATAAAAAAAGGATGCCAAACGGCATCCTTTTTACTTGTGCTTAAACTTCAGATCGTCATATCAGCGTTTTGGCAAACCGGCTGCACGCCGCAACTCTTCCAGAAGCTCGGGATCTTCAACGAGTTTCGCACCTGGAATCGGCGGCATCACGACGTTCGAAGGCTTGTTAACTGGTGCAGGTTTGGCCGCTGTTTTAGCCCCTGATTTTTCCTGCCCGGCAACACTTGTCGTTGAAGCAGGATTTTGCACCGGAGCAGGAACCGGCTTACTCATAATTACACCGCCAAGGTCGTCCGCATCAGTTTTTTTCGGTGTTTCTTTCACGGCCGCTGACGGTGTTGTCACAGACGGCTCAACAGAAGTCGCAGGCAAAGACACCTGAGGCTCAGATGACGGTACCACTTCTGTCATTGGTTTTACCAATTTTGCATCGCGAGTCAGGGCCGGAACTTCTACTGCCGGCTTCGCATTTTCCAGACTAGGCGGACGACGCAAACGGGTCATATCGGCATTTGATTTCAAATCCCGCGCCCAATCACCCAGTGTCGACTGGAAAGCATTTGTGATCGATTCGGCTTCAAAATCATCGTTGATAATATAAGGCGTGATCAGAATAATTAATTCCTTCTTATTCTTATTCATGCTTTCGTTCTTGAACAAACTACCTATACCCGGTATGTCTTTCAACAATGGCACACCACCATCGGAGGAATTGTTGTCGTTGGAAATTAACCCGGCCAACATCACCGTACTACCGTCACGCAGCGTCAGTTTGGTATCTACTTTGCGGGTACCTATCGTTGGTGATGTGATCGCGCCACTGGTCAGTGATTTCACATTACTAACTTCCTGTGAAATATCGAGATCGATACGGCTACCGGAATTAATAATAGGGCGAACCTTCAAAATCATACCCGCCGTACGATACTGCACAGTGTTTGTGGTTGTGGAACCAGTGAGCACACCCGGTGTAGTGGTGGTACTGGTCAAAATTGGCACTTCATCTGCCACCTGTATCGTTGCAGTCTCACCATTTCTGGCCATCAGTTTAGGGCTGGATAAAATCTGCGCATCACTTTTGCTTGCCAATGCGGTGACATCGGCCCGCATGGAGTGCGCTGAATTCAGAAAGCTGAATGCCAAGCCACTGGAGCCCAGCTTACTCATCGGCAAAGCTCCAGAAAGCGGTGTGCCATTCTTTACGCTCCAGTCAACACCAAGCGAATTACTGGTTCCGGCGGTCACTTCGGCCACCATCACGTCTATCAGTGCTGATTTGCTCGGTTTATCAAGCTCAGCCAATAATGCCATCCACTGGCGATACTGATCAGCGCCACCACCCTGAATAATCAGGCTATTAGTCGCATTGTTGACAACAATTTTAGAGCCGCCGCGATTTCCTGATGCTGCTGCCGTAGCAGTTGCCGCTGCGTTCGCACCGGTTCCGGTGGCTGCTGGCACTGTGGATGAAGTTGAACCACCTATCAGTTCAGACAAGGTTTTCGCCAGTGCCTGCGCATCAGCATATTTTACTGGGTAGGTGAAGAAAGCACCTCCAGCCTGACTCTCAGAGGGCTTATCCAGTTCTTTGGACCACTGCAAAGCGTGATTCATCACCGTTTCAGACGAAGAGAAAATAATTACGCTGTTAATTGGTGGAATCGGCAGTATCAGAATCGGCGTACCCGCACCAACGCTGGTGCTGGCGGCATAGCCTTCTGCACTCAGAACTTCCACCAAGCGCTTACTGAATTCTTCGGCTGTCCAGAATACCGGGCTGACGCGCTTGGTGCGTTGACCACGCATGGACGGCTGGTCAAATACCTGTATTACTTCCATTGCCGCAGCGACATCGTCCGGCTGACCACTGATCAGAATCGCATTTTTTGCTAAGTCGTCGGTCGTCTGAATCTTGGCGCCAAACATGGTCTTAAGCAAACTACTGAAGTCATTCACCCGCACAGCATCCAACTCAACATAATGGAATACCGGGCGCAGACTCTGCGGCGTCTCCGGGCTGGCACGACCACGCCGTATTGCTGGAGAATAGCTACTGGATGCATTGTCAGGCACGATACGAACCACACCACCAAAATCCTGTACAGCAACGCCATAACTCTTCAACAGCATCCGTGACAAACGCGATAATTCAGCATTCGTCGTTGGCTGAGGAATATGGAAAGTCACCAGATCAGTACGCGCTGCGACCGCGCCATCCATAGAATAATTTGCCTTCAGCACACTGCCATAAACCGCCTGAATAAAGGTAGGTAAGGGCATCTGATCGAAAGAAACCGTCAGATCAGCTTTGTCATTGGCAGGAGCAGCCTGATTTTGCACTGGCCGTTTTTCGCCGCTGATCGTCGCCGGCATTTTCGGCGTATCTGTCTCAGAATACGTCCGCTTCATCTGCTGCTCACCGAGCAAAGATGCCGCATCAGTCTGAGGACTGCGCTCAAAGTCGATACGTTTAGGCACAACCAGTTTCGTGTCTACACATCCGCTCAATGCCAGCACCAGTCCCAGCGCAGAAACGGGCCAGGCGCTGTACAAAGATTTATTGCCATGACGGCCAAAAGGAAATTTTTTCATTGCTTACGTAAATTCAATTTCATAGTTTGACCATTGAGTACAATCTTCAAATGGTCTTGAGCGATGTCGACAATTTTTGCGCCACCAGGAAGCTTATCTCCGATTCCTCTCGCCTCTGTAACTGGCTGATTTTCGAACAATAGCAATACGCTTTTTACTGATCCTACCGAGGTGATACCGACAACGCGCCAGCGCGGTGGTGTCATCGGCTCTTTACGTGGCGGCAAAGGCTGCTTGGCCGTTGCTTCCCACATACGCTGATCGGCTAATTCCTCTTCTGCTTTTTGTGCACTCTTCGAGGCCAGCTGTGCCGCATCCTCTGTCACGGGACTGACTGTTTTTTTTACCGGGGGAGAAGCTGGCAATACAAACGGAGCATCTTTCGCGGCAGGCTCGTCAGCACTGTTCTGCGGCACCAGACCAGCGGCGGAAATCGAGAAAAATCCTGCGACTGCACCCGCCACAATGCCAACTACAATCACGCCGGCAGCAATCAACTGCTGCCTCGATATTTTTTTTAAACTAAGCATTATGTTCATGGTTCAGATATCTTTCGCAACCGGCGCAGAATCAGTAACGACTGCAGCTAACTTATCGGCCTGAGCATCTAAGTGCCAATAGCAGCGGATATTGACTTCTAACTGCGTACCGCGCACCAGTACACGTTCAACAACCGTAAATTTCTGCGCATCTTCCAGAGTATCAAGCAAACGTCCGAAAGGCACAGGATCAAAACGACCGATCAAGGTGACTTTAATCATCTGTACGCCCGATGGCAGGCTGCTCGGCTTTGTCTTATCCTGAACAGAAGAGCTGCTACCCGCGCCGTAACTGGTTAACGCCGTACCGGTCTTCTCTCCGCCCTCGGCGTCCAGCGCCGATACCGTTGCGCCGACAATACCTGCGTCTTTTGCCAACTGTCGCACATCACTCAGCAAACGTGCTTTCGCAAAAGTGGCAGACTTTTCAACCGGCAAATAAGCAAGCCAGGCTTTCTGAACCTGCTCTGCATCCTTCAACTTCTGATCCCAGCGACTCTCTTTTAATGCCGCCTGCTGGCGCACTAACAACTGCTGCTGATTCGCCAGTTGCTTTTGCCGGGCTGTATTACTGTCAAATAATTCTGCCAGACCATAAGCGCAGAGTATGAAGATGGCAGCACCAACTAATTGCCAGAAACGTTCACCTGTTTGCATCTTATTCGCCCTTTTCCCGCTTGCCGCTACGCGGTATTACTGAAGAATCCATCTGTCCTGTTTTTTTCTGCTCTGCTGTCTTCGGTGATGCAAGTGCTGAAGGCGTTACTGGTGTTTTTGTTTCCGGTGCTCCATTCGCACTACTTTCTGGCTTCACGACTTTCGGCGCGATTTTGGCTGATATCTTCATCAGACGCGCATCGCTATCCGGCAATAAACGTATGCTATTGAGTAACTTCATCGACTCCAGATCCTGTGTCACGCCAACGATATTCAATTCTGTGTTCACGGGAACCAGCATCAGGCGTACTTCTCCGTCCTGATATTCAAACTCCCGCAGAGCCGCATCCTGTTTCTGCAACAGCGGGCGCAAGTTTTTCAGCAGTTCCCTGACCTCATCGCGACTACGCAGCGCCGCCAGTTTTGTTGTCCACTGCTGCAAAGACATTGCCTTACTGCGCGCAGTGTTAATAGGCTCAACTTTGGCGGACAAGGAATCAATTTCCTGATCGGTAACTTTCAACTGAGACTCAAGCGACCACCATTGGGCACCAAGATACGCGCCGTACGAAGCCAGTACCACCACCGCGACCACCGCCAACACATCACCACGGAAATTTTTCAGCGCATGCCACCATTGCACGCCCAGAAGATTGCGCCCCCATGGTTCTGCCAGACGATAGGTGGGATCATTCAAACCTGATTCGGCTAACTGCACATGCGCCGGCACCTGCTCCGGCCACGAAGCAATCTGCGCACGTGCGCCAGTCACTGCCGCCGAACTCGGACGCCATGTCTGCCATTCATCGTCGCTGACACGCTCTGGCCACCAGGCGCTGTCCACCAATAAACCCTGATGCCATAACTGCGCTTCCACACCCTGCTGACACTGAATCAACACGGCGCCATCTTTGCGCTTCGGAAAACATACGCTTTCCGGAGCAAATTGCATATTGCTGATATCCAGCCCATGCTTTTCGCAGATCTCCCTGACCTTACGATTCTCCCAAAACCACAGGTGTACCCAGTCACCGGAACGGCAGGCATACACACCGCTGTCAGCAAAAGGCGCCAGACGATGTAAATGTAATTGGACAAACGCTTGCGTTTTATGGGATGGCACGCCCTTCGCCTGCAGCGAAGTCGTCACGCACCATGATCTTGGCAAAATCCAAAGCGGCTTGAACCAGGCAGTTCGCGCATTCTGCTTTGCAATAATTTCTTTTGCTTTTGGTTCAGCAATGTCAGAAAGGTAAAATCGGTTGCGTAATTGCATTCTTGTCCGTTTCAGATATTTGGTCAATTCTCGGCCATTCGGCGCGACCAGCCGGTATCATAACCGATGCCAGAGGCAATCTGCGTGGTGAAAAAATGAACCACGGGACTCCCTCTGTATTTGTTGCTATTTTTAATTCATATCTCAATGCCCACGGCATATCCGGTGCAGTATGCGTTATCCGGAAAGTGCGAGAGGGCACCCTGCCCGTCGCAAAGCCCATAAATCCGCTGGCATCATTGGCCTGCTGTATCCGGCTGATCAGAGTCGATTCATTTTTAACGCGCTCCTGCTCGACCTGAGACACCTGCTCCGCGGTCAGGCCATAAGCAGCGAGCGCGCGCGGCGTCGCGGTGCTAGCGTTAAAAGATTTATCACCGAATACCGTGACATCTTCAAAGCAGCGTTGTTCATTCCAGCTTTTTTCCAATGCTGCCCAGCCAAAGACCCGCCAGATTTCCGGTTCGGCCAGCAATGGTGCACCACGCGGCGGACGCATACCCGCTGCGGCATACTCAAAATCCTTCGCGCCATTGACTCGCTTGAGCTTACCGGGTTCCTGATAATCTTCCAGCGCGTCAATCAGTGCATCCGTGTCTCCCTCGGCAGCGCCACACGCGACCAGCAGCCGCGCCAGCTTCGCCCTGTCTGGCCGGTTCAGCGACAATAAGCCTTTAATGTCCTGCAACTGTATTGTACTTTTTTCAGCCCCAGCATAGCCACGCCCATCAACTTGCAAATACGTTCCGGGCCAACCAAAACCGTCCTTCGTGGCGCGACTGGTTGATATCCAGAATAAAGCCTCGCTACGGCTGGACAAAAATGCCTGCTCCGCATCGGCTCGCTGCTTCAGCTTTGCCTGACGCTCTGCCAATATCTGATTCGACTGACTGATCATCGCTGCCAATATCGTAAGACCTGCCAGCAGCCACAACACGGCTGCAAGCGCAAAGCCTTGCTCCCTCGGAAAACGTAAGCGATGCGCAATCATTTCGATTCAATACCCAATAAACGCGCCAGATCTTTAGTACCGTCGGACTCTGGCTTCCGGATGCCATCGTACACGGCTAACATATGCACGCGTTGCTCGCCAGATTTTGCGCGAATCACAACTGCTCTCGGCAAACCATCCTCTGCCTTGCCGGACATCGGCGGCCAGATGGATTCCATCGTGCCTTGTATCGTCTGGTATTCCAGTACCACCGGCATTTTCCAGGATGCGACAATCAGCGGCGGCACATTTTCGGCACTGATGGACAAGTCAGTACCGCCATCCGCATTGGGCTTCAGCGTCGCCGTTGCCAGCGTCACCTGCCCCCAGTCGCCCTGGGGCATCGCCAGTGTGTAGGCTTCAAAGCTGGTGTCATTACCGGTAAAAGGCTTTTCCACGTTTTTAGGTAAAGCCAGATTCGCTACCAGATCCCTGAGCGCATTCAGTCTCACCCACTGGCCCTGAAAGTTGCCATTGACGTTTTCGGCGATTCTCACCACCTGCGCGACCTGATAAAAAGCACCCGACATAATTGTCACCACAAAACCCAGTATCACCAGACTGACCAGTAATTCGATCAGCGTCAGGCCAGCTTGCTTCTGCAAGCCGGGTCGGGAAGTCGTGATGCGTACAAGCATGGGGGAAGTCATTTTCACAATTAAAACGGCTTATCCGCTGTCGGATTTCGCACCTGTTTGTAGCCCGCCAGTTTTACCGAAAATGCAAACCATTCACGTCCGTCATGATGAAATGCCTTGGACTGCACGTTATATAAAGTGATCTGATACAAACCCAATCCATCTTGCGGGGAAACGGATTCACGCGTTTCGGATATCGCTGCCGACGTCCACTCGAGATAAAACTGATCAAATATCTGCTTACCCGCAGGTATCGCTGCCGGGTTTTGATTCGACAGAAACTGCACCGCCTGTATGCGTGCCATCGACTCGGTTTCCTGTAACTGAAAACGTGTCAATTGCCCCATCGTTTGCCCCAGCCAGCTAAACAACACGACCGAACCTATCGTCAGAATGGTCAGCGCAGCAATCATCTCCAACAGGCTGAAACCTTGCTGTCCGGAAGATAAATAACGAAGGTGGAAACGGTTACTCTTCATGGATTAGCGTTTGACAATACTGACGTCACAAGACACTGGCGCAATCAGCAGCCGTATCTGGCGTTTTTGCGGCGCGCTCAGATCAACCTCGCCACCGGCACAAACACCACTGTGATAAAAAATCACGCTCTTGTCGCTGCTGACTGCCCACCCCTCAGGCAAACTCAATGCGGGTTCGCCGTCATTCAACTTGCTATTCCAGCTTTGTTTATCAAGCTTCACAGTTTGCGATAATAATGCCGCTCTCGAAGCCAGACGCTGAAACTGTATCGACACTTCAGTCAATTGCGCCCGTTCAGAAATCGATTCAAACCAACGCTGCATAGCAGGAATGGCAACACCCGCCATCAACGCCGCCAGCGTCAGCACCGCCATCATTTCTATCAGCGTGAAACCCTGCGCACGCACACTGGGTCGGTGTGACAATAGCGCCATCGTTCGCAGAATCGGCAAACGACGACAAGCAATGTGCTTATCCATACAGAGCAGAGGCGACAAAAGATTCGGCAAAATAAGCAGCGGGAATGAACGGATACAACGCGTCAGAATCTGTTCTGCTTATTTGGTCGTCGGGGCAACATTCGCACCCAGACCGATGTCGGCATTCAAGCCCTCACCACCGGCTTTACCATCGGCACCAAACGAATAGACTGAAAACGCCTTGTTATCAACGCCCGGCGTTTTGTATTGATAAGGGTTCCCCCACGGATCAGCCGGTACCGAACCCTCGATATACGGGCCTTTCCACAAGGATTGCAACGATGGATCTTGTGGTGCCGCCAGCAGCCATTGCAAACCCTGATCCTGCGGCGGCGTTTGCCCCACATCCAGACGCATGATATTCAATGCGCTTTCCAGCATCTTGATCTGCGTTTGTGCCGTCTGCACTTTAGAACTATCTACCTTACCGAAAATACGCGGTCCGACCAGACCTGCCAGCAAACCGATGATCACCATCACCACCAGCATTTCCAGCAGTGTAAAACCTGCGTGTTTCTTCAGCAGCCCTGTTTGTAATTGTTGCTTACGACGCATAGCACAACCTTTCAAAATAATCTTCGTATTAAAAAATAAAATCAGCAAGCGACTTACTGACATGATGACGGACCACGCCCGGCCAAAGCGGGCGACTCCGCCCACCGCCTTAAATCACATTCGTCAGACTGGTGATCGCCAGCATCACCGAAATCATGATGCCGCCCAGCACCACCGACACCAGCAAAATCGTCACCGGTTCCAGCAAAATCAAAAACTGACGCATCTGCTGCTGACTATGCATGCGATGCATCTGCGCCAATGAAGCGGTCGTCTTACCGAGAGCACCAGAACGTTCGCCCACCCGCACCAGATTGACGCCGGTCGCGTCGATAAACTGATGCAACTGCAAAGACTCCGCCAAAGTCTTACCACCACGCACATCACTCAAAATCAGCGCGGCTTTTTGCCGCCAGGCATCACCGCGCAAGGCATTCTGCGCATGTGCCAGCGCTTCCAATATCGAAACATGGTTTTGCAGCAACACACTGAACATAGAACTCCAACGCGCCATTTCAGTATGCATAATCCAGCTACCAATGACAGGCAAACCTGCCGCCCAGTTCCATAAATTTTGCTGTACTTTCTCCTGACGCAACAAAGCGAAAGCACTACCGGCAACACCCGCCAGTAAAGTACCTAATAAGAGCTTATTTTTTGTCAGCCACATTCCCGTTGCCAACACCCACAGAGAAATCGTCGGTATATCCGCTTTAGGATTACTCAGAATATTGGCAAACTTAGGCACCACGAAGACAAACACCAGCAATGTTGCCAGAAAACCACTAACGATCAGCACCATAGGGTAAATCAGTGCGTTACGCGCCTCGCGCTGGAAGTTTTGCTCTAATTCAAGCTGCTCTGCTGCAGAACGCAAAGAACCTGCCAACTTACCAGTAGATTCGCCGGCACGGCATAACTCGACAACATAATTAGGTAAGCGCAAATCAACATCGATTAACGCCTTAGAGAAAGCAATACCACCGCGCAATTGTGAATAGATTTTATTAAAGGCAAGACCCAGAGGTGAGTCCTGATACCCTCTGGCAACATTCTCTACTGCGTCCGCCAACGTCACTCCTGCGTCCAGTAAAGTAGCCAGTTCCTGCAGTACCACCAGAATCGCATCGCGCCCCGCGCGCTTGGGTTGAGAGATACGACTGCTGCGGGAAGCGGCGACTTCCTGTATTTCAAACACCATTAAACCGCGACGTTGCAATTGCGTCATCGCCTCAGTCTGATCTTCTACAGTCAGCACACCTTTCACCACGGCGCCTTGCGCGTCAGTAGCTTGATAACGAAATTCCGGCATAAGGGAAACTTAAAAAACTCAGCATATATATATAGCGAAAAAAACCGTTCCAGGCTGACAAGGCATGGCGCAGCGAACGTGCACGGATTGTATAAGACAACGGAATACAACAGTAGTGAAACTCTTAAATGCACTCACTCAGAGCCGCTTTACAACATCCCCAATTAAAAAAAGAATGAGAAAGCAAGCCAAAATCCGGAATTAATCAAACTTAATGCCTGGAAGTGTATCCTATACACAACACACATGTGTACAAACGTAAGAAATACAGCGCAGAATCACGCCGCTACGTATTATATCGTTGTCGATCTTAGGAATATGCCTGGCGAAAGAAGAGAAAGTTATATTTTCGACATAACTGCACATGGGAACTTGCTGCAATTGAAAAAACATGTTTTAATCTTCATCGGCTAGTCATATGAGTACTCGTATGACAAGTACTTGTAGCAAACGTACGTTGTACATTTATTACGTAACAATTTAATGTCTTTTCTAGAGAGGCTATTCAAATGAAACAAAAACAATTAAGTATCCTGGCGGCTAGCCTGGTTGCTGCCTTCGCTGCTAACGTAGCTTCCGCAGGTCAAATCCAATCTTCATCTTCTGCTATCGCTCACGAAGTTATCGTAAATGATGCACAAGCTGTTTCAGCTCCTCCAGTTTCTTATCGTTTCGCTGGTGATATCGATGCAACTCTGGTTTCTCAAACTTTCCAGATCCAATTGGTATTGTCTAACGGCACATTCGCGACAGCTGGTAACGCATCTGCGATCACTCTGGTTGATGCAAACGGTGTTGGTATTCCTTACACAAAATACACTGTAACGACTCCAACTCTGAGCGCTGACAAAAAAGTACTGTACGCGAACGTTACATTCCCACAATCTGCAGGTACAACATTCGTTACTCCAGCTGTACGTTTCAACGATACAGTTACTAACACTGGCGTAGTAGTTGCTCCTCCAGGTGCTGGTGGTCCAGGTTCTAACGGTACAGCAGGTGTTGCTGCAACTGTTTCCGGTCTGTACACACTGGTTGGCGCTGTTCAACCATGTACTAACACTATCCCAACTCTGGGCGTAGCGTTCAAACACTTTGCTAACGTTACTTCTACAGCACAAGCTGACGACGTATTGAACGCAAATGCAGCGAATGAACACCAACGTTCAGGCAGCACTAACAACGGTACACTGTTCACATTCCCAACAAACTTGTCTTTGGGTCTGACAGCAGCTTCCGTTAATCTGGCACGTGTTGACCCATCAACAGGTAACACACTGTTCAAAGGTACTGCAGCAGCTTCCGCATTGCCAGCACTGAACGGTTTCCGTTCTACTACAGTTGCTCAATTGGGTTCTATCACTGTTAAGCAAGATGCTAACGGTTCTGACTCTGGTTCTAACACAGTGTATGCAGTTGCTTCCGGCGTTACTTTCGGTGCAAATGCAGCGACAAAAACAACTGGTGTTGTTGAGTTGAAATCTTACGATATCGCTATCACTGCTAGCCAAGGTTTTGCTGTTGGTTCTACAGTAGGTCTGTCTACAACTGCTGATACATACACAGCACCAGCATCTGGCGCGATCCTGTCTCCAGCAGTAACTTCTACTACTGGCAACACTATCACTTTCAGCAACGCAACGCTGACAGCAGCTGAATTGGCAGCACCTTTGTATGTGTTCTACACAGTACCAGGTACTTCAGTAATCCCAGTATCTACATTCTCTGCTACTGCAACTCTGACAAAAGCAGCAGGTGTTTCGCCAACATTCCTGAACGAACAAAACAACTCATGCACAAAACCATTGGCTGGTCTGGTTGGTGGCGTAAAAGTGGACGTTCGTAACTACGCTACTTCCAAAAACCAAGGTTGGGCATCTTACATCCGTTTGATCAACCCAAGTGAAACCAACACAGCAACGATCTACGGTCAGTTGATCCACTCTGATGGTTCCTACGGTGGTTGGGGTCAGATCACAACATTGGCACCACGTGCTGCTGCTAACTTCTCTTCGACACAAATCGATGCGTTGTTGACAGGTACACCAGTAACTAACGGTACTGGCTATGTTGCAGGTGCTGTTGCTCCAGTAGCACAAGGCTTGGGTGAGCGTCTGCGTGTTACAGCTGAAGGCGTTAGCGCGTTGAAAGTTCAGAACTACCTGTTGAACGGTTCTAACGGTAACTTCATCGAAGCTTCCTCTTCACAAGGCGTTGACTTTGATTCTTCAACAGATCGTGCATACGATTCTCAATTGAACGATCAAGACGCACAACGCGGTCTGGCTAAGTAATTCTGGTTATTGCTAACTAGTTCTACTGATTAAAAAGGGAGGCGCAAGCCTCCCTTTTTTTATGCATCCACGCTTTATTGATCAATCTGACTTATTGATTTCCTTCATCAAGGCTCAGATTCATAGCCTGGACTCCAAACTTAAACCCTTCACCCGGAATCAACGCTTGGCTTTCTTTGTGATATGTTGTTCAATATCACGGTTTCCCACAATGGCACGGTAACCGGCAACGCCAGTAATGCGGCAAAGCTGCTTTTGTTAAGCATTGCTTGACGGTTGAATTGATGGACCGATGGCTTGTTAATCTTGATACGGCTTTATTTTTCTTGTTTTACCGCTGTTTTATTCTTGTTTTGTTACTGGATTCGTATGTCTTCGAATAAATTTTTTGTGCGTCGTTTGTCGCGCAGCATTTGCGCATTAAGCCTGCTTTCCTTCACTTTGCTCTCCAGCGTCGCTCCCGTTTCTGTACAAGCGCAGACCGCTCCGACCAAAGTGGTCAATAGCATAGAAGACCTGATACCGGAAATGACCAAAGCTGCTACGGTCGATGCTGTGCTGGCCATGATGCGCCCCCCCGTCAGTAAAACGACACTGACAAAATCAGACTATCTGCTGCTGGATTCACCCACGATCGCAGTCGCTGGCATCATGAGCATACGCATGGTCAGCGAAATACCCGGTACTGAATTTTTCATTCTGTTTAACCAGACTCCGGCAGACAAAGAGCCTATGTTTATCACCGCGGTCTCAACACCGGGAATAGGCAAGGCTGAGGCAAAAATTAAGGCGAAGTTCAGTAAAAACGCCGATTTACTTCTGGTGGTCAAAGCTGGTGGACGTTGGTACAGCGTCGCGAATGACATCAAAATTGCGACCAAATAATTTTCCTAGACAAGCAGATTGTGCTGAAGAGTTCAGCCCGCGTTCCGCTTCGTTCTTTTTATCCGCCATATAGCATTTGTAGTCAGTATCCATGAGCACAAAATTATCTTTCGATCAGTATTTACAAACGAATCATCTTGTTCCGGCTGAGGTGCTCGATAATGTACGCCTGCTTCAGCTCGATCAGTTCACGCCGCTACCAGCAATGCTGGTGCGTATGGGCGCCTTATCCGAAGAGGTGCTGTATCAGCATCTGTCTGAGTACACTGGTTTGCCGCTGCTGAGCGATGATGAGCTGCACCATGCCCAATCGACATTTCACAGCACGATCACACAATGGGAAATCCTGCCGCACTGGTGTCAGTCGCAAGGCATGATTATCTGGAGCAACGAAGAAACCGGTGTCACTTGCTGTGCCTCTAAAGAAACACTGAATGCAAGCGTGCTGGAAGTCTTACGTTTAAAATCACCTGCCACCACGCCTTTGCAATTTGCGCTGGTACGCCCGTCTTCTTTCGAGGCGTTCTATGCGGCACTGGAGCGCCGCGAGCCGAAGATGGCAATGAGCGGCGACGTCATGCATCTGCGCGAACTGGCGGAAGAAGGCCCGATTATCGAACTGGTGAATACCGTGTTATCGCAAGCTGTGACGCGACGCGCTTCGGATATTCACGTAGAACCGGGCGAATATGAATTCGCTATTCGCCTGCGGGTCGATGGCGTAATGCAGGATCTGAGCCGCTTTCCTTTGGATAAATTCGACGCGACCGTTTGCCGTATTAAAATCCTGTCACAGCTGGATATTGCTGAACGGCGCTTACCGCAAGATGGCCGCATGACCGCGCGGGTCAACAGCGAAGTATTTGATGTGCGTGTCTCGGTGTTACCCAGCGCCATGGGCGAATCGGTAGTAATGCGTTTGCTGCGTCAGGATCGCAAACCTTATCACCTCGAAGATCTGGGGATGATGCCTGATCACGCGGCCTTATTTAAACGCTGGATCAAGATGCCAAACGGGATCGTGCTGGTGACAGGGCCGACTGGTTCCGGTAAAACGACCACGCTCTACACGGCTCTCGATATAGGTAACGATGGTTTAAATAAAATTATCACCGTCGAAGACCCGGTCGAATATCGTCTGCAAGGCATCTCGCAAATTCAGGTGAATGCCGATATCGGCTTTACCTTCGCCTCTGCCTTGCGCTCTATCCTGCGGCATGATCCCGATGTGGTGCTGATCGGTGAGATCCGCGATCAGGAAACAGCGTCTATCGCCGTGCAATCAGCACTCACCGGGCATCTGGTATTCTCAACTTTACATACGAATAGTGCTGCGGGTGCGGTAACGCGTCTGATGGATATGGGTATAGAACCCTTCCTGCTAGGCTCCAGTTTGAAAGGTGTGATGGCACAACGGCTGGTACGCTGCCTGTGCGAGTCCTGCGCGGTTCCGGCGGAAGTCTCACTGGAAACGCATAAAGTGCTGCTGGAAGGCGTTAAAGAATGGCGTGATGCACTTGTGCCGGAACCTAAATTACGCGCTCCTGTGGGCTGTAAGCAGTGTAACCACACCGGTTTTTCAGGTCGAGTGGCGATCTATGAGCTGTTTGAAATTGATGAGACTGTGCAACATCAGATCCTGACGCAAGTCAGCGAGGCGGACATCATTAATTATCTGCGCGGTAAAAAGATTCGCTCATTGCGCGACGACGGCATGCTGAAAGTATGGCAAGGAATTACCACCGTGGATGAAGTGCTGAGTTTATCTGGCTCCTGAGCTCTGAGCATCAGGCACAGACCAATAAACACATGATATAACGCGGTGCAAAATAATTAGGGCTGACCTGTCATCTGGCAGATCAGCCCTAATTTATATTTACCGATAAATGCATGAATGATTCAGCCATGCACTGATGTCAACTCCGTTCAGAATGCAATACGGCGTCAACGTATTGAGCCAGGCTAACGCTTTCCATCGTCTGATACAGGTCGCGGTTAAAAGATGGAGTTCCCTTCGGCATCGCCAATGCTACTTCAAGGCGATCAAGCAGACGTTCCCGAACCGGATCAAACGGAACCATATTGGCCGATACGCTTTGCAGGAATTCAGCATCGCGGTTATCAAACACATTGGTGACTGTCGGTATTCCCGATGCTGCCGTCTGGAATGCAATCACGCCGGGATGAGCCGAATAGATCATGGAGACCGCCGCATCGCAGGTTTTCAGGAATTTGATGTACTCATCTTTACTCAGCTTGGAAATCACAAAAATCTGATTACCATTCATAGAATAAGAAAGACAGGTATCTACTGAACCGAGTAAATAGAGTTCATAACCCGTGTGTTTTGCACAGAACTGTTCAACCGCTTCCATCAGCATTTCCGGCAGATTTCTGGCGTTAAATTGCTCAGGACGGAAATAGAAGAAGATGCGCTTACTTTTTTCAGGTACAACCTCGACGACCTCAATCCCGGGAGTCGTCACATAAACATTTTGCTGCTCTGTCAGCAAACCTCGATGTTGCAGAAACTTCTTGAGTAAAGTGCTGGAAACGATGATGTTGCGTGAGCTGGCAATCGCCATTTCTGAGCGCACATAGCTGGTTCCCATCGGGAAAAACCCAGCTTCGAAATCCTGACAATAATAAATCGTGCGGGACAGATCACCGAAAATATCGCGGGCTTTCAGCAACAATTCACTGTTGAAGCTGACAACCACGTTCGGACGAACATGCAACTTGCTTAAATCTGAGTCGTGAATGACTTCAATTTTGTCTGAATAACGCACTGCCAGTTTTGGATTGAAGTGTGGCGTTGCTACCGACAACACGACCCGGTTGAACGCCTCGAAAACAGGCAGAAAATCTTTAAAGAATTCGGTATAACCTGCAAAAAATAAATCGTCCTGCAAATGCGAAAAGAAGATCAGTAAAAATGGTTTATCACTTTCCGGTAACGCATGCAGATCAGGGCCATATACAGGGGACGAGCGTAAATTCACAGGTGTCGCAAAACCCTGTGCCAGCCGTGGACGCTGTCTGAAATGCCGCGTCAATTGCCTGTCGCTCCATAAGCGACCTTCAAACTGACCAGACAGGCAATAGTGCACATAACCACAAGGGGCAGCACCGATTTTCACCTGCTGAGCAACATCGGGGTTTGCCTCGAGATAAAATTTTTCGTCAAAATCAATTTCACTTTCCTGACCCGATGCCAGTAAGGCGGCCTGTTCAATGAACTGGCTAAGGCTCATAGACGTGCGATAGCTGGATTTCTGAAAAGCCCTGGAATATTGTGATTTTTGTGCCCGGCTAACTAACGGAGTTGTACCAGAGCGAACCGGTTCTGCATTCTCATGGGTTTCCAGCAAATTCTGCGTATGCTGTTTCATGAACTGCTGTAACTGCTCGCGACTCTTGATGTCGAGAACCCGATCCGCAAACTGTGGATGCATCGGCGTTAAAGCGATTTTCATCCATTCAAAGCCCGCTTTCTCTGCACACAAGAAATAAAAACGTTCGATCACATGGCCGAGCGTGCCATCAATCTGCCCCGCCTCTTCAGGGAAGTCTTCGAACGTCAGATTAATATCCAGCAAGGGTTTCAGTGCGGCAGAGCGCGCCCAGAACATCGACCCCGAAGGGAAATCAACCGCGCCATCAAGCGATAAAGGGATGCCCAGTCGCTGCCCGAATTGTCGCGCAATCTCAAAATTCCAGCCCCAGCCAACATAAGGTCTGATGTCTTCGAGATGTTGTGGCGCAATCATGCCGAGACGAGGATTTGTTCTGAACGCTTCAAACACGCTATCAACCGTTTTAGGCGTACCTATCAGGGTGTCCAGCAAGAACGAGCGCCAGCCATTTTCGTGGCCGCGATGCGGAGACTTTTTAGTATGTACATGCAGGATATATTCGTAGTTATCGTAGACATCCCTGCAACTGATCAGCTTAGGTGCAATATCCCTTCCACGGTTCTGCGCGATACGCACCTCAACTTTGCCTTTTGTCCAGTCAGAAAAAAAGGTATCGATAATGGCTTTTTTTTCTGCCGTATCGGTCGTGATATACAAATCAAACGGAAACAGGATATTGGAAAAATAGTTCGCAAACTCTTCCGCCAGGTCAGGATAGTACATGTGACAGACGACTGCGAGGGACGGTGTACTTTCCCACGGCGCAATATCGTACTGCAAAGGCATGGCAACACTATGATCGTCCACCGGAGGTGAAAAATGCGGTCCGGCAGCAACCGCTGCCGGGGTAGCTTGCGCTTGCTGACGTGCACGCGCAACTTCGGCCCAACCAGATATGGGTTTGGTGAGCAAAATCTTACCGACCATATAAAATCTGTGCAGCCAGACATGCAGGAACCAGCGCGGTTTTTGCGGGATTTTTCTTGCGAGAAATCTCAACGGTGAAGTCAGTTTCCAGCTGCTGGAGTTAACGACTGAATGCAATATCTGCTGGGTATTCTGCAACTCGGCATTTAACTGCGCCAGTGCACTAATTTTTTCTTCGACAAGAATACGTTGGCTTTCAAGAGATTTGTGCTGACTTTCTATGACGTCTATTTGCTCATGAATCAAGGCCTGTTGCTGCGCAGTGTCGTTTTTCAGGTCAGCCAGTTGCCGACGGTCAGCATCAAGCTGCTGTTCCGCCGTTCTCAGCTGAGTCTCGATTACTCTCAGATGCGCTTCAAGCGTATCCGCTCTCTGCTCTACCAGTGTGATATGCCGCTGCGCTTCTTCCTGAATTGTTGCGATCTGTGCTTGTGCCTGGTCTTGCAAAGCGCGAATGCTGCGCTTGGTGATCTCAAACTGCCGCTGCGTTTCATAAAGTGTCGCTGCATCAACAGAAGTATTGCGCTTAGTCGCACTGACAACAAACTGGAATGCCATTGCATTCGGCATACGTAAGATGGTGTCGCGTAACTCTGGCGTCAGTTGATTCCAGTACTCTGAAAATTCAGGATGATCAGCACCAGCTTCAACACTATCAAAATGCCCGACGACAAAGCCCTGCTCTTTTAATATATCGCGCAAGCTTTGCTCGGTAAAAAAATGGACGTGAGTACGATCCAGCAAACCCGTATCACGATATTGAAAACTTCCTTGCATCAAACTGGCAATCACGCCACCGTGAGCAATATTTGGAGTCGAAACGATCAGGGTTGCGTTTTCACTCATCAAGCTACGAACCCGGGATAAGCATTTGCCGGGATCACGCAGGTGTTCGAGAACATCTGCAGCAATCACCACGTCAAATTTGGGGTGGTCTTTCAGCAGCGCCACCCATTGATCATCGTCGAGGTCGACTTCGTAGACTTGTGAGCAAATTTTACGCGCAGCCTCTGCCGCCTCTGCATCCATTTCCAGACCAACAACTTCGCAGCCACGATCCACTAATATCTTTGACATGTGTCCCGAATAACAGCCTAACTCCAGCACCCGTTTATCCATACCGGCAAGGCGCACCACTCTTGAAGCGATACCTTCAGATTCCACATCAAATTGATATTCGTATTGATTCATTTTTGTGTCTTTTTTGCGTACCTGAACAAGCAATAGTGCTGGCGACGGCGCCGCAGCTGCTCATTCAAATATCTGTACATTCAGTTGTGCTTCAGCTTATTCTTGTGCGCCAGATCATCCATCTGCGCGGAAAGCCTGTTTCTCAATTCAATTATTTCAAGTGCAACCGCAGAAAATGTACTTTCATTTTCCGGATGTGCATGATCAAACGCATCAGGCTGGCGTACAGATGACCGACGCTGGCCTGTGCAGCTTAACTTCTACGTCGATACCTGGAATCCGCGTCATTCCACCTTCGATTACCTGATGTTATACGCCGTGTTACTGACAACTTTTTGACAGCAGCAAGAAAATATTGTCGCGCATATTTCAATTCGACAATTACAGCTGTCGGCTCCACTGGATTAACTGCTGCCTGAGAGCATCACGGAATCCAAATGCCCGGTCTTTACGAGCGATCAGCACTGAATCATGCCAGCAATTGTTGTCGTTGTCATACTGTGGCAAATCTTCCCATTGAGTGTAAGACTCTACCACGCTCAGTTTCGCATATTTTGCCAATGCACTGAAACCATCGGGATAGAAACGCCAGCAATCGACAGGATAGCGATGTTCGAAACCACCAGATGGCGCGATTATGCAACATAAGCCACCCGGTTTCAGCACGCGTGCAATTTCCAGCATTGTGATCCAGAAAAGTTCGACATGCTCGAACGCCTGACCAGAAATGATAACGTCTGCTGAATTTGATTTAATTTGTTTCCAGTCGTAAGGGTCTGTCAGAACGATATCGACATTTTTACCTTCGACCATGTCACATCCCTGATATTTCCAAAGCGGCTGATCGCTGAAAATCGACTTATAACTGCCGTTGACTTCCTGACTACCGATGTCAAGAATCTGCAATGCTGTATTAGTCCGGGACTCAAGATATTTCTCCCGGAACGCCCGCATTTTATCCATTGAGCTGATATGCATTGCTCTTACCTTTTCGTATATTATTAATTGAGGTTAACTGTTCTGAGCACAATACTCTGCATGGGTACGCCGACCAGACCCGTCGCAACATAGGTGGACTCAGATCGTAAAATCATGGCGTCATGCATCCATTCAAGCTGAGTATGGTTCTCATTCGAACCAGCCGCAATCGCCACACAGACGGAATAATCGCCTTTGGGCAAGATCGGCATGATGAATTCAAATTCAGCTTCGATCAGGGTATTGGCGTCCGCCGATAACGGCGTATCCTGGTAAGTCAGATAAGTATTGTCGCCAAACAAAATTTGGCCCAGTTTATCTTTGATATAAAAACCGAGAATCGGCGAATAAATCTCGGTTGCGAGCATCGCTTTCATGCGGAAGGTAACAGGTTCACCGCCAACCACCCAACTCAGCGGCTGACCTTCCTGATCAAAAAACTCAACGGCATGAATCGCCGCATCGCGGGTACCGAAACTTGCTGCCTTCTCATCAAACTCAAACAGGCGGATGTCATTTCGCAGATTGCTCTGATTAATCCAGTCAGCTCTCGCATCACGTCGTTGCGCCGGCAATATAGGCACAGATGTCGCCGTTGGCCGCATCCTGGTTGTCGTGCTGCGCCCTTGCACCGATTCATAGAAAGCTTGCAAATAGCGCTCAGAAACATCTTTCGCCGTTCCCAGCAATTGCATCTGGCCTTTTTCCAGCCAGATCGCATGCTCACATAAGCTTTTCACCGCAGCGGTGTCATGACTGACAAATAAAATTGTGCCGGTTTCCATGAAATTACGTAAAAAACGCATGCATTTTTGCGTAAAGAATGCATCGCCGACAGCGAGCGCCTCATCAATAACCAATATATCGGCATCCACATGGGCGATCACCGCAAACGCGACACGGACAAACATACCGCTGGAATACGTTTTAACTGGCTGCTCGATAAATTCACCGATTTCGGCAAACGCGATGATGTCGTCGATACGTTCATCAATTTGTTCTCTGCTCAGCCCCAATAACTGGCCGTTCATATAGATATTTTCTCGCCCAGTGTATTCTGGGTTAAAGCCGGAACCGAGTTCCAGCAATGCCGCCACGCGCCCATGAATTTCCACACTGCCATGCGTAGGATTTAAGGTCCCGCACAATATCTGCAACAGGGTACTTTTGCCTGAACCGTTGCGTCCGATGATGCCGAAAGCACCGCCTTTTTTTAATTCAAAACTGACATCATGCAAAGCCCAGTACTGGCGCGAACATGCATGCGCCTTTTGCAGTAAAGACTGTTTTAATGTGGTGATTGGACAGAGTCGGGCAGCCAATGAAAACAGCCCCTGTTTCAGACGGTCATTAGGTCGATCATAAATCTGATAACACTTGCTGACGTTGTGAACTTTAATGATCGCTTCAGATGACATCAGCAAATCCCCGGCGTGTCTTCTGAAAAGAAACGAAACCTGCCCATGCCACTAGCAGCGTCATTAATAAGTAGATTCCCCATTCTGCCCAGTCAGGAGTTTTCCCCCATACCAGCACATCCCGCGCCATTTCAATCGGAAACACCATAGGATTCAACCGCGCCAACCCCTGCCATTTTTCAGGAATGGCAGATAAAGGAAAAAAGACCGGCGATAAGAACATCAGGCCCGTCACTAACAAACCTATGGTCTGCCCGACGTCACGGATGAACACTCCCAGCGCCGACAAAAACCATGAAATGCCCAAACACAGCAGTGCCAATGGTAAAACGGCAAAAGGTAACAGCAACACTGTCCAAGGCAGATACGTATTCATAATTAACTGAAACAGCAGCAACACTGCCGTACTGACAAGCATATGAAACATCGCTGAAAACAAACTGACGCAAGCGAGAATTTCCAGAGGAAACACAATTTTTTTGACAAAATTAGCGTTACTGACAATCAGCGTCGGAGCGCGATTAATGATCTCCGAAAAAAGATTGAACATAATCATTCCGGAAAACAATGCGATGGCAAATTCAGCTTTCGACTGGCTGGCGGGAGTCCAGCGTGCCCGGAATATTTCGCTAAATACGAAGGTGTAAATAGCAAGCATAAACACCGGTGTCAATAACGACCATATAATGCCCAACCTCGACCCTTTGTATTTACCTAAGGCATCGCGGCCAGCCATATCCAGAATTAACTGCCGATGCTGCCACAAGGAATGAATTGCATAAAAAGGGGAAATGGGATTTTTCGTCATTAGCTTTGTGATCGCCCTTAGCGTGAATAGGTGAGGTGCTCAAACAGTGGGCAGGCGCTATTATAATGCTAAAGCGTTTAGTAATCTCCAGCTTAGAGTCTCAAAATCGAGAGATAGCCGCAAGCAAAGTTACATTGTGAAATGTGCTGTATCCCGTGAATTTTCCCTCACCTACAACCTTACACGCATACTTTCAGCATGGATTTTTGCAAAGGTATTTAGAAAAATGTCGCATAAAGTATCAAATAAACAATTAATTTAATTATATAAATTGTCTAGTCTGGATGACAGATAAAACACCGGACACGGATTGAAGCAACTCAGCGCATAAAAGAACTTGTGCTTCCCCGGTGCCTCTAATTTTTGAATTTACCTATTTTACGCCTCCAAAACATGACCAAAATTGTTTCCGCCAACTTAAACGGCGTTCGCTCTGCAGCAAAAAAAGGTTTCTTTGAATGGATGGGGAAAGAAAGCCCGGATATCGTTTGCGTGCAGGAATTGAAGGCGCAGGCGCCGGATATGACGGCTGATTTTCTGAATCCGCACGGTTATCACGGGCACTTTCACTATGCTGAAAAAAAAGGCTATTCCGGAGCTGGTGTGTATAGCAAGAAAAAACCAGACGCAGTACACATCGGGTTTGGCAGCGCAGAATTCGACCCTGAAGGCCGCTACGTACGTTGCGATTTTGACGACGTTTCGGTCATTTCTGTCTATTGCCCCTCCGGATCCTCATCACCGGAAAGACAGGAAGCAAAATTCCGCTTTATGGATGAATTTTTTCCACATCTGACAATGCTGATGGCAGAAGGCAGGGAATTGGTGATTTGCGGCGACTGGAATATTGCCCACAAGGAAATCGATTTAAAAAACTGGAAGAGCAATCAAAAGAACTCCGGCTTTTTACCTGAAGAGCGCGCGTGGCTGACACGTTTATTGGACGAGCAAGGCTGGGTTGATGTGTATCGCCACCTGCATCCTGAAACCACGGGCGAAGCCTATACCTGGTGGAGCAATCGTGGTCAGGCCTGGGCCAATAACGTTGGTTGGCGAATTGACTACCATGTCGCAACGCCGGGTATCGCAGCGAAAGCACACACTGCGTCCATTTACAAAGAACAGCGTTTTTCTGACCATTCGCCGCTGATTATCAGCTACGTTTAATTCGATAGTCCTAATAAAAAAGTGGGCTTCCAAGCCAAAATGACTGGAAACCCGCACAAATATTAGGATAACAGCTTAAATTTCTCGCAATTTTTCCTGATGAGTCGTGCGACTAACGGCGCTGCACCCTATCCAGCTGCACATCGGTGATGCGATCACCGCGTTCGCGGATATACGATTCAAATGCATCCAGATCGCGCCCTATCAGTTGCCTATCGGTTCCCTGCTTCAATACGCTGAAGCCATCACCGCCATCTGCCAGAAAATTATTCACGACCACCTGATATTGCTGCGTCGGATCAAGTGCTTTACCTTTGATTTTGACATCACTGATACGCTGCTCTATCGCCGCTGCCGGATTCCAGACGTAGCTGAGACCGTGCGAGACAAACAGTTTTTTAGGCTCTTCTGCAGGGCGTCCACCGACCCACTGCTGCTGCAGTACCTGCAATAATTGGGCGCCCGACAATGTCATTCGTACGATGTTATTCCCAAATGGCTGCACGGCATACAAATCGCCAAAAGTGACGTTAATCGGTGTTTTCTGACTGCCGGATGGCAAATCACTGCGAATCCCACCTGCATTCATCAACGAAATGTCAGCACCGCCATGATGCTGAGCGTAATGCAGTTGTGCATCGGCGATGATGTTACCTAATGCACTGTCGAAACGACCTGACTCACTCGACCGTAATAATGCTTTGTCTATCGTAACGACCGGACGCTGGCGCAACGCCGCCGTTTGTGTCGCCACTTTATCTACCAGCACCTGCGCCGTTGCATCGGCTTTAATTTGCTGTTGATCAATCAGGTGATTGATAGCGACAGCGTTCACCACCGTGTTGGTGTTGCGGTCTATGGTCAGCGTGGACTCTGTCAGAAACGCGCCATAGCTACGGCCTTGTACGACCAGGCGACCATCAATTTTGCACGTATAGCCTTGATGAGTATGACCGGAGACAACCAACGATATGGCTTTATCGAGCTTTTTAGTGATATCGATAATCGGCCCTTGCAAGCCTTCACAGCGATAACTCGGGTCGTTTTCAGCGCCTTTGTAGCTTGCACCTTCATGAATCAGCGCAACAATCGCATTCACACCTTGCTTTTGCAACTCAGGTACATAGCGATTAATCGACGCCGCCTCATCGTCAAAACGCAGGCGTTTAATCGCGTCGCCAGCCACTAGATTAGGAACATCGGACGTCACCGCGCCGATAAAGCCGACCTTCACATCCCCGACTTGGCGTATCACATAAGGGGTCAGCCACGGCGTATTGCTGCCCTGCTCATAGACGTTCGCACCAAGATACGCATATTTGGCACCGTGAAAATCCGCATACGCACAGCCAGAGGAAGCACATTCGCCTTTAATTTTACGCATCAGATCAGCCGTGCCAGAGTCGAATTCGTGATTTCCGACCGCTGTTACCGTCAGGTCAAGTTGATTCAAGGCTTCGATGACTGGTTCGTCTTTCAACAACGCCGAGCCCATAGGAGATGCCCCCATCAAATCACCGCTCCCCACCAGTATGCTGAATGGCACCGTTGCGCGACGCTCTTTTAACTTCGCCGCCAGATAGGCATAACCACCAGCTGGAACATTCACTGTTTTACCCGGATTGGCGGCATCCGCCTTGCTTGCAAGGTAAGGCACAGGCTGATCAGACTGCAAGTTGCCGTGAAAATCATTAATACTGAAAATGGTGATGTTGCTGAGCCCGGCATTCTTGTCTGTGGTTGTCGAGCAGCCGCCGATGGCGACAAGAACAGCAAGGCTGATGAGTTTGAATTTATTCATATCTTTGCCACTATCAAATAAAAAAGGCCTGCAACAAGAAATCGTTGCAGGCCTGAATTGTCGTTGCTTTACCTTGAAAACTGACTACAGCAACTGCGCATTTATGCGATTAGAAATCTGCAGAGAATGTGACAGATGTGAAGCGTGGTGCACCGAGGTAGTAAAACACAGTCTTCGCAGCCGCTGTGCCATATGCCTGAGCATTTGTCACGTTGAAGCTGGATGGATTGCGATATTTCTCGTTTGTCAGGTTACTGATGCTGAGACGTACTGTTGGCTTTTTCAACCAGCCAGTGTTTGCGAACTGATAACCAGCGTCCAGACCAAGCAATGTGTAGCTAGGAACCAATTCATCATTAGTCATCGTTGCCCATTGGCTGCTTGTATATTTGGCTTTCAGACGTGCATACCATACTGCTGTCTCATACTGTGCGCTCAAGCCTGCTTTCCAGGTTGGCGTCAGTGTCATTTCTTTACCAGCTGTTGGCAAGACGGCAGTTTTGCTTGCGATCAGGTTATCCTGAATCTCGCTCTTAGCGTAACCAACTGAGCTGTAGAAAGACCAGCCATTGACTGGAGTATTACCCAGTTCAACTTCAAAACCTTTGGTCTTCACTTTACCAACGCTAGTAACACTGCTGGTGTTGCTGATTACGTCGTACGCAGTCGCCTGACGGTCACGGAAATCAACAGAATATACCGTGAACTGACCTGTGAGCTTGTCGCTTTGATGACGATAGCCCAAATCCAGGTTCAACGATGTCTCCGCTTTCACATCAACTGGCATCGTTGGAACACCATTGACCAGTACAACGTTGTTCGTTGTCGAGTAAACATAGTTTGGCGGCGCTTTCATGTTTTTAGCCAAACTTGCGAACACTTGATTATTGTTGTCGATTTGGTAGCGAGCACCTAATTGTGGCAATACTTCTGAATATGATTTAGAAATATTGTATGTTGTACCCGAGCTTGAACCTTCATTCGCATAGTTAGTGAAATCGCGCTTCATCGTTGGCGCACGTACACCAATGTTGACTTGCAATTTGTCGTCTAACAGACTGATGGTGTCTTGAGCAAAGAATTGATATGCCGTACTGATTGTTTTCCAGTCACGGGATTGATAAGGCGTGCCATCAGGGCGCATGATCATGCCGTTCTGCAACCAGATATCGCTCGCGTTACCAGCAGCGTCTACAGAAACCATCGGTCCAAATTGCTCATGCGTTGCACGTTCGTACCAGAAACCAGCCAGCAACTGATGATTACCAAGGTTATGGGTAACGGAAGCTGTAATACCAGGACGGTTCGTGCGTGTCACACTCGCATTCGCAACAATCACTTTATCAAGCGTATCACCGTCGCCATTCAGATCCACTGCACCGGTATTCTTGCCAGTTGCAACGTTCAGGAAACCAACTTCGGAAACCAGTTTTTGTTGAACGCCACCATTACCGTAACCATACCAGTAGTAAGGAATGACTTTGACGTCGGTGTTTTCACCAATACGCATTTTTCCAGTGACAGAGGCAATCACGTTTTCGAACGGATTCTGTGTCAGCTTGTAGAAAGAATCAGCATTGGCTTGGCTAGGATCATTGTCTGCTTTGCCTTTGGTCGGCGTCACATGACCAATAAATTTCGTAGAATAATCGTAGTAGTAACCGTTTTTGTTCAGATCAGCCAGGCTGAATGAACTGATATTCTGGTTGATCGCGCGGTTGTACAGAACAACGCCGCTGATAGAGTTGAATTTGTCAAAGTCTGTGCGGAAGCCAAAATCGACGTGATCACGTTTAGCTCCGCCATCACCTTTCCACTTATCAGCTTGCGCATGAGAATAGGAAATAAACAAACGGGAACGATTATCCGACAACATACCGGTATCGTAACGCAGATAAGTTTTGGACAGATTCAGTCCACCAACGGTTTGCATTACACGGAAACGTTTTGTTTTGGAAGGGTCACATGTCGTGATGCCGAAGTTACCGCCAGTTGCGCCGATTTGTGGAGAATCAACGTCGGTAGAGCCTTGTGTGACGAACTGTGTGCAGGTATTTTCCTGATCCACAAATTCTTGTGGATACACTGAGAAGCTACCGGAATCATTGACAGGCACACCATTGATCGTTGCACCGATCTGATCGCTGTTAAAACCACGCAAAGTCATACCGCCGCCGAACAAACCAGTTGCGTCATAGTTGTAGCTGTTGACCGCAGGCATCAGTTCCAGCGCTTCATACGCATTACCGGTAGGACGTTGTTTTGCCAGTTCTTCTGCAGTAATTGTACTGCGTGCTTTTGGCGCATTTTCCTGAACCATCAAACCCATACCGACTTTTTTGCCGGTAATAGTGACTTGTGTTGAGCTTGTTTGTTCGTTGCTGACTTCCTGTGCTTGCGCAGTGGAAATACCCATGCATGCCAACTGGCATGCAATCGCGACCATCGACAAACGTGATGGAAACGCTGAAGGCTTCGTAGATTGTTTCATTGACTGCTCCCGGATCAAATTACGGTAAATAAAATAAAATTGCGCTGAACCCTGTTCATCATCTCAAGCTTTTAACACCGCTTGATGACATCTCCATCACCACACTTTAGTGCCAACACACTGGCTTTATAAAAACTTCAACCTGCAACCGCGATAAAAAAAGCTTACTAGCAACGATGTCATGCATTTTTTATGCCTGATTTCAACACGCAATCGATTGCGACCGCTGAAAAACATAAATCGGCTGATACGCAAACGATTGCTCTTTTGATTTTTAAAAAAACAGACACCAGGTTCTATCGTCTATTTTTATATGACACTGTTGATTTTTGTGTGCTGACCGGACAAGTAAATTCGAGTGAATCAGCTGTATATTGATATGTGAAAATAGTCTATCACATAATTTTTTCAACATTACAAAGTGTTACACCCAATTGTGAAAGGACGATGACATCGTGGTTTTCCATGCATGAAAATGTCACAAATGCACAACAGATGTGCTTTTTTTAGCGAATCTGCTTACTTTGGGTGAAATCTGCGTAATTTTTATTTTTGAGATGCTTTGAAAGAAACTTTTCTTTCAGATGAAGAAAAATCCCGGTGGCGGTGAACGGCTGCCACAGGCATAGAAACTATGGATAGGTAACCGGATCAATACCCTTGACGTTGGTCTGATATGGCGCAATGCCATTCAGAGACAATGCTTTCGCCTTCGCATACAAAGGCATCACTTCCGGTAAATGGCGACGAATTTCAGCAATTCTGTTTTGCCCAGCGGGGTGGGTGGACAACCATTGCGGCGGAGCACCTTTATTGACCATGCCCATTTTTTGCCAGAGAGCAACGCCGGCACGAGGATCGTAACCGGCACGTGCCGCAATATCTAGCCCAACAATATCCGCTTCTGTTTCATTATCGCGGGAAAATTTCAGCATGGTCATGTTTGCGGCACCGCCTGCAATCGAGCCGGCGATATTCGGGTCATATCCTTTCGCTCCGGCAAAAATCTCTACCCCTTTGACGAATAAATTAGCCGCGCTCGATTTCACTGCTCTTTCAGCACCATGTTCGCGTAAGGCATGGGCGATCTCGTGCCCCATGACTATCGCGACTTCGTCATCAGTCAGTTTCAAGGTATCCAGAATCCCGGAATAAAAAGCAATCTTGCCACCGGGCATGCAATAGGCATTGATTTGCTTGGATCCCAGCAAATTAATTTCCCACTTCCACTGTTTGGCACGCTCATTCCATTTTAAAGAATAGGGAATCAGCTTATTGGCAATCGCACGTAAACGTAATACTTGCGGATGATTATCGGGTCCCAGCGCATGTTGCTTTTCAGCTTGCTGCATGGTTTGTGCATACTGCATCGCAGCCTGGTTTTCCAGCGTACCGACCGGAGCGAGTTTACTTAAAAAGGAGTTTCCGCCAATTCTTACGCCATCTTGCGACGTTGCATTCTGCGCCAATGCAGAGCCCATCGTCACAAAAAGAACAGCAGCAAAGAGTGTATGCAGTTTCATAATTTAAGCTAGTAAACAAGCCAGTAAACAGGTTACCCAGAGAAATGGTGATCATGCCGCTGGTTTTAAAGATACCGCAATAAAAATCGCTATTTGCCCGAATCGATCTCTTAAACACTAAGCTTGACGCTTACGCAACCTGAACACCGCCAGACTGCCACGCAAATTCGGTAAAAAATTCACTGGCTGACCTTCATGCAGAGCAACACATTGCATGACTTCCAGACCGACTTCGTTGGCAAGATCGGCGAAATCATAAATCGTTGCACAACGAACGTTAGGCGTGTCATACCATTGATATGGCAGGGATTTCGATACAGGCATTTTCCCCAGCAATAATGCGGTGCGATGCGGCCAATAACCAAAATTCGGAAAAGAGACGATGGCTTCACGACCGACGCGGGCAATGTCACGCAACAAAGGTTCTACATGCTTCATCATCTGTAACGACGATAAGCACAACACGGTGTCAAATGCATTGTCATCGAACATGCCCAGACCATTTTCCATGTCTTGCTGTATCACATTAATATGACGTTTCGCGCAGGCAAGTGTTTTGTCATCCGCGATTTCTATGCCATAGCCGCTGCATTGTTTGTCGGTTTGCAGATAATCAAGCATGACGCCATCACCGCAACCCACGTCCAATACTTGTGACTGCGGCTGAATCCAGTCGGCAATAAAAGCCAGATCGGGACGTAATTGGTTTAATTCTGAAAAATTCATGCTGACACTCCTTTCAGTTCTGTCGCAATGCGATCGAAATACGCCGCAACCAGATTCAGATAACGGGAGTCGTCCAGCAGGAATGCATCGTGTCCGTGAGGCGCATCAATTTCAGCGTAGCTGACGGTGCGCTTGTTACTGATTAAGGCCTTCACAATTTCACGGCTACGCTCAGGCGCAAAACGCCAGTCGGTAGTGAATGAGGCAAGTAAAAACTGTGCTTTAGTTGCCGCCAGCGCTTTGGTCAGATCGCCATCGGTATGGCGGGCCGGGTCAAAATAATCCAGCGCTTTGGTGATCAGCAAATACGTATTGGCATCAAAGTAATCTGAAAATTTATCGCCCTGATAGCGGAGATAAGATTCAATTTCAAAATCAACGCCGTAGCCAAACTGGTAATCATCCGACTTCAGATCACGTCCGAATTTTTCGGCCATATCGTCATCCGACAAATAGGTGATATGACCTATCATGCGCGCCACTCTTAAGCCACGGCGCGGAACGACGCCATGTGCATAAAAATCACCGCCGTGGAAATCCGGATCGGTCAATATCGCCTGTCGCGCCACATCGTTAAACGCGATATTCTGTGCCGACAGTTTTGGCGTCGATGCGATTACCACGCAGTTCTGCAAACGATCCGGGTACAAAATACTCCACGCCAGCGCCTGCATACCACCAAGCGAGCCGCCCATGACCGCAGCGAATTGCTTTATCCCCATAACATCTGCCAGACGCGCCTGCGCGTTGACCCAGTCTTCTACGGTAACCACCGGAAAATCAGCGCCATAAGGTTTGCCCGTGGCGGGGTTCGTGTGCATGGGGCCGGTGGAGCCAAAACAGGAACCAAGATTATTGACGCCGATCACAAAAAAACGGTTGGTATCCACCGGTTTGCCCGGGCCGACCATGTTGTCCCACCATCCCACGTTCTTTGGCTGGTCGGCGTAGTAACCTGCGACGTGATGAGATGCATTCAAGGCATGACAAATAAGTACGGCATTCGATTTATCTGCATTTAAGCTGCCATAGGTTTCCACCATCAAGGTATAACCGGCAATTGATGCACCACTTTGTAAAGGCAACGGTGCTTCAAATTGAAACGCCTGTGGTGTCACGGCACCAACGGATCTTGGTAAGGCTGACATACACTCTTCCATCGAGAAAATTCTCGTTCAAAAACTAAGGAAGGCTAAAAGAAGGGCTGAATGTGAAGGAAGGAAAGCTGCATTCAAGCTCGCTTTAGCCGTATTTATTGTCCGGAAATTGTCCAGACCGCGCCCGCAAGCTGATTTTCAAATCGGCGCCTGTATTTCATTCCAATTCTGATTAAATAGGAGAACAAGGCGCGTGTCCGCAGACAGTGCTTCAGCACGGCGAGGGCACAGCAACGACGTTATCGTATTTAATGAGATTTGGAATAAGTCGGTAAGGATAACGAACTCCAGCCTCATCGTCAAACCTAGTCGGCTTCAATGCAGCGTTTTGCCAAGCGCTTCCATATTACCCAGCGTTTCCTGTATCACAACAGAATCATAGCTGCGCAAGATCTTTTTCACATATGGTTGCAAGGTGTCAAACCGGGTATTCAGAATCGCCTGTTTAATCTCTGGTAACAACGCCGCTGGCATAGATAACTCCCGGAACCCCATTCCGACCAATAAGCGGGTCAGGCGCAAATCGCCTGCCATACCGCCACAAATCGACAAAGGAATCCCGGCTTTTTCTGCCGTACTGACGATGATCTGCAATAACTGCAAAATCGCCGGATGTAAATCATCGTATAAGTGTGCAACTTCGTGATCGGCGCGATCAATTGCCAGCGTGTACTGGATCAGATCATTCGTGCCGATAGATAAGAAGTCGAGCTTTTTAACAAACATCGGCAGCGCCAGCGCAGCAGCGGGAATTTCTATCATCGCACCAATCGGTATGTCCGCATCAAATTCTTTCTTTTCTGCCGTCAGTTCTTTCTTGGCCTGCGCGATCAGTTGCAAGGTCTGCTCGATTTCAAATCCATGCGCCATCATGGGAATCAGAATTTTGACCGGCCCAAACGCAGACGCACGCAAGATTGCCCGTAATTGCGTCAGAAACAGTTGCGGCTCAGCCAGGCAATAGCGTATTGCCCGCAAACCTAAGGCAGGATTCAGAATATTGTGTTCAGCCGCTTCCAGTGGTTTGTCAGCACCCACGTCTAAAGTGCGGATGGTGACAGGACGGCCTTTCATGCCAAGTACCGCCTTACGATAAGCATCAAACTGCTCTTCTTCGCTCGGTAACTGATGCTGTTCGCCGCTACGCTCCATAAACAGGAATTCAGAACGGAACAGGCCAACACCACTAGCGCCAGCCTCAAGCGCAGGTGTAGCATCGCCCGGCAATTCAATGTTTGCCAGCAAGGTAATTTCAACCCCATCCTGAGTGATCGCCGGGGTTTTTTTGAGTTTGGAGAGTTTTTTTCTTTGTTTGAGCAGCAGCGCCTGACGTTCACGATATTGTTCCAGCACCATCGTCGGCGGCGCAACGATGACCACACCAGCATCGCTATCGATGATCAGCCAGTCGTCCTGTTCTATCAGTTGCGAAGCATTCCCCATCCCGACCACGGCAGGAATACCAAGACTGCGCGACACGATTGCGGTATGCGAATTCTGCCCGCCTTCATCGGTGACAAACCCGGTAAAAGCGACATCGCGGAATTGCATCATATCTGCCGGAGAAATATCTCTGGCGACTACGACCATGTTGGCGGTGCGCTCATCTATCCCATCGGAAGAAGGAACCTGGCTGGAGGAGCCGGTCAGCACTTTCAACACCCGCTCGGCGACTTGCTGAATATCGGCTTTGCGTTCACGCAGATAATCGTCTTCGATTTCATCGAACTGCGCCGACAGCTCATCGACCTGAGTCACGAGCGCCCATTCGGCGTTGTAATGGCGGGTACGGATAATATCGAGCGGGGCTTCCGATACCATGGGATCGGACAAAATGAGAGCGTGTACATCCAGAAAAGCGCCGAGCTCGGTCGGTGCATCCTGCGGCAGATCGGCCCAGATCGCCTGTAATTCAACGTGGACTTGCGCAATTGCGTTTTGCAGGCGCAGTACTTCCGCTTCGACTAATTCCTGCGCAACCAGATAATGCTTCACATCCAGCGCAGCCGGACGCAATAAATGCGCGCGACCTATCGCGATACCGCGTGAAACAGGGATGCCTTGCAATGTAAATGATGCCATGCCTCGTGCCCCATGTTCTTAATTGTCTTTACTCACCTGCCTTCAGGAAAATGAGCAAACGGATACAACACTGCAGAACCATCGCACCTGGAACACTTCACATGGTCTGCGCGGAAAAAATCATTACTCGCCTTCACCAAACTTATCATTGACGAGGTTGACGATGGCATCAAAGCATTCCTGCTCATCGGCACCATCGGTTTCCAGCATGATTTTGCTGCCCTTACCCGCCGCCAGCATCATTACGCCCATGATCGACTTGCCATTCACACGGCGACCATTGCGTGTCACCCAGACTTCACTTTTGAATTTACTGGCCAGTTGCGTAAATTTGGCCGATGCGCGCGCATGCAGACCAAGTTTGTTCACAATTTCAATTTCTTGTTGGATCATGCTCTACTTTCAACTCCTTGATTAATTCGGTGACAGCCGGATACGGTTATCAATCCGCAGCGCGCCATTCTGACCACCCGCGAGTGCCATTTCCACAACCACATCGAGCGCGTCATTACGGTAAGTAATCGCCCGCAACAACATCGGCAAGCTGATACCGGCAATGGTGGCAACCTGATCGGGTTCGCCCAGCTGGCGGCAGCAATTGGATGGCGTTCCACCCATGATATCGGTCATCACCAGCACGCCGGAGCCGTCATTGAGTCGTTGTACCGCTTCCAGCGCCAGACGGTGCACGTCATCGGTGTTCTGATCGGCAATCACATCGATCGCTTCCAGGCGCTCCGGCATACCGCGAAAAACATGGGCTGCAGCCTGGATAAATGCCGAGCCTAACGGCGCGTGGGTCATCAACAGTATTCCAACCATAATTTCTCAAAATAGAGGGAGTATGTGTCAATTTGCACTTACTCTCCTTGATTTCATTAGGGGGTTACGACATACCCCGGGGAGTATATTAACGCCCTGAAACGGCTGTTTCAAGCGCATCAATAAACATCGCGGCCACATCCACGCCTTTTTGCTGCGTAATTTCCTGGAAACAGGTCGGGCTGGTCACATTGACTTCGGTCAAGCAATCGCCAATCACGTCTAATCCTACCAGCAACAAGCCTCTTTGATAAAGCTGCGGCGCCAAAGTCTGCGCAATCTCAAGATCGCGCGCCGACAATTCCTGCGCCACGCCAACACCACCGGCCGCCAGATTGCCACGCACTTCGCCATTTTGCGGAATCCGCGCCAGCGCAAATGGCACGACCTTGCCACCGATGAGCAAAATACGTTTATCACCATTGACGATCTCGGGAATATAGCGCTGGATCATGATGGTACGGCTGCCATTGAGCGTCAGCGTTTCGATCACGGAACCCAGGTTCATGCCATCGGCACGAATCCGGAAAATACCGGCGCCGCCCATGCCATCGAGCGGCTTCAGAATAATGTCCTGATGTTCGCGGTGAAACGCGCGGATACGCTGCTCATCGCGGGTCACCAACGTCGGTGCGGTAAACTGGCTGAATTGCGCAATGCTCAGTTTTTCATTGTGATTGCGTATCGCTGCCGGTTTGTTGAAGACGCGTGCGCCCTGTTGTTCCGCCAGCTCCAGCAAATAAGTCGCGTAGATATATTCCATATCAAACGGCGGATCTTTACGCTGCAATACAGCATCGAAAGCACTTAGCGGCAATGCCTGAGGTGCTTCGGCGCGATACCAGTCTTCGCTGTCACCGGTCAAGGTGATACGGCTGATATTGGCAACCACTTTGCCATTTTCCAGCGCCATGTCTGCCGGGCCAAACGCATACACCGTGTAACCTCGCCTGACTGCCTCGCGCATCATCGCAAAAGTGGAATCTTTATAAGTCTTGAACTGCGACAGCGGGTCAGTCAGAAAGGCGATTTTCATGGCAATTTTTAAAGAAAATGACGGCAAACCGGCGACAAGCCGGTGGGCCAATTAATAGATTTCGGGATCAGGATCTGTTTTTTCCAGCTC
Source organism: Undibacterium sp. 14-3-2 (assembly GCF_016595265.1). Lineage (NCBI taxonomy): Bacteria > Pseudomonadati > Pseudomonadota > Betaproteobacteria > Burkholderiales > Oxalobacteraceae > Undibacterium > Undibacterium sp. 14-3-2. The sequence goes on from NZ_JAENGS010000003.1 coordinate 325,613, forward strand.
CAATGAAGCCGCCAGCAATGCCAGCCGCGCCACCACACCATACATGTAAAAACGATTCGGCGCTGCTGTGCCCGGTTTTGCTTTCATGTCTGGCACCGCATGTTGCTGGGCAAAAGCCAGCGGTACAAACTGCATCCCCGGCGCATTCAGATTTTCATCAATGCCACGCTCTTCGTTCACGCGGTAAAAGCCGCCGACGACATAGCGATCGATCATATAGACGACCGGTTCAGCGACGGAATCTTTGATCTGCTCAAAGGTGTACACACCTTCCTGCACAATCACATCAGTGACTGCAATTCCGTCTTTATTGACGGACATTTTATTGCGCTGTTTACGGTTCAGTTCACGCACTTCGTCGGAATGATGCACCGTCATGATGCCCATGCCATAGGTTCCGGCATCCGCCTTGACGATCACGAACGGTTTTTCTTTAATGCCGTACTCTTTGTATTTTTTACGGATTTTCGCCAGTATCGTATCGACTGCGGCGACCAGCGCGTCTTCGCCTGTGCCATCATCAAAATTAATGCCGTTGACTTTGGTGAAAAACGGATTGAGCATCCAAGGATCAATGTCGACCAGTTTGGCAAATTTTTTCACGACTTCATCATACGACGAAAAATGATTGCTCTTGCGGCGCATAGACCAGCCCGCGTGCAGCGGCGGCAACAAGGTTTGCTCATTGAGCTCTTCCAGAATCGCCGGTATCCCTGCCGACAAATCGTTATTCAGAACGATGGTGCACGGATCAAAATTTTTCAGCACCAGCCGACGGCCATTTTCGGAGCGCTCGAGAGGCTCGAGTATCAGCTGGCCGCCATCCGGCAGATCAATCGGCGTCGGTTCGGTAATATCTGCAGATAAAGAACCGAGGCGCACGTTCAGACCAGTCTGACGGAATATCTGCATCAGGCGGGCAATGTTTTGCAAGTAAAAGGGATGGCGCGTATTGGTTTCCGGGATCAGCAGCAGGTTTTTAGCATCCGGGCAATATTTTTCTATCGCCGCCATTGCTGCCTGCACTGATAATGGCAGCATTTCTGTTGCCAGATTATTAAATCCACCCGGAAATAAATTGGTATCGACAGGGGCTAATTTGAATCCTGCATTGCGTAAATCGACGGAACAGTAAAATGGCGGCGTATGTTCCTGCCACTCCAGACGGAACCAGCGTTCGATGGCGGGAGTCGCCTCGAGAATTTTCTTTTCGAGATCGTGCAGTGGCCCGTTGAGAGCCGTGACAAGATGCGGAACCATAGTGACCTTTTTGATAAGCTGCCTGAGTCGCCGGCAGCTTTCGCAAATATCTGGGGAGCGTGCCGGCTTTTTAAGACTCTCTTAGCTTGGGGTGAAACGAAGAGAATCAAGTCAAGCCAAGGAATATCCCTACGGAATTCAGGATGATTTTGTCAGCAGGCTGAAATGCTCCACAGTTGGTGGTGCCGCAAAAAACGGACCAACGATAGAGCGCCATTGCAAAAAGGCCGGAGATTCGCGGAAATCTACCGTGTGATTTTCCAGTGTTTCCCAAAAAATCATCAGGACATAGCGTTCAGGGGACTCTATCCCCTTATTCACTTTAAAACCGCTGAACCCTTTGGCCTGGGAAATGACTTCATCCAGCCCACGCTGAATGGCAGCATCAAATTGTTCTTGTTGTCCTGGGTGAATGCGGATGTCGGCAAGTTCGAGAATCATGTTTAGCTCTTTATTTACAATGAAATGTCTGAAGTGTCTGTTGCAGAATCCTATTATGGCACCAAACGGGTAAAAATCAGACTAAGCCGCGATCACTCAATTCCTTCTTCAGATACGCATAAAACACCGGTGCGGCGACAACACCCGGTACACCGAACAGGGTTTCCATTACCAATATGGCAGTCAATAGCTCCCAGGCCCGCGCATTGACTTGCTCTCCTATGATGCGCGCATTCAGGAAATATTCCGCTTTGTGAATTACGATCATGAAGACCAATGAAGCCATTGCCATATTCAATGAGTGTGATAACGCAACAATCACGATCACAGAATTAGAAATGATATTGCCAGCGACCGGAATCAGACCAGCCAGAAAGGTAATCGCAATCATAGTTTTGGTCAGCGGCAGATGCACGCCGGCCACAGGAAGAATGACGAGCAGATAAATCGCGGTTAATACCGTATTAATCAGAGAAATTTTGAATTGTGCGAAGACAATTTTATGAAATATCTGTGCAAAGGCGACAATACGTTGATGTAACGCGGCAGCAAATGGTTTGTGATTGCTATCACCACTGGCATCGCGCAAGGCCACCATGCTGCCGATGATCATCCCGAGCAATAAATGCACAATCAGATGACCAGCTTCCGGTACCAGCAATTTTGCCTCCCCCGCGTGCTCACGCAACCAATGTGTAATCATCGTCTGCAGCGCATCAACGTCTTCGGGAATATTGGCGCTCATCCACAGCGGTACCTGACTACGCGATGACTCAAGAATATCTGCCAGTCTTTGCAGCAAATTATGCAAATTCCCGGCATCACTGCGCAAAAACACATGACCCCCCCAGGTTGCCAGCAACAAACTGACGATTAATATCGCGGACAATAATGCGACCGCAATCATGCGCGGCTGGCGATGACTGAAGCGGTGCGCAATCATCGGCGTCAGCATATGTACCAGTGAATACACCAGCAATCCGGAAAATAAAGCCAGTAACAAGCCCGCTTTCAAGACTAAAAATAAACTGACAGCCACAACGATATACGATGCATATACTGAAGCACTGAGTTTTGGCGTTACCATCATGCGAATTCCTTTTTATAAGAGATGACCCACTGCCGTCATCAAAACCACCGACCAATAAATGGCGTCACTGCCACAATACGCGCATTAAAACATAGTGCAGGCGAATCCAGCGACGGTAAAAACAAGGATATTTAATCGGCACCCCGGCAATATTTTTGCGACCAGCATCGTTATGCGCGATCTGATAACCTACGTTGGAATCTGTACGCAATGTTCAGAAACATGGCTGAAACATAGATTTACATATTTCTTGTCGTCCTTATCGGAACCTGCTGCGTTAAATGGGGACTAAACTGAACTGATGATCACTTGCATCGAGGTATATATGACATTCACACTGAAACAACTCTCCACTGCCGCTGCTTTGCTGGCGATCACCAGTGCCGGTTCCATTGCGCAGGCAGCTGATTTTGAGGATTATGCACGCGTCGTTAACGTCACACCGCAAGTTGAACAGATCAACATGCCACGTCAGGATTGCCGGACTGAATACGAGACTTATCAACGTCCACAAGAACGCAGCAACTCTGGCGGCATTATCGGCGGTATTGCCGGCGGTCTGCTCGGTAGTCAGGTTGGTGGCGGCAACGGTAAGATCGCTGCTGCTGCAGCGGGGGCAATTACTGGCGCTCTGGTTGGTGACCGTATGGACAATAGCAACAATGGTCAGCAAGGTTACGAGAGCCGCCCGGTTCGTCAATGCAGAACCGTCGATAGCTGGCAAACCCGTACGAATGGTTATGCCGTCACTTATGAGTACAACGGTCGGACTTACACCTCAGTCATGCCATATGATCCTGGTTCACGTCTGCGCTTGCACGTTTCCCTGACACCTCGTCCTTAAACCGTCTGACCGTCAGCAGAAATCGCTAAATACCGTTGCTTGAATACAAAATGCCGCAAATTGCGGCATTTTTTTCGTCAACATTTCCACATGGAAAGTAATTTCCGGCGCATATCCGACCGAAATAGCATGGGTTTATAGTATGATCTTGCCCAAACTTAATGCATTCGCTCCGTCTCCAGTCCATGAAAAACATGCTAAAAAAATACGGTCTGCTGGTATGGCTATCTCTATTTCTGATTGCCGGTTTTGTCTTCACCACCGTTGCCGGATATATCGTCTCGCGCGATACGATACAACAAGGAATTTCGGAACAAACACTGCCTATCACCGGAGACAATGTTTATTCTGAGATACAAAAAGACATACTGCGACCGGTTTTCGTTTCTTCGCAAATGGCACATGACACTTTTGTTCGCGACTGGATCATCAACGGTGAAGAAGAGCAGGAAAGGATCACGAAATATCTGAAAGAAATCAAACTCAAGAATAAAGCGATATCCAGCTTTCTGATTTCAGATAAATCCCGCAACTACTACCATGCTGACGGCTTATTAAAGCAAATCAAAGAAGGCGAACCGCGTGACACCTGGTTTTTTCGTGTAAAAAATCTCAAATCCGCCTACGAAACCAATGTCGATCTGGATCTCGCCAATCACGACGCAGTCACGATCTTCGTCAATTACCGGATTCTTGACTATCAGGGTCAATTCATCGGCGCAACCGGTATAGGGCTGACGCTGAATACACTGAAACATCTGATTGACAGCTATCAAAAACGCTTTGATCGCCAGATTTACTTCGCTGATCAGAAAGGTAAAGTCACTCTGACCGGAAGTAATTTCAGTAAACGAGGCGACAACATCCAGACGATCAGTGGCATCCAGAGTATCTCCGAGAAAATTCTGGCGAATCGCCAAAGTGAATCCATGCATCTGGAATATCAGGGAGACAATGGAACCGTACTGGTCAACTCGCGCTATATTCCGGAATTGGGCTGGCATTTGCTGGTGGAGCAAGAGGCGAATTCTGGTATCAGGCCGATTCAGAATGTGTTCCTGCTGAATCTTGGTATCAGCGCCACCATCACCATTCTGATCATGGTCATGGTTCTGCTCACAGTGCGTCGCTACCAGAAACGTCTGGAAAAATCAGCGTCAACGGACTCTCTGACGAATTTGCTGAACCGTCACGCATTTGATTTCGTCTTTCAGCAAAGCCTGCTCGACGCCGAGCGTACACGCCAACCTATGTGTGCGATCTTGCTGGATATTGATTTTTTCAAAAAGGTGAATGATAAACACGGGCATCTGGTCGGTGATCACGTGCTCAAAGAAATCGCCGCCATCGCGAAACGTTCCTTACGCGAGAGCGATGTGCTCTGTCGCTGGGGCGGCGAGGAATTTCTTATTCTGCTGAAAAACTGCACACTCGAAAAAGCAACCTCAATCGCAGAAAACCTGCGCAGTACCATTGAGAACAATGATTTTTCGCGCACCACCGACCTCACCCGCACACGACTCGGCGTCACTGTCAGTATGGGCGTTGCAGAATGCCGCAGCAATGAAACCGAGGATAGTGTATTTGAGCGTGCGGATCAGGCTTTGTATCAGGCAAAAGCCAACGGGCGTAACAGCGTCTATTTCTCTGAATGATGTTTACGGGCCGCTAATTCGACAGTGGGAGTAACGAATGCCTGATATAAATCTCCCGCAGCCGGATCCCACTGCGCCACGACCGCCTGCTGCCTGCTGACCGTTGTCATATCACCGCGCGCGATCGGCCCGGTCAGTGCTGCGGCTGATCCCAGCGTGAAGACATTCTCCAGCGATTGTCTCGCCAACGGTGCAGCCATTGCCAGCGCCAGTTCAGATGGAATCCCCGCCGACTGATAAGCGCGCAATGCTGTATCCAACAGACTCACCAGATAATTGCTGGCAAACACTGAGCCTGCGTGATACAACAATTTTGATTCAGCGCTGATCTCAACCGTCTGTGCACCGATGGCCTGCATCGCTGGCAGCAACACAGCAAGCGCCCGGCGATCGCCTTCAAGACTACATATCGTTCCGGAAAATTGCTCTGCCACAGCTTGCGGATCTGCGAAGCTGCGTACCGGGTGCACACTGGCAACCGCAGCACCTGATGCAGCCGCCGCTGCGAGTTCTGTGGATGCCTTCGAGCCGCTGCAATGAAACACGATGGTATGTTCATTGATCAGTCCTCGTTCGCATAAGGCAGTACAGACCTCAGAAATATGATCATCACCAACCGCCAGCATCCACACATCCGCTGCGATTAACTCCTGCAAGTTGGCAAGTGCAGCACCGGCGCCGATAAACGTCCGGGCAGCCTGGGCGCTGGTAAGTGTCCGGTTCAATATCTGCGTGACTGAAAACACGGCCTGCTGCTGAAAGCAGCGGCCAAATACCTGACCGACTTTACCCGCACCAACTATCGCCAAGGTCTTCATGCGTTCACCAGTTCAGGATAACGCCGCAAACCTTCCAGATTCAAAATCGTGATGCCGCCATAATCAACGGACAGCAATTGCTTCTTTTCGAGCAGTTGCAAAGCCTGATTCGCTCGTTGCCGCGACACGCTGGAAATATAGCCAATCTCCTCCTGCGATATCTGCAATTGCATACTGCTGCCGGGATTCAGATAGGAATTGAACATCGCTGCGAGACAACGTGCGACGCGCGTGTCCGGATCAAGCATGCGATCATATTCCACCAAAGAAATAAACAAGCCCAGCCGTTCGTTCAACTGATGCAAGAGAAAGCGATTGAATGGAATACTGTTATCCAGCAAAAAAGTGAAGGTGCTGCGCGGCATATACGCGACGCGGGTATCACGCAGTGCAACGACATCGTAACGGCGCGGTTCAGTTTTTAATAATGAACCCTCGCCGAACCAGCCGCCCGCCAGCATACAACTGAAGGTGACCGTTTTTCCTTCGGGCGAAATACTGCTCATTTTCAGAAAACCATCGAGCACTCCCATCCAATGATCGACAGGATCACCTTTTCGGCAAACATAACCACCGGCCGGGATAAAGCGCTCGATGATCTCATCTTCGACTTTTTGCACATGATCCGGCGCCAGCATGTGCGCCCACATTGTCTTTGCCAAGCCTTGTTTCAGTTCACTTTTTATATTCGCCATATTTGTGCAACGCACCACCGAAAGTTGGTTCATTCCGTCAGATTGTCAGTTAAACGACAGCCGCAGCGGGTACAAGTAACTAGTATCTGATCAACAAAAAATTATTCAGAACTGACGCAGAATCGTCCAGCGCGTTGCCACACTGCACACTGACTTGTTGGAATAAATGACGTTAGTCCTGATGGAGACATTGTAAGCGAGCTGACATGCAATCGAGCCAATTAAACACCGTTGATTGCTATACGCAGACCGGTATCGACAATGCCAGACAGTTTCAATAGCCGCAGATAACACCTGCAGTAAGTCTGATGTAAGACGTAGTGCAGAAACTCATAAAAAAAGTAGCAATCATACTGGCTGCTTAAACGATCAAAGTATCGTACAGCTGACCAGACAGGCCAATACAAATAAGGCTGATGGTGGAGACATGACAAAGACAGAGAACACAACGTTCCCGAGATTATTGCTGGAACATGGAAAAATGCGCCCGCAACAGCCGGCGTTCCGTGAAAAAGATCTGGGCATCTGGCAAACCTGGAACTGGCAACAGGTCAACGACGAAGTGCGCGCGCTCGCCTGCGGTCTGGCCGCACAAGGGTTTCAGCGCGGCATGAACCTCGCGATTATCGGCGACAACCGGCCGCGTCTTTACTGGGCGATGATGGCTGCGCAATGTCTCGGTGGTATCCCTGTGCCCTTGTATCAAGACGCGCCGGCTGCCGATATGGCGTATGTGCTTGAGAATGCCGAGATCGTTTTTGCGATTGTCGAAGATCAGGAACAGGTCGATAAATTACTCGACATCAAACAACAATATGCCGGCATACAACACATCTGCTTTGAAGATGAACGCGGTATGCGGCATTACCACCAGCCCGAACTGAGTTCTTACGCCGCCTTGCAGGAAGCCGGGCGCATGTACGACCGTACCCACCCTGAATTTTTCATGCATCAGATCGAACTCGGTCAGCCAGAAGACACTGCCGTCATGCTGTACACCTCAGGCACCACCGGTAAGCCGAAAGGCGTATGCCAGAGTCATCGCTCATTCATGACGGCCGCCGTCGGCGGTGCAGGCTTTGATCACCTGAGTGCCAACGAAGATATACTTTCCTATCTGCCGATGGCATGGGTCGGCGATCACTTGTTTTCATTTGCGCAGGCGCTGGTCACCGGCTTTACTGTGAACTGCCCGGAATCCAGCGAAACCGTGCTGACCGATCTGCGTGAAGTCGGCCCTACGTATTATTTTGCACCGCCACGCGTGTTTGAAAACATGCTGACCACCGTCATGATACGCATGGAAGATGCAGGCGCTATCAAACAACATCTGTTCCAGTATTACATGGAAATCGCCCGCCAATATGGCTCCGACATTCTCGACGGCAAACCGGTTTCTGCGTTAGCCAGACTCAATTACCGCGTCGGCGAATTTCTGATTTACGGGCCGCTGAAAAATGTACTCGGTTTATCCCGCGTCAGGGTTGCTTATACCGCTGGTGCCGCGATTGGCCCTGATCTGTTCCGTTTCTATCGCTCCATCGGCATCAATCTGAAGCAGTTGTATGGCTCCACCGAAACCTGTGCCTACGTTTGCCTGCAACCGGATGGCAACATCAAATTTGACAGCGTCGGCCAGGCTGCGCCCGGCGTGGAAGTGACGCTGGCAGACAATGGTGAAGTGCTGGTGAAATCGAGCGCCATGCTGACCGGTTACTACAAACGGCCGGATGCCACCGCCGAAGTCATCGATGAACAGGGCTATTTCCATACCGGTGATGCCGGCATTTTTGATGCCGAAGGACATCTGAAAATCATCGACCGCGCAGCAGATGTCGGCAAGCTCACCAACGGCGATATCTTTGCGCCTAACTACATCGAAAACAAACTCAAATTCTTCCCTTTCATTAAAGAAGTCGTCGCTTTCGGCCATGACAGAGACCATGTCTGCGCCTTCATTAACATTGATATGGAAGCCGTTGGCAACTGGACAGAGCGACGCGGCATCGCCTATTCCGGTTACACCGATCTGGCCGCAAAAGCTGAGACGTATCAGCTCATCATGTCATGCATAGAAAAAGTGAATGCCGATCTGGCCAATGAAACGCTGATGGCGGGCACACAGATTCATCGCTTCCTGATCCTGCACAAAGAGCTCGACCCTGACGACGACGAACTGACACGTACACGCAAAGTCCGTCGCAAATTTATTTCAGAAAAATATGCCGTACTGATAGAAGCGCTGTATTCAGCCAAACGCTCGCAATACATAGAAACACAAGTCAAATTTGAAGATGGCCGCAAGGGTACTGTCAGTGCGGATCTGCACATCAGTGATGTCAAAACATTTGCTGCCCGGCAGCATGCGGCATGAGGAACAGCAATGACCAATAACAGAAAAACCGGTGAAGTCATTCTTGATTTGCAAGGCATTTCCTTGTCGTTCGGTGGCGTCAAAGCGCTGACAAATATTTCGTTTAACGTCAAAGAACACGAAATCCGCGCGATTATCGGCCCGAACGGTGCAGGTAAAAGCTCGATGCTGAATGTGATCAATGGCGTCTACCGGCCGCAGGAAGGACAGATCACCTATCGTGGCCGCCAGCGCAAGGATATGAATACCTATGCAGCCGCCAAAAGCGGCATCGCCCGCACGTTTCAGAACATCGCCTTATTTAAAGGCATGAGTGTGCTCGACAACATCATGACGGGGCGGAATCTGAAAATGAAATGTAATTTTCTGATGCAGGCGCTGTATCTCGGGCCTGCACGCAAAGAAGAAATTGCCCACCGTGAAAAAGTCGAAGAAATCATCGATTTTCTGGAAATTCAGCACATCCGCAAAACGCCGGTAGGACGCTTATCTTACGGTCTGCAAAAGCGGGTTGAACTCGGTCGAGCGCTTGCCGCCGAACCGGAAATTTTATTGCTGGATGAACCGATGGCAGGCATGAACGTCGAGGAAAAACAGGACATGAGCCGCTTTATCCTTGATGTGAATGATCAGCTCGGCACCACCATCGTTTTGATCGAACATGACATGGGCGTCGTGATGGATATTTCTGACCGGGTTGTCGTGCTGGATTACGGTAAAAAAATCGGCGACGGCACACCGGCAGAAGTGCTGGAAAATCAGGAAGTGATCAATGCCTATCTTGGCGTTGCACACTGACACCACCGTCTTGAGGAAAACAAAATGAATCTCAGTTTTTTCTTTGAAGTGCTCATCGGTGGTCTGTTGTCCGGCGTGATGTATGCACTGGTTGCGCTAGGTTTTGTGCTGATCTACAAAGCCTCTGGCGTCTTCAATTTCGCGCAAGGAGCGATGGTGTTTTTTGCTGCGCTGACCTGCGTCGGCCTCAGTGAAAAATTTGATCTGTCGATGTGGGTCGCCATACCGCTGACGATGGCAGTGATGATCGTCCTGGGTCTGGCAATAGAAAGAATCGTCTTGCGACCACTGGTCAATCAGCCGGAGATCACGCTGTTCATGGCCACCATAGGTCTGACTTTTTTCATCGAAGGGCTGGCGCAGTTACTGTGGGGTTCGCAACCACACAAGCTGACATTACCGATCGAAGATGTTCCCATCGAATTTCTGATGGAAAAATTCAATATTCTGGTATCGCAGTTCGATGTGATTGCCGCACTGATCTGCGCCATTCTCGTCACCGGTCTGGCACTGCTGTTTTCCAAAACAAAAATCGGGCGCGCGCTGCGGGCTGTCGCTGACGATCATCAGGCCGCACTAGCGGTCGGCATTCCCCTGCAACAAATCTGGGGCATCGTCTGGGCAGTTGCCGGTTTTGTCGCACTGGTGGCGGGTTTGCTGTGGGGTGCACGTAATGGTGTGCAGTTTGCATTGACCTTCGTTGCGCTGAAAGCTTTGCCAGTGCTGATTCTTGGCGGCTTCACCTCGGTTCCCGGCGCAATCGTTGGTGGACTGATTATCGGTGCCTCGGAAAAGCTGGCGGAAGTGTATATCGGCCCGCTGGTCGGTGGCGGTATCGAGGGCTGGTTCCCGTATGTGCTGGCATTGCTGTTTTTGCTGGTGCGGCCGGAAGGTTTGTTTGGCGAAAAAATCATACGCAGGATTTAAACAATCTTGTTCTGAGCAAGCTCCAATCATATTCTGCCTTACCAGACAAAAATGGCTGGGAAGGCGCATGAATACTAAGATTCATACTAAGACTTATATTAAGACTTAAGGAAACACTATGTTCTATCGTGAAGCAGGACAATTTAAAACCAGCTATCAGGCAGACAACCAGATATTTCCATTACGTCAGGACAGAATCGGCGTTGCCCTGTTGCTATGCGCGGCTTTTTTTGTGGTGCCATTGCTCGCCTCTGATTACGCTTTTTCCGCGATCTTTATTCCGTTTCTGATTTTTTCACTGGCGGCATTGGGCCTGAATATTCTGACCGGATATGCCGGACAGTTATCGCTGGGTTCAGCTGCGTTCATGGCAGTCGGTGCGTTTGCTTCCTACAATTTCATGTTGCGTGTGCCTGGCATTCCTATCTTGCTGGCATTTGTCCTCGGCGGCATTTCAGCAGCGATGGTCGGCATTGCTTTTGGTTTGCCATCTTTACGCATACGTGGTTTTTATCTGGCTGCTGCGACGTTGGCAACGCAGTTTTTTGTGGTCTGGTGTCTGACAAAAATTCAATGGTTCACCAATTACAGTTCTTCCGGTGTGATCACCGCGCAGGAAATTGTGATCATGGGCATGAGCTTCAACACACCAGTCAAAAAATATCTGCTGACATTAGGCATCGTCTGTGTGATGGCATTACTGGCAAAAAATATGGTGCGTTCAAATGTTGGCCGTTCGTGGATGGCAGTGCGTGATATGGACGTGGCGGCAGAAGTCATCGGCTTCCGGCTGATGCGTACCAAGCTGCTGGCGTTTGCCGTGTCTTCGTTTTACTGCGGCATCGCGGGTGCTTTATATGCCTATGCTTATCTGGGCACGGTCGAACCGGAAGCCTATAACCTCGATCTGTCGTTCCGCATTTTGTTCATGATCATCATCGGCGGCGTCGGCTCTATTCTCGGCTCGTTTCTTGGTTCAGCATTTATCGTTTTACTGCCGGTGTTTCTGAATCTGATCGCCCATTTTTTGTCGCTACCGACCAATATCGCATCGAATCTCGAATTGATGGTATTCGGCGCGCTGATTATTTTTTTCCTGATTGTTGAACCACATGGCCTTGCACGTTTGTGGCAGATCACGAAAGAGAAACTGAGACTGTGGCCTTTCCCGCATTAAGTTTTTACCGTCGTCGTTTTTTATCAATACAGAGCGCCATGCTGAAGGCGTCGTTCTACCCATCCAACCAACAGGAGACAACATGAAACTGATGAAATCAATACTACTGGCATCGGCAATGATAGGTACTGTGAATGTCGCACAGGCAGATGACCAGTACATTCCACTGCTCTCATACCGCGTCGGCCCGTATGCGGCGGGCGGCTCCGGCTTTTATGGCGGCGTCATCGATTATTTCAATCTGATCAATGCTAAAGGCGGACTCAATGGCGTCAAGATCACATGGGAAGAGTGCGAGACTGAATACAATGCCTCGCGCGGTGTTGAATGTTATGAACGATTGAAAAAGTCCCAGGGCGGCGCATCATTAGTCGAGCCACTGTCCACCGGCATTGCTTACGGCATTCTGGATCGCGTTGCCGAAGATAAAATTCCGATGACAACGCTGGGCTATGGTCGTTCCGATGCGGCTAACGGCAAAGTGTTTCCGTATATTTTCCCGCTGATCACCAGCTACTGGAATCAGGCTGCGGCGATGACGAAATATCTGGGTGATAAATCCGGCGGTCTGGATAAACTCAAAGGGAAAAAAATCGTTCATCTGTATCACGATTCCGCTTTTGGTAAAGAGCCAATTCCTGTCCTCGAAGCCCAGGCCAAACAATATGGCTTTGAGCTGATCAAAATCCCGGTCGCACATCCGGGCAACGAGCAGCAATCGCAATGGTTGCAAATCCGTCAGGCCAATCCTGATTATGTGATTCTGTGGGGCTGGGGCGTGATGAATGCGGTCGCGATTAAAACGGCGCAGCGTAATGGTTATTCGCGTGAAAAAATGCTGGGCGTCTGGTGGGCGGGCTCTGAGGAAGATGCGGTGCCTGCAGGCGACGCAGCAAAAGGCTACACCTCGATGACCTTTAACACGCCGGGCAATTATCCTGTACTCGATGAATTGCGCAATAAAGTGTATGCGGCTGGCAAAGGTAATCTCAGCGACAAATCCCGCATCGGCTCGGTCTATCACATGCGCGGTGTGACTGCGGCTATCCTGTGGTCGGAAGCGATTCTGAAAGCCCAGGAAAAATACGGTAAAGGCAAGCAGATGACTTCCGAGCAGATTCGCTGGGGCTTTGAAAATCTGAATGTGGACGAAGCACGTCAGAAAGCTCTTGGTGCACTTGGTATGTTCCCGCCAGTGAAAACCTCGTGTGAAGACCATGAAGGTTCAGGCGCGGTCAAAGTGCAGCAATGGACAGGCGATAAGTGGAAAGCCATCACGCCGAACTGGGTCGTCGGTGATAAAGCGCTGACCCGCGCGATGCTGGAAGAATCTTCGAACAAATATGCCGCAGAGAAAAAAATCACACCGGCTTGTCTGAAGTAATTTTTCCTGAATCAGGAGATATCCGGCAACGGATATCTCTGTTACGCCGACCGTCAATACAGGCATATTATGAGCATACACTCCATTTCGTCTGAGAGCGCAATCAACAACCCCGCCTATCTCAGCGTCAACAATATCGAAGTGATCTACGATCACGTGATTCTGGTATTGAAAGGCATTTCCCTGCAGGTGCCGCAAGGAAAAATCGTTGCACTGCTGGGTGCGAATGGCGCCGGAAAATCGACCACGCTGAAAGCCATCTCCACCTTGCTGAAAAACGAACGTGGCGATATTACCAAAGGCGACATTACGTTTCAGGGGCAACGTGTCGATCATCTGACGCCGAACGAACTGGTGAAACGCGGCCTGTCGCAAGTGATGGAAGGACGCCATTGTTTCGGTCATTTAAGCGTGGAAGAAAATCTGCTGACGGGCGCGTACACGCGCAAGCTCAGCCGGACAGAGCTGAAAGCCGAGCTGGAAAAGGTCTATCACTACTTCCCGCGCCTGCGTGAACGCCGTCATTCGCAAGCGGGCTACACCTCGGGTGGCGAACAGCAGATGTGCGCGATAGGCCGGGCATTGATGGCCAAGCCCAGCATGATTTTGCTGGACGAGCCATCGATGGGTATTGCGCCGCAACTGGTGGAAGAAATCTTTGAAATCGTCAAAAGCCTGAATCAGCAGGAACAGGTTTCCTTCTTACTGGCCGAACAAAACACCAATATCGCGCTGCGCTATGCCGACTTCGGTTACATCCTCGAAAACGGGCGCGTCGTGATGGAAGGTGATGCCAGCGATCTCGCGAGTAATGAAGACGTCAAAGAATTTTATCTCGGTGTGTCCGGTGCCGGTCGCAAGAGTTTCCGCGACATGAAATTTTATCGTCGTCGCAAACGCTGGCTCGCATAGCCGTACACAACAACATATCGTAAAACATCGCAGAACATCGGCCTCCCCTTTCCTATTACGAAGAGAACGTCATGATTGAATATCTGGACGCGCTGGAAACCCGCACCCCGCACAGCCGCGAGCAGGCGCTGATGCAGCGGCTGCCATTACTGATTGCACAGGCAAAGACTGCCGCAGGATGGGCAACGATACTGAAAGATGTGTCGGCAAATGACATCAACTCGCGGCAGGCACTCGCGCAGTTACCGGTGACGCGCAAATCAGATCTCAAAACCTTGCAGCAACAACAGTTGCCATTCGGTGGATTAACGACCACCGCACCGCGCGGACTAGCCAGGATTTTTATGTCCCCCGGACCGATTTTTGACCCTGAAGGAAAATCGCCGGACTGGTGGCGCTTTGCGCGACCTATGTATGCGGCGGGCTTGCGCAGCGGTGATCTGATACAGAATTGTTTTTCCTATCATTTCACCCCGGCGGCATTTATGGTCGAAAGCGCCGCGGTCAAGCTCGGCTGCACCGTGATTCCGGCGGGCATAGGCCAGACGGAAATGCAGGTGCAGGCAATGGCAGAACTGCGTCCGGACGCGTATATCGGCACACCGAGTTTTTTAAAAATTATTCTGGAAAAAGCCGCCGATAGCGGTGCCGATATTTCCAGTATCAAAAAAGCGCTGGTCGGTGCAGAAGCTTTGCCGCCTTCATTGCGCCAATGGCTGAAAGATCACGGCGTGCCGCATGTCTTACAAATGTATGCCAGCGCCGATATCGGCAATATCGCCTATGAAACCATGACGGATGGCGTGCTCAATCCGGGCATGGTGCTGGATGAAGAGATCATTCTCGAAATCGTGCGGCCTGGCACCGGCGATCCTGTCGCTGAAGGCGAAGTCGGTGAAATTGTCGTGACTTCGTTCAACCCGGATTACCCGCTGATACGTTTCGCGACCGGCGATATGTCCGCAATACTGCCCGGCATTTCACCCTGCGGCCGCACCAATCAACGCATCAAAGGCTGGATGGGGCGCGCCGATCAGACCACCAAGGTTAAAGGCATGTTCGTGCATCCGTCGCAGATCGCGGAAGTTGTTAAACGCCATCCGCAAGTGCAAAAGGCGCGTTTGGTAGTCAGCGGTGAAATGGCGAATGACGTCATGACCTTGCATTGCGAAACGGCAGACCGCAGTGATGCACTGCACGCCAGTATCATCGCCAGTTTGCGCGACGTGACCAAATTGCGTGGCGAGGTACTGTTTGTAGCGGCGGGCAGTTTGCCGAATGATGGCAAAGTGATCGACGACACACGCCGCTATGAATGAGGTGCTCTGAACTGCTGATTACGCAGAATTTAAGACACACGACACTGATTGTTCGCCTGTACTGGGCGCTGAACAGCGCCCATTTTTTCGCTCCCGCGCAGAAAAGTTCAAAATATCCTATAGTGCACGGCAAAGCGCATCCGCACGGAACGCTTTTTTGCCCGTTTTTAATATTCCCTACCCTCATCTGGCCGGAGACCCATTCCATGACGACGCTCGATATCAATAGCAAACAACATCAGGTGGACGTTGATCCATCCACGCCCGTATTGTGGGCATTACGTGACGCACTGGGTCTGACCGGTACAAAATTCGGTTGCGGTCAGGCGCTGTGCGGCGCCTGTACTGTTCACGTCAACGGCCAGGCGACACGCTCGTGTGTGACGCCGGTTTCTGCGGTCGCCGGACAGAAAATCACGACGATTGAAGCCATAGGCAACGACAAAGTCGGCAAAGCGGTGCAGGCAGCATGGATCAAACATGATGTCGCTCAGTGTGGCTATTGCCAAAGCGGCCAGATCATGAGCGCCACGGCTTTGCTCAAAACCAATAAAAAACCCGCTAATGCCGACATCGATGCGGCAATGGCAGGCAATATCTGCCGCTGCGGCACGTATGTGCGCATCCGCGCTGCGATTCACGATGCTGCCAGCATGCTGGCTTAATCAGGAGAACCAACATGCATTTTGAATCTCATCATCTGGACATGCCGAAACACCTACTGGCAATTACAGAAAAAAATCTGCCACAAACAGAACACTTGCCGCGTCGTACTTTCCTGAAAATTGCCGGTGCTTCCGGCTTCGCACTGGGTTGCTACCCTTTGCTGGCAAGCGCGGCTGACAATAAGACAGATGCAACGGCACAGGCCGCCAGCGCATTAAAGCCGACGCAACAACCTGGCGCTTTCGTCAGCATAGACAAAAATGGTATCGTCACCGTCACCATTAACCGTCTCGATTTTGGTCAGGGCGTGCAAACCGGCCTGCCATTGATACTCGCTGAAGAACTTGACGCTGACTGGTCGAAAGTCCGCAGCGTACACGGCACCAATAACCCTGCTTATGCAGACCCGGCCTACGGCATTCACCTGACCGGCGGCTCTAACTCCATCAAGCACTCATACACTCAATATCGCGAACTCGGTGCCCGCACCAAAGCCATGCTGGTGAATGCCGCGGCAGCACAATGGAAAGTCGATGCCGCTGGTTTAGTCACTGAAAATGGCTTCGTCGTCGGGCCTGGCGGTAAAAAGCTCGGTTACGGCGAACTCGCAGAAGCAGCGATGCAACAAACTGTGCCGGAAACCGTGGTGCTCAAAGATCCGAAACAATTCAAACTGATCGGCAAACCGATCGGGCGTCTGGATGCAAAAGCCAAATCCACCGGCACACAAGACTACGGTATCGACGCGCATCTGCCAGGCATGCTGACTGCCGTGATCGCCCGCCCACCGGTATTCGGCGCAAAAATTAAATCCGTCGATGACAGTGCCGCCAAAGCAATCAAAGGCGTACAGGCAGTACTGCGCATTCCTG
Organism: Undibacterium sp. 14-3-2; assembly: GCF_016595265.1. Classification (NCBI taxonomy): domain Bacteria; kingdom Pseudomonadati; phylum Pseudomonadota; class Betaproteobacteria; order Burkholderiales; family Oxalobacteraceae; genus Undibacterium; species Undibacterium sp. 14-3-2. The sequence goes on from NZ_JAENGS010000003.1 coordinate 342,845, forward strand.
GCGACCGTGGTGGCGAATCCGTTGCCATCATTGCGAATGGCTACTGGCCGGCAAAGCAAGGCCGCGATGCGTTGAAAATAGAATGGGATACCAGCGCCGTTGAAAAAGTCGACAGCGTAGCGCAATTAGCGAGCTACAAAGCACTGGCGAAACAACCCGGCAATCAGAAATACAAGGATGATATTTCTGCGCTGGCAACCGCACCGCATCAGATCAAAGCGGAGTTCGTGTTCCCTTATCTGGCACACACCCCGATGGAACCGCTGAATTGCACCGTTGCGATCAAAGGCGATAGCGCTGAAGTGTGGACAGGCACGCAAATGCCGGGTTTCGATGGCATGGCGGCGGCAAAAATACTCGGCATCGCCCCTGAAAAAGTGCTGGTACACACACTGATGGCAGGCGGTGGTTTCGGGCGTCGCGGCGTCACCACCAGCGATTACGTCAGCGAAGCCTGTCAGGTTGCCAAGGCCGCACAGAGCGCAGGTCTGACAGCGCCGGTACGCACTTTATGGAGCCGCGAAGACGACGTCAAAGGCGGCTACTACCGTCCTATGCATCTGCACACCGCGCATCTGGGCTTTGATGCGAGCGGCAATATCCTCGGCTGGGATCATGTGATCGTCGGACAATCGATTGTTGCCGGTACCCTGTTTGAATCCATGATGATCAAAGACGGTATCGACGGTACTGCGGTTGAAGGCATGAAAGAACCGTACACCATGCCAATGCGCCTGACCGTGCATCATCCTAAACAGAATGTGCCGGTATTGTGGTGGCGCAGCGTCGGTTCAACCCACACCGCCTTTGTGATGGAAACGCTGATCGACGAAATCGCTGCCACCACAAAGCAAGACCCGGTCGCGTATCGCCTGAAACTCATGGCAGGCAAACATCCGCGTCATGAAGCAGCGCTGCAGATGGCGGTGGAAAAATCTGGCTATGGCAAAAAGAAACTGCCCGCAGGTCAGGCGTGGGGCGTTGCCGTGCATGAGTCTTTTGAATCCGTAGTGGCCTATGTTGTCACCGCCACCATCAAAAACGGCGTGCCGAAACTGCTGACCGCCACCGCTGGCGTGCATTGTAATCTGGCAGTCAACCCTAAGAGTGTGGAAGCACAGGTACAAGGTGGCGCCTTGATGGGTTTATCGATGTGCCTGCCAGGCGCGGCGATCACACTCAAAGACGGCGTGGTCGAACAAAGCAATTTCGGCGACTACGTTGTGCCACGCATTACCGACATGCCAAAAGTTGCGGTGCATATCGTGCCAAGCGCCGACGCACCAAAAGGCATGGGTGAACCCGGCTTGCCAGCACTCGCCCCGGCGTTTGCGAATGCGCTGGCACGCCTGAATGGAAAACGCTTACGCGAATTGCCATTTAAACTGGCATAAATCATCCGGCAAAAAAAATAAACCGGGCCGACAGCACTCTGTATCAGCTCTTATTTCTACCCAAAAAAACGGCGCATCGGCTAACTCAGCGATGCGCCGTTTTTCTATTTATTCACATCACTTTCGGCGAATATTCCACGACGGAAAAAATCTCACGTAGGCCACTATGAAATTTGATTCTGGATCAGGTTTTTCCGTTTGTCGCTGCCAGTAGCGGAATGAGTATGGGATTCCAACGATGACCAAAGCATCACGCTGAAAAAATTTCAATCCTGAGATACTTTTTCTTTGCGAAAACGCGACGTTAACATGCAAAAACAGAGCGACAGCCGTAGCACCTGAAGTAAGATCATTCCTGCCTTGTGGGTAATCCTGGCAAGCCGATTACGAACAGGCATCTGAGCTGCTGAAGTCTGGCAACGTGCTCAGTATTTTTTAAAAAAAATAAATCTTAAATATCTAAACCGGAGACAAGTTTATGCGTGCAATATTGAAATTTTTTACTTTTGCTTTTTTCTCTTTGTTCATCAGCCAGTCGGTAATGGCGGCGGAACATGGGACGCAGCAGGAAGCGGAAGCCTTGGTTATAAAAGCGATAGCCTATCTGAAGGCGAATGGTCAGGAAAAAGCGCTGGCCGAATTCAATAATCCTAAAGGCAGTTTCGTCGACCGGGATTTGTATATCTGGGTCACTGAACTGAATGGCAAAGCACTGGCACACGGTGCGAATGCACGTCTGGTCGGCAAAGATTTACGCAGCCTGCGCGATGTCGATAACAAGGCATTTGTTGAAGAAGTATTGGCCGGCGTCGCAACCAAAGGAAAAGGCTGGGTTGATTACAAGTGGCCAAATCCAACCACCAAGGCCATCGAGCAGAAATCCACTTATTATGAAAAAGCAGGCGATCTGGTTTTTGCTTGCGGTGTCTATAAATAAATCTGCCGTGCCAGCGATGCCATGCGATTCAACACCGTTCATCTGCGGCTTAATCAAAATGCATCTCTACGAAAAAATTAAAGACTGCGGCAGCGGCGATAAGTTGGATCAAAAGGAACGGCCTACCGAGAAGACGATTTTGCGTTGCCATTCGCCACTGCTTGCTGTCCCATAGAATTCGGATTTCCTTGCGCCATGCAGTCGGGTCAGATCGAGAGAAACCTGTGCCTGCCAGCCATAGTACGAAGTCGCAATACCCATGCGTGCTTCGCTCAGACTGTTTCGCGCATTGTCGCGGGAATAGAGATAGCCGCCATGCAGAAATGCCTGCCAGCGCTGCATCAAGGCCCAGCCGCTGTTGATCTCGGCATACAGTGTGCGCTCGCCAAATCCCAGATAATCGGGAGAATAATGCAGGCGCACATTCAGCGCCTCACCTGACAGGCCTGCATAAATTTCCTGAAAATTCCAGTTCGGGCTGGAAGGAAAAGAATAGGAAGTCATGCCCGTCTCCCACGCCAGACCAGACGACAGACGCTGCGCATAGCCCGCGTAAGCTGTCCATTGTGCGTGACGACTGTTTTCCGTGGAAAGCTGACCTGACACAACTTGTCCGCCAGCGAACCAGCCAGCCGTATCGTCATAGTTCAACGCCAGACGCACGGCCGCTTTGTCATCGCTGAGCGAGACACCGCGATACATGTAATTGGAAAGAATACCGGCGCTGCCACTGATCTGTGCGTGCGCGGCAGGTACTGAAAGGAAGAACAGAATGCTCAGGGTGAGCGTGAGAATCGGCTGCCGGAACTGGGTTGACACGCGCATGAACATTTTCCTGAAATACGCATAAGGGTTGCACAAAGATCTATCCCCGTCAACGCCGTGCCTTCACTCAGTACAATCGCATCATGCAGTCTGGCTGCCGGAACCTGAGGCCTGAGCTCTTCCAGCAGCGCCAGCATACCGGTGACATGCGCAGCCGCATAAGATGACCCTGTCACCATTCCCCAGCGACCACCCGGCATCGTGGTAGGAATGTCGCGACCGGGTGCCAGTAAGGGGTGCAAGCCATAGCGCGATGCGCCACCATCCGATGCCACTGCAAATACACCCGGCATATTGGCCGGAAAACCACCATCTGCCCGCGCCGGATCTACCGCACCGACCACGCGGATCCCACGTGCCTGCGCCACTTCAACCAACTGTTGCAATAACCGATCCGGTGGACCTGAGAGACTGAGATTAATGATCTGCGCACCGTTCGACACTGCATAATTCAAGGCCTTGGCCAGTGTGAAACTGTTGCAGCGTGTCGCCGTGCCTGCCTGCCAGCATGCACGCAAAGCCATCAGTCGCGCATCCGGCGCAATGCCTTCGATACCGATACCGTTACCAGCACGCGCAACGATGACACCGGCGATGGCCGTGCCATGCAGTTCAGGTACACGTTGCTGTTCATCGACAAAATTTTCCTCCACTGCCACCTGCCCGCTGAGATCCGGGTGGCGGCTCTCCACACCGCTGTCAACCACGGCGACCCTGACCTTACGCCCGGTTGCGACTTTATGCACCTCATCCAGGTGCCAGGGCGCAGCAGCAGGCTGCATACGATACAAGGGATCATTGGCCGCTTGTGCGACAAATCCCTGTATCAACTGCGCCCATTCGACACGACGGTCGTGCAACAACGCATCCAATACGGGTGCCGCTGCTTTTTCGGGAGGCAGGCGCATGCGGTAACAATCCACATTCAATACCGGCATTGCCCAGCCTTCTATCAGCTCCAGCTGATATTCCTGTGCCAGTTCGGCCGCAATGCGCTTACGCGCTGCATGCCCGGCATCTTCACGATAATTCAGGCTGCCATAAGCATCTGCACGGAAGTGTGGCGCAGGGAGATGCAACATCACCAGTATCTCAGCGCTTTCCACCGCTGGCGGCTCAGCTTTCACGTCAGCAAACGACACAATTTGGGGTAAATCCTGCCCGCTTGCGACTATCGCTGCACCGGAGAACAGACATAGCACCAGCATCAGAACGCGCATCATGGCTGGCTTCCGGCGGTCAGCGATTCAGCCATTTCCACTGAGCGCTCAGCGCGTAATGCCTGCAGCAATGGCATCTGATGATCCGGTTCGACTTCCAGCATATAGGCGCCGGTTACGGTTGGTCCACCGATAATCTGCGCCCCGTGCAATTGCAAAATACGCTGCAGATCCTGCAGGCGGGCATCCGGCCTGAAAACGACCAGCACATCCGGCGTGGCAGCGGCACCACGTCCCAGCGCCTGATATACGGGCGTTTCGTGATGCGGCAAGAGTTGAACTGCCAGCAAAACAATGACGGCAAACTGCCCGGCCAACGCCCACCCCTGCCAGCGGGTCGTCTGCAACCAGCGCTGCAGGCGGGCAAACAAGTGAACCGGCTGCGCGGTCGCGGCGACATCCAGCTGCGGCATCAGCCGCGCCAGGGCACGTTCCGGATCGAGACCGGCAGGTAAAGGGCTCTCCGTTGCCAGCAGACTGCGCTGCCAGGTGAGTTCTTCGCGACAGACGGCGCAGTGGCGCAGGTGTTCCTGCACACGACCTGCATCCGCCTCGCTCAGCGCACCGGATGCGTACCAGGGCAGCAATTCCTGCAGTGCCTCATGTTCTGCGTCACTCATTGTGATTGGGGTACTCATTACATTTCTTCCATATGATCAGACAGCATATCCTTCAGTTTCTGGCGCGCGTGAAACATGCGGGTTTTCACCGTATTTACCGGACACCCCATCGTGTCAGCGATCTCCTGATAGGCCATGCCGTGGTAATAGGTCAGGCTGACAACAACGCGTTGCTCGACTGGCAAGCGATCAATCGCCTGGCTCACACCCTGCCGCAACTGATGCGCCACCATCGCGTGTTCCGGCCCGTTTCCTGTTTCGCCTGACGGCTCCTCCTGTGGCTCCAGCGGTTCATCCAGTCCGCGTAAGGCTTTCAGACCCTGACGGTAGGCAATCGCAAAAATCCAGGTCGACGGCTTGCAACTGCCGTCAAACGTAGCGGCCTTCTGCCAGACCACCAGCATCGTGTCGTTGATGATCTCTTCAATCAGCGGCACATTGCGTGTCAGACGGTTCAGAAAACGCGCCAGACGGGAGAAATAAACACGATACAGCACCTGAAAGGCGAGTTTATCCCCGCCGCATATCCGCCGTAATACCGCATTCTCATCCAATTCATCCGCCACACCAGCGCTCCTGCCTGTCCGCATGCAATTTCTCCTTCTGGCACGTCTATACCGGGCGGGGGGAGAAAAGTTCAAATCAAATAAAAAAATAATTTTTTGCCGCAATTTTGAACCATTTTCACGGATGCGGGTATTGACCGTCACAACAATAACGGATTGCCCGACCAACGTGTTTGCTTCGCCACCTTTCTTTTGCAGCTATGCACTTCTCTTTCCTGACGTGGGCACCGTTGTGCGCCTCGTCCTCGTAGCTCCGCTGCTGGAGGAATGGATCATGCGCGCGGGTCTGCATGCGTGGTTGCTGCAACGGACAGCAGCACTGCCAGCGCTGCTGGTCTGCGCGCTTGTCTTCAGCGCCCTGCACTTAGGTGCGGGACTGATGGCAGCGATGCTGGTGTTCTGGCCGGGCTTGTTGTTCGGCGCGATTTACCAGCGCTGGCGGGACTGGCGGCTGTGCGCGCTGATACATGGCCTGTGCAATCTCTTGGTGATTGATGTTTGTGTTTCTTAAACTGATTGGAGAACCGATGAAAAAAATCCGCCCCCCACACCGTCATGCGTTATACGCAGCCGGCATGTGGGCTTTCTTTGTCCTCACACCGGCAGCACAGGCAGCCGATGCGCTCAATGGGAAGAGCCTGTATTTGAACGGTCCCGCTTCCGGCGGCACCTCATGTGCTTCATGTCACAGTGCCTCCCCCGCAAATAATGTGAGTGGTATTCTCGCTGCCGCCAATAACCCGAGCGTGATCAGCGGCGCGATTGCCGCTAACCGTGGTGGTATGGGATCGCTGTACAACGGTAAATTCAATGCCACCGAGATTGCCGATCTTGCCGCCTTCATCGGTAACCCGAATGTGACCGCCTCTGCAGTCGCCTCGCTGGCACCGGCAAGTCTGTCATTTGCAGGCACCACCGTCGGCCAGAACAGCAGCGCCCTCAGTACCACCCTCACCAACAGCGGCAATGCCACACTGAACATCAGCACTATCAGTGTCGGCGGTAGTCATGCCAGTGATTTTGTCATTAACGGCGGTAGCTGTAGCGCAGGCAGCGCACTGGCTGCAGGTGCCGCATGTCAGGTGCAACTGGTATTCCGTCCGGCTGCAGCCGGTGCGCGCAACGGCACGCTGACGATCAGTCACAACGCCACAGGTGGCAGCAGCAGTATCCCGCTGAGTGGCACGGGCAATGCGGTGCCGACGGCCACCGTTGCTATTTCCGCCAACTCCCTGAATTTCGGCTCACTGCTGACCGGCAGCACCTCACCGGCACAGACCATCACGGTGAACAACGCCGGACAAGCAACGCTGAATTTCAGTGCCATCACGCTGTCCGGTACGAATGCCACGACATTCAGACTGGGCGGCACCTGCGCGACATCCACTCCGGTAGCGGCGGGCGGCAGTTGCACCGTCACCGTCACCGCCAATCCTGCTGTTGCCGGTGCATTCAGCGCAAATCTGAATCTTGCCTCGAACGCCAGCAACAATAATGTCACCGTCAGCCTGGCAGGCAGTGCCAGTGCCGCCGCACCGTCGCTGGCTGCCAATCCGGGCGCAGTGTCGTTCGGCGCACAAACGATAGGTGCCGCCGCAACAACGCAAAATATCAGCATCAGCAATCAAGGCAATGTACCGGTTAACTTCAGCAGCATTGCTGTCAGTGGCGCTCCGGCAGTCTCGATCGGTAGCGGCGGTTGCGCCGGAACGCTGGCGGTCGCGACCAGTTGCAACGTGCCACTCTTATTTGCACCGACGGCGGCAGGAAATATCAGCGCCACACTGCTGATACGCTCCAATGCACCGGATCTATCTGTCAGTATCAGCGGTTCAGGCACCACCGCTGCCGTTGCACGCCCTGTGCTGTCGGATACTGCTGCCATCGCTTTCGCTGATACACAGGTCGGGCAGCAGACCAGCGCACACCGCACCACGCTGAGCAATAACGGCAATGCCGCGCTGAAGATCACATCGCTGGTCATCGGCGGCAGTCATACCGGGGATTTTGCACTGGCAGGTAGTTGCGTTACCGGTGCCACAGTCAGCCCCGGCGGCAACTGCAGCATTGATTCCAGCTTCAAGCCGACTGCCACCGGCATCCGGAATGCCGATCTGCTGCTGGTGACAGACAGCGGTGCGCAATTCAGCGTGCACCTCAGCGGTAACGGCATCGCCGTACCGACAACAACACCCAGCCTGACAAGCAACCCCCAGTCGTTTGATTTCGGCAAGGCTACCATCGGCAGTCAGGGTGTGCTGAAACGCTTCACACTGACCAATACCGGCAGTGCCGCACTGACGCTCAACAGCGCCAGCTTCAGCGGACCATTTGCCATCGTCAGCGACAGTAACGCCTGTGCTTCCTTCCCACTGACACTGGCTGCCGGTGCGTCCTGCGATTTACCGGTTAGTTTTCGTCCGTCAACGGCTGGCAGCATCAGCGGCAGTCTGCAACTGCAGGCCAGCAACGGCAACTGGACGATCGCTCTCAGCGGTCAGGGTGAAACCGCTGCTCCGGTGAATAACACGGGCGCACAGTCACAGAATCGTGGCGGTGGCGGCTGCTCCGTAGCGCAAGATGGCAATGACCCGATGTTAGCGGTGCTCGTTGTGCTTGCTGCGGGTGTGTTGGTGTGGCGACGCCGCCGTGCCAGCGCAGCGACCACTGCAACCGCTGCGACTATTGCCACAACGCTGGCTGGCGTTGCAACCTGCGCCGTACTCGCATTGCCTGCACCGGCATCGGCGCTGGAAACAGGCAAACCTGCACCAGCCTTCACACTCAATGGGCCTGACGGCAGCGTCAGACTCGATCAGTATCAGGGCAAACTGATCTACGTCGATTTCTGGGCCTCATGGTGCGGCCCTTGTCGCCAGTCTTTTCCCTGGATGAATGAAATGCAGGCACGCTATGGCAATCAGGGACTGCAAATCATCGGCATCAATGTCGATGCCAAAGTGGATGACGCCCGCAACTTCCTCGCCAGCACCCCTGCCCGCTTCGTTATCGCTTTCGATCCCAGCGGTACTGCGCCGCGCACGTATGGCATCAAGGGCATGCCCAGCAGCGTGCTGATAGGACAAGACGGCAAGGTGCTGTATGAACACAGCGGCTTCCGCGCTGCTGACCGCGAGCAGCTGGAAAGCCGCATCAAAACAGCACTGGGAGTCGCCAAATGAGCCGCCATATTCAGATTCGCCAGGCAATCCGTCCGGCACTCCTTCTGTGCGCCATCGTCAGCGGGCTTTCCGGCTGTGCGCTGACGCCGGTGAAAGCCTGGGAAAAAGGCGAGCTGGCGCGTCCCGACATGCTGATGCAAAACGATGGGCTCGCCACCCGTTTCAATGAACATATCTACACCAGCAAAGAAGCGGCATCCGGCGGCAGTGCCGTTGGCGGCGGCGGCTGCGGTTGCAATTGACAAGGACTACCATGGATCAACAGAAACAGCCCTCTTTAGGACAGGCACTGCTGGCGGCAGCGATGCTGCTGCCGGGTGTCGTTCACGCTGAAACGGCACCTGAACGCGGTGCCATCAGTGTCAAATACCTGCAATACAAAGAAGACCAGCCGGGCATGGACAGAATACGGGTACATGCGCCTGCGGTGTCCGTACTGGCACCGATCGCCGGTGAGTGGTCGCTGGCGGCCAGCGTGACCACGGATGAGGTCTCGGGTGCCTCACCGCGTTACCACACCGCCGTCTCAGGTGCTTCGCGGATGTCCGATTTGCGCAAAGCGGGCGATGTTGCCGTCACGCGCTATCTGCCGCAAAGCAGTATCAGCATCGGTGCGGCATTCTCCACCGAGCATGACTATCGCTCACGTGCGCTGTCGCTGCAAGGCAGCCTTCTCAGCGAAGATAAAAACACGACCTGGACATTCGGCGTTGGCGGCTCGGACGATGCCATCAATCCAACAAACCGTATCGTCAAAGGCGAAAGCCGTCAGACAATCAATGTCCTCGCGGGCATCACACGCGTCTTCACGCCGGTCGATATTGCGCAGCTGACTTACACCCACAGCGCCGGACATGGCTACTATTCCGATCCGTATAAACTGGCAGACAACCGTCCGCGTACACGTGATCAGAACACCTTGCTGCTGCAATGGAATCATCGCTTCATCAATGCCGATGCCAGCAGCCGCCTGAGCTATCGCTATTACCGCGACAGCTTCGGCATCAGTGCCAATACCGTGTCGGCGGAATGGGTGCAATCCTTATCCGGCGGCTGGACCATCACACCGGCACTGCGGGCGTATTCGCAGCGCGCTGCCAACTTCTATTTCGACCCGGTCTACGATGCCAGAATCGGCCCGCCATTCCCGCCCGGCTATATCTTCGGTGGTCCGGCGCTGACTTCGGCGGATCAACGTCTGTCAGCGTTCGGTGCGATCACCGCCGGGCTGAAAATCGCCCGGCAAATCAATCAGGACTGGAGTGTGGATATGAAACTGGAACGTTACGAACAACGCGGCTCATGGCGTCTGTTTGGCAGCGGCAGTCCGGGTCTGGCACCGCTACGCGCAACCAGCCTGCAAGTAGGATTCACACGACTGTGGTAATGCCGGTTCACACTGTCGCGTTCATTGCCATGGGCAGCCGCTGCGAGATACGTATCGCAGCGGCAAATGCAGCGGAAGGGCAACACATCGCTGCACGGGCTATCGCTGAAGTCCATCGCATTGAACGCAAATACTCCCGTTACCAGAGCGACAGTGTGCTCAGCCGCATCAATGCGGCTGCGGGTCTGCATGCGGTTGCCTGTGACGAAGAGACCGTGGCACTGCTGACGTATGCCGACATGCTGTACACCGCAAGCGATGGGCGTTTTGACATCACTTCCGGTGTTCTGCGTCAGGCCTGGAATTTTCGCCACAACGCGATACCACATGCAGCCGACCTGGAAAAATTACTGCCGCTGATCGGCTGGAAAAAAGTAGTACGCGACAAGGCGGGCGTCTTTCTGCCCACACTGGGAATGGAATTGGATTTCGGCGGTTTCGGCAAAGAATATGCCGTCGACCGTGCGGCTGAAATACTGACGCATCTGGGTGTGCAGCACGGCTACGTCAACCTCGGCGGTGACATGCGTTTTATGGGGCCGCGCCCCGATGGCAGCAGCTGGCATATCGGCATTCAGGATCCGCGTGCCAGCGATGCCACCGTGGCGAGCATTCCGGTCAACCGGGGGGCACTGGCCACCAGCGGCGATTACGAACGGTTTATGGAAGTCGATGGCAGGCGCTACTGTCATGTACTCAATCCACACAATGGTATGCCGGTGTCTTACTGGCGTTCCGTCAGTGTGCTGGCTCCGCTGGCAATTACTGCAGGCAGTTGTACAACAACGACCATGCTGCTGGAAAAAGACGGGCTCGGCTTTCTCGAGCGTTCCGGCATGAGTTACCTGGCCATCAATGACGAAGGTCAAATTTTTCGGAGAACACAATGAGTTCCTTTATTCACTGGCTGTGCGCGCTGCTGTTCGCGGTGTGGCTGCCATCTGCACAAGCAGAAGATTTTCTCTCCCCCGAGCAGGCGTTTGTGCTGAAAGCAGAACTACGCGATGCCCACACCATCCGGCTACACTGGACGATGCCACCGGATTATCACCTGTATCGCGAACGGCTATCCTTTACCGGACCAGGCGTCAAACAACCATCTCTGCCCAATGGAAAACGTCAGTTTGACGATAACCTCGGAAAAGAAATGGAAGTTTATTATGGGTCGCTTGCGCTGGATGTCCATTACACCGGCACCGCACCATTTGAACTGACCGTGGGCTATCAGGGTTGCGCCGATGCTGGTCTGTGTTACCCACCTGTCGCGCGCACCTACACCGTTAACCCTGCCATTCCGGGGGAACTGGTGGCAGCCTCTACGGATGAACCCGTTCCCGCACCTGCTGCCACGCAGGTAAGCACACCAGCTGCAGCACCAGCCCCGGCTGCCGCTGCACCAGAAGACGATACCTCGCTCGCACAACGCACCCTGCAAAGCGGCAGCGCATGGCGTATCGGCGGCGCATTTCTGGTATTTGGTCTGCTGCTCTCTTTTACACCCTGCGTATTGCCTATGGTGCCGATTCTGTCATCGATCATCGTTGGCGAAGGCAGCGTCACACGCAAACGCGGCCTGCTGCTGGCAGTGGCTTACAGTCTGGGCATGGCGCTCGTCTACACAGCGCTGGGCGTCGCTGCCGGGCTTGCTGGTGAGGGACTTGCAGGGGCACTGCAAAAGCCGTGGGTGCTGCTGACCTTTGGCGCACTGTTGTTTGCGTTAGCGCTGTCGATGTTTGATGTCTACCAGTTGCAACTGCCGAGCGCGCTGCAAAGCCGCCTGAGCGAATCGAGCGGACGTCAGAGCGGCGGCAAAATCGCCGGTGTCTTTATCATGGGAGCGTTATCAGCAATGATCGTCGGCCCTTGTGTCGCCGGGCCGCTGGCGGGGGCACTGCTGTACATCAGCCAGACCGGCAATGCAGCCACCGGTGGCTGGGCTTTATTCTCCATGGCAATCGGCATGAGCGCACCATTACTGCTGACAGGATTGTCCGCGGGCAGTCTGCTGCCACGCGCCGGGGCATGGATGAATAATGTGAAAAAAGTCTTCGGCCTGCTGCTGATTGCGGTGGCGATCTGGATGATCAGCCCGATACTGCCGGTCAACGCCATGATGGTTCTGTGGGGAACATTCGCTATTCTGTGTGCTGCCTTCCTGCCCACCGGCAAAGCCCTGCCGCCGGGTGCTGGCATCGGAGCCTACGCCGCCAAAGCGCTCGGTATCGTCATGTTGCTGATTGGTCTGTTTGAACTGATCGGTGCCGCCAGTTCCGGCACGGATGTACTGCAGCCACTGGCGCATCTGCGCGGCGGCAAAGCGTTTGCCGGAGAAAAAACAGCAGCTCAGGAAAACACACACTTCACCCGCATCCGCACTCTCGCCGATCTGGACAAAGTGCTGGCAGCGACCAGCAAACCTGTCATGCTCGACTTTTACGCAGACTGGTGCGTTGCCTGCAAAGAAATGGAACGCATGACATTTTCAGACAACCGCGTTGCTGCGGCGCTGCAAGGTATGCAGTTAATTCAGGTCGATGTCACCGCCAATAACACAGATGACCGTGCGCTGATGAAACGCTTTCAGCTCTTCGGTCCACCGGGCATTATTATGTTCAATGCCCGCGGTGCCGAAGTATCCCAAGCCCGCGTGATCGGCTTCATGCCGCCCGACACCTTCCTGCGCCAGCTTCAGCGCATCACCAACTGAGCGAGAACCCCTGATGACTATTCATTCCCGACTCCTGATTCTGGGCTCCGGCCCGGCTGGCTACTCGGCTGCCGTCTATGCCGCCCGTGCCAACCTGCAACCGACGCTGATCACCGGCGTTGAACAAGGCGGCCAGTTAATGACCACGACCGAGGTCGAAAACTGGCCTGCCGATCCCATGGGTGTGCAAGGCCCGGAACTGATGGAGCGCTTCCGTCTCCATGCCGAACGCTTTGGTACGCGCATGATCGCCGACCATATACACACCACCCATCTGAATGAAAAACCGATTCGCCTGATCGGTGACGCTGGTGTTTATACCTGCGATGCCCTCATCATCGCCACCGGCGCATCGGCACAATACATAGGCTTACCCTCAGAGCAAGCCTTCATGGGGCGCGGCGTCTCAGCATGTGCCACCTGCGACGGATTTTTTTACCGCGGACGCGAAGTCGCCGTCATCGGTGGCGGCAATACCGCGGTGGAAGAAGCACTCTACCTGTCGAATATCGCCGCCAAAGTCACGCTGATCCATAGGCGCGACAAATTCCGTGCCGAACCCATACTGGTAGATCGCCTGATGGCGAAAGTCACACAGGGGAACGTCGCACTGAAGCTCAATGCCCGCTTGCATGAAGTGTGCGGCGATCAGAGCGGCGTGACCGGCCTCATGCTGCAACAGGAAAACGGCGAACTGGAATCCTTATCCGTGCACGGACTGTTTGTCGCTATCGGTCACAAACCGAACACCGCCATTTTTGAAGGCCAGCTAGCCATGCATCACGGCTACATCAAAACCCACAGCGGCAATGATGGCATGGCCACCGCGACCTCCGTCGCCGGGGTCTTCGCAGCGGGCGATGTGCAGGATCAGATCTACCGTCAAGCCATCACCAGTGCCGGCACCGGCTGCATGGCAGCACTCGATGCACAACGTTATCTGGAACAGCAGGAAAACTGACGTTTTACTGGGTATCCGGGTTTACCAGCAATAGGTTCAGATAGTATGAGATGTATCAGAGCTATCAACGGTGCACCTGAGGCATTGCAAAATAGTTCCCGGATACCCTCCTGCGGACAAATGCAGGACAGAGAGAGGCAGTGGAGAAACAACACGCACAGAACTAAACTACAAAACTAAACGCGGGCGTCACGTTGCTTAAGACAATAGCTCTGTAACGATTAACTGATTAATCCCAGGCGTCAGGATCGATCACGCCGATTGCGCGAAATGCCGGTTTGCAGAATAAATATCCTTGCATTAGCTCGATACCGGCATCGCGCAGGAAGTCGCGCTCCGCTTTTGTTTCTATGCCTTCGGCCAGTACGCGCACATTCAAACCGGCACAGATCGCCACAATGCCATTGACGATCACTTGTTTAGGCTTGCTGGTGTCGATATTGCGGATTAGATCCATATCGATTTTGACTATGTCCGGCTGGTATTCTGACAGTAGATTCAAACCTGCATAACCAGCACCGAAATCATCGATCGCGGTACGGAAACCGAAGCGACTGTATTCGCGGAAAATGTTGACCAGATGTGGCCGGTCATCGACCCGCTCGCCTTCGGTCACTTCAAAAATAATACGCTCGATAGGAAACTGATAGCGCTGCGCCGCTTCAAACGTACTGCGTATGCAGGCGGCGGGCTGATAGACCGCGTTTGGCAGAAAATTGATCGACAAATATTCCTGCAAACCGAGTTCTGCGGCACCCCGGATCGCTTCTACCCGGCACGCCTGATCGAATGAATAGCGATTTTCATCCGTCACTTTAGACAACACCGAAAAAGCCGACTCACCATTCGGCCCGCGCACAAGCGCTTCATGCGCGTAGATAATACGACTGCGCAGATCAACGATGGGCTGGTAAGCAAACGCGATATCAAAATCCAGCTGCTGACCTTCTTTACATTTCTGGCAAGCAGGCGACGGTGTATTGCTCTGAGCGAGAGGATGCAAATTCATATCGAACCTATTTTTTCTGGAGAAAGGACAGCGCCGCGGTCAGGCACTTCTGTGCTTTATGTCGAATATGGTACCTCGATTTGGTACGATCGTCATGTACGCAAATGAGACGTGCTCATAGTCGAAAGTGGTAAGAAAGCATTAACAAGCACCCTCTGCGAAACCACGTGTTCAGTGTGCAGGCTTTTCGCTCTGATCGACCTGAGGACGGTCAATATCTGCATTGAAAATATCCGGCATAGGCTAAATCTGACAGGAAGAATCAGAAAACTTTCTGAGCAGACTACGCGTAGTCCAGAACAGCGTGGCGCATGAGGGTTAAAATATACTCCCCCCAGTATATTTTGAAGCCCTTTATTCTCAGGGAGATTAGGGGATTTTGTATAAAATAAAGGGGGAGTATGCTGAATTCTCAGCGAGATTCTTTGATCAGGCGGCCTGCCGTTTTTTGCAAAGGGCGGGCATTCATCGGATAAAGACGACCGAAAATCGCGATCTGTTCAGAGGAAATTTCCACGGCTTCTTTCATCACCATCCATAACACTTCTTCGCTGCATGGCGGCGTGGTGAGCGAGCCCATATAGGTGTAGTAATCGCGTTTCTCTGGCAAGAGCTGATTGATATCAATCGCTGTCGGTGCGGCCAGAGCCAGATTTTTTTCCAGCGGCAAATTGTTCCAGATCTGCTGCACGATATTCTGCGCTTTGCCGCGTTCTAACAATACGGCGACCACCGCCAGTTTGCCGTCGGAATCTTTGTGCACCAGATGCACGACCATATCAAAACTCCGGCCATTGACGCGCTCTTCGGATGGTTTGTGGAAATGGAACTGCAGCAGTTCGTAATTACGGCCCATGATGCTGATGTAATTACCCGCCGCAACATTGACCTGTATCGTATGGCCGTTATCAATCACATTGAAACCGGATGGCTTGTAATCAAAGTTGATCGGTTCGAGATCGACGCGGATACCGTCACGGATATCGATCGGTGACTGACGATCACCGATATCGCATTTCGCATTCGCCGAGTTGAGCTTGCCCCAGTTGGTCGGGCCGCCTTCGCCGTCGTAACTCCAATGCACGGCACCGTGCCCACCCATCGCCGCGATAATCGCGGAAGAACCGTGTTCGTTTCCTTCTTTCGATTTGGCTGGCGTTACTTTTCTGACTGGCGCGACATACGCAGGAGAACGAGCAACAGCACGGGTTGAGGCGCGTGCCACATCGTCTTTTTCTTTACGCAACAGGGCGAGACGTTCTGCAATTTTGACCGCCAGTTCATCGGCAGCCATTGCATCTTTGGCAGCGTCTTTGCTTTCCTTCGACTCTTTTTCTTTGGAAGATTTGCGCGTCTCTTTTTCTTTTTCCTTCGGCGCGGACGCCTCTTCTTTCGCAGAAGCGGATGCCTGTTTGATCGGCTTGGACGGAGGTGTTGACGCGTCATTCGCCTGAGCGGAGATCGCAAGCATCAGGGAAATCAGGAGAGCAGAGCAGCGGCGCATAATTAGACGGATTCAGGTCGGGATAGTCTGTTTACGGCCTGCGCTGTTTAAACTTGAATTCCGCTTGAATTCCATCAGGCAATTTAACAATCCTCCACAGACTGGCCGACGAAAGACATGCTGCGCTTGCCAGTCCGTCTTCGGTCAGTCTGTGTGATTAGGTTGCTGCTTACAGCGCCAGCAGACGTGCTTTTGCTGCCTGGTATTCGGCGCTGAAGCGCTGTACGACTTCTGCGACACTCGGCGCATCATCCATCAGACCGACACCTTGTCCGGCACCCCAGATGTCGCGCCAGGCTTTCGCGCCGCTGTTGCCACCGGAACCAAAATTCATTTTGGATTTGTCCGAAACAGGCAGGTTGTCGGGATCAAGCCCGGCGGCAATAATCGATTTTCTGAGGTAGTTGCCATGCACCCCGGTAAACAGATTCGTATACACGATGTCCGCTGCACTCGATTCTATGATGGCCTGACGATAAGCCTCATCCACATTCGATTCTGGCGTTGCCAGCCAGCGTGAACCAATGTACGCAAAATCGGCGCCCATTGCCTGTGCCGCCAGAATCGCGTCGCCGGTCGCAATCGAACCGGACAGCGCAATCGGCCCTTTGAAAAATTTGCGGACTTCACCGACCAACGCAAATGGCGATAAGCCACCGGCATGACCACCAGCGCCAGCGGCGACCAGAATCAGGCCATCGACACCGGCTTCCAGCGCTTTCTGCGCGTGACGGATAGAAATCACATCATGCAGGACGATGCCGCCGTAGCTGTGTATCGCATCCAGCATTTCTGGCGGCGGCGCGCGCAGCGACGAGATGATGATGGGAACCTGATGCTTGACACACACCTCGACATCATGCGCGAGCCTGTCATTCGACTGATGCACGATCTGATTCACGGCAATCGGGCCAACTTTCGCATCAGGGTTGGCGGCTTTGTAGGCAGCTAATTCATTTTGCAGATCGGTCAGCCAGGTATCGAGCAATTCCGCCGGACGGGCATTCAACGCAGGGAACGAGCCAACGATACCCGCTTTACATTGTGCAGCAACCAGCTTAGGGCCGCTGGCGATGAACATAGGTGATGCGATAACGGGTAAAGCCAGATTTTGTAAGGCTTTCGGCAGATGAGAGGTACTGGTCATACTGATGGTCTCCGGTGAACAGATCGTAGTGGATATTTTGCTGCTTTTTTTGTAGGACTTACGCAAAGTTGCCCCAGCGGCGTTATGGCTCCTCGCCGTACTATTCGTACTGTCTTCGTCGCCATGCCTTGCTGGAGCAACTTTGCGTCAGTCCTATTTTGGTATTTTTTTACAAGCCTGATATGATGTTATCAGAAAAAACGTTGTTATTCATGGGCGTCAGCATGAACCGCCTCGAAAGCTAACCTACCTGCCATTCAAGTGAACCCGATGAAACCGAAAGTTGTTGATTTCCGCCAGAGTCAGGAAGCGCTGCGCAGCTCGCTGCGCGAAGGAATGCTGGATGCCGCCAGCCATTTGCTGCAAACCGAAGGCGCTGCCGCGCTGACGGTGCGTAAAGTGGCGGAAGCAGTGAATTGCTCGACGACCTTGCTGTATTCGATTTTCGGCGGCAAAGACGGCTTATCCAATGCGCTGTATCTGGAAGGATTTGAGCGTTTCAAAAGTGAATTTCTGAGCTACGAAGCCACTTTAGCTGACGAGCAAAAAGCCCGCGGCATCCAGCGCTTATGGCTGTATGCGAACAACTATCACGCGTTTGCGCGCCGTTATCCAAGTTATTACATGGTGATGTTTGGCGATGCGATTGCTGGCTTTGTGCCGCCGCCGGAATCGCGCCAGGCCGCATGGGAATCGTTCACGCCGCTGATAGCCGAATTTGAACACTGTATGGCAACCGGTAGCCTGCCGCCATCCAGCCCCAGTGCTGCGGCGCGTCTGTTATGGGCTGCCATGCATGGCGTCATCAGCCTGGAGCTGAAAGGTTTTTATCTGAAACAGGAACATGCTGATGAGCTGTTCCAATCTGCTGTACGCGCCGTTTTGATCTCACTTCAACATCCACCTGGCTAAACAAGGAAACACGATGACTTACCAATGTTTTGACTTCAGCATCGATCAGAAAATCGCCCATCTGCGCTTTAATCGCCCCGACAGCCTCAACACCATGCAACCGGTTTTTTTCCGCGAGCTGGTCGAGATACTGCAAAAATTACAGCGTGAAGCATCGGCGCGGGTGCTGATCATTTCATCCACGGGTAAGCATTTCACCGCTGGCATGGCACTGGATGTATTTTCCGGCAACGGCATCACGCTGGACGATAACAATGCAATCGGCCGCGCCAATATTGCGCTGGTATTGCAGGATATGCATCAGTCATTCAACCTGATCGAACAATTACGCATGCCCGTGATTGCGGCGATACAAGGCGGCTGTATCGGTGGCGGCGTCGATCTGATCTGCGCCAGCGATATCCGCCTCGCCAGCAAAGACGCATTCTTCTGCATACAGGAAATCAATATCGGCATGACGGCCGATCTGGGTACACTGCAACGCCTGCCAAAACTGATCCCGGAAGGCATCGTGCATGAAATGGCGTACACCGGACGCCGTTTACCAGCCCAGCGTGCGCAAGCGGTGGGACTCGTGAATGAGGTGTTTGATACGCAGGAAGCAATGCTGGAAGCGGCCTTGCAAATGGCGAAAGAAATTGCTGAAAAACCGCCAGTAGCGATCTGGGGCAGCAAGCAGGCAATACATTATGCCCGCGATCATTCTACCCACGATGCCTTGCAACAAATGGGCTGGCTGCAATCGGGAATCTGGCAAAGCGCGAATCTGATGGAAGCGTTTATGGCAAAACAACAGGAGCGCGCGACGCAATTCGGTGATCTGGCACCGCTGCATCCGTTCACTGAGGCTGACTATCAGTTGAAATAAGAGTTGAAATAAGTTGAAATAAGCCCGCAGTCAGACCTTAGCGATTATTGAGCAACAGCCCGTCTTCCAGGCGGGCAACGCCAGCACGTACCAACTCGGCGGCGATCTGTTGCAGCAATTCCTGCGCGGGCATGGCTAGCTGACGGGCGGCAGAACGCATCAAACGGCTGCTGTTGAATTGCAGCAGCGCCTGATCCAGATGCAACTGCTGCGTGTCGAGCAGAATAAACGCGAGCAAGACTTTCAGTGCATTGCGGGCATTACGCTGCGGGTCGGCGCTCAGATAATCCAGCCGCT
The DNA here is from genome assembly GCF_016595265.1 of Undibacterium sp. 14-3-2. Lineage (NCBI taxonomy): Bacteria > Pseudomonadati > Pseudomonadota > Betaproteobacteria > Burkholderiales > Oxalobacteraceae > Undibacterium > Undibacterium sp. 14-3-2. Next base: position 362,381 of record NZ_JAENGS010000003.1, read on the forward strand.
GACGTGCGCGTTGCAAGGCGCCCTGTACATCGCTGAATGGCGCGCCGTGACCCGGTATCACCAGCCGCACATCGAGTTCGCGGATGGTCTGCAAAATGGCCGCCTGCTCGGCAAAGCCGGATTCACCTTCCAACTCAGGAAAAATCACACCAAAGCCGTTTTCCCACAAAGCATCGGCGGAAATCAGTATGCATTCCTGCGGGCAATACAGAATCATCGAATGCGGATCATGCCCGGGTGCCGCCAGCACCTGCCAGTCGAGTCCGCCCAGCCGCAGCTGGTCGCCATCCGCGATACTGCCATCAAAACGAAAAGGATCACACTGCTGGCCGGTCGCGGCGTAGGTGAGTGCCTCCTCATCCCACGCTGCCACGGCAGGCATGTCGGCAACGGGAATCAGGGTGCAGCAGTCGTAAGTCTGCTGCAGCAAGGCATTGCCGCCGCAATGATCAGAATGTAAATGGGTATTGACCAGCAAATCGAGCGCACGACCTTGCAAGGCATGTTGTAACAGCGCCAGCGTTTGCGGCGCATGGGTCACATAACCGCTGTCCACCAGCGCCGCTGTATCGTCATCCATAAACAGGATATTGTTCGACGACAACCAGCCGCGCTCAAACACACGCATGCTGGCAGGAAGTTGAATAAGCGTGTCTGGCATAGGATTTTTCCCGCTGGCTGGCTTAAAACATCCGTTCTTTTACCTGACGCCAGATCTGCAATTTGACTGGGTTACTGGCCGTGCTCCAGCCCGTCAGTTCGTCTATGGTGCGAAAACAACCGGCACACCAGGCTTTTTTTTCATCCATGCGGCAAACGCCGACGCATGGTGAGGGAACTGCCTGCTCAGGGCTGGCGGAATCTGGATCGTAGTCGTACAGAATACTCATGTTTGCAAGGCAATATCGGCAACTGGCGCAGCGGTCATGGCGACCAGTTGTTGTGGGGTCAGGCTGAATACAGCGTGCGGATGACCGGCCGCCGCCCAGACTTTAGGGTATTGCAATAAATCCTGATCGATCAGCATCACACTTTTTTGCAGATGACCGACGGGGCACACACCACCAATCGCATAACCAATCTTTTCGCGGACAAAACGGGCATCGGCTTTCGCCAGCGGCCCGACGATTGCCGCCACTTTTTTCTCGTCAACCCGATTGCTGCCGCTGGCGACCACCATCACTGCCGCATCATCGGCAACCCGGCGAAAAACGATGGATTTGGCAATCTCGGCAACGCTGCAGCCTAATCCGGCTGCCGCTTCGGCGGACGTTCTGCCACTTTCAGGCAGCATCACGACCGGCTGATCGTGGCCTAATTCGCGTAACAAACTGGCGACCCGCTGCGCGGTATCCGGAAGAGCATTCTCTGTACTCATAGTCATCTGCTTAGACAAAATTCTGTTATTGGCACGCAGTGTTTATAACACAGCCGCATCTCTGCTGCCGGACATCCGCTGGCGAAACGTAGCAAGAACCTGGCGAGGAAGCTGACGATCAGCCGCCCCAGCTCTCGAGTAAAGGACGGTGTTCAGGCGGATAATCGGTGCATTTCAGACCCGCGCGATAGGCGTCACCGCTCAGTATCGTATATACACAACTGGCTTTAACAACAACCTGCGTACGTGCCGATGCGTCCTTGACACTGGGGATCTCCATCATCATCTGATAAGACTGTTTTTCTTTCAGCATCACGCTGGTTTGCAGTTGTATGCCGGTCGCAGAAAAATTGACGACTTTGGCAGGAACGATATGACCGGGAACAACTTGTATTGCAGCCCGCCACGACACAGGAAGGCGCGGAGTATTTCTGGATTCATTCATAAAGAAACAATGCAACTGATGCAATAACAATTACTATATGGAAACTTTATGAATTGTAACAATGAATCAGAAAAATACTGGCGACAACCTTGCCATGCGCGAGGGTATTAGCGGGCGTCGAGATACTGCATCGCCGCCTGCGCCGCATGGCGGCCGCTGGCAAAGCAGGCGGTCAGCAGATAACCACCGGTAGGTGCTTCCCAATCCAGCATTTCACCGGCACAGAAGACCCCAGGACAAGCGCGCAACATGGCGCTGGCATCAAGAGCTTCAAAACGGACGCCACCGGCAGTGCTGATGGCTTCATCAATCGGACGCGGTGAAATAAGGCGCAGTGGCAGCTGTTTAATCGTGGCCGCAAGAACGTCTGCCTGTTGCATTTGCTCTTTGCTCAACACTTCATGCAGCAAGGCGATTTTCAATGCATCGAGACCGAGCTTGCTCTGCAAGTGACTCGATAAAGAACGTGAACCGCGCCCTGCGCTGACTTCACTCAGCACACGATCAGCACTTTTATCGGGCAGCAGATCCAGTTCCAGCACCGCGTGGCCGCGACGATTGATCTGCTCGCGCAAGGCTGCAGACAAGGCGTAAATCAGGCTGCCTTCAACACCGCCGGCCGTGATCACGAATTGCCCTTTGCGCATGCTGGAGCGCACATCAGCATCGTGGGCACGGGCGGCCACCGTCAGCAAAGGTTGACCGGCAAATTTGTTTTTCAGAAAATCTGTCCACGGCACATCAAAGCCGCAATTGGCAGGCTGCAAAGGCGCGATATCAACGCCATGCTGCTGCAATAATGGCACCCAGGCACCATCAGACCCCAACCGCGCCCAGCTGGCACCGCCCAGCGCCAGTATCACTGCATCGGCACTGACATTCAAATCACCCTCAGGCGTCTGAAAACGCAACGTCTGCGGTGCTTCGCCCCAGCCTGTCCAGCGATGCCGCATATGAAAGCGCACGCCCTGTTCACGTAAGCGATGCAACCATGCGCGCAGCAAAGGTGCGGCTTTCATATCCACCGGAAACACCCGGCCAGAACTACCGACAAAAGTCTCTACGCCCAGCCCCTGCGCCCAGGCACGCAATGCCTGTGCGTCAAACGCTTGCAAGAGCGGCTGCAAATCGGCGGCACGGCTACCGTAACGCTGGATGAACGCAGAAAATTCTTCTGAATGGGTCAGGTTCATGCCGCCTTTACCCGCCAGCAAAAATTTGCGTCCAACCGAAGGCATTGCGTCATACAAATCCACTTGCACACCTTGCTGGGACAGCGTTTCTGCCGCCATCAGACCTGCAGGGCCGCCACCGATCACGATCACATGAGGTTTACTCGCAGGTGTGGCTGAAGTGGTGGAATGAGGAGCGGATCGGATTGACATGAATAGCTGAACAGAACATGCACGGTGCTGGGAACGCAGACACCGCGCGAGGCATAAAAAGTAGATAGCGGCGACATTTTACGCTGGATACGTCTGCCGCAGCGCAGCCGGAAAAACTATTACTGCACTATTACTGCGCTGACGGCGTTGGCGGTATTGTTGACTGTATGGCGGGCTGAACCGCAGCAGCGTACAAAGGAAAGACCAGCGTCACACCTAAGCCTCGTTCATCCAGCCCCTCAGCCAGCGTCAGCGTCGCATGATGATTGTCGGCGATGCTTTTAACGATCGATAATCCCAGACCGCTGCCCGGAATCGTCGCGTCGGACAAGCGTACGAAACGCTGAAATACACGTTCACGCATCTCCTCTGGGATACCGGCGCCGTTATCGGCAATACGCAGATACACGCCATTTTCGGTCTGACCACAAGCGACTTGTACACGCCCACCCAATGGCGTGTAGCGTAGCGCATTGTCCATCAGATTGCGGAATAAAATCAGTATGCTTTCCGCATGGATCAAGGCAATCCCAGACTGCAGCTCTGCGCTGAAGCTGATTTGCGCTTTTTCTGCCTGCGTCTGCCAACCTGCGATTTGCGGTTGCAGTAAATTCGCCAGATCGGTTTCTTGCAATACCAGGTTTTTGTCGTAGGGTGGCTCCAGCTTTGCCAGCGTCATCAATTGCCCGACCAGCCGGGTCGCACGATCAACGCTGGTGCCTAAGCCCGCTGCGGCCTCTGCCCGCTCATCATCGTTACGTGCGCGCTGTATGACTTGCAGATTGGTTTTAATGGCCGCCAGCGGTGTGCGCAACTCATGCGCGGCATCGGCAGTAAATCGTTGTTCCCGTTCCAGCGTCTGGCTGACGCGTTCAAACAGCCGGTTAATCGCATGCAGCAAAGGATGGATTTCTGTCGGCGCACCACGCAGGTTCAACTGATGCAAATCTCCCGGCATACGCTGAGAAACCTCGTTCGCCACCGTTTGCAGACTACGGAAGACGCGGTTCACACTCCACCACAAGCCGACGACAAGTAATGGCACCACCAACAAGGCGAACAACATTAATTTATACGCAAAACGGCTGCTGATTTCCTTGCGGTGACTACTCGGTTCGGCGACTTGTATCTGCATATTCTGACGCGCGTTCCAGCTGCTGTATGTGCGCCATTCCTGCCCTTCCATACGTATCCAGCCAAACTGATTATCGCTTTCCGGCGATAAGGACGTGAACGCCGTTTCCGGTGCCCCAGCGCTGCGATAGATCAGGCGATGCTGCCCGTCCCAGATCTGAAACAACAGATATTTGCTGTGTTTGCCATCATGTATTTCGGTCAGAGTCGGCGCCGCCATTTCCACATGTTCTTCGAGTTCGTGATCAGCCAGTGCCAGCAGTAAATGTCCGGTTTCGGATAAAGACTGGTCAAACAATTCGCGGCTTTCGGTATCGGCATCCAGATACACAACCACGGCGCTGAAGCACCAGATACTGACCGTCAGCGTCAGTACCAGCGCCAATAAAGTGCGGCGCAGCGACCAGCGCGCGGGCAAGCTCATATTCATTGCGCCTCCTCTGGCGCAGTTGCACCGGGCTTATCAATCACATAGCCCACGGCATGTATCGTGCGGATCAGGTGTTTACCAAGTTTTTTGCGCAGATGATGAATGTGTACCTGAATTGCATTACTTTCGATTTCTTCGCCCCAGCTATACAGCGTTTCTTCGAGTTGTTCGCGGGTGAGCACCCGACCCAGATGTTCAAATAACATCAGCAACACCCGGAACTCCTTGGCGGTGAGAACGACAGGAACCGCCTTCACCGTGACCGAGCGAGCGGCAATATCCATCACAATGTCACCATGATGAATCACTTCGCGCGTACGCCCGCCGCTACGGCGTGATGCAGAACGGATACGCGCCGCGAGTTCATCGAGATCGAAAGGTTTTATAATAAAGTCATCAGCGCCGGCATCAAGGCCTGCGACACGATCTGCAATCTGTTCGCGTGCTGTGACGATCAGTATCGCTCCGGCAAATCCTGATGCCCGCAGCCGCGTCAGCACCACCATGCCGTCCACCTGAGGCAAGCCGAGATCGAGCAGAATACAAGCATAGTCATGTGTTTTTACCGCAGATAAGGCGCTATCCGCTGTCTGCACCCAGTCAACGGCATAACCGGACTGATCCAGCCCGATTTGTGTCGCCCGACCTAATTGGGGATCATCTTCAACTAATAATATGCGCATTGCATACCTCCTGTGGCCTCCTGTAACTGTCGAATGCATTGTAACGGCGAGTTGTTAAGGAGTTCTTAAGATATTCATTCCAGAATACGTCTATTCAAGCCAAGGGTACATCATGATGATCACGAAAAAACGACAACTGCAACACCGTAGCGGCGTCCGCAAACAACTGATTTTCTGTACATTGTCAGCGTTATTGAGCTGTGGTGCGGCAGTCGCAGAAACCAATAACCAGATCAAACTGACAAACGAGCAGATACTGCGCGCGGGAATCAAAACCGAAGCAGCGATTGCAGCAGATACCGCCAAAAGCGACGGCAAAGCAAGTGCGGCCGAAGGTCAGCATTTATCCGGTACGGTCGTGGCACCACCCAATGCAGTCAGCATGATCAGTAGCATGGTCAGCGGCGTTGTGCAGGAAGTGCAGCATCAGTCTATGCAGCCGATACGCAGCGGTAATCCGATTGTGACTATCTTCAGCCAGCAACTGATGGAGATGCAGCGTGAATACGTACAACTCGCCACTCAATCCAGACTGGCGAAAGAAAAACGCGAACGGGATGAAGGCTTATTCAACGAAGGCATCATCGCCCAAAGCCGTCTGCAAGACAGTCGTGCCGCGGCGATACAGGCCGATGTCGCTGCCAGAGAACGCTATCAGGCGCTGCGCAGCGCCGGCATGGGCGAGACCCAGATTCGTCAGTTACTCAGTAATCAGAATCTGACGTCGGTGCTCAGAATCAGCGCCAACAGTAACGGCATACTGACTGAAATCAATGTCAAACCCGGGCAACGCATAGAGGCGGGAACACCGATCGCAAGCATCAGCAAAGACGGCGCATTCTGGGTCGAATTGCAGGCATCGGCCCAGCAGGCATCCAGCATCCGTATCGGCGACCTGATGCAGGTGAATAACTGCGCCAGTGCCAAAGTCACCGCCATCTCGTCCCAGATTCAGAGCGGTAACCAGACCACACTGATACGCACGCAAGTCATCGATGGCAATCAATGTCTGAAACTCAATCAATTCGTTGATGCGCGTCACCAGAGCGGCGTGATACCGCCCAATAGCATAGGTGTCCCAACGAAAGCCCTGATCCAGAGTAAAAACGAACACTATGTCTTCGTCAAAAATGCGCAGGGATTTGAAGCAGTCAAAGTCAAGCTATTAAGCACAGTCGGACAACATGCCTGGGTCAATAGCAGTAATCCGAAATTGCAAGTCGGCAGCCAGATTGCCACACAGGGCATTATTCAGTTGAAAGGCGCACGAGCCGGACTTGGCGCTGACGAAGGCGGAGCTAAATAATGTTATCCCGACTGATTGCATTTTCACTCGCTCAGCGTCTGCTGATCATCGTTGCCAGCATACTGATGATTGCGGCCGGTTATCAGGCCTTTAAGGGCTTGCCTATCGACGCCTTTCCGGATGTGTCGACGACGCAGGTCAAACTGATCATGAAAGCGCCGGGCATGACCCCGGAAGAAATCGAAGCGCGTATCGTTGCGCCGATTGAGCAGGAACTTCTGGGCATTCCTAAACAGGCGATACTACGCTCGCAATCCAAATATGCAATTGCCGATATCACACTCGATTTTCAGGATGGCACCGATGTTTTCTGGGCGCGCCAGCAAGTCAGTGAACGCCTCAGCAATGTAATGAAAGATTTGCCAGCGTCCGTCAGCGGTGGTCTGGCACCGATCACCACGCCACTCGGTGAAATTTTCATGTTCACCATTGAAGGCCCGTTGTCGCTGATGGAAAAACGCAGTTTGCTGGAATGGACGATACGTCCGCAATTGCGCAATATCGCCGGTGTCGCGGATGTCAATTCGCTCGGTGGTATGGTCAAGAGTTTTGAGATCGTGCCTGATACCGATGCACTGATTGCGCGTGGCATCTCGCTCACGCAATTGCAGGCGGCATTGGAAGCGAATAATCGTAACGACGGTGCAGGCCGCTTATCCTCAGGTGAAGAATCCTTGCTGGTGCGCAGTGATGGCAACATCCGCACACTCGACGATGTGCGGGCGATCGCCATCGCTCAAAGAGATGGTGTATCAATCAAAGTCGGCGATGTGGCGAAAGTCAGAATCGGTCAGCTGACCCGCTACGGTACCGTCACGAAAGACGGTAAAGGCGAAGCGGTCGAGGCACTGGTACTGGCAATGCGTGGTGCGAATGCGCAGCAAGTTGTCGATAACATTCGCGAACGGCTGATCACGATCAATCAGACGCTGCCGGCAGGCACGACCATCAAGCCTTTTTATGACCGCGGCAATCTGGTCGAACGTGCAGTTTCCACTGTCACCAAAGCGCTTGCAGAAGCAACCATCCTGGTCGTGGTGTTGCTATACCTGTTCCTCGGTAATGTACGCTCGGCGCTGGTCGTGGCCTGCATCCTGCCTTTATCCGCACTCGGTACTTTCCTGCTGATGCAAAGTTTCGGGTTGACCGCCAATCTGATGTCACTCGGCGGGCTGGCGATTGCGATTGGTATGCTGGTCGATGCCGCCGTTGTCGTGGTCGAAAATATTGAAGCGCACAGTGGTGACCACGGTCAGCCTAAACTTGGCCGCCTGCATGTGATTTATCGCGCAGTGAAGGAAGTCGCGGTACCAGTAACCGCCGGTATGCTGGTGATTATGATTGTGTTTTTACCGCTGTTGTCGCTGCAAGGACTGGAAGGAAAATTATTCATACCAGTCGCACTGACGATTATTTTTGCACTGGCATCGTCATTAATTTTGTCGCTGACGGTAATTCCTGTGCTGTCATCTTTCCTGCTCAAAAACGGCCATAGCGGAACCCCGAAACTGGTACTGAAGCTGGAAGCGATGTACCGCGCCACCCTGACGAAGGCGTTGGTCAACGGACGCAAAGTTGCATTTGCCTCCGTCGCCGCCCTGCTGCTGACCGCCTGTCTGTTTCCGTTCATCGGTAAGTCATTCATGCCGACTCTGGACGAAGGCGACATCATCATGCAGATAGAAAAACTGCCGTCGATCAATCTGCAGGAATCCGCCCGCATCGACATGGCGGTACAACAGCGTATTCTGGAAAAAGTGCCGGAAGTGACCAGCATTGTCGCCCGCGCGGGTTCCGATGAACTCGGTCTGGACCCGATGGGGCTCAATGAAACCGATACCTTTCTGGTACTGAAGCCACGCGCCAGCTGGAAGGTCAAAAGCAAAGACGAACTCATCGACCAGTTACGTAAAGTGACGATGGAATTTTCCGGGGTGAATTTCAGTTTCACGCAGCCGATCGAAATGCGTACATCCGAGATGTTGTCAGGTGTGCGCGGTGATCTGGCGATTAAAATTTATGGCCCGAACACTCAGATTCTGGGTGGGCTGGCAGAACAGATCGTGAAAGTCGTCTCTGGCGTCAGTGGCAGCCAGGATGTACTCAGCGTCAAGAACGAGGGCGTGCAATACCTGCAAGTCGATATCAACCGCGAAGCCGCAGGCAGATTAGGCCTCAGCGTCGAGCAGATACAAAATGACTTGCGTACGCTGGTGGAAGGCAAGATCAGCGGCGTCGTGATACAGGAAGGGCAACGTCTGCCTTTACTGATACGCGGCAGCGATCAGATGCAGATATCACCTTCACTGTTCCAGCAATTGCGTTTGCCTGTGACCGACAATCTGTCTATTCCGTTGTCGCAAGTTGCCAGTCTGCGCACGGTTGAAGGACCGGTCAAAGTCGAACGCGAAAATTCCTCGCGCCTGACTGTCGTCAGAGCGAATGTACGTGATCGCGATCTGGTCAGCTTCGTTGATGAAGCGAAAGCAAAAGTGGCGCAGCAGGTCAAGCTGCCAGCGGGCTATCGTCTGAGCTGGGGCGGACAATTTGAAAATCAACAAAGGGCCGCCGCACGGCTGGCGGTGGTAGTGCCGGTCGCACTGGCACTGATTTTCCTGCTGCTGTTCACGACCCTGCACAGCATACGTCAGGCTTTGCTGGTGTTCGTGAATATTCCGTTTGCGTTGCTGGGTGGCGTGATTGCTCTGGCAGTCACTGGCGAATATCTGTCGGTACCTGCGTCGGTCGGCTTTATTGCGCTGATGGGGATTGCGGTGCTCAATGGTCTGGTCATGATCAGCTATTTCAATCAACTTGTGGCGCGCGGTATTGCCCTCAAAGAAGTGGTTTCTGAAGGCGCATTACGGCGCTTCCGCCCGGTCATGATGACCGCCAGCATCACGGGTTTTGGTCTGATTCCCTTGCTGATGGCGACCGGCCCGGGTTCTGAAATCCAGAAACCGCTGGCGATCGTGGTGATCGGCGGTCTGGTGTCAGCGACGCTGCTGACCCTGATCCTGTTACCGATACTATTTCAGCGTTTCGGCATTCCCACCGACAAACGCGCGAAACAAAACTGAACGGATATGGCATGACTCAATCTGAAAAAAACATGGATGCCCTGCTGAATCTGGCGATCCCGGTGACACTCGAAGACGAGGTTGCTGACTTCTTATTACTCCGCCCGGGGCTGGCGAGCGGCTTCACTATCGTCGCAGCACAAGGCATGGGACAAGGCGCCAATCTGCTGAGTTCCATGGAACAGGTGCAGGGGCGCTGCAAACGCAAGCTGTTCCTGGTCGTCGGCGAGCAGGAAAAACTGCGCCAGCTGTTAAAAGAATTGTCGCTGGAAATCAAAAGCCAGGACATCAGCTATTGGATTACCCCCGTTTTGCAATTCGGGAGACTGTCATGAACAACATCTTACCTACCGCCATGCGTCTGGCTCTGATCAGTATCGCCAGTTATTCGGCCATCGCAGGAGCGACCAATGTGTTGCCTCCGGCAACGCCAGCAGATATCGCTGCCATTCTGCCGCCGGAGCAAGTGGTAAGAAAAACGCTGGAAAATCTACCACAACTGCGTTCCGGCACACTGAATAAAGAACTCGCACAGGCCAGCAAGCAACGTCTGGAAGCCGGTAACCACGAATGGGTTATGCGGGTCTCGCAAGCACGCCGCACCGAACAAAATGGCGACAGCTTACGCGATCAGGAAATCGCCATAGAACGGCCATTGCGCTGGTTTGGTAAAGCCAGTAAAGATGCCGCCATCGGCGACAAAACCATCGATATGGCACAACTGTCGTATGCCGACAGCTGGCATGAAGCGGGTCGCAGCTTACTCAACGACTGGTTCGACACCTTGCGCGCGGTCGCCTATCGCCAACGCCTGCAAGAGCAAGTCGATATCACGGTACAACTGCGCAGCATGGCAGAAAAACGCGTGAAAGCGGGTGACGCTGCCAGACTGGAACTGATGCTGGCAGATACCGAAGCAAAACGGGTGGAAGCCCAATTGCAGCAAGCGCAACTGCGTGAAGAACAGCAGAAACAGGCCTTGGCAACCTTGTATTCAGGGCTGCAGATCAGCGAGCTGCCACAACTGCCGGTGCCCTTGAAAACAGAACAAAGCCATAGCTATTGGGTCGATCAGATCATGGACGATAATCATGAGCTGGAACTGGCCGAAGCAGAAGCGGCGCTGTCAAAATTACAGGCGTCGAGAATTGCTGCCGAAACGATGCCCGACCTGACCGTGGCCATACGCGCAGCGCGCGAGCGCAGCGGGCAGGAACGCATTTACGGCATCAGCATCTCTATCCCCTTATCAGGTTCTGCCCGCAAAGCGGATGCCAGTGCAGCGGCGCTGAAGTCAAAAATGGCGGAAGAAAAATATCAGTTCACCCGGCTCAAAGTAACGCGTGAAGCGCAGCGCGTGGTATCGGAAAGTCAAAAGCAGTATACGATCTGGCAAACCATGCACGCAGTACAGCAGCAAAGCCAGGCGCAGGCAACAACGGCGCTGGCCGCCTATAAGCTGGGCGAAGTCTCACTCAGCGATACACTGCAAATCCGTCGTAATGCGATTGATGCGACACTCGCCGCTGAAGCCGCGCAAATCGATGCTTTGTTTGCTCACGCCCGCCTGGAGCTGGATGCGCACAAACTATGGGTGATTGATTGATGTAAAAAAATCGATGAATAATAAAAAAGGCAGCGTGAGCTGCCTTTTTTATTGATGGCGTAATGATACGCCTCTGTACTTGCGAGCTATTTCGCCCACATATGCTGATAATGACTGCGATAGTCGTTGGCGGGATCAAAGGTATTTTTCTCGCCACCGTCATAGGCGATATTTTGCGATGTCACCAGATGTACCGGCGTCACAAACGCACTGGCTGGCTGATCTGAGAATGCACGGTTAAGTTCATCGACCAGTTGCCACGCATGCATAGTCAGAGGCTCAGGAACCGTGCCACTTTGTATTCCTTTGCTACGGATACGACGGTAGGCAGTCGCAGAGCCATCACCGGCAGAAATTCCCGTGAGTTTGTTGGACGCCACCAATGGCGCGATACTTGAGGCATCCAACAAATCAAAATAAAAGTCATTAACTGCCATTACATGCGTCCATTTCGCACCGTGACGTTTGACGACACTTTCCACCACACCTTTCATTTTCAGATACGCGTCATTAAGCGGTACGTCTTCGACGCTGAGGATACGGCAGCCGTCGCATTGCTTGATCGCTTCTATCATTGCCGCCGACTTGGCTGCCATATAGGGATTGCTGGAATCGGTGAAAACGACGATACCAGCTTTGCTGTTCGAATCGACGACCGTAAATAAGGCCGCTACTTGCGCAGCTTCTTTTGGATTCGAAGTGATATTTGTGAACAAACCATCAGTCGGACCACTCTTGACAGAGGCGTGCCAGCCAACGACAGGTACTTTCGCTTTTGCCGCTGCCGCGATTCCTTTGGCCTGTGTCGCGACATCGACACCCGCCAGAATAATGCCATCCGCCTTCATATCGATTGCCTGAGAAATGATGGCTGCGCCCTGATTACAGCGACCACGGCAATCAATCGACAATGTCTCCCAGGCACCCGCCGCACTGGCTTCACGGACACCGTGAAAGACACCTGCAATCGCTGCATCACTCATATCACCGGCAATAAAAATAATTTTCTTTTTCTTGTGTATCTTTGGGCCATCCACCGGCCCTTCCCAGCGGTTTTTTAAAGCGGCGGCGCGAGCCACTTTAGCGTTGGCACGGCTCATGAATTGCACGGGGTTTTCTTGGGCTGTCGCGCCAGTGATGAAACTAAACACAACAAATAACACGGTCAGGCATTTACTTAGCTTAGCAGTCATGGTTCTTGGTTGGTCAGGTTAAAAACGAAACTGCGCAAGGATTGCGCAGATGGGCGTTTCATCTTTTCCAGATGGCAACAACAGGGATCATGCGAAACTCACCAGCACGACTGTCTCTGATACAAGGAAACAGTCTGTTTACGCTGAGTTACGCTGTTACTTGTTGTTGCATCAATCAAATTGAAACAAATATTTACATTTCCGAAACGATTATTGCAGAAATTTTTTCGAGATAAATAGAGTTTCAATACCAAGTCTGACGAAATACAATTTAATTTTTTATACAGGCAACTAAACAATATTTTGAATTACATAAAATTCAATGCACCATTCAAAATTTTGTTTCGCACTAAAACAAGGCAAATTTTGAGTTCAATTTGCAACACTTTTCGGATGTTTTCAACTTTTATCGCCAGATAATGTCGCCCGAACCCAGTCGTTCAGCATTTCTCCGCAGCGGATTTCCCTGTACCGACAGATCACCGCTCCCCATCAGACGCGCATTCACCTCTTCAGTCGCAAAAATCTTGCTGTCTGCCGAACCCCGTGATTCTATGAACACCTGCTTCGCTTTCAACGCTTCCGCATGTAAGTCTCCGGAACCCGATAATTTGACAGTCAGTGCAGCACTCTGACCTTTTAACATCGCATCACCTGACCCCTGCATGCCTAACATGACTTGCTCACTATTCGCCAGCGATAAATTTAAGTCGCCACTTCCACTCATCCCGCCCTGTATCTGAGTGAAATCGCCGTCAAATATCAGATCGCCGGAACCGCGCATACTGAACTCCAGCCTCTTTCCTTTAAAGCCTTTGACGTTCGTCTCGCCGCTGCCAGACAACTGTAATTTTTCAAGCACGGGTAAATTCAGTTCCACCTTGATAGGTTCGTACTTACCTAAAATGATAAAAATGCCGCGCGTTGCAATGTATAAAGTATTGCCCTCAATTTTGGTGGTCACCCGTCCAGCCACCTTAGGGTCGCCCTTCACCGACAAAGATGGAACGGCAGACGAGCGCAACAGCAAATCAATCGGCCCACTTAACACTACTTGCGTGACCTGTGCTGTCACCGGGCGGGTATCGTTGCTGTCACTGGAAAAAAAATTACCGGCAGCAGCTTCTTTCAACGTGGTAGCGGCATGTGCTTGCATGATAAAAGCCGAAGCAGCGGTCAGGATGATTGCCAGCACCAGCATGCCTGCTCCTGTGCGAAGTATGTATTTCATTTCCTAATCCTTTCAGTCGTTCTGGTTAATCGCTGTTAGTAACAGTAACGGGGGAATGATATTCATCAGATTTTGCATTGACTCAGGTCACCGGGGTGAGTCTGAGTTGCGAAAAATTCCAGCGCAGATACTGTCTGAATCCACGGAAACTAAGCCCGGTCAGAAACATACTCAACATCAGCAAAGCCACCGATCCTATGATCATGCCGATACCTTTGAATACATCGTAGAGATCAAGTTGTTTGCCGAGATTAATCTGGATATCGACCGGCTCCGCGATCCGGAGTCGTTTTGTCTGCTGCTCATCTTCCGCAACAGATTCACCATTGACCTGAATCCCGGACGCTGAAATATCGACCCGGGCTTGATTATTTATCTGACGATCTGCAGTCACAGGCGAGTGACCAATAACAAGCTGATACGGCGTGTCATGGATATGCAATTCATCAACGCCTGTAATACCGCCAGCGGTCAGCAAAATGCCCGCGAAATACAAAGACAATGCCGTAATAAATGCACTGCTTAACATGGCGAAACAGAACAGCGCAGGAATCAGCATCAGCAGATTGAAAATCGCCAGTCCAAGCAAAGCAACAGTTAAGCGTGCGAGGTTACCGACACTAACTTTGTTTTTAAACTGACGAAGATGTATTGCTGCTTTTTGCTGGATGGCAACCAGCGCGGGTGCAGGTAGCTGGGCAATGACTTCCTGCTCACTTTTTCCTGCAACCATGCCATCAATAAACTTTCCCTCATACGTCCACAACAGCTCTTCCTGAATATCTCCCGGCAAATCTTGCAGAGCCAGCTTGAGTGCATTCATATAATCGGTTTTAGTCATGCTATGTTCCCTCCCTGATTCTGTTTCCGGATACGATGGAAACAGAATACGGATTTATTCAGCACGAAGCGATGTTCATGCGACAGCGTGTCAAAACCCAGGAATGAAATGCAGAAACGGCAGACAGGAGGGGGGAAATATTCATGCCGATGGGAAAACATACAGCGAAAAATTGTCTTGCGCATCAACATCAAAGGTAGTCAGGTAGTCGATAAAACGCTGCAGATGCACCGCTTTCCAGACCATAGCATCTCAGATATACTGGTTTCGGGGCTCCTACAATCGCCAGTCACAATAAGAGAATAATGTCATGCATGAAAGCATACCGCAAAGTTCCCTTTCGGACTCTGCGTCACCCACCACCATTCTGATCGTCGACGATACCCCACAAAACATCAAGGTGCTGGGAGAACTCCTGAAACAGGACTACCACATCCGTGCCGCCAACTCCGGTGAACGGGCTTTGCATGCAGCCGACTCTGACCCTCGCCCTGATCTCATTCTGCTGGACGTGATGATGCCCGGAATGAATGGCTATGAAGTATTACGCCATCTGCGCGCTAACGGAAATACAAAAAACATACCCGTCATCTTCATCACCGCCATGGCGACTGCGGAAAACGAAGAATTTGGTCTCGAACTCGGTGCGGTTGATTACATTACCAAGCCATTCAATCCTTCTATCGTGTTGGCGCGCGTTCATACGCAACTGGAACTCAAGCGCGCACGCGATCGCCTTGCCAATGAAAACGACTGGCTAGAACGCGAGGTGGCACGCCGTATGCGCGAAAACCTGCTGATACAGGATTTGAGTATACGGGCACTCGCCTGTCTTGCTGAAGCGCGTGATAACGAGACTGGTCAGCACATCGTGCGGACCCAGATATACGTGGATTTGCTGGCACGAAATCTGGCTGAGCACGAACGTTTCCGCGATGCGCTGGCAGGCCCCAGACTTAACATGATTGTCAAAGCAGCGCCGCTGCACGATCTTGGCAAAGTTGGCATACCGGATGCGATCCTCCTCAAACCGGGTCGTCTCACTGTGGAGGAATTCGAGATCATGAAAACACATACGACGATCGGTGCCGATGCGATTACCAAGGCAATGGAGCAGGCATTAGCTGGTGCCGATGGCGCTATGGAAGAAATTGCAGGTAGTGCGTTTGCGTTTCTCAAGGTAGCTCGCGAAATTTCTCTGAGTCATCAGGAAAAATGGGATGGCAGCGGCTATCCCGCCGGTCTTGCCGGTGACGCGATTCCGGTTTCGGCACGCCTGATGGCGCTGGCAGATGTCTTTGATGCACTGATGACACGCCGTGTTTACAAACCACCAATGACGCTCGACGAGACAACAAAAATCATCATGGATGGCCAGGGTAAGCACTTTGATCCAGCGGTCGTTGATGCTTTTGTCGCTTGCCGCGAACGCTTTGCCGAGATTGCTGCGCGATACGCTGACCCTGTCACAGAGCAAAGCTGAGTCAGAAAGACTTCAACGAAAATTTATCCGACAACACCGGCCATCACTCAGATTAGTCGCGGCGGTCGGTCATAGGTCAACACCACAGAGTTTGTCGGGATTGCAGTAAGTGCTGAGACATTTCATCAATGACGTCAGGATTACAAATGAAGCTTTTACGTAGCCCGATGCTACCTTACATAATGGGCTTTTTTTTGCCGGTAGCACTGTTTGTGCTGTTGGCAGGCACGCTTAATCTGCTGTCCTTCCGCGAACTAAACAAGGAACATCAGACCGCGCTTGCCGAAACAGCCGAGGATCAAAGAAAACTGAGACTCAACAGGAATATCAACAATGGCATCACAGCGATTCAGGTTCAGCTCGCCACGCTGATAGAGCAAGCCCGTTTGCAGAAGATTGATGAGGCGGTTGCCAGCCGTATTCATCAGCAACTGGCAAAGCAGTTGACCGAAATGGAACAACAGCTGGTAGCAGCAAAAGAAGCGGTGGATGAGAAGAACCTAAGGGATTTGCAGAAAAATTTTCAGGATTATCGCGACGCTGTCCTTGCGGCGACAAAGTTGGCCGTAACCGATACGTCCAGTGCGATGAGCCATACGTATCAGGCAACCCTCAGTCAGCAACATATCTCGCAACAAGTGCGCATCGTCGCGGCCAGCCTCAACGATCAGATGGCACAACGCAGTGCGGCACGGGAAAAAAACTTTCAGACACATGCGATCCGGAATATTGTGATCGGCGGCTTGCTGATACTGATGCTGATCGTGATATGGCTACGCCTGATCATGCGCCTGACTGGTCGCTTGTCGATGCTGACATCTGCTCTGGATGGTTTATCAGAAGGTGTTCTGACCCCGAAATCGCTGCCAGACGTACAAGTCATCGCAGAAAAAAGAGGCAGTCTGCTGGGTGATCTGGCGCGTGCCGTGCTTGCCTTTCGCGAGACCAGTCTGGCGCACCGCCAAGCACAGTATGATCTTGGTGAGCGTATGAAAGAGCTTTCATGCCTGTTCGATATCTTGCGTATCACTGTCCGCGACGACATCGCGATTGAGAGTATGTTTGATTTAGTCGCAGCGCGGCTGCCAGCGGCGATGCGCTTTCCCGATATGGCAACAGGATTCATCGATTGCGGTGACAAGCATTACGGTAGGCAAGCAACAGGGGAACGCCTGAGTACCTCTTTCATTGGAATTCAGGGGCAAAATGCGCGGGTCTCCATCGTGTACACCGCAACGCTGCCTGCCGATGCGGGAGCGCCATTTATTCCCGAAGAACAGTTCCTGCTGGAAGCCATCGCGACCCACATGGCCGCTGCCGTCGAGCGGCACCGTATCGCTGCCGAGGAAGCGGATCGGCAGGCACTGATTGACACTGTCATTGCTGAAGCACCGGATGCCATTGAACTCGTGGACATGAAAACCCTGCGCTTTATCGAAGCAAATGCAACGAGCTGCAAACTGCTGGGTTATACGCACGAAGAAATGCTCAGCATGCGCGTGACGGATACGCAGGCAACGATGGACACTGAAGAAAAATTCGCCGCGCTCAGGCAAAACGTCGCAGACCACGGTCGAGTGGAGTTCGAAAATCGTCATCGGCGCAAAGATGGCTCGGTCATCGAGGTTCGTGTCAACGTCAAGGCAATTCGGCAAAAAGAGCGCGACTATCTGGTGGCGATCTGGCGCGATATTACTGCTGAGAAGGCAGTCGCGGCAGAAATACGAAAACTGTCGCTGGCCATTGAACAAAGCCCCAACTCCATTATCATCACCGATCTGGATTGCCGCATTGAGTATGTGAATGATGCCTTCACCCGCAATACCGGTTACACACGCGAAGATGTGATCGGCAAAAACCCCCGCTTGCTCAAGTCAGGTAAAACAACGGCGACAGTCTATGATTCCATGTGGCAGGCGTTGACAAACGGCACGACATGGCATGGCGAATTCATCAACCTCGATCGCGCGGGGCGGGAACAGATAGAAGCGGCGATTATTGTGCCGCTACGGCAGCCGGATGGCAGTATTTCCCATTATGTTGCGATCAAAGAGGATATTACCGTCAGGAAGCAACAGGAAAATCAATTACGTAAATTGATTCTTGCGGTCGAGCAAAGCCCGGAAAGTATCGTCATTACCGATATCGATGCCAGAATCGAATATGTCAATGATGCTTTTCAGCGCAACACAGGATACACAAAAGAAGAAGCCATCGGCATCAATCCCCGCGTCCTCAAATCCGGGCGTACACCACAGTCAACCTACGACGACATGTGGGCGACGCTTTCGCGCGGTGAAATCTGGCGTGGCGAGCTCGTCAACCGGCGCAAAGATCAAAGCGAATATGTGGAGTTCGCCAACATTGCACCAATACGTCAACCCGATGGCGAAATAACGCACTATCTTGCAATCAAGGAAGACATCACCGAGAAAAAGGCGATGCTCGATGAACTTGAACGTCATCGTGAACACCTTGAGCAACTGATTGATATACGAACCGCCGAATTGAATACCACGATACACGAGCGGGACGCGCTGTTTGATGCGGCGAGTACCGGAATTGTCTTGCTCAAAAACAGAATCATCATGCGCTGCAACCGGCGCATGGATGAAATGTTGGGATATGCCTTCGGCGAACAAATCGGACAATCAACCCGCATCTGGTTCCATGATGAAAATGCCTACATTAACGCAGGCAATCAGATTTATCCGAACATCCTGCATGGAAAAATCGATGTCCGCGAGATGAATCTGTTACGCAAAGATGGCAGCTCGCTTTGGTGCCGCACCTTCAGCCGGGCGATTGATCCGGCTGATCCGACGCGCGGCAACGTTGTGGTCTTCGAGGACGTTACCGCCGAACGTGCCGCCACAGAACAAATGCGCGCGGCCAAAACACTGGCTGAAAACGCAGTGCGCATGAAATCGGATTTTCTCACCAACATGAGTCATGAAATCCGCACACCAATGAATGCCATTATCGGGATGTCACATCTGGCGATGAAGACTGAATTGACGCCACGCCAGCGCGATTACATGAAAAAGATACAGTGGTCGAGCCAGCATCTGCTCGGCATCATCAACGACATTCTGGATCTGTCGAAGATAGAGGCTGGCAAGATGGCTGTCGAATCCATCGATTTCGAGCTGGATCAGGTATTAGAAAATGTGATCGGGTTAATTTCCGAAAAAGCAGCCGCCAAAAACCTCGAACTGATCTTGGAAATTGATGCAGACGTTCCTCACAGCCTGATCGGAGATCCATTGCGTATCGGTCAGGTGCTGATTAACTATGCCAATAATGCCGTCAAGTTTACTGAGCAAGGCAATATCGCGATCCGGGTTGCCGTTGCGCGTGCTTCGTCCCGCGAGCTGATTCTCAATTTTTCAGTCAGCGACACTGGCATCGGTCTGAATGAGGAACAACGTAACCGCTTATTTCAAAGTTTTGAGCAAGCCGACTCCTCCACAACCCGCAAGTATGGTGGCACTGGTCTGGGACTGGCCATCTCGCGCCAACTGGTCAGCCTGATGGGCGGCGAGGTTGGCGTCGACAGCAAAATGGGAACAGGATCCACTTTCTGGTTCACTGTACCGCTTGGTCATCGCGAGGGAAAACAACAACAATTGCTACCGGCACCGGATCTGCGTGGCCGCCGTGTATTGGTGGTTGATGATAACGATCACGCCCGCGAAGTGATTGGCGACATGTTAAGCAACATGTCGTTTGCGGTTTCACTCGCGCCTTCAGGGTTAGCCGGTATCGCCGAAATTGTACGCGCCGCAAACGCAGGCGAGCCCTATGAAATTGTGTTTCTAGACTGGCAGATGCCCGGTCTGGACGGTATTGCCACCGCCAGGAAAATCAGCGAGAGCATGCCGACGAATGCGCCGCACATGGTGATGATCACAGCCTATGGTCGCGATGAAGTTATGAAGGCGGCGGACGATGCTAAAATCGATGATGTTCTGATCAAGCCTGTGACTTCGTCACTCTTGTTCGACACCACAATGCGCATCCTCGGCACCACCCAGACCAGCCAGTTGCGCTCGGCAGAACATCCAGCGCCAGGAACCGATCTGGCAGCGATTACCGGTGCCCGCATCTTACTGGTTGAGGACAATGAACTGAATCAGGAAGTCGCGATGGAACTGCTTCATCAGGCTGGGTTTCTGGTCGAGATTGCTGATAACGGCGCGATTGCGATGAATATGCTGAACAATCAGGACAAGGACTACGATATGGTGCTGATGGATATGCAAATGCCGGTCATGGATGGCGTCACCGCAACCCGCGAAATTCGCAAGCAGGAAAAGTGGTCGGCGTTGCCGATAATAGCGATGACAGCCAATGCGATGGCAAGCGACCGTGACCGTTGCATCGACGCCGGTATGAATGATTACCTCGTCAAACCTATCGATCCTGATCAGTTATGGATAACTCTGCGGCGCTGGATTAAACCGCTGCGGGAAGTGACTCTCGCCACCGTCAAACCTGCACATAAGCAATCTGACGTTGTCACGATTGCGCCTGTTGCCGGGCTTGATGTGAAGGCTGGCTTACATCACGCGCTGGGAAAAGAAGCGCTGTACACGTCTTTACTACGCAAGTTCAGTGACGGCCAGAAAGATTTTCCAGAGCGGCTGGCAGAAGCAATGACACAAGGCGATCTGGTGTTGGCGGAACGCCTGGCACACACATTCAAAGGTTTATGCGGACAAATTGGTGCCGGAGAATTGCGCACGATGGCCGAGTCACTTGAACAGTCCATCAGGAATAGAGAGCCGAAGGAGAAAATTCAAGCAACACTAAAACTCGTTCCAGGCTCGCTGGCGGAACTCGTTAGCGCAATCGATAAGCACTTCCCGGTAGCCGAGTCAGTACAGGCCGCTGTGGCTGTTGACCTAGGCGAATTGCGTGAAATAAGCATTCGTCTCGCCGCAGAACTTGCGGCGGATGATTTTGCCAGCGGCGATACCTTTGATCAGCACGAAGCGCTGATGCGGGCAGCTCTAGGTGAACGTTTTATTACACTTGCATCCGCCATACATGATTTTAATTTTGCCGCCGCTGCAGATCAGTTACGGGAAGCAATGGCGATACATGGAATCGACATCTAGCCTGTCAGGCCGATGTTAAAGGAGGAAAATGGCTAGTTTCTGCAACAACCCGCGCCCGCAAAAAATGAGGCGTTGCGCTCATTAATGAAGGATGCGGCAAGCATCAAATGTACGTAACCATGTCAATTGCAGTATCCGCGCCTCGTTGCTGGCACGATGACGCGCCAGATTGAGTTCGTCCTCGACCTGTATTTTGGTTGCCTGCCACAGGGATTCCTGCTGCGGTGAAATGATTTCGCGCAGATCGGCTAATCGGAAATTCGGTGAACACGCCGCCGCCTCAAACAAACGTGCCATCAAGATGTAATCATGCACCCAGCCATCGGTGTACACGGTATATCCATCGAGTTGGCTATTAAGCTGTTCGGCCACTATCCGCGCGGGATTACCATTCGCCACCAGAATTTCACGTGGAATCTGGTGTAAACCAGCAGCAATCTCGTCCCACAAATTCCAGTCATGTTCTGGCCGGATCAGGCTGCACCAGCCTTCGCCGTGACGTTGAGAAAAACCGACTTCAACCGGATAACTGCCTCTGCCAAAACCCGAGGCTTCAAACGCGATCACAATAGGCACGGTCATCATGGCGGACTCCGACTGAAAAATTACGATGAGGACAGCACTGTATTCTGTACTATCGCCACAGATCTGCAAGTTTTTTAAGCACTTCCTTGCGCCGGTCGTTCACGAATTCAGTCTGGCAACGGCGTGCACAACTCAACCATGATGCCATCGGGGCAGCGTAGGTAAGAAACCGTCTGTCCCCACGGTTTCTGTGAAGGCGGTGAGAGTTCTCTGGCACCACTCTGCAAAGCGTGCGCATGTGCCTGTGCTACATCATCAGTGACAAAGGCGACTTCAAAACCAAGTGGTTGCGCAGACTGATGGGCTTCAACATGACCACCGGGATAATTAAAAGTCCCCATTTCATGCACCGCAAATGCCAGCTTGGTTGCACCGGTATCGAGTTCGCCATACATGCCTGAATCATCTAAAAAGCGACGACGACAACCAAAAGCTTTTTCAAAAAAACTGAGCGAAGCGGCAACGTCAGGTACGTAAATAATCGTGTAAGCAAATTGCATTAACTGACTCCCCATGAATAATGATTAAGGCGGCCGGGAACTAAAAACAGACTCAACAAGAGACTCCACCCGGGAAAATATGCCTGCAATAAATCCACCCTACAATTTCTCAGCGTCATCATTACAATATAACCAAAATTACAATGTTTTGCTTTTTTATTTTCAGATTCATTAATCGCTGAAAAGCAAACACTGATGCGGGTCACGATGCCAAATCCAAATTTCGGCTATGCTTGCTCGAAAATTGATGCAGATGATGCAAAACACCGTAATTTAGAAGGAATTCTCGTGAGCAACTTGTTAAACCGACGACTGGCACTACTGGATCACGACACGTACCGCCCTCTGCTCGGACAGGGCTTGCGTGGTATAGAACGCGAAACCCTGCGCGTTGATGCAGAAGGACACCTGTCGCCGAAGCCACACCCGGCCGCATTGGGTGCAACGCTGACCCACCCGCAGATCACAACCGACTATGCCGAGTCGCTGATGGAATTCATCACGCCGGCAGAACAGGATATCTCGCTGGCATTGGAAAAACTGGATCAGATTCACCGTTTCGCCTATACCGAACTGGGCGATGAAATGCTGTGGAGCCAGTCCATGCCTTGTCCTTTGCCAGACGAAAAAGACATACAGATCGCCTGGTATGGCAACTCGCACATCGGCATGATCAAGCATGTGTATCGTCGTGGCCTGGCATTGCGTTATGGCAAAAGCATGCAATGCATTGCCGGTATTCATTACAACTACTCAATTTCTGAAAACATCTGGAAGGTATTACAAAAAGCGGAAAACACCAGCGGCGACGCCATGTACGTGCAGTCAGAAAATTACATTGCCATGATCCGCAATTTCAAACGTTACAGCTGGTTGCTGATGTATCTGTTCGGCGCCTCGCCAGCACTGGCAACATCGTTTTTGCGTGGCCGTACGCATCAGTTACAAAGCCTGTCAGAAGACACGCTGTATCTGCCTTACGCGACCAGCCTGCGCATGAGCGATCTGGGTTATCAGAATAACGCACAGGATGGTCTGGTTCCGCCGTATAACAGCCTGATGGATTACATGCGCAGCCTGTCCATCGCTGTTCGCAAACCGTATCCGGCGTATGAAAAAATCGGTACGCAAGTCAACGGTGAATGGGTACAGATCAATACCAATATCCTGCAGATCGAAAACGAGTTTTACGCGACCATACGCCCGAAACGCGTGATCCGCACCGGCGAGCGCCCTATCGAAGCGCTTTGCGCACGCGGTGTGCAATATGTCGAAGTGCGTTGTATGGATGTGAATCCATTTGATCCGCTGGGGATTAATCTGGAAACCTCGCGTTTTCTGGATGCGTTTTTATTGTTCTGTGCGCTGGATGAAAGCCCGCTGACCAATCAGGCCGAAGGCGAGGAAAATACCCGCAATTTTGCGCTGACAGTCAAAGAAGGACGTCGCCCTGGTCTCATGCTGCGTCATGGCGGGCAAGAAATTTCCCTGCAAACCTGGGGGCTGGAATTATTAGAAAAAATTGCACCGGTAGCCGCACTGCTGGATGCACAACGCAGCGATCATGTGCATGCCGATTCTCTGCAGGTGCAGCGCGAAAAATTACAAAACCCCGATCTGACACCATCGGCGCAAGTTTTGGCTGCGATACGTGCCGAAAATAATTCGTTTTATCAGTTTGCTCTGAAACAAAGCAAGGTACTGGCAGAACAATTCCGCTCCCGCCCGCCAAGCGAGGAAGAACGTCGCTATTTCGAAGAACTGGCCAGAGCCTCCGTCGCGGAACAGGAAGAAATGGAACGATCGCAAACCGGTAGCTTTGATGAGTTCATCACCGATTATCGTTCCCGCACATCCAGTCAGTTATGCTGCGAAAGCTGATGTAACGACGATGCTGATTTGATGAATATTAAAAAAGCCGCCAACAGATCAGACTGTTGGCGGCTTCTTTATTCAGTCAGAGCGACTTATTCGTCCTCAAACAGATTGCCAATGCCACCAAGCACAGAACCCTGTTCTGCGCCTTTACCACCGCCGATTTTAGACGCACCGACAATGCGGTTAGCCAGGCGGGATAACGGCAGCGACTGCAGCCAGACTTTGCCCGGACCACGCAAGGTCGCAAAGAACATGCCCTCACCGCCAAACAAGGCGGTCTTCACGCCGCCAACAAACTGAATATCGAAATCGATGTCTTGCGTAAAGGCAACCACGCAGCCACTATCGACGCGCAAGGTTTGGCCGGGTTGCAAAGTCTTTTCTATGATCGCACCACCGGCGTGAATAAATGCGAGGCCATCGCCTTCGAGCTTTTGCAGTACAAAACCTTCACCGCCAAAGAAACCTGCGCCCAGACGTTTCTGAAATGCGATGCCGAGCGCGACGCCTTTTGCCGCGCACAAAAAAGCATCTTTCTGACACAGCAAAGTGCCGCCGAGTTGCGCCAGATCCATAGGAATGATTTTGCCGGGATATGCGGCACCAAAAGCCACTTTGCGTTTTTGTCTGCCGCCGTTCATGAACACCGTGGTGAACATCGATTCGCCAGTCACCAGACGCTTACCCGCGCCCAGCAGTTTGCCGAAAATGCCGCTTTGCGCAGCGGAGCCGTCACCGAAGATCGTCTCCATCTGCACATCATCTTCCATGTAAAACATCGCACCCGCCTCGCCAACTGCCGCTTCATTCGGGTCGAGTTCAATTTCGACAAACTGCATGTCGTCGCCGAAAATCTGATAATCAATAACGTCCATTGCCATGATGAATTTTCCTGATGAAAAAGGGTTGACCGGTGCAAAACACAGCGAGCGGCATTGTAGCCAGAACAGCAGCGCGAACGCTAGTTTTTCGCCCGGTAATATTTTTCTAAAAATACCGCGATACAAAACACATCAGTTCGTCGCCCGGCAGCTATTTTTCTGAGCACCTGCGGCCGTCGGCCGTCAGCGTCTGATCCATGTGCACTGCGCAAGGATATTCTTGCATTCTTGCCGCCACTCCCCTAGCATGGCACAGTCCATTTTCAAGCACACCTCCATGCCCGCCTTGCCTGAATTAAAAGAACTCGAACACATTATTCAACTCGGACATCCGCATCTGGAGGTTGACGTACTGTGCGAGATCGATGTCCAGCACAAGCGCTTTCCGGTGTACAAACTGGCACTGGGCAATCCCGACCCATCCTTGCCTGCGATAGGTTTTTTTGGTGGTATCCACGGGCTGGAACGTATAGGCTCGCAAGTGCTTTTATCTTTTCTGCGTGGATTACTGACCCGTCTGAAATGGGATAAAAGCCTGCAACACATGCTGCAGGATGTGCGGCTGGTTTTTATGCCGCTGGTGAATCCGGGCGGCATGTGGCAGTCAACGCGCGCTAATCCGAATGGCGTCGATCTGATGCGCAATGCGCCGGTAGAAGCAACCGAAAAAGTGCCATTCCTGCTCGGCGGGCATCGCATCAGCAGACACTTGCCGTGGTACCGGGGGCCGGCAGACGCTGACATGGAAGCTGAAAATATTGCTCTGGTACGCACGGTTCAGCAAGAATTATTATCGCGCCAGTTCAGCATCGCGATCGACTGCCATTCCGGCTTTGGCCTGCGCGACCGCGTCTGGTTCCCGCATGCGCACAGCGTGCATCCGATTCCGCATCTGGCCGATATTTTGTCGCTCGAAGAACTGTTCCAGCAAACTCATCCGAATCATCGCTACCTGTTTGAGCCGCAAAGCCTGCAATACCGCACACATGGCGATGTCTGGGATTATCTGTACCTGCAATCACAAGAACAGCCCGGCAAAACCTTTCTGCCGCTGACGCTGGAAATGGGCTCGTGGCTGTGGGTCAAAAAAAATCCGCGTCAATTATTTTCGCGTCACGGCATGTTCAATCCGGTGGCAGAGCATCGCCTGCACCGTGTTTTACGGCGGCATACTTCGTGGCTGGATTTTTTAATGCGCGCCACCTGTGGTCATCAGGAATGGCTGGCGCAAGGCCCGACCCGCCTGCGCCTGCAAGAGCGCGCCGTGCAACGCTGGTATCGTCCATGACCTGGGTACTGCTGCGTGGCCTGATGCGCGAACAACGGCATTGGGGCAACTTCACGCAACAGTTTGCACAAGCCCATCCGCACGAACGCATCATCACCCTCGATTTTGCCGGTAATGGCGCTTTATATCAGCAAGCCAGCGCCACCAGCATAGGCGCGATGGTTGAACAGGCGCGCGGGCAAGTTCAACAACAACTTCAGCAGCAAGTCAAAGGCAAGATCAAACTGCTCGCCATCTCGCTCGGCGGCATGGTCGCGGTGGCATGGGCAGAACGCTATCCGCAAGAGCTGCAACGCATGGTGCTGATCAACACCAGCCTCGCGCCGCACAACCCGTTTTATCAGCGCCTGCGCCCGGCCAACTATCCCGCCATCATCAGCACCATGCTGACAGGCTCACAGCGCCAGCGCGAAGAACTGATCCTGCGCCTGACCAGCCATCAGAGCGATGCCCCTCAAGCAGAACAACTGCTCAACGACTGGGTTCATTACGCGCAGCAATACCCTATCCGCCGCCGCAACATCCTGCGTCAACTGGTCGCCGCGATGCGCTACCGCGCGCCCGCACAGGCACCGCAAGTGCCGCTGCTGATGCTGGGTGGCGCCAAGGACGTGCTGGTCAGCCCGCAATGCTCCGCCACTCTGGCTCACCGCTGGCAGGTCGAATTGCGCATCCACCCTGAGGCTGGACACGACCTGCCACTCGACGATCCCGCCTGGGTCATACAGCAAACACTGAGTTAATCATCTCCTCAGCGCTGCATCAACTCAACATACGCAGCGCGCCGATCTGTCGCCACGCGTACATTTACTTACACTTTTATCAAGAGATAAAAAAGCGTGCATTGTTAAAATAGAACTTCAAAAATAGAGCTTCAACTCACATCAGAAGGAAATTTTATGCATCGCCCTTCAGCTTTTCGCCTCGCTTCCGTCATTTCCGCCTGCGCTGCTGCCGCATTGTTCAGTGTCACGGCATCCGCACAGACCGCCGCACAACTCGTTCAGGCAT
Organism: Undibacterium sp. 14-3-2; assembly: GCF_016595265.1. Classification (NCBI taxonomy): domain Bacteria; kingdom Pseudomonadati; phylum Pseudomonadota; class Betaproteobacteria; order Burkholderiales; family Oxalobacteraceae; genus Undibacterium; species Undibacterium sp. 14-3-2. The sequence continues at coordinate 389,842 of NZ_JAENGS010000003.1, forward strand.
CGAATGGTTATGCTGATATGTGCAAAAAATCGGTGAATATGCCGACAGGGGAAAGCGACCTCAAAGGCAATCCTAAGCTGGATGATTATTGCAAATGTTTTGCGGATAAATTCCTCGAACGCGCACTCAAATCGCAATCTGCCGCCAATCAGACACCGTTGCAAGAAACCCTGAATCAGGAAATGGAAATGCGCCAATCCTGCCGTGCAAAATACAATCTGCCTGCCGTAAAAAAATAAGCGGCATATACCCCCCAATCAAGATGCGCGTGCTGGCCACATTCCAGCCGCCAAGGCGCATCACATCAATGCCTTCCTTTTTTTATCACACCGGATTTGGGCTGGATGCGATTCCGGTGTGATAGAACTATCCAGCCAATTATTAAATTATTGACATTTTAAAAATCACTGCTAAATTGCCAACAGCCATTCAAAGTTCTGACTCCCTTGCCATCTAACTCAAGGAGCATCGCGTGAATACCCTGCCAGCAATCAAGTGCGCCCTGATCTTATTGAGCGTTTGTTGTCTTTCCGCGTGCAATCAGGAAAAAGCGCAGGCGTTGCAGCTTGCCGCGACCACGTTCAGCAATGAAGCAGACCGCGCCTGCAAGATGGGTGCCGATAGTTTGCAAGCGGCTGTGGCAATGCCAGCACTTACCCGCTCAGACATTGCCACATCACTGGCGCAGGCAAAGAAATTTGGCGCTACTGAGCTCGATTTAATCTATGCCGACAACAGCATCACCGACAGCGCAAACGCCCCGGCGCTGACTGCCCTGAATCAGGCGTGCGAGGCACACCGGCAGCTCGCCGCTATGTATACCGATTTGCCGCGCGGCTATCTGCTGGCAACGGATGAGGTAAAAAAAGCGCAAAAACTCGTGGTCAATGTCACGGCACGTTTTGCCAGACTGGGCCACATCTTTGCTGAATTACCATCCACCGGCCGCGATAATATTTCCCGCATCCGCATTATCGAAGCCCGCAGCAAAGCCATGGCCGTTGCTGACGAAAAAGCCCGCGCCGCGTTGCTCGGCAGTGTTGCTGACGATATCCTGCTGAATCAAACCAACGAGGCACAACGCCGCGACCTCATCCTCAACCAGTTTGCAAAAGCGACTGTACTCGGAGAAAAACTGGCGCAAACCAGCGTCCATTACGATCAGATGACAGTGGCTGATTTGCTGGAATCGCTCAGAGAATTTTCTGCCCTGTACGGCACCATCACCGACCGCGCAGCCACAGCACAAAGCGCCATCAACAGCATCAATCGCGTAGAAGCAAACTTGAAAAATGACGCTGCGCTCAGTCCTTTGCTGGATGCCGTCGTCAGCCAGAAATAATGTGCTGTTTAGGAGAGAAAAACCATGCCAGTCAAAGACAATGACGCTGAAATGTTGCGCGTGATGGGCAACACCATCACCGATCTGCAAATCCAGTATCGCGCTGCCACACTGGATGATAAAGCCGTGCTGATCGCACCACTCAAAGAACTGCTGCAAGACTACGGTGACTATCAGGCACGTTTGCTGAAAGCTGGCACCATTACCAGCGATGCAGAACTGGCGCAAATGAAAGCCATACAAACCGCCATCAGCGACGATGCCGACCGTCAGGATTTACTGATCGCCATCGCAAAAATCGTTGCCCTGATTGCTGCCGCCTGAGCGCGGTATCGTTGCAGAAATAGCGCACGGCAAGTATCCTTCACAACGGCTGGACACGCCCGATGGCTGTTCTCCCTGCGTTCAGGTTTCTGTTTTCTCAGATACCCCCATGATCAGCCCATTTCTTTTTCTACCATCACAGCGGAGTTGCTATGAAGCGAGTCACAGGCATAGGCGGCATTTTCTTCAAAGCCAACGATGCACCGGCATTGCAGGCGTGGTACAAGCAACATCTGGGAATTGATGTTCAGGTCTGGGGCGGCGCAGCTTTTGATTGGGCAGATGCCGATGGCAAACCAGTTGCGGGCACCACTGCCTGGTGCATACACCCGCAAGACAGCGATCATTTCGCACCGGGTTCGGCCTCCTTCATGGTGAATTACCGGGTGGAAGACTTGCACGCATTAGTCAAGGCGTTAAAGGACGAAGGCTGTCACGTCCTCGATCAGACAGATGAATCCGAATATGGAAAATTCGCCTGGGTGATTGATCCTGAGGGAAATAAAGTCGAACTGTGGCAAGCGCCGCAAGGCCAGTGAACGCGCAAGTCTTTTGACATTCAAATTGCGGGATGGCCTCCCCGCTGCCAACATAGATAAAACAATCGTGCGGCGTTGTTGCACAAACGGCGACGCGCTCATCTTCCAGTGCTGATAGCGGCATGGGTCGCACCCGGCACACACGGTTCGTTCTTGCGACATTCCAGATCAACGGGACACCGTTGCCCCGAACCTGACCAGCAAGCGACCTCAAAACTATAAATATTGTTAAATCGTTAGAAATCAGCCAGATTTGTGCGGTGCTTTCCCCCTTCCTGAAGCATCGCTCCAATTGTAAAGTTGATACATTGAGTTACAATCAGCCACATTATGTTGCATGAATAGGTAGCGCTGTGTCACAGCTTGAACAAAATATTTCCGCTTTATGTACGCCCGGCCTGGTTGCACATCTGAAGCGATGCTATCAGTGGACAAATGAGGTCACAGCCAGTCTGGCATGGGCCTACAAAATGACGTCCGCCGCAGACACCGTCAGCCTTGAGCGAAAAAGTAAATTTGTAGCCCGCACGCTGCTCAATTTAAAACCCAGCCTGTCGTGGTATCAGTTTGTCAGAAGCAGTTATTTACGGCAGCTCGTTGGTCGCGATGCCAACCTGCTTGATGTTATTCATCGCCCATTCTTTGACCGCAATCTCGGCGTAATGGAACGGGTTAACATGCTCGCCTGCCATTTCGAATTACTGCATAGTCTGTTGGGTGCAAAAAATACCGCAGATATTGTCAGTGGCCATCGTTTTTTACTGTCCCGGTTTGCCGGAAAAAACGAAGAAAGTTTCACCATTCACCTGTTGCGGGATGATGCATTTAAGCGCGAAGGCGGCCTCACACTTACACTGAGTATGAATGACGAGACGCTGCTTTATGTCACGTTCACCCTGGTAAAAAATCACCACGGCAATGCGATTAAGGTCGGCGGCATTCAATCAAACCGCGGCAATTGTCGTCAACTGGCACGCACAGCCACCAGCGCATTGCACGGAATTCAGCCACGCCTGTTATTGATCGATGTATTACGCAACCTCGCCTCGCAAATCCATTGCACAACGATAGAATGCGTCAGTAAAGAAAACCACATACACCGCGCATGGCGTTATCGCCTGAAAAAATGTATTCATGCTGAGTATGACCAGCTATGGTTGCTCGCTGGCGGATATCAAAATCACAGAGGAAATTTCGAGATCCCGCATGCACCGGATGAAAAGCCGATTGAATCCCGGCCTTCCAACAAACGCAGCGAATATCGCCGCCGCGCAGCGCTGACCGATGCCATGCGCGCACAAATGCACACCGCCATCCACGACCGCAATCACCATCTCCAGCATAGCCACAACTAACGATCACATCCTGCTGACGATCTGGCGTAATTGGATATCGCCAGAAGAAAAACCCACCGCCGACATCCACCGCGCAACGTGGCGCATTGTGGCAATCGGCACCACCCCACTATCCGCACTCACCCGCAGCGACGTTTTCACCATTCCAAAATGACTGACATCGCTGGAACACTGAGACCAGCATTGCCTGTTTTTTCCTCTTTTTTGCCTGCTGGGGCTGAAAATATACTGGGTGGAGTATATTTAAAACCCCTTTGTTTTATTCAGAGATTAAGGCGTTTTTGGCACATACTCCCCTGTTTTTGCCAAAAATGGCGTGATTTGAAGAGTGATGTAGCTCTGTTTCCCCCTACGCCGGGCAATGTCAGATTCTGATTTTTGGTTTGATGAGAAACGGGGGCTTTGGCTGATTTTTTTACTGCTTGCCTGGTGCTGACACAATGCGTGCTGGGTTGATTTGATCTGCACTTTTTGTCGATTCAGTTATACCTGCTATTGATCAGGTATCAGCAAATACAATCAAGCGCCATGCGAGTTTCAGAAGAAATGAAACAAATTGCATTTATTTTGGCAGTCAGTTATCTTTCAAAAATGAAAATTAAATCACGTTAGGAAATGCCAATGATCGAGCCTCCGTGGAAAGCGTTCCCTCGCATCCCTTGGGGTAGCGCAGGATGGCGAATGGGGTTTGGCGAAAAGCATTGGCACGAATGGTGTTCGTTCTTCTCTGCATTGCCAGAAATCGAGCGCACGCGCTATCAAGTTAATTGGCCAGAGCCTGAAGACTGGGGCGGGTTCTACCAATTCATCCAAACAGGAGAGCCTCCGCCTTGGTATGTGGAGCGTCAGCGAAGGATTGCAGCGGCTGCTCGTGCACCCGAGGAAAACGAAGTAGAGATTAGAGATACGGATCGAGTTGCCTGGATGCTTCAGACCTATCTCAAGAAGCCCAAGACCGTTGCACGCCTTTGGGATTACGGATGTAGCGATCATCTCTACAGCGATCCACAAGGCAATACGTGGTGCCTTTGTGTTCCGGTTGAAGGGCAGTTGCCGTATCTGTACAAGTATGAAGGGGTGCTAATCGGAGAGGACAACCTTGAAGTTAAGCGCCCAATCTCCTAACAATTCCGTCGAGAGGGACCGCCCACAAGCTGCGCTTGTGGGTTCCCTTCGCGGCTTCGCCGCTACGGCGGCCCCTCACGTCAAACGTTAGGCATCATGAATGCTGATCAAATTTCACTGGATCTATGGGGTTGGTATGCGGTCGATGAGTTCAAGCCAGTTCTTAAAGTTTGTGAATTGGCTAAGGCTCTCGAATTTTTGTCTTTTCCTGCTTTGGAGCAAAGCACATTGATTCCTTATTGTCCGGCGTGTGAAACATGGTCAGAAATGATGCTTCCTATAGACGACTTTCTAAAATCATTTTCTGAGCCGATCAGTGCGAGTTTGCGCGAAAAACTTGAAGCGATATGGGTAATTTGCAATTCACTGAGCCAGCCAGCCTTTCACTGCGATGATTATGATATCTTTGAGAACTCTGAGTGGGAGCCGTTGAGAATGCATGCTAACGAAGTTCTTCAAATGCTCGATTGGAGCACTTTGCAAAATCAAATTGATGAATTGATGATTGAATGTCGTAAAGCATTATTTCCACAATTCTATAAAGTTGAGCATCCAAAGGTGACCTCGGTGATGAATGCTTCACATGCTTTACTTCAGTCTCATCTTCAAAAAGATAGAGACTAATGGATGATGCAGAGCTATGCATAACAAATCAATCGACAGAGAATCGCCAATGACTATGTCTATTAATTTTATGACTGTTTTGGCGATCTCGTCATCTCAGCGTTATAAATTCATCGAATTGAGGAGCAACATTTGAAACCGAAGGTATTTGTCGCGTCGTCTGTAGAAGGATTAGATGTCGCATATCCACTCCAAGTTAATCTCCAACATGATGCAGACATTACTGTTTGGAGTCAGGGTGTTTTCTCTCTTTCTGTCACACCATTAGATTCGATAACTGACGCACTGTCGTCTTCAGATTTCGGAATATTTGTATTCTCTCCAGACGATGAAACGAAAATGAGAGGCAATGTCTCGGAGACTGTTAGAGACAACGTTTTATTTGAGCTTGGCTTATTTATCGGAAAACTTGGGAAGAGGCGTTGTTTCATCGTTATGCCCGACAATGTAGACCTTCATGTTCCTTCTGATCTCGTAGGTGTGACCCCGGCAAAATATTCTGGTAAACGTGATAAATCTGAAATTGCAGCTGCATTAGGCCCTGCATGCCACGAGATCAGACAAGCTATGAAGCTGCAGGGTTCGTTCAAAGGTTCGGTAGATATCTCCAAAAAAATTCCCGCGAATGACCACGACAATTTCGACGAAAATGACAAACTTGTACTTCTAGAATCATGGCTTTTGAATGATGCCCTAGAGGATGAGGCTATAAAGTATGTGGATGTTGATAATAAATTGAAGCTGGAATTAGGTTCTGCGAAGAAATTACTTCCCGAGATCTTTAAACGAAACACCGACTACAGTGCGAATTTGACTGGCGGTAACGTATTTAAATTCTCGGTTGATCGAAGGTACTAATAAAAATTTATAACAAAGCGTTTCACCGGACAGGCCGGTGAACGCCGCGTTAGGCCTCAAGGAATAGATATGCACCTGCAACAGGTTGACGTGACGGGCGCACGAATAGTCGGTGCCATAACAAAGGAACTTGGGTTTGACGGCCCTAAACATCATGCGGTTATCCTCGGCAAAAACATCTTCGATGGCGAGATCTACATCGCTGAACTGATGAGCCACGGGTACCAAATTACGACATACACTGACTTTCATCGCAGATATGCGGGAAACGGGCAAATACGACTAGAGCCGAATCAAGGCCCCAACTCCAACGCACAAGTAGCTCAGCGGGCACTTTCAGAAGTTAAGCAAGGCAACGCTGCGTATGATCTTGTCGTCAACAATTGCGAAAGCTTTGCAAATCGTGCTATCCATGGCAACTCAACCAGCTCACAAGTAATCAACACAGCCCTCGGTCTCGCGGTCATCGTCAGCGTCTATTACGTACTTAAAAACACAAAGTGAACTGCTCAAATTGCCCCGTCATTACACCATCGAGTGCCCGTACAGCCTAACTAGCGGTTAACCTTAGCGTCCTGATCACCATCCTCTTGCCTGCCTTCCGGCAGACATCACCACCAATATTCTGCCGCATCTGCTGGCGCGACAAATGTTGAAAATATGCTCTTGCCAATGACGTGAAAAACCGACGTTTTTGTTAATGTTTGAAAAAAATATGCTGTTTGTATTTCGGTACAAACAGCATTTTTTTATTCGCTCAAAAATTGCCCTATAGTAATAAATAGCTGTATTCCGCGCTGGTCATGTCTCCATCGCCTGGCACTCGCATTCTCGCTGTGCCCTAAATACTCATGCCATCTCAGTCTATGAAAGCCAGGAAACAATGAACGCCAGCGACCAAAACAATTTCTTTACCTGTCCCGAGTTCCTGACGATGGAACGTACGATTATTGATGAGTTTGTCGATTGCACACGAGAATGTTGCATCGAAGTCGACACCTGCGTCAAAGCCCTGAACAAGCAAGGCGGGCAGGAATACATACATCGCATGTTTCGTTCTATGCACTCGCTCAAAGGTAATTGCCAGATGGTGGGGCTGGCGCCGCTCAATGCATTAATGCACAGAGTCGAAGAAATTTTTTCCAGATTACGTGCGCATCCGGAACAGTATTTTCCTGAGCTTGGTGAATTTTTATTACTCGCCACCGATGAGATTGAGCAGTTGCTCACGGAGCTTATCAGCGAAGGTGTCGGTGACGAACATCGTCGTGCCCGCCTTGCGCTAGTTTGTGACAACTTACAAAAAAGTACCGTCAACGGTCTGAAGGTTGAACATTTCCGCGCAGCGATTGAAGCGCTGGGTGGCAGGGCGACGGATAAAGGTGACGCGCAAAAAAATGAGCGTGTGGAACTACCGCTGCCACCGGACTTGGCACTGATGCAGCAGTGGTCGTCGTATATCGATAATCTCAGCATCTTCCGTAAGAACCGCAGCACGCAGACAGCCCAGCTCACCGAGGCGTTAAATCAGGCAGTTGGGCAGATCGTTGACCCGGTACAGTTGCAGGCAGCGGCGCTGATGCATGACATGGGAATGGCATTTATTCCGCATGCGATTTTTAACAAAGAAGGCCATCTCTCGCGCGAAGAACAACGCATCATTCAGGAACATGTGCGTATCGGCCATCAGATGCTGCAACGCTTTTCGGGTTGGGATGAGGCCGCACGCATGGTGCTGGATCATCATGAATCCTACGATGGCACCGGCTACCCGAATCGTTTATCCGGAGAACAAATTCATCCGGGGGCACGCATACTGGCAATTGTCGATACCTTTTGTTCTATCACCACCGAACGCTCAGATCGCAGCTATAAAAAAAGTTTGCTGAGTGCGATTTCAGAAATCAATGCCAACATCGAAGTACAGTTTGATCCCAAACTGGTGAATGCGTTCAACGATGTCGTGCGCGGCCTGATGATGAAGCAGAATTAAGTAAGCGCTCGCGGTTTCTTCTCACACAAATCACTTCATTCAGAACGCCCATGTTACCGATACATAGGCCGAGTGGGTATTCGGTAATTGCCGCGCGATGGCCTGTTGCGGGCCATTGAATACGCGCAGGCCGGTCTGCCAATGCCAGCGGTCACCCTGCCATTCCTGACTGAAGGTTGTTATCCTGCCGCCGTCTTCCGGCATCCACAGCACATCAACCGCCGTTTGCCACGCGTCACGTTGCCAGCTCCAGCGGGCAAACACGTTCTGTTGGCGCAAATTGCTGCTGGCGTTAAAAGCATCATTCTGCCATGCAAGATTGGCTGCGGCCGCCAGACGCCATACCGCTTGCTGACCCATGCTGAGTAATTGCTGATTCTGCGTCAGCCACCGCCGCCAGTCAGACTGACTGCGAGCGCCGCCGTCATACCAGTATTCAACAAAAAAACTGTGCTGATCTTCTGTCGTCAGATTCGCGCCGAGCAGCAACTGGCTGACCTGATTCTGCATTTCCCATTGCCACGGCGCGCTGCGTGCCAAACCAGTGAATGCGGTTTGCTGCAATATCGCCGCTTTTTGCTGTACACGCAAAGACCCATGCAGCTCAATCGCATCGCTGGCGACCCACGAAAAAGCGGCGCCAAGACTGGCTTGTGTATGTTTGCCATAGCGCGCAAAACCATGCCAGTCAACGTTGCCGCTGCGTTGGTACCAACGCGCTGCGACGGCTTGTTCTTCGATATTATTGATGGCGTCATTCTGCGCAGGATTCACCCAGACCAGACTCAGCGCCTGATCTGCGGTAAAAAAATCCAGACTCGCCAGGGGTTTGCCTATCGCCGTCTGGCTGATCAGACTGCGCCGTTTTTCCTGCTGAATCACGTCGTTCGGACGAAAGCCATAACCGACATCCCAGGCAATGATTTTTTTTCCCGCGCTCAATTGCCACGCGCCCAGATCCAGATTGCCATAGAACTCATTGACCCAACCTGTATTGTGGGCGCTGTTGCTGTCGGATTTTTCTGTGTGCAGGGTGGCCGTGGTATGCCAGTTTTTGTACTGCGCCTTCATTTCCAGCTCACTTTGCACACTCGTTTGTATCGGCGTTAATATGCCGGGCTCAAGTTGCCCGGTGAGTGCTGCAGGCCCGACAGTGTTGATCTGTGCGGAGTTCAGCAGCGTGCGCCAGTTGCCGCTATAACTGAAGTCTGCGGCAGTTGTCGCTGCTGTCGCCGTCGCTTCATTCGTGTCAGCCATAGCGGCAAGCGCTGCGGTATCCGCCGCGTGCGCTGCTGAATTGAAGGCGGCCAACAGCAACGGCATCAGGCAAGTCAGCGTGTGATGGGTGTGGCGCATACTGCTCACTCCAGCGTCGGATTTTTTGCCAGGAACATGGGGTTCAGCCATTGTTCCGGGACGGTTTTCGGTTGACGATGCAAATAGCGTATGCGGGTTTCTTTATGGTTGCTGAGCTGATCTGCCAGCAGCATTTCCACCACCGCTGTCGGTGCCTGCGCTTTATCCATCACAAAGCGCGCCTGCTTCGCCAATTTTTCCGACTGCACATACAAATCGGCTTTCAAGGGTTCATAAAATTTCTTACCTATCCAGAGTTCAATATGTTGATAGGCGAGACTTTTGCGGCTGGCATCCAGTCGTAAATGCAGACAAGCTTTGTCGTCGCATTTTTCTTCCGCAACCAGGCTTGCCTGATAATCCTCTGCCCAGTTCATGGTGGCGATATCACCGACCGAAGCATCGCCGAGTAATTTCTGCATAGGCGTGATGCGCATCGGCCGCAGGCTGCCGGGCAGCAGCATCCAGAAATCATCGCCCGACATCAGCACTTTCTGCCCTTTCTCAGCCGGGCTCTGCATCAATACCAGCGACTGCCGTTGCGCCTGACTATAGACGCGGTATTTGCGCTCTTTTTCAACGCTGCCATCGCGTTGAAACGTGGTGATTTCAGTTTCCACCTGCATATTGCCGCCACCCACACGCAACTGGTCGGTGGCTTTCAACATCTGACTCACATCAGGTAACTGCGAGGCGGCCTGCGCTGTGGTCATGCTCAACATACAGCTCAGACTGAGCAGGCTCAGCAAACTCATGCGGGCTGGATAGAATATTTTTTTCATGCTCGTCTTTCGGTTCAGGTATGGGCCAGTGCATCGACGACGGACTGGTGTAGTGTGCGGCGCGCTATCAATGCAGATGACAGCATGGACAGTAAAATCATGCCGCTGATGGTCAGTAAATACATGCTCAGATCAAGGCTGATCATTAACGGATAACCGGTAGAACGACCGGGTGGCGGTGGCATCTGTACCGGAAAAAATGTCAGCAACAAGGCCACCGTCAAGGCAATCGCCGCGCCCAGCAGCGCACCACTGCCACCGAGGAACATACCCTCATACGAAAAGCTGCGGATCAGCTCGGCAGGCAGCGTGCCCATCGCCCGCAGACTGCCGGTTTCACGGGTACGTTCAATAATCGCCATCGCCATTGCATTGGCCACGACAAACACCACGATCAGGCTGATGATGAGGCCGAGTGCACCAAAAATACGGTTATACAAATCGCGTACCGATTTATAGAAAAACGCCTGATCTTCCCATGTCTGTATGGTCAGCCTTGGCAACTGCTGTTGCAGACGTTGTTGCGCCATCGGCGTCGCATTCATGTCGCTCAGAAACACACCAAGACTGCTGACTTTATCGGTATGCAACAGGCTTTGTGCTGTGTGGATATCGGTGTACACCAGTCGTTTATCGATATCCGGAATGCCTGTTGTCACGATGCCGCTGACATTCACATCTATCGCATTCAGCGCACCTTCAGTCGTGCTGACCATCAGCGTCAGATTGCTGCCCGGCGCGGCTTTCAGGCTGCGGGCGAGGGCTTCGCCAAGCACGATTTCTGCGGTCTTCTGATCTTCCAATATCTTGCCCGCCACGACTTTCAGAAACGGGCCTTTGACCGCGAACTCGGCATTCGCATCGATGCCCACACCCAGCATGATGGTGGATTTATCGCCATTACTGATCAGTCCGCTGAAGTCCACCCGTGGCAATACATAGCGCACCGCAGCGTCACTCAGCAGTTGCTTTTCCAGTTGCGATACATTGCTCAGCCCATATTGCAACGGCGTGTCTTCTTCTTTGTCGAAATGCGCTGCTGTGCCAACGATCAGATGCCCGCTGGTGCGTGCTGCCGCTTGCGCCAGACCTTCATAAGTCGAATACGCAAAGCCGCCTGCCAGCAGCAGCGCCGCCGTGCCTAATGCCGCGACACTCACTGTCACCAGTGAGCGGCGGCGGTTGCGCAAGGCATTGTGAAAAGCAAAGCGCAGCCAGGTTGTATCAAAGCGCACGAATCTCATTGCAGCCTCCCATCCAGTAAATGCACGATGCGATCCGCACGGCGGGTTAAACGATCATCGTGGCTGGCGATCACAAATGCAGCGCCTTCTGCCTGACCACGCTCGCGCATCAGATCGAGCACCTGATCGGCGGTGACAGAATCCAGGCTGGCCGTTGGCTCATCGGCGATTACTAAAGCGGGGCGCTTGATCAGTGCACGTGCAATTGCGACGCGCTGACGCTGCCCACCTGACAGCGCATCGGGCCGGTGCTGCGCATGCTCTTCCAGGCCAACGGCTTTGAGCTGTTCTGCCACGCGGATTTTGCGTTCGGCTTCCGGCACCCCATTGAGGAACAGCGGATAGTCAACGTTTTCAGCCACCGTCATCACCGGCACCAGATTGAAACTCTGAAAAATAAAGCCGATCGTCTGGCGTCGTTGCAGCGTCAGCTCGCGTTCAGAACAACTGGCGATGTCTCTGCCCAGTATCGAAACGCTGCCCTGATCTGCCTGATCAATCAGCCCGCACAGATTCAGTATCGTGCTCTTGCCGCTACCCGAAGGGCCGGTCAGCGCCAGTAACTCGCCCGCCTGCACTTGCAGATCGACGCCACGCAAAGCACGCACCAGATGTTGCCCGAGGCGATACGATTTATGCACGCCCAGCAATTCGATGATGGCGCTCATGCGCTTAAGCCCTGCAATAATTGTTTGGCTTTTTCTGCCTGCGGTGCCTGATTGCGGATCACTTCTTCCGCCAGTTTTTTCGCATCTTCTATCCGCTTTTGCTGTTGCGCCAGACGCGCAGCGCGCATCCAGACCTCACCACGGAACCCCAGATCGGCCGTCGACAACTGCGGGTGAACCAATATGTCATCCAGCAGTTTCTGACCGCGCGCATGACGGTTCATAAATTCCGGCACCGCCAGAAAAGTGGATGCCGCCACCAGCTTGATTTCCAAGAGTTGCAAGGTATTGCCGTGCAACTGCGCAGGTTCCTTTTCCGCCAATATCAGCGACTTATCTATCATCGCCAGCCCCTCTTCCGCATACGACATTTTTTTCCACGGAAAGATCGTCGTCACCGCCAGACGGCTGGTCGCAGAACCCGCATACGCCATCAGCAAAGGCTGGCCGGGTTCGGCATTCAGTAAATTCTGAAACGCTTTAGCGGCACGTTCTTCATTCCCGGCACCGGCGCGCAAAGATTGAAACGCTGTTTGAAAATCGGCTTCGGAATACGCATTGGCGTCAGGCATCGTCAACATAGATGCGCACAGACTGAGCAACAAGGCAGCGGTATATTTGGTGGACATCGTGTTCTCCTTAAAATGAAAGTGGGGACAGCAGATGCCAGCTTAAGGAGAGGGATGAAGACGTGCGACAGGAATGCGACTACCTGCCATTTCCTGTCGCGAACGATCAGCAAAATGGCGTGAATGGTATTCGTTAGTGCGCAGACCAGGGCACAGCGTAAAGCGCAGAATAAGGCCAGGAATCACGCACAAAACGGCGATCAAAGAATGATCAAAAAACGACCCGATAGCGACCAGACAACGACCAAACGGTGACTCCACTACAGCAGAAAACCCACCGTCAACCCAAGCGCAGTCACCAGCAATACATGCGCCGGAGGTGTTTTTTGCCTCTGGAGAGGCAAAATATACTGGGTGGGGTATATCTACATCCCCTTTATTTTATTAAGAGATTCAGGCGTTTTTTGAGCATACTCCCCCTTTTTTATAAAAATCGCCGCTTTTAAACGGCGATTTTCGTGCGCAGGCAAGCGCTTCAAGCGGCGCGAAGTCATCAGCATTTTTCGGTGTTGCCTGTGCCACAGGCACAGCGCATGAGGCTTTCAAGGCATAGTAAGAAAATTGTTATTTTTAACATTCCAAGTTAAGCTACGTCGTCTCCAAATTACATCGCGTTCACTGCCACTGAAACGAAGGAAGAATTTATGAAAATTATCGTCGAGACCAATGTCCGCGCACCGATAGAAAGAGTCTGGCAGGCCTATACCACGCCAGACGACATCGTCCAATGGAATGCTGCTTCCGATGACTGGCACACCACCAGATCCAATGTTGATCTTCGAATCGGCGGCACTTTCTCATCACGGATGGAAGCGAAAGACGGCAGCTTTGGATTTGACTTTGCCGGCACCTATACCAACGTAGTCCCCAATCATCTCATTGAATATTCGTTTGGCGACCGGACGGCAACAGTTGAATTCAGCGCAAGCCCGGAAGGTGTCAAAGTAAGAGTTTCATTCGATGCAGAAACAACGCACTCTGATGAACAGCAGCGAGACGGGTGGCAGGCAATTCTCAATAATTTTGCGCGCCATGTTGAAGGTCAGAAGTAGTCTTTCAGCATCGAACTCGTCCATATAGTGACGAACAAAAAATAATACCCATCGCAGCTCTCGCTGCGTGGGCATCAGCTCTGCATTAAAAACCCTACTCCATTCTCATGAATCAACTGCTAATCATTCTCTCTGCGCTGTTGCTGGTCGCATGCGCTTCAGTTGCACCCGCCTTACCATCAGACAATCACGTCGCCGTTAATTTCCAGCGCCCCGATGCGGGTGCATTCATTGTCATGCTGCCGCCCGAAGCCGAGCTGCCCGAATTGCAACCCGGCCTTGCGCCGTTAAAGGCACAGCTTCACAAGCAGCTCAGGGCGGCGGGCTACAGAGTCGCCATACTCGATGAAAGCAACTACGCAACCATCTGGGCGCAGGAAGTTCAGGTAGTTGGCGGCATCTACGACCCCGTTACCGGCAACCCTCGCGAAACCGAATTTTCGCGCGCACTGGTCGCGCTTGCGCAAAGGGTAGGCGCGGAAACCAAAGCGGTATTGATATTGCGCCCGCGCCTGATCATGCGCACCGCCAAGCTGACAGGCGCTGGCGCGGTGTGGGATGGTCAGCAGCGGCGCGTGCCCACGCTCGGCCTCGATGGCGGATCCATTCGTTACGACGGCAATACTCAGGGAGTGTCGGTGCAGCTCATCGCCCTGACGTCGAATGGCGCACTGGCGTTACGCACCTACGGCGGGGCGTCGCTACCATGGCGAGCCAACCTGATCACCAAGCAAAATGAATTTCGCCCGGATTTGTTTGACAACGACGGCGAGGTATCTGACGCAGTAGCGCTGGCACTTGGCCCGCTTGTGAGCAAGTAGCGATGTACGCCTACAAATCCTGTCTGGTCAACGGGGTGTTGGCGATGTGGTGAAGTGATGTTTTTGCCCGCTTGTTTATGCGCCTATATTCAGCATAAGCAGAGACAACAAGGGTGCATAAGGCTTTCAAGGCATTGGGAGCAATTGTCTTTTTAAAGATGCCCAATTAGCTTCATTTTTGTTACGTTAAATAAGCGTTAACGCAATAGGACGCATATGCCAGATGAGATAAGTGAGGAAGAATTATTCTATCTGGAATACGACTGGTTCATAGGTCACGTGCGATCACTGGCGATGAGTCCTGAAGACTGTTCTGAGGATCAAGGAAATTACAATGTCGCACATGAACTCTGGTACTTCATCCCAAAAGTCAGACTAATGATTTCTGATCCAATTCAGGTCATGACAGAAGATCAGCGTAAAGCCATTCAGGAGCTAGTACAAAATGTCGAGGCAATTCCAGCGGACGCTCGTCGTTGGACCACAGTTGCGCAGGAGTCAGTCGAAAACATGCGGCATAAAGCATGGACGGATGCACGAGTTCAAGCAAACATCGTTTTATGTGAATTAGCACCCATATCCATTTTAAGAGACAAGTTTTATGCGTGACTATTGCGCTAACAGTTCGTCCGATATCGACACGCAAGTGTGTTGATCAACTTTACGTTCGGCCACAAAAGGCATCACACATCACTATCAAATCAAACGGAGTATTACCCGTGTCATCTTCATACAATGTATTTCTGATTCTTGGTGCAGCCCTGAGCGCAATGGCCGCAGCGTTGCACTTTGCTTGCATGATTTGGGGTGCGCCACTGTTCCGGTTTTTAGGTGCCGGTGAGCCGATTGCGCGAATGGCGGAAAAAGGACATTGGTATGCGAACTTCATCGCTTTTGCGATCGGCACACTCCTCGCTGTGTGGGCCGCTTACGCATTGTCGGGCGCGGGGCTGCTGATCCGGCTGCCCTTTGTTCAATTAGTCCTGAGCGCAATCACTGGAATCTACCTTCTGCGTGCGTTGGCTTTCCCATTGCTGAAACCCGCCTTTCCCGACAACAGCGACACATTCTGGCTGGTCACATCAGGAATTTGTTTCATCATCGGCCTGGTGCATCTGGTTGGTCTGCGCCAGGTATGGCATCAGTTGTGAGGCAAACCCTGCGCTCAAGCGGGATGGCGTTATCGCCCACGCTTAGCACATTGCATCCAATATCCGAAGATTCCGTCCCGCGATAAGCACATCAACCTGACGTGCATCTCTATTCAGCATAGTCAAATACAGCGAAGCTATATAAAACTTTCGAGACTTTTGGAGAAAATTGTTATTTTTAACATTTCGAGCTAAGCTTCATTTTTGCTAAATTTAATAACCGCTATGCTTAAAATCGAATTTGAAGAACCAACAGAGTCGCGTTGTGAGTGCTGCGGTAACACGACAATTCGGTTAACCCGATATGTGTATAAAGATAATAATGCATTTGCTGTTTACTACGCGTCGTTCACAAAAGGTCACCCTGAAAAACGACTTAGCGGAATTATCGGTCTTGGAGAATGGGGAGATGATAGTTTAGCCTCTGAACATCGTGTCGCATTTCCATTTCAAATTTGGCTAAAAGAAGATAATTTTCAAGTCGGACTAATTGACAAAGAAAAGTCACCGTGGAGCCACGTAACATTCTTGGGAAAAATACTTGACCGTGAATCGGCTTTGTCACATAAATGGATTAGCGATGTATTCCACATCACTGATCATATGGTCGTTGATGATAAAGAAATTGCAGATTTTTTTGAGTAAAGACCAGCATAACAAGATAGTCAATCTGACTGGCCGCGATGCGGTTCAGAATTTTTTAATCTGGTTGACGACCCGCCGTCCACCGTTGCGTTAGCGATCATGTTCAAGTCTCTATTGAGTTTTTTTTTCAGACCGTCGAGGATCGACGCAGTACGTCCAACCTATGGCTTTGAACCTTACCGAGCACCTGCAGATGTGCCACTGACTGAACGTATCATCGCAGTACTAGATGGATCAGCAAAGTTTCTATTGAGAGACGTTATCGGATTCCAGGCGATTAGCAGTCTCCCAAATGAGCTTATTCCCAGCAGGTTCAAAAGCGAGCTTCCGGTAACTGCCGAGCAAGTTCGGAATTTCGTAAAGGAAAACGGTTTGCCGAAGGGGGCACTCAGTTGGGATATCGAAATTCAGGAGGCAGCTGGCTTATGGAAGTTGGTCATCTATGATATTCGTGATGCAAACACCGTCGGTACGTTCCCGTCGAAACGCGACGCTGAACTTAATGCCTTGCAATACCTCAGCAATATCAATCCGTATATCATAGGGGCAATAAAATGAGCGCTAACAGGACACTTAGCGCGGACACTCTTCTTTTTGGTACCTCGATATCCGGTATTTATTCGATCATTTGGCCTTTGATTTCCGTGGGTTGCGCTCAGTTCCGGACCGCTAAGAGTTAGCGATGAAGCCTCGCCTCATAATCTTCGATTTAGACGAAACCTTGGTTCATGCCACCGAGCGGGACCTCGGTTACTCTTGCGATTTTGAGGTTCCTCCTTATCGAGTTTATCGACGTCCGCATGCTCAAGAACTGGTCGAATTTGCCGGTAACCGATTTGACGTAGCGGTTTGGTCCTCGTCTAGCGACAAATACGTTTCGGAAGTCGTCGGCCGCCTCTTTTTTAACATTCAACCCAAGTTTGCTTGGTCCGTATCGCGTTGCGTTCAACGCATTGACGCAAAGAGCAATGGCTATGTGTACGTGAAAGATTTGAGAAAGGTTCAAAAGTTCGGCTACGCTACAGAAGAAATCCTGATCGTTGATGACAGCCCTGAGAAGATTGCACGGCAGCCGAAATGTCATATTCGTGTCGAACCCTTTCTCGGTAATCGTGATGACACGGAGCTTCTTCGTGTCATGCGATTCTTGGAGAGTATTGAATCCTCTAGCTAAATGCAAAATACGCTAACTATAAGTTCAAACAGATGCGCAACTGAACCGCAGAACAACATCACCCCCAAAATGCATCCATGTCGCCCTGCCATCGCCGCTGATGTTTCCGCCCTCTGTGAGTTGGAGAAGGAACTTAATCGCACTCATTACGAAGCGGCACCGTCGGTTTTCCGCGCTCCCGAGGCAATTACAGGTGCACACGATACTTGGCTTGCGCTGTTAGCCAAGCCCAATGCGGCTTGCTTTGTGGCCGAGATCGATCAAACCGTCGCAGGCTACTGCACCGTTGAAGTCATTGACGAAACGCATCCACTCGCGCAACCCGTTCGCTACGCGCGACTCGGTGTCATTTGTGTTTCACCATCTTTCCGGCATCAGGGCATTGCGCGATCGCTCCTCGCGACTGCCGAGGCATGGTCGGCACAGCACAGCGCCAACGAGATGCGTCTCACCGTTTGGCAGTTCAATCAACCAGCGGCCTCTCTGTATGAAAGCGCCGGGTTTGCCACGCATTCGTTCACAATGAGTAAGCCCATTGATCCAGCTAACAGCGAATAAGCTGCCCTCTACCGTTCCGGGACATACCTGTCAAATCGCCCACCAGAGTACGCTCCTAAGACGTGATCATGGACGCTATTAAAATGTTGTGGCACTCTTTACCAAAACGCGTGTTGAGAAAAAATACCATTCAAGGAATCTCACTTGATCGCTGATTTTTTCCGTTGGTAGCTCGTCCCGATTACGTCTCACATTACACAAAATACAGTATGAAACCAGAACTCGCCATTGCACACTACAAGCTCGATCAGCTGTCGAGTGACATGATCGTGAATCTGGCTAACACATGGCTGGATCAAGGCATTTATACCTATTCGCTGAATTGTATTTTCATGTGTGATCACCCGATCATGGCGGAAGTTGGACCGCTGTTCGAGGAGGCAATGCAAGAGTTGGGATTAGAAATACCAACCAGAATTGACGCAGTAAAATCGTTGTTAAGAGATACGATGCAAAAAATGGTGTCAGGTGAAATCGATTTAATGGAAGGTGCCAATTTTATTTACTCGAACATCTATCCTGAAGTAGAAGAAGATCTGCCCAAAAGCGAATATCTAGGTAGCAATCTCGGTCTTGAATATATATTTTGTTGGTTGCGGGAAGTCTGGGATTGCAGGGATGGTTCAACGATTTTTTATTACACCCATTTACCGCGAGATCAGGCTGAAATTCAGTTTCTAAGACACATCAAAGAAGAATGCGAAAAATGGCTGGTCAAACATGCCTGACAAAGCAATGGGCGAAAAATTGCGCATGCTGATACGTTGATGAATCTGCTTTTTTTCCGCGAATGTTACGACTATACCTGGCTCGGAACCATGACAACACGTACCGCCTCTTGCAGCTGTGGACAACTCTCAGCCACAACCAGCGATAACCCAATACGGGTTTCAGTCTGTCATTGCCTCGCGTGCCAACGGCGGACTGGCAGCGTCTTCGGCGCACAGGCACGCTTTCACCGCGACGCCGTCACCATCACAGGCGAATCGACACAATATGTTCGTATCGGGGATGAAGGCAGCAAAGCCATTTTCAATTTCTGCCCCCACTGTGGCGCAACGGTGTACTACAACATCGAGGGAAACGACGCCGACATTATGATCCCCGTCGGCGCGTTTGCCGAACCGGGCTTTCCTTCACCAACATTCTCTGTCTACGAAGAACGCAAACACGCCTGGGTAAGCCTGCCGGACGACATAGAACACATGGCGTAACACGCCAACGCACGGTCTGCGTCAATCGCCCAAGCACGCGCCAGGGCTAGTTTTTCGCTCGTTAAAGGGCTAAATATACTGGGTGGGGTATATCTACAACCCCTTTATTTTATTAAGAGATTTAAGCATTTTTGGCACATACTCCCCCATTTTTATAAAAATCATTGTTTTCAAACGGGAATTTTCATGCGCATGTTGGCGTTACGGATGACGCAAATCCGTAGGCATTTTAGGGTGGAGCATACGGCGTTCAGGGCGGCTGGATAAAATTGTTATTCTTAACATTCCAAGTTAAGCTTTACGCCTGTCGAATTAAATCAAGTTGGGTGGTACAAGCATGAGCACTAACGACTTTTTGAAGTTTGTTCCCAAAACAATTGATGCTGTGGGCATGAGAGCGGGTGATGGGCCAAATGTCCTCATAGCATTTGCAATCATACAAAGAACAACGGCTCTACGTGCATACAACGCCTTCGGAAAAGGTCGAGATTGGATGGAGGAGCTTTCTACCGCATATGTTGTTGCCCTCGCCACGCGTTCAGCGGACACAAAGCTCATGAAACTTATTCAAGGAGATTTGGCACCTACACTATCGACTAGCTGTGGTCGGTGCAACGAAGCCAGTATTGGCCAAAACATAATCCGAGAAAGACTGTTCCCCACTTTGAAGGTGTTACGTGAACATGCCAATAAGCTCGTGCACCATCTCGACGATCCGATGAATAAGGGAGTGTCCGAACTGAACATCGAAGGTGTGTTCAGCTATTGCCATCATCTTTTCCAAGAAAACGCTGACGCGCTCTTTGGCGTCATCCCAAACCCGACCGGATTGTTCCCAGAAGTGAAGTGCAAAAAATGCAGATCTAAACTTTAGGGCAGTGTCACCAAACCCAACATTCGAGGGGAAGCAAGCAGCCCCCTCAGGTCAAACATTATGCCGCGCAGACCTTGCGCAAGTCACTGAATTTATCACGAAGAGGGTATTTTATGGAAACGCAAGAACTACATCGAGGTCGGCTGATCGATCACATTCAATTGGTCGTGCAAGACATTTCAGCGAGCCAAGCTTTTTATACAGCCATTTTTGCAGCGCTCAATGTACCGATGGGTGGCACTGGCGACGGCTACTTCTGGGCAGACGAATTATTCGTGACCGCCATTGATAGCCCGGCTGCGCTGGGTGTGCTGACTGGCCGCCATCACCTGGCATTTCAGGCGCAGGACCGAAACATGGTCGATCACTTTTACCAAACCGCACTCGCGCATGGCGGCAAAGACAACGGCGCTCCCGGAGAGCGTGCTTACCATCCCGGTTACTACGCGGCCTTCGTCGTGGACCCCGATGGCAACAATATCGAAGCGGTGTTTCACGGTGAAGCAAGCCGCAGCTCAGCGTCTGTGGTGATCACTTTCTAACCACGGCAGCCGTTGTATACATCAGAATTTATTCCAGCGTTTAAAGCCATTATCTTTGCCCCCTGCCGATGAGAAAGCCAAATGGCTTTTGCCTCCGGAGCAGAAGCCGCTGCCTATCCGTAGGTATCGATGTAGGGGGCGGAGTGCCAACGTTTTTGATGGTGCGCGTCATAGGCACAACACGTATGGCGTTCAGGGCATATTAAGAAAACTGTTATTTTTAACATTCCAAGATAAGCTTCATTTTGTCAAATTAAATCAAGTTAGAGCCCTCTATGTCTGAATCGAGCAATTCGTCTGTTGATAAAAAACTGGAGTATCTGAGGATGAGCAACCAAGTTTGCTACACCCTGATTCCGCCGATTTTGATGAGTATTCAGAGACTCGCCAAGGAACAAGGCGGCACAGCACTACTGAAAGAAATACGCGAACTCTTTGAAATGTCGCTCGACAACATGCTTTATCAGGATGTGACAAAAGATGAGGCACACAACATTGCACAAAACTTGGTTTCGCGACTTCTATCAGACGACTGAGAGATAAATGGAGGTAAGGAAATGGCATTCAAATGCAGCGCCTGGAACAACGGCAAACATCATAAAACTGGCGCAGGCTATGGGTTGAAACTATCAATAGAAGGCCGCGACAAGTATTTCAAGACTGACTGGAAGAGCGTGCAATTTATGCTACCGGTTGAAGGCGGTTTCAAGATTGTCGCTTTAAATATTGAGAAGCCCTCGTTTTGGAACAAGACATGTCACGAGGTAATAAACAAAGAAATCGGAGAGTGGCTATTAGCATCTAGCCTTGCGCCATGGCCAAGGGGTGTACCACCTAAGTTCACGGTCATTCCAGCAGGAGAGCGAATGTTCATGGTATCCAAAATTAACACCTAACAATCACCCCAAAAGAATGGAGTTAATAATGTCAAAACCAAATGACTACGCAGAAAAAATTGTTCGGGATTTTATGCGTGATATTACAGATCATATTTTTTGTAATATTCAAAACAACGAAGCACTAATGAGGGAGTATCAAACTCAGATTCACCAGAATTCACTTGTGGAAGTGAATACCGCGATAGGAAAGAAGGTGAAAGAAATATTTGATCTTGAGAATGCCGGTGAATCTGATACGCCAAAAAGTTGGCTCATCAAAAGTTTTACCCAACATAAAAAGTAAATTCATTTCAGCACGACATCTTGAATGGCTGCTTTTTTGTGTTGTTCAGAATATGCCTGACAATTCACAATGTTAAGCTGCACCTCTCTGCCTCTGGTCATTCAGGAATACCATGCCCCCTATCGCTCGTTTCATTATCTTTATTCTGGTATCGATGGTCGTATTTTTCTGGTTGATCCGGTTCTCGTTACGGCAACGTGAAATCAAACCAGAAACCCGCAGCTTGATGCTAGTGATGGCAATTGTGGTGGTCGGTGGGATGCTGTTTGCCAAGTACGGCAATAACATGGGGCTGCCTTGGTGGATTTATTACACTGTCCCCGCGTTAGTAACCTTGCTTCTTCCTCCAGTCGTGTTCCGGATGAGTGTCTCAGAACTGAGGCTGTATCTGATACTGGCCTTGTTCAGTTCGCCGGTGATTCATGTGGTGTTCTCGCTTGTACTTGGATGGAAAGAATATATGCCCTTTATTCCTGTGCCTTCGCCCATGGAACTATTGTCTTGATGCCGGGCGGGACAGGTGGTACGAGCAAGCTGAACAGTGATGATCTTGCGTAAAATTCCAGTTTGAACATATCAGGAAAAGTAACTCATGCCCTTACCTTTTGAATACCAGAATGCGTCTTTGCAGTTCGATCAGTTTATGGTCGATGCGCGCGATTTTGCCGGTTTGCCGACAACCAATATGGCGTGGAATATGGTGGTGGGCGTTTTTCATACCTTCCGTCGACGGCTTTCTGTCAAACAGGCGCTGGCCTTTGCCGATGCCTTGCCGCTGGTGCTCAGAGCGCTCTTTGTTGAGAATTGGGATATCGATCAGCCGATAGCAGAATTTGGTTCGCGTGAGGAAATGCTGGAAGACGTACGCTCGGTTCGCAGACAGCACAATTTTGCTACAGACAACGCGATTGAAGCCGTTGCCGCTGCACTCAGAAAAAATGTTGATCTCGTGACCTTTGAGCGGGTGCTAGCGACACTCCCGCCATCGGCGCAGGCATATTGGGCGGTCGGAAAAAAAGCATCATCTGTGCGGTAATATGTGTCGTGCACGGCAGAAAAAATTGATGCAAAAACGTGGCAAGCGAAGTGGCAAGTGAGGCTGTAAAAGGTGCGCCACATGAGACGAAGAACGGCGATGTGTATGCATTACTCAATGCGACTTTTCTACGGTTTTAAAAATTGTTTTTTCTCAAGCAGGGGGTTACAGTGAATGACTTTTCTGATGGGAACAACATCGCAGCAGCATCGAAACTATACCAACGTCATCACAGGAGTAACCATGAAACTGATAGGCATGCTTGATTCACCCTACGTTCGCCGGGTGGCGATTTCACTGCAGTTGTTGGGCATCGATTTTGAGCACCAATCGCTATCGGTATTCCGCGGCTACGCTGAATTTCAGCAGATCAACCCCGTCGTGAAAGCGCCGACGCTCGTCTGTGATGACGGATGCGTGATCATGGATTCGACGCTGATTCTTCAGTATGCAGAAGCGCTTGCGCGGCCAAGCACACTGGTTCCTTCCGATGTAAAAGGCTTGCAGCACGAACTGCATCTGATTGGCCTGGCGTTGGCCGCCACTGAAAAAAGTGTGCAGATCGTGTACGAGCGCAATCTCCGTCCATCAGAAAAACTGCACGAACCGTGGCTGAACCGGATTTCAGAGCAGGTACTCGCCGCCTACACGGAACTGGAATCAGCACTAGCTGCCACGCCGCTCGCGCGCACCAGTGCCAGCCTGAGTCAGGCTGGCGTCACCATCGGCGTAGCCTGGCATTTCACGCAGCAAATGATTCCAGAAGCCGTGCCAGAGGCAAGCTTCCCACTTCTGGCAGCGTATTCACAAGCGCTTGAAGCATTGCCAGAATTCCGCGCAGCACCGCATGGTGATGGCACCTACGTGAAGTAACGCGCATCATTTTTTCATGCCAAGCAATGTGTCAGCATGCTTACACTTCGGAGCCTTTTATGTCTCAAGCAGATTCATCGATAGCCGTCGTCGCGCTGGATGTTCCACCAAGAACAAAGCCGAGCAATTATCCTGAGCCGTTTGCGGCACGCATGGCCGGAAGAGAAAAACGCGCATTGGGTGATTTTTTCGGTCTTGCCAACTTTGGCGTCAACCTGACCCGACTCGTTCCCGGTGCAGGCTCTGCGATACGCCATGCACATGCGACGCAGGACGAATTTATCTACATTCTCGAAGGCTATCCGGTACTCATCACCGATCATGGCGAAACACCTCTGGCGCCGGGTATGTGTTCGGGATTCAAGGCGGGTACGGGAAACGCCCATCATCTGGTCAACCGCACCGATGCGGATGTACTGTATCTCGACATCGGTGATCGCAGCCCAAGTGATAGCGTGAGTTATCCCGATGATGATTTACAGGCGGTGTTTGGTGATGACGGAACATGGCAATTTGCGCATAAAGATGGCACGCGCTATTAGCAAACGCGATGAAGATGATCGCATTCGCCATCAACCAAAATCAGTCAAAATCAGCAACCTCCAAACCACAAACCTTCGCACCTCATCAGGAAACGTATGGCAAAAGTTGATTTGAAAAAAGAGCTTTCCGACCTCTATCAAGCATCTGCAAAAGAAGTGACCGAGGTGGACGTACCAACGTTCAGATATCTGATGATCGATGGTCAGGGCGACCCCAATTCTTCACCCGAATATACTGAAGCTGTGGAGGCATTATTTTCGGTGTCGTACACGGCAAAGTTCATGCTCAAAAAAGGCGTGCAGGCGCTCGATTACGCAGTCATGCCGCTGGAAGGCTTGTGGTGGGCCGACGATATGGCCGCCTTTGTTGCCAACGACAAAGCGCAATGGAAATGGACCATGATGATCATGCAACCGGCATTCGTTGATGCAGAAACGATTGCACAAGCGATGACAGAAGTGTTGAAAAAGAAAAAATTGCTGGCCGTATCGCAACTGCGCCTGGAATCATTCAGCGAAGGACGCTGCGCGCAGATTTTGCATATCGGCCCGTTTTCTGCAGAAGGGCCAACGATACAACGTCTGCATGATTTCATCGACGCCCGCGCTAGCCGCACCGGCAAACACCACGAAATTTATCTCAGTGATATCCGGCGTGCCAACCCCGCCAATTGGAAAACCATCATTCGCCATCCTATGCTGTGAACGCACCCCGCTGCGTTGAGCAATCGATCAATCTCACACTTCATCATCCCGGAGACCCCTGATGTATCGTCGCGCACTACTCGCACTCGCATTAACAACACTGGCTTCGCTCGCCATCGCCCAGGATGGCCGTGGCGGGCGCTTTGACGATGACTTGTTTAGTAATCTCGAAGGCGATTGGTCGCTCACGCGCAGCATCGGCAGCAAAAAACTTAACAACACCGCCTCTGCAACATGGGTGCTGCAACATCAGTTCCTGCTGCTGAAAATGCGCGATGCCGGCATCCCTTCACGCTATGAAGCAGACATCTACATCGGCTATTCACATGCACGTGCCGAATACGTCGCGCATTGGATCGATAATTTCGGCGCGCAGTTTTCGGCTGTTGGGCGTGGCAAGCGCAACGGCAACTCGGTGGAATTTCGCTTTGAATATCCCGACGGCCCCTTCTTCAACACCTTCACCTGGGACCCGGAAACAAAAACATGGAGCTGCCATCTGCAATCCGTCGCCAAAGATGGCACCCGCAAAACCTTTGCCCGCGATACACTCACGCGGCGGCAATGATGGCGCGATGATCGCGCAATGTTGAACGCTGAACGCCGAATGCTGATGTACATTGCGGCATAATCAGGAAGAGCGGCAGCACTTGCGGGCATCACATCATCCTCACCGATTTTTAACTTCCTACCGGATTCACTGAACCATGCGCACACTGGCATCACGCTTGACGATAATTGCATTTCTTTGCTGCGGCGTTGCTGGCGTCAGCGCGGCTGATCTGTCATCCGACGCCATGTTCAAAAAACTGCATGAGCAGCTTGCCAGTGGTAATGCGGAAGTGAAATACAACCTCGGCATGTTCTACCAAAATGGCATCGGCACCGCGCGCGATAGCAAAAGCGCGTTTCGTTATTTTTTGGAAGCAGCCGAAGGAGGCAGCTTACTGGCATCGTATAAAACCGGCTGCTATTACGCCGGACAGTTTCCCGGCACGGTGGAAGTGAACGAAGAACTCGCATGGAAATACAAACTACGCGCAGCCGAAGCCGGTTACGATCTGGCGCAATCAGATATCGCCCTGCATCTGATTAAAAAAGGCGACATCCGCAATGCCGCGCTCTGGTTGGAACGTGCTTCACGACAAAAAAATATCCCCGCCACCAGCCAGCTCGCCCATTACCTGAGCCTCGACGATACGCCCGATCTGGCGACCGGCTACGCGCTGTTGCTGCTCTACAAAGAAGCGACACCGCAAGTGACGCCGCAGTTAAAAGAAAGAATCACCAGCGTTGAAGCCCGACTCTCGCCGGAAGAAAAAACCGCCGCCGACCTCATACGCGCAACGTGGTACACCGGCGTCACCCCACTGACCGCACTCGCCCGCAGCGGCGTTTCCGCCGTCCCCAAATTGCTGACATCGCTGGAACATTAAGACCAGCATTGCCTGTTTTTTGCCTCTTTTTTGCCTGCTGGGGCTGAAAATATACTGGGTGGAGTATATTTAAAACCCCTTTGTTTTATTCAGAGAATAAGGCATTTTTGGCACATACTCCCCTATTTTTGCCAAAAGCGGCATGATTTGAAGAGTGATGTAGCTCTGTTTCCCCCTACGCCGGGCAATGTCAGATTCTGATTTTTGGTTTGATGAGAAACGGGGGCTTTGGCTGATTTTTTTACTGCCTGCCTCGTGCAGACAAGATGCGTGTTGAGTTGATTTGATCTGCACTTTTTGTCGATTCAGTGATACCTGCTATTAATCAGGTATCAGCAAATACAATCAAGCGCCATGCGGGTTTCAAAAGGATGGAAACAAATTGCATTTATTTTGGCAGTCAGTTATCTTTCAAAAATGAAAATTAACTCACGTTAGACCTTAGGAAATCATGCTCTTCGACCCGTACATATCGTTTTTTGAATCGCTGGTAAAGGCATGGAAGCGCGACGACAAGCGTGTTCGGGCAGCGCTATTGCTGGCAACTGCTGCCACAGCTATCGCCATCTCGATCGCGCTGCTTGCCCAATCCGGGTTGGTCGACAAAAAGATCACCGAAACAATTGCTGGATTAATAGGTGCACTGGCCGGGCTTGTCGCGGTTGGCGTTGCGGCATACCAAGGCCTCGCAGAGCAAGAGGCCCGAGAACAAAAAATCGAGACGGTGGAACAGCGCCTTCGCGAACATCCCGAGAAACCCCAACTCGCATGGGATCTCGCTAGGGTCAAGCTCGAAAGCTACCTAGATCGCAACCTCAGCCAGGTACGGTCGATATATTGGCTCACCCTGATCGTCATGCTCTGCGGCTTCGGCTTTGTTAGCTACGGGCTGTTTCAGGCATCCCAGAATCCCGAAAAGCTACCCGTATCAATTGTTGCTGCCGCTTCTGGCGTACTCATTAGCTTCATTGGCGGCTCTTTCCTGCTCATCTATCGGTCGATTCTGGCTCAGTCCAAGGAATACGTTACCGTCCTTGAGAGAATCAACGCCGTTGGCATGGCGGTACAAGTCATCGCAACAATCCCTGAGGCGAGCGCTGAGCTGAAGAGCCAAACAAAGGCAGAGCTTGCCAAGCAGCTCTTAACCCTGTACGCGCACTCTGGCTCACCAAGCGCTGGCGACAGCGCGCCTAAGGTCTAACATGGCGCTCAACCTCGCTCCCTTCGGTCGCTGGACGCTGCGCGATAAAGCCGCGCAGCGCCGGTTAGCTCTACGTTATACATATGAATTCGTCTTTCGAAAATGAGACTTGGATTATTGACGCGGGAGATGAAGTCATACGAAAGATGGCAGGCAATAACGGCGCAAAGATGTCACCCAAAGAAAGACTTATTTATTGTTTGTGGGTAGCAGACTATTGCATGCGCAACGCTGGCGACATTAGTCAGGCGAGTGAAATGTATGCAGGTTGGCAAAAAGAAGCCGCAGAACAATCTAAAAAGCTATTATTGGATTTTTCTAGTGAGTCTTTTTCGCTCTCCGAGTCTTCTTTCGAGCAACAGTTTTTTTCGCGTTTTGATGGTATCTGTGAGGAAATAAAACATGTTTAACAGGATGCTCGGCGCGGAAACTGCGCGCACTTGGATCTCTATTTTCAGCATTTCCTCAACCATCTTGGCTTTGGTTTCGGCGTGTCGCGCGCAGTTCCAGACATCGAAGCCTATTTGTATGGAGAAGTCATAATGTCCTTCGCTGAAGACTTGCTCGATACCCTCGGCAAGGATGCTAGAACGAACGAGGTAATTGGTGCTATCGATCGATACGCTCTTCGAGACGTGTATGTTGATCCGCCATTTCGCCATTATGTTGGTTCCGCTGCAAAAGGCGTTGATTTACTCTTCGAACGAGACAATGTTTTTGACATTCAAATTTACGTACAAAGTTCGAATACACACTCATCGTTCCAAGAAGATCTACCGTTTCAAATAAAATCTGGTATGACGGATGAACAGATTCATATCTTGCTCGGCGAGCCTGAAGCATATGATGAGGTTGGGAGTAAATACACTGTGCTTGAAGGCACTGCAAAGCTAACAATCGTATATGACAAGTCGAAGATTGTGAGCTACCTGAGCATCAGACGAATATCGGCGGATTAGTGCGTCGGACGATGCAGCTTATAACTCGACGCTGGACGCGGAAACTTCGCATGTAGGCATTTCGACGTTTGGCATTTTTTGATCACTTGCTCTCTGGTTTTTGTGTGTTGTGCGCAGTTCCAGGCAGATCAACGTTAGAACTACAACCCAAAGAGGGAGAAAAATATTATGGCAAGATGTACAGCACCAGTTAGAGGGCATAGCTCTGCGGATGCAGCAGCGGCCTGCCCAGCATGCCGGTACAAAAGCGGACGCTATAGCAGTTATAGTTCGCCATACTCATCTAGCAATAGTAGTTACAATAGTTACAGTAGTGGAGGAACTAGATCCAGTGGTAGTTCAAAACCTAAATGGTCTAAATCGAGTTCAAGTGTTTTTTATACCGTAAATCAAATTCAATCACTAACGCCAATTCGAGAAACTGTTGAAACTAAAGCTGAGGCTAGACCTGATCTCCGAGATGTTTTTTTATGTCACGCATGGGACGACCGAAAGGGCGCAGCAAAAGAGTTGCATGACTTACTTGAAGCGGAAGGCGTAAAAGTATGGTTTAGTGAAAAGGATCTTGGGTTGGGCGTACCAATGATGCGAGCGATCGACAAAGGTCTAGCGAACTCTCGAATTGGACTTGTGTTGGTGACACCAGCAATGATTACTGGTCTACCGAGAGAGGGCGTTGCTGATAAAGAGCTTTCTGCACTGTTAGCAACCAATCAACTCGTACCAATAGTTCATAACACCACATATGAAGCTCTGCGAAATGTCAGCCCATTGCTCGCATCAAGAAGCGGTCTGGACACTTCAGAGGATTCAATGAGCGTGATTGCAAAAAAAATTGCAGAATTGGTCACAGTTTAAATCAGGAGTATACAGTTCAAACAAGTCGCTCAAGCACAGTCGCTTCGCTCCTTGAGCAGCGTTAGGTAACAGAGGTTATTCATGAGTCGTTTAGACACAAGGCTAGAAAGTGAAGGTGCAGAATTTCTTGTTTTGGGCCAGCTACTAATTCACAGAATTCCTGCGTATAAAACATATACCAATATGCCCGGCTATGATCTGGTCGCAACTAATCCAGAAAAAAATACATCTGCACGCATACAGGTAAAAAGTCGCTGGAACACTGGTGCAAAAGATTTCCCAATCAAGAACTTTGATTGCGAATTTGTTGTTGCGGTTTTCCTCAATCGGGGCTCCAAAGACGGGCGCAAGGAAGTTACGGCTCCTGATTACTATGTTTTGCCAGTTGGCCTTATAACCTCTTTGCCCCGTAGCGCCAATTGGGGAAAAGTAAGCATGAAAAATGTAGAAAACCTTGAACAGTACCGAGAGGCTTGGCACTTAATATCGTCATTCATGGAATCTGTTACATAGCTATGCGCTCAAATCGCTCACTCCGTTCGCAGGGACAAACTAAAGTCCGCTCCTTAGCTTAAACGTTTTCCGCTTGAAACCGCCCGACAAAAAGTCAGTAGCAGATACAAAAAAAACACATCGTCATACCTCACATCCCACTCAAAACGAGTGTCAAATTACACCATTCCCCGCCACTATTTTTAGCAGCTTGAGCACCGCTGACTTTCTCACTCCTCAGCAGCACCCTTTCTGTTTCACCCCGCCCGTTTCGCCGCAATCGCGTTGCCTGCGCGGCTGACGGCTTTGCGGCCGAGGTGGGTGGAGATGAATTGTCCGGCGTCGACCACGGCATTCAGATCAATGCCGGTGTGGATGCCTAATCCCTGCATCAGGAACAGCACATCTTCGGTGGCGACGTTGCCGGTGGCGCCTTTGGCGTAAGGGCAGCCGCCGAGGCCAGCGACGCTGGAGTGGAAGATGCTGATGCCGACTTCCAGACTGGCGTAGATATTCGCCAGCGCCTGGCCGTAGGTGTCATGAAAATGGCCAGATAAACTGTGCAGCGGGAATTCCTGTGCGACGAGTTGCATCACGTTTTGCACCTGGCGCGCAGTGCCGACGCCGATAGTGTCGGCGATGTCGATTTCATCGCAACCCAGATCGCGCAGACGGCGGACGACATCGGCGACGCTGGCAGGTGCGACTTCGCCCTGATACGGGCAACCAAACGAACAACTGATGGAGCCGCGCAAACGGATATTATTTTGCTTGGCCGCCAGCGCGACATCGCGGAAACGTTCTATCGATTCTTCTATCGAGCAGTTGATATTTTTTTGCGCAAAGGCTTCGGAGGCGGAGCTGAAAATCACAACTTCATCGGCACCGGCAGCGAGCGCGGCTTCAAAGCCTTTCATGTTCGGCGTCAACACCGAATAAATCACGCCGGGTTTTCGGCTGATGCCTGCCATGACTTCGGCCGACGTCGCCATCTGCGGCACCCATTTTGGCGAGACGAAAGAGGCGGCTTCGATGTTCGCAAAACCGGCAACAGTGAGGCGATTGACGAGTTCGATTTTAATGTCGGCGGGGATGCTTTCTTTTTCGTTTTGCAAGCCGTCACGCGGACCGACTTCAACGATTTTGACTTGTTGCGGTAGTGATGGTGTCATCTGTTTTCCTTTTGCCTGCATAGTCTGTGGATGGCGGCGGCTGGCTTATGTTTATGCTTATGCCTGCGCCTGTACTGAGCGACGGATGATGTCGAGATACTGGCGCGTGACATTGTCCATGCCTTGTTCCAGGCTTTCAACGATCACGGCATGGCCGATAGAGACTTCGAGTATGTCTTTGATCTGCAAAAATTTGCCGAGGTTTTGCAGGTTCAGATCATGCCCGGCATTCACGCCCAGACCAGCGCGTTGCGCGCGCAAGGCGGTGTCGGCAAAGGTCTGCAACACGGCATCGTTTTGCGCTGTGCCATAGGTTTCGGCATACGGCTCGGTATATAGCTCAACGCGGTCGGCACCCATTTGTTTTGCCAGCGCCAGATCGGCATCGCTGATACTGGCGTCCACAAACAGGCTGCTGCGTATGCCAGCGGCTTTCAAGCCCGCCAGCACTGGCTGTAATAAGGCGGCATCTTTGCGCATGTCCCAGCCGTGATCGGAAGTCAGTTGATCCGGCGCGTCGGGCACCAGCGTGCATTGCGCGGGGCGATAGCGATAGACGACTTCCATAAATTCCGTGGCCGGATAACCTTCGACATTCAATTCAGCACCGCGCTGTTGGCACAACTGACCGAGACTTTCGACATCAGAATAACGTGCGTGGCGTTGATCCTGACGCGGATGCAATGTGATGCCCGCCGCGCCAAGATCGAGAAAGCGCGCGGCAAACGCATCGACATCGGGGTAATTGCGACCGCGTGAATTGCGCAGTAAGGCGATTTTGTTGATATTGACAGAGAGTAGAGTCATGCTTATTCCTTAGGCGATACGTCCAATACCGGCGTGATCGCGGTTGACACAAATACGGTAAATTGCTTCCAGCACGGCCTCTGTTTCATTCAGCATCTGATGATTCCAGAAACGGAGCACCGTAATATTTTTCTGTTCTAAAAATGCATCGCGCCGCTGATCGTAGTCTTGCTGTTCGCTATGCTGCCCGCCATCGAGTTCGATCACCAGTCGGTGTTCTGCACAATAAAAATCAACGATGTAAGGCGCAATCACATGTTGCCGCCGGAACTTGGCATTCGCCAGCCGACGGTTGCGTAACAAACTCCATAACAAGGCCTCTGCATCCGGCATCGACGTTCGCATTGCCCTGGCATAGCGCTTTAAATCTTCAGGCACAACGCTGGGATGACGAGGAAAGAGGTCGGGCATATTGTTCACTCTCAACGCTTACGATCGGCAAAAACTGCTTATGTTGCTTTGTGCTTCGTTCGCCCGCTTTCGGGAGAGGGCTGCTTTTTACTCCCCTCGCTCACTGGTGGGAGAGGGGCTGGGGGTGAGGGCAACGCCGTTGATCATTACACGGCTGATCCAGCGCCCTCATCCCTGCCCTTCTCCCGCGTGCGGGAGAAGGATTCTGATTGCTTATTCTATTTTCGCGCTTACTGCCTTACTGCATCAACGCTAGTCATTCCGCGCCTGCGGCAAACACTGCTTTGTGCTTCCCTCGCCCACTGGTGGGAGAGGGGCTAGGGGTGAGGGCAATACCGTTGATCATTACACGGCTGATCCAGCGCCCTCATCCCTGCCCTTCTCCCGCGCACGGGAGAAGGGTTCTGACTGCAAATTCTATCTTCGCGCTTACTGCGCAAATGCCTTCATTCTGCACCTGCGGCAAACGCTGCTTTTTACTCCCCTCGCCCACTGGTGGGAGAAGGGTTAGGGTGAGGGCAATGCCGTTGATCATTCCACGGCTGATCCAGCGCCCTCATCCCTGCCCTTCTCCCGCGCGCGGGCGAAGGGTTCTGACTGCTCATTCCATTTTCGCTCTTACTGCGCAAACGCCAATAACTGTGCGCCTTCCGTGACCTGATCGCCGACGGCATACAACACGTCATCAATCACACCATCGTGTGGGGCGGAGATCGTGTGTTCCATTTTCATGGCTTCCATGATCAGCAGCGCATCGCCTTTTTTGACTTCCTGTGCTTTCGCGACCAACACCGCAACGATCTTGCCCGGCATCGGTGCGGTCAGGCGGCCGCCTTCGGCTTCGGTTTCACCGGCATGGGCGAGTGCATCGCTGTAATGCAGATCGGTATGCGCACCCTGGCTGAAGACGTGGAAGTGTTCGCCATCGCGCACGACGGTGCCGCTGATGGTGCGGTCGGCGATTTTCAATACCAGATCGTTGCCGCCGCTACCACTCGCCGATGCGAGTTTGATCTCTACCGCACCACTATCGGTGCGTAATTTCCAGCCATCGGCCAGATACGTGATCTGTGCGCTGTGTTGGTGATGTTCTTCAGCAAATTGCAAGGCGCGCTGCATCAGGCCGTTCATGCGCCAGCCGTGGCTGCTCTGCCACGGGTCACTGCCGCCGGATTTTTCAGACAACAACAGCGACACGACAGCCAATGCGACCACATCCACAGATGCTGGTTGGGCTGGCGGGAACAGCTGTGCTTCGTTACGCGCAATCAGGCCGGTATCGAGATCGGCGTTGGCGAAGGCGTCGCTGTGTATCAGGCGCGACAGGAAAGCGATATTCGATGACAAACCGACGATCTGGTATTGCGACAAGGCTTGCGCCATGCGTGCCAGAGCTTCGGTGCGGTCTTTGCCCCAGACGATCATTTTGGCAATCATAGGATCATAGAAAGGCGAAATCGTATCGCCCTCGCGCACGCCGCTGTCGATGCGGAAAGCCGCTGGTTCTGCGCTGCCGCCAAGTTCAAAATTAACTGCGGCCGGGGTGCGCGCATGGCGCAACGTGCCTATCGATGGTAAGAAACCTTTTTCCGGATTTTCTGCATACACGCGGGCTTCAATCGCATGGCCGTGTATCTGTAATTGTTCCTGTTGCAGTGGCAAGGCTTCGCCTGCTGCCACACGCAATTGCCACTCCACCAGATCAGTGCCGGTGATCATTTCTGTGACCGGATGTTCAACCTGCAAGCGGGTATTCATTTCCATGAAGTAGAAAGAACCGTCTTGGTTAGCGATGAACTCAACCGTGCCCGCGCCGACATAACCCACCGCTTTCGCGGCAGCAACCGCCGCTTCGCCCATTGCGGCGCGGCGTTCCGGCGTCATGCCGGGTGCCGGTGCTTCTTCCAATACTTTCTGATGACGACGTTGCACCGAGCAATCGCGTTCAAATAGATACACGCAATTGCCGTGGGTATCGGCAAACACCTGAATCTCGATATGGCGCGGACGTTGCAGATATTTTTCTGCCAGCACTTTATCGTCACCAAAAGAATTGATCGCTTCGCGTTTGCACGATGCCAGCGCCTCTTTGAAATCCTTACTGTGTTCGATCACACGCATGCCCTTGCCACCACCGCCAGCGCTGGCTTTCAGCAACACCGGATAACCGATGCGATCCGCTTCGTTCTGCAAAAAATCAGCATCCTGATTGTCGCCGTGATAGCCAGGCACCAGCGGCACATTGGCTTTTTCCATCAGTGATTTCGCGGCGGATTTGCTGCCCATCGCTTGAATTGCGGAGGCTGGCGGGCCAATAAACGCGATGCCGTTTTTGGCGCAGGCTTCGGCAAATTCACTGTTTTCAGACAAGAAACCATAACCCGGATGTATCGCCTGTGCGCCCGTCGCTAATGCCACTGCAATGATTTTGTCAGCGCACAGATAGCTTTCTTTGGCGGCAGCCGGACCGATCAACACCGCTTCATCGCAGACAGCCACATGCTTGGCATTGGCGTCCGCTTCCGAATAAACGGCGACGGTTTTGATACCCATGCGGCGTGCAGTAGCAGCGACACGGCAGGCGATTTCGCCGCGATTGGCGATCAGGATTTTGGTGAACATGTCTCGTTGTCCTTATTTTTTGGAGTAGCAGATACAAGCCTGTCAGACAGGCGGGAACATGTTTTACGGCGTGTATCGGCTCTTTTTTTGAAATGATTTAACTGCAGCTACCCGCTTTTGCTTCGACTTTGCCACGGGTTTTCAAACCTAATTTATCTAGCAGAACGCGATCATCGGCGGCTTCGGGATTTTCTGTCGTCAGCAATTTATCGCCATAGAAAATCGAATTCGCGCCAGCGAGGAAACACATCGCCTGCACGGCTTCGCCCATCTGACGGCGGCCTGCGGACAAGCGCACACGCGCTTTCGGCATGGTGATGCGGGCGACCGCAATCGTGCGGACGAATTCCAGCGGATCAAGCGGATCAAGCCCGTGCAAAGGCGTTCCTTCGACCTGCACCAGATGATTGACCGGCACCGATTCAGGATACGGATTCAGATTCGCCAATTGTGCGATCAGGCCAGCACGCTGGCGGCGTGATTCGCCCATACCGACGATGCCGCCGCAGCAAACTTTCAGGCCAGCGGTGCGCACATGACCGAGCGTATCGAGGCGATCCTGATAGTCGCGGGTGGAAATCACATTGCTGTAAAACTCCGGCGCGGTATCGAGATTGTGGTTGTAGTAATCGAGACCGGCAGCGGCCAGACGTTGTGCCTGTTCTTCTTTCAGCATGCCGAGCGTCGCGCAGGTTTCCAGACCCATGGCTTTGACTTCGCGCACCATGGTTTCGACTTTTTCCATGTCGCGGTCTTTCGGTGAACGCCATGCCGCGCCCATGCAGAAACGGGTCGCGCCGTTTTCACGCGCCGCTTTAGCAGCGTCTAACACTTCGCGCACATCCAGCATTTTTTTGGCTTCCACGCCAGTATCGTAACGCGCTGCCTGTGGGCAGTAGCCGCAATCTTCTTCGCAGCCGCCGGTCTTGATCGACAGCAGCGTCGCCAGCTCGACATCGCCATCCGGGAAATTGGCGCGATGCGCGGTCTGTGCTTTGAACATCAGATCGTTGAATGGCAAATCAAACAGCGCCAGCACATCGTCAACCGGCCAGGTTTCGGCTTCGATTTTTTTGACGGGAGCTTGAAACTGTACGGCATGTTGCTGAGTGTCATTGGCTTGCATAAAACTTCCTTCACTTCAAAAAATTCAGATCAAGATATGCGGCGGCAGCTTTTGCCTTCTGCGTATCCTCAAGGTTCAGACGCGGAATACATCCCAGCAGCGGCGCTGTCAAACGATCACGTAATGCGGCGATATTTTCGTCGGGATACAGCATTTGTGTATCGACGATATTCGCGACCCAGCCCGCCAGCCGCAGCCCGCGTGCTGTAATCGCCTGCGCCGTCAGTAAGGCGTGGTTAATACAACCGAGGCGTATGCCAACCACCATGATCACCGGCAGATTCAATACCTGCGCCATGTCGGCGGTGTCGTGGCGGTCATCCAGCGGTACGCAGAAACCACCGACGCCTTCGACGATCACCGCATCAGCGAGCTGCATAGCTTGTTGATACGCAGCCACAATCTGCGGCAGCGAAATACGGATCTTCTCGCGTTGCGCCACGATGTGCGGTGCTGCCGGGGTCTGCATCAGATACGGACAAACGATGTGTTGCGGCGCTTTTACGTCAGACGCCTGCACCAGACTATCGACATCATCGTTATGCCAGACGCCATCTTGTAATACAGCACCAGCCGCGATGGGTTTCATCCCCAGGCTGCGTACACCGCGTTGTGACAAGGCCAGCAACAAAGCACTGCTGACCAGCGTCTTGCCAATTTCGGTGTCAGTACCGGTCACAAAATAATCGTGCGGACGCAACGCAGACATCAGGCCACCTCCGCAAAACACTGCGCCACATAATGCATCTGATCCAGACGGTTAATTGCCTGCACCAGTTGCAGCACCTGCACTTCCGTATGTGCAGCGGATAAGGTCACGCGCAAACGCGCTGTATCCAAAGGCACAGTCGGCGGGCGTATCGCCCCGACCCAGTAACCCTGATCCAGCAGATTGCCTGCAACGGCCAGCATCGCATCATTTTTGCCGATGACAACCGGTTGAATCGCGGTGTCGGACGGCATACCTTGCCAGACTTTTAAATCCTGCCCGTGGCGGAACATCTGTATCAGTTTATTCAGATGTGCGCGTCTTTGCTGCCCTTCTTCACCTGCAATAATATCGATGCTGGTCAGCAGCGCATGCGCCAGCGCGGGCGCGGCGGCAGTGGTGAAAATATAGGCACGGGCTTTTTGTATCAGCCATTCGATCACGGTTTCATGCGCAGCGACAAATGCGCCGCCGACACCGGCGGCTTTGCCGAGTGTGCCCATGTACACCAGATTCGGTGAACGCAGATGGAAATGTTCCAACACACCGCGACCATGTTCGCCCAGCACACCAAAGCCGTGCGCATCATCGACAATCAGCCACGCATCGTATTGCTCACATAAAGCCAGCAAGGCAGGAATGTCGGCGATATTGCCATCCATACTGAAAACGCTGTCGGTGACGACGATACGTTTTTTGCTCGTGCAATTTTTTAGCATGGTTTCCAGCGCAGCGTAATCGCGGTGCGCGAAAACTTGGGTTGCGGCGCGCGATAAACGCACACCATCGATCAGCGAAGCGTGGTTCAGTTCTTCTGAAAACACGGTGGCATCTTTTCCTGCCAAGGCGGTAATCACGGCCTGATTCGCCATGTAACCGGTGCAGAAATACAAAGCACGCGCCTGATCGATATTCGGTGCCATGAATTCTGCCAGCTTCTGTTCCAGATTCGCATGAGCGCGACTGTGACCGCTGATCAGGTGGGATGCGCCACTTCCTGCCCCATACAGACTGACACCTTTTTGCAATGCCTGCGTCACCAGCGGATGCGCCGCTAACCCCAGATAATCATTGCTGCAAAAGGCGACGTAGTCTTTACCATCGGCACGCACATTCGGTGCGCATGGCGTTTCTACGGTGCGGCGACGACGAATCAGATGCTGTGCTTCCAGCACATCAAGGTCGTCACGCAGGGTTTGCAACAGCGGCATTCTGGCAGCAGCAACCCGCAGATTGCCGCTCTTTTCATTACTCTGATTCACCAGGTTTTTACTATCCTGGTGTAGATTACTTTGATTATTTTGATTACTACCTATGCCACTCATGCCATAACCTCTTCAAATACTTTCATGGTCTTCTGTGCCAGCAAAGCGATTTCATCATCGCTCAGAATATACGGCGGCATCAGATAGACACTGCGCCCTATCGGGCGCATCAATAATTCCTGCTGCAAGGCGGCGCTGAAAAAACGGCGCGAAAATGTCGCGGCTTTTTCAGCGTCATCGACAATCGCATCAAACGCAAAAATCATCCCTTGCTGGCGCACATGCCGCACACGCGGATCATCGCGCAATGGTGCAAATGCATCGGCAAACATCTGTGCTTTACGGCGATTCTGCGCCAGCACATCGTCCTCTGCAAAAATCGCCAGCGTCGCCAGTGCCGCACGGCAGGCCAGCGGATTGCCGGTGTACGAATGCGAGTGCAAAAAGCCGCGCCGCACATCGGCATCATAAAATGACTGATAGACCGCATCGGTCGTCATCACCAGACTCAAGGGCAGATAACCGCCGCTGATGCCTTTCGACAGACATAAAAAATCAGGCCAGATCTGTGCCGATTCACAGGCAAAGAAAGTGCCGCTGCGGCCACAACCTACCGCAATTTCATCGGCGATCAGATGCACATGGTATTGGTCACACAACTCGCGCAGACGGCGCAGATACACAGGATCGTGCATCGCCATGCCAGTCGCACATTGCACCAGCGGCTCGATAATCACTGCGGCGATCTTGCCTTCGCGCTGCTGCAACACACGTTCCAGATCGGCGGCGGCACGCAATGCCACATCGGCTGCACTTTCACCTTCCTGCGCCAGACGCGCATCAGGCGAAGCGACCACATGTGCCCGTTGCAACATAGGGCCATACGCTTCGCGGAACAGGCTGACATCAGTGACCGCCAGCGCACCGACGGTTTCACCGTGATAGCTGCCTTGGATGCAGATGAATTCCTGCTTGTCGGTCTGCCCGCGGTTACGCCACGAATGAAAACTCATCTTCAGCGCAATTTCGACCGCCGATGCACCATCGGAGGCGTAAAAGCAATGACCGAGCTGATGACTGGTCAGCGCGGCTAATTTTTCTGATAATTCAATTACTGGCGTATGCGTAAAGCCCGCCAGCATCGCGTGTTCCAGCTGATCGAGCTGATCCTTGAGTGCGGCATTGATGCGTGGATTGGCGTGACCAAACAGATTCACCCACCATGAGCTGATGGCATCCAGATAACGCTTGCCATCCATATCGTACAGCCATGCACCGCGCCCGTGACTGACCGGAATCAGGGGCACCGTTTCATGGTGCTGCATCTGGGTACACGGATGCCATACATGTTGCAGGCTGCGTGCGACCCAATCATTTTGTGTGTTGAAATTCAAACTTGCTCCAGACTACTTTTAAAACCCGCACATTTTACGGGCATTTCCAGCTAATTTAATTTCGCAAGCCGCATAAATACTGGGCATCTGTATTGAAAGTTTTCAAAAAACCATGCTATTACCGCCTGAAAGCCGCACGTTGAGCGGAGAATGCAGCCATTACAGCCATTGTTGCAAGTCGATGCACCTGCCGTATCTGCCACTAATCAGGTCAGGTCTGCATTTCCAGCAGATGGTTTTCAATATGCATCACATGTGCATGCGCGAATTCAGTCTTACTCAGCAAGCCATACGCGAAGTGCGGTTGCAGCTGACCACGATATGCCTGAAACTGCTGCAAGGCAGTAATCACCAGATCAATCGCCTGATTCACATTGCCCTCGTCAGCAATAACCGGGGCGCCGGGAATAGGCTCGGTCAGATTGTGGCGCATCGCACCGGCAACTGAAAATGCATAAAAAGCCGCACTGCCCGCCGTGTGCTGAAATACTTCTGATTTCAACTCAGGATAGCCGCTCATCGAATACTGTATGCTCTGCGCCAGATGCACAAACACCTTGTACGGCGACCAGCCGCTTTTGGCGACCAACTGCCGTGACTTCAGACTATCTAACAGGGTCAGCATACGCTCTACCGATGTGATTTCTACAGTCGATTTGCGGTACGTCGCCAGACCTGCTGCTGCCAGCGCCGTCACTGCGACGGCCCCGGTCAATAAGGTGCGCTTTTTCATACTAACCACTCCGGTTTGCGTTTTTCAAGGAAAGAACGCACGCCCTCACGCCCTTCATCAGACGCGCGTATCTGCGCAATCCCTTCCACCGTCGCCGCGATCAGTTCCGGCGTCAGCTCACGGCTGGCAACGTCCTGTACCAGACGCTTGGCCTGACGCACGGCATGCGGGCTGTTCGATACCAGCGCCTTGACGATCTCTGCCACTTTGCTATCGAGCATGTCAGCGGTTACCACTTCATGCACGAAGCCGATACGCTGCGCCTCTGCGGCATTGAAACGCTCTGCTGTGATGAAATAACGCCGCGCTGCGCTCTCTCCCATGGCCTTGATCACATACGGCGAAATCGTCGCCGGAATCAGGCCGAGCTTCACTTCACTGAGGCAGTAATTCGCGCTATCGACACTGACCGCAATATCGCATGCGGCCACCAGCCCCACGCCACCCGCATAACAATCGCCCTGTACTTTAGCGACCACCGGCTTGCTGCAACGGTAAATCGCCGCCAGCATCGCCGCCAGTTGCCCCGCATCAGCGAGATTTTCCGTATGCGTGTAATCCGCCATCTTTTTCATCCAGTTCAGATCAGCACCGGCACAAAATGCCGGGCCGTTCGCCGCCAACACAATGGCGCGCACCGAGGCATCGGCATCGAGTGCCTGAAACACCTGCGTGATTTCAGCAATCGTCGCTTCATTGAACGCATTGCGCACATCGGGACGATTCAGGGTCACGGTGGCAACTCGCTGATCTACGTGAATGGTCAGCGTTTGCAGGGAATCATTATTAACTGTCATTGTGAATGTCTCTTATATTCTGCAATTATTTTTTGATTATTGACGGAAGCCATTGGCATCTAAAAATTCGCTGACCAGCGGCTCCCAGATTTTTATCCCCGACGAAAAGAGGCTGTGGCCATCTTTCGCGAACGGCGGCATTAATCTGAACTCGGCCTTGCCACCGGCTTTTACAAATGCGGCATGCCATGCCTGGCTGTAACGCGGTGAAAAATACTGATCGTTTTCGGTGTAAATCCAGAGCATAGGCGCTTTACTCGTTTCGCCAAAAGTGGCGTACATTTTTTCCAGTTTATGCCCTTCGCAGGGTTCACCGGGATGCCCCACAGGATCACCACCCGAACCACCGGCAAAATTAATCGCAGCAATCAGGCCAGGCGGATTTTTCGCTGTCGTTGCCACCGTGCTGTAGCCACCAACGGACTGACCAACGATTGCAACACGGCTGGCATCAACAAATTTTTGCTGACGCGCGTAGTCGAGTACCGCCAGAATTTCGGTACTGGCCGCTTCTGCCATCGGCGCGTAATTCTTGCGGTTACAAGCGCCGCTTTCTTCGGGATCGGGATTCGTTCCCATTTCACCGTAACCAAGACGGGTTGGTTCAAATACTGCAAATCCGCGCCGGACAAAATAACGTACTTGCTGGGTATAACGAAAACGCGGCGGCTCAGCACGGTTGGTGGCGCTGCGACCATGATTCAGAATCAGGATAGGAAATGGTCCATCACCATCGGGTTTAAATTGCGTGATAACGACTTTACCTGTAATGGTACGACCATACAGATCTTTCACCGTGACATCGATTCCCGTGACCGACTCGTTTAAATCTTTTGCCAGCTTTACCGCTGCGGCAGCTGGTGCAGCAGCCAACGCATCGGCATTCTGTGCCTGTGCCTGTGCCTGTGCGGGTGTCAGCACAGACAAGAAAACAAGCGCCAATAAAAAAACAGAAGAAAAGTCGCCGAGTCTCATGATCCTTACATCCTGAACAAACCAAACTTCACATCCGGAATCGGCGCATTCAGCGCGGCGCTCAAGCCCAGCCCCAGCACCATGCGGGTATCAGCAGGATCGATCACTCCGTCATCCCACAAACGGGCGGAGGCGTAATACGGGTGCCCCTGATGTTCGTATTGCTCTTTGATCGGTTGCTTGAACGCAGCTTCTTCGTCGGCACTCCAGCTACCGCCTTTGCCTTCTATGCCATCGCGTTTCACGGTCGCCAGTACGCTGGCGGCCTGCTCGCCACCCATGACGCTGATGCGCGCATTCGGCCACATCCACATGAAGCGTGGCGAGAAAGCGCGGCCGCACATACCGTAATTGCCAGCACCAAAACTGCCACCGATAATCACGGTAAATTTCGGCACATTCGCCGTTGCAACCGCCGTCACCATCTTCGCGCCGTTACGCGCGATGCCTTCGTTTTCGTATTTGCGCCCGACCATAAAGCCAGTGATGTTCTGTAAAAATACCAGCGGAATTTTGCGCTGGCAGCACAGTTCGATGAAGTGCGTGCCTTTTAAGGCAGACTCAGAAAACAAAATGCCATTGTTCGCAATGATGCCGACCGGCATGCCGTGAATATGCGCAAAACCGCAGACTAAAGTCGTGCCATAGCGCGCTTTGAATTCGTCGAAATGGCTGCCATCGACAATCCGCGCAATCACTTCGCGCA
This sequence comes from Undibacterium sp. 14-3-2, assembly GCF_016595265.1. Classification (NCBI taxonomy): domain Bacteria; kingdom Pseudomonadati; phylum Pseudomonadota; class Betaproteobacteria; order Burkholderiales; family Oxalobacteraceae; genus Undibacterium; species Undibacterium sp. 14-3-2. Next base: position 432,713 of record NZ_JAENGS010000003.1, read on the forward strand.
CATCGAAAGGTTTGCGCGTATCGACCGGAATCACTCCATACAATTCGCTGGCCGGATACTTCGGTTCTTCGACTTCTTTCAGCACCACGGTTTGTGGCTTCTGGCGGTTCAGATTCGAGACGATAGTACGCGCCAGCGACAGCGCATGGGTATCGTTTTGTGCCAGATGATCGACCACGCCGGATAAACGCGTATGCACATCGCCGCCGCCGAGGTCTTCGGCGCTGACGACTTCACCCGTTGCGGCTTTTACCAATGGCGGGCCGCCGAGAAAAATCGTGCCCTGATTTTTAACGATAATGGATTCGTCGCTCATCGCCGGCACATACGCGCCGCCAGCAGTACAGGACCCCATCACCACCGCGATTTGCGGTATACCTTTGGCCGACATCGTTGCCTGATTGTAGAAAATGCGACCGAAGTGATCGCGATCCGGGAACACATCATCCTGATTCGGCAGATTCGCGCCGCCGCTATCGACCAGATAAATGCATGGCAGATTATTTTGCTCCGCAATCTCTTGTGCGCGCAGATGTTTTTTGACGGTCAGCGGATAGTAAGTGCCGCCCTTGACGGTCGCATCATTACAGACGATCACACACTCTTGACCAGCCACGCGGCCGATGCCGGTAATCACACCGGCTGACGGCGCCGCATCATTACCGCTTTTTTCTTTGTACATGTCGTAGGCCGCAAGCTGGGAAAATTCCAGAAACGGTGTGCCGGCATCCAGCAGCATTTGCACGCGATCACGCGGCAACAGTTTGCCGCGTGCCAGATGTTTGCTGCGCGCTTCGTCTCCGCCACCCAGCGCGATTTTTTCTATTTTTGCTTTCAGATCATCCACCACCGCCTGCATTGCAGCGGCGTTGGCTTTGAAATCATCAGAACGTGGGCTCAGTTTGGATTCTAGGATTGTCATTATTTGGATTCCGGTATTGATTTATTTTTGAGGAAAGCTGCCATCGACATACAACCATTTGCCGTCATATTTCACAAAACGACTGACTTCGTGCAGGCGGTGCGCTTTACCTGCAATTTTGTAGCGGGCGACAAATTCCACGATGGCCTGAGCGCCGTCCTGCTGATGTTTCCTCACTTCCAGCCCCAGCCAGTTGGTCGGATCATCATGTGTGATGCGCTCTGACGGACAAGTACGTTCATCCCAGGTCGCGCGCAGATAGGCTTCATCATTGCGCGTATACGCGCTGTAACGTGAGCGCATCAGCGCTTCCGCGGTTGGTGCGGCGGCAGTACCGCTGATATACACGCCGCAGCATTGTTCATACTTTTTTGCTGAACCACAGGGACACGGGCTAGCATTTTTTTGCTCTTGACGACTCATACAACTTTCTTGATTTCCTTGGCAACAGTAGGTGCGCCCGCGGCTTTCCAGGCAGTAAAGCCGCCTTCGATATGGGCAACATTTTCCAGACCCATATCCATCAAAGTCTTAGTGGTCAGGGCGCTGCGCCAGCCTGCTGCACAAAATAAAATAAATTCTTTGTTCTCACCAAAAACAGGACGGAAGTAAGGTGAATCCGGATCGACCCAGAATTCGATCATGCCGCGCGGCGCGTGGAATGCGCCAGCGATCACGCCTTCGCGCTCAAGCTCACGGATGTCGCGCACATCAATGAATTGCACGTCGCCTTTATCCAGCTTCGTCAGCGCTTCGGCGACGCTGTAAGTCTTGATCTGTGCGTACGCTTCGTCTACCAACTGCTGATAGCCTTTTTTTAACATACTGCTCTCCTCGTGACACAGAAAAATTCTGCGTTTTCTGTCTGATTATTTTTTATGAATGCGAGACTTTATCTTTGCGATACTGATCAAAAACCGCCTTGCGCCAGCCAATGTTCGACTTGCGGCAGACGGTCATTACCCCAGAACGATTCACCATCAACGATGATCCACGGTGCACCAAAGATGCCTTTTTCTATCGCCTGTTCGCATTGCGCTTTCAGCGCCTGCTTGTAATGAGTATCTTCGCAGGCAGCCGCTGCGGCGGCACCGTCCAGCCCCATCGCCGTTATCTGCGCCGCTAGCCAGCCGGTGTCATTCAATGCTGCCGGTCCGGAGAAATATGCACGTGTGACCTGACGCACGAATTCACCGACACGCTGCGGTGCAGTGTCTTGCAGCCACAGGCAGACCCGTGAGGTATTCTGGGTTGCGATAGGAAACAGTTCCGGCAAAACAAACGGCACTCCTGCATAACGCGCAGAGCGCAAAAAATCATGCTTGAAATAATCCGCCATTTGCGGTGGCCGCATTGTCAGCGGGCTGGAGCCGGTCACTTTGAATACGGCACCCAGCAACATTGGTTTCCAGCTCACTTCACGCCCATGCCTGGCGGCCAGCTGTTCTATGGATTGCGCAGCGATGTACGCATACGGCGAAACAAAATCAAACCAGAATTCCACGGGTGCTTTCATCACGGTGTCCTTTTGAAAATGCAGGATGCTGTTGATAAGGTGTACGCTCAGGCCAGCGCGCGGCTAATCAGGATTTTTTGTATCTCTGAGGTGCCTTCGTAAATCTGGCATACGCGCACATCGCGATAAATCCGCTCCACCGGAAAGTCGCTGACATAGCCGTAACCGCCGTGTATCTGTATCGCATCGGAGCAGACTTTTTCTGCCATTTCAGACGCAAACAGTTTCGCCATCGCCGCTTCTTTCAAGCAAGGCTTGCCAGCATCTTTCATGCTCGCTGCATGCCAGATCAACTGACGCGCAGCTTCGATCTGGGTTGCCATATCAGCCAGTTTGAATTGCACCGCCTGATGTTCGTAAATCGATTTGCCGAAGCTGCTGCGGTCTTTGGCATACGCCAGCGCAGCTTCAAATGCCGCGCGCGCCATACCGACCGATTGAGAAGCGATGCCGATACGACCCCCTTCAAGTCCGGACAAGGCAATCTTGTAGCCCATGCCTTCTTCACCGATCAGATTTTCAGCGGGGATACGGCAATTCTCAAACAGGATTTGCGCGGTATCGGAAGAATGCTGACCCATTTTATTTTCGAGCCCGGCGACGATGTAACCCGGCGTGTTCGTCGGCACCCAGAATGCGCTGATGCCTTTTTTACCCGCAGCTTTATCAGTCACGGCCATAACAATCGCGACATCTGCATGCTTGCCGCTGGTGATGAATTGCTTGACGCCATTCAGCACATAGTCATTGCCTTCGCGACGCGCGGTGGTTTTCAGATCAGACGCGTCGCTGCCTGCATGCGGCTCGGTCAGGCAGAACGCACCGAGCATCTCACCTTGTGCAAGCGGGCGCAGCCATTGCTGTTTCTGCACATCATTCGCATACATCATCGCGATACTGCAGACCGGGCAGTTATTCACGGACACAACCGTTGAGGTGCCGCCATCACCGGCGGCGATTTCTTCCAGCACCAGCGCCAGCGACAGGTAATCCATCCCGGCACCGCCAAACTCTTCCGGCACCGCAACGCCATACGCGCCCATCTGCGCCAGTTCTTTTAATTCTGCTGCCGGGAAATGGTGTTCCTTGTCCCAGCGCGCCGCATTCGGCACCAGTTTTTCCTGTGCAAATGCGCGTATCGCATCGCGGATCATTTCGTGTTCTGCTGTAAGTAACATACCTGGTCTCGTTCTGATGTTGTTCTGTCTGTTTTTTTGATTTTTCTGCTTACCAGTTCAGGCTGGCACCGTTGTAATTGAAAAACTGGCCGTTGTCGTCTGACTGCAAACCCGCCAGTGTTTTGCGTATGCCGTGCGCACTGTCTGCCACCGGAAGTTCAGCACCGACGCCGCCCATTTCTGTTTTAACCCAACCCGGATGCAACGCCACGCAAATCGCTTGTCGCGTCTGTAAAGACACATCCTTGAGTACAGAATTCAACGCGGCTTTGCTGGCACGATATAACCAGCCGTGACTACCGTTACGCTCACTGATGGAGCCCATCATCGATGAAATGACGGCAAGACGGCCACCGGCATTCTCGACCAGCGGCAGCACGATAGGGAGAATCCGCATCGCGGCCAGCACATTGGTGTGCATCACTTCATCAAACTGTGTGTCATGCGGCGTTTGCAATCCTGTCGTACGCGGGCCATACACACCGGCGTTCAGAATAGCGACGTCGATTTTTTCATCATCGAGCCGCCAGCCAAGACCACCGCAATCATTGATGTTCGTGACATCCAAAGGAACGACCTCACAACCCTGCGCCTGCAAAGTTGTCAGATCAACCGCCTTACGCGCCGTGGCAATCACACGCCAGCCAGCCGTTTTATATTGCAAAGCCAGTTCGTGACCGATACCGCGTGACGCGCCGATGATAAGTGCTGTGGGCATCTTGCTTCCTTTTCGTGTTTTCAACCGCATGTCGACAATGTAGCTGCAATCTCATTGTCGACACGCTTACCGCGATTAACGATGCGCGCGGCGTACGCTACGTCCGCAATTCAAGTGCGCAAGTTCATTCAATATCCGGGATGCAGAGCAAGGCGCAAAACGCAGCAATACGTCGGTATTGCGAGGCTTTGCAACGCCGCTATGCGTCCGGATATTGGATGAACGCAGCGCACACTATTTAGAACAACTCGATGGCCATCGCTGTGCCTTCACCACCACCAATACACAACGATGCCACACCGCGCTTCTTACCTTGTTTTTTCAACGCGCCGATCAGCGTGATGATGATACGTGCACCGGATGCGCCGATAGGATGGCCGAGTGCGCAGGCACCACCGTGGACGTTAACTTTGTCGTGGGAGATGCCGAGATCTTTCATTGCAGCCATCGGTACGGCAGCGAAAGCTTCGTTGATTTCAAACAGATCGACATCTGCCGTTGTCCAGCCGGTTTTTTTGTACAACTTTTGTATCGCACCGATCGGCGCTGTCGTGAACCAACCTGGTTCCTGTGCATGTGATGCGTGAGCGACGATTTTTGCGATCGGTGTCAGGCCGAGTTCTTTGGCTTTAGACTCGCGCATCAGCACCAGCGCTGCAGCGCCATCGTTGATGGAGGAAGAAGATGCAGCAGTGATCGTGCCGTCTTTTTTGAAGGCTGGTTTCAGCGCTGGGATTTTGTCGAGTTTGGCTTTCAGCGGGCCTTCGTCTTTATCGATCACAATGTCACCACCACGACCGGATACGGTAACCGGTGCGATTTCCCACGCGAACGAGCCGTCTGCTGTCGCTGCTTGCGCACGCTTGACGGAAGCGATCGCAAATGCATCCTGATCTTCACGGCTGAACTGGTATTTGGCAGAACAATCTTCAGCAAAAGTTCCCATGGAACGGCCCTTGTCATAGGCATCTTCCAGACCGTCGAGCATCATGTGATCGTAAATCATGCCGTGGCCGATACGATAGCCGCCACGGGCTTTTGGAATAATGTAGGGTGCATTGGTCATGGACTCCATACCGCCAGTCACCATCACTTCATTGCTGCCTGCGCTGATGGAATCGAATGCCATCATGGTTGCCTTCATCGCAGAACCACACATCTTGGACAAGGTCACCGCGCCGGTGGACATAGGCAAACCTGCCGCCAGCAAGGCCTGACGCGCAGGCGCCTGACCCTGACCTGCCATCAGGCAGTTACCAAACAGGACTTCTTCAATCAGCTCGGGCTTGACGCCAGCACGTTCAACCGCGGCCTTGATCGCCACGGCACCGAGCTGACTTGCCGTCAGGGAAGCGAAATCGCTCTGAAATGCACCCATAGGGGTACGGGCTGCGCCAACGATTACGATAGGATCTGTCATGTTTTTCTCCATTGAATGTGAGGTGATACAAAATTTCTGCTTGTCTGTTTTTCTCTGAAAACATCTGCAAGCGCGATTAAGACTGTTGATACTGATAAGACATAAAAAAATTATTTTTGCTGTGCTAACTCTTTATTGATAAACCTGACTTCCTGCGGATACGGGAAGACATCATCCACCTTGCCGTCCACGATACGTAGCTTGCGACCCTGCCAGTAATCGGCGGTCAGCAAGTCAGCGTGGTGTTTCATAAAAAATTCTTTTACTTTCTGATTTCCGAGCAGGAAAGTGCCGAATTGCTCAGGAAATACGTCATTCTTTGCAATCGGATACCACGGTTCAGCGGACATCTCGTCTTCTTCATTGCGCGGCAACGGTATCTTGCGGAAAGTGCAGTCGGTAATGTACTCAATTTCATCGTAGTCATAAAAAACGACACGACCATGACGTGTCACGCCAAAGTTTTTATACAACATGTCACCCGGGAAAATATTCGCCGAGACCAGATCTTTAATCGCATTACCGTATTCCAGCACGCCCTGTTCCATCGCCTGCATATCACCACGCTGCTCAGCTTCTGTCAGCCAGATATTCAGCGGTGTCATGCGGCGTTCTATGTACAGATGTTTGATGACTACTTCTTCATCATTCACTTCCAGCATGGACGGCGCGTATTGGCGGATTTCTTCGAGCAATTCTTCAGAAAACCGCGAACGTGGAAAAGCGACATCGGAATATTCCAGCGTGTCGGCCATGCGACCAACACGGTCATGGTTTTTCACCAGCAGATATTTTTCTTTAATCAGCGCCCGGGTGGTTTCTTTCGGCGGCGGGAAACTGTCTTTGATCAGCTTGAACACATACGGGAAAGAAGGCAGTGCAAACACCAGCATAACGAGACCGCGAATACCGGGTGCCGCTTCGATGCGATCCGACGAGTATTTCAGATGATGCAGAAAATCGCGATAGAACAGGTTTTTGCCATGTTTTTGCAAACCGATCATCGTATAGATTTCGCTACGCGGTTTCTTCGGCAAAATACTGCGGATGAATTGTACATACGCCGATGGCACTTCCATATCGACCATGAAATACGCACGTGTGAATGAAAACAGCACCGTAATCTGCATCACATCAAACAAGATCGTATCGAGTACCAGCTCATTTTTCCGTTTATGCATCAGCGGAATCACAAACGGATATTCGCGATTGCCGTTAATGCCTTTGCCTATGATGTAGGCAGATTTATTCCGGTAAAACAAATTCGCCAACACCTGAATCTGGTGATTCGGTTCCAGCTTTTCACGCCCGAAATGTTCACGCAAACGTGCCTCGACGACGGCGACATCGCGATCAAGATCTTCAAAAGGGGTATTGAGCTGAAAATTCGTGACGATGCGTTTGATCGTGTAATTCAGACCGTCAGTTGCCGGGTAATACACGCGATAAGTCGGCGGCGTATCGTCACGTTCTATGTATTCAGTTGAAGTTGCCGGGCGCACGAAAATGAAATCATTATGAAAATAATTTCTGTTAAGTAATTTCGTGCAGACGGTATTGAAAAAAGTCTCAGCCAGTTCCGGACGTAAGTGGTCGATCAGCAAACCCATGTAATGCAGTTTGACTTCACGCCAGACCTCATCTGTCAGATCGTTTTCATCGTAATCATCTTCCAGCACGCGCACACATTCCCGCACGCGGGTGTCGTAAAACTGAATACGTTCACGGGCGGCGATTTGTGCCGCTTTCCAGTCGCCCGCCTCAAAAAACTGCTTTGCCTGCTGACTACTGATACGGAATAAATGGTAATGCTTGTCAAAGCCGTCCAGTATCGTGCGCGCGATATCAAACGCGATCTGGGACGACAATAACTTAGGAAAATGCGTGTTTGGCATAGCGATGGCTCAGGGCAGGTTGAACTGGGTTTTCCAAGCCTCTAGTTTTACCATATCAACAGCGATACCACCGCATACCACGATCAAGGGACGCTTAAATTCTTTTAATACAGGCAGGTTCTGGTACGCCACCGCCAGCGTGGCACCGCAAGCGGGCTCTACCAGCGTGCGCATATCATCCGCAAACGCGAGACAGGCGGCAACTGCCTGTGCATCGCTGACGATGACACTGTGAATCTCATGTTTCTGCGTCCAGTCGAACGCTTGTTGCGCCACCCGACGCGCGCCCAATGTGGTGGCGATTGATGTAATCGCAGGCAATGTCACCAGTTCACCCGCTAGTACTGATGCATGTAAAGATGCCGCACCTTCTGTTTCTACAGCAATAACAGGAATATGCGCCAGACCATTGCGGTGTAAGCCCTGCACAATGCCACTTAATAAGCCGCCACCGCCGACAGAGCACAGCACAACGTCAAAATCCAGCGTACCAGCAAGCTCGTCGATCAAAGTCGCATTGCCATTCCAGATATCAGGATGGTCGAATGGTGGGATATACACCGCACCCGGCTGTTCGCAGGCTTGCAAAGCCGCCTGATTGGTTTCGTCCCACACTTTGCCATTGACGATCACGGTCGCACCGATCGCGCGAATTTCGGCACGCACACTTTCAGCGGTAGTTTCAGGGACAAAAATCGTGGTCGGCAGACCCAGCGCCACACCCGCAACCGCAGCCGCAAACCCAGCGTTGCCGCCTGAAGGGCAAACAAAATGTTGCGCCCCCAGCGCAGCAGCGCGCTGACACATCAGACCGATGCCGCGTAATTTGAACGAGCCCGAGGGCTGCAAATTATCCATCTTCAGCCAGACTGATTTATGTAGCTGAGCGGAAAGCGGGCGATGCGCAAGCACCGGTGTCGTGATGTGTAATTGGGTCATGACTGAGTATAGTTGCTGTGTACGCGCAATCCCTTACGTGTAAGCGTGGCTTAAGGGAGTGCGCACGAGTACGATAAATCCAGTTTACTTCGTTTCCGCAAACAGCTCGCGGCCTATCAGCATGCGGCGGATTTCGCTGGTACCGGCACCGATTTCATACAGTTTGGCATCGCGCCACAGGCGGCCGACCGGGTACTCATTGATATAGCCATTGCCGCCCAGCGTCTGGATCGCTTCACCTGCCATCCAGGTCGCTTTTTCTGCCGAGTACAAAATCGCGCCAGCAGCATCTTTGCGTAAGGCGCGGACTTGTTCCGGATTGGTGGCACGGTCGCAAGCCTGGCCGACTGCGTACACATAAGCTTTACAAGCCATCATGGTCGAATACATGTCGGCGAGTTTGCCTTGCATCAGTTGGAATTCGCCAATCGGCTGACCAAACTGTTTGCGGTCATGCACGTAAGGCACAACAACATCCATACACGCTTGCATGATGCCGAGCGGGCCTCCGGACAAAACCGTGCGCTCGAAATCGAGGCCGGACATTAGCACGTTCACGCCTTTGCCCAAGCCGCCGAGCACGTTTTCTGCAGGTACTTCGCAATCTTCAAAGACCAGTTCACCGGTATGGGAACCGCGCATGCCGAGCTTGTCGAGTTTTTGCGCAATGCTGAAACCTTTGTATCCTTTTTCAATCAGGAAAGCGGTCATGCCACGTGGGCCAGCTTCCAGATCGTTTTTTGCATACACCACCAGCACGTCGGCGTCAGGGCCATTGGTGATCCACATCTTGGTGCCATTCAGCACCCAGCGGTCACCTTTGAAATCGGCGCGCAATTTCATGCTGACGACGTCGGAACCGGCATTCGGCTCAGACATGGCGAGCGCACCGATGTGTTCGCCGGAAATCAGTTTCGGCAGGTATTTTTGTTTTTGCTCTTCGGTGCCGTTGCGTTTGATCTGGTTCACGCACAGATTCGAGTGCGCGCCGTACGACAGACCAACCGAAGCGGAGGCGCGTGAGATTTCTTCCATGGCGATAATGTGGGCGAGATAGCCCATGTTGGCGCCGCCGTATTCTTCGCTGACGGTCACACCCAGAATGCCGAGATCGCCCATCTTGCGCCACAGATCCATAGGGAACTGGTCGTTGCGGTCGATTTCGGCCGCACGCGGCGCGATTTCGGCGGCAGCAAATTGTTGAACGGCTTCACGCAAAGCGGCGATATCGTCGCCATGATCAAAAGTTAAACCGGGTAAATGGAGCATGTCATCCTCACTGTAATGATGGAACAGAATCTTTTTTATTCATCAGAGTGGCGCAATCCCGGTTTCGCAGCGATAGCCTTGCGAAACCAATTTTGCATCCATACTGTTATTTTTTGCTGCGACTACATTGACCGTCACGGCGGACCGTCAGTTATTTTTTTGCGATCACAAACAAAGTCTGTTGCATGATCGCGCACAATTTTTCTTGCCCCTGATTGACGACAAACACCTCGGCGCTTGAAACGACCAGGGGTTTTCCTGATTTCAAGACCTTGCCACGGGCGATCAGGGTATCGCCTATGCCGGGTGCAACGATATTAATTTTATACTCGGCAGTTAAGCACTCACTTACAGGCATCAACAATGTATTTGCGGCATAACCACCGGCAGCATCCGCCAGCGTGCCAATCACGCCGCCATGAAAATAGCCATGTTGCTGACTGACAGCATCGCTGTATGGCAAGCTGATCTCACAGGTGCCGGGCGTCATTCCGGTCAGTTTCGCATTCCACGCCATCAACGCACCCTGCCCGTTGAAGCTCTGCAGCAAGGTCAGCGCCAGCATGTGATCAAGTGCGGCGGGTGCTGCGGATGTGGCGTCCTGATACATAAAGGTTCCCCGAAAATACAAAATCTGAGCGTAGGAAATAATACGACTAATTGACGTTAACGTAAACGTCAATTCATTGCGTTTTGTGCAGACTGGTATTTCTACGCGGTCTGACCAGCTTTCGTGTGTAAGGCCAGCAAACGCCGGCTTTTATCTTCATGTGCACTGATTTCCGCCAGCATGACTTCGATATCCTCGCGCTGCTGCTCAAGTGAAGCGCGGTGCCGTGCCAGCACCACCAGAAAGCTCTGTAATTGCGCTTCGGTATCTTTTGGTGAGCGGTACATGTCGACCAGGCTCTTGATATCCGACAGGCTCAGACCCAGACGCTTACCACGCAGGGTCAGCTTCAGTTGCGTGCGTTCGCGCGCGGTATAGACGCGATTGCGACCGCTGGGACCTTCGCGGGTCGGGCTTAACAAGCCCTGATCTTCGTAAAAACGTATCGCTCGTGGCGTGATATCAAATTCGCGGGCTAAGTCGGTAATGGTGTAGGTGGCCATAGTTTTAGTACACAAAATCGTTTTTCTGATTACAATCGCTGAAATCGAATTGACGTTAACGTCAATTGCATAAAAACGCATTGTAGGCTATTCCGGCTACAACGTACGTACCAAAAAGAGAAGAGACAACAATGAATCACCTGGAACAACAACTCGATTATCCGTTTGGCGAAACCCTGCCGGAATCTGGCAAGACGGTGGAAATAGCGCCCGGCGTTTTATGGATACGGATGGGCCTGCCGTTTGCACTGAACCACATCAATCTGTGGCTGCTGGAAGATGAAGTCGAGACCGCGCAGGGGCGGGTACATGGCTGGACAATTGTCGATTGCGGCATCGCCAGCGATGCCACCCGTGATGCCTGGGAAGTGTTGTTCGGTGATCTGCACAATCATCTGCGCGGCTTGCCGGTGGTGCGGGTGATTGCCACCCACTGCCATCCTGATCATATCGGTCTGGCAGACTGGTTGTGCACCTTGTGGAACGTGCCGCTGTGGATGACAGCGGGCGAATATGGCTTTGCCCGCATGATGTCGGCTGGCTTACCGGGTGCGGATGGCACAGCAATGTTTCCGCATTTCCGCAAACATGGGCTAGATCCGGCAATGCAGGAACAGATACAGGAAAGAAAAAGCCATTACAGCCGCATGGTGCCGACGGTGCCGACTTCTTACCGCCGCTTGCAGGAAGGCATCGACCTGACGATTCATCAGCGCCGCTGGCAAATCATCACCGGTTTTGGTCACTCGCCAGAACACGCGTCGTTGTATTGTGCTGACCTGAATATTCTGATTTCTGGCGATATGCTGTTGCCGCGCATTTCCACGAATGTATCCGTGTTTGCGATTGAGCCGGAAGCCAATCCGGTTCAGCAATATCTCGACTCCCTCAAAAAATACCTGCCGCTGCCTGAGGATGTGCTGATCCTGCCTTCGCATGGCAAACCATTCAAGGGTCTGCATACGCGCATCACGCAATTAGAAGAACATCACGCTGAACGCCTGGCCGAAGTCGTTGCTGCTTGCACGACACCGCAATCGGCCTGTGACATCGTGCCACTGATGTTCCGCCGCCCGCTCGATGCCCACCAGCTGACATTTGCTATCGGCGAAGCACTCGCGCATCTGCACAAACTGTGGTTTGACGGCATTTTGCAGCGGCAAACAAGTGATGACGGCATCATCCGTTTTGTTGCCAGAACATAGGCACTGACATTGCGGTAACAAGCAAGCTGACCTGCCTGCAACGGTTCACACGAACTGATGGCAGGCGGCTATTTTGTTCTGAGTTCCATGCCCGCCAACGGTGACGGCGCCGCACAATTTCCGCTTTGCTCACCTTGCAAAAACGCATGGATGGTTTGCGTGGTCAGTCCTTCGGTACGATGCAATAAACCATTCCCGCCAAAATTCATATGTGACGCACCATTCACGATACCCAGCCATTTGCAGCCCGGAGACATGTCGGCAAACGGTTCGGTACGGGTACGCCAGGAAGCATGTGCCAGATCATCGTCTCTGGTTCCTGTCATCAATAACACTGGCTTACTGATTTTGTACCAGGCATGGGCGGGAAAAATCAATCCTTCACCTTGTGGCGACAAGGCAATATACGCATCGAAACTGGCAGCGCCGGTCACGCCCATTTTATTGTCGGCACCAGCATCCATCATGGCCACTGCCGCCCCCATGGAATGACCGACTAAAACCGCGCGTCTGCCAGTACAACGTGATGCAGCCCATTGACGCGCTGCATTAATGTCCATCAGCCGCGCCGCATAAGCGGGGGCATCGGTGACTAATTCCGTCAGACCATCCTGCAAACTGCCGCCACGCCTGGCTTCACGCAAAGATTGTCTGCCGCTTTCCAGATGTCCGGGAACGATGCTCAGAAAACCTTCTTTCGCCATGAATTCAGCCAGATAGACATAGCCTTTTTCCGAACCACCAGCGCCATGGGAAATAATTGCCACGCCCTGACATGGCAACACATTCTGATACACCAAAGCGGGGACACTCTGACCATCCTGACGCGTCAGCGAAATACGCTCCGCCGCGACAACCTGAGTAGACGCGACCATCAATGCCGTCAAACCGATCAACTTACCGATGTATGAACGCTTTCTGAATCCTGTTGCTGTATGCATCACACCGCTCCTTAACTAATCTGGATAACACACACCTCAACGATCTAACTGATAAAACAGATGACCGCCTTGCCATGTACGGCGGCATTTGCATAAAAATTTTGCAGATGGGAATAATGTTCCAGCAAATAATTTAATGCCTGCACCCCGTCGGTGATCCACATCCCTTCAGGATAAACCTGCGCTTTTTCCATCTTTGCTGCATCAAAGCGCTGCGCCAGCGCGGATGCGGGCATTTCCTGCAACGCGGCACTGACTGCGGCGACCTGATGCGCGGTCAGGCAACGGGCGGGGCCTTTACCAAGATCATCACTGACTTCCTGATCGCCAAACACCGCCCACCCCAAAGGTTCGTCACCGCCAAAAGTCGCACCATTGAGCAAATACTGTATGCCGTGCCAGGCTTTTTCGAGATCAAACAATTCCGCTTCGTCATTGCCGCCGTTTTTGGCAAAAATAAATTGGCGGACTTGTCCGGGATGCTGTTTCAGTTCATCCAGTTTTTCCTGTGTCAGCGTCAGATAAAAACAGCTCATGCCCATGAAATGCTCCCGAAAATCGGCTATCGTCACTCAGTCAAAATCCACTGCCTTCAACACGAACGGCATTCACAATATAACTGAGTGCGACCCATTTCCGCATAAATTTCTGTCGTCCAAAACAACCCGCCTATGGCGTTTGAGCTGATCTGTCAGGCCAGTCGTACAACGCTGAAATATCGCTTTGACGACTGGCCTGAAGCTTGTATCGCACCGGATTTATAAGAGTTTTTACAGCGCATTTTTTGTGCCGCATTCACCGCAGAAAATGTCGTCTGCTGCCAATGGTGCTTTGCAGGCAGAACATATTCTGGCAACTGGTGCAACAGGCGCAGGCGGCGTTGCTGGCGTCACTGTTGGGGCGATATCTGCTTCGGCTTTCGTCGTCGGCTGATTATTCTTGGCCGCAGACGCAGCTGCGGCGTCTTTTGCTTCCTGCAATTTTGCCCCGGCGCGGTCTTTGGCTTCGTTGGCACGACGTTTTGCCTCCTGCATCTGCGCCTGTAATTGTTCTTCCGCTTCGGTGAAATTCAGACCATCCGTCACTTGCAGATAAATCAGACAGGTACCATTAATCATCGTCAGAAACGGAATGACCATGCCAACGCTGAACAGCAGCCCGGTTGCGAAACCAAACGCACCGGTGTACGCCATGCCGCTCTCCAGAGCCTCAAAGCCGCCGCCATATCCCATCTGATTTCCCATATGGTTTCCCATGATGCCTGACATCATTCCCATCACATTTCCCATAGGATTAATGCCGACGGCCTGAGAAATTCCCATTGTCGTGACATAGCCGGAAAACAAAATGAAAGACACCACGCCAGACAAAAACAGCACCAGGAAAGACAGCACGACGATATAAGTAATCGTCATCAGCAAACGTTGACGGACAATCACAAACAAACGGGCAATCGTTTCCATTACCGAGTTACCGGCCCAGATTGCCGGTGCCGCCAGAGGCATGGCTACATAAAATATACTGGCAAAAGTGACGCCGATGATCACCGTCAGCAATGGCAACATAACGGCATACAGCAAGGAACCAAGCCCGGGCAACTTACACAAAAAAAGCACGGCAAACGCAAGCAGCGCCACCAGCAAAAAAATCACCAGCAACACCAGCGCCACGCCCAGCATGCGATGTACCGTAAAAATGCCCTGGATAATCGCATCGGTGAAACTGAGTTCACGTCCCTGTGACTGGCGCATCAGCAAAATACCAACCGCCGAATAGCCAGTGATACCGACAATCAACGTCACGATGGAAAACAGGCCACCCAGCAAAAAGCTGTGGCGTGTCAGCCAGGCGGTCATCGCCATAGACAGGAAAAAAGCCATTGCTGCCATGCCAGTCATGGCAAGCGCGCGCCAGTTCGTTGCGGCCTCTGCGGCACGCAGCAACACAAATGGGCTGCCGGAAGTCTTTGGATTGCTGCTCATGTAGTCTCCGATGGATGTCGTCACTCTGGACGGGGTTAACAATGATGGGTGATGGAAGATGTGCGGCGCGGGCTATCAATGCTACGCCGGAACATAGGCACACGAAATCATGCGTATGCCCATGTGCTGAACTGGTTTAATAGCGTGAACGCAGTTGTTTGATTTTCCTGATTTTTGCGAGAGCCGCGGTATTTCCTGGGTCCAGCGCCAGCGCCGTCTGCGCCGTCGCCAATGCATTATCGTAATCACCGCTGGCGATGAAACTGTCGGCACGGTTTAACAAAGCCGTCGCCTTACCATGCATCATTTCGCCGCCTGGCTGTGCCTGTGCCCCCTGTTGGCGTTTAGCGTTGACTGGTTCATCGTAAAAATCGTCATCTTCGTCAAATTCATCATCGTCGTTCCGGCGTTTCTTTTTGGTGGTCACAGGTGCAGGCGCTTCCGTGGCTGCCGGTGTCGTCGGTGCTGTCGTCACTTCCGGCATTGCAACGGCGGAAGCTGGAGCCGGTGCAACATCCGCCGGCGGGCTGCTCGGCAATGAGGCGGCGACGGGTTCAGCACTGGTCACAACGGGCTCGGTCTGCGAACGGGATTTTGCATACCAGACGTAAGCACCAGCGCCTGCGGCAATTGCGACGACCGCCGCAACCAGCACGATGGCCGTCACCGGCGTCGCCGTCTTGCTGACCGGCAGGGCGTTATAGGAAGGGGAACCGTCAGCGCCAGTTGGCAGCGATGGCTGCGCCGCTGCATTAGCGGCGGCCTGCGTCTCAATGACGCTCGCGGTGCTTGCGGCTGGCGTTGCTGCAGTAACAGGGACATCCGTGTTTGCGGGTGGCACAACATCGTCAGCAGCGGCGCTCACGCTTTGCACAGGCGGATTTGTCGCGGCTTCGCTGGCAATGCTGGCGATAAATGCCTGCGCTGTCGGCAGATCTGCTGGCTGTTCTGTTGGTTGTTCTGTCGTGCTGACTGGTGCCTCGCTGGCATTTGCCGCCACAACATCCGTTGCCGTGACAGCGGCCACATCAGCGCCAGTGCTGGCACCGCATTTTTTGCAGAAACGCGCGCCTGGGGTCAGTGGCGCATGGCATTGATGACACTCAGGCGTCGGCGGCGCTGCCGGTAACAACGACGTGCCACACGATTTACAAAACTTGGCACCATCACGGTTGTCAGTACCGCAGCTCACACAGGTATTCATCCATCTTCCTTTTTGTCGGCTTATTTTGTCGGTTTACTCAGCAATCAATCACTACGATCAGTAGCAAAGAAGTTATTGCAAAAATTATACAAGGGGTTTGTAACAAGACAATTAAAACGACGGCAAAAAATCAGGAATACGACAGGTAACGGCTCAGCTGTGCAACACAACAACGTAGCAAAGCCGTTGTTGAGACCATCAACATACTGGGTGGAGTATTTTTCAATCCCCTTTGTTTATAAGGAGATCAATGGAAAAAACCGGGATACTCCCCGCTTTTTACTCAGAAAGCGGCTTTTTCCGCCTGCGCCAGCTTGCGGGCATCCGTAAATTCCCACCACGGTTTCGCAGGTTCGCCATTCATGAATGCGGTGACCGACATGAACACATCGATCACGCAGGGATCGTGCCGCACGCCGGTCAGCTGGCACAGCTTTTCATACATTTGCCACGGACACTGCCCCACCAAATCCGCAGGCGCGCTGATGCCCAGCAAACGCAAATCGGCGGCACCGGCCTTG
Organism: Undibacterium sp. 14-3-2; assembly: GCF_016595265.1. Taxonomy (NCBI): domain Bacteria; kingdom Pseudomonadati; phylum Pseudomonadota; class Betaproteobacteria; order Burkholderiales; family Oxalobacteraceae; genus Undibacterium; species Undibacterium sp. 14-3-2. The sequence continues at coordinate 449,536 of NZ_JAENGS010000003.1, forward strand.
CCGATATTCGGTAAATCCGTCAGCTGGCGCAGGTGGTTTCGGTCAACTTTGTCGGGATGCATGGATGAGCTCCGTATCTTTCTGCTGGTCACAGCACGATAACCGCATGCAGATCGATTGGCAATCCGCTTGCAAGTCGTCGGCAACGGTGATTCCGGCCTTCAGAAGTCAAAAATATACTCCCCCTAGTATTTTTTAACGCCCTTTGTTTATAAGGAGATGAAGGCGAAAATGGCTGATACTCCCCATTTTTTCGCTTTTTATGGCATTTTTCGGGGAATTTTCAGCTCCTTTCGTGCCGGGCTTTACGCGATATAGCACAACTCAGCGTCGCGCTGATGCGGCGAACCGGCATTTTCGTGTACCCTTCACGCTTTCTGTTGAAGCGCGCAATCGTGAAATCTGCCCACACTCCCGTTCCTGTCACCACGTATCTGAAACTGGTTGCGGTCGCCTTGTTCTGGGGCGGCACTTTTATTGCCGGTCGTATTGTGGCGAGTGAAATTCCGCATATGACAGCGGCGGCGCTGCGTTTTGCGGTGGCCAGCGGCCTGCTGTGGTTGCTGGCGTGGAAGCTCGAAGGCGGCTTGCCGAAACTGACGCGGCAGCAAATGCAGGCGACATTTGCGCTCGGTGCGACGGGCATCTTTTTATATAACATCTGCTTTTTTTCAGCACTGGCACTGATGCCCGCCGGGCGCACGGCCTTGTTTGTCGCGCTGAATCCGATTGTCACGGCGCTGGCACTGGCGGCACTGTTTGGTGAACGCCTCGGCGCGCGGCGCTGGCTGGGCATCGCGATTGCGTTTGCCGGTGCGGCGGTGGTGATCACGCGTGGCGATCTGGGCAGCGCGATCCGTGATATCTCACAATCAGTCGGTAAAGGCGAATTATTCATGCTGTGTGCGGTCTGCGGCTGGGCTGCCTACACCATCATCGGCAAACATGCGCTGCGCGGTTTGTCACCGATCGCAGCAACCACGTATGCATCGCTGTGGGGCTTGTCGCTATTGGTCTGCGGCGCGGTCACGGAATGGCCGCAATTCGATACCAGCCGTCTGACCTGGCCAGTACTGGCCGCCATCGTGTATCTGGGTGCATTCGGTACGGTGATCGGTTTTGTCTGGTATTACGAAGGCGTGAAAGCCATCGGCCCGGCGCGAACCGCGGTATTCAATAATCTGGTGCCGGTGTTCGGTATCACGCTCGCCGCGCTGTTGCTGGGCGAACCAATTTTGTTGTCGATGATCGTTGGCGGTTTGCTGGTGATCGCGGGCGTATCACTGACCAACCGGCAATAATATCAGCGCATGTTCTGCATCGATGATCAAATAAAAAAGGAGGCATTTGCCTCCTTTTTTTACGCCGGAAATACAGGCGGAAAGATCAGTGTCCTGATCAGAATTTTTTCCACAGTTTGACGAAATACGCCGCACCGCCCAGACCGAACTGCACGCTGTCGTAATAGAAACCGTTGTCGGTTTCATTCGGATTCTGACGCGTCGGTTTGACGTTGAAAATATTCGTACCGCCAACCGTCAGTTTGGTGGTGTCATTGAATGCATACGTCACTGCCAGATCGGCAGAGGTTTTTGGTTCGTAATACGCATTCGGCACACCTGCTGCCGTACCAGAGAAAGTACCCAGTGTTTGCGAACCATAGTGGATGACTTTGAATTCGCTGGCCCACGGCCCTTGCTCATAGTTAAATGCCAGCGTGCCTTTCACGCGCGGGCCGCCTTGTTCGATGAACAGGCGTTCACGCTCGGACAGCAACACATCTTCATAGCCTTTCAGCGATGTCGGCGCATTCACTTTCGTGACTTCAGTTTTGCTGTAATTGAGGCCCAGATAGGTCGAGAGTTTGCCTGCACCAAGATTGGTTTTATGCGATGCGGTCAGATCGATACCTTGCGTTTTGGTATTGATGGAGTTCACAAAAAACTGTGCCTGACCAACACCCAGCGCAGACAGCGTTGCACCCAGCGCCGGATAATTATTCGCATCAAAACGACCCGATAAAACGATGCGATCAGAAATATCGATGCGGTACAAATCGGCTGTCATAGAAAACGTATTGCTTGGTTTATACGTCAGACCCAGCGTGTAGTTTTTCGATTTTTCTTCATGTAGTTTCGGGATACCAGCGGCATTCGCAATGGTGCCTCCATTCGGTGCCAGTACCACATCCATCGGTACGCCGGAAATGAAGTCGGTGAAGGTCGACGAAAAATACACTTGCTGCAGCGACGGTGCGCGGAAACCTGTGCTCAACGAGCCACGCAGATTCACGTCGTCGGTCGCTTTGTAGCTCGCAGCAACTTTACCGGTGAGCGTGGAGCCGAAATCACTGTAACGTTCGCCACGCACTGCGGTTTGTACTTTAAAGCGATTCGTCACATCGGTTTCTATATCGACATACGCTGCCAGGCTGTTGCGGCTGCGATCGGTACGATCCCCCGGTTGAAAACCCGGAAAGCCCTGACTGCCAGCATTACCACCAAAACCAACACCATCGACATCATTGTAAGAGCCTGGTTCACCGGCAAAAATTTTGTAATTTTCACGGCGGTATTCGCCACCAAACGCGACGTTCACGCCATTCATGAAACCATCAAAGAAACGGCTGAAATCCAGATTCGTCGTTGCTTGTGAAAATGAGAAGCCGCCCGCATCAAAACTGCTCGGGCTGATGCCTTTGCCGCCGCTCAGCAAATCTTTATTCGCGATGGATGCATTCAGAGTATTGCTGATGTTGTACTTGAGTTCGTTGAAACCGTAAGTCTGCGACAAATCCGCACGCCATTCGCCTATGCTGAAGCGGTAACCGGCGATGCCGTAGATGTCGTTGATATCGCCATTGATGTAAGGCACAAAGCCATTCGGGTACATCGCAGTAGAATTGCGCGAAGGAATGTCGTCAGAACCTACACCGCCACGCGCCCATGCTGCTGAAGAGGCTTTACGTTGCTGCGTTCCCAGCGTGAAATAGAATTTATCGTTGCCGCCATTCGGCACTTCACCGTTCAGATACACGGTAGGCCCTGTGACTTTGGTGTCACCGATGGTGCGCGGATTACCCGGATCTGCCCGGTTTGAACGGCCGCGATCCGTGTATTCCACCGTCACGCCGAGCACGCCTTTTTCACCAATCTGTATGCCGCAATAGGCAGACGGAAGATAGTTTTTACCATCGCCGACAGAATACTGGCTGTAACCGAAACTGGCTTCACAACCTAGCGATTTTTTCAAGCTGATATCCATCACACCGGCAATCGCATCGGAACCGTATTGCGCCGCTGCGCCATCACGCAACACCTGCACATTGCTGATCGCCATGACAGGAATCGCATTCAGATCAGTACCGGTATTGCCACGGTTACGCGCGCCGAACAGATTGACCAGCGACACGGTGTGGCGACGTTTGCCATTCACCAGCACCAGCGTCTGGTCTGAGCCCAGGCCGCGCAATGCCGCAGAATCCACCAGATCGGCACCATCGGCACCAGTCTGGCGGGTGGAATTGAACGAAGGCGAGATATTCGCCAGAGTCTGAGCAAGATCGAACTGTCCACCTTGTTCAGCGGATTTGGAAACAGAAATAAAGTCGATTGGTAATGGCGTTTCCGTGGCCGAAGAATTGATACGGCGGGAACCGACGATGGTCATCGTTTGTACCGGTGCATCAGAGGCTTTTTCCGGGCTGGTCTGCGCGTACACGCAAACCGGAGTCAACGCTGCGGCAGAGCTGGCACCATAGAGGGCGAGCAAAATGGCCTTACGCATTTTGGTCATGACAAGATTCCTTAGAATTGCAATGTTGATTGGGAGATATTCAATTTGATGAGAAATCTGTCAGCCGGGCAAAGCAGCAAGCGCGTCAGGCCACGCCCAATCGAAGTGCAGGCCAGCCCTTGGTTTCAGACAGATTTCTATGCATTTGAGTATCAGCCCCTGAAGAAAAACATGTCAATCTTGGTGTGTCTGGTTTGTGTCCTCAGTGTGACATTTATGCGGAATAGCCAAAATTTGTAAAAATATTTTCAGATTTAAAATTTCAATGTTTTTAAATACATCAAGCCTTTGATCGCCCGGCTACCGTACCACGACAGCATTTCACCATCGACCAGTTGCACAGGCTTGCCGAGTTGGCGTTCCAACGCATCGACATGGGCTTCCGTGAAGCGATAAGGTTCGGTCGACAATAAGACGTGGTCAAATTGCGTCGCCATTGTGTCGCTCCAACTGAAAGCCGGATAGCGCAAGGTATTGTTTTCCGGAGCCCAGACCTGGCAACCCGCCAGCTTCAGCATATTCGCGATATAGGTATCGCCCGCAATGGTCATCCACGGGTCTTTCCAGATGCAGTACAAAACGCGTTGTGGGCTGACAGGCACGGTCAGATCGGCATAAGCCTTGTCAAATGCCGAGCAGAGTTGTTCGGCCGCAGCCTCGACCTGAAAAATTCCACCGAGCAGACGATATAAAGCAAGATTGTCGCGCGGGGTATTCGGGTGCGTCACGATCACATGCGGGATAAATTCTGCGAGCAAGTCCACCGTCGGCTTTTCATTTTCATCGATATTCACAATCAGATGCGTCGGTGCGAGCCGGCGGATTTTTTCAATATTCACATCCTTGGTACCGCCGATTTTGGGAATCGCTTGCACGGCCTCAGCGGGATGTATACAAAACCCGGTACGCCCGACAAGAGAAGATGCAAGACCGAGATCGCAGATCAGCTCAGTTATTGATGGCACCAGACTGACGATTCTGGCTTGCGCTGCGGCCACGGGCTGATGTTGCTGCCCAATGGCATCGGTAAGGAAGATATCGTTCGTCATTTTTTGACCATAGTCGTCGCTGGTATCTGATTTGATCTATCACTGATCGTCTGCCCGCGCCTTATGCGGGGCGCGTGAAAATACGGCGTCGTACAGCGCATTTGGCAACAGCCTTAAACACTTGGCGACTACGCCCATCTGCCACGGAATAACACGATAAGAGCAACCCGCGTCTATCGTCTGCACCGCTTTCGCAGCGAATTTTTGCACCGGCATCAGGAAGGGCATGCGATAGGTGTTGATCTGCGTCATCGGCGTATCGATGTAGCCAGGCGCAATCGTCACGACGTGGATGCCGCTTTTTTTCAATTCAACGCGCAACGATTCGCAATAGCTGATGACAGCGGCTTTCGAGGCGCTGTAGGCTTCAGCGCCGGGCAGACCACGGATACCGGCGACGCTGGCAATCCCGACGAGCCGGCATGCATCCTGTTGCGCATCGCGTTTCATGGTCTGGATGAATGGCGCAAACGTCGCCACGGTGGCGGTCAGATTGGTTTGTACAACGCGTTCAAAAACAGCGAGATCGCCAGCGTATTCGGTCAAGGTGCCGACGGAAATACCTGCATTCGCAATCACTACATGGACTTTGCCGGTCTTTTGTATGAAATCGGCAGCGGCAGCAGCTAAGGCCGCATGATCGGTGACGTCGAGCGCGTAAATATGATGTAGCTCGGGATTTGGCAGGCTGCGGCGCAATTGTTCAAGATTGTCGCGGCGACGAGCCAGCAAGCCCAACGTCGCGCCTTGTGCCGCATATTCACGCGCAAGCGCAGCGCCTATGCCGGAAGATGCACCCGTAATAAAAACGTTTTTCATAGTGTCCAATTAAAAAAAAAGTCCGCCAGAAGCGGACTTATTGCATCGTACTTCAGCTTATTTTTTCTTGCCACTGTCAGCCGCAGCAGCAGGCGCTGCAACCGCTTTTTCTTTTTGCGCTTTACTGACCAGGAAATCGAGTACCTGCAATAGCGAACGGTTTTGTGTATCTTCAGAAACACGGCCCATGGTGCGCACGGACTCTACCGGTGAAGTAAGGAAACGGCCATCCACCGCGACCATAGGAACGCTATCAACCTGGTACGACTCCAGCAATTGATTGGTACGGTTCAGTTTGCTTTGAATCGCAAAGGAATTATAAACATCAGTAAATTTCTGTTTATCGAGACCAGACTTGGCAACGAAACTCATGACTTCTGCATCGGATTGCAAACGGTTACGTTCGACGTGCAAAGCATTAAACGCTTTGATCTGATACTCGTCGGCTTTACCCATTGCTTCCAGTGTCAGATACAGTTTTTGCTGTTGCACCAAATTATGAAAATTCACGTGGACACGTTTAAACACAATATTGTCGCCCTGCTTTTTGACCCATTCTGCGATCAAAGGCTCGAGCGCATTGCAGTGCGGGCAAAAATAGCCAAAAAATTCGATGACTTCAACTTTTTTACCAGCTTCTGTTGGCTGCGGACGACCGAGTACGCGGTATTCAACGCCGGATTGCGGCATGGCCGGAGAGGCTCCTGCACCTGCTGAAACCAGGCCTAAGCCCAGCAAAAATACTGCATATATCGCTTGAGTAAATCTACGCATATCTTTTCCTTTATTAATCTGAATTACTGAATCTGATTACTTCGCAGTTCTGACAATTGCCACATCAACGCCATTCTCAGACAATTTGGCCTTCATTCGGTTCATTGTTTCGGCATTATTTATCGGACCGACACGGACGCGATACATCGTACCGGTATCTGAATTTTTCTCTGTCACTCTGGCTTCAAAGCCGATCAGAGCCAGCTTGGCACGGGCACTATCAGCATCGGCCTGCTCTTTGAAAGCGCCGGCCTGCAGGAAATAGATGTATTTATCATCCGCCGCCGCATCTGCTGCTTTTTCCGATTTGTCGCTCACTTTATCAGCTGCCGTCTTTTCCTGCGCTGGCTTTGCTTCGGCTTTCACTTCAGGTGGGCGGACAGCCGCCTGCGCCGGTGCAACGTCGGCTGGTTTGGCCACTGCGGCGTCTTTTGCCTGCTCCTTTGCCGCCTCTTTAACCGCATCAGGCTTACCATACATAGGTCGGTTCGGATCCTGCAGCTGCGTTACCGGCTGATCGGGTTTGTCAGATTTTCCACCTTTGTTTGTAAAAGGCGTCGATGATTTTGTGATCAGCAATGCGACTGCCACCGCAATGCCCAGTCCAATGACCAGACCAATAATGATGCCTGTTAAGGTATTACCTTGCTGACGCTGCAGCGTTGAGTGATGTGATTTCATGCGTCTCCGACGAAAAAATTGTACTCTGTGAATACTGACCGGTACTGCTTAGGCGATCTGTCATTCTGGTTGAAAATCATAACAACAGTTGCAACCAGAACGACAGAAAGGAAATGACGATTACATTTTATTCGGTGCAGATACACCGATCAGAGCCAGACCGTTACGGATCACCTGACGGGTTGCCAGCATCAGTGCCAGACGTGCCAGCTTGGTCGGCTCATCATCCACTAATACCCGTTCGGCATTGTAATAACTATGCAATTCACCAGCCAGATCGCGTAAATAGAAAGCAACCTGATGCGGGCCGAGTTCATCCAGCGCTTTTTCCAATGCTTCAGGATATTCCGCAATTTTTGCAAGCAAACTGGCTTCGCGCGGCGCTGTCAGCGGCGACAGATCAGCATTCAGCAATGGCGCAAAAGCGGCTTCATCGGTCGCATATTGTGCAAGTACGGAACAGATACGCGCATGCGCATACTGGACGTAATACACAGGATTTTCGTCCGAACGCGCCAGGGCAACGTCGACATCAAATACAAATTCGGTATCAGCTTTACGCGAGATCAGGAAGAAACGCACTGCATCACGGCCACGCTGTTCATCACCGCCGCCCGACCATTCGATCAGATCGCGCACGGTCACATAAGAACCTGCCCGTTTGGAAATCTTGACTTCGGCACCATCCTTCATAACGGTGACCATTTTGTGCAGGATGTAGTCAGGGTAGCCTTGTGGAATACCGACATTCAATGCCTGCAAACCAGCGCGGACGCGGGCTATCGTGCCATGATGGTCGCTGCCCTGCACGTTAATCGCCTGACGATAACCGCGTTCCCACTTGGTCACGTGATAGGCAACGTCCGGCACGAAATAGGTGTAGGTGCCGTCGGTCTTCTTCATCACACGGTCTTTGTCGTCACCATACTCAGTGGTGCGTAACCACAATGCGCCATCTTGTTCGTATGTTTTACCGGCAGCTTTGAGCGCACTGACTGTGGCTTCGACTTTACCGTCAGTGTACAAAGAGGATTCGAGATAGTAATTATCAAATTTCACACCAAATGCGAGCAAATCGGTATCTTGTTCGCGGCGCAGATAAGTCACGCTGAATTCGCGGATGGAATTTATATCGTCGACATCACCCGTTGCTGTGACTGGCTGACCATTGCTGGCAGAAACGGTTTTTTTGTCGAGAAAATCGCGCGCAATATCAGCGATGTAATCGCCGTTATACGCTGATTCTGGCCACGCGGCATCGCCCGGCGCATGGCCTTTGGCGCGTGCCTGCACGGATAAAGCGAGATTACCGATTTGCACACCGGCATCGTTATAGTAAAACTCGCGCGATACATCGTATCCCTGAACATCCAGCAAGGCAGCGAGCGCATCACCGAGCGCGCCCTGACGACCATGGCCGACATGCAAGGGGCCGGTCGGATTCGCCGAAACGAATTCAACGATAACTTTTTGCCCGGCTCCGCGTTGGCTCTGACCGTAATTAGCACCTTGCTGCAGCACCGTTTTGACTACAGACTGTTTAGCAGCCGTTGCGATACGAATATTAATAAAGCCCGGACCCGCAATCTCTACGGCGCTAATCAGAGGATTATTTTGTGCCTCCAGGTTCGCAACAACTGCCTGAGCGATTTCACGTGGATTTTTACGCAAAGGTTTGGCGATCTGCATGGCGATATTGCAAGCGATATCGCCATGCGAAGGATCTCGCGGGCGTTCAAGCAATATCGTAGGTTGCAAATCGCTGCCTTCCAAAATGGGGGCAACCGCGTTTTTTAAGGAATTGAGAATTTCTTGTTTTTGTTCAGCTAACATGGCACATAGGGTTCATCGCGTTTGCGCAACAAATCTAAATAAGGACAGCGGTCATTATACTGTCTCCCCCGCGCCATGTCCGTCTGCAAGTGTAAGCGTTGATGTGGTTTTCATCAAAGCAGGTTGTTTATGTTTTGCCAGTAAACTCAGCACTCTCAGAAGCTTACCGAAAAACAGACCATTCATGATGCCGAAGCTGATGCTGCAGACATTCATGAACATAGCGTTAGAGCGCAGCTCTGGCTGCACTACAACAACAATGTTTTCACAGTATTTCAAGAAGAAAATCAACATCATAAGGATGAGTGGCATCCAGCTGCCCTGCAACTGAATCAGCTTTTCTGATACCACACGGACACTATTTTTACCGAAAAAGGCAGCGTTCAAAATGCTAACGCAAACGGCAGAAAGCAGCCACAGCCCTACTGATTCAAAGCGAATGCCAAAATGCTGTATCAGCCCTTGCAAAGACAGTCCCAACATGAGCAGAGGTAAGATAAATACAGCGCGTAACGTGACCTGACGGTCCAGGCTCATCAATACGCCGCGATAGATAAGAAAAGCCAGTAACGCCCATACCCAGATTGGTGTATTGATCAGAATTTGTTGCAACATGATTGCCCCCTTCGGTAAATAATGAATTGATGTATTTGTGAGCGAAGTATGGTGGGCAATTGAACTGCGTTCCAATCCTATGTGACCAGTGGACGCTTAATGTCGTGAAGCTGGCGTTTTACGACGTGAGTTGCGATGGGGCGGCGTGTAGAATGTCAGTTTTCTTCGTTTGGATACGCTATGTGGTTTAAGAACTTACAGGTTTTTCGTCTTACCTCTCCCTGGAACATCAGCGCAGAGGAATTAAATGCGCAATTATCCAGAATCTCTTTCGCGCAGTGTGCATCGAATGAAATGCAAAGCCAAGGTTGGGCATCGCCTCGCAACAACGATATGCTGGTTCACAGTGTCAATCATCAGTTTCTGATCGCACTGGCAACAGAAAAAAAACTGCTGCCGTCTAGCGTCATCAATCAGGTAACAAAAGCCCGTGCAGCTGAGATAGAAGAGCAGCAAGGTTTTGCTCCCGGCCGTAAAGCCATGAAAGATTTAAAAGAGCGCGTTACCGACGAATTGCTTCCTCGTGCATTTGGCGTCAAACGAAATACCTTTGTCTGGATCGACCCGGCGAATCGTTGGCTGGTGATTGATGCATCAAGCCCGTCTCGTGCCGATGAAGTCGTCAAATTGCTATTGAAGTGCTGTGACAAGCTTCCGCTCGAAGGTTTACGGGTCAAATCCTCACCTCAGGCTGCAATGACAGGCTGGCTGGCTGGCAATGAAGCGCCAAAAGGCTTCACGATTGACCAGGATACAGAGCTGAAATCGTCAACCGAAGATAAAGCGACAGTGCGCTATGTGCGTCATACGCTTGACCCTGACGATGTCCAGAAACATATCGCGGCTGGTAAGCAGTGCACTAAGCTGGCATTAACCTGGGATGACCGCATCAGCTTTGTGTTGACAGATACGCTGACGATTAAACGCATTAAGCCACTGGATATTCTCGACGAAGATAAAGACAAAGGAACCAACGAGGAAGAACGCTTCGATGCCGACTTTATGTTGATGACGGCCGAATTAGCAAAAATGCTCGATGACATTGTGTTTGCACTGGATGGAGAACTCGAAAGTTCTAAAACGGCGTAAGCAAGTTTGATGGGAGAATTTAAAAGACGAGTATCTCACTCGTCTTTTTTTATACCTGATGCTTAGCGTCACGTCCGGGAAAATACAGTGATGCACCATAAGTGACACAGCGCATGGTAAATTGAATTCAGAACGTACAAATAAAAAAACGAGCTGCTTACGCAACTCGTTTTCTCAATTACTGGCGGAGCGGACGGGGCTCGAACCCGCGACCCCCGGCGTGACAGGCCGGTATTCTAACCAACTGAACTACCACTCCGAAACTACTTAACCTGTACTGCGATGTTTATCTGTGGTGGGTGCTGAGAGGCTCGAACTCCCGACCTACGCCTTGTAAGGGCGCCGCTCTACCAACTGAGCTAAGCACCCATATTTTTGCTTAGTCAGACAAACATTTAACGCTGTGTCACCAACGTCAACAGAAGCAACATTATAGTTTAACATCTGCTTTTTGTCTAGTCTCTCAATTCGTTTTTTCGCTTAATTTCAGCGAAAAAACATTTAAAAAACTAGTACTCTCACTAAAAGCAAAACCCCCCGTTACGCTGGGTAACGGGGGGTTCGCAGAATACAAGCCTGACGATAACCTACTTTCACACTGGTTGCAGCACTATCATTGGCGCAGAGTCGTTTCACGGTCCTGTTC
>NZ_JAENGS010000004.1:0-407232 GCF_016595265.1 Undibacterium sp. 14-3-2
TCGATGAGCTTGGTACCCAAGCCATTGAGCAGTGCATACACCAGCACTACGTGAAACGCTATGACCAGCCCTATGCCCAGGAACTTCTTGCCCGGCTCTTGCTGGCGATCTGAAAAATCCATTAATACTCCTCCAACCCCACAAGGTCTACTATTGACTCACGTCAAAACGGTTCAAACAAAAACAATTATAAATACGCTATGCGGTCAGTAGTTTCCTACACAGAACGCACCGGTTTTTCTTAAGCAAAATAGAGGCCAGAATTTCAGTCCGTCATTCAGCTTCAACTACCGCAGCAACGAACAATCAATTCTGCAATCGCAAATTCGCATTTAATCCAAGCAGATTACCGAGATCTGAATATATCCGAGCATCGGTTGCTCAAAACATTACACATTTACACGAATCAATTTATCAGACTGCGAAGTAAAAAAACCAACTTCGTGTAAATATTTTTGTCCAAAGTAACTTGATGTAAATAAACTTATATTCTACAGAAAAATATGTAAATTTATCTGCCAAATTTTTCCGAAGGCGCATAAAACCATTTCTCGCCATCAACTGTCAATAGCTAGCAAATAGTATTCCCCAGAAAAACAACAACGATTATTCTGCCAAAAAAAGAAAAATAAAGGAAATGCATTAATTTGTGCCTTGCAGCATAAAATTAGTGCGTGCCCCCCTCTATGAAAAACTTTCATAAAATTATTCGTTACTGAATACTCAGGACTGAATAAAATTTACTTTCAATAGAAATATCGACTGAAATCCCACAAAAGTTGCGCCGGTTTCTCTTTGTTTTTTAATGCATGACAGCAAAATTTTTTTATCATCTGTCATTTAAACCGTGATCACGTCCTATAAATGCGCAAAATCGCACCATTTAAGTGCAATCAAAAGCAATAAAAATTTTCTTCCTATCTCCTTATTTCCAGAAACTTAAGATAAGGTTACGGCGCACTACTAAGAAATTCCTCCGCCTTTTCATCAGATTAACAAATGACTGCATCAGGTGGCCGGAATCAGTGCCACTGAGGTTGGTCATATCTGGAAGTTGGAGACATTGCTATATGAATTTTAAGTTCGCAAAAAACAAATCTGCCGGGGTCATGCATCTGCACGGATACAAACGGATGTGTGTCATCGGTAGTTTTCTCCTTATCGCGCTGTACTGCGGAATCAGTAACGCAACTCAGCCCAACAAAGACGCGGGTTTTGCCGATCCGACAAAAGTCTTAAGAACAATCTTCCCAGTTGCGGAAACCGGGTTCGATCCCGCTGCAACGCGCGACTTATATTCCAATACAATTAACGAAGTTGTCTTTGAACGCTTATTCAGCTACGACTATTTGGCCAGCCCTGCCAGAGTTATCCCGGAGACCGCCGCAGATTTACCAGAAGTCTCTGCGGATGGAAAAAACTACACGATACGCCTCAAGAAAGGCATTTACTTCACCCCGGATGACGCGTTCAAAGGAAAAAAGCGCGAACTGACAGTGGAAGATTATGTTTACTCTTTCAAGCGCTTAATGGATCCGAAAATCGCATCAAGCCACCGCTGGTTGCTGGAAGATAAGATTATTGGCCTGGATGCTTATGCCGCCAAAGCGAAGAAAACCGGGAAATTCGACTACGACGTCAAAATTCCGGGACTGGAAATCGTCGACAAGTACACCTTACGTATACATCTCAGCCGCCCTGATTTCAATTTACCGATGATTTTATCGTATGCCGCGATGTCAGCAGTCGCACGGGAAGTCATAGAAAAATATCAGGACTTACAGGGCTTGGCGATGGCGAATCCAGTCGGCACCGGCCCTTATAAGTTAACAGAGTGGGTACGTGGATCGAAAATGGTACTGGAAGCAAATCCGGACTATCGTCCCGTCTACTGGGACTACGCCGCCAGCGCAGATCCAGCGGATCAGCAAATTGTTAAGGCGATGAAAGGCAAGCGCATGCCGCAAATCGGCAAAGTGATCGTCAACGTCATTCTCGAAGATCAGTCACGCCTGCTGGCGTTTCAAAAAGATGAAGTCGATTTATTTCAGCTTTACGGCGGGCTCGCTCCGCAAGTCATGAAAAATGGCAAGCTGAAACCTGAATTCGAGAAAAAGGGCGTGCAACTATCGCGCATTATCGACCCCGAACTGACGATTTATTACTGGAACATGCAAGACCCAGTCTGGGGCGGCTTGAGCAAAGAAAAAATTGCCCTGCGCCGTGCGGTGGCCATGGCACATAAAGTCGAGGACGAAATCCGGATTGTCGATAACGGCGAAGCGGTTCCCCTTGAATTTCCCATCCCTCCCAGCGTGGTTGGACACGATCCAAAATACCGCAGCAGCATTCAATACAACCCGGCGGCGGCAAACGCGCTGCTTGATCAGTTCGGCTACAAAAAAGGAAAAGACGGCTACCGCACCCTGCCAGATGGCCAGCCACTGGAAATCACCTATACGGCACAAACCGAATCACGCGGCAAATTACAGGCAGAAGTCTGGAAAAAAACTTACGACAGCGTCGGCATCCGTATGAAAGTGGATTTCCGTCCTTTTGCTGAAATTCTGAAAGCAGAAAAGCAATGCCAGTTGACACAACGTATTTCGCCGTGGATTGCCGATTATCCCGACGGCGACAATTTTATGCAGCTGTTTTACAGCAAGAATATTCATATGAATAACAATGGCTGCGTTGCGATTCCTGAATACGACAAACTGTATGAAGCATCGCAAAAATTGCCAGCAGGCGAAGAACGTGACGCGCTGTATCACAAAATGGCGCGGATAATGGAAGTCTATTCGGCGCAAAGAATCGGTTATGCGCGTTACCGCAATATGCTCTCGCAAGCGCGGGTCATCGGTTATAAAAAGCATCCTGTGATGCATGTCGAGTGGACCTACATCGACATCGATAAAAACAAGTAATGCACCATCTTCTTCCGAATTACCAGGACATCTCATGACCGCTTATATCTTGCGCCGCTTATGGCAAATGGCACCCACCATGCTGGGTGTGATTCTGCTGGTATTCTTCCTGTTCAACTGGGTCGGCGGCGATCCGGCCTACCTGCTGGCAGGCAAAATGTCTAACGTCGAACAAATTGCGAATATCCGCAGCCAGCTTGGCATAGACCAACCTTACTATGTTCAGCTTTGGATTTTTATCAAGCAAATTCTGACCTTTAATTTCGGCAATAGCTGGAGTACCGGTGAGGCGGTATCATCGATTATCGGCAGCCGTCTCGGTCCTTCATTGACGGTGCTGATTCCACTGACGATCTTAGAAACACTGATCGCCATTGCGCTCGCGCTGGCCATTGCTTTTAAACGCGGCTCGCTGACTGATCGCACTGTCATGATCGCTTGCACGGTGGGTATGTCCATCAGTATTCTGGTGTACATCATCGTCGGCCAGTACTTCTTCGCGTATCAATTAAGTCTGTTTCCGGTACAAGGATGGGGCAACAGCTTCAGCGAAAATTTATTCAAATATTCCGCCCTGCCGATTCTGATTGCACTGGCCGTTGGTGTCGCTCCGAATCTGCGCTTATTCCGCAGTTTTGTTCTCGACGAAGTGAATCAGGATTATGTCCGTACCGCGCGCGCCAAGGGTGTGCCTGAACGGCGCGTGAAATGGGTACACGTGTTGCGCAATGCCTCCATTCCCATCATCACCCATGTGATGTCGAACTTATCTGCCCTGCTGATCGGTGCATTTTTGATTGAACGTTTTTTCTCGATTCCGGGCATAGGCCGCGAAGTGATACTGGCGGTCGAACGCAGCGACTTTCCCGTCATCAAAGCAATTACGGTTTATGTCGCCGCAGCCACCATGATATTTAACTTACTGACTGATCTGCTGTACCAGGCGGTTGATCCACGCGTGCAGTTGAAATAAGGATCGCACATCATGACTATGCAACCTCACACCTCTCCGGGATTATGGACGCTCGCATGGCGTCGCTTGCGTGCCGACAAAATTGCCATGGTTTCTCTGGCGATCGTCACGGCATTTTTGCTGATGCTCATCCTGTCCGCCAGCGGCATGATTGCTGCCGACTGGGAACAGGAAACCGGCGTCAGTTACGCACCGCCACACTTTATCGGCGCGGATGCGCCAGCAGAAAAAATGGATGCTGCTCAGTCAGCTCAGGCAAACACAGCAGAAAATCCGCTTGATCCTTTGAAAGATGTCTTGCGCGAATTGCGTCAGAAAACTTCCGGCCAAACTGAGCCACTGGATTTTTATGGCATCAGTGATCCGCTGGCAAAAGAGATGTCCGACATCAATGCCGCACTGGCCAAGTCCGGCAAAGCCATCGTCGCAGAACGTGCAAGCACCCTCCCTTTTGGTGCCGACAAATGGGGGCATGACATTATCAAGAAAACAATTAAAGGCGCAGAAACCTCGATTGTGGTAGGTCTGGTTGCCGCAGTACTGGCAACATTACTGGGCACTTTATTCGGCGCATTTGCCGGTTATTTCGGCGGTCGCACCGATGATTTCTTCAACTGGTTTTACAGCATCTTCACGTCGATTCCTTACTTGCTGCTGGTACTTTCGGTTGCGGCAGTTTTACAGCAAAAAGGCGTTTCCACCATCATCCTGATTCTGGCCTTCACCGGCTGGACTGGCCCATTCCGCCTGATGCGCGCCGAATACATGAAGCACAAAGCGCGTGAATACGTGTGGGCCGCCGACGCCATCGGCGCAACCCATTTCCGTAAGATGTTCATCCATATTTTTCCGAATGTCAGCCACGTCGCGCTGGTGCAGGTATCGATACTGGTAGTCGGCTTCATCAAATCAGAAGTGATACTGAGCTTCCTCGGCTTCGGCGTTCCTGTCGGTACCGTGTCATGGGGTAGCATGCTCAATGAAGCCCAGAATGAACTGATCCTCGGTAAATGGTGGCAACTAGTGGCGGCAACGACCGCGATGGCGGTGCTGGTGACGGCATTTTCTATGTTCACCGACGCCCTGCGCGATGCGCTTGATCCTAAGCTGAAATAAGGAAGCACCATGATTCACTCTATTTCGCCATTACTTCAGGTCGAGAATTTACGCGTTTCTTTTCGTATCAATAAAAAAGACAGTGTAGAAACGGTCAAAGGCGTGTCATTCACGATTCCGCATAACGCTACAGTCGCATTGGTGGGCGAATCGGGCAGCGGCAAATCGGTCAGCTCACTGGCCGTGATGGGCTTGCTGCCACCGGACACGTCCAGCATTGCTTCTGACAGCAAAATTCTGTTTGAAGGCCGCAGCCTGCTGGAACTCAGCACAGAACAACGGCGCGAGCTGTGTGGCAAAGACATATCCATGATTTTTCAGGAGCCGATGACGTCCCTGAATCCGGTCTTCACGGTCGGCTTTCAGATTGCCGAAGTCCTGCGCCTGCACATGGGCATGAATGCCAAACAGGCGCGTGCCAGAGCGATTGCACTGCTGGAAGAAGTCGGCATTCCAGACCCCCACTCCAAAGTGGATGCGTATCCTAGCCAGATGTCAGGCGGTCAGCAACAACGCGTGATGATCGCAATGGCGATTGCCTGCGAGCCTAAATTACTGATCGCCGATGAACCGACCACAGCGCTGGACGTGACGATACAAAAGCAAATCATCGATCTGATCGACGCGCTGCGCGTGAAGCACAAAATGTCGGTGCTGTTTATTACGCACGATCTGGCACTGGTCGGTGAAATTGCTGATCATGTCATTGTCATGCAGCATGGCGTCATTCGCGAGGCCGGCACGGTGCAACAGATTTTCGAGCAACCGAAAGACACTTACACGCAGGCGCTGCTGCATTGCCGCCCTTCGCTTGATACCCGCCCGTGGCGCTTGCCCGTTATCGCCGATTTCATCCATCATCAAGGTGCCCTGCCCGCGCAAAAAGAACGGCAACGCGGCATTCGCGGCGATGAAGAAATCATCCTCGAAGTCAATAATCTGGGGAAAAGCTTTTTTACACGCGATGGTTTTTTCGGCAAAAAAGAATTCAAAGCGGTCGAGAATGTTTCCTTCAAACTCGCCCGCGGCAAAACCCTGGGCGTGGTCGGCGAATCCGGGTCCGGCAAAACCACGGTGGGCTTAACGCTGATGCGCCTGCATCAGGCCACCAGCGGACAAGCGCTGTTTGACGGCAAAGATATCTTGTCGATGTCGGACAAAGCGTTTTTACCGTACAAGCGCCGGATCCAGATCATCTTCCAGAACCCTTACGCGTCGCTCAATCCACGCTTCACCATCGGCCAGATCCTGATGGAGCCTATGCTGATACACCAGATCGGCGCCAGCAATAATGAAAGAGTGGCGATGGCAATGCAGTTACTCGATAAGGTCGGCTTACCTGCCGCCGCTTTCCATCGTTATCCGCATGAGTTTTCCGGCGGCCAACGTCAGCGGATTGCGATTGCGCGCTGCCTGACAATGAAACCGGAAGTGCTGATCTGCGATGAATCGGTATCAGCCCTCGATGTCTCGGTGCAGGCGCAGGTGCTGAATCTGCTGCAGGATTTGCAGGAAGAATTCGGCCTATCTTATATCTTCATTTCGCATGATCTGGCGGTCGTGAAATACATCGCCGATCAGGTCATGGTAATGAATAAAGGCAAGGTGGTGGAACTGGCGAATTCGGATGAGCTTTATCTGCATCCGCAACAACCTTATACCCAAACTCTGTTGCAAGCGATACCGCGCGGGCTGCAAGCAGCGCATGTTAACGGCGGCATCTGAGCAGACGATGGAGTAATGATGCCCCGGGCGAATCTGACCCGACCCTCTGCAAATAATCTTTTTCGGGGAGTATGTTTAAAAACAGCTGAATAGTCCGAATAAACATTGGGCATTTAAAATATACTGGGGGGAGTATATTTAGAGTAAAAACACCAGTTGATCACGCTTATTTTTTCTGCGCACGTCAGCTGTGAGAAACGAACTCAGGGTATGCATGTTAGGCGAAGTTAAGCCAGTCTTTCGCAATAAAGAAGCATGGATACGTGATGTTGTGATCGCGATCAGAAACAAAGGCCGCCCGCCGGCGCAGCATTAAAACATCCGGGCTTGCACTTGTCCCCGACTGATCGTCCAGCTGCCATCATTTGATTGAAAGTTAGTATTTGCCCGATTTGCGCGAAGCATCTACAATTCCGACCTGTTGTTGCCACCCCGCTATCCGGAAAGCAACGAAAACCGGCTTAATAAGAAGCTGGTGAAAGTAATCAGTAAAGGAAAATTTTTAAAAACCTGCTTGAAAGTAAAACAGGCTTTTAAAAATGACCGAAAACCACATCGTAATATTGATGCGGCCTTTCAAGGCATTTTCGGCTAACAGCCGCATCCGCATTACGACAATACCTGGAGTCAACATGGCATTTCTGCAAGGCAAAAAAATTCTGATCACCGGCTTACTGTCGAATCGCTCTATCGCTTACGGCATCGCACAGGCATGCAAACGCGAAGGTGCTGAACTCGCATTTACCTATGTCGGCGATCGTTTTAAAGACAGAATTACCGAATTCGCAGCAGAATTTGACAGCAAACTGATTTTCGATTGCGACGTCTCCAGCGACGAACAAATCGACGCTACCTTCAAAGATCTGGCGCAGCACTGGGATCGCCTTGATGGCCTGGTTCATGCGATCGGCTTTGCACCGCGCGAAGCGATTGCCGGAGAATTCCTCGACGGCTTTTCACGCGAAGCTTTCCGCATCGCACATGACATCTCTGCCTACAGTTTCCCGGCCATGGCAAAAGCGGCCCTGCCTCTGTTGCGCGAAGATTCTGCCTTGCTGACGCTGTCTTACCTCGGCGCGATTCGTGCGATCCCGCATTACAACACGATGGGTCTGGCCAAAGCATCGCTGGAAGCATCTGTACGTTACCTCGCAGAAGACCTCGGCAAAAAAGGCATACGCGTCAATGGTATTTCTGCTGGTCCGATCAAAACACTGGCAGCCTCTGGCATCAAAGACTTCGGTAAGCTGCTGGGCTTCGTGGCTGACCATGCACCACTGCGTCGCAATGTGACTATCGAAGATGTCGGCAATACCGCAGCATTCCTGTTGTCGAATCTGGCCAACGGCATCACCGGCGAAATCACTTATGTTGACGGTGGCTTCTCGCATGTGATGGGTCTGAATGCCGATTCTTACAACCACTAAGAAGCGCTACATACTGACATGTAAAAAGGTGCACTGGCTGCACCTTTTTTATCGCCTGTCGTATTGTCGTACGCCATCAATTTCAACAAGAATCTCGTGATCGTTTTGCAATCGATTACACTTGGACAAAATCAACGTAGCACCACCCTTCGTCATACGCCACGAATTCACTCAATACTATGCGCGCCGTTTTTGAGCTCCCCACAAAACTGACTCAGCAACTGATAGTCCTGATGATTTGTCTGATCGGCCTTGCCAGCAGCAATCATGTATGGGCAGAGAATGATGGATGCCATTCTGCATGGCCGGCCTGGTCGAATTTCAAACAAACATTTATCACCGCCGATGGTCGCGTAATCGATCACAGCGGCAGTATCAAACCGACTGTTTCCGAAGCCCAGGCTTATGCACTGTTCTTCGCCCTGATCGCCAACGACAGGGAAAGTTTTGACACACTCCTGCGCTGGACCGAAAACAATCTCGCCTACGGTGATCTGACCGCCCACCTACCCGCCTGGCAATGGG
Source organism: Undibacterium sp. 14-3-2 (assembly GCF_016595265.1). Lineage (NCBI taxonomy): Bacteria > Pseudomonadati > Pseudomonadota > Betaproteobacteria > Burkholderiales > Oxalobacteraceae > Undibacterium > Undibacterium sp. 14-3-2. The sequence goes on from NZ_JAENGS010000004.1 coordinate 8,694, forward strand.
GCAAACGTGCCGATGAAAGCTGGGGCATCATCGATAAAAATGCGGCATCCGACGCCGACTTATGGATCGCCTACACGCTTGGCCTCGCGGGCGATGCCTGGAATGAAAAGCGCTACACGGCGCTCTCAAAATTACTTGCGCAACGCATCCTGAACGAAGAAACGGCGGACATCCCCAAACTGGGCTTGACGCTGTTACCCGCGCCAACAGGATTTGCGTTAGCGGATAAGTCCTGGAAGCTCAATGCCAGTTACCTGCCGATTCAACTCTTGCGCTGGTTTGACAGCACAGATAAAGATCCACGCTGGAAGCAACTGCTGGTCTCATCCATACAGATCATTCTTGGTTCGTCACCACAAGGCTATGCCGCAGACTGGATCCTGTTTCATCCGAATAAAGGCTTCACCACTGACATCAACGGCGCAGAAAAAGGCGATGGCGGTTACAACGCCATCCGGGTTTATTTATGGGCGGGAATGATGAACGAGCACGATCCTGATCACGCCACCTTAATCAAGGCATTGTCACCAATGGCAAAACTAACCGAGATGAAAGGCTACCCGCCAGAATTCGTCAACATCATAACTGGCGAAGTGAAAAGCCCGGGATCATCCGGATTTTCTGCCGCGCTGATACCCTTCCTGCAGGCCGGCAAAGCAAGTAAAGCGCTGCAACAGCAGGAATTGCGATTGGAAGCACAAGCCATCAAGGCCGATGCATATTACGATCAGGTCTTATCCTTATTCGCCCTCGGCTGGCGCGAAAAACGTTATGCATTTTCTGCAAAAGGAAAAGCAGAAATGGCCTGGCAGAAGAGCTGCAAAAAAGTCAGATAAGCCGCCCGCAAGCGATGAAACTCGCCCTTTCAGCTAAGACAGGCCGCTGCAATTGTTAAAAACTGGTGCTAATTTTAGTAAAATCATGTATCATTTCGTTTTTGCACTGCAATAAAACGCAGTAAAGAAAACTGTAGCATCGCAAGCCTGTGCATCTCCGTACCGGAGTTAGCATGTAAAAGCCCTCCCGCCCTGCATGTCTGGTTACACCAAAGACATCATCCTGGCGCAAAGCTTTTGTGCCGAAATCTCATTGTCGTCCGTTGTTGGATTCTCTGTGTTTATTTCGTTTGGTTGGCGCTGCATTTTTGCGCGCGTTAGTTTCTCATCGCGCTAAATTTTTACGAAAGTATTCCATGAGTTTTGAAGCACTAGGCCTCCACGCCAACCTGATCCGCGCCCTGACAGATTCCGGCTACACCAAGCCAACACCAGTACAGGAACAAGCCGTTCCCGCAGCGATCAACGGACGTGACCTGATGGTCTCTTCCCAGACCGGCTCCGGCAAAACTGCGGCGTTCATGCTGCCAGCCTTGCATAAATTGATTTCCGCTGAAGTCGTTACTTACGACAATAGCAAAACACCAAATCAGGAACGTCAATCCGCCCGCTCACGTGGCGACCGTCCTCGTTTTGTCGCAGCAAAACCAAAAATGCTGGTATTGACTCCAACCCGCGAACTCGCGTTGCAAGTCACAACCGCAACTGACAAATACAGCGCCTATTCACGCCGTATCAAAGCCGTATCGATTCTGGGTGGTATGCCTTACCCAAAACAGATGCAATTGTTGTCGCGCAATCCTGAAATTCTGGTCGCGACTCCAGGTCGTCTGATCGACCATATGGATTCCGGCAAAATCGACTTCTCTGAATTGCAAATGCTGGTACTCGATGAAGCAGATCGCATGCTGGACATGGGCTTCATTGATGACATCGAAAAAATCGTTGCCGCGACACCAGCCACCCGTCAAACCATGCTGTTCTCTGCGACGCTTGATGGCGTTGTCGGCAACATGGCAAAACGCATCACGACGGATCCTATGGTGATTCAGATTGCAGGCTCTGCCAGCAAACATGAAAACATCCAGCAAAAAGTTCACTTCGTAGATGATCTGTCCCATAAAAATCGTATGCTCGACCATTTGTTGCGCGACGAATCCATGGATCAGGCCGTAGTATTTACTGCGACTAAACGTGATGCAGATACGATTGCAGATCGCCTGAATATTGCTGGCTTTGCCGCTGCTGCACTGCATGGTGACATGCATCAGGGCGCGCGTAACCGCACGCTTGACGGTTTGCGTCGTGGTCAGATCCGCGTATTGGTCGCAACTGATGTTGCTGCCCGTGGTATCGACGTACCAGGCATCACCCACGTATTCAATTACGACTTACCTAAATTTCCTGAAGATTACGTACACCGCATTGGCCGTACTGGTCGCGCAGGCCGTAAAGGTCTGGCAGTATCGCTGGTCAATCACGCAGAAGGTATGCATGTCAAACGCATCGAGCGTTTCACCAAACAATTGATCCCGGTCGATGTGATCGAAGGTTTTGAACCGAAGAAAACAGCATCTGCACCACGCTCTGCCGCGCGCAAACCAGGTGGCTGGAAACCGGGCGACAACCGCAAACCAGGCGGTGGCGGCTTTGGTAATAGCAAACCAGGTCAACGCTCATTCAGCAAACCAGCTGGTGCAGGCACAGGCGCTGCGCCACGTAAAGAAGGCAGCGGTGGCTATAAAGGCAATCGTTCCAGCGAAGGTGGCGCACGTCGTTCATTTGGCGACTATTAATCGTCTGCTGGACGAAGCTGAACAACGGACGGTGCGGCTTCATTCTGCTGCATAGTACGTCGATATAGCTTTTGCCAGATAAGCAATATCACAAAAAAGCGATCACTACGGTGGTCGCTTTTTTTATACTGATGTCCCCGGCGTATAATCATCAGCTTGATGAACGCACTCTCCTGATGATCTATGACCACCAACATTGAACCTGCTGTTCGCCTGACATCGTTTTCCCATGGTGGCGGTTGTGGCTGCAAAATCGCTCCCGGCGTCCTCGCTGAAATTCTCAAAAAATCCAGCGGCTTTCCAGTGCCGCCCGCTTTAATGGTCGGCATAGAAACGGCCGATGATGCTGCGGTGTATAAACTCAATGACGAGCAAGCACTGATCGCCACCACCGACTTTTTTATGCCCATCGTCGATGATCCATTCGATTTCGGGCGCATCGCCGCCACCAATGCCATTTCCGATGTCTATGCCATGGGTGGCACGCCCATCATGGCATTGGCACTGGTAGGCATGCCGGTCAATCAACTGCCGCTTGATGTTATCGGCAAAATCATTCAGGGTGGAGAATCCATTTGCGCCGAAGCCGGCATTCCGATTGCAGGTGGCCATACGATAGATTCGGTTGAGCCGATTTATGGTCTGGTCGTCATGGGCTTGATACATCCCTCAAAAGTGAAACGCAATGCGGATGCCAAAGCTGGCGACAAACTCATCCTTGGCAAACCTCTTGGCGTAGGCATCTTGTCTGCCGCGCTCAAAAAACAAGCGCTGGATGACGCAGGTTACGCCAGCATGATCAACAGCACGACCAAGCTGAATCGCCCGGGACAACAGCTATCCCAACTCGACGATGTGCATGCGATGACAGATGTCACCGGCTTCGGTCTGCTCGGGCATTTATTGGAAGTCTGCCGCGGTGCCAACGTCACTGCCAGACTCAGCATGCAGGACATTCCTTTGCTGGACAAAGTAGAGCAGCTCGCAACTGAGGGTTTTATCACCGGTGCCTCTGCCAGAAACTGGGCAGCCTACGGAAATGATGTCCGACTGAATGCCGGTATCAGCGCTGCGCAACAGGCATTGCTGACCGATCCGCAGACATCCGGCGGATTATTAGTTTCTTGTGAGGCGTCAGCAACAGACGCTGTTTTAACGATTTTCCGTGAAGGTGACTTCTTTGAAGCTGCTGTCATTGGTGATATTGTTGCAGGCTTACCTGCAGTTGAAGTTAACCCCTGATTTTTTTGAATAGCCCGAAGATATGAATCAATTAGAACAACTGAAGCAATATACGACTGTCGTTGCCGATACCGGCGATTTTCAGGCAATCAAGGCCTACACACCGCGCGATGCCACCACTAATCCATCGCTGATTCTGAAGGCTGTTCAAAAAGCGGAATATAAGCACTTGCTGGAAAAAGCAGTCAAAGATACTGCGGGCAAATCCATTGATGAGACGATCGATCATCTGCTGATCGCTTTCGGCTTGCAAATTCTGAACGAAATTCCTGGTCGTGTTTCAACTGAAACCGATGCCCGCCTCTCTTTTGACACCGAAGCAACCGTCGCTAAAGGCCGCCAGTTAATCGCAATGTATGAAGCCGCTGGCGTATCACGCGAACGCATACTGATTAAAATTGCCTCGACCTGGGAAGGCATACGCGCCGCAGAAATACTCGAAAAAGAAGGCATCCGTTGCAATATGACCCTGTTGTTTTCACTGGCACAAGCGATTGCCTGTGCAGAAGCTGGCGCGCAACTGATTTCACCATTTGTCGGGCGTATCTACGACTGGTACAAAGCAAAAACCGGTCAGGAAATTTTTGGCGCCGATGATCCAGGCGTGTTATCCGTCAAAAAAATCTACACTTACTATCGCAAATTTGGCTACAAAACCGAAGTCATGGGTGCCAGTTTCCGCAACACCTCGCAAATTCTCGAACTGGCGGGTTGCGACTTATTGACGATCAGCCCGGATTTACTGCAAAAGCTTGCTGATACCAACTCAGTAATCACACAAAAGCTGAGCGCAGAAGTGGCGGCCTCTTCTGATCTGGAAAAAATCAGCATGAATGAAAAAATATTCCGTTTCCAACTTAACGAAGATGCGATGGCAACCGAAAAACTGGCGGAAGGCATACGTGCATTCTGCGCAGACACGGTAAAGCTGGAACAAATGATTGCAGCACTAAAATAAGTGTCACTGAACACGTCAGCGTATTCAATCACATTGCACGCACAACGGCTGCACGATTGCTGAACAATTGCGGTAACGCTGTTGTTCATTTTTGATCTACAGCACAGCAACAAAACCATCGCAGGGATAGAATTTTCTATCCCTGTTTTTATATCGACATCCGTATGAAAAAAGTCATTGATCTGGCAAGCTGGAACCGACGCGAACACTTCGCTTTCTTTTCCCGATGCGACGAACCATTTCACGGCATCGTCGCCAATATAGACTGTGATGCCGCCTATCATTATTGCAAGCAAACCAAAACGTCTTTCTTTTTGCTTTATCTGCACCGCATTTTACAGGCGATTAATGATACCAAGGCAATGCGCTATCGCATCGAAGACGGGCAAGTCGTTGAATATGCACGGATACACGCGAATGCCACCATCAGCCGAGCCGATAATACCTTCGGCTTTTGCCCGATTCAGTTTCACGAGGATTTTTCCGTGTTTTCAACAGATGCGAACAGTGCGATGGTCAAAGTAAAAAATGACACCGGTCTGTGCTTTACCGATGAATGCAAGCGCAACGACGCGATTCACTTTTCTGCAATGCCGTGGATTAATTTTACAGGTATCACGCATGCACGCCGTCATGATGGCATGGATAGCGTACCGAAAATATCAGCAGGAAAATGTCATCTGCAAGATGGAAAAATGCAGTTACCTGTCGCCAGCTTCGTTCATCACGGACTGGTTGACGCTTATCACATCCATCAATTTCTGAGCCGACTGCAACAGGGCATGAACGACATACCAGAGGCATAATTCAGGCTTGCTCCACAGCCTATATTCTATGCGGGCTGGCAAGGCATATGCCCGTACAAGCCAGCACCAGCGTCAACACTGCACGTCAAAAAATGGGAATGACTTGAACGCGAGATACCCTCAAGCCCCACCAGACAAGACCAGATCAACGCCGCGATTCGCTAACTGATCGGCACGTTCATTGCCGGGGTGTCCGGTATGCCCGCGCACCCAGCGCCATTCAATCTGATGTGTCAGCTGCGCCGCATCAAGCTCTTGCCAGAGATCGACATTCTTGACCGGAGCCTTCGACGCCGTTTTCCAGCCTTTGGCTTTCCAGCCAGTAATCCACTCTGTAATTCCCTTCAACACATACTGACTATCAGTATGCAAAACGATATGACATGGTCGTTTCAGTGCACCCAGCGCGCGGATCACCGCCATTAACTCCATACGATTATTGGTGGTTTCGCGCTCACCGCCAAAAAGCTCTTTTTCTTTCGTTCCTGCAACCAACAAAGCACCCCAACCGCCGACACCCGGGTTCCCCTTACAAGCACCATCTGTATAAATTTCTATCTTATCCATATTTATTTTTTTGCTTTATTTGCGACCGGAATCGCAGCACCGCGCACAACCCGCTTTTGCTTCAATGCGGGTCCTATCATGCGCATACCACGCACCCGTTTAATTGCCTGCATGACGTAGACTGAGCCGAAATACGGCCACCATCGTTGTCCGGCTTTTTCCATGAATTGAAAACGATGCAACCATTTTTCAGTATGGCAAGACGGCGCGTAACAACCGAAATGCACTTGCCCGATTTCCATATTTAATAATTTCAGCCAGTCTTTCAAACGGGCGGGGCTGATGAACTCGCCTTCATGCGGCAGATAATAGTTTTTATTCAGACGCCCGACAAATTGTCTTGCCCCCCACAAACTGGTCTGATTGAAACCCGTCACGATCAACCTGCCTTCAGGAATCAACACCCGTTCTACTTCGCGCAACATCTGATGCGGTTCCGCAGCAAATTCCAGTACATGCGGCAAAACGATCAGATCTATGCTCTGCGTTTCAAAAGGCAGTTCAGAAAAATCATGCATCACCACGACCCGACTCGCACTTTCTTCCGTCAGATTCGTCAAATCCGGATTTGAACACCATCGATGCGGCATACGACTCGCCGCCAGTGCGTTAATCTGCGGCAAGCCGATCTGCAATGCATTAAAACCGAATATATCGACCGTGATCTTCGCCAGCAAGGCTTCTTCCCAGTCGCGAATATACCGTCCCGCAGGTAACTCCAGCCAGGTATCGAGGTCTATAATGTTCTTTTCCACAGCTTCCATACGTGTCTATGACGAATTCTCTGAGTATATTGACTGTGCCCGCTTTTGACGACAATTATCTGTGGGTCATCCACGACGGCAAACATGCGGCAGTCGTAGACCCCGGAGATGCGGCCCCTATCTTAAAGACGCTTGAAGCACATCAACTGACATTGTCAGCCATTTTACTGACTCATCATCATAATGATCATATCGGCGGCGTTCCGGCGTTATTGCAGCACTTTAACGTGCCAGTATATGGCCCTGTAAATGATGGTATTCAGGTGGTCAGCCATCCCTTAGCAGAAGGCGACATCGTTGATATCCCTGAGATGAGCTGGACGCTGCAAGTGATCGCAGTGCCGGGACACACGCTGGGCCATATCGCCTATTTTGCGTCAGCGCAGCACTGGTTATTTTCCGGCGATACACTCTTCGCCGGTGGTTGCGGGCGCGTGTTTGAAGGAACGCCCGCACAAATGTTGTCTTCACTTGATAAACTTGCTGCCCTGCCCGACGATACGGCGGTCTATTGCGCGCATGAATACACGCTGTCTAATTTGCGCTTTGCCAAAGAAGTTGAACCCGATAATCAGGCCATCGCAGAACGTTTACTCCGCGAGCAACGCAAAAGAGATGAAGGCATACCGACAGTGCCGGGACAGATAGGACTGGAAAAGCATAGCAATCCATTTTTGCGCAGCCGCGAACCCGCTGTTATTGCACGCTTACTGAGTACCGGAAAAATATCTGCACATCAAGATGATGCTTCCACTTTTGCCGCATTGCGCGAGTGGAAAAACAATTACCGATAATATCGAGAAGCCGCATCTGACACTCAGCACGGCTTCAACAACGTTACTGATTTTTCATGTCTGAACAAGTTCAATCCTTAAAATCCCTGACCTTATTTTGTAAGGTCGTTGACAACTACGGCGACATCGGTATCTGCTGGCGTCTGGCAAGACAACTGGAGCGCGAACATCACATCAACGTCCACTTGTGGGTAGATGATCTGCGCAGCTTTCAGCGGATTTGTCCTGACGTAAAACTGAATATCGATACGCAGAACGTCGCCGGAGTCACTGTACATCACTGGCGCGACCAGAACGGTACATTTACGCCGGAAGATATCAGCGACATCGTTATTGAATTTTTTGCCTGCGACATTCCACCCGCCTACATTCAAGCGATGGCGCAACGCCGACCTCGCGCAGTATGGCTGAATCTGGAAGGTTTAAGTGCGGAAGCATGGGTGGAAGGCTGCCATACGCTGTCATCGCCTCACGGCTCATTGCCACTCACAAAATATTTTTTCTTCCCAGGATTTAACAGCAAAACCGGCGGACTCCTGATAGAGTCAGAATTAGAGCGGCAGCGTCAGCAATTTATATCAGACCCGGCGACAATCGCTGAGTTTCTATCCAGTTTAGGATTAAGCAGAAATGAAATTGACGCGCTGAAAATTTCATTGTTCTGCTACCCACATGCTCCGGCCACTGCCTTGTTTGAGGCATGGAAAAATAATGCAACGCCTATCACCTGCCTGGTGCCGGAAGGTGTTGCTGAGGAAGCGGTTCAGGCGTTCACAGGCCAACCCGCAACAGCTGGCAGCGTTACCACCATCGGTGCACTGACCATACGCGTACTACCTTTTGTACCGCAACCGGACTATGACAAACTGCTGTGGGCGTGCGATCTGAATTTTGTCCGCGGAGAAGATTCGTTTGTGCGTGCACAATTGGCAGGCAAACCATTTATCTGGCACATCTATCCCCAAGATGAAAACTTGCACCATGTAAAGCTGAATGCTTTCTTAAAATGCTACACGGCTAACACTAATAATCTTGCAGCAATGATGCTCGCCTGGAATGGCGTGACAACAGACCCGATTCAGTGGAATACAACGTGGCAAGCATTAGAAGCTGACATGCCGCAAATTGCGCATCTGGCGCTGCAATGGCAACAGCAATTAATCGCCAATGGCGATATGACATCAAATTTACTGAAGTTTGCTCACACAGTTCATCAGCAAAGTGTAAATAATGAATAAAAATAAGGTAAAATACGCGGTTAATTTTTAATGTGTTTTTCAAATTGAATCAAACGGGCTTGCGGGGCGTTCTGCCAGTAGGCGACAGATGATTTTTATGCAACCTACTTTTTATAATTATTCGCTATGAAACCTGCAAAAGAAATTCGTGTTGGCAACATTATTATGGTCGATAGCAAGCCTATGATCGTCTTGCGCTCTGATGTCAACGGTTCAAGCCGCACAGGCTTCACCTACAAATGGAAGATGAAAAATCTTCTGACAAACAGCCCACAGGAAAGCGTTTTCCGTGGCGATGACAAATTTGACGTTGTTGTCCTCGACAAAAAGCCAGTAACTTATTCTTACTTCGCTGATCCATTGTTTGTATTCATGGATGCAGACTACGAACAGTATGAAATCGAAGAAGAAAATCTGGGCGATGCATTGCATTACCTGAAAGACGGCATGGAATGCGAAGCTGTTTTCTATGATGGCAAAGCGATCTCTGTTGAATTGCCAACAACGATTGCACGTCAGGTTGTGTACTCTGAGCCTGCAGTTAAAGGCAATACTTCCGGTAACGTATTGAAAGAAGCGAAGATCGAAAATGCGATCGAAGCGCATCAACATACCGTACAAGTGCCGCTGTTCGTCAGCCAGGATGACGTGATCGAGATCGATACACGCACAAACGAATACAAACGTATCGTTCGCAACTGATTTCATCAGAATCAAAAAAAGCTACTCACTGAGTAGCTTTTTTTTCGCCTGCTTTAACTGACTTCAGCATCCTCGTACGACCAATTTAAGCATGTGAACGAGGAAGTGGAGGCAACAAATCAGAATGCAGGAACAACAGCACCTTTGTATTTTTCTTCAATGAATTTCTTCACTTCAGGAGAGTTCACAGCTGCGATCAGCTTTTTAAATGCCGGGCTGTTTTTATTATCGTCACGTGCCACCAGTAAATTTGCATACGGAGAATTGGCATCTTCAATGAACAAAGAATCTTTCACCGGATTCAGCTTTGCTTCGATAGCGTAATTTGTATTGATCAATGCCAGATCGACCTGGTTCAAAACGCGTGGCAAGGTTGCAGCTTCCAGTTCTTTGAATTTCAGATTTTTCGGATTCTCAATAATATCTTTTTTGGTTGAAGAAATATTACTTGGATCTTTTAATTTCAATAGTCCCTGTTTAGCCAGTAACAACAAAGCACGCCCCGAATTTGACGGGTCATTTGGAATCGCGACAGTCGCACCATTAGGGATATCCGCTACTTTTTTGTATTTAGACGAATAGGCTGCGAATGGCTCTACGTGCACTTTAGCGACAGGTACTTCGATATCGTTTTTATGGCTCTTTTTAAATTCATTCAGATAGGGCTGATGCAAAAAGAAATTACCATCCAGATGTTTTTCGTTGACCTGAACAGCAGGCTGAACATAATCAGTGAATACTTTGATTTTTAAGTCCACACCTTCTTTCGCCAGAAGTGGCTTTACAAACTCAAGAATTTCCGCGTGCGGAACCGGCGTTGCTGCGATAGTCAAGGTGTCGGCAGCAGATGCTGCGCCGGAAGCAAGCAAAGCTGCTGCACTGAAAGTGCTTGCCAACAAGCTAGCTAAGTGACGTTTAAAAGAGAGAGCCATAATTTATTATCCTTAAATTTATATAAATGAAATTACTTACGGGTAAATCGCAACACCAACTTGTCTCCGAAGAATTGTAATAACTGCACCAGCACTATCAATATCGTTACTGTTACGACCATGACGTCCGTCTGAAATCGTTGATATCCAAAACGCAGCGCCAGATCACCAAGGCCGCCACCGCCTATCACACCCGACATCGCCGCATACGACACCAAGGCGATTGTCGTTACAGTTCCCGCCGCCAGCAGGCCGGGCAAGGCTTCAGGTAACAAGGCATGAATAATGATCTGGTGCGTTTTCGCTCCCATCGCCTGACAAGCCTCAATAATGCCGCGATCCACTTCACGTAAAACGTTTTCCACCAGACGCGCAAAAAAAGGCGTCGTCCCGATGACCAGCGGCGGGATAGTGCCAGCCACACCCAGTGACGTACCCACCAGCAATAAGGTGAACGGAATCAAAACAATCAGCAAAATAATGAAAGGAACCGAGCGAAGAATATTCACTACAAAAGATAACAACGCATAAATACCGCGTTGCTCTAACAGCTGATTTTTACCGGTAAGGAAAAGTAATACACCCAAAGGCAAACCCAGTAGCACCGTAAAAAATAAAGAGAAACCCGTCATCGTCAAGGTATCAAGCGTCGCCTGCGCAATGTCTTCCCAGTCTATGTTTGAAAAATCCATCAGTGCGCTCCTTCAATGATTTCTGTACGCACATCGAGGTCGCGCAACAAATTCAATACCACCGCAATTTGATCCGGTGTTCCCGACAATTCAACTAACAGCTGACCATACGGCGTGTTCTTGATGCGGGAAATTGTTCCCTGCAAAATCGTGATATCCGCTTTAGTCTGCGCCGCGATACGACTCAGTATAGGTTCATGCGTCGCCGCGCCGACATAGGTCAGACGCAGCAACTGACTGTTGTCATGACGCTGAATTCTCTGCAACAGATCAAGATCAAGCGCTTGATTTTCAGCGACCAGACTTTGCGTCACCACATGTTGCGGATGCAGGAATACGTCGGCAACATCACCACTCTCAACAATCTCGCCAGCGTCGATCACCGCAACCTGATCGCAGATCGTGCGTATCACCTGCATCTCATGCGTGATCAGCAATATCGTCAATCCCAGTTTCTGATTGATGTCTGACAACAAGCGCAGAATCGCCTGCGTCGTTTCTGGATCAAGCGCCGACGTTGCCTCGTCACATAACAAGAGATGCGGATAATTGGCCAGCGCGCGGGCAATACCTACACGCTGCTTTTGCCCCCCCGACAATTGCGATGGAAATTTATGCCGCTGATCAGTCAACCCAACCAATTCAAGCAATTCATCCACACGCTGCTGACGTGCTTCTTTACTATAAGTACCGGCGAGCTTGAGGGGGAAATCGATATTCTCAGTAATGGTTTTTGCGTTCAACAAATTAAAATGTTGAAACACCATGCCGATACGTTGCCGCAAGCTGTGCAACTGTTCTGAATTAAACTGGGTGATGTCTTCACCTTCAATCAGAACCTTGCCGCTGCTTGGGCGCTCAAGTAAATTCAACGCTCTCAGCAAAGTACTTTTACCGGCTCCTGAGCGTCCGATGATGCCGAAAATCTGCCCCTTGCGAACAGTCAGATGTATGTTGCGCAGCGCATGTACTTCACGCCCGCCAACCTGATAATGCTTTTCTAATTGCTCAATATGAATCACTGAATCTCAAACCAATAAATAACGAATGATGGATTTTATCGAAGATACCAAATTCGTTCCAATCATATAAAGTAACTTGTATATACAAAAATTCGTATAAGCGATGCGATGCGCGCATCCAGCACTTCAGAAAATCTCATTCATGATTGTCGGGGCAAAAAAAATGCGGCCTCAGCCGCATTTTTTCTTCGATTAACGAGAATCAGGATTTCGACAAGACACCCTGACAAGTCGCCTTCTGGCCATCGTTTGCCGGTAATTTTGCACATATACTATCTAGCTGTGCATGCACTTTCTGGAAAGTCACCTGGTGCTTTCTATCTTTGTTCCACTCGCCTAATTTCTTGCCCATCTTTTCAAGATAAGCATGATTGCGCTGATAAAAAGCATTTTCTGTTTTCGACAATTCAGCAAAGACACCTGAAACTGCTTTTTCAATACGCGCATCGTCTTCTGGCGTCAGTTCGATCAGACCGACCACATAATTCGAACCCCATTGCAAGCGGGTTGCAGGCCCTTTTGCTGCGTTATATGCCTGTTCATAACAATTTACTGCAGCCAGTTTATCGCCACGCTTCTTCGCGTTCGAGCCCAAGGTTGACATGAAATAATACGGCGAATGCGAGCGTTTTAATTCTGCTTTCAGCAAGGTATCTGACGCATCCAGCAAATCCGCATTTCCTAATGCATAGGCAGCGGAACTTACCACCGATTGCCGCTCATACGCGTCGCCAGTAGCCTGCTCGATTTGCGACACACGCTTCTGCACGTCTTTTTGCAAGGCTGCCGACGGTTTAGCATTATCAAGCTTAGCCAGCGCGATCTGCGCAATGATGGCACTCAGTCTGTCTGTTTTCGATATGCTGTTATCGTCAGCGAGCTTACTCAGGGCAACATTCCATGCTGCAGTGAGTTTGCCACGCTGCTCTGATTTTGCGGAAGTTAAAAATTCCGTCAGCTCCGCCGCAGAACCAGCCACGAGATCAAGGTTGTCACGCGCAACTTTCGCATCTGCAAGTGACTTGATTAAGCGCTCGGTGGCCTGCTGTTTGTCAATGGCAGGAACTGTCTGCCCCGGTCTGGCATTGGCAGCCGCAAATAAGGCTTTCAAATACAGACGCGTTGCATTTAATCCAGCTGGACTTAACTCGGACAAACGCAATAACGTCGCTGGCAAATCTTTGTTGTTCACCAGCTTTTGCTGAGGATCATCCCATGAATAATCCGCCAACAGGCTCCAGTCATCCTGCTTCAGCGACTTATTTCCCGCTAAAGCCAGCTTTAAGGAATCAGCCACCGATGCCGAGGTATTCAATGCCAGCGTCAGCACCTGCAGATAGCGCTCAGAATCGACCTCGCCTGGCAAGCGGGTAATTTCAGTTCCATCCGGCTTGAACAATATCATCGTCGGGTAACCACGCACTTTGAATTGCGCCGCAAATTTCTGCGCCCCCGGGCTATCGCCATCCAGATAGACGGGAATAAAATGCCGTGACTTATCAATGAATTCCTGACGATTGAATATCGTTGCCTTGACTTGATTGCAAGGCGGGCACCAGACCGCTCCCCAGTAAAGAAATAACGGTTTATTGGCAGACTTTGCTAAGGCGAAAGCCGCATCCACATTATTATCTTTGCGCCATTCGATACCACCCGCTTGCGTAGCATGTGCTGAAGCACTCGCAGTTTTATCCAGCGCGACGGCCAACGGTGCGGCCAACGTACCCACTAGCAGCGTTACCAGCAAGCTCGCAGAAAAAGAAGTATTTGTTTTCATAGAGTAAGTAAAAATACAAACAAGGGATTGAGTGTAGCAAAATTATGTCTGCGAATACGCCTTCGGGAGCACATCACTTAGATTGTTTTCACGCAACGATATACAGAAAAATTATTGTTTCATATTCGACAAATGCATTTTTCATCTAAGTAAAGAAGAATACTATCGTTTCCTTCTGCGCTTAATTTATGGAAGATAACGGTAACTTATATTTGGGAGATCGCACATGAAAACAAACTCAGGTTTGCAAGCGCAACGTCGCTTAAGCATTGCCGGTATCGTTGCACTGATTGGTGCCAGCCTGCTTACCCCCTCGCTCACTGCTCAGGCTGCCGAGCCGCTGCTGAATGCGTCTTATGATGTCACGCGTGAATTATTCAAAGAAGTAAATCCGGCTTTCATCGCAGAATGGAAAAAGAAATCCGGAGAATCCATCACGATTAATCAGTCACATGGCGGCTCCAGCAAGCAGGCACGCTCTGTCATCGATGGTCTGGCAGCATCAGTAGTCACGATGAATCAGGCAAACGATATCGATATCCTTGCGGAGAAAGGTCTGGTTCCGCAAGACTGGGCGAAATCATTCCCAAACAACTCTGCGCCATTTTATTCGACCATGGTGTTCCTGACGCGCAAAGGGAATCCAAAACGCATCGCCAGTTGGGATGATCTTGGCAAACCTGGCGTCAAAGTGATCATTCCCAATCCCAAGACTTCCGGCAACGGACGCTATTCCTACCTCGCTGCATGGGGCTCGGTTATTAAGAGCGGTGGCAACGAAGCACAAGCGCGACAATTGGTTGATCGTCTGTTTAAAAATGTTCCGGTACTCGATGCCGGTGGGCGCGGCGCGACCACTACTTTTACGCAAAGGGAAATCGGTGACGTCTTAGTTACTTTTGAAAATGAAGTGCAACTGGTCAAGCAGGAATTTGGCGATCACTACGATGTCGTTTATCCAAAAACATCGATACTCGCAGAATCACCGGTCGCCGTTGTCGATAAAGTTGTTGATAAACTCGGCACACGCAAAGTAGCAACAGCGTATCTGCAATTTTTGTACAGCGAACAAGGTCAGGAAATTGCCGCCAAACACTTCTTCCGCCCGCGCTCGGAAGCAGCATCTAAAAAATATGCAGCCAACTTCAAAGCGATCAATCTCTTCACTGTCGATGAAGTTTTCGGTGGCTGGAAACAAGCACAGAAAAAGCATTTTGACGATGGCGGTGAATTCGACAAACTATATCAAGCCAAAAAATAAATGAAACTCGCCATGTAAAAAAAGCCCTGTTGATACAAACAGGGCTTTTTTTGTTTTTGAGTCGTATTTCCCTCAAAACATTGCGATGAATCCAGATAACTGGCTGCGATATCTGTCACTTCTTTTGCAGATACACTTTAATTTCTTTATCGGAGCGGCGGATATGCAAAGACAACCAATCCCGTAAAACAGACGAAAGCTGCGATGCTACGGTAATGCTTCCCGCTTCGTACTGGCTCTGTAATGTATTCAGTCGTTCCGTAAATTGATGATGTCCCTCTTTATGCCGCTCCAGATTTGGAAATTTCAGTGCCGCCATCGCTTGCTCTTCACGAAGAAGATGATCTTTTGTGTAGGTGATCAGTTCACTCATGATTGCCTCAATCACTTCCTGACCGCGCCCGACACTGGTCGCTGTATGCAACTCATTGACCAGATTGACTAATTTTTTGTGATCTTCATCAATCGGCCCGTTATCGATCACCATGTCGTCGGCCCACTCAAAATATGCCATGTCCGTATCCAGATTAAACGTTGAGTAACGCAGGCGAGGCGCGTGAGAAACCAATTGATGAATGTGGCGTACCTAACTTAAAAATACTGACCGCCTGCACCAGAGAGTTTGCCTGATGATCGAGAGACTGGGTTGCGGCCGCGGCCTCTTCTACTAATGCGGCATTTTGCTGCGTTACCGTATCCATTTGAGCGACCGCTTGATTCACCTGTTCAATGCCAGTCGTCTGCTCTTTACTTGCGTTCGTAATTTCTCCCATCAGGTCCGCCACACGACGCACGTGTACCACGATCTCATCCATGGTGCTACCTGCCTGCTCCACCAGTCGGCAACCATCACTCACATTACCTACCGAATCAGAAATCAGCGTCTTGATTTCCTTCGCAGCATTCGCAGATCGCCCGGCAAGCGAACGAACCTCGGATGCCACAACCGCAAAGCCGCGCCCCTGCTCACCCGCGCGGGTGGCCTCAACTGCCGCGTTGAGCGCCAGTATATTAGTCTGGAACGCAATGCCATCAATGACGCCGATAATGTCCGCAATCTTGCGCGAGGAAACATTGATTGCTTCCATCGTCTGCACAACCTCACCGACGACGGCACCACCTTTAGCAGCGACCTGAGCCGCTGATTCGGCAAGCCGGTTGGCATGCATACCCGACTCAAAGTTATCCCTCACCGCCGATGCCAGTTGCTCCATCGAGGCCGCAGTTTGCTCAAGCGCGCTGGCTTGCTCTTCGGTACGAGAGGAAAGCTCCATATTGCCGTCTGCGATTTCATGTGTGGCTGCAGCCATCAGGTCTGTACCGCCACGCACCTGATTTACGATATGCACAAGGCTGTCGTTCATTTCCTGCATGGACTGCAATAACTGACCGCACTCATCTTTCGTGGTGATCTGTGCTTTCGTCGTCAAATCACCCGAAGCAACGGTACGGGCAATATGCACAGCCTCACTGAGTGGTCGCGTAATTGAGCGCGAAATAAACCACGTCAGCCCGACACCAACGAATAAACCTGCGATAGTCAGCACAATCAGCAATGCAGTGGCAGAAGCAATACGATCCCGCACTTCCCCACTACTGTTAACAACAATTTTTTTCTGTAAATTTGTCAGGGCAACGATAGGTTCTTGCAGCGCATCCAACGCCGGTAATGTCTCAGTGTTCATCGTCTGAATTGCACCGGTTTTGTCTCCGGCATCTATCTGTTTCAGCACTTTTGAAAACGAAGCGACATACGCTGTCCGTCGTTCGGTCAATGTCGCCAGCAAGGCCTGACCTTCAG
Organism: Undibacterium sp. 14-3-2; assembly: GCF_016595265.1. Lineage (NCBI taxonomy): Bacteria > Pseudomonadati > Pseudomonadota > Betaproteobacteria > Burkholderiales > Oxalobacteraceae > Undibacterium > Undibacterium sp. 14-3-2. Next base: position 25,882 of record NZ_JAENGS010000004.1, read on the forward strand.
GTAAATAAATCAGTTGCTTCAGAGTGTCTAAGGCCGCACTGATGACCTGCTTATTCGCCTCAATCGATTGCTTGACTCTGCCCGCCTGAGTGGCATCATCCGCAATCAGAAGCTCCATCGTATTCCGCGCATTGGCGCGGGTAGTGGCGTTAATGACATTCGCTGCCTCGGCTTTTACCCAATCCTTTTCAATGATTCTGCTGTTCACGGCATTCACTTCTGCGAAACGTTGCAGCCCTATGCCCCCCATGCTCAGCGTCATTAAAATCAAAATACCAAAACCGATCGACAAACGAACGCCTATCTTTAAATTTGCAAATGCGTGCATCGCTCATCTCCTTTTTTCCAGATAGCTTCACGGCAAAACTCTCAATACTACACAGGCGATTTTAATGGGGCGAGATTGCGCATGATATACATCAATAGAACTACTCCAGACAATTCATCGAACTACGCAGAGATTGTTTTATCAAGATGGAGATTTTCACCCTCAGAAAACAAGGCTATGTGCAGGTGAGCAAGCGGCAACATCATGCTGCTTAAATCAGATGAAGAGGGTCTCGCTGTGTTGCTTACCAATATGCGAACTGGGGCGCGCAGTCTTACCGATAATTTTTCATTGAGTGATAAGGCAGAACACAAGAATAATGCAGCTCATGAATGTATCCGGACTTCAACGAGCAAAACCGACATCACAATAAAAAAAGCCAGCTTAATTGATTAAGCTGGCTTTTACCTGGCGTCCCCAAGGGGATTCGAACCCCTGTACTCACCGTGAAAGGGTGATGTCCTAGGCCTCTAGACGATGGGGACATATTCTGTCCTTGTTACTGACCTGCACTTACCTGACAACAGGAAGTGGATTTAAATCTGGCGTCCCCAAGGGGATTCGAACCCCTGTACTCACCGTGAAAGGGTGATGTCCTAGGCCTCTAGACGATGGGGACATATTCTGTCCTTGTTACTGACCTGGTACTGCTTTACTTGCTGCCCACAATAAACATACTAAATTTATTGGCGTCCCCAAGGGGATTCGAACCCCTGTACTCACCGTGAAAGGGTGATGTCCTAGGCCTCTAGACGATGGGGACAGCAAGTATTTTCTGTTTCGCATACTGCCTTAATGGCAGTGCACTTTTTTGGTGGAGGTAAGCGGGATCGAACCGCTGACCTCTTGCATGCCATGCAAGCGCTCTCCCAGCTGAGCTATACCCCCCGACACAGAATAGAAGCGAGATTATAGGGGATGAACGCTTTATTGTAAAGCCCTCACCCGCTCTCGATTAATCAGCTGCGATTACTGCCAGACGCTGCAAAACAACTTCGCGCCCAAACAATTCGACAACAGCATCAATTGATGGCGTCTGCAACTGCCCGGTTAACAGCAGACGTAATGGCATCGCAAGTTGTGGCATCTTCAACGTATGATCTGCCAGCACCTGCTTCAGCGCAGCAGACAAAGCAACTTTATTCCATTCGACTGTTTTGCAAGCTTCTGCGTATTGGCGCAATGCAGGCAATACCGCAGCAGTCACATGTTGCGTCAGCAAAGCAGCATCTGCCGCTGGCTGACGATAAAACAACATGGCCGCCTGCCCCAGCTCCACCGTCGTATTTGCGCGCTCTTTCAGCAAAGCAATCACTGCAGGCAAAGCTGGCGCGTCGGTGAATACGGCGCCATCTTTTTCCATCTGCACACGGATTAAATCGGCAAGACGCTGATTATCAGCAGCTTTGATGTAGTGGTTATTAATCCAGGCCAGTTTTTCAGGATTAAATTGCGCCGCAGAACCGGATAAATGGGTCAGATCAAACCAGCTGCACATCTGCTCCATAGAGAACAATTCATCGTCGCCGTGACTCCAGCCCAGGCGCGCAAGATAGTTCAGCATAGCCTCTGGCAGATAACCTTTGTCGAAATAATCCATCACGCTGACAGCATCGCGGCGTTTGGAGAGCTTTTGCCCATCGGTGCCCAGAATCATAGGAACATGTCCGTATTGCGGCAGCGTTGCGCCAAGCGCATTCAGAATATTGATCTGACGCGGTGTGTTATTCACGTGGTCGTCACCACGAATGACGTGGGTAATCTGCATATCCCAGTCATCCACCGCGACGCAGAAATTGTAAGTTGGCGTGCCATCCGGACGCGCAATGACCAGATCATCGAGTTCTTTATTGCTGATCGTGATCGCCCCTTTGACGACATCATTCCAACTAACGTCGCCATCCAGAGGATTTTTAAAACGGATCACTGGCTTACGATCTGCAGGTACTGCTGGCAGTGTTTTGCCGGCTTCCGGGCGCCATGTACCGTCGTAACGCGGCTTATCGCCGGCAGCACGTTGACGCTCGCGCATCGCCTCGACTTCCTCAGGTGATGAATAGCAATGATAGGCACTGCCATTAGCCAGCATTTCCGCCAGCACTGAACGATAACGTTCCATACGCTGCATCTGATAAAACGGGCCTTCATCATGCTGCAAACCCAGCCAGTTCATACCATCCAGAATCGCCTGCACCGCTTCCGGGGTGGAGCGTTCAAGATCGGTATCCTCAATACGTAAAACAAATGTGCCGCCATGATGGCGCGCAAACGCCCAGCTGAACAAAGCGGTACGGGCACCGCCAACGTGAAGATAGCCAGTCGGGCTGGGAGCAAAACGGGTACGGACGACAGTCATGAGATGAATTGCACCGCGTGCTGCGTCAGCCTGTAGCAGAAGCAACACCAGTATGCGGGTAAAGTTAAAACCAGCATTTTACCGTTTTCAGCGCGACGAGGATACCGACTACGCCTGCACTGTAAAAAAGCTGAATAAGAAGTGAGAGTCAGACAGAAACCGAAGCTGGCGTTGTTTCAGCAAACAACTCTGGTTCGAACTCAAGACGCTGCGGATGTGTCAGCAACAGGAAATGTCGCCCTGTGCAACGGGAAAACAGACTCATGCCTATCTGCGATGCAACCTGATGCCCCATCTCGGTAGTACCTGAGCGCGACAATAAAATGGGAATGCCCATCTGCGCCCCTTTAATCACCATTTCAGAAGTCAGGCGACCGGTACTGTAAAAAATTTTGTCGCCACCATCAACGCGATCCAGCCACATTTTTCCGGCGATTGCATCTACGGCGTTGTGACGACCGACATCTTCAACAAAATATAAAAGTTCACCCTGATTTGAAAATAAAGCGCAGCCGTGAACCGAGCCGGCTTTTTTATACACCGACTGCTGAGTGCGGATGGTGTCGATGATTTTATACAGAGAAGACTGGCGGATGCGCGCGCTGTCTGGCAACACAATCTGATCGACTTCATCCATCAGCCCGCCAAACACAGTGCCCTGACCACAACCCGTCGTCACAACACGTTTTGATGTGCGCTCTTCAATGTCCGTCACACCGGTATGCGTGACGACCGCGGCCGCAGACACTTCCCAATCCACCTGTACCGAAGCGATATCAGTGATCTGGCGCAGCAGACGCTGATTGCGTAGGTAGCCAAGTACCAATGCTTCCGGGTTGCCACCCATGGTCATCAGCGTCACCAATTCACGCTTATCAAGATAAACGGTTAATGGGCGCTCTGCAGGAATGGAGATCAGATTAACGCGACCACGCTCATCGGTGACCTGCACTTCTTTGGTCAGCGCGACGGTGGATCTGGACAGCTCTGGCATATACGGAGAGTCAGGCATTATTTTTTCCGGCCAGGAGGGCACAAATCGGTGAAAATATACTCCCCCGGAGTATATCTGGCAGCCCAATATCTACAAGGAGATTAAGGGTGAAATGCCATTTTAAGGGGGGAGTATGTGTATTTTACGGGACAGGACTTACTTCTTAATCGCGACAGGCGTATTGCTTGCAGGCGTTGTCGCTGCAACAGCGGACGTCGCCGAAGCACTGGCCGGAGCCGCAGCGACTTCCGGCACATAAGGGCCTGGGTCGGTGCATGCCGGTGTTGCCACCACCGCTTTAGCGTCTTTTCCCTTCAGATAAGCTGCCGCCACTTTGTCTTGCGATTTGCATAGCTGATAGGCTGCCACTTTATCTGACCAAGCTGTTTTTGCTTTGGCTTCAGCCGCCTTTGCTTTTGCTTCTGGTGTCGGTTCTGGCAATTTAGCGAAGCTGGCCGTTGCAAACAAGCCCGACAGCAACGCTACGCACACCGATGTCACCGACCATAAATTTTTAGATTTCATTTTTTTCTCCAACTCAACTAGGCGTTGACCACGGCTACTTTGGACTCCGCTGTCGCCGTCGCACTGCGCACACGCGGAATTTTTCCTTGCTCGATATCGGCATACCAGAGATCGTGATGCTCTTTCGCCCAGACGTCATCAACATAGCCGGTACGCATGGATTCATAAGCGCCTTCCATCCCTATCGTACCAAGATAGATATGACCAATCACCATACCCGCTGCCAGCATCGCAGCAGCAATATGCACAATACTGGCAATCTGCATGTAAGCACGGCTGTATTCGAACCCCGGCACCAGTTTATCAAGTACGAAACCCGATGCACTGACAATCAGACCCAGGCCAACGACGCCACCCCAGAAAATAATTTTTTCACCAGCGTTGAAGCGATGCGAACTTACGTGGGCACCACTGAGTAACCCACCCAATTTCGCCATCCATTTAATATCCGATGCCGACGGTAAATTATCGCGGGCAAATTTGATAAAGAACAGAATGATAGACACCGTGAATATCGGGCCGACAAAGTTATGAATGTTCTTGCATAAAAATGCCAGCCAGCCGAACAGCGTCAGACCGAAGAATGGCAACAGTATGTGCTTACCGAACAACATCACAATACCGGAGCTTGCCAGAGCAACGAAGCTCAACGCCATACTCCAGTGCAGCGTTCGTTCAGTCGGCGTGAAACGCTCAATCAGACGGCCAGTGCGCGGACCATCGAGACGAATCTGACCGCGAATCAGATACATCGCCGCCACTGCGGCTAACGCCGCCAGCAAAATGCCACCGCCGATCATCGTCAGCGGGCCATTCCGATATTGACGCCATGCCTCACCTGCTGTCGTCGCGCGTGCCTGACCGGGAAATTGCGTTTTCCCCTGTATCAGCACACCCGCCTCCAGCGCTGGCAAGCTCGAATAATGCTTGGTGCCGTCCGCCACCAGACGATATGTCGGTGCCAGATTGCCGGGTTGTGTTTGCGTGCGCTCGGCCTGATTTTGTTTCAGGATATCGACCGACTCAACGCCCGGCAGTTTTTCTGCCGGTGTCGTAGCTGCCGCCGCATTTGCCGGTGCGGCAGCCTGGGCAGATGCTACTGCTGCTGTCAGTGCCAAGGTCAGCGAAAGAATCAAAGATCTCATGTCAACTCCTTCATTTAATTGGTTTTGACATACTCGTTCTGGTATTGATTACGGGCGCGGATCTGATTTTCCCATGCCGTTTTATCGCCGGGAGTCCACTCTTTCACAACGAAACCGTTGTGCGCACCCTTCCATGCTTTTTCATCGACCAGACCACGTTTGGTCGTGGTTGCCTGATCACGTTCTCCACAGGCGGACAAACTCATCAGCGCAAGCAAACCTGAAATAATCCACATTGTCTTTTTCATGATTTATTTCTCCGTGGCTGGCTGCAACTCAGGCTTAGCCTCTGGATTGTTTCCCTTGCCGTAGGCAGTGCCCCAACCCCAGACTTCACTGCCCTTACCACGCTTGACCACGCGGGTACGGAAAATATCGGCAATCACATCACCATCGCCACCGAGCAGCGCTTTGGTCGAGCACATCTCAGCGCACAAAGGCAACTTACCTTCGGCAAGGCGATTGCGTCCATATTTTTCAAACTCTTTTTCAGAGCCATCTTCTTCTGGCCCACCGGAACAGAAAGTACATTTGTCCATTTTGCCGCGCAAACCAAAAGTTCCGTTCGAAGGGAACTGCGGCGCGCCAAATGGGCAGGCATAAGAACAGTAACCGCAACCGATGCAGATATCCTTATTGTGCAAAACCACGCCTTCATCGGTACGGTAAAAACAATCGACCGGACAGACCGCCATACAAGGCGCATCAGAGCAATGCATACACGCGACGGAAATCGATTTTTCCTGTCCGATCACGCCATCATTGACGGTCACCACGCGGCGGCGATTAACGCCCCACGGCACTTCATGTTCGTTCTTACATGCTGTTACGCAGCTGTTGCATTCGATACAGCGCTCTGCATCACAGATAAATTTCATTCTTGCCATTTTCTTCTCCTGTGAAATTACGCTGAGAACCGTTCGATATTACAAATCGTGGTCTTGGTTTCCTGCATCATCGTGACCGAATCGTAGCCATAAGTGGTTGCTGTATTTACTGCCTCACCACGCACGATAGGCATCGCACCTTCCGGATAAAACTCTTTCATATCCTTGCCCTGCCACCAGCCTGAGAAGTGGAAAGGAATAAACGCGGTATCTTCCGCTACACGCGGTGTCACCAATGCTCTGACTTTGATGCGCGCACCAGTCGGCGTAGAAACAATCACATATTCACCATTACGGATACCGCGGTCTGCCGCCGCTTTCGGATTGAGTTCAACAAAGTTTTCTTGTTGCAATTCCGCGAGCCACGGGTTGGAACGGGTTTCCTCACCACCACCTTCGTATTCCACCAGACGTCCGGAGGTGAGGATGATAGGGAATTTTTCGTACAGTTTTGCTTCGATGTTTTTCTGCTGCACTGACTTGTACAGTGTAGGCATACGCCAGAACGCTTTCTTATCATCGTGAGTAGGATATTTCGCGACCAGATCAGGACGTGTGCCAAACAAAGGTTCACGATGCTGAGGAACAGGATCAGGGAAATTCCAGACGATTGCACGAGCCTTCGCATTACCAAAAGGATGGCAACCATGCACTTTCATGACCACGCGCTGAATACCGCCAGACAAGTCAGTTTTCCAGTTTTTACCTTCTGCCGCTTTCTTTTCTGCCTCGGTCAGATCATCCCACCAGCCCAGCTTTTTCAGCAGGATGTGATCAAATTCCGGATAGCCAGTCGTGATCTCTGCACCGAGAGAATGAGAGCCATCTTCCGCCAGCAAACTGACACCCTCACGTTCGACGCCGAAGTTCGCGCGGAAATTACCACCGCCGTCCATGACGTGCTTAGATGTATCGTACAGATTAGGAGAACCCGGGTGCTTGAGTTCTGGCGTGCCGTAACATGGCCATGGCAGACCGAAGTAATCGCCTGTCATATCGTAACCACTGACCGGGTCCTTGCCGCCTTTGCATTTGAGCGTTTTCACATCAAACAAATGCATGTTGCGCATATGCGCTTTCAAACGCTCAGGAGATTGACCGGTATAACCTATCGTCCAGGTACCGCGATTAATCTCTTGCAACATGGATTCAGGCTCTGGCTCCATCATGCCGCCTTTACCCGGCACCATTTTCAGCTTTGCCACCAGCTCTTTGGCAAACCCGAGTTTTTCTGCCAATTGATACATGATCATGTGGTCAGTACGGGATTCAAACAACGGCTCAATGACTTTTTCACGCCATTGAATTGAACGGTTCGACGCAGTGACCGAGCCCGATGTTTCAAACTGCGTTGCTGCTGGCAACAGATATACCTGACGCTTAGGATTGAGTTGCTGATCTTCCGTTTTCATCGCGGCCATCGCTGCCGTCGCCGATGGATAAGGATCAATCACCACCAGCATATCGAGCTTATCGAATGCTTTTTTCATTTCCAGGCCGCGCGTCTGCGAGTTCGGCGCATGCCCCCAGAACACCATCGCCTTGACGTTGTTTTCCTGATCAATCAGTTCATTCCTTTCCAGCACAGCGTCAATCCAGCGCGATACTGTCGTGCCTGATTTTTCCATCATGGCCTGGGAAGCAAATTGCTTCTTGACCCATTCGTAATCGACGCCCCAGACATTACACCAGTGCTTCCAGGCGCCCGTTGCCAGACCAAAATAGCCCGGTAATGAATCAGGGTTCGGCCCGACATCAGTTGCGCCCTGCACGTTATCGTGACCACGGAAAATGTTCGTACCACCACCGGATTTACCGATATTACCTAGCACCAGCTGCAGCAGACACGAAGCACGCACGATCGCATTACCTATCGTGTGCTGAGTCTGTCCCATGCACCAGACCACTGTCGATGGGCGATTCAAAGCCATTGTTTCAGCCGCTTTGTAGACTTGGTCTTCAGGCACACCGCAAGCTTCTTCTACTTTTTCCGGCGTCCACTTCAGCGCTTCTTCTTTGATTTTTTCCATGCCGTAAACACGGTCATGGATGTATTGCTTATCTTCCCAGCCATTTTTGAAGATGTGATACATCATGCCGTACAAAAACGGAATGTCTGAGCCAGAACGGATGCGGATATATTGATTCGACTTTGCCGCAGTACGTGTATAACGCGGATCGACCACAATCACTTTGCAGCCGTTTTCTTTAGCGTGCAACAAATGCAGCATCGACACTGGATGCGCTTCCGCCGCGTTCGAGCCGATATACAGCGCTGCTTTCGCATTTTGCATATCGTTGTAGCTATTGGTCATCGCACCGTAGCCCCAGGTATTCGAAACACCGGCAACAGTGGTGGAGTGACAGATACGCGCCTGATGATCGGTATTATTTGTGCCGTAAAAAGACACAAACTTACGCAACAACATCGCCTGCTCATTATTGTGTTTCGATGAACCGACGAAGAACGTCGAATCAGGGCCAGACGTCTTTTTGATATCAAGCAGTTTATCGGCAATCTCAGTCAAGGCCTGATCCCAGCTGATACGCTGATACTTGCCGTTGACCAGTTTCATCGGGTATTTCAGACGATATTCACCGTGACCATGCTCACGCAAAGCAGCACCTTTCGCGCAATGCGCGCCAAGATTGATTGGTGAATCAAAAACCGGGTTTTGTCTGACCCAGACGCCATTCTCAACGACGGCATCGACTGCACAACCAACGGAACAGTGGGTGCAAACAGTACGGCGTACTTCAATTTTTCCGCCAGTTGCAGCACCGGACACGGAAGCTTTTGCTTTTTTAATCAGCCCTAATTGCGATGCCGCGATACCAGCGCCAACACCAATACCAGAGCGTTTCAAAAAGCCACGTCTGTCCATGGTCGGCAGTGCACGTGCGAGCGACTCCGCAAGTCCGGATGAAAAACGTGTTTGTGCACGCGACGCAGCGTCACCTTTACGAGTTAACAACATATCTTCACCTCAGAATTAAATAGTGGTGGTACGGTAGTATTTCTTCACGTGCTCAGTCAGGCGATAACCAGTGCCCTCAGGCTCTGCTGGAGCTGCCAGCGTTTCAATTTTATCCTGCACCACAGGCGCCGCTTTCAGCGCAAACAAGCCTGCAGCGGCCACACCTAAACCACCCAGCAAGCTACGGCGTTTAATTTTTTGATCCATGTTCGTCTCCGATGTCGACAACTAAACCTGGAGACTGATTGAAAAGCGATCAAGGATTGATCGCTGAAACCGGTATGGTAAGTATGGTAAAAACCCTCAAACCAGTTTCGCAGCTTATTTCCTCTCTAAAAAGGAGGAAAGCAAGTGCGCGCGTCTCCGAACTTTCAGCAGTCTACTCCATTCAAAAAAAAGATTCCCGACAGGAAAATCAATATTTAATACTATTTAACATTTGCAGAACAAAAACTTTTGATTACAACAAAAAAATAAGTAGTAACCCTTATTCCATATCAAAAGATTGCATTTCCACATCAAAGAAAACTTTTGCCAACTGTGCCAGGCTTGCATAAAAAGAAGCCTGCGGATGCGCGATAATCGCGTCACACATCGTTCCCACCCAGCTTTGCATGTGCGTCGCAAAGAACTGTTTTTGTGTTGCCAGATTAGCTTGCAAAATGTCGTCCGATGCGATCAGGTAACGCATCACTTCACACAGCGAGGCAATATGATCCTCAGACTCGACAATATGTTCCGCACGTTCCAACCCCAGATTCTGCAAATCGGTTCGCAATGCTGCCAGCGGCTTTTCCATCAGAAAGCCACTGAGGTAATACGAACCGTACAGCAAAACTTCAGGCTTACCGGTGCCAACAAAAAGCTGCTCATACTCATCCCGAACCAATTCTGCGTCGGACTTTCTTGCCGTCTCTATGAAATGCGTCCAGGCATCACCCAACACACCCTCGCCATTGGTTTCTGCGCTGCTCAGCACTTGTAGCAAATCTTTCGATGGCGGCGCATACATCAGGGTAGCAAGCAGGCCGTATAAATCCGCGCGCGCCGTTTCTTCGCCCTGATCGGCAGTTTCAAATTTAATCTGTGTTTCCATTTTTCTGTATTTCCGGTAATCGTCTTAGTGCGGACGCTGCAAATCAGCAGCACTCATCATATCGACAACGCGACAATCAGGGCACATACGAATGCGATCGAGATGTCCTGCAAATGCGCTATGCGCCCCAAGTTTTTGCAGCATGGTTTCTATCATCTGCGCTGTAGCAAACGGCTTGCTGCAGCGTATGCAGTGAAATGGCTGCGCTTCATTTAACACACGTACCTGTTTGGCGGACTCGGTTAGCAGCAGCCTCGGCGTCAGTGTTATTGCGTTTTCCGGACAAGTATCCTCACACAAACCACATTGCACACAATTGCGCTCGATAAAACGTATCTGTGGAGAATTAGCGTTATCCATCAAAGCCGAACTTGGGCAAGCACCTACGCATGACATACACAAAGTACAGGCGTCCTTATTGATCGCCACTGATCCATATAAAGATCCGCTCGGCAAAGCCACTTCATCGACCGCGGCCGGTGCATGCCTGAGTAGATGATCGAGTGCAAAGTCCATGCTGACACGCTTATCTTGCGCAACATTGAACAATGCTGGCGGTGGCACTTGCGCAGGCTTTAACGCATACAAAAACGATGACAATTCGGCGGATGAACCTGTTTCCAACAAATGAATATGCTGCCCCTGATAACCGAGTCCGGACAAAATCGCTTGCGTTATCTGTATCTGTTTTTGCAGAGCAAGGCGATATTCTGGCGCCTCTTCATCCGTCAATAAAATCGCGACAGAAGCAGCGCCATAACAAATCGCTGACAACCAGATTTCTATGCCTGTCGATGCCGTATGATGCAGCGCCATCGGAATCAATCGCGCAGGCAAGCCACGCCCACCCGCTTGCGCGGACTGCCCGCTCTGCTGAATTAAAGCAGCACCAGCTTCTTTACTATGAAAAAGAATTGCCGGTGCATTACCACCCGCTTTAGCATACGCCGACAACATTGTTTTGATATGCAGGCCTGTGTCGGGCGCACGCATATAGGCGTAGCTCATCGCACCGGTAGGACAGACCGTGGTGCAAGCGCCGCATCCGGCACATAAATTAGGATTGACCGATACCTTGTCGCCCGCAGCCGATATTGCGTCCGTAGAGCAAACATCCAGACAGGCATTGCATCCCAACTTGCCGCTGCGACTATGGGCGCAGAGTTTTTCTTTGTAGACAAAAAACTTAGGCTTCTCAAACTCACCGATCAACTGTGACAATTTCAACACCGCATCAAACTGTGCTGCCACATCATTGCCCGGCGCAAAATATCCCTGAGGCTTATCAGACATAGAGAACAAGGCTTGTCGTGACAAATCTAATATCAGATCACACGCCGTATCACGAACAACCGTTATACGCTCAAAATCAATCGCGCCGATCACACCGCAAGCCTTGACGCAATCACGGTGATTACTGCATTTATCCAGATCGATCTGATAACTGAAGTCAATCGCATTTTCCGGACAAACATCAATACAGGCGTTACAACGGGTGCAGGTTTCCAGATCAATCGGATTGCTTTGCTGCCAGCTCACTTCAAACTGCCCGAGGAAGCCGCGCAACTTGATCGCACTACCAGACCAGACCGGGAAAGTCCGGTCTGCCAGTCGCTCACCGTGTGCCGCGCCCTCTGTCAGCAAAACGCTCACCGCCATTTGCGCAGACAAGCGATGCGCCCACGGCAGAGCAACATCTGCGGAACCGATAATCAACAGATTTCCCTCCGACTGATAATTCACCGTGAGTACAGGTTCGGGCGCAGGCAAACTGGCCACCGCCAGCAAGGCGGCCATTTTTGGCAGACTTTGCTTACTTTCTTCAGACCACCCGGCACTCTCACGTAGATTCACAAATTTTATTGGTGCAACACTGGTTTGCGCCAACTCAGAAAACAAGGCACGCTCCTGAGTACAACCGACGATCACGTCATCAACGCCTTGCACTGCACTTAAAAAATTTCCCACTTCGCGGCGGCATAACATGTCACTGACTTGCACATGTTCCGCACCAATTGCCTGCGCTAATTGCGCGGCCGCAGCAGCATTTAAAGGCAGGGTTTTATTACAACTACAAATTTTTATTTGCGGATTCATTCTGATCGCTCTCATCATTATTTTGCTGCATTATTTTGCTGGCCAATTCGGTACTCTGCGGGACTGGTGATACCTGATCTGACAACGGCAATTCCGCCAGCGTAGGCTCAGCCACAAGTTCTGCAGCCAACGCACTTGGTTTCGCGTCACGCTCAGTGCTCGTTGCTTCATCCGCAACAGGATCAGGATCGAGCAAACGCTGCAAACCTTGTTCCAGATGTGCCAATGGATTCAGCAAGGTCTTGGCATGCAACAAAGACTCCAGCATTCCGGGCGGCAATGGGTCGGCTTTACCGTAATCATCAATATAAATATCCAGGCCATCCATGATATTGAAGTGCGGATTGGAAAACAGCTTTTTCATCGCAGAGCGACGCACTGACTCATCGACATCTTTCGCCATAAAGCGTGAAAAATCAGATTCATCACGCAATGCCGCCACGTCAGCCATGTCCGGTGCTTTATCTGGATTTTTTTCAACTTCACTCGTGTCAACAGGAGTCACGACAGCCAATTGCTCCGGGCGCGAATCAGATACGACTTCCTGAGTCACCTCCTTTTCAGCGCCACGCTTACTCCACCGGCTGAAAAAATCGCTGGCAGCCATATCAGTTTGGCTTCCGGTTGACGGATGCTTCAGCAAGCGCCATTTTCTGTACACCTTCACCACCTTCAAAGGAAGGACGCTTACGAGGTTTTTTACCTTCGTAGCGGAAATACTGCTGCGTGTATTCGGCAAGCCAGGCGGCAACATCTGTTGACAAAGGCAAAATATCCACTTGTTCACCGCCGTCTATTTGCCGTGCCGCCTCATCATAGGAAAGTGAAACAGATTTAGGTACAGCCAACTCGACGCCATCAACATCTTCCATGCGCCACATCACGAACCAGCATGGTGTTTCAGAGCTGAGATTCAGAAAATAACCAGGTGTTTCATCAACATGCAAGGTCGCTGAAAAGCCGGGAAACAGCCAGCGCTGCTCACCATCACCATTCATCAACTGATGTATTTTGGCATCAGGGGTATCAGCCAGAATTTCCAGTGGCTTCCATTGAAATGGCTGCCACCGATTATTCATCGGCATACGCTGCATGATTACACTCAGCGTAAAGGGTAGCTCGGTATTTTTTTCCATCGTGCTGGTATTATAGAGAAACAGAGTTAAGTTTCGAGAATAAGAATCCACCATCTCCCATGCAAGCCCCCCTCCCCATGCGCGATGGCATCGCGCCAAGTTATTTATGGTTACCTGAAGGCCAGTGGAGCAACATGATCAGCTTCCTGACCTCGCATTTCCCAGATGTAGGAGAAGCGACCTGGCTTTCTCGCATGGAAAGAAATGAAGTAGTAGATGCGCATGGTAACCCATTACAAAAGAACAGTTTAGCCAAGCGTGGAATGTGTATTTTTTACTATCGCGAAATCGATAGTGAAACCATTATTCCATTTGAAGCGCACATCCTGCATCAGGATGATCACTTACTGGTCGTCGACAAACCGCATTTTTTACCGGTCACGCCGGTTGGACGCTTTTTGCAGGAAACGCTGTTAGTCCGTCTAAAAAAGAAAACCGGCCTGCAACAGCTAACCCCGATACACCGCTTAGACCGGGAAACAGCGGGCGTGATCCTGCTCTCACACAATCCCGAAACCCGTGGCAAATATCAGGCGCTATTCCAGAAACGCAGCATAACAAAAACCTATCTTGCTCTGGCACCAGCCTTGCCCACACAAACATTTCCTCTTATCCACCGCAGTTGCATGACCGAAGGTGAGCGTTTTTTTACGATGCGTGAAAGCGATGGCGTAATCAACTCCGAAACCCTGATTGAGATTGCGGAACAACGCGGCGATATGAATCTGTATCGATTAACACCCGTTACAGGGAAAAAGCACCAACTGCGGGTACATATGGCAAGTCTGGGAGCGCCGATAGTAAACGACAGCTTTTATCCCATCGCACAAGCTTGCAAAGGCGACGACTTCAGTACACCTTTGCAATTACTGGCGAAGAGCATCGCTTTTGATGATCCACTGACCGGCGAACGTCGGGCATTCTCAAGTCATCGCGAACTTTAAGCATGCAACGAATAGTCGCTCAGGGACAAATCTATTGACATCAAAGCGTCATAAGGCTAATATGTCGGTCTTCGGAGTGTGGCGCAGTCCGGTAGCGCACCTGGTTTGGGACCAGGGGGTCCAAGGTTCGAATCCTTGTACTCCGACCAGAATTTTAAAAATCATATAATTGATTTTTCATCTTAAAGCGATACTATTTAAGTATCAGTGAAAAGATAAATGCAGTTTAGTTTTTCGGAGTGTGGCGCAGTCCGGTAGCGCACCTGGTTTGGGACCAGGGGGTCCAAGGTTCGAATCCTTGTACTCCGACCAGTTTAAAAGGATCGTTGATTTTCAACGATCCTTTTTTCTTTTTGCGTCAGCTTATATATCAATTGCCACATATCCCCGCTCAGCAATTCACTTGCCGGATAAAGTAGAAACAAAATAAGTCTGCGGTTATTTGGAGAATCTGGCCAGCAGCCGTACATCGCCGCCCACTTTCGCTACATCACGCAACACTAGTTGCTGCGCCTGATCAACATGCGTCAACAATGGCAGAGCAAACATCCCTACTCCGTCACCAAGTAATTTAGGAGCCAGATAGACCAGCAATTCATCAACACAACCGGCCGCAATCATCGCGCCGTTAAGTGTTGCACCAGCCTCCACATGCAATTCATTGAATTGTCGTCGCCCCAGCTCAAGCATCAATGCGGGCAGACTAATCCGCCGGCTGGAATCTGGCAGACAAAGCACTTCCGCTCCCGATGCCTCCAGCGCCAGACGCTTTGGCAGGTCGTCGATAGCGCAGATCACCAGCACACCGCCTTGCAATATTTTTGCAGATACGGGGATTCTTAAATTCGAATCCAGCACGATGCGTAAGGGCTGACGCGGAGTATCAACCCCACGCACATTGAGTAATGGATCATCTGCCAATACCGTGCCTATACCCGTCAGTATCGCATCTGCCCGAGCACGCCAGACATGGCCATCGTGTCTGGCTTCCGCTCCAGTAATCCACTGACTCTGACCGTTCGGCAATGCTGTTTTCCCATCAAGGCTTGCAGCCGCCTTCATGCGCACCCACGGCTTGCCAGTTTCCATGCGGGTAAAAAAGCCGATATTCATCTCGCGGGCGCGATCCGCCAGATCAGCGTGAGTCGCACACTCTACATCGATACCCGCCGCCTGCAATATCGCCAATCCACGTCCGGCGACTTGTGGATTGGCATCACCAACAGCCGCCACAACCCGCGCCAGCCCGGCATCGATCAGTGCGTTTGCACATGGCGGCGTGCGCCCATAGTGGCTGCAAGGCTCCAACGTCACGTACGCAGTTGCACCCCGGACATCCATACCATTGGCAGCCGCATCGCGCAGCGCCTGAACTTCTGCATGCGCCTGCCCCACCGGTTGGGTCCAGCCGCACCCGATGGCAACACCATCACGCACAATAACGCAGCCGACTTTAGGGTTCGGTGAAGTCTCGATGGTAGCGCGGGAGGCGAACTCCAGCGCCACCTCCAGCCAATGACGATCTGCTTTTTTATCTACGGAAGACATCCATATCCACCAATGTGATCAGGTGTGCTGAATACTGATGCTCGGAAATTTACTGGTCATGTCTTTCGCCTTTTCAGCGACTTTTACAGCCAGTTTGCGGGCAATTTCTTTGTAGATTTGTGCAATTTTCCCATCGGGATCAGCAACCACGGTTGGCTTCCCAGAATCTGCCTGTTCACGTATCGCCATCGTCAATGGCAAACCGCCAAGAAAATCGACGCCATAATCCGCGCACATTTTCTGGCCGCCACCCTCACCAAAAATCGCTTCCGCATGTCCGCAATTGGAGCAAATATGCGTACTCATATTTTCGATGATGCCCAGAATAGGAATGCCGACTTTTTCGAACATTTTCAAACCTTTGCGCGCATCCAGCAACGCAATGTCCTGCGGTGTTGTCACTATCACGGCACCAGTCACCGGCACTTTCTGCGACAAGGTCAATTGCACGTCACCAGTACCTGGCGGCATATCGACAATCAGATAATCCAGATCGCGCCAGTTGGTCTGTTCCAGCAATTGCTGCAAGGCCTGCGTGACGATAGGACCGCGCCAGACCATAGGCTCATCCGGATCAATCATGAAACCGATGGAGGACACCTGCAGCCCGTGATTCTCCAGCGGCTCCATGGTTTTACCATCGACAGTTTCAGGGCGACCATTAATCCCCATCATCATTGGTTGCGACGGGCCATAAATATCAGCATCCAGAATACCGACCGCAGCACCTTCAGCGGCCAGCGCCAGCGCGAGGTTTACCGCTGTCGTCGATTTGCCGACACCGCCCTTACCTGACGCTACCGCAATAATGTTCTTCACATTCGGCATCAGTTTGATGCCGCGCTGAACCGCATGCGCGACAATTTTCGATGTCACATTAACGCTGACATTACCAACACCCGGTAATGCGCGCACAGCGGCAATCACACTCTTACGTATCAGGTCAAACTGACTTTTTGCCGGATAACCTAACTCCACATCGAGGCTCACATCGTCGCCATCGAGCTTGATGTTTTTAGCGGACTTGCTCTTGATCAGGTCAAGCTGGGTATTAGGATCAATCACTTTTGATAAAGCATTTTTAATATCGTCAACGGTCAGTGTCATGTCATTCTCCATTCAATGTCCGCAAGTCTAGCGCAAAACGTGAAAAGACTGCGGATAGCCCTGCGCAAAGACTGAGTTTTAGCCCCTGCGTCAAATGCAATTCTGATGATGAAAGTCTGAAAAAAATCAAAAAAGGCAGGACAAGGCTGGAACTCATCTCAAGGACGAACGACCGATGCCTGCAGATATCGCCGATCACAGGTATGCTGAGAGCATTCCACGCATTGCATTGTTTTCAAAGAAAACCTTATGAGCAATTACCCGCTGACCTTGCTATACGATGAATCCTGCCCGCTATGCAAACTTGAAATCGATAATCTGAAGGCACGCAACGATAAAGATTTGCTGAAGTTTATTGATATTTCTGGCGAACAGTTTGACACCAGCCCTTACGGCATACCGCAGGCAGAACTGATGCGCATCATCCATGCAATCAAACCCGATAACAGTATCGTGACCGGTGTCGCCGTTTTCCGGCTGGCTTATGAAGCCATCGGACTAGGCTGGATCACAGCGCCAACCGGATGGCCACTGCTAAAGCCCTTGTTTGACTGGCTTTACATTCGCGTCGCTGACAACCGCTACCGCCTGTCAAGCCGCGTGACCGGATACTTATTCGAGGTGGCAGCGAAACGCGCGGAAAAACGCAGCCGCAGATGCAAAGATGATCAATGCTCTGTGAAATAGTGCTAGCGATGACAACACAAATTCAAGGTCAGGAACATTGATCCACACGGACATCAACAGCCAGGCGTACGACGGAGAACCGGCGAAAAAACCGCCACCGCATACAGCAACACGCGACCCCAGAACGTCGGGCCAATAATTTTTTGCTGCATCAGCCCTCTGACACGCTGCCAGCGTGAGAGATGATCAAACTCGGTCAGATAGGTGAGCGTCGATGAAAACTTTGCAGGAATAACTGGAAATTGTGCGGTGAACAGTTTTGCCTGGCGTATCGCATCCTGTAAATTTTTACGGGCCAGCTGTAATTTTCTGCGTGGAGAAAACAGCTTCTCCCAAAAACTACTGACACTGGCACCGACCTGATTATTGTCATGCTGGCGATAAAACATGGTCGCCTGACCGACATGGCCGATATGCCCGAAAACACCGGCTACCAGCATCAGCCACCAGTCATGCATCACTGCGCCATCAGGCACCGGCGATGCCATTTCCAACAAGCGACGGTTCAGCATCATGGTGCAACCGGGTGCGACGTTATACAGAAACATGGACTCTGGACGAACGTAACCGACCGGATCAATTTTCTGATACGCAAAAAAAGAAGGAGAAATCACATTGAGCTGATGATCCGTAACCGCCAGATCGGTGAACACCAGCAGTGGCACTTCCGTCCCGAATTGGCGTTCGAGCTCCTGCATTTTCTGAAAACTCAGGGCGATTTTATTGTTGTGCCAGACATCATCCTGATCAGCCAGCATGACGTAGGCAGCATCCGTGTGCGCCAGCGCATGATTAAAATTGTGAATGACACCGCGCTGGTGATTGATGTGCAATTGCACGTGAGTATATGTGTTGCAGATATTTCTCACGATCTCTGCGGTCGCATCTGTTGAAACGTTATCGGAAACAATCAGCTTACCGAGCGAGGCACCAACAGCAGACACGTCATTGGCAAAAATCGAATCGATCTGAGCGGAGATGTATTTTTCTCCGTTATATGAAGCTAAAGCAATATCTATCGTCGGCATGGGGTGGCGCGGGAAAAAGTAAGATCAACAAGTAACGGTACAGACTACGGTGAAGGAATGCTTAAAAAAATCACCATAAAACAATACCTTTTTTTCTTGCTGCGATAATCATTGCAACGGTAATCAGTATTTCCGTTAAATACAGACTAATGATCAAACCTGTCGATTGATAACGATACGTCAGATAGCAGGCATACAGCGCGTGCAGCGGCCCGGCAACCAGATAGATTTTGCTCAGTATCCTGCTTTCACCAACAGCAAGAAAACGCCACTGAGAAATAATCGTTGCAAAGCCAATCACCAGCGGCAGAAAAGCAAGTGCCTTCAGATACATTGCTGCCTGCGCAAAACTTGCGCCAAGGTAGCGTAATGCAATGACGTCGGCAAAACAAAACAGGACGAGACCACCCGCTAACTGAACACCTAACAGTATGTAGGAACCACGCCGGATCAGCGAGCGCGACTCGTCGCTTTTATCGGATTCTTTATGTAGTGCGGCGATACGGGGAAACAAGGCGGCGGCGATAGGCTGAATGAAACCTTGAGCAGCGACGCGGATTTTATCGGTCGCTGCAAAATAGGCGACCTGATCGGCACCGGCAAATAGCTTCAATAAAATGATATTGATCGTCGTGTAAAAACTGGTGGAAATATTCGACAAAAAGACTGGCCATCCCTCTTTTAACATCCCCCATATGCTGCGCAAACTGATACTGGCACTTACCAGTATCTTAGTTTGCCTCGCGTAGTAAAAGGACATCACAGCGGCGACAACACCCGGGATGTTTTGCAGCACCGCTGCCATCACCAGATCATCTGTCGTTTTAACCAGAACAAAAACCAGCGGCAAAGGCAGCAGGCGCGATGCGGCGGTAATCAGGGCGAGCGCCCGCATTCTCTCTAAGCCCTGAAATAACCAGGTCGGAAAAAGTGCATTGCCTAAAACGCCGATAAAGCATGCGAGGAACAACACTGCGTGCTGCTGCACGTCTGCAAAAACGGCAATCAGCAACAGACAGGCCAAACCGCCTGCGGCAGACAAAATAAGTTTCACGGCGAGCGTATTGGCAACAACACCAGAAACAGAGTACTTATCACCGCTATTGATCGCGATCAGTCTGGTTGCAGTAATCCCGAAACCATAATCCGTAATCAAAATAAAATACTGTATCACTGCCTGGGCAAAACCCAGGGCGGCAAAATCCGGCACACTTAACACCCGCGTCAGATAAGGGAGAGTCACCAGTGGTGCCAGATAAATCAGGCCCTGTACAAAAACGAGGTAAAAAATATTTTTTGTTATCGATGTCATTATTAAGATTAGCGTCACCGGGCTATCACCGATCTCTCGGCACATGAGAGACGTGATCATACCTTGTCACAGAGCCTGCAATATTGCTCCTGGAAAAAAAACTGCCATTTTTTTCTTCCACTGAAAAACTTTACATCGATTTGTCCCAAAGCAAAGGAAAAAACGGCCCGGACTCAGGCAGCTTGTTAAAATACGGTCTTCCTTCGCATTTAGTCCACCAGGCGCATGAATACGTACCTGATGGTCGCTACCAATCTATGTCTACGCCTTCCAACCTGTCGCCCTCCCTGCCTACCATCGTTGATACGGCCGCAGGTCATTTAAAAAACATACTGCTCACAGCGTTTGAGCACAGCCCGGAAAAAACTGCCGTCATCGTTTACGATCAGAACTCACCTCTGGCAACGATATTGACGGCGGCTTACCGCGCCTGCCTGCCAACGGCCACCTGCATAGACTTTGATGCGGTTGCACCGGCATTCATTTTACAAACGCTGGAGCAATTGCAAGCGTCAGATCTGGTCATACTGATTCAATCGACGAATTTCCGGCTTGAAGCTTACCGTTTGCGTGTGGAGCTGTTTAAAAAAGGGCTGAAAGTGATAGAGCATCCGCATCTTGGCCGTATGGATGGCAAGGAAGTGGATTATTACATCGACTCTCTGGCATACGACCCAGGGTACTACCGGGTTGTGGGGCCCGCGCTCAAAGAGAAAATCGACAAGGCCAGCAGCGGTATTATTGACAGCGGCGGCGAACAGCTTATTTTCGGCGGCAAGTTTGAATCCGCCAAGATGAACATCGGCGACTATCGTGAAATGAAAAACGTCGGTGGCCAATTTCCTATTGGTGAAGTGTTCACCGAATCCGTTGATCTCGAAGCGGTGAACGGACGCGTGCGGATTTTTGTGTTTGGCGACACCACATTTACTGTCAATCGACCGGAAAAACCGATCACACTGATTGTCAGTAAAGGCCAGGTCGTCGATGCGCTTGATTCCACGCCGGAATTTGACCGCGTGCTGGCCAATATCCGTGCGGATGATGGCGTGATCTGGGTCAGAGAGCTGGGGCTGGGAATGAACCCCGCGTTTTCCAAAGACCGTACCGTACGTGACATCGGCACCTATGAACGCATGTGCGGCATTCATCTGTCATTAGGATCAAAACATGGCAGTTATGCGAAACCGCATATCAAACGGGGCGAAGGTCGACACCATGTCGACGTCTTTGCCATCACTGAATCAGTCCGACTCGATGACGAGGAAGTCTATCGTGATGGCGCATGGGTCGTCTGACACAGGCTATACTCGATTAACTCTCTATTAACAACAAAATCCGGCAAGCCCAGGGGCAGTTATCTGACTCAGGGCGACGTTACTGTGCAGGGTAAGGTAAAAGACCGCGAAAATACCTGTTCGCTCAGCACTCATTCCAGCAAACACACTTTCAGCCAGAGTTTCGCTGGTAGAATAATGCCCTTGTCCGTAAATAAAAAAGTGCATCAACCATGACCCGCAAGCTCTTCGTTACCACCGCCCTTCCTTACGCAAATGCTCCGTTTCACCTCGGTCACATCATGGAATACATCCAGGCTGATATCTGGGTAAGGCATCAGCGAATGTCGGGTAACGAAGTGCATTTTGTCGGTGCTGACGATGCGCACGGCGCGCCGATTATGATTGCGGCAGAAAAAGCCGGCATTTCTCCACAAGAGTTCGTGGGGAAAATAGCGGCTGGTCGCAAGCAATATCTCGATGGCTTTCATATTCAGTTTGACAACTGGCATTCGACCGATGGCCCGGAAAATCATGCCTTGTCGCAGGATATCTACCGCAAACTCAAAACAGCGGGCTTCATCACCAGCAAGACCATCGAGCAATTCTATGATCCGGTCAAAAACATGTTTCTGCCGGATCGCTACATCAAAGGCGAATGCCCGAAGTGTGGCGCCAAAGACCAGTACGGCGATTCCTGCGAAGTCTGCAGTGCCGTCTATGCACCAACTGAATTGAAAAACCCGTATTCAACACTCACTGGTGCTACGCCGGTGATGAAATCATCCGAGCACTTTTTCTTCCAGTTATCGAACCAGAAATGTGTGGACTTCCTGCGTGGCTGGGCACTGCAAGACAATCGCCTGCAATCGGAAGTCGCCAATAAATGTAAAGAATGGCTGGAAGGCGACGGCGGTTTAGGTGACTGGGATATCAGCCGTGACGCACCTTATTTTGGCATTGAAATTCCTGATCAGCCGGGCAAATATTTCTATGTGTGGCTGGATGCGCCAGTCGGCTATCTGGCATCGCTGAAAAATTATTTCAATAAAACCGGTCGCGATTTCGATGCGTTCATGGCGGATCCGACCACCGAACAAATTCATTTCATCGGTAAAGACATTACTTATTTCCACACCCTGTTCTGGCCTGCGATGCTGAAATTTTCCGGCTACAAAACGCCAGATAATGTGTATGCCCACGGCTTCGTCACCGTTTCCGGCGAAAAAATGTCGAAATCACGCGGCACAGGTATCTCGCCGCTGCGTTATCTGGAAATCGGTATGAACCCTGAATGGCTGCGTTACTATTTCGCCGCCAAACTGAATGCCAAGGTAGAAGATCTGGATTTGAATCCGGATGATTTTGTGGCGCGCGTGAATTCTGATCTGATCGGTAAATACATCAATATCGCCAGCCGCGCAGCCGGCTTTATCACCAAGCGTTTTGACGGTGTTGTTACCAGCGACTGGGCGACAGCAGATGACGCGTTTATTCAGCATCTGCGCAATGCTGCGCCAGAAATCAAAGCGCTGTTTGAGTCCCGCGAATATGGTAAAGCACTGCGTGCTGCGATGGAACAAGCCGATCTGGTTAACGCGTATGTCGATGCAAACAAACCTTGGGAACTGGCAAAGAAACCAGAGAACGATGCAAAATTACAGGAAGTCTGCAGCCGCTTGCTGGAAGCTTTCCGCATTCTGACGATCTTCCTGAAACCAGTACTGCCGCAACTGGCAGCGCAGGTAGAGGCGCAATTGGATATCGCACCTTTGCAGTGGGCAGACGTCAACACCCCGATTCCGCATCAACATAAAATTCATCCGTACGCACATCTGATGCAACGTGTCGATATCAAGATTTTTGATCAGTTATTTGATGCTCCAGTGGCAGATGCGGCCCCCGCTACAGAAGAAAAAGCCAGCGACATAGAAGCACTCGCAGAAGAAATCAAAATTGATGACTTCGCCAAAGTGGATCTGCGTATTGCGAAAATCATCAATTGCGAGCACGTCGATGGCTCTGACAAATTGCTGCGTCTGACGCTGGATGTAGGCGAAGGCCGCACCCGCAACGTATTTTCCGGCATCAAATCAGCTTATCAGCCAGAACAACTGATAGGAAAATTCACGGTGATGGTGGCCAATCTTGCGCCAAGAAAAATGAAATTCGGCATGTCCGAAGGTATGGTACTGGCAGCCTCAGCGGCCGACGAAAAAGCCAATCCCGGCCTGTATATTCTTGAAGCCTGGCCAGGTGCTCAACCAGGAATGCGCGTCCGTTAATTTTTCTGCCAGCATGAATATAGCCCTACGCGAAGCAGTCCCCGAAGATGCGCAACTGATTGCGCATCTGACCCGCAGTTGCTGGGCAAATAAAGTTGCCGCCAGCTCTGCCGGGCACCATGAAAATGCAGATGATGTTATTGCCGACTTATGCCAGGGTGGGGGCTTTGTGCTGTTGATCGATGATATGCCAGCTGGCTCAGTCCGTTGGACCGCTCTCGATACCGATACGAATGTGTGGGAAATACGACGCATGGGCATATTGCCGGCCTTTCGCAATCAATCGCTATCGCAACATCTGCTGGAAGCAGTCATCCATGCAGCACAGAATGCTGGCATCACTGAACTCAGGCTAGGGGTCAGAACCGATCAGCCGCGCTTGTTAGATTTATATACCGCATACGAATTTGAACTGGCTCCGGAACTCGACTACGCCCACGCCAATCCCCACGAACCAGCACCTTATGTCATGCGTCGCTTTCTGAAGAACTGACCTGTCCGTTGATCCTCATCTGATCGCATTGCACTATGCAGACAAAGAACTTTTACCAAAATCTGATGTCTTGATACTCTCCCTATCCGGAAATAACTTCATGAACAGCATAATCAGCACAAGCAACACCAACGCAGCGTCCGCAATGATTTCCCCGATTCCAGCCCGGCTACAGCAACTTCGTGCAGCCATGAAAGCGCATAGTCTGGATGCTTACATCATCCCTTCTGCTGATCCGCATTTATCCGAATATCTGCCAGAACACTGGCAAGGACGTACGTATCTGTCAGGCTTTACAGGTTCGGTCGGCACGCTGGTGGTGACGGCTGATTTCGCTGGTTTATGGGTGGATAGCCGTTACTGGAGTCAGGCCGAAAAAGAGCTGGCACCAACGGGCATACAGATGATGAAAATCGCTTCTGCTGCCGCGACCTTACATATCGACTGGCTGGCACAACATCTGACGAGCGGGCAAACCGTCGGTGCCGATGGCTTCGTACTCGGTCTGGCAACCGCCCGCGCACTGACATCTGCGCTGCAAGCAAAGTCTGTCAGGCTCGATACTAGCAAAGATCTGCTGCAAGATATCTGGCCGGATCGCCCTGGCTTGCCACTCTCTCAGGTATACGAACACAAAGCACCATTTGCTGTCATCAGTCGCAAAGATAAGTTGACGCAGGTACGCGAACAAATGCGATCAAAGGATGCAGATTGGCATTTTGTCTCCACGGTTGATGATATCGCCTGGATATTCAATTTGCGTGGTGCCGATGTCAGTTACAACCCGGTGTTTGTCGCACATGCGCTGATCAGCGCAGACAAAGCGACGCTGTTTGTTTCCAAAGGAAAAATTGACCAGGATCTCGCTGCGGTTCTGGCTCTGGATAAAATAGAAATTGCGGATTATTCAGAGGCCCAAAGTGCTCTGCGACATTTACCGGCAACAGACAGCATATTAATTGATCCACGCCGCATTACTTACGGCTTTCGTGACGCGATTCCTGCTTCAATCCGCGTCGTTGAGGCGATCAATCCATCCGTGTTTGCCAAATCGCGAAAAACGGCGGAAGAAGCCCAATTCGTGCGGGAAGCGATGGAGCAGGACGGTGCCGCTTTGTGTGAATTTTTCAGTTGGCTCGAAACCAGTCTGGGCAAACAAACGATCACAGAAATCACGATTGATGAGCAAATCTGCGCAGCACGTGCTCGTCAGCCGCATTTCATCTCACCCAGCTTTGGCACGATTGCCGGATTTAATGGTAATGGCGCGATGCCACATTATCGCGCAACACCAAAATCCCACGCCGTTATTGAAGGCGACGGCCTGTTACTGATTGACTCTGGCGGGCAATATCTGAATGGCACCACGGATATCACCCGGGTGATGCCGATAGGAACGGTGTCTGAAGCGCAAAAACGTGATTTCACGCTGGTGCTCAAAGGTATGATCAATCTGTCGCAGATGCAGTTTCCACGCGGTACGCCATCACCTATGCTGGATACGGTGGCGCGCGCGCCGATATGGCGGGAAGGTATCAATTACGGTCACGGAACGGGCCACGGCGTTGGTTACTTCCTGAATGTCCATGAAGGCCCACAGTCGATCTCAGGAGCACTAGCAGAAGCCCATACTGCAATGGAAGCAGGAATGATTACGTCCAATGAACCTGGTATTTATCGTCCCGATCAATGGGGCGTGCGTATCGAAAATCTACTGCTGACCGTGCCTGCAGTGACAACGGAGTTCGGTGACTATCTGAAATTTGAAACGCTGACTTTATGCCCTATCGATACACGCTGTATTCTGGTTAACTTTTTGCGTGATGACGAAATCGACTGGCTTAACGCTTACCATGCAACGGTGCTGGCACGGCTGACGCCAAGAGTCACTGGTGCAGCGCTGAGCTGGTTGCAGGAACGCACAAAAGCAATCAGCAAATAACAAAGCCGCAATCTGTAGGAATGATTAAACGAAGCCACATCCAATCAAGATGTGGCTTCGTTTTATTCGGGTCGCCATCCACGACAAAACTGCAAAAAATCCTGTATATGCCGGGACAATAGTTTATGCGGACTATATATCAGATAAAAATGACGCTTTAGTGGCGGAAGTTTTGTTTCCAGTTCATGTAATTTCCCCAGCGCCAGCAAATCAGCAACTACCACACGTGACAGGCAAGCGATCCCAAGACCCGCAGCAGCCGCGTGCATAATCGCTTCCGATGTACCGAACTCGCCCGCCAGTTTTAAGTTTTTCAGATGTGGCAACAACACTTGCTCGACATTTTCTCGTGTACCGGAACCGTGCTCCCGTAACAACCAGGACGCAGAACGCAACTCCCTGATACAGATGCTGCCATTCTTTTGTGCCGCATACGGATGTTCCGGTGAGCAAACAACGACCATTTCATCCTCAAACCACGGTTCAACCAGTAAATCCGTGCGATGGCAAGGCCCCTCAATGAAACCAAAATCGACTTCGTAATTCGCGACAGCACTGACAATATCGGCCGTATTCGCGATGGTCATCTGCGGATGAGACATGGTGTGCCGAGCAAAAGCAGTCAGTTGTGAATCAGTTACTGGACTGGCAGCCAGCAAAGCCGGCAAGCAATAACTGCCTATCGTTGTACTGGCACCGATCCGGATACACGACCAGTTGGCATCCCCCGACGAAAACTGCAGTTCTATCGAATTTGCAGCATCGAGTATCAGGCGCGCCTGCGGCATTAATAGACGACCATTGTCGTTTAACAGCAAACGCTTACCGACACGGTCAAATAACTGCGTGTTGAGCATATGTTCCAGCTCATTCAGTGCCGCACTGGCAGCCGATTGTGAGAGTGCGACAGCATTCGCCGCAGCCATAGTGCTGCCCTGCTCTGCCACTGAAACGAATACTTGCAATTGACGCAGACTGATTTTCATAAATTAACCTATTTTTTAGTTTAATTATACAAAATTAATTCGTTTTATTAGTTTAATAAAAAACGATATTCTGCGCTCATTCACAAAAAACAGATCATTATGATTCGCACCGATTCAACCAACTCACCCCAAAAGATTTCTCTGGGAGGATATGCTCCCGGCTTACTGTTATGCGCAACACTGGCGACAATCGCTATGTCGCTCAGCAAGTTAGTCTGGATGCAAAACCATGGATTAAGTAATCTGACTACCGCAATATTGTTGGGTATGATCGCGGGCAATAGCCATGCCATATTTCAGCATCGAGGGCTGGAGCAAGGCATGATGATTTCCAAACAAACATTGTTGCGCGCCGGGATTATTCTGTACGGCTTGCGCCTGAGTTTCAGGGACATTCAACAGCTCGGCGGCACAGCATTCGCTATTGACGCGCTCGTCCTTGGTACAACGTTCGCCATCGCTTTATTTCTCGGAAAAAAAGTCTTTGCGCTGGACGACAAATTAACGGTCTTGATTGGGGCGGGCAGTTCTGTCTGCGGTGCGGCCGCAATCATGGCGACGAGCCCAGTGATTAAAGGGAAATCAGATGATGCCAGTATTGCGATCTCTGGCGTGATGATATTTGGCACCCTCAGCATGTTGATGTATCCACTTGTTTTTGAGTGGAACAGGCATGTCCAGGTCATTCCGCTTTCGACATCTGGCTTTGGTATTTACGTAGGTTCGACCATGCATGAAGTTGCGCAAGTAATTGTTGCCGGCAAGGCCGTGAGTGACTCGGCGGGCGATGCTGCTGTCATCACGAAAATGCTCAGGGTCATGATGCTGGCACCATTTCTGCTCCTGCTGCCATTCGTATTGCGCTTACTTAAAAAACACAATACGAAGGTAATACCACAAACTGATGGCAGCGAAAGCAGAATAGAAATTCCCTGGTTTGCCTTCATGTTTATCGGCGTCGCTGCAATCAACTCTGTATTGATCATTCCAACTGGAATCAGAACCGTGTTGACGAACACCGATAATTTTATTCTCTGTATGTCTATGGTTGCTTTGGGCTTAAGTACAAAAATCAGTACCTTGCGACAAGCAGGAATAAAACCAGTATTGCTCGCCATGAGCTTGTGGCTGTGGCTGATCTTTGGCGGGGCTGCAATCAACTATGTGTGTAAATAATGTTCAGCTTTTGCATCAGTTTGTCGCCAAAAACTTTTTCAAGGCAGTATTCATCTGATCCAGTTGAGTAAACAATTCCACTTGCTTGGCCGCGGCCACACTCAAATCATTCGTCTTACCGAAATGCTCTAATTCCCTCGCCAGCGACTCAACCGGAACCGCGCAGAAATTGCCAACCAGCCCCTTCAGTGTGTGTGCAGAACGGTACAGTAACTCGCTGTCTTGTCGCGCCACGGCATCGGCAATTTCTGCCTTGTACTGATCACAGGCGTCAAGAAAAGAATGGGCGATAATGTTGACGATCTCTGTGTCGGCATTCAGTAAAGCCGCCTCATAATCAAATGATGTGTTTTCTGTCGGCATATCTGTCTTTGAAGATGGGTTATTCATGTCAGTTTTCGCACTTTGCAGTGCCTGCTCTGCGGTCACGTTGGTATTCTGCGCCAATTGTTTCAGTAATTCTCTTAACAATTCCGCCCTGATAGGCTTGGATAAATAATAATCCATACCCGCTTCATGACATCGTTCCCAGTCGCCGGGCATGGCATTGGCCGTCATTGCAATGACAGGGGTATGTCGGCCATCGCCATGTGAGTGTTCAGCGTCGCGGATACGTTGCGTTGCCTCGACACCTCCCATTTTCGGCATCTGCATATCCATCAGAATGGCATCAAACGGTTGCCGTGAAAACTGCGACAGCGCATCCAGACCATTTTCTGCCACAGTAGCAATATGACTCCATTTATTCAAGAGCGCGAGAATCAGTTTCTGATTCACCGGATTATCCTCGACAACCAGAATGCGTAATGGCGGAGAAGAATATTGCGTACTATCCAATTGCTCCTGAACACCCGGCGTCGTTTTTTTATTCTCACCTTTCACGACGGTACTGATGGCATCGTAAAGCTCGGACTGACTCACAGGTTTTAAAACGTAGTTTGTCATACCTAATCCCTGGCAATCCAGGAAACCCTCACGCGAGCCTGCGGATGAAAGCAACACTGTTTTTGATTTTAATTCTTCATATTCTGAAGCAAGCCGGGTCAAAAATTCAAAGCCGCTCATACCGGGCATACAGACATCAAGCAGAATCACATCTACATGTCGCCCATCAGATTGCAGCTGCGACAGCAACCGCAGCGCCTCCTCTGCAGATGTAGCAGCAACGGGTTTTATCTTCCATTTTCTCAGCGTATCGGAAAAAAATAAGCGATTAACAGCATTGTCGTCAACAATCAGTGCAGTCATGCCAGCAAAATCCACCACTCGTTTTGAAGCGCGATCTTTTTCAGCTTTTGCCAAGCTGATCGTAAAGTAAAACGTGCTCCCTTTCCCCGGTTCGCTATTGAGCGCGAGCAAGCCGTTCATACAATGAACCAGTCGGGATGAAATTGTCAGACCAAGGCCAGTCCCCCCATATTTACGCGTCGTTGACGTGTCCGCCTGACTGAATGCATCAAAAATACTGCTTTGTTTTGCTTTCGGAATACCGATGCCGTGATCCGTAACAGAAAAATAAATGTCGAGTCGTGTCGTATTTTCATGTGCCAGTTGGACATCAACAATCACCTCACCTTTTTCACTGAATTTAATCGCGTTACCGACGAGATTCGTCATGATCTGACGCAGACGCCCAGGATCACCGATCACGATTTCCGGAATAGCTGCATCTATTTTATAGACCAGTTCTATGCCTTTTTCCGACGCTCTGAGCGACAGCGCCCTCAAACACGAAGCAACCAATTCCCGTAAAGAAAACTCGATTTTTTCCAGCTCTATCTTTCCAGACTCAATTTTCGAAAAATCCAGAATATCGTTGATGATACTCATTAAAGATTGGGAAGATAATTTAACCAGTTCAAGATATTCGCGTTGTTCACCACTGAGATCAGTGTCCAGTGCCAACTCCGTCATTCCGATGATGCCATTCATCGGCGTTCTGATTTCATGGCTCATTGTCGCCAGGAACTCGCTTTTTGCTTTATTCGCTGCCTCTGCATCATTTTTTGCCTGAAGCAGATCAGCCTCAAACCGGAGTCGCTCAGTGATGTCCCTGCACGATCCATAGATGCTGCCATCCGGCAAAAGCGCGGCATTCAATTCAACCGGGATGGTATCCCCATCTTTTTTCAGCAAGGTAATCTCGGCACGGAAATGCTTCTCCTCCAGGATATGACACAAAAAATTGCGCATCGCCAGCTCCCGGTCTGCTAACGGCAATAAGTTATACATACTGCTGCCAAGCAGCCCGAGTCTGGAGTAACCCAGCATATTCGCGGCAAGATCATTCACATAAACCAATTGCTGACTCGTGTTCGCAACAAACACCGCGTCAGCAGCATTGTCGAGCAACATCCTTTGTCTTGCCTCACTGTCCCGAAGCGCCCGGTCTGTTGCTAAACGGTCTGAAATATCTTTAAAGACAGCGACGGAACCAACTATCTTGCCACGATCAATAATTGGCGATGCGACTATCGACACAGGAAAAAGACTGCCGGACTGATGCTGGAAGTATTCGAGATCAGAACGAAATACTTCACCGGATGTGATTGTTTGATGTATCGGACAATCCTGATTCTGAACATGCGCACCATCCGGACGTATAGAGTGCACAAGATCGTGAAGTATTTTCCCTTTCAAATCAACCAGACTCCGCCCCAGAATTCGCTCTGCCTCAGGGTTAAGAAACGTACATACCCCTTGTGCATCCAGCGTGTACACACCTTGTCCGAGGTTATGCATCATGTTTTGCATCAGCGTCTGATTGGATTCTATCTTTTCACGTAAGCGCCACTGTTCCGTGATATCAGTGCGAATGGAAATATATTGATATGGTCGCTGATGACTATCCAGAAAAGGAACGATAGTCGCATTTGTCCAATAATAGCTACCATCCTTTGCCTTATTACGAATTTCCCCGTGCCAGACATGACCGCTGGTAATCGTTCTCCACATATTCTGAAAAAAAGCCAGCGTATGTAATCCGGAATTAACGATACGATGGTTTTGCCCTATGAGTTCAGCGGAGCCGTACTTACTGATCTCGCAAAATTTTTCATTGACATAAATGATCGTACCACTGGGATCTGTCACACTGACAATGGCATGCTGATCTAATGCAAACTGCTGTTTTTGTAGCGCCGTCAACGCTGACTTCAGCTTATCCGAATTGATATTTTCGTCAGAACTTTTTCCCGATGAAAAAAATAATTGATCGTTCGTCGCTTTCAAGGTCGGCGGAATTTGATTGCCACTTTCACACTCCTGCTGCAAGCTGGCATTTGCGTGCGATAGCGCATCTGAATTTGGCCTGAGACGCTGCCTGCACTCAGCCAATTCACTATCTGATCGCTGATAGTCCAGATCGATCTGGGCAAAAAAATGCCGCATGCCACGTAGCACCTGTCTCGTACTGTCGCTCATCGCTGGCAGGTCTGGCAGTTGCGTCAATTGCTCCAGCTCTCCCAGCACAGTTTCTAGCTGCCCCTCACTGTGTATACCAAGCGAGTTACTGTTTTGAAGCAAAGATAATATATGTCGCATCAAATACTCTTTGCAGTCGCGGTATTGATCATGATCTGATTATCTATCGGCAGGGTTTTGATTGAAGGGGAACAGCAGCACGTTTCATACGAAAAATAATATCTGTTTTTTGTACGCAAACATGGCCAGACCGCTATGAAAAAAATCATTTTTTATTAATTGTAATCATCCTTGTACAGATTTTTGACCGCCAATATCCTATCCAACCCGGCAAAGAAGGCATCGACGCATAAGGGGTCAAAGTGCTGACCAGATCCATCACGTAAATGGGCAAGCGCATCTTCGTTATTCCATGCTTTTTTATATGGACGTTCAGATGTCAGGGCATCAAAAACGTCAGCAACGGCGACGATTCTCGCAAACAAGGGAATTTTTTCACCAGCCAACCCGTTCGGATAACCGCTACCATCGAATTTTTCATGGTGTGCCAACGCGATCTCCGCACCAGTCGTCAGCAGATTGGACGAACTACCCGCCAGGATTTCATAGCCAAGCAAGGTATGCTGCTTCATCACAGAAAATTCATCTGGTGTCAGCTTGCCAGGCTTTAATAAAATGCTGTCCGGGATGCCCACTTTACCGACATCGTGCATCGGTGCTGCCTCCAGAATTAAGTGTTGATCCTCTGACGATAAACCTAATTGCTCGGCGATAATCTTCGAATAGTTGGCCATGCGGAGAATATGGGCACCGGTTTCCGGATCTCGTGACTCGGCGGCTTTTGACAAGCGAAAAACAGTTTCTCTTTCCCGCTCTAAAATTTCAGTAGTCGCCTTTTTTACTGATTCATCAAGCCACATCGCCTTGTCCTCGAGAAAACGCTGGCTTTTACGCAAAGCCAGCATATTCCGGGTTCTTGCGAGAAACTCAATTTTATCGATAGGCTTGATCAGAAAATCATTCACCCCGGCATCAAGTGCCTGGTAACGTAATTCGAGTTCATTGTTGGCGGTGATCATCAGGACGGGAATGTCGTGACACCCTTCCAGCTCACGAAAACGCCGGATAAATTCAATGCCATTCATTGCCGGCATCATGTAGTCGACCATAATCAGGTCGGGTACATTGTTGGCGCACCATGCGAGCGCTGCCCCCGGCTCACTGAAACTTACCGACTTACATTTATCTATTTTCTTTAATAGCAAACACAGCAATGTAACGTTGATTTGTGCGTCATCCAGCACCAATACGTTCATTTCCATTAAACATCCCCCCAGAGTACATCTGGTCAGCAAAACCTCTGCACAACTTCTGTCAGCAGCAATGGTTTTGAGTTTAACTTATCTGTATTCAGGAGAAATAGGGAATAACAAAATTTATCCTTTCACCGGATAAATAATGCCATAGACAAAAGCAAGCAGAACACTACTCTTCGATAGCGATATTTGCGGGGAATTGCACGGTGAATTTGCTGCCAACGCCGGGGGTCGATTCGATCAGCAGTTGCGCTTTATGTCGCAACAGTACATGTTTAACAATCGCCAATCCCAAGCCGGTTCCCTGTGTTTCACGCGAGCGACTTTTATCGACCCGGTAAAAACGCTCCGTCAGACGGGAGATGTGCTCAGGACTGATGCCTATACCGTTATCCGTGACAAAAAATTTTGCCCCTTGAGGAGTGTTGATCCAGCTGATATGAATTTTTCCTTCTTCTGGTGTATAGCGGATAGCGTTTGTCACCAGATTAGTCAGTGCACTGCGTATTTCATCCTTGCTGCCACGGATGTCGGGACCATCGATTTCCAGTGTAATCAGGTGGCGTCCGGCGGAAAGCGCCTCTGCTTCCTGCAAAATTTGCTCCAGCAAGCCGCGCATATCAATGGTTTCAACACGTAACAAGTGATCCATGGATTCAAGGCGTGTCAATGTCAGCATATCCTCCACCAGGCGCTGCATACGCTCGCCCTGCTCCGTCATCAGTTTCAGATGCGAATGGCGGATTGTGATATCCAAATCCGGTTGTAAAGAAGCAATTTCCAAAAAGCCGTTAATGACCGTCAAAGGAGTGCGTAACTCATGGGATGCATTCGCGATAAAGTCGCGACGCATCATATCAATACGTTCAGATTCTGTAATGTCGTGCGTCACCAGAATCTGACGCCGGTTTTCAAACGGAATAATATGTGCGATCAGCTTACGGTCACGAAATGACAGCGTCAGTGGCGTTTCATAGCGCCCCAGAATAATGTAGTCCATAAACTCGGGCGTGCGCACCAGGTTTGTGACGCGCATTCCTTTGTCTTTTGCCAGACTCAGCCCCAGATGACTTTCAGCTGCGGGATTACACCATTCAAGAAATAGGACGTCATCCATGATGACGACGCCATCAGGTAACAATGTCATTGCCTGACGAAAGCGTGCCAGCCATTCAGTCAGCTCTGCCTGATTTTTTTCATCTCCCCTGCGCGATTTATAAAGCCGGGAAAAAATATCCGTCCATGCGCCCCAGCCATCCGGCAAGCGTGAACTGGCGGGATTATCCAGCCAGTCCGCCAGTCTTTGCAAATAAAAAAGCTGTAACAGAACCAGCCCCGACATCGCAATAAAACCAAGCAATAGTCCGATTACAGCCCCCCACAGATACGCGGCGATACCGGTAGCAATGATAATAAGCAAGGCGCGAATAGAGCTGGAAACCCAGAAAACAAGACGTGGAGACATGAAAATCCCTGATATTTTTTTAATTTTGGGTAGAAGTGATGGTACACAAAACCGGATCGACTGAGAAACAATATACAATGCCGATCAAAACAAGTACCGATACTGATAACACTACTTTCAAATATAAAAAACAACCACATTCATACTATGTTGAATGTGGTTGTTTTTCATATTTCAGTCTGGCTGCCCACAACGAGAGCCCATTACTTTTCAGACAGCATATAACCAACGCTACGCACTGTTTTAATCAGCGACTCTGCAGATTTCAAGACTTTACGCAGACGCAGAACGTGCACGTCAACGGTACGCTCCTCAATCACGACGTGATCACCCCAGACTTTATCAAGCAATTGGCTACGTGAAAAAACGCGCTCGGGGTGTGCCATGAAAAACTTCAGTAATTTATATTCTGCATGGCCAATATCGACCTTCTGATCATCAATTTTGACGGTACAGCTAATCGGATCAAGTACGACATTACCTGCCGCCAGTGCGGTCTGTGCGTGTTCAGGACTCTTGCGGCGGAGTAAAGCCTTCATCCGCGCAGTCAATTCACGAGGAGAAAATGGCTTTGTGATGTAATCATCTGCTCCATGATCCAGACCAGCAATTTTATCTTCCTCCATACTTTTCGCGGTCAGCATAATGACAGGAATTTCATTGAACTGGCGGTCAGAGCGGATTTTGGAAAGCAATCGTAATCCGCTCTGGTCAGGCAGCATCCAGTCGAGCAGAATCAACTGCGGAGTGCGACGTTGAATAAAATCCCACGCCTCGGCAGTATTATTGACAGCGAAAGTATTCCAACCTGCAGCACGCAGGGTAAAACTGACTAATTCAACAATCGCTGGTTCGTCTTCGACAATTAATATTGTGGTATCAGCAGCCATTATCTGTATTTGATTTTTTAGTGTTTCTGATCTTGTTTGACAGCGACATAATCCGAATGACGGATATCTTTGCCTTCAACAATGTAA
Organism: Undibacterium sp. 14-3-2; assembly: GCF_016595265.1. NCBI lineage: Bacteria > Pseudomonadati > Pseudomonadota > Betaproteobacteria > Burkholderiales > Oxalobacteraceae > Undibacterium > Undibacterium sp. 14-3-2. Next base: position 61,390 of record NZ_JAENGS010000004.1, read on the forward strand.
ACCGTATATTCGGCAATATTTTTCGCGTGATCAGCTATTCGTTCTATCGCTTTTGCGACCCATAAGGTGTCGAGCGCTGAAGAAATCGTACTCGGATCTTCCATCATAAAGGTAATCAGATTGCGCATAATGGAGCGGAAATCATTGTCAATAATTTCGTCCTGGGCAATCAGCTGAACAGCTCGTTCACCATCGAGCCGGGCAAAAACATCCAATGCCTGGTGCAGCATATCAGCAACGCTGGCGGCCAATACACGAACGGTGTCGTGGCCATTAAACATAGGGATGCTGCGCCGATTGAGTTGACCTTCTTTCGCAATACGGGCAATTTTGGTTGATTCATCACCAATACGCTCAAGATCGGTAATCACTTTGCCGGTCGCGACAACGGTACGCAAATCATTTGCGGCTGGCTGACGTTTCACAATCAACTGGCTGCACATGTCATCGAGTGCAACCTCTAACCGGTTCACTTCCAGATCAGACTGAATGACGATTTCAGCCTGTTCTGCATTGCCTGTACGAAAACAGGACATCGCATCATGGAAATGGCTTTCTACCAAACCGCCCATCAACAAGACCTTGGAACGTATCGTTTCCAGATCACTGTCGTATTGTTTTGAAGAGTGTTCGCCTGTCACAGGTTTCTCCTGAATTCTTGTAATCGCGATAAATATAATTAACCGAAACGACCGGTAATGTAGTCTTGTGTTTCTTTTTTGACCGGATTCATGAAAATATGATCCGTCTCGCCAAACTCGACCAACTCACCAAGATACATATAGGCGGTATAGTCGGAACAACGTGCCGCCTGTTGCATGTTATGCGTAACGATGGCGATCGTGTATTCCTCTTTCAATTCATTAATCAGCTCTTCGATTTTTACGGTTGAAATCGGATCCAGCGCAGAAGTTGGCTCATCCAGCAAAAGCACATCCGGCTTCACTGAGACACCGCGAGCGATACAGAGGCGCTGTTGCTGACCACCAGACAAACTTAAGCCACTTTTATTTAGTTTATCTTTGACTTCAGTCCAGATCGCCGCTTTTTTCAGAGCCCATTCAACGCGCTCATCCATCTCGCCCTTAGAAAGATTTTCATACAAACGCACACCAAATGCGATGTTGTCATAAACGGACATAGGGAAAGGCGTCGGCTTCTGAAATACCATACCGACTTTGGCACGCAGTAAATTAATATCCTGATCGGCATCGAGAATATTTTTGCCGTTGTAAATGATCTTACCTTCTGCACGTTGGCCAGGATATAAATCGTACATACGATTTAAGGTACGCAACAAGGTTGATTTACCACAACCTGAAGGACCAATAAAAGCGGTGACCTTTTTATCGAAAATATTCAATTTGATATCGCGCAGGCTACGGGTAGTACCGTAGAAAAAATTCAGCCCGTCGATCTCGATCGCTTTTTTCTGTGTATTTGCTGGAGTAGTAGTCATATCGATGCTCGAATTAATGCTGTGTTTTTTGGTTAAACAAGGTACGCGACAAAATATTCAGAAGCAGAACACTGAAAGTAATCAGTAATGCACCGCCCCATGCCAGTTCACGCCAGTTATCGTAAGGACTCATCGCATACGAATAAATGACGACAGGAAGATTTGCCATCGGACTATTCATGTTGGCACTGAAAAACTGGTTGTTCAATGCAGTGAAAAGCAAAGGTGCAGTCTCACCGGAAATCCTGGCCACAGCAAGCAAAATACCTGTCACCACACCGGCTTTGACTGCGCGCAATCTCACCAGCAGTGCAACTTTCCAGCGAGGTGCGCCCAATGCAAATGCAGCTTCGCGCAGACTTGCAGGAACCAGTCCCAACATATTATCGGTAGTACGGACAACGACAGGAATCGCAATTAATGAAATCGCCACGCTGCCTGCCCAACCGGAAAAATGTTTGACGTTAGCCACATAAATGGCATACACAAACAAGCCGATCACGATAGAAGGTGCGGACAGCATAATGTCCGTCACAAACCGGGTGATACCGCCGAACCAGCTCTTATCACCGTATTCAGCAAGATAAATGCCCGCCAGAATCCCGACCGGAGTAGAAATCAATGTTGCGGAACCAACCATCAGAAAACTACCGACGATCGCATTCATCAAACCGCCGCCATCACTACCCGGAGCCGGCGTTGATTCAACAAACATGGCAAGATTAATCGCAGAAAACCCTTTAATTAACAAGGTAAAGAGGATCCACATCAGAAAAAATACGCCAAACACCATTGCAATAGAGGATAAGGCGATACCAAGCCGGTGTACCAGCAAACGGCGGCGATACACTGGATTTTGCGCTGCCTGAGCTTTAGATATATCCATTATTTTGTACCTTCTTTTCTGCTCAAACCGAGCAACATCAATTTAGCGGCAGATAACACTATGAAGGTGATCACAAACAAAATTAAACCTAACAGGAATAAAGATGATGTATGCAAAACTGTTTCAGCTTCCGCGAATTCGTTCGCAAGCGTGGAGGCAATACTATTACCCGCAGCAAATAAGGACCAAGACAGTTTATGTGCGTTACCAATCAGAAAGGTCACCGCCATCGTCTCACCCAATGCACGCCCCAGGCCCAACATAACACCACCAACGACGCCGATTTTTGTGTATGGCAAAACGATTTTTCTGACAACTTCCCACTTAGTACATCCCAGACCATACGCCGACTCTTTCAGCACTGGCGGCACGACTTCAAAAACATCCCGCATCACGGAAGAAATGAAAGGAATAATCATGATCGCGAGAATCACACCCGCCGATAAAATGCCCAGCCCTATCATAGGACCGGAAAACAAAATGCCTATCATTGGCAATTTACCCAGTGTAGAGGCCAGAGCCGGTTGGATATATTCGGAAAATAACGGAGCAAAAACAAACAAACCCCACATGCCGTAAATAATGCTTGGCACCCCCGCCAAAAGCTCGATGGAAGTTCCCAACGGACGCTTCAGCCAAGCCGGGCAAATTTCAGTAAGAAACAGGGCAATGCCAAAACTGACGGGAAAAGCAATCAGCAAAGCAATCACAGAAGTAGCGAGCGTTCCGACGATCGCGATCAGACCGCCGTATTTATCATTCACCGGATCCCACTCTATTGTGGTAATGAATGCAAAACCAAATTCTTGCATCGCAGGAATCGCACGCAGGAATAACGAGGCAATAATACCCAGTAGCACAACTAAAACAAGTGCCGCGAAACTCAGAGTCAGCTTGTGAAAGAAAAAATCTTGCCAGCGTTGACGACGCATCACTGCCGCCATTCTTGCGGCGCTCAGTTGTGCGGGCTGAGTGTTCTCAGCGTTAGATATATTCTGGCTTGATGATGGTGCTGTCATATTGACGGAAAACGTTGGTGTAGGCATAGGTGTCTTTCCACCGAAAGGCGACTCAGGACACACCTGAATCGCCTCACTTAAAATAGCTCTGCTAATTCATCAATCGAATCAGTGAACCGTATTTACTTCGCATTTACTTCATTTATTACTTCAATTACCAGATCGCTTTTGCAGACGCGTCTTTGATTTTTGCTTTCCAGCTTTCCTCAATCAACTTAACAACCGGTGCTGGCAAAGAAACGTATTCCAACTCAGCAGCCATTGCACCGCCATTTTTAAATGACCAGTCGAAGAATTTCAGAACTTCTTTACCCTTTGCAGAGTCAGCCTGAGTTTTGTGCATCAGAATGAAGGATGCACCAGTGATAGGCCATGTAATTTTACCTGGTTGATTTGTCAACACCAGATACATGCCAGGCGCTTTATTCCAATCAGCGCCAGCAGCCGCTGCTTTGAAGTTTTCATCATCTGGTTCAGCAAACTGTCCATCCGCATTTTTCAATGTGGTGTAAGTCATTTTGTTCTTTTTAACGTAAGCATACTCAACATAACCGATTGAGTTTTTAATACGTTGAACGTTGGCAGCAACACCTTCATTACCTTTGCCGCCCAAGCCTACTGGCCATTTAACCGCAGTAGAAGAGCCCACTGCTGTTTTAAACTCTGCATTCACTTTACTCAGGAAGTCTGTCCACAAGAATGTGGTACCAGAACCATCAGAGCGATGAACAACAGTAATATCTTCCGCTGGCAATTTTACGCCTGGGTTAATCGCAACGATTTCCGCTGCATTCCATTTAGTAATCTTACCCATGTAGATGCCTGCGAGAAGATCACCGGTCATCTTCAATTTACCTGGAGCGATGCCTTCAATATTCACGACAGGAACAACACCACCGATGATCGCAGGAAATTGCATCAACCCTTCAGCATCCAACTCTTCAAGCTTCAAAGGCATGTCAGAAGCGCCAAAATCAACAGTTTTTGCCTTGATTTGCTTGATACCACCACCGGAACCGATGGACTGATAATTCAGACCGTTGCCAGTAGCTTTTTTGTAAGCTTCAGCCCATTTTGCGTAAATTGGGTAAGGAAATGTAGCGCCAGCACCAGTAATATCTGCTGCGTGAGCAACAGAGAATGTAGCAGCCACACCAACTGCTGCGACCAGGGATTTAATGACACGATTGATTTGCATGTTCACCTCTAAGGTTAAATAACAGGTATTCGTTACTACGAGACGGACTTTACAATCGAATTATGACAAGATAATGACTTACCAAGACAACCCTGAAATATTTAATTTCATAGTGATTTTTTGTCATAAACTTGTCACACCACATCACTAGAATAGTGAGTTACATATATATGACAGTCTTTATGACACGCAAACACATATGCCGAATCAAGATGTAATGAACTCCGCAACTGACAGTGACGCCAAAGAGGACAGCTTAGGCGACACGGCTAAAGATGCCGCCCAGGGTGTAAAGCAGGCCAGAAGCACCAGTTCGAGTAAAGCAAGCCCCGCAGAACCTTCCAGAGCCGCCATTTTTCTTGACCGGGAAATGTCGCAGATCGCATTTAACTGGCGTGTGCTGGCTCAGGCTGAAGACAAAAGCATTCCATTACTTGAGCGGCTCAAATATTTATGTATTGTTGGCAGCAACTTAGATGAGTTCTTTGAAGTCAGGGTCGCCAGCTTATTGGCACAAAATACAATTGACGGAGAGCTGGTTCAGCACCCTGCTTTTCTGTCAACACTGAAACGTATCAGTTCTGAATGCCACCAGTTAACTCAACGACAGTATGAACTGCTGAATCAGGAAATTCTGCCGCAGTTATCCAAAAAAGGTGTACATCTGTTGCGCCACTCTGAGCGTAATGACGCACAAAGAGCCTGGGTGAAATCTTATTTTGAACGAGAGGTGCGGCCTTTACTGACGCCAATCGGTTTGGATCCTGCACATCCTTTCCCCCAAGTCGTCAATAAGAGTCTTAATTTCATCGTATCGCTGGCCGGAAAAGATGCGTTTGGTCGCGGCACTGCAATCGCGATTGTTAAAGCACCTCGAGTTTTACCCCGCATCATTAAACTTCCAGATGAATTGTCGGTAGACGGTCAGTCTTTTTGCTTACTTTCATCGGTGATTCACTCCCATATTGCAGATTTATTTAATGGCAGAGATGTCATCAATTATTCGCAATTCCGCGTTACCCGCGACAGCGATTTGTGGGTTGACGAGGAAGAGGTAAAAAACCTGCGTCAGGCATTGCAAGGTGAATTGCAAACAAGACAATTCGGAGCCGCAGTACGGCTGGAGGTCGCAAAGAACTGTCCAGAAGATTTGTCGCGCTTCTTATTGGAGCAATTTTCTCTCGATCAGGACAGACTGTATCCCGTAGATGGCCCCGTCAATATGGTGCGCCTCAGCGAAATTGTCGACCATGTTAAACAGCCGAGTCTGCGCTTCCCGCCATTCTCAGCAAAAGCGATTGGCAAATATTCACACACCGATATTTTCACCTTGTTACGCAAGCAAGATATCTTGCTGCACCATCCGTTTCAGCCTTTCCAGACCGTCATCGACTTTATCCGCTCAGCGTCGCTGGATCCAAACGTGGTTGCGATCAAGCAAACCATTTACCGCACCGGCATGAACTCTGATCTGATGGAGTCACTGATTACCGCTGCCCGCTTAGGTAAGGAAGTCACCGTCATCGTCGAGTTAATGGCGCGTTTTGACGAAGAAGCCAACATCAACTGGGCAGATAAACTGCAACGTGCCGGCGCACAAGTCGTCTATGGCGTAGTGGGATTAAAAACTCACGCAAAGCTTGCATTGGTGATACGGCGTGAAGAAGCGGGCGTTCTCAGACATTATGCCCACTTGGGAACAGGCAATTACCATCCGTCCACTACCCGTTTTTATACAGATTTCGGCCTGTTAACCGCTCATCCCGGTATCGCGGCGGAGGTGAACGAAGTCTTTATTCACCTGACAGGTCTGACCAAGCCAAAAAAACTGGAATACCTGTGGCTGGCACCATTTGCATTGCAACCGCAAATCATCAAAGCCATTCGTAACGAGGCTCGTATTGCACGCGAAGGCCGGCCAGGCCGCATTATTGCAAAAATGAATGCACTACTGGATGAATCGGTGATTCGCGCTCTGTATGCAGCGTCTGCAGATGGCGTAAAAATTGATCTGATTATCCGTGGTGCATGTGCCTTGCGTCCCGGCGTACCCGGCTTATCAGAAAACATACGCGTCCGCTCGGTCATTGGTCGTTTTCTCGAACATAGCCGGATTTATTATTTCCGCAACGACCTCGCACATGACGTGCATCTCGCCAGCGCCGATTGGATGAATCGCAATTTATTCCGACGGATCGAAGTTGCTTTTCCGGTATTGGAGAAATCCCTCAAGAAACGCATCATTTCTGAAGGGCTGGATCCCTATTTGAAAGACAATGTCAATGCCTGGGTACTTGGCTCTGATGGTCAATATGAACGCAAAAAAGCACGTAGCAAACAAGCCAGCTTCTGTGCGCAACAATATCTGATGCAACAACTTGGATCATTGTCAGCTTCGGAAGACGAATAATGGATTTAATACTCTGGCGCCATGCGGAAGCTGAACCGGCAACCGAAGAAATAACAGATGAATTCAGAAAGCTGACAGGCAAAGGAGTTAAACAGGCTGGCAAGATAGCGTACTGGCTGGATAGTACGCTGCCTGAAACATGCCGTATTCTTGTCAGCCCGACGATACGCACCAGAGATACTGCCGATGCCCTTGTTGCTTGCGGCAGAAAAGTCAAAATTGTTCCTGAACTGGGACCACAGGCATCAGCGCAAGACATTCTGCGGATTGCTAACTGGCCAAATAACCGCGAGCCGGTCGTCATCGTAGGTCATCAGCCATGCCTGGGACAGGTCGCCGGACACTTACTGGGTCACGTCTCGCAGGGATACAGCATACGAAAAGGAAATGTATGGTGGCTATCGCAGAAACAACGCGAGGCGGAAGAGGTAACAACCTATCTTAAAGCGGTGATGTCACCTGATCTGGTTGTCAGATAACGGCAATTACGAAGGAAATAACATTTCCAGTAAAGCCCGGCTCGCAGCTATAAAGTCCAGGAGCGATCAGCAAAGCCGGACTTCGCAAAAATCAAACCGTGACGCTCGTTGCGCTGACATCAAGTTGAATATCAGCGATATTATCAGCCGCATCATTATCAGTCGGATGCATCACGTCATGCCAGGTGATCAGACGTAATTCACCTTTTGCATCTTCGACTAAAGCCGATAAGCTCTCAACCCAATCACCGTCATTGCAATACAGGATACCGCCGATATCACGTATTTCTGGTTTGTGAATATGCCCGCAAATAATGCCATCAACCCCGTTTCTACGCGCCTCTTCGGCCAGCGCATCTTCAAACTGAGTGATATAACTGACCGCATTTTTTACCTTTAATTTCAGGTATTGCGACAGCGACCAATATGGCAATCCGGCTCTGGCGCGCCAGTTATTAAACACCTGATTGAATTTCAAAATCACGGTGTACAAACTATCCCCAACATAGGCTAGCCATTTGGCGCAGGCGATCACACCATCAAATCTGTCACCATGCAATACCAGCATACGTTTACCGTTTGCGGTTGTATGTACCAGTTCGTCGCGCACTTTGATGCCGCCAAAATCGAGGTCGATGAACTGGCGGATCGATTCGTCATGATTCCCGGGAACAAAAATGACATTTGTACCCTTGCGCGCTTTTTTCAATACTGTCTGTACTACATTATTGTGCGTCTGATCCCAGTACCAGCGTCGTTTAAGCTGCCAGCCGTCGATAATATCGCCAACCAGATAGAGTGTTTCCGATTCTGTCGCTTTTAAAAATTCCAACAGTTTTGCAGCCTGGCAGCCGCTGGTTCCCAAATGCAGATCTGAAATCCATATCGTCCGAAAATGCGTGATATCACGCTTTTTCGTATGATGTAATTTCTTATTCAGGAACTGGTCAGCGGGCTTCAATCTGCTTACTCCTCAGTGCCGTAATGACGTGCATAGCGATTATCCAGATTGGACAACGGCAGCATCACAAACAAATCCGCACTATGAAAATCAGGATCCCAGGCTGGGTCTCCGCACACCCACGCCCCAGCCCGCAGATACCCTTTGAGCAAAGGAGGAATTCTGGCAACAACATTGCTGGTATCGATTTCGTCTAAGGGAAAAGGTACGTGTGGTGTCACACGATATTCCAGTGGACAAAAATCACTATCAGATAAGCCACGGTAGATTGCAGCAGCGTTCTGACCACCATCAGTCAGGCTGATACTGGCGCAACCGATCAGATGCGAACAGCGTTCACGACGCATGTAAGCAGCCAGCCCAGCCCACAACAGCATAATGACGGCACCACTGCGATAATCGGGATGGATACAGGCACGTCCAGCTTCGGCAACACTACCGCGAATATTCTGTAACCGGGATAAATCAAATTCAGTCTCAGAGTAATAACGTCCCATCTCGCGGGCAGCATTTGGGCCAAGAATTCTGTATGTACCGACGACTTTCAGCGTCTTGCTGTCACGAACAATCAGGTGATCACAATAGGTGTCGAACTCATCTTTATCCAGCCCCTCAGGATTGGACAGCGCCGACAGTCCCATACTTTCTATGAACACCTTATAACGCAAACGTTGAACTTCTTTGACCTCTTCTGCGGTCGTCGCCAAACTCAGATTGAGTTTAGAAAAACTGGGATTAGCATCCGCTGGTATCGTGAGTAATCGCATTCCTCGTCCTTGTGTAGTCTCAAGATGTCATTCATTCGACGAACGAAGAATAGAGGACGATTACTTCAGCAAGATGACAGTTAGATGTCGGTTTTATGACAGACAAAAATACAACGGCGCTGAAGATCCGGAAATGGTCTTCAGCGCCGCAATAAGTCAGAACGAAGGGGAAATCGTCTGCCTGGAGCAGAAATTACTTCTCTTTTTTAGGTCGTCCAGCCTTCAGCGGAGATAAATCGTTAATCAGCTTTCTGAGATTGGGAATATCTGTGTTATTGAGCAAAACCAGGCCTATTCTCAATAACTGACTCTTTTTGACTTCGATACCAGCCTTCAGGCAAGCTTTTTTTACCTGACCAAGCACGGCATATTCCGCTTCAGGCATGGTAAAGCTGTCACGTACCAATTTCGGCTTTTTCAACTTTTCTTCCGACTGCGGAAGCGATTTCGCAGTCGACTGTTTTCTTGCAGATGGTGTTACTGCCGCGTCTACTTTGGTGACTGTTTTTACACCCACCGTTTTCTTTGCTGTTGATGCAGCAGCGACCTTTTGTACCGGGACTTTCTTAGTAACAGACGTTCGCGGAGTACTTACTACTTTTTTAGGTGTAACCGTAGCCATTTCAGCCCCCAATTAAAAACTTAGAAATAATATAAACAATATATCGTTAAACAACAAAGGTAAAGAATAACTTCAAGACATGACAAGGGCATTACCAATACGCAACAAAGCATACATCCGCCCTATTCTTTTTAATCGATCACCACAATCAACTGCGTTAAATCAATTCTGTCGATATCAGGCCAATTCTAATTTATTGAGAATGCAGATTCAGGCAGAAAAGAGAATTCTCCAGGAATTGTCTGGCTATTTCTTCGTAGGGCTATCCGGCATGATCACCTCGGGCATGGCCTTCCGCCATTCTGACGGTGTACACAACTCCCATCTGACATTCGGCGCATAAAACAAAGCCGCCTGAGTTCTGGACAGATGATAAAAAGATGGTTGCTGAACCACCTTCACCACACCGTTACTGACAAAATATTCCAGAGAAAATCGTGGATAAGCCATCACCAATCCACCACTCACAAATGACACGTCTTCTGGCTTGATAATCTCTGCAACCTCAGCTTCACTTGCGCCAGTCAGCACATTCTTTAAACGTAACAAGGTTTTTTGGAAATGATCCCGGTCAACCGAAGAATCCCAGGCAGAACTCAGTTTTCTAAAAATATTCAAAGGGTTGGTCCCCATATCGACCAGAGAACTGACTTGCGACAGCGTAGGATCATTGACCACTTCAACAATGCTACGCAAACCAGACTTACCAGTGAAGTGCAGATCAACGTCGCTTATCGGAACACTGGTGTCCAACAAGGTTTCTGTCCAGATATCAGCATCCTTGGCCCAATGATGCTGCACCGCAGTTGCATAACCTCGGCAACTGTAAAATGCCATCGCATCTTGTTTTGACACTTGTGCAGTCAGTTTATTTTCGACAAAAATCAAACCGCCGATATCACCTTCGGTGAAAGCCATATATGCAATGGTACGGCCTTTCGTATCATTGGCTTCAAAGCGTTCGCGCAGAAATTCTGCAGGAATCGCACTGACAATCTGGCGTGCATTCAGCGTTGCATCAAGTCTGATTTCCTTACCGCTAGCACTGGAATGCATTACGCCGACCTGATCAGCGCTTTCCGCGTGCAGACAGGGGCTGAAGCTGGTCGCCACGATCATCACTATTGCCGGGGTAAACAATGAACGCCGCATACTCATTTTTCAGTCAAGATTACAGGCGAAAATACAAGATTCATTTTTTTACATGACCAGATATTAAGGTTGATAAGGTGCTTGGCATACGTCAATCCATCGGCACAGTTCTGTAATGATTGACCTCTGCAGCAGTCACGAATGCAGCTTTGTTCCCCCAACTGTTTCTAATGTAGCTAAGCAAGATAGCAACCTCGCTGTCACTTAATACAGGTCCAAATGGTGGCATGCTGTAAGGTCGGGGATTTAATTGGGTTGCAGGAGCAAAACCTCCTGCGAGTATTATCCGCAAAGGATTAGCAATTGAATTCATCTGCAAGCCAGGATTCCCTTTGAGAGCCGGGTATACAGAGGCAAATCCTTCGCCCTGAGTACCGTGGCAATCCATGCAATGAGTTCTATACAGCGCAGCGCCTTGCTGCATCATTTGCTTTTTCGTTTGTTCATTACGGTCAGGGTCGGTCAACGCCTGATCAAGCGCACTGACGCTATCCGCTTTCGTTACTGGAATAGCCTGCAAATAGGTGGTCATTGCGTTGATATCAGCATCGGTCAGATATTGCAGGCTATCAAAGACCACTTCTGCCATCGGCCCGCTCATGACAGACTTGTGGTTAACACCCGTTTTGAGCAAAGTCGCGGCCTCATTTTGCGTCCAGTTCTGTAAGTGCGCTTCATTGGCATGCAACAAGGACGGCGCATACCATTGAATCTGCGCAAGTTCCCCGCCAGAAAAATCACTTACCCCATCATTCGCACCGAAAACATTACGCTGACTATGACACGCACTGCAATGTCCCAAACCCTTTACCAGATATGCGCCACGATTCCACTCAGGAGATTTTGTTTTGTCTTCTGCAAATACGACAGGTTTAAAATAAATGGCGCGCCAGAATGCCAGCAAACGCCGCTGGTTATAAGGAAAGCGTAATTCATGATCCGGATTTTTCTGAGAAATCGCTGGTATCGTCTTCAAAAAGGCAAACATCGCCTCTGCATCCGCTCTGCTTATCTGAGTGTAATTAGGATACGGAAAAGCAGGATATAAGAGCCGTCCGTCCTTTGCCTTACCAAAATGCAAGGCAAGCCAGAAATCATTGAAAGTCCAGCTCCCAATACCGGTAACACTATCCGGGGTAATGTTTGGTGAAACAAAATTGCCATATTCCGACCGCAATATCCTGCCGCCAGCGTAGGCAGCACCGCCCTTTACTGTATGGCATCCAAAACAGTTACCCGCCCTTGTCAGATACTCACCGCGACGGATGAGTAGCGTTGTGTCGGACGACGTACCGACAGACACCAAAGACGCATTCTCATCAACCCTGTAACCGACAAAGTAAGCGTACACGCTGATACCCGTCAGCAGCATCAGCACGACAACAAAAAAACGGATAAGCATTTTCTTCATACAGAGGTCTTCTCCAGAACAACTCGCATCGCATTCATCATTTTTCGAGCAGCTTGTCGCATCTTGTGATGTTCAAAGTGGTAAAACTTTACTTGTGCCATTTCAATGATGTATGAAATAGCCTGACCGATAGCCATCAAAATCCACAAGCCCGGATAACCAGGTTCTGTTATCTATTTAATTTACTTATCCTCAGAAACGCTGCCGCATTGCAGAGGTAAGCGAAAGCGAGGGATATCCTTAGCGCTGGCAGCAATCCCGTTGTCCGGCACCGTTTGTGAGGCCAGCCAGGCGGATACGGCAGCAATATCCGCAGGTGCCAGCTTTTGCGCGACCTGCCGCATACAGTCAGGCGCATGCGCGCGCCGGCTGCCGGTCTGCCAGGCACCCAGCTGTGCAACAATATAGTCTCGTGGTAAGCCGAGTACGCCCGGAATAAAGGGAGCAACTCCGGTCATTTTTTCACCGTGACAAGAAATACATGCCGGTATTTTTTTCTGCTGATCCCCCTCCATCACCAGCTCACGCCCACGCGCCATTATTGTCAGACTAGCCTCAGTCGGCTGTGGAGATGCATAAGGGGGGTGCTGATCAGCAAAGAAAGCCGCAATTTCCTGAAGGTAGGCATCACTCAAGTTACTGAGCAGAGAATTCATCAGTGGATACCGGCGTTGACCGTCCCTGAAGTTTTTCAGCTGATGTAATAAGTATCCTTCTGGTTTTCCGGCGAGGCGAGGGTAATAGCCATCGCTCGCCGCCCTGCCCTGCGCCCCATGACATGAGGTGCATGCTTTCAAACGCTGCGCCAGCGTATCGGGAATATTCTGCGCCAGCGAAGGCAAAGCAAATATTCCCCCCGCCAGCAAAATACAGTTTAAAAAATTACGATGATTGAGCATGGTGCGTCTCAGAATAAATTAGCCATCTTTTTTATAAAAGCCGAATGCCTGCGACATCTCATTTCAGCTCAAGCACTGCGCGGTTCTCTCTCCATCTATTATCGGTATTAATTAAAAAATATGCGTAATTTTTCTATTCCGATTTTACTCGTCCGCCCGCAAAACCTTTAAACACAAGGTTCTCCCATGAGGTGCGAATTAAACGCTACAATGCTCACCTCATTTTTATTTTCAGGAAACGCATACAAAACTTGTCAAGCGGTGCCAAGCCGAGGATAATCTCGCCCTCGCGTCTCTTTCCGAGAACCAGTTTGAGCAAAAAATGATTGAATCGCTTTCACCAGCGTAGCCCGCTTTTACCAGCGGGCTTTTTCATCCGTGATACCGTTGATCGCCAGTGCAGACGACCAACAGATTATCACCATTGCCATCGCCATACACTATTGACAAGACTTTGTTGTCGCACTCGACTTTGTTACATGAAAACCAGCTTAACTGACTCAACTATTCCCGCTCAAAAAACTGGCGCCACACTCACTCTGGGTAAAAAAACCCTGCAGTTGAATCGTGCTGCGGCAGCTGCGCCATCCAACGCAGAAACGCCTACAACGCCAACAGCGGAAAAAATGGAAGAACCTCAAATTAGCACACCAGCAGCACCCGTCATGGTCGTGACGAAACGCCGTTCACGCATGCAGCCCGTCATGGCTGAAGCGATCATTGCCCCGGCAAAAGCCTTAACAGCGGAAGACATCGAAGCAATGAGCAGTATGCCTTTTGATGAAACCGAACTGGTAGTCGTCGATAGCTCCGGCATCGCGGCAGAAACACTGCCGCCCACTGACAATGCAGAAGCACACGCCGAGCAAACAGCTGAAGTGCCTGCAAAGCCAGAAGTAAAAACAGAAATTCGCGCTGATCTGAAAGCCGGATTGCAAACTTTATCCGGCGCAGACATTGCAAAGCCGCGTGCCGCCGTTATCCGTAAAACAGAACCCAAAGTCGCAAAAAAATTGCTTCTGTCAGATCAACCTGGCGCGAAACCGGCACCGACGACAGTAAAACGCGAAGCACGCATAGGCTCAGGTAAATTTGCACCGGCAGCACCCGTCACAACACTGAAGCCCGTCGCGCCAGTTGCTGCTCCAGTGAGTGCTTCGTTGCGCCCGTCCAGCATTGCCGACAAACCTGCATTTGCAGACGCGCCGCGAGCACCAGCGCTGTCAACACATGTGACGCCAGCGTCAACCACTCCGGTTCAGGCAAAAGCCACAACGACCGTTGCAACGCCGGTTAAGTCAGAGCCGGTAGCGAATACTGCAGCCGCATTCAGCAATATCGATACGTCAAACTATGTCTTATCCGGTAGCAAGGAACCTGCAAAACGTGGCCGGAAACCATCGGAATTTCAGTTTGAAAACGACGAAATACAAGCGCTGAATGCCGCTGAATCTGCAGAACTGAAACGGGCAGCCAGAGCAAAAAGTAAAAAATCAGGTGGCGCGCTTAATGAAGAGCAACTGGAACAATATCGCAAGCAATTAACAAAGTTAATCCGCCTCGGCAAAGACCGTTCGTATCTGACCCATGCTGAAATTAACGATCACTTGCCGGAAGAAGTCGCTGACCCGGAAATGATTCAGGACGTTATCAGCACGCTCAATGACATGGGCATTGCGGTGTACGATAAAGCGCCCGATGCTGAAATGATGTTACTGACAGATAATGTCACGATTGTCGTCAGCGATGATGAGGCTGAATCCGTTGCGGCGGCGGCACTGGCAACTGTTGACTCTGATTTCGGTCGCACGACCGACCCTGTGCGCATGTATATGCGTGAAATGGGTGGCGTCGAACTGCTGACCAGATCTGGTGAAATCGAAATCGCCAAACGCATAGAAGACGGCCTGAAAGACATGGTACAAGCGATCTCCGCATGTCCTGGTACGATCAGGGAAATTCTGCTGATCGCAGAAAAAATTGAAAAAGATGAAGTACGCATTGATGACATCATCGATGGTCTGCTCAATCCTGAAGAAAATGATGTGTCGGCATTGTTGCTAAGCGAAGGTGACGACACGGATGAGGTTGACGATGATGACGACGCTGTCAGCGATAACGTCGGCGGCATCAGTGATGAGCAATTACAGCAGTTAAAGGCAGGGTCGCTGCAAAAATTTGCGGTTGTCGCCAAGCGTTTTGATGACATGCAAGCTGCACGAGCCAAGGATGGCTATGGCTCAACCGCCTATGTGGCCGCACAACAAGCGATTTCCCGCGAATTGCAAGGCATGCGTTTCACGGTAAAGACGGCGGAAAAGCTCTGCGATACTTTGCGCAAACAAATGAAAGATTTGCGCAACACTGAAAAGCAAATGCTGGAACTATTGGTGAATAAATGCGGTATGCCACGCGCCTATTTCGTGGATATGCTGCGCACACATGCAACCAATACGGCGTGGCTGGAACATGAAATGCAATCGGTTCAGCCTTATGCTGCGGTCCTGTCACGTCAGATTCACGCGGCACGGGAACTACAACAGAAATTCGTCCAGCTGGAAGAACGTGTTGAGCTGCCGTTAAGTGCTTTACGCGACATCAATAAGCAAATGATCGCCGGTGAAAAACGTTCCAGCGAAGCAAAGCGCGCGATGACGGAAGCGAACTTGCGTCTGGTGATTTCCATTGCAAAGAAATATGTGAACCGTGGCTTACAATTCCTGGATCTGATTCAGGAAGGTAATATCGGCCTGCTGAAAGCGGTAGATAAATTCGAATACCGTCGCGGCTATAAATTCTCTACCTACGCAACATGGTGGATACGTCAGGCGATTGCCCGCGCTATCGCGGATCAGGCGCGTACGATACGCGTGCCGGTACACATGATAGAAACCATCAACAAGATGAACCGCGTCAAGCGCCAACTCCTGCAGGCAAGTGGTCTCGAGCCTGAGCCAGCCGCGATTGCCGAAAAAATGGGTTTACCGGAAGTGAAAGTACGCGAGATTCTGAAGATCGCAAAAGAGCCTGTTTCTCTGGATGTGCCTATCGGTGACGATGGTGACTCGCAACTCGGTGATTTCATTGAAGACAGCATGACAATGTCGCCGATGGCTGCCGCGATGCAAGCCTCGGTTCAGCAAAAACTGAAAGAAGCACTCGACTCATTAAGCCCGCGCGAAGCGAAAGTATTGCGCATGCGTTTCGGTCTTGAAACCGCGAGCGAATTTACACTGGAAGAAGTTGGCAAGCAATTTGAAGTCACGCGCGAAAGGATACGCCAGATCGAAGCGAAAGCAATGAAGAAATTACGCCATCCGGGTAAAGCTGATCATCTGAAAGGCCTGATGGAAAATCAGTAAGCAGAATCAAGCTTCGATGCCGATGCTGTTTGCATCACACAGAAAAATGCCGCTGGTCTCAGCGGCATTTTTTATGTCATCAGAAATGTTAAGGCAAACTCTACCTGTTCTACTCGCTGTGCAAGACTTCCCTCTATCAGTAAATGAGGAATTTCACGCTCTTCAAGTTCCGCCAACACGCGCTCATGAATTGCCTGTCGCACTGCAGGCGATTCTCTTTGCAGGTCATCTGCAACCCAAGGCAGATCAGGTGCCGTCACCACGGTGAAGTCATAATGATGCTGATCTGCCAACGCCATCAACTCATCACCAGCTGAAGAAAAATAATAGTCGCTATAAATTGCAGTCATCAATGGTGTGGTATCGCAAAATAACCATTCATTCGCCTTCGGCGCCATTGCATCCTCACGCTCTAGCTGCGTGCGTGCAATCATCACTTGCTCACTTTCACGCGGAACACGCTGTTGTGTTTCGACAAATTCACGCAAATACTCGGGTACCCATACGGTCTGATAGCGCTGCGCCAGCGCCTCTGCAAGCGCAGACTTACCTGATGATTCTGCACCTAAAATTGCGATACGCTGTGTATTCGACTTTACTGCTGACATGTTTTACTCCAGGCGCGCAGCCCCACGATCGCCATGAGGACAAACACCGCATACAAGGCCGCTGTCAGCATCAGGTTTTTATATACATACAAACCGACGTACAGGACATCAACGACAATCCAGATAAGCCAGTTTTCAATTTTCTTTCTGGACAACAAAACCTGCCCAAGCAAGCTGCCAGCTGTCAAAAAGCCATCAGCCAGAGGAACATCAGTATCGGTATAACTCTTTAAAAACCATGCCAACGCCGCAAATCCCAGACCCCATGCGATGACGGCAAGCACCCTCTCGCGAAAGCCGAGTGCAGATACTGGCAATTGGCTGCTTCCATCAATGCCTCGCCACCACAGAAACCAGCCCCACACAGAAACGATAATAAAGACCCATTGCAGTCCCATATCACCATATAACCGCGCCTCAAAAAATACGCTGGCATACAGACCGGAAGACAATATCGAGAATAACCAGGCCCAATGTATCTGGCGAATGTTCAGCGCAACGGTTACCACCGACAAAATAAACGACAGTAATTCGAGCAAGGTCGTCGTAAAACCGAAAAATTGAACGGTATCATTCATAAGCAGGCGCAAAAATCAGTGCAATTAAAGAGTGCACGCATTATCAACGATAGGAAAAATTGTGTCATGCAGATCAGTTGAAAACAGGAAAAAACCGATGCCGCACATGAATTCGTTACGCGATCCTGCGTTTTTCCTTTATATTGCTGAAAATTCCCCGTCGTCTTCGTGCAATATGAAAAAACAATCTGGCTTCACTCTATTAGAAATTCTGGCAGTTATTGCAATCATCGGCATACTTGCTGCGATGGCTGCCCCATCGTATTTATACAAAGTCATCCGCGAACAAATCGAAGCGGCGATGCCGTTGGCTGATGTGGCGAAGAAGCCGGTAGAAATGGCCTGGCTCGCAGGGCAGAAATTCCCGACGGACAATGCTGCTGCAGGATTACCCTCTTCCGACAAAATCGTCAATAATTTCGTCAGCGACGTCAGCGTGGAAGAAGGTGTCGTTCATATTACCTTCGGTAATCGCGCCAGTAATTCGATAAAAGGCAAAGTGCTTTCTTTACGTCCGGCCGTCGTTGAAGATGCGCATGTTGTCCCGGTAACCTGGGTCTGCGCTAATGCGCAGGCACCGGACAAAATGACAATCAAAGGCGCAGATAAAACAACGCTGCCTACCCAGTACCTGCCCTTCATTTGCCGCAGTAAAGCGAAATAAAAAACGCCGACTGATAACGCCGGCGTTTTTCTTCACAAAAGCAAATTCAGGTCTTTAGCGCCCTCAGAATTTATGTTCCAGCATCGCCCTGACAGCCACCGTGGTTGGGGTATAACGAATTTGCTGAGATGTTCCATTCAACTGGTTAACCACGGTATTGGATGAGACATTATCCTGATGCAGCAAATTCGCCACTGAAATTCTTAAATTGGTCTTAGGATCAAATTTCCACAGTGCGTACAAATCCAACACCCGTTTCGGAACAGAATACGTGGTTTGTTCAGCAGATATCCTTACTAAACCGCCACTCTGATAACTGGCATTGCCACCGATGGTCAGGGGAACTTGCGATAATTTGTAATCCATCCCGATATTTGCACTGACTGGTGTTTGTGAATCCAGGCGATTATTCGGTCCCAGCACCGTTTTCAGATCAGACCAGTTCAACGAGAGATTGGCACGAAAATCGATCGCTGGCGCATCACTCATGATTGAACGCAACGGAAACTTTCCATCCAGCTCTATCCCTTTTGTCGTCGCCTGACCATCATTGGCTGGCGAAGTAAACCAGATGCCGTTGATCTGATCCAGTTTCGTACGGATGATATCGTCAATTTTTCTCACGTAAACGCTGGCGCTCAGCGTTCCACCATCAGCAAGATAATGTTCAAATGCCGCATCAATACCCCATGCCAGCTCAGGTTTCAGATTCGGGTTACCGATGCTGTCAGGACTCGTCTCGCTGTTATTATTCGACTGGTAGCGACGAGGAATTAACTGCCCGCTGCTTGGTGCCTTGTAAGTTCGTGTCAGACCAAGACGTACCTGATCATTTTTACTACCAGGAATCTTCCAGAGCGTCTGTAATATCGGACTCAGCACACTCGATTTATTGGTGACTTCATCATAGCCCGTTCCCTGATTACGTGTTTCAATTGCCTCCCAGCGCAAACCGGCATAGACGGACCATTGCTTAGTCACATTCCATTCATCCTGCGCAAACAAAGCGACGCGTGTCACGTCTGCGTCATAAGTTTCATTGAGCGGCAAAGCAATCAGATTGCTGCCTGGAGCCACGATATCCGTCTGCAGGCGATGCTCATTACGCTTGCTGTAAGAGCCATCCCAACCAAAAACAAAGGCATGGTCTTCTACGAACGGAGCTGAATACTTACCCGTCGAGGTAAAGCCTTTATCAGATGCGTCAGATGTGCTTTTCCTGTCCAATATCTGATTCTTTTCCTTACCGTACCCCAGCAAGCCAACATCTGAATTACGGCGATTAAAATTCAGGCCGAATTTGACTTCCAGTTTGGCACTGTCAGCCAGTTTATGTATCCAATTAAGATCGCTACGCACCATCGCAAAATCAGATTCTATGCGCTGCAAATCACTGAAATAGGTCGGTAATTTTTCGAGTAATGGCAGGCTTGTCTCGCTCGTATAGCCGGCAAAGCGATTGGCATTCACAAAGCTCTGGCTGGTCAACGTATCACCGTTCGCCAAAGAGATATTCACTCTCGGTGACAGGCCTATGCCGTTAAATGTCCCCCAGCCCAACTGATCGGTTCTGGTTTGCTTATTCGGCTTGCCGCTGACATCTGCCCCTGATTCAACTATCGTCGATGGCCGTTCATATTGACCATGATTGAAGTTACCGGAGACAGAATAAGAATAACGCCCTGCTTTATCTGAAATTTGCAGATTCACATTCTCGGAAAACTTACCGCCGTCTTCAGATGCGCCAACTTTGACCTCGCGCTGTGCAGTCTGCACTGCGCGCTTCAGCACAATGTTGATTGCCCCCGCAATCGCCTGCGTGCTTAGCTCTGCTGTTGCGGCACGGATAATCTCTATGCGTTCAATCAGATCTGGCGAGATAGAATCCAGAGAAAAGCCCGGCGGACTCGGCTCACCGTTTAGCATAATCTGCGTATAACCTGATCCCAGGCCACGCATGCGGATCTCGCCACCACGCCCCTGCACACCGCCCATGGTAATACCCGGCAATCGCTTCAATACGTCACCGACCGTAGTATCGCCGTAACGAACGATGTCTTCCTGTGTCACGACGATCTTGGTTGCAGTGTCCTGACGACGTTCATCATAATTTTTGGCCCCCTGCACTTCCACCTTCTGCATCGGTGTATCCAAAGCTTTTACTGGTGCTTTTTTGGGCAGCTTAGAGGAGTCAGACTCAGAAGACGCATTTTTACTCTCCTGAGCAATGGCGACGGTATTGAATCCAAGCAGAATAGAAAGAGCAATGACACTTAATGGAAAGCCAGGTGTACGCATAGAAATAAGGGAATGAAAAGATGAAGCGATTAATAAAAATGGCCTCCCTCAGACCGATAACAATAAATAAAGTTCACCAGAAAGAAAAATCCAGCCGCAACCTTGCCCGGTGGACTGATAAGAATGGAAGACTGACTCTATTGGATTGCGATGGCATCACTTTCAAGTGATATGTGAGGAGCGACCAGAGGCAACAATAAAGTAAAACTGGTACCGGCACCAGGTATGCTTTGCAGGCGAATTTCTCCCCCTAAGACGTCCGTCACGAGATTATAGACAATGTGCATACCCAGACCTGATCCGCCTTGTCCGAGTCTGGTAGTAAAAAATGGATCAAAAACTCGCTTTTGGTCCGCATCGGTAATACCCACGCCGTTATCCGAAAAAACAATCTCAACCTGTTTTTCATTCAGCAAGCGACTATTCGCCGACATTTCGCCATCATCTCTGCCGTCAAACGCGTGTATCAATGCATTTGTCACGAAATTAGTCAGAATCTGTCCTAAGGGCCCCGGGTAACTATCCATTTCGATTTTTTCAGCAAAATTCGTTTTTAAAATGTACGGTCCCTTTTTATACATAGGAGACAGCGTCGCGATGATCTCATTGAGTACCGTGGCAAGATCAAAAATCCTGCGCTGGCTGCTGGATTGATCAACGGCAACCTGCTTAAAACTGGCGATCAGGTCGCGCGCAATACTTAAATTCCGCATCAATAATTCAGTTCCATGCGTCGCTACCTCAATGTACTGATTCAGTGCCGAGCGCTTCAATTGCCCATTAGTCAGCGTCTGTGAAAACTCCGTGGTCTGATCTTGCAAGGTACTGGCGACCGTCACACTATTCCCTAAGGGCGTATTCAGTTCATGCGCAATGCCTGCGACTAACGAGCCTAATGCCGCCATTTTTTCTGAGCGTATCAATTTTTCCTGTGCCCGACGCAATGACTCCACTACGGAAGCCAATTCCGCGTTCGCATCCTCCAGATTCTGAGTCCTCTGCCTGACGCGAATTTCTAACTCTGCTGACATCTCCCGAATTTCTTTCTCCACCTGATATTGCCGCGTCACATCCATTAAAGAAAAAATAAATACAGTCTTTGAATTCATATCCAGCAGGCGTGCAGACATGAGGCAAATGACATCAACGCCAACGCTGTTTCTCACCACAACTTCGATCTGATTTATCTCTTTATGATTCAACAAAGACCGGATAGCGGCATCAGGCTGCTCCGGAGTCACCCAGAAATCACACATCTGCACATCTGTGATGACGTGACGATGATCAAATTTAAACTGCGTCAACCATGCGTCATTGACTTCTATCATTCGATGCGAACTGACATCAATTAACCCCAAAGGCAGGGGTGACAACTGAAACAGCGTGGTATATTTTTTTTCATTCTCCCGCAACATTGTCTCAGCTATCTGGCGCGCATTTTCTGTCGCTATTTCCATATCAATATTGCGTGAAGTCAGCATCAGATATTCGCATCCGTTTAAGCTGAAACGCGTACCTGAAATACGGCACTGAAATATGCGCCCGTCCTTGTGGCGAAATGCCGCTTGCATATTTCTCACTTCTGCCTCATGTGCTACGCGTGCGACGAGTTCTCTTCTTTGTTCCGGATTGACCCACAAATTCAATTCAGTCGAGGTACGCCCAATGGCCTCCTCGCGTGAATACCCTGACATTGGCTCCCAATTACGATTCACATCGAGATATTGACCGGTATCGAGTCTGGTAATTGTTACGGTATCGGGAACCAATTGAAATACCGTTTCAAACAAAGCGACACGATCCTCAGATCCTGCCACTTCTTTGAAACGGTTTTGTGTTTCAGGCTGCGAACCTGTGAGACCGCTGCTGGCATGGTTTGATTGATGCAACATCAGCAGCATCGTCGAAAACGCTAATACTAGCTGAATGCAAAGCAATACATTGTCAACAACAAGCCGCTCTGCTGCCCGTCCGGAATAAAAAACAGAACCGAGCAACAACATTGCCTCTGCAAATAACAATCCAGACAGCAAATAGGCAATGTGCTTTCCCTGACAATACTCTTGCTCGAACCGGAAGCGCATTGACAGTACCGATAATGCTGACAAACACATTAGCAAAGCAGGGAAAATCGTTTCTGACAGTGATACCAACAATGGCGATGACGGATTGAAATGCGTGAAAAACAGACAGAAGCTGGCAAAGAAAAATACAATCAAGAGCGGTTTCTGATCATTTTTTTTCTGCGTAAAAGTACGCAGACCAAGATAAAAAAGAAATGAAAAACCGAACAGAAAAATTTTCTCAAGTACGACGGTGAGCACTGGCCAGGCGCGAGAGAAACTCAGCGCCTGAGCACAAGCCAGACACAGAAATGCTGCACACCAATGCGGTAAGGAGTGTGGCAATTTAAAAGGTGGCTTCAGGAGAATCAGGGTCAGCGACGTCAACAAAAACAAAATAATTGAAAAGCCATTGAAGGAGAACATGTTTGTCGGCAACATAAAATACTAAATATCCCCCGAAATCGTCACGCCCCTTTAATACAAATCAAGAAGGTGGATTTTTCGCTTCCCGATGACCGCAGCAGCGTGTCATGATTCCTGCATTCAATCAGTATTAAATCTATTGAATACTAACATTTGCCAAACAACATCAGAAAAATAAATGACTTATTACAACAAGTTTCGGCTGAAATAACATCAGCCAATCAGAGTATTGATAAAGATCGGCACTTCACATAAGATAAGAACTGAAAACAAATATTTTCAAGCACTAGGGAGAGCACTGATGGAACAACAACACAGTCACATGCCCGGCTTGCGAAAAGAAAGCACCGATTACGGTATGGGCAACAGACAGACGCCAGATCGTCTCTCGCTATGCAATATTGATTTTTTTATTTCTTATTGCCGTCGAAAAAATGCCTCATCTCCAGATGAGTCGCAAGACGACATCATCGACTTTCTCGAAGAAGATGAACCGAATTTTTCTCTGGGAACTGCTGTTCATCCTTGGAAAATCCTGATTACAGACGACGATAGTAACGTTCACGAAACAACCGTACTTGCGTTAAATGGTGTTCGTATTCATGGTCGTCCACTGGAATTCCTGCATGCTTACTCTGCCAAAGAAGCTGAAGAACTGATTGTACAGAATGATGACCTGTCTCTGATCTTACTCGATGTCGTCATGGAGACAGTGGATGCGGGACTGGAACTGGTCAAAGTTGTTCGTGGTAAATTAGGAAAAAATGACATCCGGATTATCTTACGCACTGGTCAACCGGGCTACGCGCCTGAAGAAAAAGTCAGCAGCCAGTTTGCAATAGATGGCTACACGACTAAATCACAATTAACCCGTTCGCTTCTGATTTCTGTGTTGAACGATACGCTGACGAATGCGAAGGCGCTGTCGAAACAATTACCGAATTAAACATGCTGATAGTAAAAATACCGCTCTGCTGACGGTATTTTTTATGAACTGCCATAGTGGCATTCACTGCATTATTTACGCAGCTAAAACAGATCGTCTCTCGGTAAATTGAGCGAAGCTCATCCGCCCGATATAATGGCCTTCCCGTCCAGAGGAATGCCATGAAATCAATTACCTGCCTACATCCCAAATATCTGATTCCCGTTGAACCCAAAGCGACTGTGTTGCTTGCTCATTCACTGGTAATGCAGAACGGAAAAATCATAGCAGTTCTCCCAGAATCAGATGTACGCTTGCGTTATCAGGACGCCACACACATTGAATTGAAAGAGCATGCGCTGACCCCTGGCTTTATCAATCTCCATGCCCATTCTGCCATGAGCCTGTTGCGTGGTCTGGCAGATGATTTGGCTCTGATGGATTGGCTGAATCACCACATCTGGCCAGCAGAAAAGAAACATGTGTCAGATGAATTTGTACTCGATGGAACGCTGTATGCAATGGCTGAGATGATCCGTGGCGGAACAACCACAGTCAATGATATGTATTTTCATCATCAGGCGGTGGCAAAAGCTGGCCTGCAAGCAGGAATGCGCACAATAGTCGGTTGCAGTATTCTGGAATTTCCGACCGGATTCGCACAAAATGCTGGCGAATATCTGGATAAAGCGATTGAAGCATCAACCGCATTTGCGAATCAGGACGGTGTTGGATTCAGACTCGCACCCCATGCGCCTTATACCGTTGCAGATGATACGTTCAGAAAAATTATTGAACTATCAGAAAAACATGGCATGGGAATTCACTGCCATATTCATGAAACCGCAGAGGAAGTGAGTGACAGCCTGAAACAACACGGCATGAGGCCGCTGCAACGTCTGCATCAACTAGGATTATTAAGCAATCGCCTGATCGCCGCGCATATGGTGCATGCTGACGATGACGACATTTCCCTCCTGTCCCGTACCGGCGTACACATTGCGCACAATCCAGCCAGCAATTTGAAGCTCGCTTCAGGCTTCGCCCGTATCCATGCAATGCAGGCGGCGGGCATCAATGTCGGTATAGGCACTGATGGTGCCGCAAGTAATAACAAACTGGACTTACTGGGTGATCTTCGTTTAGCAGCTTTGCTCGCAAAAGCGCAGTCAAATGACCCCACCGCGCTGGATGCGCACTCAGCATTAGAGATGGCAACGTTGTCAGGTGCCAGAGCGCTGGGGCTGGAAGATCGGATAGGTAGCCTGATTGCAGGAAAACAGGCCGATATTATTGCTATCGACCTTTTCGCCATTGAAACTCAACCTGTTTTCGATCCCGTATCTCAGGTTATTTATGCAGCGGGCCGGGAACAAGTCAGTCATGTCTGGGTCAATGGGCAATGCTTAATGGAAAATCGCCAGTTAACAACTTTAGTTGAACCGAATTTGCTTGCAAAAGCAAAGTGGTGGCAGGCACGTATTGTCAATGATTGACCAGGTATCTGGTGCCAGTTGAAGCCTGCGTGTCGGTTTGCGATTGCGAAGGGCAAAGACCTGTACAAGCATCATGTTTGCCCGATTTTCAGGAAACAGACACCTGCATGCATTTGCGCAGAGATCATTCCGACCATCTTTTACTCTCGTTCACAATGAAACGTTTACCAATTTATTTAACATTTTTATTCAGCAGCAGTATCTGCCTGGCAGCGGAAAATCTTAGTACGATTGCCGAACAGAGTAACTTTCAAAAGACCGGGCGTTACGAAGAAGTCGAAACCCTCTGCCGTAATTTCCAGAAAAATTACCCTAAGCTAGTCCGTTGTCAGGAATTCGGACGAACACCCGAAGGCCGTCCGATGCTGGCGCTCATCGCCACCAGGACAAATGCGTTCACCCCCTATCTTGCAAAAGAAAAGCATATTCCCGTTACCTTGATTCAGGGAGGAATTCACGCAGGCGAAATTGATGGAAAGGACGCTGGATTTTTTGCTTTAAGAGAGTTACTGGACAACACGGCAACAAACGACATTTTAGATAAACAGGTGTTTATTTTTATTCCCGTGTTCAACGTTGATGGACATGAAAGGTTTGGTCGCTGGAATCGACCAAACCAGCGCGGGCCTGAAGAAATGGGGTGGCGTACCACGGCACAGAACTACAATCTGAATCGTGATTACGTCAAAGCAGATACCGTTGAAATGCAATCTATGTTGCGCCTGATCAATCACTGGGACCCTTTGGTTAACGTTGATCTGCATGTTACTGACGGGGCAAAATTTGAGCATGACATTTCAATTCAGGTGGAACCGCTGCACGCAGGAGATGAAGGCTTAAAAGCAGCAGGAAAAAAACTGCAGGAAAATGTACTGGCGGATCTCAGCAAGACGGGCTCTTTGCCTCAACCGTTTTACATGTCGTTTGACAAGGAAGATGATCCAGCGTCTGGATTTGTTGACGGAGTACCTGCGCCGCGCTTTTCACACGGCTATTTTCAATTAAGAAATCGCTTTGGCATACTGGTAGAAACCCATTCCTGGAAAAATTACGCGGCCCGGGTCAGAATTACCAAAAATACGATCACCTCCATTCTGGAACAAGTTGCACGATACGGTAATGAATGGGAAAAAATCGCCTCAGAAGCAGATTTACGCTCAATAAAAATGGCAGGCAAACCTGTCCCTGTTACTTACAAGACGACGGATAAATCTCACCTGATTGATTTCCGGGGTTATGCATACACCAGAAAGCCGTCAGAAATTTCCGGTGCATTAATGACGAGATACGACGAAAGCAAGCCACAAATATGGCAAGTCAAACTGCGCGATGAAATTATCCCCGATACCTACATCACGATGCCGCAAGCGGGATATATTGTTCCGGCATCCTACGCCAGAATCGTCATTCATAAATTAAGAACTCACGGAATACAATTTCAATCACTCGGCAACGCGCTTAACAACATCGCAGTAGAACGCTTCAACGCGACGAAAGCGATATTGTCACCACAGTCAACGGAAAGCCATCAAACACTGCAACTAAAAGGGGAATGGACTGGCGATCAGGCGTCTTTTGGCAAAGGTTCTTTATTTATTCCCTCTGCTCAACCTAAAGCTGCGCTGGTCGCCGCGCTATTTGAGCCACAGGCACCGGATGCACTCGTCAGATGGGGGTTTTTCAATAATGCTTTCGAGAAAAAAGAATACATGGAAGCATACGTCGCGGAAGATGTTGCACGCGAACAATTGGCGGCTAACCCTGAACTCAAATCCATCTTTGAAAAAAAACTGAAAGACGATGCCGATTTTGCTAAAAGCCCGCAGGCGCGTTTAGAGTTCTTTGCCCGTCGCCACTCATCCTGGGATCAGCAATATCAACAGTACCCGATCTTCAGAACAAATATTTTTCCCAAATAAAATGAATGAGGAGCAAACCTCCTCATTCATTGAAGTAAATCAAATTAGTGGAAAAATAAGTAAGCAACAAAAATCGCAGCGATAACGCCGGCAAAATCAGCGATCAATCCCACTGAAATCGCATATCTGGTTTTACGGATGCCGACAGAACCAAAATACAGTGCGACGATATAAAAAGTGGTGTCTGCAGATCCCTGAAAAATACAAGCCAGACGCCCGACAAAAGAATCGACACCATAGGTTTTCATCGCATCCACCATCATCGCCCGCGAGCCGCTGCCGCTCAAAGGTTTCATTAATGCAGTGGGTAATGCAGAAGTGAAATCCGTATTGACGCCTATCTGTGTAAAAAACCAGTTAAAACCGGCGACAACAAATCCCAACACGCCGGAATTTCGCAGTACTCCAATCGCCACTAACATCCCGACCAGATAAGGGATGATCGTCAACGACGTTTGCATCCCCCCTTTTGCGCCTTCGATAAATGCCTCATAGACATTCACCTTTTTACGCATGGCGCCAAGAATGAACGCAACAATAATCGAGAACAACAGCAAATTACTGCTGACTTTAGAGAAAACCTCAATTTCTGCGCGGCTCATGTGCTGACTCAGATACCAGACCATGCCAATAATAAAAGCACTGATGCCACCGAGCCAGGACATCACTACCCGGTTAAATAAATTAATTCTCTGGCAGATAGCCACAGCGATCAGACCGACGACAGTTGCGACGTACGTCGCGATCAGACATGGAATAAAAATATCGGATGGATCTTTCGCTCCGAGAACCGCGCGCTGCGCCATGATCGCCAGAGGAATCAGCGTCAGGCCCGATGTATGCAAAACCAAAAACATGATTTGCGCGTCACTTGCCTCGTCTTTTTTGGGATTGAGCGTTTGCAGACTTTCCATCGCTTTCAGACCAAACGGCGTCGCAGCATTATCGAGACCGAGCAAATTCGCCGAAAAATTCATCACCATATGCCCGTTCGCCGGATGACTCTGCGGAACGCCCGGAAAAATTCTGGCAAAAAAAGGCCCAATAATTTTCGCTAATAAATTGATGGCGCCCGCTTTCTCACCAATATTCATGATCCCTAACCACAAGGTCATGACACCGGCCAAGGGTAAGGCGATTTCCATCACACCTATTTTCGCAGAGTCAAAAGTACCATCGATAATCCGTTTGAATACCTCAACATCGCCGAGATAAATCCACTGCCCTAAAGCGGCGATAAAGCTGATCAGAAAAAAACCTATCCAAATATAATTAAGTGCCATAGCGCCAGAATATGAGATTACAAGTGGAATCTTTTTAACATGAAAACAAAGTACCGCCGAATGATTTTTTCGGATTCAGGTATAAGTACGAGGTATAGCAGTAACAGTTTGTTGCAGTATTTTCCTGAGTATTTATTTTCTTTTGTCAGCGAGGGCGAGTCACAAGACGTTATCTGATCACCCCGTTTCAGGAAAATGACATGTCTAATTTCAGATTTAAAACAGTCACCGCCATCATTGCCTGCGTGCTCACTGCCGGCGTCTGGCAGATTGCGGAAGCTCATGATCACAGCTGGCGCCATTGGCATCACGACAGGTATGAAGCAGAGCCAGTCCGGAACTACAATTATATTTATTACCCGTCACGTCAGGTGTACTTCTCGCCACAATCGCAAACATGGTATTGGTCAGATGGACGCAGATGGGAAGCAAATAGCCGACTCCCTTATTTCATTAATATCGATGCACGTTTCGGTGGCATTCCTGTCGTACTGAGTTCACCTCAACCGTATGTGTATCATCAGTACGTCGAACAAAACTATGGCCGGCCCTGGCGCGAGCGTGAGGTCTGGCGGGCAGATCGGTATGAAGAGCATGAATGGAGAGAGCGACGCAGACATCATCACAGAGAAGACTAATGCTTGATTTAGTTGCCGACGAGTCCGGCCGCAATATTAATAGAAAACCCCAGCACGGCAACATTGAAGAAAAAACTCAACACAGATTGCGCCAACACCGTTTTACGCGCGCTATGGGAAGCGACAGAAACATCGGAAGTCTGTGCGGCAACCGCAATCGTGAACGAGAAGTAAAGAAAATCCCAATAGTCTGGCATCTGTTCATTATCCGGAAAACGCAATGCTCGCTGCTGTTCCGGAGAATTGTAAAACAACAGCGTGTAATGGAAGCAGAACACCACACCCAGTAAAGCCCAGGAACCCAAGACGGTGACTCCTGCAAATATATATTTAAGCGCCCGCAGGTCTGGTGCTAATGCACGGGTACCAGTCAGTTCTATCACAATCGCCACAAGACTGATCGTTGCTGAAATTGATAATAAGGCGAGTACAGCAACCGCACTGTTATCTTCTTCCATCGCCATCTCGCGGACATGGTAATTTTTTGCACGAACCATCAACCATGCCATCAAAGCGAGATACGACCACACGCCGATATTCCAGCAAAATAACGCACGCGTTGAAAATGCCCAGGTCTCGGGTAAAAATACTGCCACTATTGTCGCGATCAAAAAAGTAGCCACCAGACGTGGCCTGTGCAATAAAAGATTACTCACTGTTTCCGACCTTTATATATATATTTGTGAACATGTATCAATAGAAACTTTCAAGATGAGGTGTAGTATAGCCACTGAGATAAGCAGTTCGCTTGGATGTATGCAAAGAAAGCATGATCACTCTGTTGCAAAATGTAGATTTTTTAAATGAAGAACATTTCGCGTTTCCAAATATCCGGCAATATGTGTGATGAGATAAGCACCTGAATCGGGAGCCTGCAAAATGAACAAACATAGTCATTACTTATCGCTGAACAAGGTTACTGCCGGGATGATACTGGCAGATGATTTGCTTGATAAGGTCGGTCATATTCTGCTTCCTGCCGGAACAACTTTAAGCGAAAACATGCTGCATTCCCTTGCGACGCATGGAATCAGTCAGCTATGCATAGAGAAAGACAATACCCCCAGCCCGGACGAGCTGGAAGAGCGTCAACATAAAATTGAACGTATTCCATTGTTGTTTCGGAAGTATCCTGCCGAAAGACCTCTGAATCTGCTACAAAAATACATACAGCATTACCGCGAAGGAGACTCAACATGAAAACAGATGTTGAAAAAAATGCGCTTCTGCAGGACATGATCAAGCATATGAAAGATCTGCCAATGCTGCCAGCCGTTGCGCGTGAGCTGGTCTCCGTTCTGGAAGATGAAAACAGCAGTCTGGATTTAATCAACGAAAAGATTGCGATGGACCATGCCATCACTGCCAAGGTACTGCGTCTGGTCAACTCATCACATTTTGGTGTTAATTCAAGAGTAGTGACGATTCAGCAGGCAACTGCCTTGCTCGGTGTTGAAAAGATCAAGAATCTGGTTCGTCTGACGATACTTGCCAACCGCAGCTCTGCATCGTACTGCGAGGGATTTAATTTTCAGGCTTTCTGGCGACACAGCGTGGCAACCGCCATTTGTGCTGAATTAATTTCCCGGGCACTTCACATGAAACATGATTTTGCGTTTACGGCAGGACTTTTGCATGACATTGGTCGCTTGGTTCTGGTGACCTATTATCCTGAAAAATATGCAGAAGTCATTAAGCATCGGCAACTCAAGGATTGTTATTTGCTTGATGCGGAACGTGAAATCATGGGCATAGACCATGTCGATGCGGGGCTGGCACTAGCGCAGCAATGGTTTTTTGCAGAAGCAATTCAGGATGCGATCAGAGGCCACCATTGCCCGGACATAGCCGGCATACATCCACTGGCATCTGTTGTCCACGTCGCAGATGCTGTGGTGCATGCGCTCGATCTCGCCGATGAAAAAAATGATGTTGTCCCCTTGCTGTCAGCACATGCTTGGGATACGCTAGCCCTTAGCGAAACAGAGTACCTTGGCATATTCCGTGAAACTGAAATGCGGGTTGAGGCACTGAATCAGATTTTAATTTGAACACGATTATTGACTCATGTATCTGGATAAAACGATTTTGGAACAATTGATGTATTTTAAAGATGCGAAATACCGGATCGAAGATATTCATTTATTTCGCGATATAACTGATGAAAATCTTCAGCTCATCCGGAATATCATCAAAGATTGTCCGATCGTAAAAGCAAGAGCCGGACAAATCGTACTGGATGCAAACAGCTCTGGCTCCCGTCTGTTCATCGTACTGAATGGCGCTCTCGGCATAACCAAACTCAATGAAGACAATAATCACATAGAAAATTCCATCACCCAGTATCTGCCGGGGGAATGTGTCGGTGAAATATCCGTACTGGATGAGGAAATTCATTCAGCAACAATTTCTGCATTATCCGATAGTGACCTGCTTGTCATTGAAGCTGAAACCTTATGGCAACTGATCGATCAATCTAACGGTGTGGCACGTAACCTGTTGCAACTTTTATCGTTCAGAATCCGTACTGCAAACGCGCAAATCCGCAGTAGGCAAAAAGTCGGCGAATTCTATCGCCAGTTATCCATGGTTGACGGCTTGACCGGACTGCATAACCGCGCCTGGTTGAATGCACAGCTACCACCGATGATAGAACACGCACATGTGAGTGGTAATCCACTCAGTATTATTCTGGTCGATCTGGATCATTTTAAACGCTTCAATGACGAATACGGCCACTTGCTGGGCGATGACGCATTGCAAACAGCGGCTAAAGTATTGAATGCGGGATTAAGGCCAACCGATTTTGCCGCTCGCTACGGTGGTGAAGAAATGATCGTCATTTTGCCGGGAACCACTCAAAAAGCGGCGATAGGGGTAGCTCAGCGTTTGTGTACCCGCTTGAGCAAGACCAAAGTATTCCCTGATGCGAAAAAGCCGCTGCCACATATCACGGGTTCTTTCGGCGTTGCGACACTTCAAGCCGAACAAGACTTTTTGCAATTGATTTCAACCGCGGATGCGGCGCTGTATCGCGCGAAAGATGCAGGCAGAAATCAAGTGGCAGCGTGATCTTTTCGCAGACGCAGGATGAAAAAAAGGGTTCGAATATCGAACCCTTTTTTATTTCAAACCACTGTTTTTATCAAAAGCTGTAACCGACACCGAGCGTCACAACTACAGGTCTGAAATCAATTGTCGTTTTGCGCTCAATACTGCCAGTAATCGCCGTCAGATCGGTCTTCACTTTCGCTGCAACAATAGCACCAGTGACAGACCAGCGATCATCAAATTGATATTTGATACCGACTTGACCAGCAAGACCAAACGACTCTTTCAAACTCAACTTTGTCGGACCACCGGTAGCGATATCATTCGATGGTGTTGTAGTTGCGTCAAAAAACTGTGTGTAGTTAAGACCGAGACCAACAAATGGACGTATCTTTTCAGATGGCGCACCAAAGTTGTAGTTCACGAACAGCGTCGGCGCCCGTTGCTTAACTTTCGCAATGACTCCGTACGGCCCCATCGTGCCGCGACCATACACTTTATGCTCAGGAGGTAAGCCAGCAGTAAAATCGAGATCGAAGTGATCGTTCAATTTACGTGTAAAACCAAACATCAAGGTCTTGCCATCACCAACGGTTAAGCCGGCAGGCTGTGGCGTCAAATAAGCTGGGCCATTACTTGTAAAATCCGGCGAGTCGGAATGAATCCAAAGTCCGATGACGCCAGCTTTCACTGTGTTGTCGTAAGCAAAAGCGGAAGAAGCTGACAAAGCTAACGCCAGTGCTGCAATCATTTTAGTTTTTTTCATGGTCATTCTCCCGATTATTTAGCCAGAACTTGTTGGAAGAAACCACGTGCTGCAGCATTACAGAACGGAGGAACCAAAGTGCCGTGATACACACTGGCAACAGCAGTAGCAGGATCTTGTTTTGCTGCAACCGCAGCAGCAATAACACCTGCTTTAGACTGAGCAAAACCAACTTTTGCGGCAGCAAAAGGATCCGCTGCGCTGGTTGGATTTGTATCCACATCAAGCGTTGTCAGATATGCGCTTGGGAAACCCTTGGCGAGGAAGAATCCCGCTGTAGCCTGTGTGCTGGCAAAAAACACTGTAGGATCGCTGCCACCACCGCATAACATGACAGGGACGTTTGGAACGTAATTACGCAAGTCGTTTTTGACTCCGGCTTTACGGAAAGCGTTAGCTGGTGAACAATTCAACGGATCCGCTGGATTTGTACCACATGGATTTTTCTGAGCATCTGCAAGGTAGGCATTGCGATAGCTCGTTTTAATCAGGTTACCATCACCAAAAAATCCACTGAATGCCGGTGTTGAAGGACCTGGCAAAGAGTCTTTAGCAAACATAGCTAAAGAAGGCAATTTACCTGTGGTGAACAAATCGGTCATTGTCAATCCACCTGGAATCAGGGTTTCAATTCCTGTGGCATATTTATCTTCATAAATCTCATTCGCCGACGCGTAGATGTTGCCATAAGATTTCTGCCATGCTGTTGTTATCATTGGCAAAAATACGGTGCCACCTGCATTCGGACTACCCGCAAAAACCGCATCACCCAATAAAGCCATCGCATACGGACCAGACATACCGGCTAAAGCTGTGACTTTAAACTCGGATGCATATTTTTGCTGCATAGCACGTTGCGTTGCCATCGCCACGTGACCGCCCTGTGAATAACCAGCGATGACTAACTTACCTGAGTCCTGCGCATTAATTCTTGGAAATGCAGCACGGGCAGCACGTAATGAATCCACCATATCGTCAGCTTGTTGATCCGCGTTCAGATAAGGATGATACGTCAGTGAAGATACGTCGTAACCGGCAAAATTTGAAGCAACAACGATAAAGCCTTGCGCTGCATACATTGCAGCAACCAGGGATGCTTCCGAGTTATCTCTCAAATTAGCCATGTTGAAAGACTTCTCAACTGTTGTGCCGTGAGCATATAACAATACTGGACGTGGACCAGTACATGCCGGGTCGCTGCCAGAAGGAACCATAATCGCGCCTGTTGCATCAGTTGCTTCGTTTGCACCGCCAACAGTTGCATATTTCATGTAGTAAGTGGAAATTTCACACTTAGGAGTACCAGTCACCTGCGTCAAACCTGGTTTTTTGGCTTCCAGCATTGCTTTAAAGACGACTGGATCTAATTTCGTGAGCGCTGGACCACTTGCTTGTGGAATTGGCACAAGATTAGGTGGGTTTGCATATAAGGTTCCGCGAGCAACCGAAGTATTAATAGCCGGGCCTTCGCTGCCACTGCCACCACAAGCCGATAAAACGGCTGCGGACAACAGGCTGAGCGCGATTTGATAATGACGCATGAGTGTCTCTCTCCTATAAGAATTTGTATGTAAGTTACTAAAAACGCTGACTTAAAAGATAAAGGAACGAGCGTTCTAAAAACTTACCGCGTAGTATGTCACCTGCGCAGATGTATTAATAGCTACATTGATAAATCTAGAGGAAACATTCTTAAAATGTTTACACCCTAAATGGAATAATAGATGTAGATGAATTGACAGTATAAATTCACAATTGTTTTCGGCAAAGGGGCTTGGCCGTTAATCTTCGCAAAAGCGAACCACATCTGAAAATATTTCCAAATGAAACCAACGGTTCAGACTGGCCTGAATCGGAAATTCACAGTCTTGATGCAGGGCGTAGTCCAGTGCACTTTCAAGACTCTCTCCCTGAAACAATTTACTTAACACTGCCCACTCCGTCTTTTCCAATCGATGGACTTGTGGTTTCCAGTTCTGTCTTACGATTAATCCATAGTTTGGCGGCCCCGCCAGCAATGGAAAAGCAATAACGTCGGATTGTTGGTGCGCAAGCCAGATATCAAGCCCGCGCAGGGACGATGCATACAAACTCACCGCCGGATGATTTTGCAAAATTGCAGAGGATAAATTCAGGCCACGCGACACTGTTGCTTCGATAAACACCGGTAAGCTCAAAGCCGGAGAGTTCGCCGCATAATACGAACGATGCAGTTGCCACTCTAATCTTGCGACGTCTGCAAAATACGGATAATCAGTATTGCTTTCCGACATTGTCAGGTACAAAGGTAAATCTGCGCCAAACTCATTCAATTCACCAGACTTCGAAGGATAGGCATATCCATACTCACTTGCCATTTGCCAAAAAAAATCATTCCCGACAAGTTGATGTAAAACCGGATAAGCATTTTTTAACGTGGCATACCATATGGCCGCCAGATTATTGCGGCAATATGAAAACCTGCTTAGTGACAATTCGGTTAACGGCAAATCCTCGT
Organism: Undibacterium sp. 14-3-2; assembly: GCF_016595265.1. Taxonomy (NCBI): domain Bacteria; kingdom Pseudomonadati; phylum Pseudomonadota; class Betaproteobacteria; order Burkholderiales; family Oxalobacteraceae; genus Undibacterium; species Undibacterium sp. 14-3-2. The sequence continues at coordinate 97,227 of NZ_JAENGS010000004.1, forward strand.
TGACCGTGCTTTGTCGTTGCAACAGTGCCGCCGCAAATTGCGCCTGTACGCTCGCAAGGTCACGCGCCGTCATACGAGTCCTTTAACCTGAAATGACCTGACTGACCCAGTCTGAATTTGCATTGCTTTTTCAGCTTCACCGAGCAAAACAGATAGCGCAGGAATATCGGTGTCCCATTCGATCAGTACCGGGACATCAGAGCCTAAGCTTTCACATACCTGCGCGTATAACTGCCACACTGGTTCCGCAATACAACAACCATGATTATCAATCAGACAGTCATCCACCTGTAAATGACCGGCTAAATGTATCTCTCCCACAGAACCTGCGGGTAGTGAAGTAATGCAGTCAAGGGCCGAGAGTGCACTCTCGTGGTGATTTACCTGATTCACGTATAAATTATTAATATCAAGCAAAATGCCGCATCCCGTAGATTGCACCAGTTGGCATAAGAACTCAGCCTCACTCATCTCGTCATGCAGAAAACGAACATAAGTAGAAACGTTTTCAATCAACACACGCTGCTGCAACTGATTTTGTAAATGATCAACCCGATCGCAAAACAAGTGCAATGATTCCCGGGTCAAAGGCATGGGTAATAAGTCGTTCAAACTTCGTCCTGCTACCGCGCCCCAGCACAGATGTTCCGAAACCAGACAAGGCTGGATATATCCGATCAGTCGTTTCAGCTTTGCAATGTGTTCTTTTTGAAATCCATTTGCGGAGCCCAGCCCAAGGCCAACGCCATGCAAGCTGACAGGATAGTTTTTACGCAACTGCTGTAAAACATGAAGATCGTACCCGCCGTCGCCAAAGTAATTTTCCGCATGCACCTCCAGCCATTGAATATTTACCGGCGCAGTCAGAAAATCCTGATAGTGCTGCGTACGCAGGCCGACACCGGCACCGACAGGATGAGGATTCATGGACTCGGAAAATTTTCCGTGCATATCTGCAGGATCAACTGAATAGATGTAACGACTAATTAAGAGCTCTTAGGCGCATCAGTTTTTCCACCCATTTTTTCGCACGTGCCTGCCGGTACTTTTTTCCATTCATCAGGATCATTGTCTTTCTTGGCCTGACCCGCGCAGGAATGCGAGCCTGATTTTGACGAACAATCGTTCTGCCCCGCTTTCGCGATACCGTAACACTTCTCTTTCTTCACAGGCTCAGCTGCAGACGCATGGGATGAGCCGATCAAGCCTGCAAGCGCGGCGGTAATTATTGCTTTATTCTTCATTTGTATATCCTGAAAAGTAACATAGTCTGATGTAAAGATGGCACACTACAATCTCTGATAACGACATCTGACCACAACAAAAATAACAAAGGACATCATCGGGTGCAAATAAAAAGTCAGCCCGGCTCGCCATATCGAGTAATAGTAAAATCAAATCGGGGTGGCGACAATGTTTTACTCAGCGATGAATTTTATCGTCTGTATGCTGGCAAAATATCAGTTGTGTATGAAACGCGCAGTCAGATCAGGCAAATTCCCGACTCAGCTTGAATTGGTGTATGCTGCGCCCTTTTTTGAATGCCTGAACGGAGATCCTATGCAAAAACTGAGTTTTAGCCTGAATGGCGAATTTGTAGAATTAAACCAGTTACTGAAATTAGTCGGCATCTGCGAAAGCGGCGGCGCTGGCAAAGTCATCGTTGCCAGCGGCGATGTCAGCGTTGACGGGCAACAGGAATTGCGTAAAACAGCCAAGATCCGTGCAGGTCAGGTTGTCCGCCTTGGTGATGTAGAAATACGCGTCCTCGCTGACTGATATTAATCAGGCAGACGCTTTTTCCTGCACATCACCAGAGATTGAATCTGCCGTCAGATTCGCCATAAAACGGGCAAGCATATTGTCCATCGTATCAACATGATGTTCAAACCAGTGCGGCAACTCTTCAGCAAGACGCGCCGCCAATTCATTATCGCCCTCCTCTTCAACACGGCGACGCACCTCGCGCATCACTTCCAGCACCGCTTCGTGTTCTTGCCGGTGACAACCCGCAGGTGGAAATGCCGTTTCTTCCATCCAGCGATTTTCCTGTTCAAAATGTTCAATCGAGTGCGCGATCAGTGCATCCAGACGCTGAATAAATGTATCAGGATTATTTTCAGACAATGCCGCGCATAATTCGACGAATTCATGATGAATATCGTCCATCGGTGCGTAACTTAAATTCAGCCGGTCTGACCAACCCCAGGTATTTTGTGTCATGTTTTTTCCTGTGCAATGAAGTAGCGAGATTATGGCTGATCAGTTCAAAGATTGCTTGCGAAAGATCATCTGACAAATAAAAACAGCGCACTTAAAAGTGCGCTGTTTTGAGAAACGTATTAACTACTTCGCTGCTGAGCGGCAATACGACCAGTTAAGCTGTGGTATTGATGTTCTGTCCAAGATGCGGCGGAAGATTTTGCACCTGATTCGCATTCGGAATCGCCTGAATTAATGCGGTAGCGTTTTCAGTCTGGAGATCCATTGCTTTTTTTAACACAGCAATACTCACTGCCTGGCTGGTACCAACATCTGCGAGCGTCGTTGCAACATTTGCTATACCTGTAACATCCATGACAATTCTCCTTATCAAACGTTTCTATTAACGGCTGAAGATAAGGTTTACTTTAATTTTATTTTAAAGATGTCGAAAAATTTTTCTCGTGCAATTCAGCAAGTATCCATTTCAGCACATCTGTCGTCTTGTTTAAATCCAGCCAGGCCAGGCCAGGGCGAAGATTCTCTGGGGCGGCCACATCCGAAGCAACTGCAACAATATGCGGATCATCAGGAAAAATGGCAGGTTTGCCAAGCGCCGGGCGATACACTTCGATTTTGGGAATGGCTTCCCATTTATACCCTTCAACAAAAATCAGATCAGATGCCGACAATCTTGGCAAAATATCCATCAGCGCTGGCTCACTCTCTCCACGCAGTTCGCGTGTCATAACATAGCGATAAGGCGAAACCAATAAAACCTCTGCCGCGCCGGCGGTGCGAAAGCGCGCACTATCTTTTTGGGGTGGCTCAATAATGATGTCATGGTGACTATGCTTTACCACATTGACACTATGACCAAGAGTACACAACTCCTTCACCAGAAATTCCAGCAGCGTCGTTTTTCCGCTGCCTGACCATCCAACCACACCAAGTATGTTCTGAGCCATCTGCGGCACCCTAAAATAATAGTAGCGCCAGTATAAACATATCTGTCGCAAACAAAAGCAGAGTCAGCGCCCTCCCTGTTTGATTGTGAAATTGCAATGTAGTCATGTAGTAACAATTCAATGGCAAACTTCTGTGCACCGCAACAATCGACAAAAATTCAATATGAGAGTCCTCTCAAGCAAGCTTGCCATCATTCTCGTTTTCATCAGCAATCTGCTCAGTTCTGTGGTTTATGCTCAGGACAACCAGATTATTATCGGACAGGCCATTGATTTATCTGGCCCGAATGGCAGTATCGGCCGCGACTATGTGGCAGGTATCACCACCTATTTCGATAGTCTGAATACCAGCGGCGGCATTAATGGACGAAAAGTGAAGTATCTCGCCAGAGACGATCAGGGCATCCCGGCACAATCGGTCAAAGCAGTCGCCGAACTGCTGGAAAAAGATAAAGCAGAATACATGCTGGGCGGCATCGGGGCACCAGTGACAGACGCCGTTGTCAGCTCGCCTAAATTTGTGCAAAGTGGACAAACCTTGTTTGCACCATTGATAGGCTCTGTCAAAAGCTATGGCAATCGTGTCTTATTCTGGCGTCCCAGCCCTGAGCAGGAAATGCAATATATTTTCTCTTACTTTGACAAACTCGGCATCAAAAGCGTCGGCATCGCTGTGCAGGAAAACAGCGTCAATCAGGACATGTTTCAATACGTGAGTAACGAAGTGAAAAAACGCAAAATGCAGATGAGCGGCATTGTGCACATCAATAGTTCTCCTGCCGATATTGAGCGTGAATCAGCCGCATTGTCGAAAGCAAATCCAAATATCGTCATCGTCGTCGCAGATACCTTGAGTACGGGTTTGTTCTTAAAAGAATTCCGTAAATATGCGCCAAGAACATTTGTCGCCGGGATGTCACTGACCAACCTCGATACGCTGGCAGAAGTCGCCGGTGCCAAATCACTGGAATGGACCGTGTTTTCACAGGTCATACCAAATCCTCAAGGCAAGAAATCCATCGTGCAGATCGAGCACAGCAATATGATGAAAAAATTCCGTGACGAAGATTTATCCTCACTGACATTTGAGGGTTTCGTCGTCGCCAAGACCCTCGCAAAAGCGATTCAGTTATCGAAATCAGGTAAAGACGGTTTGCAAGCCATCGCCAACCAGAAATCGACGATGGATCTGGGAGGTATACTGCTGACCCCGCACGAAGGCAGCTACCGGATGTCGAGTTACGTTGACATTGCCTTATTCCGCAAAGGCGGCGGCCTTATGTTCTGATACTCTGATGCTCTGCCGCCAGTTCGCATAAAAAAAGCCTCTCAAATCGAGAGGCTTTTTTTTGCATCCATTATTCCGCATCGATCAACGGATCAGCCGCTGTTTCTCAAACCAGCTGCAATACCATTAATCGATAAATGTATGCCACGGCGCACCCGTTCGTCCGTATCGCCCTGCCGGAAACGTTCGAGCAACTCGACCTGTACGTGATTCAGTGGCGACAGATAAGGGAAACGATTCCTTATCGAACGCGCCAGCAAAGGGTTCGCTGCCAATAATTCGTCCTGCCCGGAAATCGACTTCAATACCTCTATCGTTAATGCATGTTCAGCCTGAATGCGTGGGAAAATCCGTTGGCGCAAGCTGTCATCCTTCACCAGTTCAGCATAGCGGCTGGCAATGCCGATATCACTTTTTGCCAACACCATTTCCATATTCGACAGCACGGTACTGAAGAAAGACCAGTCGCGGAACATCGCTTGCAAGGTCTGTAAACCATGGTCCGGATGTGCCTGCAAATAGGCCTGCACGGCAGCACCGAAACCAAACCAGCCCGGCAGCATCAGACGGCATTGCGCCCAACTGAAGACCCACGGAATCGCACGTAAATCTTCAATCGCTGTCGATTTTTTGCGTGACGCCGGCCGACTGCCGATGTTCAGACCAGCAATTTCAGAAATCACCGTCGATTCCCAAAAATACTGCTCAAAACCTTCGGTCTCATAGACCAGATGACGGTAGGCTTTAAAGGCATGCGCAGATAACTCTTCCATTGCCGATAAAAACTCCGGACGTGGCGGCGCTTCTTGATGCGCCAGCAAACTCGCTTCCATCGTCGCGGCGGCCAGCACCTCCAAATTGCGGCGACCGACTTCCGGATTACCATATTTCGCAGTGATCACCTCACCTTGTTCCGTCAGACGAATCTGCCCCTGCACTGCACCGGCAGGCTGCGCCAGTATTGCCTGATAGCTAGGGCCACCGCCACGACCGACAGAACCACCGCGGCCATGAAACAAACGCAAACGCACCTGATGTCGCGCGAACACCTGAATCAGATCAAGTTCAGCTTTATACAATTCCCAGCCGGAAGTCAGGAAGCCGCCATCTTTATTACTATCCGAATAACCGAGCATCACTTCCTGTGCTTGTTGACGACTGGCGAGCAAACGCGCATAAGCAGGAATCGCAAACAGCCTGTCCATCACCGGCGCACTGTTCTGCAAATCCTCGATGGTTTCAAACAGAGGAATGATATTCACATCGAGACGCCCTTCTGCCGGATGCAGCAAACCCGCCTCTTTCAGCAGCAAAGCCAGTTCCAGCATATCAGAAACGCCATCCGTTTTTGAGATGATGCAATTCGGTACCGCGCCATCACCGTAGCGTTGTTTCGCCGTCGCAGCAGCGCGGTAGATGGCGAGTTCCGATTGCGTTTCTTCAGAATAAGTCAGATACGGCGATGCCAAAGGTCGCGCCGAACTGATCTCTTTGACCAGCACCTCAATCCGCTGATCTTCATTCAAAGACAGGTAATCGATTTCCGGATTCGCGGCTTGCAACAGCTCGGCAACCACACGTTCATGCACATCGGAATTCTGGCGCAAATCGAGCGGCGCCAGATAGAAACCGAACACTCGCACCGCACGACGCAGATGGCGCAAGCGGCCACGGGTGATCGCCGCAGAACCATTGCTGATTAAGGATTGGTGAATGATATCGAGATCGGCTGCCAGCTCTTCGGCATACGCATACGGCGTCGCGTCACCACTGGGCGGTATCGTCGGCAACAAACCGAGCAATTGTGTATAAGTCGCTGCCAGACGCGCGTAAATACCGCTGATCGCGAGGCGATACGGTTCATCGGCACGATGCGGCGAATGATCGGGCGAACGCTGGGCCAGCGCCAGCAAATCGTCGGACACTTTCACCAGCAAAGTTGCCATCGACAACTGCGAACCCAGCGTGTGTATCTCTTCAAGATAAAACTTGAATGCACGCGTCGCCTGCATTGCCAGTGTTTTTTCCAGAATGGGGGCGGTCACGAAAGGATTGCCGTCGCGGTCGCCACCGATCCAGCTGCCCATTTTCATAAAACTCGGCAATTCCATTTGCTGTAATGACGGATCTTTAGACGCCAGCAGATCTTCCAGCCCCGCATACAGATGCGGCAATTCGCGCAGGAAAGTGTAGTCGTAAAAACTCAGGCCGTTTTCCACTTCGTCGAGCACCGACAGCTTCGACATACGCAACATGCGCGTCTGCCAGAGCGTGAGCACGGCGCGCGCCAGCGCTTCCTCATTCGCGCTCGATTCTTCCGGCGTCAGTTGCATGCGATCACGTTCATCCAGCAAACGGGTAATCACCATCTGGCAATTCAGTATGCTCTTGCGTTGCACCTCAGTCGGATGCGCGGTCAGCACCGGTGCCACCTGCGCATGCTCAAAAAAATCCAGCAACTGCTGCGTGCTGTGACCGGTGTTGTACAAAGCGTCGATCGTGAACGCAAGACTGCCCTGACGCGGCGCCGAACCGGCGATCTGATGCGCGCGCGAACGGCGAATATGATGCTGATCCTCGGCCAGATTTACCAGATGTGAAAAATAGCTGAACGCCCGGATTACTTGCGTGGTCTGGTCGTTGGTCAGCGTATTCAGGGTAGATTCCAGCTCGACGCGTGCGGCCTGATCGGCATCACGACGAAAGCGTATCGAGTTCTGACGCACCCGCTCTATCAGGTCGAAAGCGTCGTCCCCATGCTGATTTCTTACCGTATCGCCTAACAGGCGCCCCAGCCGGCGAATATCTTCACGCAGGCTCTGGTCTTTATCATCGTCTTTATCGGTCATGTTGAGTTAGTAATGGAAGTGAAAATACGTGCTGGGAAAATTGTACGTTAGCCGGGTCAGCGGATTGATGAAAAATCTTGCAAGCTTTGTGCGAAGTCATTCGCAGCGTCCGATAGTCTATGCAGTCATTTTTTCTGAGGATTTCCACCGGATTCCGGTGACATTCAGAAAATTTCAACCCACCTCAGAAAATGATCAGTTAAACCGAGCATACCCAGCAAGGTTGACGACAGACTTACAGCGTAGCTATGTCTGCCGGTGCTCATACAGTCGAAAAACACGGCTGCAGCGCCTCCCGCCTGCTTAAGTAAATCGTTTGCAACTGATTTCAGGCAGCTTTTTTGAGCTTCTGACTGCGTTTCACTGCGTGTAACAAGCCTTTGGTCGAACTGTCGTAATCTTCCTTGACTGCCGCCGGATCGAGGCTGATCAATTGCTGCGCGAGCGACTTTCCCAGCTCTACACCCCATTGGTCGAATGCATTGATATCCCAGATCACCGATTGCACGAATACTTTGTGTTCGTACAGCGCAATCAGCGCGCCCAGTGAGCGCGGCGTGAGGCTATCCAGCAGCAACGTCGATGTCGGGCGATTGCCTTCAAACACGCGCGGCGCCAACATTTTTTCCGGCAAATCACCGAGTTCGGCGCGCACTTCTTCCCTGCTTTTACCGATTGCCATCGCTTTCGACTGCGCGAAACAATTTGCCAGCAAGGCCTGATTATGTCCGGGTAAACCGGCATCATCATCGGCCACAACAATGAAGTCCGTTGGGATAATCGTCGCTCCCTGATGCAGCAATTGAAAATACGCGTGCTGCCCGTTGGTGCCCGCTTCGCCAAACAAAATCGGCGAGGTCGTGTAATCGACACGCTGACCTTCACGCGTGACCGATTTGCCATTACTTTCCATTTCCAGCTGTTGCAGATAGGCTGGCACGCGCGTCATGCGCTGGTGGTAAGGCGCAATCGACAAGGCATGCAAACCGAGGAAATTAATATTCCAGACGCCAATCAGCGCCATCAGCACCGGCAGATTCTGCTCCAGCGGTGCCTGCGCAAAATGCAGATCCATTTCATGCGCGCCAGCCAGCATTTCTTCAAACCTGTCCATGCCGACATACAAGGCAATCGACAAGCCGATCGCGCTCCACATCGAATAACGCCCACCTGCCCAGTTCCAGAACGGAAAGACGTTTTCTTCGGCGATCCCGAAATCGACTGCCGCTTTCACATTCGTACTCAAGGCAACGAAATGCTGACGAATCTGCTCTGCCGGACAACCATGCGCCAGCATCCATTCACGTGCGGTGCGGGCATTCGTCAGGGTTTCCATGGTTGAGAAAGTTTTTGAGGCGACCACGAACAAAGTGGTTTCCGGATCGGCATTCGCCAGCGCATCAGCGACATGGCGGCCATCGACATTCGAGACAAAATGCAGCGACAGATTTTTCTGCGACCACGGCGCGAGCGCGATACACGCCATCTGTGGCCCCAGATCAGAACCGCCTATGCCGATATTCACAATCGTGCGGATCGCCTTGCCGCTATAGCCCAGCCAGCGCCCTTCGCGCACGGCATCGCTGAAACTGCGCATCTGCGCCAGCACTTTATGCACGTCGGCAGCAATATTGTCGCCATGCAGATAAAAACTTTCACCTTTCGGCAAACGTAAGACCGTGTGCAGCACTGCGCGGTTTTCAGTCAGATTAATCGCCTCGCCGCGCAGCATGGCATCGCGCCGCGCTTCGACATCCTGCTGCCGCGCCAGTGCCAGCAGATTCAGCTTCGCCGTGGTGTCGATACGCTGTTTGGAATAGTCGAGCAGAATGCCGCAGGCGGAAGCGGAAAAATGGCTGAATCGTTGCGGATCAGCGCGGAACAATTCTTTCAGGCTGGGCAGATTCGTTGCGCGTTGCTGCAACAGACACCAGATCGGCGTGCGGGAAACAGAAGTGGCCATGAGCGTGCTTTTTTACCTTATCGGATACCGAAAAAACAAAGAAATGAGGGGGTATGCCTCATTTTCGCCTTCATCTCCTTGAAAACAAAGGCGCTTAAAAAATACTCCCCCCAGTATATTTTGACCAAATGCAGCCCAAATTCAGCGCTACAGCCGCATCTGATCTCACCTTCTGCGGCACAGCGACGTGGCAGAATGTGACGGAGCAATCAGAAGCTGCCGGACTTTCCAGCCTCGGCAGCTTTCGCCGCGGCTGCAGCAAGCTGCGCAATCGCCGCCCAGTCACCAGCCTGAATCAGATTCGCCGGACACATCCAGGAACCACCGACGCATAAAACATTCGGCTGCTGCAACAGCACCGGCGTGGTTTCCAGCGTGACGCCACCGGTCAGGCAGAAGCGGACATCGGGAAACGGGCCGCCGAGTGCTTTCGCCATTTTGGTGCTGCCGACGACATCCGACGGAAACAGTTTAACGACATCAAAACCGTGTTCCAGCGCCAGCATCACATCACTGGCACCACCAGTACCGGGAAAGTATGGCAGACCGGATTCTGCTGCGGCTTTGGCCAGTGCCGGTGTAATGCCAGGGCTGATGCCAAAAGCGGCACCGGCCTCTTTCACTACATCGAGTTGCGCTGCTGTCAGTATCGTGCCAGCGCCGACGGTGACTTGCGGACAGGCTTTCACCACTTCGCGCAACACGTTCAGCGCATTCGGCGTGCGCAAGGTAATTTCAACGGCGGGCAAACCGTTTTCTGCCAGCGTCGTCACGCAACGGATTGCCTGTTCCACATCATCGGCAACCAGTATCGGTAAAACGCGCACCTGGGCGAGTTGGGTAATGATGTTTTGTCTGGTTAAACTCATGTTGTCCTCTGCTGAATGTCATTGGCGCTGATGCAGCGCTGCTGTGTTGACGTTGTCCTGATGGTGTACATATCACATCGCTTGCGTACCGCGACGCACACCGCTGTGTATTACCGCTGTTTATTCCTCATAGGATTGACTACAGGTTTCCATCGATGTCAGTCGATAAATAAGGTCGATGCGCCGTGCTCTGGTGCCGTCACCACACGGCGTTGTGCGGCAAACAGGTCGCGACCATAGCCCGCCATATTTTCTTTGCTCAAGCCACGTGCAGAACGTTGCGACCACTCGTCTTCGCTCACCAGTGCACGCAATTCGCCGGTATGCACATTCAGCTCGATCAGGTCACCGTCACGCACTTTACCCAATGGCCCGCCCTGCGCCACTTCCGGGCTTACATGCAGAGCCGCCGGAACTTTGCCGGAAGCACCCGACATGCGGCCATCGGTCACCAGCGCCACCTTATAACCGGCCGACATCAGGCTACCCAGCACAGGCGTGAAATGATGCAACTCAGGCATACCATTGGCCTGTGGCCCTTGAAATATAACGACGGCCACAAAATCCATATTCAGCTCGCCCGCCTTATACGCGCTGACCAGCGCCTCTTGCGATTCAAATACTTTGGCTGGTGCTGTGGTGATCCACGCCTCTTCCGGCACTGCGGATGCTTTCACAATTGCCCGCCCCAGATTGCCTTGCAGCAGACGCAGACCACCGGTTGTGGCGAACGGATCGGTGACATTTCTGACCACTGATGTATCGGTCGATAATGCAGGCTGCGCCTGCCATGCGAGTTGCCCCGCATCGTTCAGCACCGGGCGCACTGTATGTGAATGCAGGCCCTCATCACCATAGACTGTCATCACGTCGCCATGCATCAGACCCGCCGATAATAATTCGCGGATCACAAACGTCGGGCCACCGGCATCTTCAAATGCATTCACATCTGCCGTGCCGTTCGGATAGACCCGCGTCAACAAAGGAATGACGGAAGACAACTCATCAAAATCCTGCCAGTCGATCAGGATGCCAGCGGCGCGTGCCACCGCGATCCAGTGTATGGTGTGATTCGTCGAACCACCGGTCGCCAGCAAAGCGATGACGGCATTGACGATGGTTTTTTCATTGACCAGTTGACCGATAGGTTTGTAGTTGCCGCTTTGTTCGGTCAGTTGCAGTACACGTTCGACCGCAGCCTCGGTCAGTGCGCTGCGCAAGTGGTCAGCCGGATGAACAAAAGCTGCACCCGGAAGATGCAAGCCCATTGCTTCGAGCAACATCTGATTGCTGTTCGCGGTGCCATAAAACGTGCAGGTGCCAGCGCTGTGATACGCCGCACTTTCAGCGGCCAGCAATTCTTCTTTCGTCGCCTGGCCTTGCGCATAACGTTCGCGCACCGCCGCTTTTTCTTTATTCGATAAGCCTGAACCCATAGGCCCGGCTGGCACAAAAATCGTCGGCAAGTGACCAAAAGCCAGCGCACCGATCAGCAGCCCCGGCACAATTTTGTCGCAGATACCGAGACACAACGTCGCATCAAACGCATCGTGCGACAAGGCCACCGCCGTCGCCTGCGCGATCACATCACGCGAAAACAACGACAATTCCATACCCGGACGCCCCTGCGTCACGCCATCGCACATCGCCGGTACGGCACCAGCCACCTGCGCCGTGCCACCATAACGCAACGCGGCATCACGAATCTGCTGCGGGTAAGTTTCATACGGCTGATGCGCCGACAGCATATCGTTGTATGCCGTCACGATACCGATGTTCGGCTTCTGTGCCTGATTCAGCCAGATCTTGGTGCCATTGCCCATCGCTGCATTTGCATGCGCCTGATTCGCACACGACAAACTGGCGCGGCGCGGACCACGTCCACGCATTTTTTCCAATTGTTCAAGATAGGCAGTGCGCAGAGGTTTGCTGCGTTCAATAATGCGTTGTGTCACCTGAGCGATAACCGGGTGCAACGCAATCGATGTTGATGAAGAGGATGTCGTCATTTAACTCACCTGATGCCCTGAGGGCGTAATAGTAAAGCGGTGGCAACAGGCAGTTCATCACGCGCACCAGCCTCAGATACGCTTACCGGACGATCAGAAATCCGCCTGAATACAATGAGCAGAAAGATACCATGAATCAGAAATTTCTGTAACAAACTTTCATAATTTCATTTTTAAAGCAATTTTTAATGAAAAATGTTCTTTATTAACGTAATGAAACTACATTTTTGTATCTTTTCTGGCATAATCAGACTGTCCATACTGCATTCATCAACTTATCAGCATCACCGGTAACAATGAGAACAACGAAGTATGCGTCAACACATTTCGGGCAATTAATTCAGGCAACTAATCAGAACACCTCACGGAGTCAGCATGACCACTTTTGTCTTATTTGGCGGCACCGGCGATCTCGCCAAACGCAAAATCATTCCAGCGCTGTACAGCGCTTTTGTGAATGGCCGGCTCGACAACGAATTCAAATTTATCGGTGCGGCGCGTGAAGCCTTAACACATGAGGAATTCCGTCAGCGTGTCAGTGACAGCATCAGCCAGTACGCCGGAAAAGTGATCGGTGGCAGCGCCGAAAAACTCGCCGCGTTCCTCGCTTGCACGGATTACGCCAAAATCGATGCGCGGGTGCCTGAAGATTTCGCCGTCCTGAAAAGCAGTTTGCACACCTCGGCAAGCAATGCCACGCTGTTCTATCTGGCGACCGGCCCGGACATTTTCATCCCGGTGGTTGAGCAATTATCGAAACACGGTCTGGTCAAGGGCAATGCCCGCGTCGTGGTCGAGAAACCGCTGGGACGCGATGCGCAATCAGCCAAAGAAATTAACCAGTCGCTGCGTAATTATCTGGATGAACATCAGATTTACCGTATCGACCATTATCTCGGTAAAGAAATGGTGCAAAACCTGCTCGCACTGCGTTTTGCCAATTCTTTCCTCGAACCTTTGTGGAACCGCAAGTGGATACAGGACGTACAGATTTCGATTTCAGAGCAAGTCGGCGTTGAATCGCGTGGTGATTTTTACGACCATACCGGCGCACTGCGCGACATGGTGCAAAACCATTTGCTGCAACTGGTATCTATCGTCGCGATGGAGCCGCCAGTCAATGCGAATCCGGATGCAATCCGCGATGAAAAAGTTAAAGTCTTGCGCGCATTGCGTAAATTCACAACGGAAGAAGTCAACAAAAAAACCGTACGCGGGCAATATCGCGCCGGTGCGGTCGATGGCAAACCTGTCATCGCTTATCAGGCAGAACCCGGCGTACCGCCTGCATCACGCACAGAAACTTTTGTCGCGATCCGCGCTGAAATTGATAACTGGCGCTGGGCTGGCGTGCCGTTTTATCTGCGCACCGGTAAACGCATGGCAAGCCGCAGCGCTGAAATCACGATCAATTTCAAACCGATACCGTATTCGATTTTTGGTCAGTCGCAAGGGCCTATGCGCTCGAATCGTCTGGTGATTACCTTGCAGCCGGAAGAAAGCGTGCAGTTGTTCATGAAGGCAAAAGAACCCGGCGAAGGCATACGCTTATCTGATGTGGCACTGAATCTGGATTTTGCCGAAGCATCGAATTTACGCCGCGTCGAATCGTATGAACGTTTGCTGCTCGATGCCATGCATGGCGACCTGACGCTGTTTGTCCGCGATGATGAACTCAATGCCGCATGGTCATGGATAGACCCGATTATGAACGCCTGGCAAAACGATAGCGAAGGCTTGAAATCGTATATCGCCGGTAGCTGGGGCCCGGCAGCGGCGAGTTATCTGCTGGCGCAGCACGGCGCTGCGTGGGGCGAAGAATACGTTGAAAGCTGATGCCATGAGCACCATCCGTTACCATGATTTCGACGACATCGACACGCTAAGTGCCGATCTGAGCCAGCAGTGGCTGGACGTCATCCACAGCGCCACGGCGCCCGTTAGTTTTGCGCTGGCCGGCGGCACCACGCCTGCACCGGTGTACCGGCAACTCGATGCTTTGCTGAATGCAAGCACAACGCCACACCAGCCCGTCACGCTGGTCGCCACCGATGAGCGCTGGGTCGATGACGACGATGCGCAAAGTAATGAAGGCTTGTTCCGGCGCTGTCTGCCTTTATCCGCAGCAAAGCAGCACTGGCAACTGTTGTCACTGAAAAATACAGCGCCGACTCCAGCCGCAGCAACTGCCGCGATTGATGCCCGCCTGCGTGAACAATTGCCACAGGCTTTCAGTGCGGTATTGCTGGGCATGGGGGCGGATGGTCATATCGCCTCGCTGTTTCCCGGCGCGCCAGTACAGCAGGATCAGCGCACCTGCCTCGCTGCGAATCATCCGCAAACGCAGCAAAGTCGCATGTCATTGTCGCTGCCCCGCCTGCTCAATACCGAGCGGATCTGGTTGCTGATGACTGGTGCAGAAAAACGTCGCGTATTGGAAGAGGCCGACCAACAGCAGTTGCCGATCAGCGCGCTATTACGTGATGCGGGCTGCCCGATTGATGTTTTCTGGTGTCCCTGAATAAAAAAAATATGGCAAATTCGCATTCCACTCCTACCAGAATAACGCCAACTGAAAAAGGTTTGCTGGCTCGTATTCGCATCGCCAGCACCGCGCTGAGTCGCGCCGAGCGTCAGGTCGCTGAGTTCTTACTGCAAAAGCCGCATGATGCGCTGGAAATGTCGATACGCGTGCTGGCACAAGCCTGCGATGTCAGCGAACCGACAGTCGCCCGTTTCTCGCAAAGTCTGGGTTTCGATGGGTTCAAATCATTCAAACTCGCGTTTGCCAAAAGTCTGGCCACCGGCATTCCGTATCTGCATCTGGATGTGAATCAGGCTGATCATGTGCGTGATGTGTTGCCAAAAGTCTTTGACCGCACCATCGCTGCATTGATGGAAGCCAGAAATAATGCGAACGTCACCAGCTTTGAAGCCGCCGTACAATTACTTGCCAGAGCCCGCCGGATTGAGTGTTACGGACTCGGTTATTCGGGTGCGCTGGCAATTGATGCGCAACTGAAGTTTTTCCGTTTCGGTATTCCCACCACGGTTTTTTGCGATGCCCATCTGCAGGCGCAATCAGCAACATTATTGAATAGCGATTGCGTCGTGGTCGCTTTTTCCCGCACAGGCCGCACACGCGATCTGATCAATAGCGTGCAACTCGCCAAACAGGCGGGGGCAAAGATTTTGGTCTTGTGCGCCAGTGGTGGCCCGCTGGCGGAGTTGGCCGATGTGCACATCAGCGTGGACGTGGAAGAAGACCCGGATATCTATACGCCAATGACATCCCGCCTCGCTCATCTGACCTATATCGATGCACTGGCGGTGGCTGTCACTTTACTGCGCGGCCCCGCTGCGATTGATATGCTGGAACGGGCCAAAGCCAGCATCAGTGAAAAACGTTTGGTGCCTAAAGCTGGCTAAATATAGCGGGCAGAATAGTTTAGTAAGTCAGAAAAATGGGCTCACTCCTGTAAAGAAATGAGCCCTGTCAACGCCGATAGCAGAAACTGTTGAAAACAGAAATGCCTGCATCAGCCCGATCAGCATGTTCAACCCAATCAGCTCACACTTGCCACGTCTTTTGTGATCGGCTTTGACGTAGCGTTTGGCATGACTTTCGGAACATTATTTTTCTTAATTTCTGCCGCCATTTTCGCTACCATTTTTGCCCGTCGCTTTTTGACCCAGATGATGACGCCGGTCACGCTCAGCATCGCCACCACCAGCCCCATCAATGAAATCAGTATGCGCCCGGTCAGGCCGAGGATGCGTCCTGAATGCAGTGGGAACTGCGCTTGCAGAAAAATATCTCCCGCACTGCCAGTACCGGGAATTTTTCCACCAAGAGCGCGGCCGTCTTTGCCATCAAAATACAGCCAGGCATTGCCAAGACCAACATCGCCGTGATCATTACCGGCTTCAAAAAATCCCACCCCATACACACCAAACGCAGACGAATAAAAGATGCCGCCAGCAGGCAGACTCCAGCCCCGTTGCTGCGCTTCCTGTTTGGCCAGAATAAAGATGCTCTCACGACTGATCGCCGGAATGATGGGTTGCTCCAGCGCTCGCGGCACACGGCTGGCAAACACATCCTCACTTAAAGGTGAAAACCATGCGACCACAGGACGCACTATTTGTGTATTCAGATTCATCGACACCGAGGTGACAGCCAACAACAGCATGAACAGCCATAGCCACACGGCGCTGGATCGATGCAGATCGAAATTCAGTTTGTGCCCGCCCTGTGCCCAGCGAAATGCAAACGATTTGCGCCAGCTGCGCCAGTTGGGAAAGGAAATCCACAATGCGATAAAACAATCGAGCACCCACACCACGGCAACCAACCCCATCAACCAGATACCCAGCTCGACGCCGGACACTTCAGGAAGATGCATGGTGTAATGCAGCTTGTACAAAAACGGCAGCAGATTTTCACGGCTCAGCGAGATTTCACCCCATTGCCGTTTCCCCTGTATTTCTGCCGTCACCGGATCAACCGCGATCTGATTGAATCCCAGCGCATAAGGCTTCGCCGTGGCAGGATCGATCTTTCCCTCCACCGACATCTGTATGGTGTGACCGGGTTCCTCCTCGTTCAGAACATACGTCACACGGATACGGGGATCGTTTGTTTCGACCTTGTTTGCCAGCTCCAGACCAGACCAGACATGACGCTGGTCTGCCTTTGCCTCGTCCGCATCCATTGCACTACGGGCATGAAACAGTTGCGGATTCAGCCAGGCATCAAGTTCATGATCCCACGAGATGACCGCACCGGTCAGGCCGGAAACAAACAGGAAAACTGCCACCGCCAGCCCGAACCAGCGGTGCAGCAACACGAAAACAGGTCGCATCTGCATATATCACGCCGCCGCTTAATATTTCCAGTTGACCGTCACGCTGCCATTGCGTGGCGCGGCATAGTAAGCCTGGCTCCAGTACAGACTGGTCAGATATTTCTGGTCACTGACATTATTCAGATTCAACGCAATGCTGAGTTTAGGAGTCACGTCATAGCGTGCCATCAGATTCAGCACGGCATAACTGCCCTGACGAATAATGTTGCCGGAACCTTCATCACGGAAAATATCCGACTGCCAGTTCAGGCTGCCACCCACTTTTGCCTGCGGCAGAAACGGTAACTGATAAGTCGTTGAAAGGCGGAACAGTTTTCTTGGCACATAGGTTTTCACGTCTTTATCATTGCTGCCCTTGAGACTCAACTGAGTATATCCGGCGCTCAGATTCCAGCCCTTGGCAAGCTCGCCACTGGCATCGAATTCAAAGCCTTGCGACGTCGCATCTATCCCCCGGTAATAAGCTTTGGCACCAATATAACCCGCCTGCTCTGCTGCATTCTCTTGCCTGATCTTAAAGACGGCAGCGGACAGATTCAGCTTGCGTTCAAACAATTCCGCTTTCACGCCCAGCTCATCCCCCTTTCCCTTGACCGGGTCGAGCGTCTTGCCGCTGGCATCGATTTCACTTTGCGGATTAAAAATTTCGGTATGGCTGGCATATGTTGAAACATACGGTGTCAGGTCATACACCAGACCCAGATAAGGCGTGGTTTTGCTGGCATTCTTTGCACTGCTGACGCCATACGAATTACCCTTGGTTTCGGCCTTCGTGCGATTGGCACCGGCAATCAATTTGAATTCATCAGCAAGGTTAAAACGGGACGCGATAAAGATCGTCGTGCGTTTGTCTTCATAGTCGCTGCCATCAATCGAAGCGTTAAATGCTGGCTCTGGATAATTGCCCGTCCAGTTGCTGATATCCGGTAACGCGGTACCGATGCCCACGCCATAATGGGAAATATCATTCATATTCGATTTCGACCAGTTCGCACCGACACTCAGATCATGCTTGCGTCCGGCCAATGTGAATTTGCCGCTCGCAGACAGATCGAACATCGTCTGTGTGTTGACACTGTTGTACAGCGAGGGGTAGCTGTATAAGCCCAGGCCCGTCGCGCGGTCTGGCGTGCCATAGACATAAAACAATTTAGAGTCCCATGCCGACCGGTTACGACTGATGGTTGATTTCATTTGCCAGTCTTCATTGAGTTGATGACTCAATTCAATGAAACTACGTTCATTCCGCGTCTGCGCATTTGACCAGTCAGCGGCCGTGCTGGCAGATGTTTTGTAATTAGTCGGACTGCCATCGGTGTAATACAAAGGCAGCGCGCCCCACATGCCACCAGTGACATCATCCTTTTGATGGGAATGCCCAAGCGTCAGCAAGGTGGCGTCGCCCAGATTGGCTTCGATCACGCCATAGACCACGGTTTTTCCCGGAGAATACCTATCGAGATAAGAATCCCCGGCCTGCTTTGCCACCACCAGACGTCCGGCGACCGTCCCAGCTTCATTGAGCGCACCCGACACATCAGCATCCAGCCTGCGCGTATTCCACGAGCCCAGCGTCAGCCCGGACGATGCCTGAAACTGATAGACCGGACGCTTACGAATAAAATTAACCGTGGCTGACGGGTTGCCAGTCGATGACATCAGGCCATTCGCACCACGCACGATATCCACCCGGTCGTAAATCGCCGTATCAATATCGCCATACAACAAGCCAGAGGTGAACGGCAAACCGATACCGTCGTACTGAAAATTGATGATGTCAAAACCGCGCGCCATGTAATACGTACGATCTGTTTCCACTTTTTCTACCGACACACCGGTCGTATTGGCCAGCACGTCGTTGGCACTGAGCTGTCTGAAGTCATCCATTTTGGCGCGGGTCACCACCGACACCGATTGCGGCGTTTCCCGCAAGGACATATCCAGCCCCGTTGCTGAAGCGCTCTTGCGCGTCGAATAAGCGCCACTTTTTTCTGTCGTAGGCTCATTCACCGCAGCGCCCTTCACCACCACTTCCGGCAACGCCACTTTGTCCTCGCCTGCTGTCGCAGCGTTATCTGCCAACACCGCGGCTGGCGACAGCAACGCAATCGATAATGCCCACGCCATTGGCCGCAGGCGGAAAGCGTTTTCGGGAGTCGAATCAGAGTCTTGCCGGACAGAATGTGAAATGCGCTGAATCATAAATAGCCTTGAAATTGATCTGAGTAGAAAAATGCCTGCAGGCCATGCCCGACAGCAAAATAGGCATGGAAGATGAATGGCAATATTGTACTCACGCAAATAAGTTAACGCAAATCATTCTCATTTGCGTTTTACATTAAATTCATTTCTATGTTTTTTTGGCGCATGATCCTCAGCCATTGGAATCACGGGTTCGTCATCGACATACGCAATACTCAGTTCCAGATACAAGCCACATACAAACTTGATGCAAGCCAAATCAAGCCGCATAGAATTTTGCAACGGCCACCCCACCTCTTGTCTTTTTGAGTAATATTAGGGTCTGTTAGCATTTAAATTACGTGTGCGAAAGGGGTAAAACAGTTGCAGGGCTAGGCGCAACCCGCGCCGCAGTGTGATCACTGTCAGCGGGATGCAACAAAGTCATGCGGCTGTTTTACCCCTTTCCCTTCGGGTTCAAACCAAAACGCGCGCTGGACTGCGTTGCGCGTCTTGTCAGGGGCACCAGCCCTGACTGCACCGCACGCCTTGCCAGCCCGCGTTTTGGTTTGAACGCATCTCGCCATTTAAATGTTAACAGACCCTCGAAGCAAAGGAGTGAGACATGAACCGAATAGCTATTCATCAGATTGTTGAAGAAGTCAAAGACTTGCCGACGCTGCCTGCGGTCGTTATGGAGATTTTGAATAATATCGACAAAGAAGATGTCGATACCCACGAATTAGCCGACAAAGTCACACGCGATATCGCCCTGACCGCCAAAACCCTGAGGCTGGCCAATTCAGCGTATTACGCCACCCAATTCAAAGTCACGACCATACAGCAGGCAATTGCCCTGCTCGGGCTGACCACAGTCAAGCAAATCATCGTGACTGCCGCGCTGACCGGCTGCTTCCCGGAAAACAATTGTCAGGGTTTTAGTCACAAAGATTTCTGGCGCCATTCAAACGCCGTCGCCATCGTCGCAAAAATTCTCGCGCGACGCCTGAACCTGAGTCTGGACGTGGCCTTCACCGCAGGCTTGCTGCACGATATCGGCACGCTGGTGCTGGTCACTTACCACAGCGCCGAATACGAACACGTCATCGCCTGGCAAACCGAACACCAGTGCACACAGTTTGACGCCGAAAGAGAAATTCTCGGCATCGATCACGCTGCCGTCGGCGAAGAGCTGGCGATTTATTGGAATTTTTCTGATCAGATGAAAAACGCGATTGCCGGTCATCACCAACCGGATAAACCGGGGCTGGGTTTTCTGGCAACCATCGTCCACGTCGCCAACGGTATCGCCCACGTCCTGAACGTCACCGAAAGCGCCGATCACACCACACCCGAAATCACCGCGCTATCGTGGCACAGCCTCGGGCTGGATCAGGAAGTGCTGGATCAGGTGCTGCAGGAAGCCGGTGACGAATTTAACAAACTGAAACAGCAGATTGATGTTTGATAACACCAGCATCAGCGCACGAAACAGTCACAAAACAGCGACTCACAATATCGCCGTCAGATCACCGCGATACTCCTCTGAAAAGGCAATTTCAGGGGAGTATGCGCCAAAAACGCCTTCATCTCCTTAGAAATAAAGGGCTTTTAAATATACTCCCGGGGGTATATTTAAAGCTTAAAAGCCATCAAAAATATTAAAGAACAAAATGATTCGCCCAATAATCTATCTTCTTATTGCAACGATAGCATTCATTGATTTTATGTGCGCATCTGTTGGAGTGCCGAGCTTTGCTGCATTAACGCATTTGGAATTAACTGCTGGAATCGAATTTTTAATCACAATCGTTCTTGCAGTTATGGCGTTTAGCAACCTGATCAAGGTGAATACAAATGGCTCACATATAACCGTATTGGTTGTATCGTGGTTTGTCGTTCTGGGATTGCTAATAAAAATAGCAGCTCATGCAGGAGATGAAATTACACAACATTGGGATAATCAAATTTTACATCTCGTCAATGAGTCTCATGCAGATGACATTAACGAAGTTGAGTGGAGTTCTGATGTACCTGCCCATAGAAAGAAATGCACCATAGTAAAAAAAGAGAACATTAGATTATTTAATATGTTCAAGTATCGTGTTGCCTGCGTACAGCCTGATATTTTTCTAAGCGTCGTTTTATCAATAAACACGTTAGAAGGAAAAGCTGGTGCCTATATAAAATTGGAGCGCTGACTTGCTTATGCACCTATGTCAAAGGTGAACCTCAGTAAGCAGAGCTTGCGCACTCCGAAAAGCGCGGGTTACTGCCAGCCGACGAACATCAACATCGCCGAATTCGGTATGGGACGCGCCCTGGGTTTGCTTCATTTCCGAAGTCAAATACCTGCGCGATCAGTGGCCGAACAAGGAGTGAATGACACCTAAAAGCCACGGCCTAGCCTTGTTCCTTATCTCCCAATAGACCGAAAAGCCATTTTCCATACGATAGGTCCACTTTGATTCTGCTTTGGATAACGGCGATAGTTTGCAAAAAGGTGTGTTGCTGTTGATTCGACGACCCGCACCACTCACGCTTTTGGTGTTCAGGTCGATCGTGTAGACCTCTTCCACGCAGAGGTCGGTGTTTTTGATCAAGATGGCTGCATCGGTCCAACTCTGCACATCATGCTGGACTACATCAGATCTCAGGACGTTACCCGTCACCGAGGCGCGAGCTTCGACACATTGTTTTTCAGGCCGATAGCAGTTGATCGTCGACGTTTGCAAGGGGTCTGCCATGGCCGCCCCCGCAGTAGCGCCGTGCCGCGTCCACGTTCCTTTGACGATCACCATGTCGCCACCCGTCTTGATCACATCCACAAAAGGCGACAAGGCGACGGGCACTTGGGTGCCCACATAGAGGTTCATGATGATCACTGATACAGACAACAGTCCTGCCACTAAGCTTGCACCACAGAAGATGACAAACCCTTTTTTCGGACGCGTCAACTCAGACCACGGCACAGTGGCTTTGATCCCCGCTACCTGAATACGCACTATATACAAAAGGATGAACCCGGCAAGCCAGCCAAAAGGAATCGGAGCCAATGCAGCGAAGGCGACATTTTTGCCGGAGTTCTTCATCCACGTTTCGGTATTGGCCGATTTCTCTTTCTCGCATTGCGAGAGATCGGGGTCTCCATCCAGCATTTTGACATTTGAACAGATCTTATACGCGAACTGTACGAAGTTATCTGTCCGCTCGACATCATCGTAATGTGTAGTGATGCCTGCCGCGAGAGCCCATATAATCGACAATGCGATTCCGAGCTTCTGCCATCCGTTCAATTGCATGATTTCTCCCGTATGTAATCCATCTTCATAAACGCGAATTTTTTGTGTGGATATTGGCGTGAGCATCGTCCATCCGTAAATACAGCTATTGTCGACAAGCACTCCAGCCTACTGATGCACGTCCAATCAGGTACATTCACGGGAGTATGCGCCAAAAACGCCTTCATCTCCTTAGAAACAAAGGGCTTTTAAATATACTCCCGGGAGTATATTTTTTGCTCCAGAAACCATTGTTGCGCACTACTGGCGTTGCAGGTATAAAAAAAGCGGAACCTGTTGCGGTTCCGCTTGTTGGAATACGATGTTGGCAAGCGTCAAATCAGCGCAGGTTAGCAAACGTAGCAGAGTCACCCTATCATTTATTTGGTGTTGCTTTCGCTTTGTATGCCCCGCAAACCAACTCTATAGCGACCAGAAGTAATTCAGATACATCGCCGTTTCACACGTTTATCTGAATTACTTCCAGAGGAAATCGCTTTAATCAGTTATTCATTGCGTTCCTCCTGATCTTCACCATGCGCTGTAGTTGGCTGGCTGCCAGCGGTAAGCGCCCTTGCCGGCATGATGGATATGTCCCAGGCCAGGAAAAGAAATGTGTGCTGTGCCTATCCAATACCCTTGTTTCACCACCTCAGGCAGAAAAGCGGTGCGCTGTTCCCTGGCTTTCATGGCATCCACGTCGAACACAATGGTCGTTTCCGGATGAGCCATTTGGGTCGCAGTGGCATGGATCATATCTCCGATGAGCAGCAGTTTTTGACCGCCGCTTTCGACTTCATAATAACTGTGCCCCGGAGTATGCCCATACGCTGGGCGTGAACGAACACCAGTTGTGATTTGCGCAGCACCATTAAATGTTTTCAGACGCCCCGCCTTCACATAGGGGCCGAGCATCGCTTCTGCCTCTGCGAAACCGTGCCGCTGACCGGGCGCTGCGTTTGCCTCGTTAGATCGGTCCAGCCAGAACTTCGCATCGTGTTCATCGACATAGATGTCTGCATTAGGAAACAAACGTTGACCATCGAGCGACAAACCTCCCGAATGATCGCCATGTATGTGCGTCAGCAAGACTATGTCGACCTGCTCGGCCTTATAGCCAGCGTTTTTCAGGCTCTGCTGAAGACGCCCTGCTTTTGCCACTATGGGCGCCTTGAACGAGTCACCGGCACCGGTGTCAACCAGAATCAGCTTGCTGCCGGTATTGATCAAAAACGTATTGATCGACGTTTCCATCATCGGTGCCAGATCTGCTTGTTTGAGCGACTCTGCGAGAACGGCTGGCTTGATATTGGTGAGCAGTTTATCGATGGGAATAGTTACAGTGCCGTCCGACAACGTTGAAACCTCGAACTCGCCAAGTTGCATGCGATAAACGCCAGAGGCAGCCGTTGTGGACTTAGGCGCTTCTGCATACGCTGACGGTGCTTGCAAAGAAAGCGCTGCAGATAAGGCCGCAACAAAGGGTAATAATTTCATGGGGTATCTTTCATCTGTGAAGTTAAACAGACACGCATTAAACCAATTTACAATGCATACATAAAATCAATCATTGATATACAAGGTATAAATTTCATGGATATAAGAGGCCCTGATTTGCCGCTGCTGGTGTCATTAGACATGCTGCTGGAAGAGAAAAACGTGACGCGTGCGGCCAGCCGGTTACACCTGAGTCAACCGGCCATGTCAGCCCAACTCGCGCGCTTGCGAGATCTGTTTGGCGACCCGCTACTGATGACCGCAGAAAATGGGCGCGGCATGGTTCCTACACCCAGAGCATTAGATCTGCAACAACCGCTACGCAGCGCGCTCGAGGCACTCGGACAGGCGATCAGTACAGTCCCCTCGTTTGACCCGAAGAACAGCAAACACACTTTTCGCATTGCTGGCAACGATAATTGCACGACCACCGTGATGATGGCCGTGATCAGACAGCTTGACCGTCATGGTGGCCGAGGCTTGAGGCTGGCTGTCGTGCCGCATGACCTTGATCGCATTGTTACCCAGATGGAGCGCGGAGAAATTGACTTGCTGGCCTGCGCCAGTCGTTTTGTGCCGGAATCCCTACGGACCAGACAGATGACGAGTGGCGCTTACAAGCTGGGACAACGTAAAGGACATCCCCGGGGTATGGGCGAACTCACGCTGGAGCAATACTGCGCCATGCGTCATGTCATTGTGTCCAACGAAGGGGGCTTTAGCGGTTTTATGGACGAGCTGCTGAAAACGCATGGCTTACAGCGCGAAGTCGTAGCATCCGTACCGCAGTACAGTCTGGTGCCAACGATCATTGCCAACACTGATTTCGTCTGCACTATGCCAGAAGACTTTCTTACGGCACATGCCGATCGCCTGGATATGATTGATCTGCCGATTGAAGCAGGCAAATTCGACCTGTCAATTGCCTGGCATCCGCGCAGTGATAACGATCCCGCTCATCGATGGTTACGCGATCAGATAGGCGTCAACATCGGGGAATTCTCTGTACAGCAATGAACTGCCGCCGATAAGTTGATCTTCACGTTATCGGGGCGGCTCATGTCGCTGGTATTTTTGATTTTTTTTGCACGCAAACGCATCGCCTGCGCGCGAAGCGGTACGCGGTGCAGCAATACGAAAAGTCATCTAATCAGCCATTTTCATGGGAGTATGCGCCAAAAACGCCTTTATCTCCTTAGAAACAAAGGGCTTTAAAATATACTCCCGGGAGTATATTTTTAGCTACAGAAGCCATTTTTTGCGCACTACTGGCGTTGCAGGCATAAAAAAAGCGGAACCTGTTGCGGTTCCGCTTGTGGAAATACGATGTCAGCCAGCGTCTGATCAGTGCGAATTAGCAAGCATTGTGTAGCTGCTTCGTCGGGCACAGCAGGCGTAGCGTTTTCCTCAATATGACGCTACCCCAGCGGACGAACATCAATATCGCCGGACTGGTGCGTGAGAAGCACCCTACGCTTGCGACGGCGCAGCTTGGGACACACAATGTGATCAGCAAATATGGACAAGACCTAAGTGGCCATCAGGGTGAGCAGCACGACACTCCATTTGCTGGCGTACACCCTGAGGTTTACAAAGACGCTGGCACGAACTGTGCAAAATCCGGCTGACTGATCACTGTCTATGCATGCTTATTTAAACTTGATCACCTTGTTGAGACGGCTAATCACGCTATCCGGCACCTGATTGCTACACATAATGTAGCGAAATTCGCCATTTGGCATATCAGCGGCTTTCAATTGCTTCAAACTGTTGCTGGCAACGCCTGATTGTTCTATCAGATATTTTGACTCTTCTTCCGACGCAAACATGAAATCGGCAGTATGCGCATGGATTAACTGCAGCATTTGGCCGGGCGTGCCATTGGATTTAACTAAAGTGGGTTTGAGTGACTCCAGTTTGCCGTCTATGAAACCACCATAAGAAAAATTTTCTTTGACTAAAACGCGCACGCCTTTTGCGGTGAGCAAATCAGACAGCTTGCTGCCATCCTTGCCCTCAAAATTCGGGTTGGCCAGAATGATGGTCGGTTTGTCGCGATAAATAGGATTGGTGAATTTTGCAAATTGCGTACGCTCTGGTGTCTTAAACCAGCCTATCGCGCAATTGTTGCCGCCTTCTTTCACCACGATCAATTGACGATTAGGAGGGACTTTACTCCATGTGACTTCAATTCCGGCGGCCTTGAATGCCTCGCTGGCAGCAGTACCGATTAAGCCCGATGCCGCACCATCTGTACCTTGTGTTAAATACGGAGGACGCTCATTAAAACTGACCGTGATATTGTCATTTGCATGGGCAAAACCAGAAACCAAAGTACCAAACAAAATTACAGAGCGAAATGAAAAATTCATGATTTTTACAGAACACTTGCGTGTTCTCTCCTATAGAAAATTTATAAAAGTACGTTCTAAAACCGCTTCTCCACTTCGAAAAACAACAGCCATCACATCCATTTAAAGCGTAATAACAAGTGCAGACAAACTAGAATAAACACAAGCAGCCCGTAACAAAAAACAGAAGCAATGTTTTTTTGTAGATATCGTTCAACACATATTTGCGCTGTTAGCTATTCCGCTGAATCAAGTCTATCGGTACAAAATTCCGTGAGCACTACTTTTCACATTTATTAACGACATGTGTAGTTTTTCTGAGCGTTCGCGGTATGAGGAGGTTTTTATCAGGAGTCACTATTTCATCAGACATAGAATTCAGCTTGCAAGTCTGAATTTCCCTAAGCGTTTCAATATAAGCAAGCGTAGCGTGCGTATTCCGTAGGGTGCGTCATACGCACTACGCACAACTCTCATCAATCAAACTGCGCTCACCTGTTCATTCGCCTCTCAGCCTGAGCTGGCCACGACGCACATGATGATTGCGCGTCTTATGCGGGGCGGGATTCTGCGAGTCCACCAAATCACCGTCGTCTGAATTGGTGCGTACGACACACCCTATGCTTGCGATGATTCCGCTCTGAAACAAGCACTTTCAGGGGAGTATGTGGCAAAAATGCCTTCATCTCCTTAGAAACAAAGGGCTTTAAAATATACCCCCGGGAGTATATTTCTGGCTCCAGAAGCCATTTTTGCGCGTAACCAGCATTACAGGCATAAAAAAAGCGGAACCTGTTGCGGTTCCGCCTTTGGAAATACGATGTCGGCAAGCGTCAAATCAGCGCAGATCAGTTGCGCTTTTTAGCTGCTTTTTAGCCGCTGTGTTTTTTATCCAGCTGGTCAGAGTTCCGGTGACAGCATGTGACCGAGTTTGCTGACCTTGGTGTTCAGGTAGCGGTCGTTGTAGGGGTTGCGTTCGATGATCAGCGGCACGTGTTCGGCGATCGTGACTTTTAATCCTTCCATCGCTGACAGTTTGCGTGGGTTGTTCGTCATCAGGCGCAGGGAATGGATGCCGAGATGTTGCAGCATAGGTTCAACCAGACTGTAATTGCGCAGATCGGCGGCAAAGCCCAGTCGTTGGTTGGCTTCGACGGTATCGGCGCCATCGTCTTGCAGATGATAAGCACGGACTTTATTCAGCAAGCCTATGCCACGCCCTTCCTGACGCAGATACAGCAAGGCACCACGGCCTTCGTCGGCGATTTTTTTGAGAGCCATTTCGAGTTGCGGGCCGCAATCACAGCGCAGGCTGAATAAGGCGTCGCCGGTCAGGCATTCGGAATGGATACGCGCCAGCACTGGCTTGCCATCGGCGACATCGCCCAGCGTCAGCGCAATGTGTTCTTTGCCTGTCGCAGGTTCGACAAACGCATGCATGCGGAAATTTGCCCAGGTCGTCGGTAAGTTGCAGGAATCGACGTATTCCAGCGCCAGCTTTTCTTGTTCTACAGGCGGATTGTTGCTTGACATACAGTGCTCGCGAATTCTGTTGAGTGGATTCCCGTCTCGCGGGGTAACGCAATAGCCGTCTATTGCGCTTATCCTGTTGCGGTAAATGCGTCTGCCGATCAGTTGAGAAATTGAATACAGCTGATACAGCGAAGACCAAGAGTATAAACGACCAGAGGCAGATACGTCCGGCATACCCGATATGGTTCTCGTTAGCGACGCTCTTTGCTTGCCCAAATAAATAGGGATGATGTGAAAAAATACAAGTTATGCAAAGCTGTCAGCACATGGCAAAAAAAATCAGGAATGCGCAACGATAAGGTCATCGTCACGCATTCCTGATATTGGCAATCTGGACGCGATGCCCAGACCGCCGCCTTTTCTAGTTTTTATTACTCTTTATCGCCCAGCAATAAGCGTTTCAGTTTGTTATCGGCGACGTTATCGCCTAACCAGATTTTCAGAATCGCGTGCATGGTCAGATCGTCTTTCAGCGTTTCGCCGATTTGCCGGTTGTTCGAGCGAAAGACGGTGCCCTTGCCCTGGCTCCAGTCTATCGTCATCACATCGCCGACTTTCCAATCACCCATTCTGGCGAAACCTTCGCCAAGCGCCATCAGTTGATAGACCAGTTGATTGCGTTCCTCTTTGGTGGTGCTGGAACGGATATCGGCGAGAAAACGCCGGCTCATCAATTCACTGTCGACCTCTTTCACCATCACCAGTTTCAGACGTACCGGCCCCGGCGACGCCAGCAGATCAGGCGTGTTATTTCTCGGCTTGGTGGTGTACAGACCGATATTGAAAATTTTAACGCGCTTGATGATGTGCGTGCCGCTGCCATTCAGGTTTAAACGTTGCCCCTCAACCTGTACTGTGTCTTCCAATACTTGTGACACCGCTTCATTGGCAGCCTGCGCTGGCGATAAACCGCCAGCCAGACCAACAACGATGAACATCATGCGCACCATCTGCATTATGTGCATCATCTGCCTTGTGTGCTTTACTGCCTTCATGCGTATCTCCTCAGATTTTTTTAATTGTTATCAGCTGCAATGTCCTGCGATCAGAACATCCGGCTCAGCGTCAGCAGAAACAAATCACCCTGCGGACGTGAACGTGCTGAAAACTCTTTCAGATACTTGAATTCCACCTGTGTTTTCAGATCATCAGTCTGATAGCTGATCACCGGGCCCAGCGACGCCGCACGCGCTTTATTGCCATTGATCAGCGGCAGCGCACTGGTGCCGTTCGGATCTTTATCGTAGGTTGTCTGCTTCAGGTAGAAACCGTGCAAACCTGCTTTGACGTTATTTGAAAACTGGTAGCTGCCGACATATTCAAGATGCAGATACTGGCCGGATTTATAGTCGGTATCGCGATTCGCGGTGCTGATGTTGTAAGCCAGCGATGCCGCAAAATCAAAGCCGGATTCAGTTGACCATGCAGCCGATACCAACGGACGGAATGAATACGAATTCATACCCAGATTCACCTGGCTGTTTCTGTCAAATGAACCGGTCGGCAAATCGACATTCATCGCTGCCACAATCGACAGGCTTTCATATTTCCAGCCGATGAAACCAGCGAGTTCGATATCACCCAGACCGCTGGTGCTGCCACTGGCCGCTGCGGATGCCTGTGCACCGATTTTTTGCTGAAGCGCAGCAGGCAGCGGCGTCGTGACCGACACCACCACGTCGCGCGATTTTTTCAGCAAAGGAATCGCGATGTAGCCGCCGTAACGGCCGCCGAGTATTGCTTCTTCGCTGATGTAATTGAGCTTGGGAATAATGCCATCAACTTTGATTTTTGCATTGACTGTGCCATTCACGGTAACCGGAATGCCGCTGATATTTTTGTGGAAAGCGATGTCATTGCCGTCGCTGCCTTTCACGCTGTCAGCGCGATAATTCGCCAACAACACTTGCCCGTAAGTGCCGGATAAAGGCAGAATTGCCGAGTCCAGATTCCAGAACCCCATAGGCACGGCCACTTCATTGTTTTCTGCCGCCTGCGCAAGCGAAGCAATGCCTGATGCGCCTAACAAGACGGTGCTGAGCACAACACGGCGCATAGTGGATTGAGGAAATTTCATTTTTTCTCCTGATGATGACGACCGATCACCAATGCGCTGCCTCAGAGTGGTCTGAAGTCAGCCATCACGATCGATCGGAATTTATTATGGGAATACCAAACACGACATGCAGAAAAACTATTTCGGTGAACTGAAACCAGCTGTGCGACAAAGCGAACTCAGGTCAGGTCGTCGATGCGGATCGACTCAATTGCAGATGTTGGTGTAATCGCGGGAAATCGCGATTATTCGTTCGTGCTTTTCCACAAAAGAAAAGCAGATGCAAATGATGTAAAAAATAGTTCAGACAAACAGGCGTGCTGCCTGAAGCGAATGATAACGTGAACGCAAAGACTGCCGTAGCAACTTGATTTATCAAAGAAATATCAGATGTAGACATTGCGTTATCTTCTGCATAATGTCGATCAGACAAAGAAACCTGCGGTTTATCTGCTGCGTCATAGAGCAGAGAGAATTGACTCTGTTTCCAGCTTGTTATCGATTAACATTTTTTAAAACATTTGGGGCGATTCTTCTAATCGCCTATGTCTGAAGCCATCTGAGGAAAATTTACAACGATGGTGCGCTATCAACGATGCCTATCCGAACCCGAAACAAACAGAGAGAAAAACAGACACACGATGATGGCCTTTTTTTGTTCCGTCATCATCAACGAATAAAAGCCTTATCCGGCATAAAAAAACAGGGTGCAGCTGACGCTATCACCCTGTTGGTATTCCGGCTCATATCCGGCCAAACCTGCATCCGCCGACAGATGTCTGGCGAATGTCCGTTTTAGCTTATTTGCGCTTTAACTGCGACAAATCACGCACCGCACCACGATCCGCTGACGTTGCCAATGCCGCATACGCCTGCAATGCCTGCGAAACATAACGATCACGATTAACTGGCAACCATGCTGCATCACCACGCGCTTCCATCGCGCTGCGACGGGCGGCGAGATCCGCATCGCTGACACGCAGATGGATAGTGCGTTCAGGAATATTGATCTCGATGATATCGCCCTCTTCGACCAGCCCTATCGCGCCGCCTTCCGCCGCTTCCGGTGAGGCATGACCGATCACCAGACCAGACGAACCGCCGGAGAAGCGGCCATCGGTAAACAAGGCGCAGGCCTTGCCCAGACCTTTGGATTTGATATACGAAGTCGGGTACAGCATTTCCTGCATACCGGGGCCGCCTTTCGGTCCTTCGTAACGAATGACGACCACATCGCCTTCATGCACGGTGTCACCGAGGATCGCTTCAACCGCCGCATCCTGACTTTCAAAGACGCGCGCTTTACCAGTGAATTTCAGAATACTTTCATCGACACCCGCCGTTTTGACGATGCATCCTTTTTCAGCCAGATTGCCGTACAACACTGCGAGACCGCCGTCTTGAGAATACGCATGCGCTTTATCGCGGATACAACCTGTGCTGCGGTCGGTATCGTTCTGATCGAAACGTTCTGATTGCGAAAATGCGACCTGCGTCGGCACGCCGCCCGGCGCGGCGCGGAACAACTGCTGAACGGCGGCATCGTTGCTGACAGCGATATCGTATTTCGCAATCGCTTCGCCCATGGTTTTGCTATGTATCGTCGGCAACGACGTATCGAGCAAACCGGCACGCGCCAATTCCCCCAGAATACTGATGATGCCACCGGCACGATGCACGTCTTCGATGTGGAATTTATCCGTCATCGGCGCCACTTTGCACAGGCAAGGTACTTTGCGTGAAATGCGGTCGATATCCGCCATGGTGAATTCAACCCCGGCCTCATTCGCTGCTGCCAGCAAATGCAAGACTGTATTGGTGGAGCCGCCCATAGACACATCAAGTGCCATCGCATTTTCAAATGCGGCTTTCGAGGCGATGTTGCGTGGCAAGACGGATGCATCATCCTGCTCGTAATAGCGTTTTGCCAGATCAACGATCAGACGACCAGCATGTAAAAATAATTCTTTGCGATCAGAATGGGTTGCAACGATGGTGCCATTGCCCGGCAAGGCCAACCCCAGCGCTTCGGTCAGACAGTTCATTGAATTCGCAGTAAACATGCCGGAACAAGAGCCGCAGGTCGGGCAGGCAGAGCGTTCGATCTCTGCCACATCGGCGTCGCTGACAGAGCTGTCACCGGCTTTGATCATGGCATCGATCAGATCGAGCTTGATCACTTTTTTCGCGCCATCTACCACCTTCAGCACCTTACCGGCTTCCATCGGGCCGCCGGAAATAAACACCACAGGAATATTGATGCGCATCGCTGCCATCAACATGCCTGGCGTAATTTTGTCGCAATTGGAAATGCAAACCATCGCATCGGCACAATGCGCGTTCACCATATATTCAACCGAATCGGCAATCAGATCGCGCGAAGGCAATGAATACAACATACCGCCATGCCCCATCGCAATACCGTCATCCACGGCGATCGTATTGAATTCCTTGGCGACACCGCCAGCGGCCTCAATTTCACGCGCAACGAGTTGCCCCAGATCTTTCAGATGCACATGCCCTGGCACGAACTGTGTAAATGAATTGACGACAGCGATGATAGGTTTATCGAAATCGCCGTCTTTCATGCCAGTCGCGCGCCAGAGTGCGCGGGCGCCCGCCATGTTGCGGCCATGTGTGGTGGTGCGTGAACGGTATTGCGGCATAGCTTTCTCCTGCAGAATCAGATGTGGAACAGCGAGAGTGCACTTCAACGTTATATATGTCAAATATCAAATTTCATTCATATTCATACTTTAAATATATGAATTGACAGGCAAAACTGAAAAGTCAGTTGATTCACGCAGCACCCCGGCGCTGGACTGTCTTGACCAGTTTAAATGAATTCACCAGCGAAATTAAGGTAAGCGATTGCCCTTTTAAGCCATCAGCAGATGCCGCCGCCTGCTCGACTAAGGCCGCATTTTTTTGCGTCATATCATCCATTTGTGTCACCGCATCATTAATCTGATGAATCCCGGCACTCTGTTCCTGACTGGCGCTGGTAATTTCATGCATGATGTCGGCGGCACGCTTCACGCTACTGACGATTTCCTCCATCGTATGCCCGGCTTCATCGACCAAACGTGCGCCTTGTTCTATTTGCGTGACGGACTCTTGTATCAGGTCTTTGATTTCTTTCGCAGCGTCAGCGCTACGATGTGCGAGCTGCCGCACTTCATTGGCAACCACGGCAAAACCACGCCCTTGCTCCCCGGCACGGGCAGCTTCGACGGCAGCATTCAATGCCAGTATATTTGTCTGAAACGCGATGCCGTCGATCACGGTAATGATGTCCGCAATTTTGCCCGAGCTCTGTTTAATCGCACCCATCGTGTTAACCACATTCGCCACCGCAACACCGCCCTTTTCCGCCACTTGCGCAGCAGACATCACTATGTGACTGGCTTGTTTTGAATTGTCGGCGTTTTGTCTGACGGTGGAAGTCAGCTCTTCCATGGACGATGCGGTTTCTTCGAGCGAACTTGCCTGCGTTTCGGTGCGGGAAGACAAATCGGCGTTACCAGCCGCCACCTGGCTGGCACCGTTGCGGACATGCTCAGTGGTTTGCTTGATCTGCCCGATGAGCAATTTGATATTCGTTTGCAATACGCGTAATGACTGCGTCACGCGTCCGACTTCATTTGCGCCGCCGGCGCGGATCGTGATGGATAAATCGCCGGACGTCATCGTTTGTATGCAGTCATCCAGCATCAGCAAAGGCTGCACCACTTGCCGTCGCAGACGCTGCAATACCAGCAAGGTCGCCGCGCCTGCCGACAAACTTAAACCAGCGATCACATAATCCGTACCGGTAAAATCCGGCCCCAGGCTCAGAACGGTAATCACACTCAGCAAGACCAGCATTGTGATCGCATACAAATTCAGCAAGGCACACACACTGAGGCCGGAGAAATAAGCCGACCCTTTAAACAAAGGAACCGGAACCACTGCACCATCACTGATGCGTACAGATTTGTCGCCAGTCTTTATCGCCAGATAGGCAGATTCTGCCGCGCGAACCTGCTCGCGATCCGGCTTCACACGTATAGAGGTGAAACCGACGATCTGACCGTTGTGCATCAGTGGCGCAGCCGTCGCCTCAACCCAATAATAATCACCGTTTTTACAACGATTTTTGACCAGCCCGGACCAGGCGCGCCCACTTTTAACCGTCGCCCATAAATCGGCAAAAGCGGCGGGAGGCATATCGGGATGGCGAACAATATTATGCGGAGCACCGATTAATTCCTCGGCAGAAAATCCGCTGATGCGGACAAAATCATCACTCACATAGGTAATCCGGCCTTTGATGTCTGTTTTGGAAACGATGGTTTCATGATCTTGCAAAACATACTCTTTACCAATAGCCGCAACATTGTCAGACATAAGCAAACCTTTAAACGCAATAAAAACTGGAAGACGGAAAAAATAGCCCGCCATCATGGCATTGCGTAAATTGGTCACCATTGATCATTCGCAAGCTTATGCTGCAACGCTGTTTGCTCAGAACAATTTACAACAGCGGTCGAATGTCATCTGTTGATTACTAGATCTGGATCAAGATCTGCAATGGTAAAAAAAACTGATCTGAGATAGGTGACATGTTGGAGGCGGGTTGGAGGCGAAGATGTTCAGTAGCATGAAGACTGCGTCACCAATCAGCCTGAGAGACTCAGGACTGATGCGAAATTGTTACGACCAGCAGCCGCAACGCTGCTGGAGCCGTTTTGCATCAGTCCTAATTAAAAGAAAAAGTGTAAGTCACATCCACTGCCGACTCATTGCCTGCGCGCCCGATCACCGTGATGCGGCGGGTTAATTGCCAACTCAGACGAATCGCACCGCTGGCATCGCCAAGACCACGCTCCACAGAAAGCACAAGCCCCGGCATCAGTCTTTTTCCAACGCTAACGACCTTATCACTGCCGGAAGAACTACTGGTACCAGTAGCGCCAGCCACCGTCTGTACCGGAACATGTGAAGACGAATTCTGTCCGGAAGCACCAATTGAGAATTCATCAAAGCCCAGCCCTTGCACAATATCGCGCGGAATATTCCGACTGCCATCGCCGCCGAAGATCGCGGTCGCTGCCGACATCAGTAAAGAAGCATCGCCACCGGCTAACTGATCAGAACCCCGCCCCAATACCAGCCAGGATAACTTCTCAGCATCAGGCACCGCTGGCTCTGATACCAGCCGCACCTGCGGCGCAGCAACGCTGCCCACCACTTCAACCCCAGCCTCCACGGCCAGCCCCTGACGCAAGGCACGGATATTCAGTCCAGGGTTCGCCGGTGGCCCCTGAAAATTCAGTATGCCGCGCTCAATCGCGAGCTGCTGTCCATACCCTTCGTACACACCTCTGACCGTATTGATCGTGCCGGTTGCCTGCAACGGACTGCCATCAATCGAGCGCATACGCAAACTGCCGGCTAGCCCGGTATCGAGTCCGCGACCAACAAAAACAAAACGGGGTCCCATGTCAAAGCTGACATCCACGCGGGTCTTCAAGCCTTTTTTCACTGGCACTGCATCTGCCGTTCTGGTTTCACGTTTATCCGATTTTCGCGTGACATGAACGTCGCTGGATAAACCAGGTGGCGGCATTTTAGGCAATTTAAAATAGGCGCCATCCGCCATCACTTTTCCGGTCAGACTCCAGATATTTTTCGACTCAATAATACTGGCCTGCCCCGATACCACCAGCCAGCGATCTTTTCTTTGCAGCATCGGAAATTGCTGCCATTGCGCCTGTATCGATCCGGTTTCTTTACCAATATCAATCTCGCCGCTGGCATTGAATTCCCCGCGTTTGCCAAGCATGTCCACACCTTTAAACTGCGCATGTGGTGGCAACATGGTCACCGTATTTGAAAACTGCAATTGACTGAGTGTCAGTCGATCGTCTTCAACATGCGCTTCCAATATACCGTTTGGCAGTAACAAGCCCTCAGACGCAAATGCAAGTTCCAGCTCACGGCCGCTGACATCCGCACGATAACGTGGCTTGCCTATCGTTCCCATCAGCATACCATCCACATTTAATTTTCCCTTCAGTACAACGCCGGGATTAATCAATGGGCCCAGCCATTCAAGATCAGGAATCAATGCCTTGATGCGTCCGTTTAATCCGGCACCGGACAAGATCGTCCATCGCCCGTCCTGCTTACTCAGGAAAGAATCCGCATTCACCTGCCATTGTCCCAGACGGGCGCCATCCGCTGTCGCAGTCAGTTGCATGCGTTCGCCATCGGTACCTGCAACCAGACCGCCCATGCGCAATTGCATCAACACATTACGTATGCCGAGAGGCACCGGGGTGCCGGTACCGTCAGGATCATTGAAGCGCAAATCCCCGCTTTGCCGCTCAATACGAATATCGCCGCGCACGCTGTCTTTCAGTTGCAGATCCCATTTGGCATTCAGTTTCAGATTTCCGGTGACCGTGTATTGCGGCCGGAACAGGTTGACCACATCCAGCAGACGCACATCGCTCATACTGCCCTTAGTAGTCAGCGTGCCGGGTAACCACTCAAACTGGTCCAGTGTCAGCTTGGCCATCTCACTTTGCAATTGCAGACTGCCGAGCCGCAAAGAATCTGGCGTGATCTGCAAACTGGCGGGACTCACTAAACGCAGATCAGGTTTCCCCGTCAGCGCCAGTGACTGCAATTGTCCTTTCCATTCCCAATGACTCAGATCATTTTTTGCACCGACACTGAGTGCGCCATCCGCAGCCAGATTCAATTGCTGTTTGCTGCTGAATGCAACTTCCGCCTGCAAGGTATGCGCCGCTTTTTTACCTTTGAGTTGCACATGCAGTTGCCGTATTTTTTCTTTCTGTACGGCGCTAGACAGATCGGCATCATTCAGGACGGGAAAATCGCCACCCAGTTGCTGCGCACTGATGTCGCCGTCAATCTGCCCATCCAGACCTTTACTCAGGCTGAGCTTGCCGGATAATTTTGCAACGGTATAGGTTTTATTATTTTGCGAGAAACTGAATTGTTCCGCCTCCGTCGTCAGGCTACCCGCCATGTCATTAAAGCGCCCCTGCAACTGCACATCGGCTTTCAACTTGCCGCCGAAGGCCAGTGAGCCGCTGCCGAACAAGGTATTTAATTCGGATAGTTCCGGCGCATCGAGATTCAGCGTCAGCACGTCGCCCACCGCGCCCCATGCCCCCTGCCCTTTCAGCACATTTTTACCCCAACGCAGATCCAGCTGACGCAACATTAATTGCTGATCCTGACGCCATTGCAGATCGACATTCCCTTGCACAGCTTGTCCGGCATATTGCCCATGTAACGCGGGTAGCTTTGCCTGCAATTGCAGGCGTGGCTGTAATTGTCCATCGGTACTGAATTCCGCCTGCAAACGTCCGGCAGGTGTCGTCATCCAACGGGCAGGATCAAAATTACTGAGATTGCCTTTGAAATGAAATACCTGATTGCCGCTGAAAGCTATCTCCCCCTTCGCGTCCAGACGGGAATCTTCCGCCTGCAATTCAAATTTGCTTAAGCTCAGCAATACTTTATTCAGATCGTAGGTGAGTTCGGCATTGAGGCGTGCTTTGCCATCGTTCAGTTGCGCCTGCGTCAGTATTGTCTGATTTGCCGCCGTCTGCACTTGGGCACTACCATTAATGTGCGTAGTGTGTAAGCGCTGATCTATCTGGTTCAGATCAATGTTCGTCAAACTCAGTTGCGCATGGGCACGGGTCGCGGTTCCCTGCAGATCA
The DNA here is from genome assembly GCF_016595265.1 of Undibacterium sp. 14-3-2. Taxonomy (NCBI): domain Bacteria; kingdom Pseudomonadati; phylum Pseudomonadota; class Betaproteobacteria; order Burkholderiales; family Oxalobacteraceae; genus Undibacterium; species Undibacterium sp. 14-3-2. The sequence continues at coordinate 134,887 of NZ_JAENGS010000004.1, forward strand.
AGGCTGGCATCACCACGAATCTGACCTTTACTTTCAACTTGCACTACCAGATTACTGAAATCCAGATGCGTCGCTTGCCAGTTCAGGCTCGCACTGACTGAACGAAGCGGTATCGCATTTCTGTTGAGTGGGCCGGATGCAACATTCGTGACAGAAATCTCACCTTCAACATAGTTGGCTGAGGCTGGCTGAATGATATTTTTCGCAGTACTTTTTGTAATATTTTTTTCGGTATTCTGAGGTGCTTTTTGTTGTGTTTTTTGAGCTACTTTTTGCTGTGCGTTTTGCTCTGATTTTGGCCGCAAATCTGCCAGCAGCCGCAGATCGGCTTCCGGTGCGGCGCTGGCCCAGGCAGCCGGATTGAAATGTTGAATATCGACATGGGCGCTTTTGAAGATCTGCGCGTCGAATGGTGCAATCAAGGCGCTGGCCGTGCCATTCAGGTGTGCTGTTTTTTTATCTGCGACCGGCTTTTTTTCTACCTCAGCAGAAACCGCCGGTGTGATTAATTTTTCCTGCAGTTGCGCCTGTAAAGCGAGTTGCAGTTCCTGCAGGCTGCCAGCAACCTGAAGTTGTGCCGCGACTGGCGGCACATCGGCTCTGACTTGCCCCTGCAACAGCGCATTGCCCTTGAGAGCGAATGGACGCTGACCCGCCATCGTTGCCGATGTTACGTTGGCATTTCCCCATGGTGAGCTTAACGCCAGTTGGGCACGATACTGCTGCGCGACGAATTGCAATGACCCCTTCAACGCCGTCAGCGTCACGACTTCTTTTTGTTTACCACCGGCGAGAATATCGGCCACCACCAAGCGTCCCAGCGCCAGCTCACGCGCCTGCAATGCAAACGGTAACCCCAGATCAGTGGGCAAACTTGCAGGCGTGTTGCTGGATGCGGTCGCTACCAGCAAAGAGCTGGCCTGCAAGCGATCAACCAGCACTTGCTTATGCCATAAAGCAGCAGGATGCCAGCTTAACTGCACGCCGCTGGCTTTGATTTCCAGCGTTGGCGTTTTCAGCAGCAACTCATCAATCTGAATGTCATCGCCGATACTGCCCCGGATGCCATTCGCTTTGAGACTACCCAGACTCACATAATCAATCAGGGCAAATAAACTCCGGCTGCCACTCTCGGTTTTAACGACCCAGGTCAGCAGCAGTCCGCAGCACAGTAACAGCAAAACCAGTACACACAAAAAATGAAATATCCAGGAGCGCCGCTGACGTGCAGGCGGAATACTTGCAGTCGTCTGTTCAGGGTTGGCCGGTGTCTCTGTTTTTTCGATGTCGGTCATATCAGAAGGCAATCGCGATAGAAAAATCCAGGCGCGCTTTTCTGGTTTGCAAACCGTAAGCAAGATCAAGCGCAATCGGCCCGGCCGGTGTGTGATAACGGCCACCGACACCCAGCGATTTATGCAAACTGAATTTCTTCCAACTGTCGGCGGCATCACCGGCATCAACAAAGCTGGCGACACCCCAGATGCTGTTGAGCCAGTGTACATATTCTGCGCTGGCAACGCCCATCACACGCCCGCCAGTAACGGCGCTCGGATGCTGAACACCCAGACTTTGGTAAGCATAGCCACGCACCGTTGAACTGCCGCCGGTACGGAATAAATAATCTTCAGGAATGCCTTCATTTTTCGGAGAAAAAACCTGACCGGCTTCGGCTCGCAGAATAACGCTATCGGTGCGCCCGACCGGTATCCAGCGTTGATATTTACCGTAACTACGGATGAAACGCTGATCAGACAACAAAGCTTTTTCGGAAATATCCAGATCGAATTGATAAATCTCGCCACGGCGCGGCGCAAACGCATTATCCACATCACGCCAGGTCCAGCCTACGCTGGCAACCAGCGCCTTGCTGACGGAATCATCTTCGCCTTCAACCTCTTTTCGTTCGCGTATCAGTTTCAGTGCCAGCCTTTGTTCGATATGGCCGTGGGTATTCGTGCGCTTGATCCCGACGGCATTGCGTAAGGACTTCACACCGGAAACGTCCTGCCTGTCCATGATCACACCGAACGAATCGAGTTTATTGTCGTGCGGTGGCAGATAGATATCGGCATAGCCCAACTGACGCTTTTGTTCTATCCGTATCGCGCTGCGCAGATCCCATGCTTTTTCAAGGATGTCGCGGTCGCGATAAGCGATCTCGCCGCGAAAACCGGTATTGCTGCTGTAACCGACACCGAAACTGAGATCGCGCGCTTTGCGCTCGATCAGGTTCACCTCAACCGGTACTGCGCTGGCTTTTTCAGGATCGGGATCTATCGATACCGCCACTGTTCCAAAATAAGGCGAATTTTGTAAATTGCGCTGAAATTCGAGTAAGCGACTGCGTGAATAGGCTTCGCCGCGCACCGGTGGCTGATAGCGATCGAGCAGCCATTGCGGATAGCGTTGCAAACCGGTGACCCGTAATTCGCCCAGAAAAAATGGTGGCCCGCTATCGACTTCGACCTGTAAATCGGCGCGATAATTATCGGCATCGACGTTCGCTGCACTATCCGTAATCCGCGCTGCGGCATAGACGTCGGAACGCAGTGTTTCGGTCAACTGTGTTTTGGCATCGCGCCAGTCAGACTCACGGAAAAATTGCCCGACACCGAGCCCCCAGTCTTCGATCAGACCAATACGCCGCTGTTTTGCGATCGCATCGTCCGCCGCAAGTGCATCGGCAAACGCTCCCTGAAAAGTCAGTGTGACATTTTCTATGCCGGTGCGTTGCCCGGCATCGACCACAACCTCGATCACTTTTTCGGCGACATTCGCATTGGCTGAATTTGAATTGGCCGTAGTACCGACATCATCGAGATTACGAAATTCTATCTGCGGTGAGAAATAACCTTCAGTGGCGAGAATACCGCTGATGTCCTGCCGTAAGCGACGGATTAAACCCGGTGTGACGTTCTGGGATTCGGCGCTGCCGGAAAACTCGGCAATATGCTCGCGCAGCAGACTGGCCCAGTCAGTGTTCGCGGCCTGCAAACGGAAACGTCCACTGGTGCGGCGAATGACGACGTCCGCATCACCTTCGGCGACGCTCTCCGATTCTGGTGCTGCCTGTGTCTGCGCCAGCGGCACAGCTGGCGGCAACACTGGTTTTTCCTGTGCCAAAACAGGTATTACCGCTGCGTATAACAGCCAGCTGGAAAAACCCAGACATTTGCGAGTAGGCATCATGCTGATTTATTTTGTCGCCAGCCCGACGCGGTTGATACCCAGTTTTTTGGCTTCAGAAATCACCTGCACCACGTCGTCATAAATAATGCCTTTATCCGCAGAAACCAGTACCGACAGATCGGGTTTTGCTTCGTGATATTCGCGCAATTTCAGCAGCAGTTGCTGGCGATTTTTCGCCTGTTCTTTGCTTTCCTGACGATTATTTCCATTGCTGCCGTTTTTGCTGTTGACGCTGATAGTTGCGAGCTCATTCGGTCGCAAAGTGACTTCAATATATTCTGACGGCGGCTGTGTCGATTGACCAGCCGTCGGCAAATTGATCACGCTGGGATTAGTCATCGGTGCGCACACCATGAAAATCACCAGCAATACCAGCATCACGTCGATGTAGGGAACAACGTTAATTTCGGCTTTGAATTTGCGTTTACGTTCGCCACGCAGGTAACTCATGCTGACTCACTTTGCATTAGCGTGACTGACGCTGAAGAATGTTCGAGAACTCTTCAATAAAAGTTTCAAAACGAATCGCCAGACGATCAATGTCATGCGAATAATGGTTGTACGCCAGCACCGCAGGAATCGCGGCAAACAAACCAATCGCAGTCGCAATCAGCGCCTCGGCAATACCCGGCGCCACCGCAGCCAGCGTCGCTTGCTGCACATTTGCCAGACCACGGAAAGAATTCATAATCCCCCAGACGGTACCGAACAAACCGATGTAAGGCGACACTGAACCGACCGAAGCAAGGAAAGATAAATGCGCTTCCAGCATATCCATCTCGCGCTGATACGCGGCGCGCATCGCACGGCGGGCACCATCGAGCATCGCGCTGGCATCCAGCGAAGCTTTATTGGCGTTCTTCACTTTATGGTATTCGCTCATACCGGCTTCAAAAATACGTTCCAGCGAACCGGTTTTATCGCGACCGCGACGGTTGCTGGTGGCATCCTGATACAGCTCGACCAGATTGCCGCCGGACCAGAAATTCCGTTCAAAGATTTCGGTCTGCGCACGTGCCTTTTTGATCGCAAACATTTTGCTGAAGATATAGGTCCAGCTGGTCAGAGACACGCCCAGCAGAATCAACATGACCAGTTTCACCAGTACTGAGGCATTGCTGATCAGGCTTAAAAAAGAAAGGTCTTGAGTAACGTTCATATTGAATCAGAGTTGAGAACAACAAATAACAAAGGGTAAAAAGTACATTCTGATCGCCTGGCAAGCGCCAGCAACATCAGGCAGATCAGGCAGAAATTTTTTCCGCGACCACATCCGGGATGACTGCCGGGCGCAAGCTTTCCGTGCCGACGCAGCCGACTTTAATCTTGCCGCTGGCCAGCAGGCGCTCGCCGCACCAGGCTTCCTGGGCAAACACGATCGACGCCCGTCCGAGCTTTTCGACCACGGCGGTGATACGGAGTTCATCGTCGAGCCTGGCGGGTGCATGATACTCGACTGTGCTTGCTTTGACGACAAACATTACCTGATGCGTCTGCGTGATTTCCTGCTGATGTATGCCGGTGGCGCGCAGCCATTCAGTGCGGGCACGTTCAAAAAACTTCAGGTAATTCGCATAAAAGACGATGCCGCCTGCGTCCGTGTCTTCGTAATACACACGCACATTCCAGTTGAAATTATTCATGATGAGCAGCTGATTTTCGCTTTTTTAACTAGGTGTTTTTCATAAACAGGGGGAGTATCTGCCTGTTTCGCCTTAATGTCAGCATAAACAAAGGGCTTTTAAATATACTCCCCCCAGTATTATTTCAGCAAAAATCTGCTCAAACGACGTTGCGTTTGATGTTCAGCGGGCCGAAACCCTGGCAGGTCGGCATCATTTCGATATAGTTGATGTTGACATGCGCGGGCAAAGTCGCAATCCAGTAGGCGGTTTCAGCAATATCAACCGAGGTTAATGGCACCGTGCCTTCATAGACTTTCGCGGCAGCATCGTCATTGCCACGGAAACGCACATTTGAAAATTCTGTACCGCCACATAAGCCCGGTGCAATATTCGTCGTACGCACGCCGGTACCTGCCATATCCGCCCGCAGATTTTTGGTGAACTGATCGACAAAGGCTTTGGTCGCACCATATACATTGCCGCCCGGATAAGCGGTTGAGCCAGCAATCGAGCCGATATTAATGATCATGCCGCTGTTACGCGCCACCATGTCAGGCAGAACCGCCCGCGTCACGGTCACCAGACCTTTGGTGTTGGTATCGATCATGGTTTCCCACTCTTCCTGCGAGGCCAGATGAGCGGGTTCGGTTCCCAATGCCAGACCGGCATTATTGATCAGCACATCGATTTTTTTCCAGGCAGCAGGCAAATCCGCCAGCGCCTGCAGTATCGAAGACTTTTGCGTCACATCCATCGTGACCGGCAATAATTTATCTCCCAGCTCTGCGTGCAAAGCAGACAAACGTTCGAGCCGACGGGCGGCAGCGATGACCTGATGACCTTCGCGTACAAATTTACGCGCCATTTCTTCGCCAAAACCTGAGCTTGCACCAGTAATTAATACGATCATGCTGAAATCCTTTATGCCGTTGAATAAAAAAATGCGCTTGTTTGCCGTGTTTGCCGCGTCTGTCGTAGCCGGAAACAAATATCTGTCAGATATCTATTCTAAGGGCTTTTGCGATACAGGTCAGAACAGTCAGACTGCGACTAAAATGAAAGCAGTTAATTTTTAGCAAAATAACCATATCTGCCATGTGCCGATGAGTGGCTTGCCCATTCAAAGCGCATCACGTAAAATCTCAGCACCATTTTGTCTCACGTGACTGGCGAAATTGTGGCTGATCCCGATCAGGGCGGCTGCAAAAGATGGAGATCCATCGGGAAGCGTGAGATGTCGGGGTCACTGTGTTCCGTGATCCCAGCCGTGCGCCTGGGTAGCCTGATGGTAAAAGTAGTGAGGCTGCCTCTCTTCGTCCGCGTCAGACTGACACCTCATTGAAGTCAATCACCAATCTCGTTTACTTAAACAGTTTAATGCGCTTGTTGAATTCACTTATTTAACTCACTCTCACGATAGTCAGGAAAACCATGTTTGCAAAAAACCATACTCTCGCCAATATCGATCCCGAATTGTTCGCGACGATACAATTAGAAAACCAGCGTCAGGAAGATCACATTGAGCTGATCGCGTCTGAAAACTACACTTCGCCAGCCGTGATGGAAGCACAAGGCTCACAGCTGACAAACAAATATGCCGAAGGCTATCCGGGCAAACGTTACTACGGCGGCTGCGAACACGTTGATGTGGTCGAACAACTGGCGATTGATCGTCTGAAGCAATTGTTTGGTGCCAACTTTGCTAACGTACAGCCAAACTCAGGCTCGCAAGCGAATCAGGGCGTGTTTTTTGCGCTGCTGAATCCGGGCGACACCATCATGGGCATGAGCCTCGCTGAAGGTGGTCATCTGACCCACGGCATGCCGCTGAATATGTCGGGTAAATGGTTCAATGTTGTGTCTTATGGCCTGAACGCACAGGAAGACATCGATTACGATGCGATGGAAAAACTGGCGCGCGAAACCAAACCAAAACTGATCATCGCCGGTGCTTCTGCATTTGCACTGCGTATTGATTTTGAACGTTTCGGCAAAATCGCCAAAGAAGTCGGCGCGTATTTCATGGTCGATATGGCGCATTACGCTGGTTTGATCGCTGCGGGTGTGTATCCAAACCCAGTGCCGTTTGCTGACGTCGTCACTTCCACAACGCATAAGAGCCTGCGCGGCCCACGCGGCGGTATCATTCTGAGCAATGACGAAGCGATCGCCAAGAAAATCAATTCCGCTATTTTCCCTGGTATTCAGGGTGGTCCATTGATGCATGTCATCGCAGGTAAAGCGGTTGCATTTAAAGAAGCGCTGTCTCCTGAATTCAAAGAATATCAGCAACAAGTCATCAAAAATGCGGCAGCACTGGCGCAAACACTGACAGAACGCGGTCTGCGCATCGTTTCCGGCCACACTGAATCTCATGTGATGCTGGTGGATCTGCGTCCTAAAGGTCTGACAGGCAAAGAAGCCGAAGCAATCCTCGGTTCCGCACACATGACTTGCAATAAAAACGGCATCCCTAACGATCCGCAAAAACCGATGGTCACTTCTGGTATCCGTCTGGGTAGCCCGGCATTTACTACCCGTGGTTTCAAAGAAGCGGAAGCAATTAAAGTCGGTCATCTGATTGCTGACGTGCTGGATAATCCTAACGATGCCGCAACCATAGAACGCGTTAAAGCAGAAGTAAAAAAACTGACCAGCGCTTTCCCTGTGTACGCGAAGTAATTTCTGGTCGCCATCAAAACGCCACTCAGCCGAGTGGCGTTTTTTTAATTGTCGCTGTCTGACAGACAAACTCACCCACTACGGCTCTATTCATGAAATGTCCTTACTGCCATCATATTGATACTCAGGTCATCGATACGCGTGTTTCCGAAGAAGGCAATGTTATCCGTCGTCGTCGTCGCTGCGCAGATTGTGATAAGCGCTTCACCACGTATGAACGGGTGGAGCTGGTGATGCCCGTCATCGTCAAGAAAAATGGCAGCCGCACTGAATATGAATCGAATAAGCTGCGCGCCAGCTTCATGCTTGCGCTGCGCAAACGCCCGGTATCCGCCGAAGCCATCGACAGCGCCATTCAACGCATAGAAGAAAAATTGCTCTCCAGTGGCGAACGGGAAATCATGTCCGTCCATCTGGGCGAACTGGTCATGCACGAATTAAAACGTCTCGATAAAATCGCCTACATCCGTTTTGCTTCGGTGTACAAAAGTTTTAAAGACATCTCTGAATTCGCCGAGGCGATACAAGAAGTGAATGTCGACAACAAAACTTCAAAAAATAAATAAGCAACATGGAGCACATGAACACCGCTGGCTGGCTGGTTGCCGCCTTTGCGGTTCTGATTACCGGGATTTCTAAATCAGGGCTGGGTGGTGCATTGGGCGGCCTGGCCGTTCCCTTTCTTTCGCTGTGGATTTCACCGCGTAACGCAGCAGCAGTGATGCTGCCTATCCTGATCGCGATGGATATGGTCGGCATCCGCGCCTGGAGCGGCAAAGCCGACTGGCGTGATCTGAAAGTGCTGATACCGGGCGCCATCGTCGGCATCGTGCTGGGAACGCTGGCCTTTGGTGTCATGTCCGACCAACTGGTGAAAGGACTGATAGGGCTGATCGCCGTCGGTTTCACCCTCGACCGGCTACTACGTCATCGCGGGCAGGCAACGACAGAACAGCGTCCGCCACGTATTTTTGGCTGGCTCAGCGGCGTTGGTGCTGGCTTTACCAGCACACTGGCGCATGCCGGCGGGCCACCGGTGATGATCTATCTGCTGTCTTGGCGGCAGCCGCGGGAAACCTTCGTCGCGACCACGGTCTTTTTCTTTTCCGTCATCAACCTGGCGAAACTGCCTTTTTACATCGCGCTCGGCCTGTTCAGCATCGACACACTGACAATGTCAGCCTTACTGCTGCCGCTGGTACCAGTGGGCGTGTGGATAGGCATGCGTCTTTTACAGCGCATCCCGGAACGTCCGTTTTATCTGTTCGCAACCGCAGCGCTCGGGCTTTCCGGCGTCAAACTATTGTGGGATGGATCGATGGCGTAAGTTTATGCCGTGCTTAGGTCGCGAGAGCAATGGCATGCTCCACATGCTGTGTCTGACATCTCTTTGCACCATTGTTTTGCTGTGTACTGTGCCCCAATTCGGGTACGGGTCATCTAAGTAATGCGGTTCCTCACCGCAGATTTATTCTTCTGAGCATCCCAGCTTCATACTACCATTCCAGTTTTGTTGCGGTGATAGAGTAATGGGAACATTTACACAAGCTGCCTCCACACAGATGAAAGCACGCCCTTCATCATCTGCAAGATCAGCAATTTGTCGCGCGCCCTCATCCCAGGGAGTCCATACGACCGTATCGGGAAAACCATGCTTGTCAATTTGCAGCTCGCCAAGGCCGGTCTGCAAAATCAGATGATCTGGTGTTTGCGCATAAATACTGTCGATCGCATTTTTCACAATCAATTGATCCATTCCGCTTGCCGCTGCATTTGCCTGCGTGAGCTTGTCGTAACTGGGGCTATTTGCCAGCCCCAGTATCGTCGCAAATTGCCCTTCTGCGACGCGGAAATAGGTATGCAACGCAGCCTGAAACGACATTGTTTGTACGCCCTCATTCCGCACTTGCCAATCGACCTGTAAGGCATGGTCGGTTAAGGTGATGCGTATCGTTGCAGTAAATGAATGCGGCCAAAGCTGCATACTTTCAGGGGTATCCGTCAGCACCAGTGTAGCGCTTGCCGCATCGTCGTTCTGCTGCACATCCTCAAGCCGCCAAATTGCCGTGCGGGCAAATCCATGCTTGGGCAACGGCCCCAAGTCAGCAAACTGAGGAAAGATGACAGGAATGCCGCCACGCAAAGGCTGACGCTGATCCGGGGAAGCAAGACGACTCATAAATAACTGTTCATCGCGACCGGCCGGTGACCAGGAGGCGATATGTGCGCCTTGAACACGGATATTGCATCGCGCATGATTTTTGGTATGCAACGCTATCCAGTCTGTATTTGTTTTTTTATTGTTGTTCATCATCGATGAATTTTGATTAATTTTGATCAATTCACTTACAACGTCGCCATTTATACGACATCGTATAACATTTAACAGACGTTTTCCTATACAATCGCGCCAAAATCATCTCTACGGCGAATAGATACTGCGATGGAAAAATCAGCCTTATTTCCCAATAACACCAGAAGAAAACATAAGAGCCTCTCGCAAAGTCTGGCAGAAAATATCACCGAAAAAATTCGTAGCGGTGCCTTGAAACCTGGGGATAAATTACCGACTGAATCCGCCATCATGGAATTATACGAGGTCAGCCGCACTGTGGTCCGGGAAGCAATTTCCCACTTACAGGCCGGAGGCTTAGTACAGACACGTCATGGTATCGGCACCTTCATTCAGGAACCGCCAAGTAATCCGCTGAGCCTGCATAAAGAAGCCATCGTTACTGTGCGTGACGTTCTCGACATTCTGGAATTGCGTATCAGCCTTGAAACCGAAGCGGCATGGCTGGCAGCATTACGGCGTACCGACGCGCAAATGGCAGAACTCAGTCTGGCATTAAAAGATATTCTGGGACATGTGCAACGGGATACAGAATCCGTGAACGCAGATATGCGTTTTCACCAGTTGATTGCGCAAGCAACCGGCAACCGCTATTTCGTCGATATTCTTTCTGACCTCGGCAGCACACTGATTCCCCGTGCACGCCTGGACTCCGCGGCGCTGAGCGATGAAGCCAGCAACAGCTATCTGGAACGGGTCAATCGCGAGCATGAAGATATACACGATGCGATCTTACGCAAAGATTCGGAAGCTGCCCGCGCCGCTATGCGCACTCACCTCAGCAATAGCCGCGAACGTTTGCGCCTCGCGCAACAGAAGTTTGAGACTGATCAGCAGTAAATCCTTCGCAATACAAAAACCGCCAGTCTGCCATGCACCAACAATAAAGGCCGGTCAAAGTGACCGACCTACGCTGGTCGTATCTTTGCGCACGGCTAATCAGTGACGCTGACGATAAAACTCCGATATTCTGCGCTCTGACGTAGCGCTGCACCTGCCCCCTCAAAAAAACCACCTGACCAACAGTTGAATTGAATTTATAAATATTCAGTATTGCATCAACACAAAATCAGTTGTACGATGTCGTACATGTAGTTTTAAATTTCAATTTTCAGACTTTTATTTAACTTAATGATTCTGGTGAAACCGATCACCGGACGCTTACTTTTGGAGACATCATGCACCCACAAGAACTGAAAAAAATCCTCTCTTCCGGCCTTCTGTCTTTTCCGCTGACAGACTTTGACGCCAATGGCGACTTCAACGCAAAAACTTATGCGGATCGTCTGGACTGGCTGGCTCCTTATGGTGCGAGTGCTTTGTTTGCCGCTGGTGGTACTGGCGAATTTTTCTCACTGACTTCATCCGAATACAGCAGCATCATTAAGGTCGCGGTTGACACATGCCGTGGCAAAGTACCTATTCTGGCAGGTGCCGGCGGCCCTACCCGCGTTGCCATCGCTTACGCACAAGAAGCAGAACGTCTGGGTGCAGACGGCATCTTGTTATTGCCACATTACCTGACTGAAGCCAGCCAGGATGGTCTGATTGCGCATATTGAAGAAGTTTGTAAATCGGTCAGCTTCGGTGTCGTGGTGTACAACCGTGGCATCTGCCGCTTAACGGCGAACTCGCTTGAAATTCTGGCGGCACGCTGCCCTAACCTGATTGGTTTCAAAGACGGTATCGGCGATATCGAACTGATGGTTTCTATCTGGCGCCGTCTTGGTGATCGCCTGACCTATCTGGGTGGTTTGCCAACAGCTGAAGTTTATGCAGCCGCCTATAAAGCATTGGGCGTGCCAGTGTATTCTTCTGCCGTCTTTAATTTTGTACCGAAACTGGCGATGGACTTCTACCATGCTGTCGCCAAAGATGATCACGCGACAACCAATCGTCTGATCGACGAATTCTTCCTGCCTTATCTGGATATCCGTAACCGTAAATCAGGTTATGCAGTCAGTATCGTTAAAGCAGGTGCGCGTCTGGTCGGTCATAGCGCAGGCCCAGTCCGCGCACCACTGACTGACCTGACCGCAGCCGAAGATGAAATGTTGCGCGAACTGATACTCAAGCAAGGCGCGCAATAAACGGCGATCGTTAAGATCACCCGTATTGTCAACGTAACGTTTTCAGGTGGTTATTGCGGTAAACGACCACCTGCACCGGAGAAATAAAGATGGAAATTTCAGGACAAATGCTGATAGGAAGTCAGCGCATCATGGGCCAATCTGGCGGCACCCGTGCAATCAACCCAGCTACCAACGAACAATTGGAACCATTGTTCGGTTACGCCTCAGAAGCTGAGGTCAACCGGGCATGCGAATTGGCTGAACAAGCATTTGACGCCTATCGCCTGACATCGCTGGAACAACGCGCTGCATTTCTGGAAGCAATCGCCGATGGCATTCTGGCGCTGGGTTCAACGCTGATTGAAAGAGCGCATGCCGAAACTGGTCTGCCAGTCGCACGCCTCGAAGGTGAACGTGGTCGCACCGTGAATCAGTTGAAGCTGTTTGCAAAAGTTTTGCGTGATGGTCACTACCTGCAAGCAACGCTGGACTCGGCATTGCCAGAACGGACACCGCCGCGCCCAGACCTACGTATGCAGAAAATCGCATTGGGTCCGGTTGCAGTCTTTGGCGCCAGCAATTTTCCTTTAGCCTTCTCCGTTGCCGGTGGCGACACAGCGTCAGCACTGGCTGCCGGTTGCCCGGTCATCGTTAAAGCACACAATGCACATCTGGGCACATCAGAACTCGTAGGCTCAGCAATCCAGCAAGCAGCGATCAGCTCACAAATGCCGGAAGGCGTGTTCTCCATGCTGATTGGCGCGGGTGCGGCTGTCGGGCAAAAACTGGTTGCACATCCTGTCATTCAGGCGGTCGGGTTTACCGGCTCGCGTAGTGGCGGCCTCGCATTAGTGAAAACAGCCAACGAACGCAAAGAGCCTATTCCAGTCTATGCAGAGATGAGCAGCATCAATCCTGTGTATCTGTTACCTGCTGTATTGGAAGAAAAAGCCAGCACGCTGGCAAGTCAGTTTGTCGATTCACTGGTGATGGGCGCAGGCCAATTCTGCACTAACCCAGGGCTGGTGCTGATGCAAAAATCACCAGCAGCAGAACAATTTATCGCAGCGGCAACACTGGCACTCGAAAGCAAACCAGCGACAACCATGCTGACGCCTGGTATTCACGGCGCATATCAGAGCGGCTGCGTGAAAATTACAGATTTGAAAAACGTACAGATCGCAGCCAAAGGTCAGCCAGCAGCCACTCCAAATGCAGCGCAAGCGATGTTATCGGTGTGCGAAGCAAGCGATTTTCTGCAGACCCCGGCATTGCAGGAAGAAGTATTTGGCCCGTCTTCCGTGATCATCCTGTGTGACGATTTGCCGCAAATGCTGGCCGTCACAAAAGAACTGGAAGGCCAGTTAACTGCAACCGTACATACGGCACCTGACGATCATGTCGCAGCCCGTGCATTATTGACGAGTCTGGAGAAGAAAGCCGGCCGTATCCTGTTTAATGGTTTCCCGACCGGTGTCGAAGTCGCACACGCCATGGTGCATGGAGGCCCATTCCCTTCAACATCGAACAGTCGCAGTACGTCTGTCGGTGCCACGGCAATTGATCGCTTCCTGCGCCCCGTCTGCTATCAGGCGATTCCATCTGATCTCTTGCCGCCGGCATTAAGTGATGAAAATCCTTGGAAGCTCACAAGAATGGTCGACGGCAGCCTGAAAAATTAATATGATCGCTCCCCTTTGCTGCAACGCTGCCTAGGGGAGTTTGCGGTATACCAAGCACACGAAACAGATGTGCGTAGACATACAGTAACAAGGAGACACTCAGATGAGTTCTAATCAAATCGGCAAATACCGATGGACTATTTGCGCACTGCTGTTTTTTGCGACAACAGTGAATTATCTGGATCGTCAGGTGCTCAGCCTCCTGGCACCGGATTTATCAAAAGAGTTCGGCTGGTCAAATACTGACTACGCCAATATCACCGCTGTATTTCAGTTCGTCTATGCGATTTCCATGCTTTTTGCGGGCCGCCTGATTGATAAAATCGGCACAAAAGCAGCCTACACACTGGCAATAGCGATCTGGTCAATTGGCGCGATATTGCATGCTTACGCCATTCCCGCCGGTGAAGCGACATCAAACTTACTGGCAACGCTTGGCTTAGCAGTCGTGCCAGTGTCGGTTGCTGGCTTCATGTTGTCACGCGCAGTTCTCGCCTTCGGTGAAGCAGGTAATTTTCCCGCTGCAATCAAAGCGACCGCTGAATATTTCCCCAAACATGAACGTTCATTCGCAACCGGTATTTTTAATTCCGGCGCGAATATCGGTGCGATTCTGGCGCCGCTGACCGTACCCTGGATTGCCGAAAAATTCGGCTGGCAAACAGCCTTCATCGTCATCGGCGCAATCGGCTTTGCATGGATGGTTGCCTGGGAAATTCTGTATGACAAACCTGAGAAACAAAAGCGACTCAGCAAAGCAGAACTGGACTACATCCAGCAACATGATGCGCCGGTCAGTGATGCGGTCACGACTGAAAAAACTTCCTGGCTGAAGTTGTTAAGCTATCGCCAGACATGGGCATTCGTCTTCGGTAAATTCATGACGGATGGCGTGTGGTGGTTTTTCCTGTTCTGGCTACCCAAATATCTGGAAGTCCAGTACAAAATGCAAAAGACAGAAATCGTCATTCCTCTTGCAGTACTGTATAGCATGACGATGGTAGGCAGTATTGGTGGCGGCTGGTTACCAAGCTATTTCATGAAGCAAGGCATGGCTCCGTACACAGGCCGGATGCGAGCGATGTTGCTGATCGCCGTATTTCCGCTGGTCGTATTGCTGGCGCAACCATTCGGCTATATCAGCTCCTGGGTGCCGGTATTACTGATAGGGATAGGTGCTTCTGCGCATCAGGCATGGTCAGCAAATATCTTCACCACTGTTTCTGATATGTTCCCGAAAAAAGCCGTGGCCTCGGTGGTCGGTATCGGCGGCATGGCTGGTGGTCTGGGCGGGGTGTTGATTTCTAAATCAGGTGGCTGGTTATTTGATTACTACAAAGCAGCCGGACACATACAGACAGGCTACACCATCATGTTTTCATTCTGTGCGGTCGCCTATCTGCTGGCGTGGGCAGTGATGAAAGCCTTAGTCCCTGCACACAAAGACATCACTGACCTGTAACGCCGGAGTATTGACATGCAAGCATCTGCAAACCTTGAAGTTATCGGCAACGAATCCTGCGTGGTAGGCGAAAGCCCGCTCTGGTGCGAAAGCCAGCAGTCCTGGTTCTGGGTTGATATCCCCCAGAAACGTGTCTGGAAATACGACACCAGCAAGCAGCAGAGCCGTTACTGGAACACATCAGAAATGGTGGCCAATATTGCGTTCTCAGCGCAAGGTGATCTGATCGCTGGCATGGAAACCGGGTTATTCCGTTTATCACTGAATGCGGAAATACATGCAGTGGAAACGCGGCTGGTCGCGCTGCCGGAAGCGCAACCGGGATTACGCTTTAACGATGGCAGATGTGATCGTCAGGGGCGTTACTGGAGTGGCACCATGTGGATGGACATGGCTGCCGCCAGAAATATCGGCAAGCTGTATCGCTACACCAGCCACGACGGATTGTCTGTGCCCGTCATAGCTGGATTACTGACGCAAAATGGCCTGGCATGGTCGCCTGATGGCAGAACAATGTATTTGTCAGATTCTCATCCACAAAGTCAGCTGATCTGGACATTTAACTACGATACGGATAGCGGAACACCGTCAAACCGACGTCTCTTTGCAGATATGAAAGAATTGCCGGGGCGCCCCGATGGAGCCGCAGTCGATACTGATGGTTGCTACTGGATTTGCGCCAACGATGGCGGTGCTATTTTGCGTTTCACACCGCAAGGCATAGTCGATCGACAGATTGCATTACCGATGAAAAAACCGGCGATGTGCAGCTTTGGCGGTCCGAATTATGAATGGATGCTGGTGACTTCGATCAACCCGACGCCGGGTCAAAACGATGAATGGGCGGGAAAAACTATCCTGCTAAAACCGGGAGCGCAAGGAATTGCTGAAACAGGTATTCAGTTTTAACTACCGCCAAACCTGACAGATATTTCAGCTCCTCGGATACAAAACTAAAGTTTCCAAAAGGCATGAGATACGATAACATACAACAAATCTTACATTATTTCACATAAAAGCATTATTTTTTTTACTACATTTAATTAGAAATTTGAAAGTTTAGCCAAGAACACCAGATTTAGTTATCTTTATTGCAAATAGTTGTCCGATGTCGTAACTCTGAATTCAACATCCCTCCTTTTTCCGGGAAATACAGATTCGATCCATCTCTGTATTGCCCCCGTAAAGTCCGTTGTATTTTCAAACACGCTTGGCTTCCCTCCGCTGATCAGCTGCGCAACTGCGCCTGCACTTCCGCAATAAGACAGCAAATCTGTTCTGACGAACCCGAATCAATTCACTTTACCTACTTTGTGTAATCACCTGGAGAACAAGATGCAAAAAGTTGTACTAACACGAAACACTCTGGCGGCAGCGCTGGCAATTGCCTGCACCGCGCCTACTGCATTTGCGACGGAAATCAATAACTTCGTCAGTATTTATGGTTTTATCAACGGACAAATTGAGTCGGTTGAAGCCAAAGGTGGTGCCACACCGTATGAGCGTCGTGGTCGTATTTCTGATGGTAACTCGCGCATCGGTTTCACAGGCAACGTTGAAGTCAACAGCGACATCAAAGGTATCTGGCAAATTGAAGGCGGCCTGAACAACTTTGAACAAGCAGGAACCAACGATAACGGACAAACCGCCACACTCGAATCGCGCAATACCTTCGTTGGCTTACAAAGTGAAAAATTCGGTCGTTTTGTGATCGGTAACAGTGACTCTGTTTATCGCAGCCTGGTTGGCTCCGGTAGCGCACTGGGCGGTAATATGGGTATGACAGTACATGGTGTGGACGTGTTCAACAACACATCCGCCCAACTGACCGGTAATCAGGACAGCATTTTCAGCCGTGGTGAATCACGTATGAAAAATTCTGCACATTATTTATCTCCAGAATTGTTTGGCTTTCAGGCGGGTGCATCGTATGGCTTCGATGAAGCACGCGCCAGTCGCAGTGATCGCAGCCGTTATTCCTTAGCCCTGAAATACCAATATGAAAGACTGGCGATCGGCGTTGCTTATGATCGTCAGAACAATACTGGTATCGATTCCACGATGCTGCAACGCGGCTACGGTGTGATTCTGAATGCACAGGAAGGACTCAGCACATCTTACGCAAAAGCCGTCATCAGCTACACGCTGCCAACAAAAACGACGGTTGGCTTTGGCTATGAACGCAGCAGCCTTGGCAACTCTCAATTTATCAATCCATCGGCCGGCTCGATCTACACTGGCAACCGCGACAAAACGCTGAAGCAGGATGCAGTCATTCTGACGCTGGCGCAAGATTACGGTGACGCATCGTTCCTGTTCGGATACGGAAAATTAAACGGCCTCAAAGGCATCAACAGTTTTGCTGAGGATGATTTCCAATCCAAACAACTGTCTTTAGCTGCGACCTACAAGCTCAATAAATTCCTGACGCCATACATCTATCTGACGCGTATCAACAATAACGCTCAAGCCAGTACCAACTTAGGTCAGTCTTCACTGCGCAGTAACAATCTGGGAACCAGTACCGCCTTCTTTGCACCAGGCAACAGCCCACGTGCAATCGGTGTTGGTTTGTTAGCGCGCTTCTGATAAATCACTTCCGGAGACCAAATAATGAAAAAATTAAATCAAGAAACAACATCTGGCCGCGTCTGTAAAACGACGGCACTGTTATCGGCACTCACTTCAGCTCTCCTTCTGACAGCATGCGGTGGTGGTGGCAGCGATAACGCAGCAACCGCAGTCAGCTACACACCCGGCGCGGTCTTTAAAGTAGGCACGACGACCTTTGATCCAGACTTACCGGCAGAACCACAATTGCCAACGGATGCCCAGGTTTGCGCGACTCTGGAAGCGAGCAATAATCTGGTGCGCCGTCCTGATGGTTCCTTGCCGCCAGAAGCAGATCCATCCAAAACCGGTGTTGGTGTTGCGGTTGATCCTGCAGTCGCTAATCCCGACCAGGCGCGGATTCAGAGTGCACTTGATGCCTGCGGCGCTGCCGTGGACAAAGAAGTCGGTGCGGCGATTGCTGCGGCTGATGCCGCCGCGGTAGCGCAACAAACGGCAGCGGCTGTTCCCAATAAAAACATCGCCGGTATCAGCGGTGAGGAACTGGCTAAACCACAATATCGCGGCAGTAAATTTGCAGTACGACTGGTCGTCAACAGTAAAGGCCCGGGTAATGGCTTCATTTCAGGCCCATTGACATTGCCGTCTGGCGTGACATTGTGGATCGATAAAGGAGCCACGTTGTATGCAACACGTGACGTCAAAGCTTACGCACCAAATGTGGCAGGCCCTTACTGCGGTAATACAGCGGTCAGCTCAAGCAAAGCCGGTAGCTCCAGCAATTGTCTTGCGTTGATCAATGGTAATAATCTGATCAACTCTGCCGTCGTCGGTGATGGCTCAATTGATAGCCGTGCTTATGCAGAGATCGTCACAACAGACAAACTGTATCCGATCATGAAGGTCGATATGAGCTGCTCCAATACCTATGCGAACTATGCAAAAGGTACACAGGCGGCGGATGGCACAGCGTGTGACAACGGTGGCACGACGGTCAACTCGAAAACCACAGCCCGTAATATGACATGGTGGGATCTGGCGTATCTCGGCAATATGGTACAAAACGGCACAACTGGTACAGGTTCGCAATCGAACTTCCGCATGATGGTCTTCAACTATGCGAAAAATCTGACCCTGTATCGCATCACACTCAATAACAGCGCGAACTTCCACGTTGTTCCAAGTGGTATTGACGGCTTTACAGTATGGGGCGTGAAAGTACAGACACCATCGCTGGCGGCATTTGCCAATCCGGCAGGTAACGGCAATCCTTTGTACACGGGCGACACCTACACCAAAGACAATGTTAAAAATACAGATGCCTTTGATCCGGGTGCAGCAACCAGTCCGACTATCGTCGCATTGACAACAGGAAAATCAACGACATCCAGTGCAAAGCATGCATTTGATGGCTACCTGAAAAACTTCGTCTTCGTCTACAACTATGTCAGTACAGGTGACGACGACGTTGCAATCAAAGGATCTTCTAACCCAAGTCCGGCAGGCAGCAATCTGGCAGCGGTTGATGGTAGCCGTGATGTCCGTAGCGACCGTAAATCCGGTGCAGTCATTGCACATAACCACATCTACTGGGGTCATGGCATTTCCATTGGCAGTGAAACCAATGCAGGCGTAAAAAATGTCGAGGTGTACGACAATTCCTTCCAGCACTCTGAAGAAGGTCTGCGCATAAAATCCGATTACGCACGCGGCGGTGAAGTCAGCAATATTAATTACAAAAACATCTGTATTAAAGACGCCGACAACGCACTGTTGTTCACTACTTATTACAGTACAAAAGGCCTTCCAGCAACGGGTCCTAAGGTGCCGAATTTCCATGACATCCGTCTTGAAAATGTACGCATTATGGGTGACTCCGCAATTAAACTGCAGGGTTTCCAGGCGAACACCGGTGGCTTTAATCTGCCAGCTTTCCCATTGGTGATGAGCATGAACAACGTCGTTGCAGATACACCATCAGCAATGCGTATGACGATGTCTGATGCGCAACTCACGATCAAAGGTGTGAATCTGCCTATCGTGGCATCAACAGACAATCGCGTCACAGTCAATGGTGTTGCGACATGGGCGGTTGACGGTGATCTGGTGCTCGATTGCAGCAAGGCTTTTGTCGACTTCCCAGCCATAGGCCAGTCGAACATTTTCGGTTCAGGATGGGACAAATAAATCCGATTGAACATCAGGTAGTCCGCAGACAAGCGGCTCTGCCATAAATCAGGCTGACGCCAGCATCACACGATGCATGCGTCAGCCTTTGTCGTTTTTCAGCATTGCCATTCTTGCAGTCTATCCAACTTTTTTGAGGGATATCCCATATGAAAATCTCCACGCGTTTATTAATGTTGGTGGGTGCAGCCATTGTCGCTATCGCCGCCATCGGTGCCAGCAGTCTCAGTACGCTATATTCTGCCCTGATGCATGACAGAGAAATGCAAATCGAGACCATGCTGGCAATGGGTGAAAACCTCGTCAAGCATTACCATGGCTTGCAACTGAATGGCACACTGACGCAAGATGAAGCACAAAAGCAAGCAAAAGCCGCGCTGACGCAACTCCGCTACGGCAGCAGTTATTATTGGGTCAGGCAACCGGATGGCTTGAATCTGGTGCATCCAGACACCAAGAAAGTCGGCACGATTTCCCAAGGGCAGACCATGGATGGTCGCCCCGATGCAAGCGCTTATCGCGAGGAGCTGGCGAAATCCCACATCGCACTGGTCAGCATGAAATCGCAACGACCAGATGGCAGCCTGGCTCCGAAATTAAATGGACTGGTTGAATTCACGCCATGGAACTGGTGGATAGGAACCGGTTTTTTCAGCGATGATATTAACCAAACCTATTGGCAATCAGCCACCACACAAACGATCATTTTTGTGATCGCGCTGATTATTCTGATCGGCTCAGGCTGGCGCATCATCCGTTCCATCAGCGCCATCCTTGGTGGTGAGCCAGCTTATGCCGCCAATATCACACGTCAGATCGCAAATAATGATCTGTCTGTCGACGTCGCTCTGGAAAAAAATCAATCTGGCAGCCTGCTTGGTGCCATCGTCGCCATGCAGGAACAGTTAGCGACAACCGTGCGCAGCATACGTCAAAGCTCCGAAAACATTGCCACCGCATCTTCTGAAATTGCTGCAGGCAACCTCGATTTATCTTCCCGTACAGAAGAACAGGCCAGCGCACTGGAAGAAACATCGGCGACGATACATGAGCTGGAAAGCACCGTCAGAAAAAATACCGAAAATGCCAGAAATGCGAATCAGCTGACAATCGATGCAACGATGCTGGCGAATCGTGGCGGCGCGGTCATGAAGGACATGCTGACAACTATGGATGCGATCAATCAATCATCAAAAGCGGTGGTGGATATTGTCAGTCTGATTGACGGCATTTCATTTCAGACGAATATTCTGGCTTTGAACGCGGCCGTCGAAGCAGCACGTGCCGGTGAACAAGGACGTGGCTTTGCCGTGGTGGCTGCGGAAGTACGAAATCTCGCGCAACGCTCGGCTTCAGCCGCAAAAGAAATCAAGAGTTTGATTGACGCCTCACAATCACATATGAATAGCGGTAACCAACTGGCACAAGAGGCAGGAAACTCAATGACGCAAATCGTCGGCGGTATCGAAAAAGTTGCCTCTATCATGCGCGATATCACGATGGCCAGTGAAGAACAGCACACTGGCATCATACAAATTACTGAAGCGATTCGTCAGATGGACAGTGTGACACAACAAAATGCAGCACTGGTGGAACAAGCTGCCGCGGCAGCCGACAGTATGCAATTGCAGGCGGCTGATATGGCAGGACTGGTCAGAGTGTTTAAACTCAAGGATGACGAAGTCACTGAGGTTTCAAAAATCAAGACGATACATCCGGCAAAAGAAGCGATGAACTTGAAAGCCATCCGCCGTTAAGCCAACAACAAAAAAAATAGCGGCAAAACAAATGCCGCTACCATTCTTAAAAGCGCATCCGGGAAATAACCAGATGTGCTTTTTTTTACGCAGAATACTCGCGCGTGATCACTTCTTTACCAATCTTCACATTACGCAACTTCAGTCCTTTGACGTTATACAGATACATTGCCTGCGTGCCCGCTGCTGGCGTACCAAAATCACAATCAGTAATCGTCACATCGCGAACAGGAAACACTTCCGGCATCGGTGCACTACCGTTATAGTCGGAGGCAACCGGCCCCAGAATAACGACCGACTGGTAACAGGAATACTCACCTTTTGCCGTCTTCACGTTCCCCACCCGGACATTGGAAATATGCACATCCTCAACCACAGGTGGGCGTATCCGCACGTTATCACTGACTGGTGTGTAGTCACAGTCAAAAGTAACAATTGCACCGGCGGCCGTGGCAACCGTCTTCGATGCGATAGGTGAGCCCGGTAAGGACGTGTAAAACGATGGAGAAGTCTGCACCCCGTTGGGAATCTTGATATTACGCACATAGAAGTGCTTCAGATATCCACCCCTATTCAGATTCGTTTTCAGACGAATGGCTGTATTTAAAGGGTTGGTTTGCCAGTGTACGTTTTCAAACAATAAATTCTGCGCATAAACATGCTCGATGCCGCCCGCCATTTCACTGCCAAGCGTGACGGCGCCATGCCCACTCTGCATCGTACAATTCTGAATCACGATATGGCGCGATGGTCCATATTGTGTATCCAGATTTTTCCCCGCCTTAATCGCAATGCAGTCATCACCGGAATCAAAAGTACAGCCATCCACCAGAACATGATCGCATGCTTCCGGATCAAAACCATCGCTGTTAGGTCCGTGGCTTTTCGCATGAACACGTCGAATCACGACATGCTGACAATTCACCGGATGATGCTGCCAGAATGGCGTGTTCCTGACCTCATACCCCTCCATCAATACTTTACGACAACCGATAAACTGTATCATTGGCGGACGCAGGAAATGTCCTTTACCAAATACACGCTGGGATAAGGGAACACCGGCCTCTGACAATGCAGGCAGGTAGCTGGCGTCAGCACGCCATTTATCGTCGTTGCCTTGTATCAGTGCCTGCAGTTCCGGGCTGATCTGCGGCGCTACTTCTTTTAAAGTTTTAGCGTTGAGTGGATTCACCGCATTTTCGGATGGCTTACCGGGGCGATAATTCGGCACGGAACTCTGTGCAACTGCATTCAGCGTTTTCAGCTTGCCTTTCCAGGTCCACCAGCAATCGCCGAATTCATTAAATGGCACGCCACCCTGCCCGTCTAATACCGCAGTCCAGTCTTCACCCGTCAATGCAATATTTTCTTGTCCTATCGCATAGATCATGGGCGAATAGTTCAGACAGTCATTGCTCTGCCAGCGCGAAATACTTAACTTGCCGTTTTTTCCGCAATCAACGTCGCCGTATTTCGCATAGTCGTCGGGCTGATGACTGAAATAAACATGTGCTCCGGCCTGCAAGTGAACGTTAACATTCGATAACAAGACGATAGGCCCGGCACAAAACCAGTCACCAGCAGGAATCAGCACGCGGCCGCCGCCTTCGCGGTGACAAGTTTCTATCGCATTACGAATTGCTGAATAACAGTCAAAAGACGATGCCGCTGGAGTCTGTAACAAACCCTGATCCTCAAACGAACTCCATGCCTGTACTTTTTGCAGCTCACATGTTTTTGCACCGTATCGTGTGATCGGATAATCCACTTCGCGAAAATGGAATGGAACACTCAGCTTCGTAATAATTTCTGCAGCTCTTTTCCATGGATCGGCTGGCGTTTGTCGCTGTGCCGCACTGGCCGCCGCCCAAGGCATACTGCTACCGATACCGATTGCCGCGAGTTGCTTCAGTAAGCGACGTCGCCCCTGATACTTCTGGTCAGCAAGGGATTCCGATGATGTGTTCAAGGTCATGTCGTACTTCCTTTTTTTGTCTCAAATTATTCGTATTGATTATTGAATTCGCCCAGAAATTGCATGGGTGCAGGTGCAGGTGCAGCCTGATAGCCAAAAGCAGTTGGGCTGATGGTGCTAGCAGATAAATTTCGCCAGAAGTCGTCGCTGTTAAATTGCGCAGGACGGTACGGCAAGGTGCCATTTTTATTCCAGTCGGACCACGGGGTACTTGGATGTATATGGGCACCGATCACAGAATTGAGCACAATCATTTTTCCGACCGTTTCTATCGTCTGACGGGTAATCGTGCCAGACGGACTGACAAACTGATCTGTCGTTCCTGCTTCGCAACGATAGCCATCGATAGGTACTTTGCCGTACGGCGTGCAACGCTGATTATGAAACCATTGACGGACCAGATAAAATTTCCCAGCCATCGCATTGCTGCTCTGATCATGGGTAAAGCGGCAGCGGTTAAATACAAATCCGTAACGTGAATTCAGATTCGTACTTGGTGCCGCGACGTAAGAACTAGTGCGTGGACCCAACGAGCGTATCTCCGTCTCAAGAAAATACGCGGTCGCATCACCGAAAATGTAATCAACGTCACCTTCGATATAAGAATGATAGAAGAAGTGACGAGCGGTCTGCCCTGATTTGCCGGCGCGCATATACAAGGTATCCTGCAATCCCAGCAGACGCACTTGTTCAAACTGAGCTTTGTCGACACCATCAGTCATCATCGCTAAGGCCTGATGATGCACCATCAGACTTTTCCCATACACGCCATTTCCGGGGCAATCAACTCCTTCACACGCCTGCGGTGCCGGTGCGCCAGTTTTGTTATAACTATTTTCAATGGTGATATCACGCATCTGGAATGCCTGACTTTTCACCCACAGCACGGCCGTACCAAATGTCCCGATAATCGGACGGATACGGATGCTGTTAAACATGTCAGTAATAGCTGCCGGAGCCTGTGCAAACTGCGCCCCGAAACGCTCTTGATATTGTGTTCCGGTGATCGCGGCATCCAGATTGGCACGGATACGTGTCGTGGCAGCATCTCTGCCAATCACGCTGATAGGGACGGATGTTTCAGGGATATATACCAGTCCATCATAGACTCCGGGCTCCACCAGAACAGTGATGCGGCGAGATGCCGGTAAGCGATGCGCCAGATCGTCTGTCACGATCTGATTGATCGCATCCTGTAAGCGCTGAAAACGGTGCTTACCATCAGCAGGCTCACTGGCATTGACAATATAGTCGGGTGTTATCTGCTGCGCATGAACAACTGGCGAAGACAAAGGGTCCCATACATCACGTTGCTCTTTTCCTGGCAAACCTGCATAACCAAGAACTTCGTCATAAGAAAAATGAGCAGCCTGTGCTTCATTTAACTGCGGGCGTTTATCTGTCGGCGATGGCGAAGGATAAGCCACAAATGCATAGGCGCAGGCAGTGTTTTTTGTCGCTGATTGCAGCGGCTGCCACGCAAAATTCTGGTTCAGCGTCGATTGCACAACAGCCGATGACCACAGTGCGTTTTCTCTGACGATCGTACTTTGTTCAGGAACGATTAAATCATTGGCGCTCATTCTGAGCGGTCTTGTTGCGTCGTAGCCATGAAATATCAGTTTCCCCGGCGTCAGCACTTGCACACGTTCGAGATGAATATCACGATATTCCGGTATCAGATCACCCGATGCACGCTTACCGTAATGCGTGTCAAAATCCAGCGGTGCTTTACTGTTCTGTATGCAGATATCCCTATAAGTCACGTCCTGCACCAGCCCCCCACGCGACACGTCACTCTTAATGCGCAAGCCTGAAGTAGCACCATCAATACTCAGTTTTTCGACCAGCACGTGTCGGATATTGCCGTTGGTTTCACTACCGATGGACATACCGTGCCCAGAGTAAAAGTGATTATCACTGATGGTAATGTTTTCGGTCGGCCCCTGATTACCCGCCTTAATCGCGACGTTATCGTCACCAGTGCGAATGTAACTCTTGGTGATCGTGATATTGCGGGAAGAAATGGGATCGATACCGTCCGTGTTTCTGGCAGTGGCTGGAGTATCAATATGGATTCCCCAAGCGGTAAAGCCATCCACCTGATTCAGAGTGACATGAAAATTAGCCGAGTTTTTCAGCCATATTCTCTGCAATGCCATCTCACGCGACTGCGTTATTTCCAACATGCGCGGCACGTTCTGATGCAAGTCTTCACGCTGGGCACGACGTGCTAATTCCCACCAAGTCTCTGCACCGCCAAGGATTTTCTTACCGCCCTGACCGTCAATCACACCATCGCCAAATAGCCCGGCGTTCTGTGACTGAGTAACGCTGATCAGCGGGCGACAACCACGTCCCTTTTGATCGACTGTGCCACAACTTTTCTCACCTTTATCATAATCAGCAGGCAAGCGTGATCCAGCCAGCACCACACCAGCATCAATCACCAGAGAGACGCCCGCCTTCATCTGCAATGCGCCGGTAAGAAAATAATTTTTATCGCTATGTCTGACCAGACGTACTGCTTTGCCGGATGGACACTGATTGATCGCTTGCTGCAGGCGCTGAGTGTCAGGTGCTGCCAATGTCTGCGCATCAACCTCGTTCATGTTCAACTGCGCCGGTAACAATTGACAGATGGACGGCGCAAGCGGTTCTTTCAACGGCCTGCTATCCTGCGCGCAGACATCCGCGGCAAACAGACAGGACATCATCAGCAACACACTGGCACAGCAGGAAACTACTGTGAATTGTGGCTGCAGCTGTTTTATTTTGTATCTCATTTTGAACTCCCCCTGTCCAGACCATTACCGATTTCAGGATCTACAGCCACGAGAGCCTGTACGACCATCTCAGAAAAAATCGCTGCGCCTTTTTTACCGACATGGGTACGGTCAAACGCACTTTTCGCGGCGCCCTGACGCTCTACTGTTGCCAGTGTGCTGCCACTGGTCGGCGCGACGATTTCAGGTGGCGGCGGCACCATTGCCAGCGTGTCGGCCTCGCTTTGCCCCATCGCAGCAACCAGTGCATGACTTTGCTGATTCAGGTCTATCGCTGGCACTTGCTTCTCGCTGGCGATGCGCAGGCTCGCTTCCGCCCACGGACGCAAATCATTCGGCAACACGCCATCTTTGAATGTCCTTCGGGTCAGTGGTGTGAGTAAAATAATTTCAGCGCCAGTAGCCCTGACCTCGTCTACATAACGTGCGAGATTAACTGGAAACTCTGTCGCCAGATCGGTAGAGCGTCCGGGCTTGCCGGGCTGATCGTTATGCCCGAACTGCATCAACACCACGCGACGCTTATCTGTATCACGGCGCAATTGCTGCATCACAATCTCCCAGGAACCTTCTGCCCTGTAACTACCAGAACTGCGTCCACCTTTAGCAAGATTCAGGCACGTGACTTCTTTCAAAAAACGTTCACACAATGCATTTCCATATCCGCTATTCGGCGCCATAGTGGAGTCGCCGACAAGAATAATTTCAAGTGGGGGGCTATCTTTCACCACCGGAGCCATCCCCTGACAAGCAATCCACAGTGGGGCAGAGCAAGCGAGCAAAACGACACGAAGTAATGTCTTCATGATGTCATCCAATTTAAAAAAAGAGCCTCACGAGGAGGCTCCAAACTGACTACAGGGAAGTGGTCAGACAGACAATGTTTTGTTGTAGACTGTGCCGCCGACACGGACATTTTTCAGTACCAGGTCTTTGACATTAAAGAGATACATAGGATTCTCTTTATTCACCGGATTACCGAGATCGCAGTCAGAAATAGTGACATTCTTTACCGGCACAATTTTGGGCGCAGGTGATGCAGGGCCGTTGTAATCGCTGGGTACAGGCCCCAGAATAACGATAGCCTGATAGCTGGAGAATTGCCCTGCACCGGTGTCAACGTTACCTACATTAACGTTAGAAATGTGAATATCGGACACCACAGGTGGACGTGTACGGACATTGTCGTTGATCGGATCGTAACCGCAGTCGATGGTAATAACGGCACCGGCAGAAGTTGCCACCGATTTCGTCGGGATTACTGAGCCCGGCAAGGTTGAGTAAAACGCCGGTGTCGTACGAATACCATTCGGAATACTGATATTCCTGATGTGCAGGTTTTTCAGGAAACCACCGCGACTCATATTGCACTTAAAACGAATCGCAATATTCAATGGATCAGTCTTCCAATGGCTGTTTTCAAATACCAGATTCTGCGCAAACACGTTCTGAATACCTGCCGACATAATGCTGCCAAATGTCATCGCGCCATGCCCGCTGTGCATCTTGCAGTTTTGCACGACGATATTTTGTGACGGACCATACTGGACATCCGGTCCTTTGCCAGCATCGACAGCGATGCAATCATCGCCAGTATCAAACGTCGAATCTTCGATCAGAACATAGTTGCAGGATTCAGGATCGAAGCCATCGCTGTTAGGGCCCACGCTATTGGCGTAAATATTTTTGACATGAATATTGCGGCATCCGACCGGATTATGTTGCCAGAATGGCGTATTCGTTACCTGATAACCCTGAAACAAAACATTGCTGCAATTGATGAACTGCACCATGTGTGGACGGAGGAAATGGCCTAAACCAAAAACACGTCTATCAGCGGCGACTCCGGCTTCCGCCAGCGCCCGCAGATAATTCGAGTCACGACGCCATTTATCACCCTCGCCCTGAATGAACAGGCGTTTTTCTTCCGTCAGATGCGGCGCGACTTCCGCCAGCGATACAGGATTCTGCGGATTCAAAGATACTTCTGTCTCGCCTTTCTGATGCTTGATCCAGTCGCCACTGCCAGGTGCAATA
This sequence comes from Undibacterium sp. 14-3-2, assembly GCF_016595265.1. Taxonomy (NCBI): domain Bacteria; kingdom Pseudomonadati; phylum Pseudomonadota; class Betaproteobacteria; order Burkholderiales; family Oxalobacteraceae; genus Undibacterium; species Undibacterium sp. 14-3-2. Next base: position 163,268 of record NZ_JAENGS010000004.1, read on the forward strand.
TCACCGACCGAACTTGGCTTTTCACGCCCCTTCCAGGACCACCAGCAATACGGACTGTCGGTGAAATTAACACCTGCCTGTCCATCCAGAATCGACGTCCAGTCATCACCCGTCAACGCGATATTTCGCTGACCGTACGCATACACCATAGACGAGAAATTCAGACAATCATTGCCTTCCCAGCGCGTCATTGAGAGCTTGCCGTTTTTGCCGCAGTCATACTTACCGTATTTGGCGTAATCCGCCGGATTATTACTGAAATAAACGTGTGCACCGGCATTCAGATGCACATTCACATTGGAGAGCAAAACGATAGGTCCGGCACAGTACCAATTCCCCGCCGGGATCACCACACGCCCGCCTCCGGCCGCATGGCAGGCAGCAATCGCAGCAGCAATCGCTGGATAGCAATCGGTCGCTTCAGCAACAGGCGTCTGCAAGGTTTTACGTTCGACGAAAGAAACCCATGCTTCTACCGGTTTTACTTCACAGGTTTTGGCACCATAACTGGTGACCAGAAAATCTTCTTTGCGAAAATGGATAGGTTTGGCAAAGCGATCAATAATCGCCTGCGCCTGTTTCCATGGATCTTGTTTCGTTGTCGCAGCGATGGCTTCGCTGGCCAGACCACTGCCCATCAACAGTCCGACACTGGATGCTGCTTGCAACAGGCTTCTGCGTTTTTCGTTAATCACAACACTCATAATTTTTCCATCTTTTAAAATGTCCCTGACCTGCAAGGCCAGGGACTAAGCACTATCAGAAGTCGTAAGACAAGCGAACATTTAAAGCACGGCCAACAGGGCTCGCGGCGCTGCTCAGATAACCGTAGGTGTAAGCGTTATGATTAGTGACAGGAGGACGGGCATTCAGAAGATTCGAAATGCCTGCGGAAATTGCCATGTTTTTAAAGCCACGGTAATTCACTGTCCAGTTCCAGATGGAATACGACTCGATATCACGGAAATACTCTGGTGCAACCAGGTTCTGATCGTGATAACCAGTGTTGAAGTTTTGCGTCAACTGTGATGCCCAGTCGCCACGATCCCAGGATAAACTCAGTGTGTGCTTCCAACGGAAAGTGATGATAGGCATACTGGAAGTGGTGCCATTGCTTGCTGCACCAAAACGACCGATATTCGACACATACGGGCTATCTTTTTCCAGCTGATTATCAAACTGCGTCAGATAAGTACCGTCAAGTTTCACCTTAAAATTGCCTGCGGATGTTTTCGGGAAAGCATATGCCAGTGAAACGTCGATACCAGACGCTTTTTGACCACCCAGATTCATCGTGACATTTTTGATGAACGCCAGTGAACCATCTGCATTACGCACAAACAGATCAGCATATTTTTGCGGATTCGTGAAATAGACCTGTTCTGGCAAGTTCGCCAGCATGTCGGTCATTTCTATATGCCAGTAATCAGCCGATACTGTCAGATTTTTCAGCGGTTCAACCACGAGACCGAAGGTATAACCTTTGGATTTTTCTGGCTGCAAATCAGCGTTGCTACCGGTTTGCTTAGGCAAGGTCGTATTACAGACCGTGGAAGCCACCAGACCGGGTAAGGCTTTACCCGTGCCCGCGACGCCTGGCGTGCCGCCCGGACATTGCACTGGATCATCCCATTTCGCTGCGGTTTTTGTCGTTGCACCTGGCAAACGATAACCATAGCGGTCGAACAAAGTCGGTGCACGGAAACCCGTGTTAGCAGAACCACGGAACATCAGTTCTTTGGTCGGTTGGTAGCGGAAACTAGCTTTAGGGTTGATCGTATTGCCGAAATCGCTGAAATGATCGTCACGTACTGCAAAGTTCAGATTCAGTTCTTTGGTCAATGGTACTTCTAACTCAGCGTAAGCCGCAGCGACATTCCGGCTGGATTTCGCAAACGATGGCGAAGCGCCTGCATATGTTGCAATATTAGTGATGTCCGTCTTTTGATCTTCCGTCGTATCACGGTGATAGTCCGTACCCAGCGCCAGCATCATCGGGCCGCCGGCCAGATTTGACAACTCACGCGACACCGTCAGATCGACGCCAGTAAATGTACTGACAGAATGCCGGTTCAAGGCGCCATCGACTGAGATACTTTTCAGATATGCCAGCCCGGCCGAATCTTGTAAACCAAATGGATTCAGGGTGCCGTTGCTAATACCTTTCAGTAAATCAGCCCCGCTTACATAACCAGAGTCATAGTAGTTTTCACGCAGACTGTGACCATAAACAAAACCAAGTTTGTAGTCCCATGAGGCGATACGCCCTTCGTCGTTCACGGCGATACGTTGGTTCACTTGTTTATCTTTGGTTGTTGCCAGCCCCAGATCTGCAACACTCCAGGTGACAGTCAGAGGTTCGCCCTTCAGACCAGCGACCGCAGGTACCCCACCACTGCCGCCCGGATACCATTTACTGCTTGACGGTAATTGCGCCGTCACACCATTCGCAGCCAGACTTGTTGTTGGATTTTTAGTGCCTAGGATGTATTCCTGTCCGCGCATGTAATCCACCGTCAAGGTGTGATCTTCATTGAAGCGTTTTGTGAATTTGGTGTAGAACGTCACCTGCTCATTGCCATACAAAGCACTACCGTATGCAGCGTCATTCAAAATACAAGTATTTTTTGCACCTTGCATCGAATATGGTGATTGGCAACCTGAAGCGTAGTAAGGATTTTGTGCGTTTTTATTTGTTGCGGTCGTGAAGTTGGCAGGCATCGAATACCCGCCACTACCCAATGCGGGTGCACGACCAATACTCGTCAGAATATCATTTGTACTTAATTCGGCGCGATCTGATGCCGCCAGACGACTGCGACGATGCGCGTCAACAGTGGCATACCAGTTCCAGCCATCTTGTGCCAGGTTGCCGAAACCGACAGTTCCGCTGATACGCTGCTCATCTGCACCACCATTTTTTTGCGGCTGTACCAATTGCGCAGATATCGATTTACCTTCAAATGTGCGTTTGGTGATGAAGTTAACTACGCCACCGATCGCATCCGAACCGTAAATCGAGGAAGCGCCATCACGCAATATCTCTACGCGTGCAATCGCACTCATAGGAATCACGTCCAGATTGGCATAGCCATCGGCAATCGCTTCGTTCGCCAGACGACGGCCATTCAACAACACCAGCGTGCGGTTAACACCCAAACCACGCAGATTGATGTTTGTACCTGAGCCTGCATTTGAAGGTGCCAGCGATGCTGATTCCGGCAATGCCATCATCAGATCGGCAAGTGTGGTCATACCACGTTTTTCCAGCTCTTCACCAGTCACCATCGTGACAGGCAACGATGCCTCGGTAGCCAGGCGACGGATAGAAGACCCCGTGACTTCTACCTTTTGTATTTCTTCTGCCTGCACCTGATTGACCAGCGTCAGAACAGCAATACTGACGCTGCTCAGCATAAATGCGGAACGGCTCGTTACTTTCTTTTTCATTCTAATGTCTCCTCAAACTCCTATTTTTCATCAACGATGTCACTCCCGGTTTTGGTGGTGAGTGACTTGTCTGGAGCACCTCGCGTACTCCGTGCCGCTGCGACGAAGATGAGTACACAAAAAATATCAGTGTCTCACCGGGGTCTCAGCCGGTCGAAAAATCGGTAGTCTCTACCGCTAAAACTGGCAAATGTGTCTTTGCCTTATCAGTGTTTCAGCCGCGAGAAAAAGTTCTGGTTACACGTTCCAGATGCGCCCGCATCGCTTTGCGGGCAGCCGCCGGATCATGTGAGGCAATCGCCTCCAGAATGTTTCTATGGTCCGTCAATGTTTCATGACGTAATTCTTCTGTCTGAAAATGCTCCTTCAATTTGTGCCATAAGCGGCCACGTTGATTCCATAAATATTCGACAGCACCGACTAACGCGCTATTACCCGTTGCTCTGGCGATGGACAGATGAAAATTCCTGTCCGCACTTTCATTGCTGGCGTAATTCGCGTGATGCGCTTCCATCTCCAGTACCGCTTTTAAAATGTCATCAATCGCCGAATCAGTCGCCACACGTGCCGCAATCGCTGCGACTTCTGATTCAATCAAGCGCCGTGCCGATAACACTTCAAATGGCCCGGCACCGACTTCAGGCAAATGCGCCTCTGATTCAACAACCTGACTGACATACACACCAGAACCGCCACGCACTTCAACCGTACCGCTCAGTTCAAGTGCAATAAGTGCTTCACGTAAGGACGCGCGTGATACGCTGAGCTTTGTTGCCAGATCTCGCTCGGATGGAAGACGCTCACCAGGTTTGATTTCTTCTTCAGCAATCAATCCCTTAATCTTGTCTGCCACGACGCGATACAGGCGCGGCTCATGAGAAATTGTCTCGCTCTGTCCCACATTATTTTTTTTATTCATTTTTTGACGACCTTATTCAACAGAACAGCCAGTCATTTTTTGTTCGGTCAGGCCATTCTAATTTGGTCTGACCAAAACATCAATCTGGACTAGCCAAAAATTTATCATAGTGGCATACTCACCACAAATTCGGCACCAAAGATTATAACGAAACGGCCGCAGCACTCCCAGTTAAAATGCGATAAACCATTGAATTTAAATGAAATTAACTCTAAAAATTCAACTAATCTACAAAATTACGCATACCTGTTCCAATAAAAATATTTTGTGACATCGGCGCATTTCGGTCTATCCAGTTATCATCTGGCCTGACCAATTTTTTAAAATTTTGCGCTAGTCAAAAAATAACACCAACGCAAAACCAGGCAAAGGATATTTCATGCAGCTTACTTCCGAGCAAAAACCCTTGTATATCAAGATGCACGACAATGACAACGTCGCCATCGTCGTCAATGATGGCGGGCTGCCGGCACATACCGTGTTCCCCTGCGCTCTGGAACTTGTGGATCATGTTCCTCAGGGACATAAAGTCGCGTTAACAGACTTACCCGAAGGCAGCGCCATCCGGCGTTATAACGTGACGATTGGCTATACCAACACCGATGTAAAGCGTGGTCAGTGGCTCAACGAAACATTAATACGCATGCCGGATGCCCGTGCACTGGATAACCTGCCGATTGCAACTGTATCGCCAAAGCCATTGCCGCCGCTTGAGGGTCATACTTTCATGGGCTATCGGAATGACGATGGCAGCGTCGGGACACGTAATATCCTCGCCATCACCACGACTGTGCAATGTGTATCAGGCGTGGTCGAACATGCAGTCAAACGCATCAAGGCAGAATTGCTGCCGGACTTCCCAAACGTCGATGACGTTATTGGGATTGAACACACCTATGGTTGCGGTGTTGCGATTGATGCGCCGGGTGCAGAAATCCCGATTCGTACCATCAGAAACATCGCACGCAACCCGAATTTCGGCGGACAGGCAATGGTCGTCAGCCTCGGTTGTGAGAAATTACAACCAGCCAAACTATTCCCTGCCGGTAGTTTCCCGATTAAGAATGAAGCGCAGCCTCCCGTTGTTTGCCTGCAAGACGCTGCGCACGTTGGCTTTCAATCGATGATTCAATCCATCATGGGGCAAGCCAAAGCGCAGTTGACGATACTGAATCAACGTCAGCGCGTGGTATGCCCTGCTTCTGATCTGGTCGTTGGTGTGCAATGCGGTGGCAGCGATGCTTTTTCCGGCGTGACCGCAAACCCTGCGGTCGGTTTTGCGACGGACTTATTAGTACGTGCTGGTGCCAGCGTGATGTTTTCCGAAGTGACAGAAGTGCGCGACGGCATCGATCAACTCACTTCACGCGCCACGAGCCCGGAAGTCGCCAATGCCATGATCAGGGAAATGCAATGGTATGACGATTATCTCAAACGTGGCGGAGCTGACCGCAGCGCCAACACGACCCCGGGAAACAAAAAAGGTGGGCTCTCCAACATCGTTGAAAAAGCCATGGGGTCCATCGTCAAATCAGGCTCATCGCCAATTTCAGGTGTGTTATCGCCCGGCGAAAAACTTCAGCAGCGCGGCCTGATTTACGCAGCAACGCCTGCCAGTGATTTTATTTGCGGCACCTTGCAAGTCGCAGCCGGAATGAATCTGCATATCTTCACCACAGGCCGCGGCACCCCTTACGGTCTGGCTCCTGTACCAGTGATTAAGGTGGCGACACGCGATGATCTGGCGCGGCGCTGGCATGATCTGATGGATATTAATGCCGGTAAGATTGCAACTGGTAGCTCCACGATAGAAGACATAGGCTGGGAACTTTTCCATATGATGCTTGATGTCGCCAGCGGTAAAAAAACCTGGGCTGAAGAATGGAAACTGCATAACGCTCTGGTCTTGTTCAATCCGGCACCAATTACCTGATTGTTGATCGCTGATCGCAATCTATGCTGCTGACAGACCGATTTCAATTACCTGTCAGCGGCAATTGCAACGGATCAAGTTAATCAAATTAAGCAATTACTGACCCGATTCACTACACAAAATAAAAACGAGGACCCCTATGAACCAACAAGTTGCAGCAAAACCTTTTCACCGCATCTTATTGACCGGCGCCGCTGGCGGTCTGGGAAAAATTCTGCGCGAAAAACTGAAAGACTGGACGGATATTTTACGTGTCAGCGATCTGGCTGATCTTGGTGCTGCGCAAGAAGGCGAAGAAGTCGTCCAGTGCGACCTTGCCGACAAAGCAGCGGTAATGGATCTGGTGAAAGATGTAGAACTGATTCTGCATTTCGGCGGCATCTCTGTTGAAGCCAGTTTTGAAGACATCATGCGTGCCAATATTCAAGGCACCTACAACATTTACGAGGCGGCGCATCACCATAAAGTCCGTCGCGTGATTTTCGCCAGCTCTAACCACACTATCGGTTTTTACAAAACCACTGATTTCATTGATGCGACGATGCCACCGCGTCCGGATGGCATCTATGGTGTCAGTAAATGTTTTGGTGAAAGCCTGTCCCGCTATTATTACGACCGCGTTGGCATCGAAACCGTGTGCGTACGCATAGGTTCCGCCTTCCCTGCACCGGCCAATCGCCGCATGCTGACGACCTACCTGAGTTATGACGATTTAGTTGAATTACTGCGTTGCGCAGCCTTCACCCCGCGCGTTGGCTATACCATCGTATTCGGTGTCTCCGACAATCGTGAAAAATGGTGGAGCAATCACGCGGCATCGCATCTGGGCTACGAACCAAAAGACAGCTCAGATAAATTTGCGCATTTATTCCCGGATACAGGTCGCTATCCAGACGCGGATGATGTCGGCAGCACTTATCAGGGTGGCGGCTTCATTCTGAGCGGCCCACAGTACAAACCATAAGTTGCAATAACAGCGCCAGTGATGCGATCAACTGGCGCTGACATTTCCGTGATTGAATCAGTCAGAAAATCCTGATGCGTTCTTAATATCGTCTATGGTACGCTGCTCAGATGAACAAAATCACTGAACTCCTGCAGCGACCGCACTCCCCGTTAAGAGATAGCTTTTCTATCTTTTTACTGCTGGCACTAGCCAGCGGCGTCAACGCATTGATTGACCCTTATGTCTCACTCACCAGTCAATCCATGATCTATGTGCTGGCGGTCGTTATCGCTGCATACAGTCTAAGCTGGATTTACTCTGTCACCTGCGCCCTCGCCGCGGTGGCTGCGCTGAATTTCTTTTTTGTCCCGCCCCGTTGGACGTTCCGAATAGATCAGTCGGAACATTTCATTGCCCTGATAACGATGCTGGTGCTGGCCTTGGTGATTCACCGCCTGACATCCGGTCTGCGCCGCGAAACTGAGATTGCGCACCTGAATGAGCAACGCGCACGACAATTGCAACATCTGGCGGTGCGACTCGCCGCATGTAATACCGCTGACGATATTTCCAGCTTAGGGCAACAAGCATTCGACGATTCTTTTTCCGGCGTCAACCTGCTTGGTCTGAACGACGCCAGCGGAAAACTACATTGCCGCAATGAGCTACCGGCGACCATACATGATGGCATGGTGTGCTGCATGAAAGAAGGCAGCGTGATCGGCGCAGGCACCAACCGCTGGTCTGATCTGGATGCATGGTATTTACCCATAGGCGATCAACATCCGCACGGGCAAATGCTGGGCGCGGTATGCATACAAGCCGTTGCGCGCGATGACAGCAGCGGCCGCCAGCATGCCGAAGCCCTTTGTACGATACTGGCGCAGGCGCTGTTGCGTTTGCGGCTGAACGCCAGCATTCTGGCTGCGCAACGCGAAACAGAGCGCCAGCAATTACAGGGCATATTCTTAGCGGCGGTCTCGCATGATTTACGAACACCCTTAGCCGTCGTCGTTGGTGCCGCATCGGCGCTGCAACTTCAGCATGCCAAACTCAGCACAGCCGAACAAGAACACCTGCTCGACAGCATCATCAAAGAAGCCGGATATTTATCAGCGCTGACAGAAAACACCCTGCAACTGGTGCGGCTGGAAAACACGCCGCAATCACTGGTGCGGGATTGGGAATCCATAGAAGAAATCATCGGCAGCGTGCTGGCACGGGTGCGTCAACATGACACAGACAAACGCATACACTTTCAACTGCCGAAAGAACTGCCATTAGTCAGGGTCGATCCGGTTTTGATTTCGCAACTGCTGGCGAATTTGCTGGAAAACGCCCTGAAATATACCGATGGCGACATACAACTGCACGTCAGCATACAGAGCACACAAGGTTCTGATGAACACAATGCCGATCACCATCAGCAATGGATGCGGATCTCGGTGAAAGACAGCGGCAAAGGCATACCGGAACACGAACAACTCAGCATTTTTGAACCCTATGTGCGTGGCGACCACACCGATCGCAGCAGCCAGCGCGGTTCAGGACTCGGGCTCGCCGTTTGCAAGGCCATCGCAACCGTGCATGGCGGCAATCTGGTGCTGAACCAGCCGCAGGAAGGCGGCAGCGAATTCAGCTTGCAGTTGTCATTAGATGCGCAACCACCCGCACTTGCAGGAGAGTTGTCATGAGCATCCGCGTGTTAGTGGTGGAAGACGACAAAGAGATACGCTCACTGATACAGGCATCGTTGTCTGTCGAAGGTTTTACTGTGCAAACCGCCGTCTCCATCAGCGAAGCCAGCGCCATCTTAAAACATGCGTTACCGGATGTGATGGTGCTCGATCTGGGCCTGCCCGATGGTAACGGTGCAGACCTGGTGCGCCAGGTGCGCAAGCAAAGCAATCTGCCTATCCTGATCGTTTCAGCCAGACATCAGGAAACCGAAAAAATTGCCCTGCTGGATGCAGGCGCAGACGACTATCTGACGAAACCATTCAGCGTCGGCGAAATGCTGGCGCGTATCAGAGTCGCCTTGCGTCACCGGGGAACCAACGTGCCCGCCGCCACGACCGAATACACGCTGGATGGCTTACACATCGATCTGACCACCCGCCTTGTCGAACGCCACGGCCAGGTTCTGCATCTGACCAAAACCGAATTCAGCTTGCTCGCACGCCTGGTGCGCAGCAGCGGCAAAGTCGTCACGCACCGCCAACTGCTGGTGGATGTCTGGGGCGAAGAATTCATCGACCACACGCATTACCTGCGACTCTACATGGCACAACTGCGTGCAAAAATCGAAGACAACCCGACAGAACCCCGCTACCTGCTGACAGAAACCGGCGTCGGCTATCGCCTGGCCGCCATCTAGCGCCGCCATTGCCATCGGGTGTAAGCAACGCTGCTACCAGATTGGTGATAGTCGCTGAAGTTACCCAGCGCATAAGTGAGCAATCGGTCAGCAGCTCTGCTCAAAATGCTCAAAATATACTCCCCGGGGTATATCTACAAGCCCAATGTTTATGCAGGGATTTCGAGTGTTTTATTAAAAATAGGGGGGGAGTATGCAGAATTACGGCTGTTTTCCTGCCGTTTTGAGGGTGATTTTTGTCTGTTGCCAGCATAGGCAGATGCGTGTCCCATGCGCGTGGCTGTTCAAGTACGAAGCGTGAACGCTAATCACGTCAATATTCCCGCAGCTGTTGAGGTAAACGGGGTTTGGACGCCGGTGAAGTGATGTTAGTGTCCGCTTGGTTATTACTGAGTCTATACCCAGTACAACCAAATGGAGTAAGACTTCATGCGGCTTTCGAGGCACTTGAAGAAAATGGTGTTTTTTAACATTCCGGGTTAAGCTTCATTTTTGTCAAATTAAATAAAAATCAACCTTTCAATTCAATATGACGACAGCACTAATCGATAATGCGACTGTGTCGAGCATCCAACGCGCACTGGGAAAGGCTAAGTTGCGCGACTTAGGGGTACTTGACATTGAGCAAGCAGCACTCGGCAGGTTCGCTGAAGCCCTGCTTCTTTGCGAAAATGTAGTTGTGCCGGATAACTACAAGGAGCAATTCACCCCAGCAAGAAAGAAGCTACTTTCTTCGTTAGGCGTCGAATTCTTACCTGTACCAGAACCTCTAGATACGGCGCTTAACACTATAGCACGCGGTCTTGCTGAGCCCTGGCGTGAGGCTTACAAGGAGGGGCAGGACCGCACACTTTTCAGTGAATACTTTGGCCAAGTTCAAGCGTTTAGTAAGTTCATTTGGGAACACAGCAGCTCTGAGTTCTTTCTGGTCTTCCGCGCTCATGGAGTCGAAAAAGAGAGTCCATTAATCGAAGCTCTTCTGTCAAGCCCGAGGGACGACGACCTTGGAAGAGATTTACAGATTTACGCCAAGAACGGCAAGATCGTTGAATGGGACAAAATGTCCCGACATGTTCAGCGAATGCTTGCGGTCATGGGTTGGCTTGGTCATCAATACATATGGCACCAAGCCTTTGCTGCAAAGCATGACCTCGCATACATGCCGCACCCCCTTAGAGATTTCTTTGCCAACGATTTTCTTTCACGCGTGAACATCGGAGCCGCTAGCGCATCTAAGTTCGACAGCGTGTTCTCAAGCGGATTCGCCAAGTTTCGAGGTACCTTGCACGAAGGCTTGGAAAAGCTTGGCCGGGCACCTGCATCTATCAACATACCAATGCCCACATTTCTTCCGCTGCTCGCGAAAGAGAGCCGGAATGGCGACGAATTCATTCAAGTCTTAGGCCAAATACGTGAGGAGAAGGAGGTTGTTGAGCTTCGAGAAATGCTGAGCGAAGCCAACAAGCAAAGCGAACTTGGAAATTACACACCATTAAGCAAGATTGCCAGAGACATTGAAGTTGTCGGGCAAAATTTTCTACTGGAACGAGGCATTGATCAGCGAATAATTCGACTTGCCCCACCCACGACTCTCGTTGGCATAAAAGTTGAAGGTGACGATTCGGCAATTCGCATGCGGATGCCATCTTCCCTATACAAGCAGTACTTCCTAAGCAAGCGGTACCGAGCATTTATCCGAGACGTAATGACGGAACTTGCAGCGCCCGGCCAATATGGTGTACTCAAAACAAGAATGAATAGCTGGGTGTGGACAGACCAATCCGAAAACGAGTTCTCAGGCGCGGCCTTCTACACCAAGGACTATCATTTTCCATCCCTTTATCACAAGCCACTTGATTATCATGAGCAAGATTAGACGGCAATTCATTGTGCGCAAACAGTTAACCATCAGCCATCAGGCTAACTATAGGTTCAAGGCGGATGCTAACATGGGTCGTTCCCTGCGTTTTGTTTTGGCTTTACTACTTACTTAACTTCACACTCGACTTGATCTCGCAGTGAATACTATATATTCCACAAACTATTTCGTGGTGGATACTTGCTCGACATCTCTTGCTGAAAATACAAAAGGATTTTGCAATCGATGGCGGAGGATTGAGAACATGCTGGGGCAGTAAGAATAGGGCTCATTGCACTCTTAGGAATAAAGCTATGCTTTTTATATTGGGAGTCCTTGGGTAGGTATTATGAAGCTCTAGGCTACACCCCAGCTTTAAGCTCCCTCTAAAAAACAATCGCATCAACTGATGCCAGCGTTACCCACCCGGCGTCAAGTAGCCAATCCAGCACATTCAAGCCCCTCAAAATGCCAAAAATATACTCCCCGGGGTATGTTTATAAGCCCAATGTTTGTGCTGAGATTTTGGGTGTTTTATTAAAAACAGGGGGGAGTATGCGGAATCCGGGCTGTTCGCATCGGGTTTTACGTACCACTTAATCCTGTTGCTGACTTAACGCCAGCAGTACAAGTCAGTTGCGCCGATCTATCTAAAAAACACGCATCGGCTGCAAAAAGTAAATCTACCCTGCTGAACCTGCGCACCTCGCCAAAAGCTGCGCCGCTGCGATGTGGGCTGTGTTGTGTTGGAAAAGCACACGCCTGATGCAGCGACCACTTCAGTCCTGATTTTTCCTTATGCTTTCCTGATACCCGCCACTGCATAGTGCGTTCCTGTTCATTGAATTTCGGGAATTGTATGAGTCAACATTCTGGCCGCGAAAGCATGGCTGCCTTAACGCTCGGTGCGCTGGGCGTGGTCTATGGCGATATCGGTACCAGCCCTTTGTACACCATGAAAGAGGTATTCAGCCCTGCGACGGGCGTGCCTTTGAATGCGACGCATCTGATCGGCGCGGTGTCGGTCATCTTCTGGGGTTTGATGATGGTGGTGACGCTGAAGTATGTTCTGCTGATCTTGCGCGCAGATAACCGGGGCGAAGGCGGCATCATGGCGCTCACCGCATTAGCGGCGAAAGCCGCTGGTGATACGGGGCAGCGACGCTTAATCCTGTTGCTGACCGGCGTCTTCGGTGCGTCTTTATTTTATGGCGACAGTATTATCACTCCGGCGATTTCTGTACTGAGCGCAGTCGAGGGTTTAGAGGTGGTGTCGCTGGGATTTAAGCCCTACGTCTTACCGATCTCTATCGGCGTATTGATAGCCTTGTTCGCTGTGCAGCGCTACGGCACAGCGGTGGTTGGCAAGCTGTTTGGCCCGGTGATTGTGATCTGGTTTGCTGTGTTAGCCGTTGCGGGGATCAGTGAAATCATGTTGCAACCGGCGATTCTTGCTGCACTGAATCCGCTGAACGCGATTCGTTTTTTAAGCTCGCAAGGCTGGCATATTTTTATCGTGATCGGTGCGATCGTGCTCGCGTTTACGGGTGCTGAAGCGCTGTATGCAGACATGGGGCACTTTGGAAAACGCCCTATCCAATTAGCATGGACAGGCATGGTATTACCTGCGCTGGCGATCAACTACATGGGCCAGGGTGCCTTGCTGATGCGCGATCCATCGGCAATTGAAAACCCGTTTTTCCGCTTATTCCCAGAGCATTTTCTAATACCCGCCGTGGTACTGGCAACGATCGCCACCGTCATCGCTTCGCAAGCAGTTATTTCCGGTGCGTATTCGATGACCAAGCAGGCAGTGCAGTTAGGGCTGCTGCCGCGCATGCAGGTGAACTTCACCTCGGCGAAAGAGATGGGGCAAATTTATATGCCCGGCGTTAACTGGTTGCTGCTCGCTGGCGTATTGTTCGCCGTTGTCGGCTTTGGCAGCTCTTCCGCGATGGCGGCAGCCTACGGGATAGCCGTGACGGTGACGATGATGATTACGACCATCTTAACTTTTTTCGTGATTCATCACGGCTGGAAAATGCCATTCGCGTTGGCAGTCACTGCGACCGGCGTATTTTTAACGCTGGATGTTTTGCTGGTTGTCGCGTGTTCGCTGAAATTTTTGCAGGGCGGATGGTTTCCGCTGGCGATGGGCGTTGCGATCTTTCTGGTGATGGCGACCTGGAGACGTGGCCGCGAATTATTGATCGACAGCATACGCAAAGGCGATCCTGAGTTATTGCCTTTCGTAACCGCCTTATCCGGTGACAACACGCCGCGCGCATCGCGCACAGCGGTGTATGCCGTCGCGAACCCAGATACGGTGCCGCAAGCCTTATTACATAATCTGAAACACAATCAGGTGCTGCATGAACGCAATATCATCTTGACGGTGAAGTTTCATGATGTGCCGTGGGTGCCGTTTGAAGAACGGGTACAGGTCGAAGCTTTAGCACCTGGTTTCTGGAAAGTGAAACTGAACTATGGCTTTAAAAATACGCCGGATATTCCGAAAGCGCTGGAGTTGTGTAAGGCACATGGCCTGACATTGAATATGTTTGAAATTTCCTATTTCCTGAGCCGCGAAATCGTTGTACCGACGAAAGGTACAGGGATGGCGCACTGGAGAGAAATTTTATTCGCACTGATGTCTCGCAACTCATTGAGTGTCGTGGACTTTTTCCATCTGCCGAATAATTGTGTGATCGAACTTGGCACCCGGGTGCAGATTTAAGCCAAAAAGTATTTTCAGCAAAATGCAGCCAGTCATCGATGAGCATGATGATGACTGGCTGCATTCCTATTTTCAGGATGCCGACGCGACAGCCGCTTTGACCAATACTGGCAATGCCGTTGTTGGACGCGCGATCAGTTTGCTCAATTGATGGCTATCATCAAACAGCCCACCTTTCGATGCACCGACATCAGATTCGGCAAGCAACACTGCCACCGGTTCAGGCAGACCCGCACTCAGCAAGGCATCTTTGTAAGCGCTTTCCGGCAAATTCTGATAAGCCACTGCTTTAGCTGATTGCCGCGCGATTTCTTGCGCCAGCTCTTGCAAAGAATACGAATCATCCCCTGCCAGCTCATAAATCCGCCCTGCCTGATTTTCACTGGTCAGCACGACAGCCGCGGCCTCGGCGTAATCAGCGCGGGCAGCAGATGAAATGCGACCATCTCCGGCACTTCCCAGCAAGACACCGTACTGTAAAGCCGCTGGCACGCTGGCGAGATAGTTCTCGGTATACCAGCCATTTCTTAACAGGACGACTGGCAAACCTGAAGCCTGCAGCAGTTGCTCGGTTTCCTTGTGTTCGGCAGCCAGCGGCAATGGGGAAGAATCTGCATGCAAAAGACTGGTATAGGCAATCAGTTCAACACCGGCATTTTTCGCCGCATCGATCACGGCTTTATGCTGAGATACGCGCTGCCCGATTTCACTGCTGGAGATGAGCAGTAATTTCTCACCTTTTTTGAATGCGCTGGTCAGCGTTTCAGGGCGACTGTAATCGATCTGCCGCACCTGTACACCGCGCTCGGCCAAATCATTCACGCTGTCTGGCTTACGTACCGCCGCAACGATCTCACCGGCTGGAATTTTTTTTAATAAGGCTTCTATCACTAAACGACCAAGCTGGCCGGAAGCACCTGTGACGACTATCATGGCAAATCCCTTTGTAAATTGAGTAGGAGCAGGCATAATAGCGCCTTAACTAACTAAAAGTAAGTACGTACAAATAGGTAAGTAAAGAATGGAAATGAAAGCGGTCGAAATACCTTTTGCACTGAGCCTGGCAGACAGAATGCAGCGCGGCGATCTGTTCGCCGAGAAATGTCCGTCCAGAGAAGTTCTTAAACACGTCACCAGTCGTTGGGGCGTATTGCTTCTGGTTGCGCTGCTAAGCGGAACGCAACGCTTCAGCGATTTACGGCGCAAGGTCAATGGCATCAGTGAAAAAATGCTGGCGCAAACCTTGCAATGGCTGGAAGCGGATGGTTTCGTTGAGCGGATTTCTTATCCTGTGGTACCGCCGCATGTGGAATACACGCTGACGCAATCCGGCACAGAAATCGCTAAAAAAGTGGAAGCGCTGGCAGATTGGATAGAGGTTCATCTGCCAGAAATTATCGCGGCACAAATTCAGAAAAGTGAGCAATAGGCAATTCTGCAAGCTGCTCATACCAATTGCATTTTTCACTTCACTCAAAACGGGTCTGGCCTGAGTGCTCGCCCCGCTTGATTTGCGCGGCACCTGTTCGCCCATCTGGCGCCGATTCACGCTCCGCAGTGAGTCCGCCGGGCAATTCAAGGCGCGTCTGAACACGCTTCCCTAAGGTCATAACGAAGTCATATTTAAGAACTATTCTCACGTTAAATATGTTTCCTCCATGCATTTTTCCTTTAAGAAAATCGTGCTCACACTCCTCTCTCCCGCCATTCGTCTGACGCAAGGTTTTCGCATCGGGCATAAGGTCGCGTTCATCGCCGCGGCATTTTCTATTCCTCTCTTCATTGTTCTGACGCTGCTCTTCATAGAAATGCGGGCAGAGGTCGGCATTAGCAAAGAAAAGCAATTCGCCACACAGCAGATACACGGATATCAGGATCTGGAAACCCTGATACGGAAACAAAGGGCATTGCAGCATCTGCAGCTCAATGGAAATAAGCAAGTCGCTGACGCACTCAGCTCGAATCAAAAGCAAATTAATGAGAGTCTGAAAAAGCCGGACGTTAACAACGACATAAAAAAACGCTGGCAAGATCTGATTGGCCAGCAAGCCAGCTTAAAGTCTGCCGTCAGTTTTACCGAATACACCAAATTATCAGAGCGCCTGAATCAGCAAATTCAGGAGCGTGCTTATGCTTCCAAGCTCGCTCTCGACAGCGATTTCGTCACTCATGAACTGGCGAATATCTATCTGACCGGTATTCCCTCCATCGCAGAGAAAATCGCGGTAATGTCAGCCCGTGGCGCATCATATATCGACACTGGTTTATTTGAAGGTGGCGAAGATGTGATGCTCAATTCGTTGCAACTGATGGCGAAATACGAGTTAGTGCAGTTGCGACAAAGAGTGGATTCTCTGGAAAAAAGTAATCCCGATTATCAAGCGGAATTCCGCTCGCTTAAAGCAGCGATCGGCGTCTCAGAACAATATCTGGAAAGAGCCAAAGATGAAGTACTGTCTTCAGTCAATCAAAGCTCAGGGAACGCATTTTTAAAAGCCGGCGATGAAACGCTGGCAAATCTGAACGCTGCGAGTAACACCGTTTCCACGCTGATTGATCAGCGCCTGACGCGTCACGCGCAACAACTGAATCAGAAAATAGCCAAAATGTTTTCAGCACTCATGTTGTTGGTACTGATCGCCAGCTATTTTTTGCTCGGAATCTATTTCGCACTGTCGAGAGATATCAAAACACTGACTGAAAATATCGAAAAAACGGCATCGGGAGATTTAATTCAGATGCCTGAACGCAGCGGGCAAGATGAGCTGGCGCAATTGATTAACGCGGTCACAAAAATGAATCAGGGCTTGAGTCACCTTGTACAAAATATCCGTACTGGCGCTGAAAACGTCAACAACATTGCCCATCATATCCATAATGAAAATGCAGAGCTTGCCAACCGTACTGAAACGCAGGCTGGCTCTCTGCAACAAACTGCAACCTCAGTCGAGGAACTGACCAGCACAGTAAAAGAGAATGCCGGCAATCTGGCGCAGGCAAGCAGCCTCGCCAATACTTCCGCAGAACACGTGCAACAAGGCTTGCAGGTTATGGATAAGGCCATCGTATCGATGCAATCTGTCACATCCGGCTCCCGCAAAATTGCGGAAATTATCGGTGTGATGGATGGCATTGCATTCCAAACCAATATCCTTGCGCTCAACGCGGCAGTTGAAGCTGCCAGAGCCGGACAGGAAGGGCGTGGCTTTGCAGTAGTCGCCAGCGAAGTCAGAAATCTCGCGCAGCGCAGCGCGAATGCCGCCAAGGAAATCAAGTCCTTAATCAACACATCAAGCGAAGCAGTACAACACGGTAACAACATGATTGATTCGGTAGGAAAAACGATGCAGGAAATCGCCGAAAATATCGCCCAAGTGACCGATCTGATCCGGCATGTGGCAGATGTGAGCCGGGAGCAAAGCATGGGTATTTCCAGCGTCAATGAAGCAATCGCCGCCATTGACGAGATCACACAACATAATGTCAGCCTCGCAGACGAGGGAGCGAAATCAACCGCGAGCCTGGAGGACCAGGCCTCAGCGCTGATTGATGCAGTCAGTGTATTTAAAATCTACCAAAGCGACATTCATGTGGAACATGAAGAACAAGGTCAATTGCTGAGATTAAAACAACAGAAAAGGAAAATTGAATTGAAAACGGCAGAAACTCAAACTGAATCTGCCGTAGTGCGATTGCGTACAATCAAGAGGTAATAATAAGGAAGTAAAGCATCAGGAAATAAAACATCCGAGGGCAATCACTTTGCCCTTCGGTTTTTTACGGGGTGAGCAAATTCAGTATGGAGCGTAGCTCATCACGGATGTAGTGCAGATCCACCGGAGTTTCCACCACTTCGTCAGTTTCCTGGATACGCCCGGCGGCACTACCGAGTTTATTGCGGGCACCGTTGATCGTGAAGCCCTGCTCATACAAAAGTTCGCGGATACGACGTATCAGAAGCACTTCATGATGCTGGTAATAACGACGGTTGCCCCGGCGTTTTACCGGCTTCAGTTGCGAAAATTCCTGCTCCCAATAACGCAAAACGTGTGGCTTAACGCCACACAATTCGCTTACTTCTCCAATCGTGAAATAACGCTTGGCCGGAATCGGTGGCAAGGTCACTGTTTCGATTTTAATTTCAGTCATGAGAATCTTTTAAGCAGCATGAGCCAATGGTTGACCGCTGATGTCATCCACCATACCCTTCAATTTCTGGCTGGCATGGAAGGTGACAACACGACGGGCAGTAATCGCAATTTCTTCGCCCGTCTTAGGATTGCGCCCGGGACGCTGTGGTTTGTCTCTTAACTGAAAATTACCGAAGCCGGACAACTTCACCGCTTCGCCGCGTTCCAGTGCATCACGAATTTCATCGAAAAAGGTTTCCACCATATCTTTAGCTTCGCGCTTGTTGAGGCCGACCTGCTCAAACAACAGCTCGGCTAACTCAGCTTTAGTTAAAGTGGGTAACTCTTTTTCCGCTTGAGAACGCGCCCTGGCCTCCAGCATCGCACGATTTAAATCGGCATCCAGCACCGATTGAAATTCAGCGGAATTTACGTCATTCATTATCAAACTCATCTAGTCTATACGGGCGTAAGCCAATCATCTTAGCGCAGCTTGGCAGCAAACTTCAAGCCTGCGGCCTGAGTCAATGCGGTCATTGCGGCTTCAACCTTGTCATCTTGCAATGTAGCTTGAGTATCTTGTAAGCTAAAGCGGAAAGCAAGACTTTTCTCATCTGCTTCCAAGCCCTTACCACGATATTCATCAAATAAAACAATAGCTTGCACAATTTTACAGGCTTCGTTCCGGCCTATTTCAGCGCTAAACACATCGATCATCTCTTGCACGGAAACGGATTGTTTAACCACAAGAGCAAGATCACGCTTCACAGCCTGGAATTTCGATATTTCCTGATAAACCGGAACATTGACGGATTGCAAAGCTGCTGTATCGATTTCAAAGACAACCGGCGCCAGCGGCAAATCGTATTTTTGTTGCAAGCGTGGATGCAGTTCACCGATAAAGCCGACAATCTTGCCGTCACATTCAATGCTGGCACTACGTCCCGGATGCAAAGCAACATGTTCATTTTTGATGAAACGCACAACTTTTGGCGCAAACAAGGCCTCGACATCCGCTTTCACATCAAAGAAATCAACATTGCGAGTTGCTACGCCCCATTGTTCTTCAACGACAGGGCCATAAGCGAGTCCGGTCAGATGCTTAGGCTGACGATAACCAGCGACTTCCAACGGGCCATCCTGTACGGAAGCATCACGCAGATAAACAGCACCGATTTCAAAAACACGGATACGGCTGACTTTACGATTCAGGTTATAGCGAGCATTCGCTACCAGGCTGCCGATCAGATTGGTGCGCATCACACTCATCTGACTAGCGATAGGATTCAATAACTTCACAGGCTGATCGTTACCGGCAAAGTCTTTTTCCCAGGCTTCTTCAACGAAGCTGTAGTTAACCACTTCCTGATAATCCATATCAGCAACCAGCGCACGCAAATCAAACAGCGAGCGTTGATTTTCCGGCGCGATCAGCATGGCGTTCGCGGCAACCGGAGGTAAAGCCGGAATATTCTCAAAACCGTAAACGCGCGCGACTTCCTCAATCAGATCTTCTTCGATTTCGATATCGAAACGATAGGATGGCGGCGTCACCAGGAATTCACCTGTCTGCTGCGTAAATTGCAATCCCAGACGTTTGAAAATATCGGCGATGACCTCATCAGTCAACGGCACGCCGATAACTTTTTGCGCCCGTGCGGTACGTAATTTCACCGGCAAACGTTGCGGCAAATTAATAATCTGATCATCAACCGGACCCAGTTTTACCTGTTCACGGCCACCACAAATCTCAACGATCAAAGCACTGATACGTTCGATATGTTCGACGATATTTTCAAAATCGACGCCACGTTCAAAGCGATGTCCGGCATCGGTAGAGAAATTAAAACGACGGCCCCTGCCCTGGATTGCCTGCGGCCACCAGAAAGCAGCTTCGAGGTAAATGTTTTGCGTATCCAGAGAAACAGCGGTCGAATCACCCCCCATAATGCCGGCCAGAGATTCGATCTCTTTTTCATCGGCGATCACGCCAACCCATTCATCAACCTCAACTGTATTGCCGTTCAGCAGCTTCAGTGATTCACCGACTTTACCCCAGCGCACATTGAGTCCGCCATGGATTTTATCGAGATCAAAAACATGCGATGGACGCCCGAGTTCAAGCATCACATAATTGGAAATATCAACAAGCGCAGAGATAGGACGCTGTCCGCTGCGCTCGAGGCGTTGTTTCATCCAGTCTGGGGTCGGTGCTTTCGCATTGACGCCACGAATCACGCGACCGCAGAAACGGCCACACAGATCAGACGCGGATACTTTCACCGGCAACACTTCCTGCAAGGATGGCGCAATAACATCCGTCACAGGCATCTGCAAAGGCGTTCCAGTCAGCGCAGATACTTCTCTGGCGACACCTAAGACGGATAAGCAGTCTGCCTTGTTCGGTGTGAGCTTGATCGTAAATTTCAGATCATTCAACTCATAGTAGTCACGGAAATTCTGGCCCACTGGCGCGTCTGACGGCAATTCCATCAAGCCGCCATGGTCTTCAGACAATTTCAATTCGCGTGCAGAACACAACATGCCTTGCGATTCAACGCCGCGCAACTTGCCTACCTTAATCACGAAAGGCTTACCGTCAGCACCCGGAGGCAAAACCGCACCAGTTGTTGCACAAGGCACACGCATGCCAACGCGGACATTCGGCGCTCCGCAAACGATATTCAACAATGTGCCGGTGCCGACATCAACCTGGCACACATTTAAACGATCAGCATCGGGATGCTTGACGATTTCACGAATCTCAGCAACCACGACATTGTTGAAAGGAGGAGCAACAGGCTCCACTTCTTCGACTTCCAAACCTGACATGGTCAACAGATGAGACAACTCATCCGAAGTCATCTTCGGATTGACCATGGTGCGGAGCCAGTTTTCAGAAAATTGCATAATTCAGCCGTCTATTGTTAGATGCTTGAGCTCAGATTGCTCAAAAAATTAGTTGAATTGCTTCAGGAAGCGCAAATCGCCCTCATAGAACAAGCGCAGATCGTTGACGCCGTAACGCAACATCGTCAGGCGCTCAAGGCCGGAACCAAACGCAAAGCCTATGTATTTTTCAGGATCGAGTCCCATGTTCCGGATCACAGCAGGATGCACCTGACCAGAACCCGATACTTCCAGCCAACGACCTTTTAAAGGCCCGCTACCGAAAGCGATATCAATTTCGGCTGATGGCTCGGTAAATGGAAAATAGGAAGGTCGGAAGCGCACCTGCAAATCGTCTGTTTCAAAAAACGCTTTTACAAAATTCAGATAGACACCTTTCAGATCCGCGAAGCTGATATCTTCGGCAATCCATAAGCCCTCAACCTGATGGAACATCGGGGAGTGTGTCGCATCACTGTCAACACGATAAGTGCGGCCAGGTGCAATAATTTTGATTGGAGGTTTACTCATGCGTGCATATCGCACCTGCATAGGGCTGGTATGCGTACGCAGCAGCAATTGCTTACCCTGACTATCCTTACCATCAATATAGAAAGTGTCCTGCATAGAGCGGGCAGGATGATTTTCAGGACTATTCAAAGCAGTAAAATTGGTCCAGTCGGTTTCGATCTCAGGGCCGTCAGCGACGTCAAAACCAATTGAGCGGAAAATTTCTTCAACGCGCTTCCAGGTGCGCATCACAGGATGAATGCCACCGATACCACGCCCACGCCCGGGCAATGTCACATCGATCGCTTCTGCATTCAAACGCGTCTGCAATTGCGCGTCTGCTAAAGCATCACGACGCTCAGTTAAAGCATTTTCGATTTTGACTTTAGCAGCATTAATCACCGCGCCCTGCACTTTGCGCTCATCCGGAGACAATTTCCCCAGACTCTTCATCTGTTCGGTAATCTGGCCACTTTTGCCCAGGTACAATGCCTTAGCATTTTCAAGTGCAGCGGCATCCGGTGCCGCGAGAAAATCAGCACATGCCTGGCTGACGATTTGATCTAAAGGGTTCATGCGTTGTTCCCGCTTACTGTGAAGCTGAAATAATGAGCTGAAAACAAAACGGGGCATAGGATTCAACCTCTGCCCCGCTTGATATAGCGATGTTTAACACATCGCAACGACTACAAATTACTTTGATTACGCAGCCAGGTTGGCTTTAACTTGATTAACAATCGCAGCAAATGCTGGTTTGTCCATCACAGCCATGTCAGCCAGTACTTTACGGTCGAGTTCAATGGAGGCTTTTTTCAAGCCGTTCATGAACACGCTGTAAGTCATACCGTGTTGACGGGTTGCTGCGTTAATACGAGTGATCCACAATGCGCGGAATACGCGTTTTTTATTGCGGCGATCGCGGTATGCGTATTGACCTGCACGCATAACTGCTTGCTTAGCAATACGGAATACTTTACTACGACGACCACGGTAACCTTTAGCAAGGTTCAGAACTTTCTTATGACGGGCACGAGCGGTAACCCCACGTTTTACTCTAGGCATAATAACTCCTTAAAATAGTGAGTATGAGGTTAAGCGGTAGGCATCATGCGCATGACTGATGTCACGTCGGACGCATTGATGTTACGTGTACCACGTAATTGACGTTTGTTCTTTGTGGTCTTTTTAGTCAAGATATGGCGCTTGAAAGCGTGACCACTCTTTACTGTTCCACCTGGACGTACACGAAAGCGCTTCTTAGCAGAGCTCTTTGTTTTCATTTTTGGCATAACACTATCTGTCGTTGACGACAGCTCCGGTTTTATATGATGGTAGGTGGCAGCAATAAACGCTACTCTTGGATGCCTACTTCTCACTTATTGTGATCTGTTCCTCACGAAACAGATCTATCGTAATACCCGTACCAAACAAGTACTACAAAATACTTATTTCTTTTTCTTAGGTGCCAGAATCATGACCATCTGGCGCCCTTCCATTTTTGGAAACTGCTCTACCTGGCCGTAAGGCTCCAAATCAAGCTTCAGGCGCTCAAGCACACGCATACCGATTTCCTGATGCGCCATTTCACGACCGCGGAAACGCAAAGTAATCTTTGTTTTATCGCCGTCATCCAGAAACTTGACCAGATTACGCAGCTTGATGTTGTAATCACCATCATCTGTACCAGGACGGAACTTCACTTCTTTCACCAAAATGACTTTTTGCTTCAGTTTGGCTTCGTGAGCTTTTTTCTGTTCCTGGTATTTAAACTTGCCGTAATCCATCAAACGACAAACAGGAGGCTGGGCAGTGGGTGCAATTTCCACCAAATCCACATTAGCCTCTTCGGCCAAACGGAATGCCTCACTCAGTTTAACGATACCCAGAGGTTCATTATCAACGCCGGACAAGCGCACTTCAAGCGCGGTAACTTCCCCGTTGATACGATGTGTTCTTTCGGTAGCTATTGCAGTTTCCTTTAAAAAATTAAATCTTTACCGTGCCAATCTCGCTTACAGCAAGATTGCGGACTTATCTGTTAAACCTTAGTGTCTGCTTCGTTTTTTAAACGAGCTATGAAGGCATCAAGAGGCATTACCCCCAGATCCAGATTGCCACGCGTACGCACAGCGACTGTGTTTGCATCTCGTTCTTTATCGCCTATTACTACTATGTAAGGCATTTTTTGAATAGAGTGCTCGCGTATTTTATAGGTAATTTTCTCATTACGCAAATCTGTGTTAACTCTAAACCCTTGTTTCTTCAGGATTTCAGCAACAGATTTTGCGTATTCCGCTTGCGACTCCGAGATATTTAACACGGAAACTTGCACTGGAGATAACCACAAAGGCAAAGCGCCGGCATGGTTTTCAATCAAAATTCCGATGAAGCGCTCCATGGAGCCAACAATAGCGCGATGCAGCATTACCGGCACTTTGCGACTGTTATCATCAGCCACATATTCAGCACCCAGGCGACCCGGCATAAAAAAGTCGACCTGCATAGTACCGACTTGCCAAGGACGACCCAAACTATCCTTCAGGTGGTATTCGATTTTCGGACCGTAAAATGCGCCCTCACCCGGCAACTCTTCCCATTCAGTCACACCGCAAGCGCGCAAGCCAGCGCGCAGCGTTTCTTCAGCGGTATCCCAGACTTCGTCGCTGCCAATGCGATTTTCTGGCCGCAAGGCGAGTTTGATTGCAATATTTTTAAAGCCAAAGTCATCATAGACCTTCATTGCCTGAGGGTGAAAAGCAATTACCTCATCCTGAATTTGCGCCTCTGTACAAAAAATATGTCCATCATCCTGAGTAAAGCCGCGCACACGCATAATTCCGTGTAAAGCACCGGACGGCTCGTTGCGATGACACTGACCGAATTCACCGAACCGCAATGGCAGATCGCGATAACTTTTCATCCCAGAATTGAAAATCTGCACATGTCCAGGGCAATTCATCGGCTTCAACGCATAAGAGCGATTTTCCGACTCTGTGATAAACATATTGTCTTTATAGTTATCCCAGTGCCCGGTTTTACCCCACAGACTACTGTCGAGAATCTGCGGACCTTTCACTTCCTGATAACCACAATCCTGATAAACCTTGCGCATGTATTGCTCTACTTGCTGCCAGATAGTCCAGCCTTTCGCGTGCCAAAATACCAGGCCCGGAGCCTCATCCTGAAAATGGAATAAATCCAGCGACTTACCCAGCTTGCGGTGATCGCGCTTTTCAGCTTCTTCCAGCATGTGCAGGTATTGCTCCTGATCTTCTTTTTTAACAAACGCAGTACCGTAAATACGCTGCAACATTTCATTCTTAGAATCACCACGCCAGTAAGCACCCGCAAGCTTCATCAATTTAAAGACTTTCAGCTTGCCAGTGGATGGCACGTGCGGACCGCGACACAAATCAGTAAAAGTACCCTCGGTGTAAAGAGAGACATCCTGATCAACAGGAATCGACTCAATGATTTCTGCCTTATACGCTTCACCGATCGATTTAAAGTAAGCAACGGCCTCATCTCGCGGCAACACCTTGCGGACAACTTGCTCATCTTTTTTAGCGAGCTCAGTCATTTTCTTTTCTATCGCGAGCAAATCATCAGGAGTAAATGGACGCTTATAAGAAAAGTCGTAATAAAAGCCGTTTTCGATCACAGGCCCAATTGTCACCTGCGCATCGGGAAATAATTCTTTTACCGCATAAGCCAGCAAATGCGCTGTCGAATGACGAATCACATCCAACCCATCCGCATCTTTGTCGGTCACAATTGCCAACTCAGCATCTCGCTCAATCAGGAATGAGGTATCCACCAATACGCCATCAACTCTGCCAGCGAGCGCCGCCTTTGCCAGGCCAGCACCAATACTGGCAGCAACTTGCGCCACGGTTACAGGCGCATCAAATTGACGTTGCGAACCATCAGGAAGTTTTACTGAGACCATGTCACTCTCCATAGTGGCAGAAGTTTGCCGAAATTTGCGATTAGAAAATAAAGACGAAAAAAAAGCACGGCTAGCCGTGCTTTTTCAAATTTGATACAGACGAAAAAGATCCTCGACTAGAGTCGCTCCCAAACCATTTGCGTGGTAGTTCGCGGTGTCATAACCAGGATGCCTTTCTCGCTCTTATCTAAAATACTTATATTTCTTAAATTCATTGGTAGACACGATTGGACTCGAACCAACGACCCCTACCATGTCAAGGTAGTGCTCTAACCAGCTGAGCTACGCGTCTAAAGAAACCGAAGTATAGCAGAGACCCGCGAACAATTACTAGCCCTGAACCGAACTTTTTCTAAGAACCGGACAAGTACTTGTATTTTTCCCCGTATGTATTCCAGCGCCGGTAGCAACACTTTGAGGCCAACCGCATTCGCCCCCCCACTTGCATTATTGCCTCCGAACCTCAAGCACTCCACTTACTTCACGTATTGTCGTCAATGCTTTTTGCAATTGCGAAGTGCCGCCGATTTCAGCAGTAAACGACATCCGGGCCTGCGATTTTGCACTCTGTGTATTTACGCCAACCACATTAATTTTTTCCTTAGAAAAAACCTCAGAAATATCGCGCAACAATCCCTGTCTGTCCTGCGCCAATACAAAAATATCGACAGGATAAACCGTATCCTTACCGTGCTCACCCCAAGTCGTCTGAATCACCCGCTCAGGTGCTTTATTACGCATTTCTGCGAAGTTTTTGCAGGTCAGCCGGTGAATGGAAACGCCCTTACCTCGGGTGACAAACCCAACGATATCGTCCGGCGGTGCGGGCTTACAACAACGCGCCAACTGCGTCATCAATCCATCTGTTCCAACAACCAGCACACCAGATTTCGCACCTTGCGTAACACTTGATGCACGACTCTTATTGGTGATATTCAGATCATCAGGTATTTCGACCGGGCTATCCCTGAGCACGGTTTCTATCTGCCTGAGACTGAATTCTTCTTTACCGACAGACAGCAACAAATCATCCAATGCGGCAAAGCCCAGCTTCCGCGCCAACTCCTCAAGATTAACGGCAGTCTTACCTTCACGCTGCAAAGTTTTTTCGACCAGGGCCCGCCCCGATGCCAGGGTTTCCTGCTGATCAATAACATTAAACCACGCACGAATTTTGCTACGGGTACGGGTACTGACCGAATACTCGGAATGAAGCCAGTCTCTCGATGGGCCAGACTGCGCAGATCCTGCCTTCAGCGTAATGATTTCAACGGTCTGCCCATTCTGCAGACGCGTGTTTAACGGCACCATCACGCCATCGACTCGGGCACCGCGACAACGATGACCAACGTCTGTATGCAACTGATAAGCAAAGTCAACCGGTGTCGCCTCTCGCGGCAATTCGATCACTCTTGCCTGCGGCGTCAGAACATAAATCCGCTCATCCAGACTTGCAGACTTCAGCTTTTCCACCCACTCTCTTTGTATGTCTTCGTGCTCAACAACCGCATCAGCAACCTCACTTTTCCAAGCAAGTAACTGTCGCAGCCAGGCAATTTTTTCGTCATATTCTTGTGCCGTGAAGTTAGAGCCGCCACTCTCTTTATAACGCCAATGCGCAGCGACTCCATATTCCGCGAACTGGTGCATTTCTTTCGTACGAATCTGTACCTCAAGTGGCCGGCCATCCTCAACAACAACGACTGTATGCAGAGATTTATAACCGTTCGATTTTGGGCGGGAAATGTAATCGTCAAACTCTTTAGGAATCGGTGCCCAGACGTTGTGCACAAGTCCAAGCACGGTATAACAATCCTTTATATCGTCAACCACAACCCGGAACGCGCGCACATCATAGAGTTCGTCAAAATTAACTGACTTACCCTTCATCTTTTTCCAAATACTGTAAATGTGCTTAGGACGGCCAGACACCTCGCCTTTGATACCTGCGCTTTTCAATTCAGAGGTTAAACGTGCCAATGCCGTTGCAACGAAACTCTCGCGCTCCACACGCTTTTCTTCCAGCATTTTGGCTATACGTTTGTATTGTGCAGGCTCGAGAAAGCGGAACGATAAATCCTCAAGCTCCCACTTCAGTTGCCAGACGCCCAGTCTGTTTGCCAACGGCGCATACAGGTTCATCGTCTCGCTGGCATATTGCTGTGTAGCGCTGTCTTCGCGCTTGCACTCGGCAAAATAACGCAAAGTAGTCACCCGTGACGCCAACCTGATCAACACCACCCGCATATCGGTTGCCATTGCCAGCATCATTTTGCGCAACGTTTCCATCTGCGCTGCAGCTTTCTCAGCCGCATCCTTGCCATGACCGACATCATGATGGGTTAACGCGGTCTCCCGGAGTTTCATCAGACGCCTGATGCCGCTGACCAGATCAGCAATCTCTTGTCCGTAACGGGCTTCGATTTGCTCGGCCGCGATCGGGCTTAATTCAGGCAATTCGAACAATAAAGCAGCAATACGTGAGTCTATATCAGTGCGCAACATCGCCAGTGTGGAAGCCACTCCACGCACAAACTGCAACGCATTCTGTCCGGTAATTACGTCTTTTTCCGCATAAAACGGCGTAACAAATTCGAGTGCAGAAATGAGTCTATCTTTCTCTGCTTCTGAAAGACCTTCCAATAACTGTGATTCTGATGCGGCAACTGATGTCGATACCATACAATTCTTTATTTTTGCGCTGCTGTTACAACGATTTCTATCAACCAATCAGGATTGGCAAGCCGGGCTTCTACGGTCGCGCGTGGCGGTGAATTATTTTCTGCAACCCACGCATCCCAGACAATATTCATCTCGCCAATTTGACTGATATCAGTCAAAAAAATCTGACAAGAGAGTATCCGAGATTTATCACTCCCTGCCTCCGACAACAGGCGATCAACATGACCGAGTACCTCTTTAGTCTGACCAGCAATACCCTGACTCACATCTTCCGGTATCTGCCCCGCCAGATAAACAATGCCATTACATATCGCCACTTCAGATAAGCGCTTACCAACGTGCAATCTCTTTATTTCCATCATTCACTCTATTTTTCACTTAACAAAAAATCACGCACCAGTTTGATTTGCTCTTCACTGACAAAAGTTGGGGCATGCCCGACGTGCGGCACTTCTATCAACTGCGCACATGGGCCGCGCTTCGTCATTGCAAGCGCAGTATCGGCTGTCAGCAAATCAGATTCAGCGCCGCGCACCAGCAAGGTTTCACAACGAATCGCATCATAAGCAGTCCACAGCATCGCCTGCCCTGCAGCGATCATTTCCGGCGTCGTCGCCTTAAACACTTCCGCCAATGACAGATCATAATGCTTGCGCCAACGACCATCGGAAGTCTGGCGCAAGACATCATGTGCCAATTTACTCCACTGAGCCTCAGTATGCTCACCAAATGAAAGCGAAATCGTCTTAATGTACGCGGCAGCCTCTTCGAAAGTACGGAACTGTAAATCCTCACCAATGTAAGTGCCGATTCGTAACAAAGCCTCAGGATTAAGCGCCGGCCCCACATCATTCAAGATCAGCTTACGTATCGGATTCCCTTCC
The DNA here is from genome assembly GCF_016595265.1 of Undibacterium sp. 14-3-2. NCBI lineage: Bacteria > Pseudomonadati > Pseudomonadota > Betaproteobacteria > Burkholderiales > Oxalobacteraceae > Undibacterium > Undibacterium sp. 14-3-2. The sequence goes on from NZ_JAENGS010000004.1 coordinate 192,532, forward strand.
AACGAAGCAATTCCCATTCCTATCAGTCCGCCCATCGAGGTACCGAGCCAATCGACAGTTGTTGCTTGCAAACGGGCCAGCAAGGTCACCATGTCACTGACGTATTGCGGCAATTGATAGTGCAAGGGATTGCGCAGTCGGCCAGAATAGCCGCGACCGACAACATCTGGACAGACAACCCGGTAATGCGAAGACAAGGATAGCGCGACAGCATCAAAATCGTCGGCAACCCGCGTCACACCATGCACACAGATCAGTACATCGGTATTAGCAGGATCCCCCCACTCTTTGTAGGACATGGTATGCAGTCCCGATGGAGACAAGCATTGAACGGTATTGCGCCTTGGCTGCATGAGGCATTCCTCTGAGATAGTATTTTTACTACTGCTAGTAACTCACATTTTACCGATCGTTACGCTTAAAATCATTCACATTCGCTTTGTTACGCATGCTTTTTTATATAACTAATGTCAGGAGTCAACATGCAAGCATCTTTTTTACGTGGAAAAACAGCACTGGTAACGGGCTCAACTTCAGGAATCGGCTTGGGTATCGCGCATTCTCTCGCTGCCGCGGGCGCAAACATTGTATTTAACGGCTTTGGTGATCCGAATGAGATTCAGGCAATTCAGAAAGCCACTGAAGAAAAATTCAGCGTCAAAACGGCTTATCACAATGCCGATATGAGTAAAGCCAGCGAGATTACCGCCTTGATGGCATTTGCCAGCACAACATTTGGTGGTGTCGACATACTGGTGAATAATGCAGGCATTCAATATGTTGCCAATATTGAGGATTTTCCGGTCGAAAAATGGGATGCCATTATTGCGATTAATCTGACCTCCTGCTTCCATACGACAAGGCTCGCACTGCCGTATATGAAGGAAAAAAACTGGGGGCGCATCATTAACCTGGCGTCGGTGCACGGGTTGGTCGCGTCAGCACAGAAGTCTGCGTATGTTGCAGCTAAACATGGCTTGATCGGGCTGACAAAAACAACGGCGCTCGAAAACGCGCAAACGGGAATTACCTGTAACGCGATTTGCCCGGGATGGGTACTGACGCCATTAGTACAAAAACAGGTTGATGCCCGCGCCGAGCGAGACAACATCAGCAATGAAGCGGCAAAAAAAGCGCTGCTCGCGGAAAAGCAACCGTCAGGAGAATTCGTGACTCCGGAACAACTGGGGGCTCTGGCAGTGTTTTTCTGCAGCGATGCAGGAAGTCAGATCAGAGGTGTCGCCTGGAATATGGATGGCGGCTGGGCAGCCCAATAACTTTATCGCTTGTGTTCTTTATAAAAAAAGCCGCTGTTTGCTAACAGCGGCTTTTTCAGTTTTACATGTTCGGATAATTCGGTCCGCCACCGCCCTCAGGGGTGACCCACACGATGTTTTGCGTCGGATCTTTAATATCACAAGTCTTACAATGAACGCAGTTTTGGGAGTTAATTTGCAAACGATCCTTACCATCATCTGTCTTCATAAATTCGTAGACACCTGCTGGGCAGTAACGCGCTTCTGGCCCGGCATATTTCGCCAGATTCACGTCAACCGGAACGTTACTATTTTTCAAGGTCAGATGAATAGGTTGATCTTCAGCATGATTCGTATTGGAGATAAACACAGAAGATAAACGATCAAACGTTAGCTTGCCATCAGGCTTCGGATAATTGATTGGCTGAAACTCAGAAGCTGGACGCAAACACTCGTGATCGGCATGCGTATGTCTCAAGGTCCAAGGTGCTTTGCCACCAAAAACGACCTGATCAATCCCAACCATTAATGTGCCGAGTACCAAGCCTTTACTCATGGATGGTTTGAAATTACGTGCTTTATGCAATTCCTCATGCAACCACGATGCTTCAAAAGCTGCGCTGTATGCAGTCACTTCATCGTATTGGCGATTTTCACCTAAAGCATCAAACACCGCATTTGCAGCTAACATCCCTGTCTTGATCGCAGCGTGACTACCTTTGATGCGGCTGGCGTTCAGGAAACCGGCATCACAACCGATTAATGCACCGCCTGGGAAAGTCAGCTTAGGCAATGACTGTAAGCCACCCGCTGTAATCGCACGCGCACCGTACGCAATCCGCTTACCCCCATCAAAGAACTGACGGATTTCCGGATGCGTTTTATAACGCTGAAATTCTTCGTATGGAGACAGATAGGGATTTTCATATCCAAGCCCGACTACATAACCGACTGCGACCTGGTTATTTTCCAGGTGATACAGAAAAGAACCACCATAGGTAGCATTGTCCAGCGGCCACCCGGCCGTGTGAATTACCAGACCAGGCTTATGCTTAGCCGGGTCAATTTCCCACAATTCTTTAATACCAATGCCGTAAGTCTGTGGGTCTTTGCCCGCATCCAGCGCATATTTGGCGATCAATTGCTTACCAAGATGTCCACGCGCACCTTCAGCAAACAAAGTATATTTTGCATGCAACTCCATACCAAGCTGGAATGCCGGACCTGGTTCACCTTCACGATTTACGCCCATATTGCCGGTCGCAACTCCTTTTACCGAGCCATCGTCGTTATACAGGATTTCTGCAGCCGGAAAGCCCGGGAAAATCTCAACACCCAATGCTTCAGCCTGCTGCCCAAGCCAACGCACAACGTTGGCCAGCGAAATCACATAGTTTCCATGATTTTGGAAACAGGCAGGCAACATCCAGTTTGGTGTTTTATAAGCCTTGGTTTCAGATAAAAATAAAAAACGGTCTTCAGTCACTTCTGTGTTCAGAGGGGCGCCAAGCTCTTTCCAGTCAGGAAAAAGCTCACTCAGCGCCTCTGGATCCATTACCGCCCCGGAAAGAATATGCGCACCAAGCTCGCCGCCTTTTTCCAGCACGCATACGGAAACTTCATTTCCTTTTTCCACTGCGAGTTGCTTGAGTTTGATCGCAGCAGACAAGCCTGCAGGACCGCCGCCGACAATAACGACATCGTACTCCATCGCATCGCGGGGACCGTACTGTTCAAGAATGTTTTGGGTCATGACTGTAATCGCTTTAAAATATTTTTCGAACGAACGTGCTAAATTAATCAACGCATGTTAGCTGTTGATCTGCCATTGCGCAAGCAGCCGATTAGATGAAGACATCCATTGCGGAAAGCTGATACTGAGTGTTGGCGAAAGATAATTATCGCAGAGCAGTGTTTAGCATGCATCAATTAAAGCGATGAATCTCTACGAACTATCAATGAAAAGACGGGGCGTGCTAAATTCTGGGTAACACAGAAAGACGCTATATGTCATGATAGTGCATTAAACAGAATACTGAGTTTATCCAAATTTTTGCAGGAGATACTGATGGGAATAGAAATTAATTTTGAAGGAAAAGTTGCACTGATTACCGGTGCATCAAGCGGTTTAGGTGCTCGTTTTGCGAAAGTGCTGGCAAAAGCTGGCGCACAGGTGGTACTTGCCTCACGACGCGTTGACAGACTGAAAGAATTACGCGCAGAAATTGAAGCCGATGGTGGTGCCGCCCACGTCGTCGCGCTGGATGTGACAGACTATGCGAGCATCAAATCAGCGATCGCCCATGCTGAAACGGAAGCTGGCCCTATCGATATTCTGATCAATAACTCAGGTGTATCAACGACGCAACGTCTGGTCGACGTTACCCCCGATGATTACAACTATGTAATGGATACCAATCAACGAGGTTCATTCTTTGTTGCGCAGGAAACAGCAAAACGTATGATCGCCAGATATAAAGGCGATCAAAGAAAACAACACCGCATTATTAACATTGCGTCAGTCGCGGGGCTGCGCGTGTTGCCACAAATTGGTATCTATTGCATGAGTAAAGCCGCCGTCATACACATGACGAAAGCAATGGCAGTCGAATGGGGTAAATACGGAATCAACGTCAATGCGATTTGCCCCGGATATATTTCGACAGAAATTAATCAGGAATATTTCGATACCGAACAAGGACAGAAACTGATAGAAATGCTGCCCCGCAAGCGTGTCGGTACACCAGAAGACCTTGATGGTCTTTTATTGTTGTTGGCAGCAGAAGAATCCCGCTTCCTGAACGGTGCAATCGTAACGGCAGATGATGGAATGAGTGTGCAGTAACTGATTTCATTGATCTCGTGTGAGTAAGGTCAACGACCCTAACTCATACGAGTCAAAAAATAAGCATTCATTCTTCACCGGCGAGACTTTTGGCGGCAATTCCGGTAATCACTCTCTACATTCAAGCGATCTACAAATCATCAGCCTGTCAGATTTCAGAGTGCATTTCGTTTGATAAAAAACGATGGACAATTCTGTTACTGGCAGATGAATAACCTCACTACCTTCGCCGGCATCCAAAGTTATTCAAATCGCCAGTATCAGCTAAGCACCTGCTTTACACTCGAATGCCGACGAACAGATCAACGCATAATTCCCAGTAGCTTGTGCACAAGCTCGCTTGATGTTGCTGCAGAAAATTTCTTCATCAGCTTCGCCCTGTGCATTTCAACGGTTCTCGGGCTTAATGAGATCTGTCTGGCGATCAATTTACTGGTCTTCCCCTCGACAAGCAGGGCAGCGATCTCCCTTTCTCTCGGCGTGAGTTCGGCGCTCACTGGGCGCTTTGCGCTCAGGTCTTCAAATGTCCATATACCGGCCGCGTGCGGCTCATTTTTTCGCAACCCTCGTCCCGTTACATGGCACCAGAATAACTCTTGATTCGCTCTCTTCATAATGCGCTCATCAGAATAGGAGCCCTTCGCATTCATGATAGGTGTAATGCGTGCACCGGTTCGCTCAAACTCATCCGGACTGGGATACAGTATCTGGAAAGATTGCCCGATCAGATCTTCTTTTTTATAGTTAAACATCTGCGCCAAATCATCATTACAGGCATAAATAATACGGTTTTGAGAGACACACATTCCTATCGGTGCTTGTTGGAAAATAACTTCAAAATCAATAGTGTGCATCTCTATCATATGGCTGTTCTTGTGCAGATGGATAAGGTAAATTTATTCAGGTAGTTTTACGGTATTGCGGAGTATAGCTCAGCATCTTATGCTGAGCCCTATTCTGAAAAAAGTAATGCGCTATCAACCGATATTCGTGTTGCTGCGAAAAAAACAAACAAGTATTTCCCTGAATATCTATGAGGAGACGACGATGAATAAGGAATACCCGGACGCAAAGGCCGCGTTGGCTAATGTAGTCAAAGATGGGCAGACAATAGCGGTCGGTGGTTTTGGTTTATGTGGAATACCTGAAGCTTTGATTACCGCGTTGCGTGACTCTGGCGTCAAAGAATTGACTGCCATTTCTAATAATGCGGGCGTAGATGGTTTTGGGCTGGGCCAATTATTGACGACACGTCAGATCAAAAAAATGGTTTCTTCCTATGTCGGTGAAAATAAAGAATTCGAGCGTCAGTATCTGGCTGGCGAATTGGAATTGGAATTCACACCACAAGGAACACTGGCAGAAAAACTTCGCGCCGGTGGAGCTGGCATTCCAGCATTTTTCACGAAAACAGGTGTAGGTACTATCGTCGCAGAAGGTAAGGAAATTCGCGAATTTGATGGTCAGAAATATGTCATGGAAAAAGCCCTGGTCGCCGATGTCTCGCTCGTAAAAGCGTGGAAAGCAGATAAGGCGGGAAATTTGGTCTATCGGAAAACGGCACGTAATTTCAATCCCAATGTGGCTATGGCAGGGAAAGTCACTATTGCAGAAGTTGAAGTGCTGGTAGAAACAGGTGATCTGGATCCGGATGAAATTCATACCCCGGGTATTTTCGTGCATCGCATCGTCGTCAATACGCAACCCGAAAAACGTATTGAGCAACGCACTGTGCGTCCGACTAAATAAGATACCAGGAGAAATAATATGGCATGGAATCGCGATGAAATGGCTGCACGCGCAGCATCAGAATTACAGGATGGGTTTTACGTTAATCTCGGAATAGGTCTGCCGACGCTGGTGGCGAACCATGTGCCTGCCGGCATGGAAGTCTGGTTACAATCAGAAAATGGGCTGCTGGGGATTGGCCCCTTTCCAACCGAAGATGAAGTTGACCCGGATTTAATTAATGCAGGAAAACAGACGGTGACTACCCTGCCCGGCTCCTCAATTTTTAGCTCGGCCGATTCTTTCGCAATGATACGTGGTGGAAAAATCAATCTTGCCATTTTAGGGGCAATGCAGGTCAGTGAAAATGGCGATCTCGCTAACTGGATGATTCCGGGCAAGATGGTCAAGGGTATGGGTGGCGCAATGGATCTGGTCGCGGGGGTAGGACGTGTCGTCGTGCTGATGGAGCATGTTGCGAAAGATAATGCGCACAAACTTCTTAAATCCTGCAATCTACCGTTAACCGGGGTTGGCGTTGTCAACCGCATCATTACCGACCTGGGTGTGATTGATGTCACTCCGGACGGTTTTAAGTTAATTGAACTCGCTCATGGCATCAGCGTGGAAGAGGTTGTCGCAAAAACAGAAGCAAAGATTGATACAAGCGCATTTGCATAAACAACGCAGCTAATTGAAAAGGCCGACGTAATTTATACGTCGGCCTTTTTTTATTTTACCTTCTGGCTCTCAACTTACCATTTCTCTGTCAATATTTTTTCCAGCCAGAATGAACCTATCACGGTTTTTACATCAGTAATCTTGCCTTCTCTTACCCAATCTGACATCTCCGTTGAAGTGGCTGTGAATGTCTCTAAAAACTCTTCATCATCTAAAGAAGCCGGACCTGCTGTTAAACCACGGGCAACGTAAATCTCCAGTCTTTCGTCGGAATAAGCGATGGCGTTATGAATCGTGCAGAGATGTCGCCAATCTGTTGCCGTATAACCGGTCTCTTCGCGTAACTCTCTTTGAGCACAAATCAATGGATCTTCACCGGCATCAATTTTCCCTGCTGGAAATTCAATAAAAACACGATTAAGCGGATAGCGGAATTGACGTTCAAGCAAAACTTTGTCGTCGTCAAATATCGGAATAATGACGACAGCCCCCGGATGGCGTATAAATTCTCTGGTGGCGATATGGCCATTTGGCAAAGAAACGCTATCCTTTTGAACCTGCAGAAAATCACCCTCGTAGACCAGGTCGCTACTGATCTTTTCCTCACGTAAGTGCGCGTCGCCAGAAAAACAATCAGTCACGACGCCGCCTCAGGTAACGAAAGACAAATCCGGGAAAAGCTAAAACCAGAAATAAAAAAGCGGTGATAGCAAAAAATTCCCATCCTTGCGGAAAACGATTGCCGCTTGAACTCTCAAGGAAAACACCTGTAGCACCAATCACAAAATACAAGATGATCAGCTCAAGCAAACGCAACCAAAATGGTTTGATAAAAGAAAAACGCCGTAGCGCAAAAACTGCGAAACAGCGTTCATTAAAAAATGGCAGGTTGGCAGCGATAACTGCCAACACGACGATCAGCCAGACGGAAGTCAAACTAGTCAAAAGAGATGAACCTTACGACGCTAAAGTTTTTACAACCGCGTTCAAACATGCAGTCATCAAACCACCAGGGATCACGCCAAGAATTAAAACGGCCAATCCATTCAGGCTCAAGACCACGCGAACGTCAACACTAGGAGTAATCAAAGCGTTGTCTGAGGCTTCATCAAAGTACATCAGTTTAACAACGCGAAGATAATAAAACGCGCCAATCAAGGAGAACAGCACGGCCACTAATGATAACCATACTTGTCCGGTTGCCATTACCGACTGTAACACTGACAACTTGGCATAAAAGCCCATCAACGGTGGGATGCCTGCCAGAGAGAACATCAACAGCAACATGACCAATGCAAACCAAGGCGAGCGTTTGTTCAGACCTTTCAGATCGTCCAGATTTTCAGCTTCAAAACCGGAACGTGCCAACAACATAATTACGCCGAAAGTGCCTAAAGTGGTTAACACATACGTGATGCTATAAAACATCGCGGCACTGTACGCATCTGCGGCAAGAGCAGTATTACCGTGAGCAACGCCAGACAACAGACCCAACAGCAAAAAGCCCATATGAGAAATAGTCGAGTATGCAAGCATCCGTTTCAGATTGGTCTGGGCGATAGCTGTAAGATTACCGATCGCCATCGACAGCACAGCCAGTACGACCAACATTTGTTGCCAATCTACCGCCTGAGAGAACAATCCTTCAACTAGCAACCTGAATGTCATAGCGAAGGCTGCTAATTTCGGTGCACCACCCAGTAACAACGTCACTGCTGTAGGGGCGCCCTGATATACATCGGGTACCCACATGTGGAAAGGAACAACACCTAACTTGAACGCAAGCCCCGCCACCAGAAATACAATACCAAACACCAGAATAGTTTTATTTGCAGTTGGAGAACTCGCTACCTTGGCAACTTCCGCCAACTCCAAAGAACCAGTGGCACCGTACAACATAGAAATACCGTAGAGCATAAAACCGGATGCCAGCGCACCCAGAATAAAGTATTTCATCGATGCTTCGGTTGACTGAGTGTGTTCACGGCGCAAAGCAACCAGTGCATACAAAGACAAAGACATCAATTCCAGACCAAGATAGATAATCAGGAAATTATTCCCTGAAATCATGATCATCTGACCTAACAGAGAAAACAACGCTAAGACATAAAACTCACCACCCGACTTGCCATTCGTCATACCGCGATCTGTCACGTATTGACGTGAATAGATGAAAGTCATACCCACCGCAAGGTAAGAACACAGTTTGAGCAGGGTCGACATCGGATCCGAAACAAACATGTTATTGCTGACATAAGTTGACCCGTCACTATTCGAAGTCGCGATAGTCAGCGCACCACAAACAAACAAAGCAAGTATGCTCATGACATAAGTCAGATTACGTTTGCTGTCAGGCAAAAACATGTCAACCAGCAAAATAGTACAAATTGCCAGCAGCAAAAATATTTCAGGATAAAGTGGTGTGAAGTTCATATTATTCAGTTCTACTAGCATTAATCTGCTGTCACACAATTAGCGCAACGAAAATTGTCGACGGGCTTACTTGTCTATATCTTCAATCAGAGCGGTAACTTGGACGTCGCCACATGCTTCAAAAGATCAGTCACGGAAACTTGCATCGCGTCGGTAAAAGGTGCTGGATACAATCCCATTACAATCACAGCGATCGCCAAAACGCCCAACATAAAAAATTCACGTGCATTGATGTCACTCAGATGAGCAACATGCTCATTCGTAATTTTGCCGAAAACAACCCGTTTGACCATCCACAAAGAATACGCCGCGCCAAAAATCAACGCTGTTGCGGCGAGCATGCCAATCCAGAAGTTAAACTGTACTGCACCGAGAATCACCATGAACTCACCGACAAAGCCCGAAGTGGCTGGCAAACCGCAGTTAGCCATCGAGAACAATACAAACAATGCTGCAAATTTAGGCATCTTATTCACTACACCACCGTAGTCTACGATCTGACGTGAATGCACGCGGTCATACAAAACGCCGATACACAGGAACATCGCGCCAGAGATAAAACCATGAGAAATCATTTGCACAATCGCACCCTGCACAGACATGTCGTTAAACATGAAAAACCCGAGTGTAACAAAACCCATATGCGCAATAGATGAGTATGCGACCAGCTTCTTCATATCAGCCTGCACAAGCGCGACCAGACCAATATAAATCACAGCAACCAGAGACAAAGTGATCATGAAACCAGCCATATAGTGACTAGCGTCTGGAGCGATAGGTAAAGAGAAGCGCAAGAACCCGTAAGCACCAAGCTTCAGCATGATTGCAGCCAAAACAACCGAACCACCAGTAGGCGCTTCAACGTGAGCGTCAGGTAGCCATGTATGCACTGGCCACATCGGCACCTTAACAGCAAATGCCATCAAGAATGCGCAGAAAATAGCGATCTGTGTTGACATCGGAAGCGGCAGTTTGTGCCAGACTAAAATGTCAAACGAATGTCCAGCCTGAATATAAAGATAAATGATGGCAACCAAAGTCAGCAAAGAGCCGAGCAAGGTGTACAGGAAAAATTTGAATGCCGCATAAACCCTGTTTGGGCCGCCCCAGATACCAACGATGATATACATCGGTATCAAAGTCGCTTCAAAGAACACATAAAACAACATGCCATCCAAAGCGCAGAAAACACCAATCATCAGACCGGACAGAATCAGGAAAGCGCCCATATACTGAGCTACCTGCTTCTCAACCACTTCCCAAGCAGCGATAACGACAATCACTGTAATAAATGCGGTCAGCGGTACCAGCCAAAGAGAGATGCCGTCAATACCTAGTGAGTAAAAAATGTTGAATTTTTCTATCCAGGAGAATTTTTCAACAAATTGCATCCCATGCGCTGAATTATCAAAATTTGTAATCAATGGCAAGGTTACGAGAAAACTCGTTAAAGAACCAAGCAGAGACACGCCGCGAACTAAACCACGGTTGCTATCACGGCCAAAAGCCAGAACAAAAATACCAAATGCGATTGGGCACCAGATCGCCAGGCTGAGTAAGGAGGAAGTTGACTGCATCATGATTATATTTTTTTAGCCGAGGTCACTTATTTAGCAAAAGGGAATGGCATGAAATACACGAGGAATGCCAACACGCCCAAAATCATTACAAAAGCATAGTGATAGATGTACCCGCTCTGGAATAAGCGAACAAGCTTTGAGAACCATCCCACCAGTTTTGCACTACCATTAACGACCAGTCCATCAATCAAACCTTTATCGCCAACATTCCACAGTCCCTGACCAAGCAAACGTGCGCCACCTGCAAAAACGATTTCATTAAACCTGTCCATGTAGTATTTGTTATCAAGCAAAGTATAGACGGCACTTGCATTTTTCTTGATTGCCGCTGGTATTGCCGGCTTAACCATATAGAAGAAATAGGAAGTTGCCACACCTGCTAATGCTAACCAGAACGGTGCCGTTGTCAGTGCATGCTTTGCCATGGCGATAGGGCTATGGAATTCATGCTTTAACTCTTCCATTGCATGATGCGCTTCATTGACAAAAATAACGTCCTTAAAGAAGCTACCGAACAGCATAGGTTCAATCGCAATGAAACCGATCAATACAGACGGAATCGCCAACATCACCAGCGGAAACCAGACGACGAACGGAGACTCATCCGGTTTTTGGCCTGGCGCCAATCCGTGATGATGTTCATCATGATCATCCGCTGCATGGTGCGCGTCATGGTGATCATGGGCATGCCCAAAATTTTCCTTACCGTGGAACACCAGGAAGTACATACGGAAAGAATAAAACGCTGTGACAAATACACCCGCTAAGACAGCAAACTGAGCAAAGCCAGAGCCAGCAATGTGAGACGCCTGTACAGCCTCGATAATACTGTCTTTGGAGTAAAAACCAGAGAAGAATGGCGTACCAATTAATGCTAAAGAACCTAACAATGAAGTGAGCCAGGTGATAGGCATGTATTTACGAAGTCCGCCCATGTTCCGGATGTCCTGATCATGGTGCATACCGATGATGACCGAGCCGGCAGCAAGGAACAACAGCGCCTTAAAGAATGCGTGTGTCATCAGATGAAACACGGCAACCGAGTACGCAGAAGCGCCCAGGGCGACAGTCATATAACCCAGCTGCGACAGCGTGGAGTAAGCAACAACGCGTTTGATATCGTTCTGGATGATCCCCAGGAAACCCATAAACAAGGCGGTAATCGAACCGATAACGAGAATAAAGGACAAGGCGGTATCAGACAACTCAAACAACGGCGACATACGCGATACCATGAAGATACCGGCCGTAACCATCGTCGCCGCATGAATCAGCGCAGAAATCGGAGTTGGACCTTCCATCGAATCCGGCAACCAGACATGCAGCGGAAACTGTGCAGATTTACCCATGGCACCGATAAACAAGCAGATACAGGCGACCGTAATCAGCATCCAGTCAGTTCCCGGGAAAATCAGTTTGGCCAGCTCTTCTTTTTTCGCGAAGACTTCCATGTAGTTCATCGACCCCGCATAAGCGAGTAACAAACCGATACCAAGTATGAAGCCAAAGTCACCCACACGGTTAACCAGAAAAGCTTTCATGTTGGCGTAAATAGCAGTCGGTTTGGTGTACCAGAAACCAATCAGCAAATAAGACACCAGACCCACAGCTTCCCAACCGAAAAACAATTGCAGGAAGTTATTGCTCATTACGAGCATCAGCATGGAGAACGTGAACAGCGAGATATATGAGAAAAAGCGGTTATAACCTTCATCTTCAGCCATGTAGCCGACAGTGTAAATATGCACCATCAGTGATACAAAGGTCACCACACACATCATCATTGCAGTCAGGTTATCCACCAGAAAACCAACTTCCAGTTTCAAACCGGCTACCTGCATCCATTGATACAACGTGGCGTTATAGACGGGTGCGCCATTCATCAAAGCATTAAGCGTCATGCACGAAATAATGAATGCAACCAGCACACCGAGTATGGTCGCGGTGTGTGAAACTTTACGCCCTACGACGTTACCAAAAAATTTGGTGCCCAGTAAACCGGCGATGGCAGATCCTGCCAATGGAGCCAGAGGTACTGCCAATAGTAGTTGTGGGTTAAGTTGCCCCGCCATGATGACCCTTTTTTAGCTTATTACTTTTTTAAATCGCCAGCGAATGATGGGGCGACGCACACTGCATTCGCCCCATGAAACATTATCCTTTGAGTGCGTCCAGATCTTCGACATTAATCGTGTCCAGATTACGGAACAGGACAACGAGAATGGCCAAGCCAATCGCAGATTCAGCAGCAGCAACCGTCAGAATGAAAAATACAAAAATCTGCCCGGCGGTATCACCCAGATAATGAGAGAACGCAATGAAATTCATATTCACTGCCAACAAATTCAGTTCGATCGCCATGAGCAAAACAATAATATTTTTCCGATTCAGAAAAATACCAACGATAGAAATCGCAAACAGAATCGCGCCAAGTATCAGATAGTGTGTCAGTGTCAAAGCCATATCAGCCCTCTTGCTTTTCTGTCGATGAAGTTAAAGTACGTTCGGACTCTGCTTTCATTTTAACGATGCGAACACGATCAGTACTCTTCACTTTGACTGCTTTTGCCGGATCAAAATATTTACTGTCTTTGCGACGACGTAAAGTCAACGCAACGGCTGCAACGATAGCGAGTAATAAAATCGCCGCAGCAATTTCAAACGCCAATGTATAGCGAGTAAAAATTTCTATACCAAGATTTTTCGTATTACCGATCGTATCTGCGGCGGCTGGAACGTGATTATCCGGACGTAAGAACCCGCGCCATAACACTGCAGACATCTCAAGAACAATCACGACACCAACAGTCGCAGCCAATGGTAGATGTCCCCAAAATCCTGCTCGCAATTTATCAATGTCGATGTCCAGCATCATCACAACGAACAAAAACAGGACCATGACCGCGCCGACATATACCAACACTAAAACAATGGCCAGAAACTCCGCCTTCAACAATAACCAAATCGCGGCTGCAGAGAAAAACGACAGCACTAAGAACAACGCGGCATGCACCGGATTACGAGCGGTAATCACCTGCGTCGCAGCGAGCACAAGGATCGCTGCGAAAACATAAAATAATGCGGTAGTAAATTCCATAATGAAACCGTTCTAATTAGCGATATGCAGCGTCAGCAGCACGAGCAGCTGCAATTTGTGGTTCGTAGCGATCACCGACTGCCAATAACATCTCTTTAGTAAAATAAAGATCGCCGCGCTTCTCACCGTGGTATTCAAATACATGCGTTTCAACGATGGAATCAACGGGACAGGATTCTTCGCAGAAGCCGCAGAAAATGCATTTGGTCAGATCGATGTCGTAACGCGTCGTACGGCGGCTACCATCTTCACGCTGATCCGATTCAATCGTAATCGCCATCGCAGGGCAAACTGCTTCACACAATTTACAGGCGATACAACGCTCCTCACCATTAGGATAACGACGCAGCGCATGCAAACCACGGAAACGTGGTGATTGCGGCGTTTTCTCTTCCGGGAATTGGACAGTAATTTTGCGGGCGAACATATAGCGACCAGTCAATGCCAGTCCCTTTATCAGTTCGCGCAGCATCAGGCTGCCAAAAAAATCTTTGATTGCTTCCATCTTTTCAGCCTCTTACTTCCAAATATTCCATGACGTTTGTATCCATGCAGCGACAAACACCAGATACACCAGAGTTAAAGGGATAAATACTTTCCAACCCAAACGCATGATCTGATCGTAACGGTATCTAGGAAAAGACGCACGAGCCCAGATAAACATGGAAACCACAACAAATGTTTTCAGACCCAGCCAAATCCAACCCGGTACCCAGTTAAATACGATGGAATTCAAAGGAGCATCCCAACCACCCAGGAACATCAATGATGCCATTGTCGAGATCAGGATCATATTCGCGTACTCCGCCAAATAAAACATAGCGAAAGACATACCCGAGTATTCGACCATATGACCAGCGACGATCTCAGATTCGCCCTCAACCACGTCGAATGGATGACGGTTTGTTTCTGCAATCCCAGAAATAACATAAACAACGAACATCGGCAGCAACGGCAACCAGTTCCATGACAGGAAATTCAGTCCCATCGATGCAAAGTAACCTTTTGTCTGTGCATTAACGATATCCGACAAATTCAGACTTCCTGAAACCATCAGTACAATGACTAATACGAAACCCATTGCAATTTCATAAGAAATCATCTGCGCAGAAGCACGCATGGCACCTAAAAACGCATACTTAGAATTAGATGCCCAGCCTGCGATGATAATGCCGTAGACCTCAACCGAAGTGATTGCCATAATCAGCAATAAGCCAGCATTGACGTTCGCGAGCACAACTTCAGGGCCGAATGGAATAACAGACCATGCCGCCAGCGCAGGCATAATCGTCATAATCGGTGCGAGTATGAAAAGAACTTTATTTGCTTTTGCAGGAACAACAATTTCCTTCAGCAATAGCTTCACAGCATCAGCGATAGGCTGCAAAAGACCTGCAGGTCCGACACGGTTAGGGCCAAGGCGAATGTGCATCCAACCTATCATCTTACGTTCCCACAAAGTGAGATAGGCAACCAAGCCCATGATAGGAGCAACAACGCAGACAATTTTGATCAGATTCCAGACCAGAGGCCAGAAATAGCCAAATACGCCCTGACCAAAAGTTTGAACAGTGAGCAGCCAATTCATTATGCACGCTCCACATTAATAGCACCGAACATGCCGTCCAGCTTACTAGTCAAGACCGAACCGGTAGCAACCCGAACTACATTTTCAGGTAAAGATCCATCGATACCGACATTCAACAGGATTGATCCGCCTTTAGTGACTTTGACCATGTCACCTTCGGAGACACCGATTTTTTCTGCGTATCCAGTACTGATCCAAGCCTGCGGTGCACGTGCGTCTGCAGTTTTTTGTAACGATTCAGCTCTTCTGACGATCGCATCTGTGCTGTAAATAGCAACATCTGCAACCCGCTCCAAGCCAGCCTCGGAAACAGATTCGAGAGCAGGTTTTAAAGCAGCGATGTTATTCAGTTTCGCGATAACATCATTACCACCTAAAACTTCATCGCGAATGGCTTCGGATGTTTCGTAATTGAAATTATCCAGACCTAACAAATTCCCCAGAACACGCAATACCTTCCATGCAGGACGTGTATCGCCAAGCGGTTTAACAACGCCATGGAAACTCTGAACACGTCCTTCGCAACTGACAAATGTACCGGCAGTTTCCGTAAATGGCGAAACAGGTAATAAAACGTCTGCATATTCAGCGCCGTGCTTAAACGGAGACATAACAACAACCATGTCAGCTTCCGCTAAGGCTTTTTCCGCCCGAGCTGAATTCGCAGTATCTAATGCAGGCTCGGCATGAAGCACAACATACGCTTTCTTACCTTCAGCAAACACGGGCTTAGCATTATTGGCAGGAATTGCATTCGCAAGATAACCACCGACCGTATTCGCTGCCTCTGTCAGATAACCGAAATCCGCACTTGTTTGCTCTGCAATCCATTGTGCAAGTGCATGCAAACGAGACGCTTCCGGATGATAGGACGCGGTGTTGCCTAAAAATACGCCTGCGTCGCCGGATAACAGTGTTGTCGCGATGTTTTGAGCCAACAACCCAGCGTCAACGGATTCCAGACCAGCCGGTTTAGCAATTTCTTTTTTAACTGCAACGGCAACCGCTACCTCGGCCAGGAACTGCGCCCATAACGAAGGTGCGAGGACTGCCTTATTCGCCAATTTAATCAGCAGATCATCATCAGTTGCATTGAGCACACTGAGCTTTGTACCAGATTTGACGGACTGACGCAGGCGTGCTGCCAACAAAGGATGGTCTTTCCGCAAGAATGAACCGATGACAAAAACGTTCTTCAGTTGCGCGAACTTGGTAATGGATGTACCCAGCCAAGGTTTGACACTTCCATTCAAAGAAAAATCAGACTGGCGCAAGCGGAAATCAACATTATCTGAACCGATGCCGCGGATTATCCGCTGAAGCAAGAATAATTCTTCGAGAGTCGAATTAGGTGCAGCAACAGCAGCGACAGAATCAGCGCCGTGTTCGTGACGAATATTACGCATAGCATGCGCTACGTATTCTAACGCTGTCTGCCAATCTGTCTCTTGCCATTGACCACCTTGCTTGATCATCGGCTTAGTCAGACGCTCAGCGCTGTTCACGCCTTCGTAAGAGAAACGGTCTTTGTCAGAAATCCAGCATTCATTGATCTCTTCGTTTTCGAAAGGAACAACACGCATTACTTTGTTATTTTTAACCTGAACAATCAGATTCGAACCTAAACCATCATGTGCACTAACAGATTTACGACGGGACAATTCCCATGTACGCGCAGAATAGCGGAACGGCTTGGAGGTCAATGCGCCCACAGGGCACAGATCAATCATGTTGCCGGACAGTTCAGAGTCGACAGTCTTACCAACGAAAGAGGTAATTTCGGAATGCTCGCCACGATTGAGCATACCCAATTCCATCACACCTGCAATTTCCTGACCAAAGCGAACACAGCGTGTGCAGTGAATACAACGGCTCATCTCTTCCATCGACACCAGCGGACCGACATCTTTGTGGAAAACAACGCGCTTTTCTTCTTCGTAGCGAGAAGTAGTACCGCCATAACCAACCGCCAGATCCTGCAACTGACATTCGCCACCCTGATCACAAATCGGGCAATCCAGAGGGTGGTTAATCAACAGAAATTCCATTACTGCTTTTTGTGCTTTCACAGCCTTATCGCTGTGAGAACGCACAATCATGCCAGGCGTGACGGGAGTCGCGCAGGCAGGCAGCGGCTTAGGCGCTTTTTCAACCTCAACCAGACACATGCGGCAATTTGCCGCAATAGATAATTTTTTGTGGTAACAAAAATGCGGGATATACGTGCCAAGTTTATTGGCAGCGTCCATCACCATACTGCCTTCTTGGACTTCGACTTTTTTGCCGTCTATTTCGATTTCAACCATGGTCTACTCTAAGTGTGCTAACCGAAGCTGGCTTACAGGTAAGTGGGAACCAAGCAATGCTTATGCTCGATATGATATTCAAACTCTGTGCGGAAATTTTTTACGAATGCGCGAACCGGCATCGCTGCTGCATCACCTAACGCACAAATCGTTTTACCCTGAATATTGTCTGCGATGGAATTCAGCATATCCAGATCTTCAGGGCGACCTAATCCATTTTCAATCCGGTGAACAAGGCGATACAACCAGCCTGTACCTTCGCGGCAAGGCGTACACTGCCCGCACGACTCTTCAAAATAAAAATACGACAGACGTTCCAGCGATTTGACCATGCAACGGGTTTCATCCATGACGATGACGGCTCCGGATCCAAGCATGGAGCCAGCCTTAGAAATCGAATCATAATCAAGATCCGTATTCATCATCACATCACCAACAATCACCGGTGCGGAAGAGCCGCCGGGAATGACTGCTTTGATTTTTTTTCCACCACGCATGCCACCAGCCAACTCAAGCAAAGTAGCAAATGGAGTACCTAATGGAATTTCGTAATTACCGGGCCGCTCAACGTCACCTGAAATAGAGAATATTTTTGTACCGCCGTTATTTGGCTTACCAAGGGCAGCATAATTTTCGCCACCCATGGCAAAAATGAACGGAACTGCTGCAAATGTTTCAGTGTTGTTGATGGTTGTCGGCTTTCCGTACAGACCAAAGCTGGCCGGGAACGGAGGTTTGAAGCGCGGCTGGCCTTTTTTGCCTTCCAACGACTCCAACAATGCCGTTTCTTCGCCACAAATATAGGCACCGTAACCGTGGAACGCATGCAATTGAAAACTAAATTCGGAGCCCGCGATATTATTACCAAGCATCCCCGCTGCGCGCGCCTCTTCAATCGCTTCTTCGAAGCGATCATAGTCCGCAAAAATTTCGCCGTGGATGTAGTTATAACCGACAGTAATACCCATGGCATACGCACCGATGGCCATACCTTCGATCAGCGCGTGCGGGTTATAGCGAATGATATCGCGATCTTTAAATGTACCAGGCTCGCCCTCATCGGTATTACAGACCAGATATTTCTGTCCAGGAAACTGGCGTGGCATGAAACTCCATTTCAGGCCAGTCGGGAAACCAGCACCGCCACGACCGCGCAAAGACGACGCTTTGAGCTCAGCAATAACCTGTTCAGGTGGAATTTTTTCTGAAAGAATACGTTTCAAGGATGCATAGCCACCACGAGCCACGTAATCTTGTAAGTGCCAGTTTTTACCATCCAGACCCGCGAGAATGAGGGGCTTAATATGGCGATTGTGCAGACTCGTCATTATTTACCCGCCTCTTTCAGTTCATTCACAAGTCCGTCGATTTTTTCGTTCGACATAAAGCTGCACATACGTTTATTGTTGACCAACATGACAGGTGCATCACCACATGCCCCCATGCATTCACCTTCAACCAGGGTGAATTGCCCATCGGCAGTGGTTTCTTTGTAATCAATACCCAGCTTCTGCTTCAGATGGTGCGCCGCGCGCTCGCCACCTGATAAAGCACAAGGCAAATTAGTACAAACGGTAATTTTGAATTTACCGACTGGCTTCGTGTTGTACATATTGTAGAAAGTAGCCACTTCCTGTACAGCAACGGCAGGCATACCAATATAGTCAGCCAAAGTCTGCATTACTTCAGGAGAGATCCAACCAGTTTCATCCTGCGCAATAGCCAAAGCGGCCATCACAGCGGACTGGCGCTGGTCAGCCGGGAACTTTGCCAGTTCACGATCAATTTTTTTAAATGCCTGCTCTGATAACACCATAGCTAATGCCTCAAATAAACGTCAGATGACGTTTTTATCTGTCAATCTCACCAAAAACAATGTCCTGAGTACCAATAATAGTTACAGCATCGGCAATCATATGTCCCTTCGCCATTTCATCCAGACCTTGCAGGTGCGGGAAGCCTGGAGCGCGAATCTTCAAGCGGTACGGTTTATTAGCACCATCGGACATCAAGTAAATACCAAATTCACCCTTTGGATGCTCAACTGCGGCATAAGCCTCGCCAGCAGGAACATGAAAGCCTTCTGTGAACAACTTGAAATGATGAATCAAATCTTCCATATTTGACTTCATGTCAACACGATGTGGTGGCGTAACCTTGTGATTATCTGAAATCACAGGCCCCTGATTATTTCTGAGCCACTCTACGCATTGTTTAATAATGCGGTTAGATTGACGCATCTCTTCTACGCGAACGAGATAGCGATCATAGCAATCACCATTGACACCAACAGCAATATCAAAGTCGAGCAAATCATAAACTTCGTATGGTTGTTTTTTACGCAGATCCCATTCAACACCAGATCCACGCAACATCGCACCGGTAAAGCCCATCGCTTTCGCACGCTCAGGCGATACAACACCGACACCGACCAACCGCTGCTTCCAGATACGATTATCCGTCAACAAGGTTTCATACTCATCGACATATTTCGGGAAGCGATTTGTAAAATCCTCGATAAAATCAAGCAAAGAACCTTGGCGGTTTTCATTAAGAAAACGCATAGACTTTTCGTTCTTCAGCAAAGATGCTTTATGCTTAGGCATTTCGTCAGGCAAATCACGATAGACGCCACCAGGACGATAGTAAGCCGCATGCATACGCGCACCGGAAACCGCCTCATAGCAATCCATCAAATCTTCCCGCTCACGGAACGCGTACAACATCACCGCCATTGCACCGACGTCAAGCGCATGTGCGCCTATCCACAGCAAGTGGTTCAACAAACGAGTAATTTCATCGAACATCACGCGTATGTATTGCGCACGCAGGGGCACTTCCAAACCGAGCATTTTCTCAATCGCCATAACGTAGGCATGCTCATTCGCCATCATCGAGACGTAATCGAGCCTATCCATGTACGGAACAGATTGCAAAAATGTTTTTTGTTCTGCCAATTTTTCAGTTGCACGATGCAACAAGCCGATATGAGGGTCGGCACGCTGAATAACTTCACCATCCAATTCCAGCACCAAGCGCAATACACCATGCGCAGCAGGATGCTGAGGACCAAAGTTGAGTGTGTAATTCTTAATCTCAGCCATTATTTCATCCCGTAATTTTCTTCGCGAATAATACGCGGGGTATTTTCGCGCGGCTCAATAGTCACAGGTTGATAGACAACGCGTTTTTGATCCGCATCGTAACGCATCTCCACATAACCAGACACAGGGAAATCTTTGCGGAATGGGTGACCAATAAAACCATAATCAGTCAGAATACGACGCAAGTCGTTATGACCGTCAAACAATATGCCATACAAATCAAAGGCTTCGCGCTCGTACCAATTAGCAGCATTCCAGACATCAGTCAAAGAAGATACAAGCGGCATATCATCATCAGGCGCAAAAACACGAACCCGAAGACGCCAGTTATTTCTGATCGACAACAAGTGCGTTACGACTGCATACCGGGAACCATCCCAGGCACCATCAGCGTAGGTTGAATAATCAACACCACAAAGGTCAATCAATTCTTCAAAACACGTATCTGAGTGATCACGCAAATCGCGCATCACCTGCAAATATTCAGCTGCCGACACAACAATCGTCAACTCACCGAGAGCATTTTTCAGCTCAAGAATACGCTCACCCAAGACTGTTTTTAATGCCTGCTCGAGTTTTTCTAATTTGATCGTCATAGTTAAAGGCTGCCTCAGCAATCGCGCGATCAGCGCGCGATAGTGTTTGTACGTTTAATCTTGTTTTGCAGCTGAATGACACCGTACAGCAATGCTTCTGCCGTCGGCGGACAACCAGGCACATAAATATCAACTGGAACAATGCGATCACAGCCGCGCACAACGGAGTACGAGTAATGATAATAACCACCACCGTTAGCGCAAGAACCCATGGAAATAACCCAGCGAGGCTCAGCCATCTGATCGTAGACTTTTCGCAACGCAGGCGCCATCTTGTTGCACAAGGTACCCGCGACGATCATCACATCCGAATGACGTGGAGATGGGCGAAACACAACACCAAAACGATCCAGATCATAACGGGACGCACCAGCATGCATCATTTCAACCGCACAACAAGCCAAACCAAACGTCATCGGCCACATAGAACCCGTACGCGTCCAGTTAATCAGCTTATCGGCTGTTGTCGTAACAAAGCCTTCGTTCAACACACCTTCAATAGCCATTTTCCATCACTCCCAATCCAGAGCGCCTTTTTTCCAGATGTACCAAAACCCGACAGCAAATTCGAGCACAAAGCCAAGCATAATCAAGAAACCAGCCCACCCCAGATCGCGCATAGCAACGCCCCACGGGAAGAAAAATGCAGTTTCAAGATCAAAGAGAATGAAGAGAATCGCGATCAAATAATATCGCACATCAAATTTCATACGCGCATCTTCAAATGCCTCGAAGCCACACTCGTATGCTGATGTTTTTTGAGAATCCGGCTTATACGGACCTAGTAGCCGCCCCAAAACCTGAGGCAATACACCGACTCCGATACCAACCAGAATAAAGAGAAGAACTGGGAAATAATTTTCGAGGTTCACGTTAGGCTACCTGTATTTGAACGCCATATTGAAGCAAGCCATTTTTGAAGGACATCATCAAAAAACAGCCACTTCCTCGACAAAATCAGAAAAGAAAACTGATTTGTTTTTTGGTGCCGACGACGAGACTCGAACTCGTACAGCTTTCGCCACTACCCCCTCAAGATAGCGTGTCTACCAATTTCACCACGTCGGCATAAGCCCAGCATTCTACCCTGAATGACCTCATTGTTCAACGCACAATCGAGGAAATTCAAGTTTTTTTGCCGGGAAATATAAATTTATTTTGGAATCTGATTCGGTTGCGCAGATGAAGCCGCAGCAGCAGAAGCTGGTGCGGGTGTTTGCACAACTGCAGGCGCTACTTTTGTCACTGGCAGATTATCCATCACACCGCCAGCTGGCTTACGCTCACCACCAAAAACACCCAAGGCCAATGTTGCAGCAAAAAATATTGCAGCCGCAATGCCTGTGGAGCGCGACAAGAAATTGGAGGAACCTGTTGCACCAAACAGACTACCGGAAGCACCCGAACCAAAGGAAGCCCCCATATCCGCACCTTTACCATGCTGCAGCAAAACGAGCGCAATAATTGCCAATGCAGAGATAACCTGAACGACCACTACCAATGTAAAAAAAGTTTGCATTCAAAACACCTAAAAAAATTAATCTTCAATCTTCAGCAATACAATCAAGCCGCAGCAGCAATAGCAAGAAAATCAGCGGACTTCAACGCAGCACCACCGATCAAACCACCATCAATATCTGCCATTGCCAGTAAGTCCTTTGCATTTTCGGGCTTCATACTACCACCATAAAGTATTTGCACCGAAGCAGCTGCGGCAACATCTTTCAAAGCAATTTGCTGACGCAAAAAGGCATGTACATCCTGTGCCATTTGTGGCGTCGCCGTTTTACCGGTACCAATTGCCCACACTGGCTCATAAGCGACAACAAGCTGAGTAATTTGCGCAACATCAACAACATCCAACACCGCCTGCAATTGCGCAGCAACAACTTCTTCTGTCTGACCGCTTTCACGCTGCTCCAAGGTTTCCCCCACGCATACAATAGGGATCAAGTTCTCGGACAACGCACGCAAAGTTTTTCTTGCGACAACCGTATTCGATTCAGCATGATATGCGCGCCGCTCAGAATGCCCGACGATCACATATCGACAACCGCAATCAACCAGCATCGATGCGGCAACCTCACCGGTAAATGCACCTTGTGCATGCTCAGAAACATCTTGTGCACCCCATTTTACAAGGCTCGCTGTCAGCAACTCAGCACATTGAGTCAGGTACGGCGCTGGCGCACATACCAAAACATCACAATCCGAAGATACGGGCAATCCGGCTACGATTTCAGATAACAACGAACGATTGGCCGCGAAGCTGCCGTTCATTTTCCAGTTACCCGCAATTAGTGTACGTCGCATAAGAGATCAGAATATAAATAACCGTCTATTGTATCCCGCTGACAATACCCGGTCAAACAAAGGCAGCACAAAACAAACACGACCTACAGCCCAAGCCGACATATGTCTGCCCTGCACATCTGGGCCATTCATTTCTCGACACACTGCGATCTGTGCCTTCGATATCTCGAAAAATAAGAACCCCGACAGAATTACACAAACTGCAGCATAATTTTGCCTATGTGACGACCATCCTCCATCAAAGCGTGCGCTTGATCCGCCTGAGTCAAAGGGAACACCTGATGAATAACCGGCCTGATTTTTCCTGCCTCAAGTAACGGCCAGACATGTTGCTGCAATTGTGAAGAAATCTGCCTCTTAAACTCAACCGAACGTGGACGTAAGGTTGACCCGGTTATCGTCAATCGCCGACGTAAGACTTGCCCAAAATCAACTTCTCCACGGTTACCGCCTAACAAGGCAATAATCGCAATCCGGCCATCATCTGCGAGACTATCGATCTCCATTGGAATATAACTTCCTGCGACCATATCAAGAATTACATCCACCCCCTTACCAGCAGTCAGTGATTTGACAACCTCGGGAAATTTTTCAGTTTTATAGTTAATAGCACGCTCTGCTCCCAATCCCTCAGCAGCACGGCATTTTTCATCTGTTCCCGCCGTAGCAAAAACCCGGTGCCCGAGAGCGCTTGCGATCTGAATCGCAGCAACACCAATTCCTGATGTGCCCCCCTGTACCAGTAAAGTCTCACCAGCACTCAATCTGGCGCGATCAAAGACATTACTCCAGACGGTGAAATAAGTTTCTGGCAATGAAGCTGCCTCGACCATGCTTAAACCCTTGGGGACGGGAAGACACTGCGCAGCAGGTGCAACACAATATTCAGCGTATCCACCACCCTGCACCAGCGCGCAGACGATATCACCCATCTGAAAATCAGTCGTCGATAAGTCTCCACCAACAATTTCTCCGGCAACCTCCAACCCTGGCAAATCTGAAGCACCCTGAGGAACAGGGTAATAGCCAAGCCGCTGTAGCACGTCCGGGCGATTCACGCCTGCAGCATGCACCTTAATCAAAACCTCACCAGTCTGCGCTTGCGGAATCTCGCGCTCACACAATTGCAAAACCTCGGGCGCTCCATATTTCGTAATTTCAATTGCACGCATAAAACTCACCGAATAAATAAAAAAATCATTGTAAGTCAATAAAAAAACGCCCGTTTAAACGGGCGTTTTTTTTCAACAACTCATGACAAACAGCACAATTACTGGGCTGCCTGCGGCTCTTGTGACTGAGCCTGCGCATCACCTTCAACAGCAGCTGCTTTCATGGACAACTTGAAGCGACCACGATCATCGGTTTCCAACACTTTGACGCGTACTTGCTGACCTTCTTTGAGATAGTCAGCAACTGCGTTGACGCGTTCGTTGGCGATCTGACTGATGTGCAGCAGACCATCTTTACCTGGCATGATTTGCACAATCGCACCGAAGTCCAGCAACTTCAACACAGTACCTTCGTAGATTTTGCCAACTTCGACTTCTGCCGTCAGCTCTTCAATACGACGCTTGGCTTCTTGACCAGCCGCCGCATCGACAGAAGCGATAGTAACAACGCCTTCGTCGCTGATGTCGATCTGGGTACCTGTTTCTTCAGTCAGCGCGCGAATCACCGCACCACCTTTACCGATCACGTCACGGATTTTCTCAGGATTGATCTTGATTGTGATCAGACGTGGTGCGAAATCGGACAATTCGGTGTTACCAACCGGAACTGCCTCTTGCATTTTGCCCAGAATATGGACGCGACCTTCTTTAGCTTGCGCCAAAGCGACTTGCATAATTTCTTTAGTAATGCCCTGGATTTTGATATCCATTTGCAATGCAGTGATACCTTCGGCAGTGCCGGCAACTTTAAAGTCCATATCGCCGAGGTGATCTTCATCGCCCAGAATATCAGTCAGAACAGCAAACTTGTTACCTTCTTTGATCAGACCCATGGCGATACCTGCAACATGCGCTTTCATCGGCACACCCGCATCCATCAAGGCCAGACAGCCGCCACAAACAGACGCCATCGAAGAAGAACCATTGGATTCAGTAATTTCAGAAACCAGACGTACGGAGTAGCTGAAATCTTCCGGATCAGGCAATGCCGCCTGCAATGCACGCTTAGCTAAACGACCATGACCGATTTCACGACGCTTAGGCGTACCAACGCGACCAGTTTCACCAGTAGCAAATGGAGGCATGTTGTAATGCAACATGAAGCGGTCAGAGTATTCGCCCATCAACGCATCGATTTTTTGTTCGTCACGTGCAGTACCCAAAGTTGCAATCACCAAAGCCTGTGTTTCACCACGGGTGAACAAAGCGGTACCATGCGTACGTGGCAAAATACCAGTGCGGATAGTGATAGGACGTACAGTTCGAGTGTCGCGACCATCAATACGCGGTTCACCTTCGAGAATTTGGGAGCGAACGATTTTCGCTTCCAGATCAAACAGAATATTGCCGACGTCTGCTGAATCAGGAGCTACTTCACCTTTGGCGGCAGCTTGTTCAGCCAGCGCAGCAGCAACTGTAGACGTTGCAGCCTTCAATTGCTCAGTACGGGCTTGCTTTTCTTTGGTTTGATATGCAGCACGCAACAGCGGTTCTGCAACAGCAGTGACCGCAGCGATCAGCGGCTCATTTTTTGCTGCAGGTGCCCATTGCACTTCAGGTTTGCCACCGTCGCGCACCAATTCGTGGATCGCATCAATAACAGCTTTCATTTGCTCGTGACCGAACACAACCGCACCCAGCATGACTTCTTCAGACAATTGCTGCGCTTCGGATTCCACCATCAATACAGCTTGTTCAGTACCCGCAACAACCAGATCCAGCTTGGAAGATTTCAACTGCGTCGCAGTTGGATTCAATACGTACTGACCGTCGATATAACCAACGCGCGCGGCACCAACAGGGCCACTGAAAGGAATGCCTGCAACAGAAATCGCAGCAGAAGCACCAATCATCGCAGCGATATCCGGATCAATCTCAGGATTGACGGACAATACATGCACAATCACCTGAACCTCATTCAGATAACCCTCTGGAAACAAAGGGCGAATCGGGCGATCGATCAAACGTGAAGTTAATGTTTCTTTTTCTGATGGACGACCTTCACGCTTGAAGAAACCGCCAGGAATGCGGCCTGCAGCATAAGTTTTTTCCATGTAATCCACGGTCAGAGGAAAGAAATCCTGACCAGGTTTTGCATCTTTTTTTGCAACCACAGTTGCCAGTACGACAGTGTCTTCTATCGAGACCATCACTGCGCCAGAGGCCTGACGTGCGATTTCACCAGTCTCCAATGTCACCTGATGTTGACCGTATTGGAAAGTTTTCGTAATTTTGTTAAACACAATGTGTCCTTTCTATTTTGCCGACAGATTTTCAGGCGCTGTCGTTCACCTCACCACGTGCAATCCGTCAGGATTGCCTTTTGCCAGTTTTTTGCTTATTTCTAACAAATTTTGCTAAAAATTTCGCACAAAACCAAAACACCAGATAAACAAAAAGCCTGCGACAGTCAACTGACGCAGGCTTTTTGCTATAAATTTTTTGCTAAATTCAGCAAGAATTACTTACGCAAGCCGAGTTTTTCGATCAGAGCGCGATAGCGATTCAGGTCTTTACCTTTCAGGTAAGACAGCAGGCTTTTACGACGGTTAAC
Source organism: Undibacterium sp. 14-3-2 (assembly GCF_016595265.1). NCBI lineage: Bacteria > Pseudomonadati > Pseudomonadota > Betaproteobacteria > Burkholderiales > Oxalobacteraceae > Undibacterium > Undibacterium sp. 14-3-2. The sequence goes on from NZ_JAENGS010000004.1 coordinate 219,785, forward strand.
CATCATAATCAGACCGCGACGGGAATGGTGATCTTTACCGTGGGCTTTGAAGTGACCGTTCAAATCATTGATACGGGCTGTCAGCAAAGCAACCTGAACTTCTGGAGAACCTGTGTCGTTTTGACCACGGGCGTTATCCGCTACGATAGCGGCTTTTGCACTTTTTTCGATAGACATAATTTTCCTTTACATGCGATAACAAGAGTCGTTTGATGACAAAACCGTCGTTATCGTGAAATAAATTCCCGCCAAAATGACGGGAGCCGAGACTATAGCACACAAATAATCAATGAATCAAACTTGTGGATTCAGCTTTTCTGACTTTGACTCGAGTTTATTCAGCGCTGACAAGTAGGCTTTCGCAGACGCCACGACGATATCAGGATCAGCACCGACGCCATTGACGATACGTCCGGCTTTTTGCAAGCGCATCGTCACTTCGCCCTGAGACTGTGTGCCAGTCGTAATTGCATTGACTGAAAACAGCAGCAATTCAGCACCACTGTTCACTTCAGACTCAATCGCATTCACAATCGCGTCCACAGGGCCGTTTCCTTTTGCTTCGCAAGTCACTTCTTTACCGGCAAAAGCAAACACCACTTTCGCCTTTGGAGATTCGCCAGTTTCAGAATGCTGGGCCAGCGAAACAAAGTGGTAAGCCTCTTTGTCATTGGCCTGCTCTTCATCTGAAACCAACGCCAAAATATCTTCATCAAAAATCTCAGCTTTGCGATCCGCTAACTCTTTGAAACGGGCAAATGCCGCATTCACTTCCGCTTCAGATTCCAGCGTAATGCCCAGCTCTTCGAGGCGCTGTTTAAATGCATTCCGGCCAGAGAGCTTACCGAGAACAATTTTATTTGCACTCCAGCCCACGTCTTCGGCGCGCATAATCTCATAGGTATCGCGGGCTTTCAGAATGCCATCCTGATGAATGCCGGAGGCATGTGCAAACGCGTTTGCGCCAACCACGGCTTTATTTGGCTGCACTGCAAAGCCAGTAATTTGCGACACCAGCTTCGATGCGGGAACAATCTGGGTCGTATCAATACCCAGATCGAGATTAAAGTAATCTTTACGCGTACGCACCGCCATCACGATCTCTTCAAGTGCGGTATTACCGGCGCGCTCGCCAAGTCCGTTAATCGTACATTCGACCTGGCGCGCACCACCGATCATGACACCGGCCAGTGAATTCGCCACTGCCATTCCCAGATCGTTATGACAATGCACCGACCAGATTGCTTTGTCGGAATTCGGAATGCGTTCACGCAAGGTTTTCAGCATATTGCCGTACAACTCAGGCACACCATAACCGACCGTGTCGGCGAAGTTAATTGTGGTGGCACCTTCTTTAATCACGGCTTCAATTACGTGGCACAAAAAATCCATTTCGGAGCGGCTGCCATCTTCCGGGCTGAATTCAACGTCGTCAGTAAAATTACGCGCAAAACGCACGGCCTGAATCGCTTGCTCCAACACCTGATCCGGACTCATGCGCAATTTTTTCTCCATGTGCAAAGGAGAGGTCGCAATAAAGGTATGAATACGCTTGCGTTGAGCAGCAGCCAAAGCTTCTGCGGCACGGGAAATATCGCGGTCATTGGCGCGCGATAAAGAACAAATGATGGAATCTTTAATCGTCGCGGAAATCGCCTTGATCGATTCAAAATCGCCAGGAGACGCAGCCGCAAAACCCGCTTCAATGACATCAACTTTCAATCGTTCCAGTTGTTTTGCAATACGCAGCTTTTCATCCTTTGTCATCGACGCACCCGGGGATTGCTCGCCATCGCGCAAAGTGGTGTCAAATATGATGAGTTTGTCTGCCATGATTTTCTCCTGAAAAGAATGTTTGAGATTGAAAATGAATCGATAAAAATGCTGAATATTCTCTGCCCCACCCTTGCAACGCACACAGGGGTAAGAGATTACACAAATTGTGGGTATAGGGGATTTAGCGCGTTACCGCACTAGTAGAAATGCAAATAGCGATAGCAGACGGGAGGCGTCTGCTAAAGTTTTTAATGTGAGGGATGTGACTGAAAAGTTCATGCATTCGACTATAAGCGTGAACACAGAAAAGTGCAAGAATTTATAGCAGCCTATTTCTAATTTAATTAATCCGAAAAGAAAAAAAGCCACAATGCATTTTGTACATTGTGGCGATTCCGCTTTAAAACAAAATTTTATTTATCGTCGTGGGTTTCCACGCTGGTCTGAATAATGCTGATAGGACGACCTTTGCGCCAGCGCCACAACAAGACGACGTAACCAGACAAACCATACAACACAAACAAACCAAATAACACTTTAGGCGGATCACTGACCACCACCACATACACCAGTAACACTAACAAAGGCGCAATAAAAGGAACGCTTTTTTTCAGGTTCACATCTTTGAAACTGTAAAATGGCACATTCGTCACCATGGTCAATCCGGCAAACAAGGTGATGCCCCACGCGATCCAACGAAGGTCGCCACCGACAAAGTGCAAATCATCCATCAGCAGCACGAAACCAGCAACCAGCGCCGCCGCCGCCGGGCTTGGTAAGCCCTGAAAATAACGTTTATCAACGATGCTGATATTCGTGTTAAAGCGTGCCAGTCGCAACGCTGCGCCAGCGCAATAGACAAAAGCGGCAAGCCAGCCTAGTTTATCCATGCCGCGCAGCGACCATTCATACACGACCAGCGCTGGCGCTGCGCCAAAGGAAATCATGTCTGACAGGCTGTCGTACTGCGCGCCGAATTCACTCTGTGTATTCGTCATCCGCGCAACCCGACCATCCAGACTATCCAGCACCATCGCAACAAAAATCGCGAGTGCCGCCTGATAAAAACGCTGATCCATCGCCATGACGATCGCGTAAAAACCGCAGAATAAAGCCGCCGTCGTAAATGCATTCGGCAACAAATAAATGCCACGTCCGCGCGCCGTCGCTTTTACCGGTAAGGCAATACCGTCAGCATCTGTTCTTTGCTGCGTTTTACGTACGCCTTTGGGGAAAAGTTTGAAGTTACCTTTGGGTTTGCGTCGATTAAAAGATGGCATGTGAATCTAAAGAAATAAAATAGCCCGAACATATCGGGCGGAACCTGGCACTTTGCGCTGGCAGTATAACCCTGTTTATCGGTCAGGCAAACCCGCAAGCACGAGTGTATGGTCTATTTCAGTCGCAGTTTTCCAGTGATTTTTATATTCAATGAAGTAAATCCTGGCTCGAAGCTGGGTTCCGTTGCTGCTGCGTCGGCTCTGGCCGCTTTAAGCATCATCGGTGCCTCTTCAAACTGACGCAATTCACTGCCGGCGTTATCGAAATCGAGAGACTCGATCACAATATCATCCGGCTTCTTACCCAGCGTCGATGCAATCATTTTTACTTTGTCAGAAAACTGGTGGTAACCAGCCTCAACTCGCGCGGCTTCAAATTTTTTAATCGCGGCATCAGATAAGCCAAAATTGACACCGTTCAGCGCTAACACTTTCTGCCCTGCTGCTGCCGTGGACGACAACTGCGCAATGTTCGTGGTTTTCACCTCCAGATACTGACCTGAACGCCACCCGATGATCTGGCGTTTGACAGGCTGCCCGGCCGCATTGACTGGGGTTTCAGCATAGATGGGGTAAGAATAATAAGACCGCGTCCGCAGCTCTGCCTGCGGATCTTCTTTCCTGATCAGATCAGTACCGGATTTCATTTTCTGATTCACCCTCGACGCTGCCGCGGTCTTGTCTTTGTCCTGCTCTTCGATATAAAAATTGAGCACCGCCTGATCATTGTCCGCCTTCACGTCCGCCGATCCTGAGACCGTAATGACGGTGCCAGTGAGCGTCTGCGCGACAACCGGCAATGCCAGCAAACAAGCAGCAGTAAAGCCAAGTAGTTTTTTCATGATCATTCTCCAGAAATGTTGGTATTGTTGATTCAGACAAGTCATCTTGATTCAAGTTGCAAAGATACCTCTTTTTCAATGATCACACCCATCTACGATTCAATTAATGACTTCGCTGGGAATCGAATTTCAGAGTTAAACCTGTGAATCAACCCATTTCAAGAAAAAAAATATACTCCCCCCAGTATATTTAAAACCCCTATATTTCATTAAGACATATACGCGAAAATGAAACATACTCCCCTTATTTTCAAAATTTACGGGTAAAACAAGGGATATTTGAAGGCAAAGAAATCGCCCGTTGGACGACTTTCACCTTTCGGGCTGCGCGCACCTTCCAGCACACGCTGGATGATGCCCGGCGATCTGAAGAATTAGTTCTTCGATTGATCAACCAGTTTGTTTTTAGCGATCCAAGCGCACTCGTAGTCGTAAAAAAAGTCGTCCACGTGGACGACTTTTAGCTTTCGAGCTGCGTGCGCTTGCAAGCGCACGCTGGATGATGCCCTGCGATCTCGGCAATTAGTTTTTGCTTTGATCAACCAGTTTGTTTTTAGCGATCCAAGCGCACTCGTAGGCGTAAAAAAAAGTCGTCCCAGTGGACGACTTTTAGCCTTCGAGCTGCGCGCGCCTGCCAGCGCACGCTGGATGATGCCCGGCGATCTGAAGAATTAGTTCTTCGATTGATCAACCAGTTTGTTTTTAGCGATCCAAGGCATCATCGCACGCAATTTTGCGCCGACTTCTTCGATCTGATGTTCTGCAGTCAAACGACGACGGGAAATCAAGGTAGGCGCGCCTGCTTTGTTTTCCAGAATGAAGCTCTTCGCGTATTCACCAGTCTGAATGTCTTTCAGACATTGGCGCATCGCATTTTTGGTGTCTTCCGTCACAACGCGTGGGCCTGTCACGTATTCGCCGTACTCGGCATTGTTAGAGATCGAGTAATTCATGTTAGCGATACCGCCTTCATAGATCAGATCAACGATCAGTTTCAATTCATGCAGACATTCGAAGTACGCCATTTCCGGTGCATAACCAGCTTCCACCAGAGTTTCGAAACCCGCTTTGATCAGTTCAACGGCACCACCGCACAACACAGCTTGTTCACCGAACAAATCTGTTTCTGTTTCTTCGCGGAAGTTAGTTTCGATGATACCGGCACGACCGCCGCCATTCGCCATCGCATACGACAAAGCGATATCACGGGCAGAACCAGATTTATCCTGATAGACAGCGATCAGATGCGGCACGCCGCCACCTTGAGAGTAAGTACCGCGCACGGTATGGCCTGGTGCTTTCGGGGCGATCATGATGACGTCCAGATCAGCACGAGGCACAACCTGACCGTAGTGCACATTGAAGCCGTGTGCAAACGCGAGTACCGCACCTTGCTTGGCGTAAGGTGCAACGTTTTCGTTGTAGACCTGAGCGATGTTTTCATCCGGCAGCAAAATCATGATGACGTCAGCAGCTTTCACCGCTTCGTTGACTTCCGCCACTTTGAGGCCAGCGCCTTCTGCTTTAGACCATGATGCGCCGCCTTTACGCAAAGCGACCGTCACGTTACAACCGGAGTCGTTCAGATTTTGCGCGTGTGCATGACCTTGTGAACCATAACCGATGATGGCAACGTTTTTACCTTTGATCAGGGACAGATCACAATCTTTATCGTAGAAAACTTTCATTTTTTATCCTATTTAATTTGAATGATTTTTATATGCCAGAGGCAGATGAATACTTGCTTATACTTTGAGGATGCGTTCGCCGCGTCCTATACCTGAGCCACCCGTTCTGACTGTCTCCAGAATTGACGCACGGTCGATGGAATCAATGAATGCATCCAATTTACCTTTGTTGCCCGTCAATTCTATGGTGTAGGTTTTTTCGGTCACGTCAATGATGCGGCCGCGGAAAATATCCGCTGTGCGCTTCATTTCTTCGCGCTCTTTGCCTACAGCTCTCACCTTGATCAGCATCAGCTCACGCTCAATATGCGCGCCTTCAGTCAGATCAACCACCTTCACCACCTCAATCAGACGATTCAAGTGTTTCGTGATCTGCTCGATGATGTCATCGGAACCGCTGGTGACGATGGTCATGCGGGACAAGGTCGGATCTTCGGTCGGCGCAACCGTCAGCGTTTCAATATTGTAGCCACGGGCAGAAAACAATCCGACCACGCGGGACAACGCACCGGCTTCATTTTCCAAAAGGATGGAGATAATGTGTCTCATATCACAGATCCTCCGAGCCAAGCAGCATTTCAGTCAAGCCCTGACCAGCCTTCACCATAGGCCAGACATTTTCGGTCTGATCAGTAATGAAGTTCATGAATACCAGTCTGTCTTTCATTGCGAACGCCTCACGTACTGCACCATCAACGTCTGCAGGATTTTCAATTTTCATGCCAACGTGACCATAAGCTTCCACCAGTTTGGTGAAGTCCGGCAGTGAATCCATATAGGACTCGGAATAGCGTGAGCCATAATCAATTTGCTGCCACTGTCTGACCATGCCGAGGAAGCGGTTGTTCAACAAAATGATCTTGGGTGTCAGGTGATATTGCTTACAGGTCGCCAATTCCTGAATACACATTTGTATCGAGGCTTCGCCGGTAATGCAGGCAACGGTCGCATCAGGATTTGCCATCTGCACGCCCATCGCGTATGGCAGGCCAACGCCCATCGTACCCAGACCACCGGAATTAATCCAGCGGCGCGGTTTATCGAAACGATAGTATTGCGCCGCCCACATCTGATGTTGTCCTACGTCGGAAGTCACAAAGGCATCGCCATTGGTTACTTCCCATACTTTTTCAACCACCGATTGCGGCTTGATGAGTTCAGACGAAGTGGCATATTTCAGGCATTCCTTGCCGCGCCACTCGTTGATCTGCTTCCACCATGCTGCCAGCGGCTTCGGATCAGGACGCGTCTCGACTGCGCTTAACTGCGACAACATCTCTTGCAATACGTCTTTGACATTACCAACAATAGGAATGTCCACTTTCACGCGCTTGGATATTGAGGAAGGGTCAATGTCTATATGAATAATCTTGCGCGTATTCGACGCAAAATGCTTAGGATTGCCAATCACGCGGTCATCGAAACGTGCACCGATCGCAATCAGCACATCACAGTGCTGCATCGCCATGTTGGCTTCGTACGTCCCATGCATACCGGGCATACCGACGAATTTTTCGTCGCTGGCACGATAAGCGCCAAGACCCATCAGCGTGTTTGTGCAAGGAAATCCCAGTTCATCCACCAGCTTGTTCAATTCAGCAGACGCATGCGCCAGAATAACGCCGCCACCGGTGTAGATCATCGGCCGCTCTGCCTGCAGCAATAGCTGAACCGCTTTACGAATCTGACCGGCGTGTCCTTTATCGACAGGCTTATAAGAACGCATCTCAACTTCACGCGGATAGCTGTAAGTGGTTTTGTGCATGCTGATATCTTTAGGGATATCAACCAGCACAGGACCAGGGCGTCCGGTTGTTGCGATGAAAAATGCTTTTTTGATCGTCTCTGCCAGATCCCGGACATCTTTGACCAGGAAATTATGTTTCACGCAAGGACGAGTAATGCCTACCGTGTCACACTCCTGAAAAGCATCCTGGCCAATAACGGCACTGGATACCTGACCCGAGATGATCACCATAGGAATAGAATCCATGTAAGCAGTTGCCAGACCGGTCACCGCATTGGTAACGCCAGGCCCGGATGTGACCAGAGCCACACCTACTTTATTGGAAGAACGGGAGTAAGCATCAGCAGCATGAATCGCAGCCTGTTCGTGACGAACGAGGATATGCTGAAACTTATCTTGTTTGTAGATTGCGTCGTAGATATAAAGTACTGCGCCGCCCGGATATCCGAAAACATGCTCAATACCTTCTTCGGCAAGACACTTGACCAGTATCTCTGCGCCTGTAAATTCTGAACTCATTATGTTGTCCTTTCAAGGTCCATAGGAAATTGATCGGATGTTCTTTCCTGGCGAAATCGACATGTAAATCCGGTGAGCTGATATTCCTTTTTGTACCGCGACATTTTCTTTTACACTCCCGTTGGGCGTGGTACCGGAAAATGCTTAAGGCACTCGTTCAATCAGTGTTAAGGCTTTACAACGACAAATTTCTCACGCTTGTGGCATGGGTTAGAACAAACAGCTTCATTAAAGCGCACTTGCGGGCAATAACATTGTGGGTTACTCCAGACAAGTATTTGATACCCCGAGATTTTGAGGTGGACTCATACGGTAATGCGTTGCAGCATTTTGGTCAAGCAGAATTATTCTTTTCTCTTTTTTTCAATGACTTATTTGATCCGCGAAAATTCGCCGCAAGACAAAACTTGGGACACGTAAGGCTATTTTTGCTAGGATATGCGCAATTTTAAAAGCAAGCAGCTTTTTAGCGGGTAGCGCCACTATTGACAAGTAAATGCACCATCACTATATGAATATCGCCAACAATGGCTACTGATAAAGAATTATCGAATTTCCTGGAAAATGTGGAAAGGCGTGCCTTCAAGCATGCTGTCTATACTGTCAGGAACGAGGAATCAGCGCTGGACATTGTCCAGGAAGCAATGATTAAACTCTCTGAAAAGTATGGCGACAAGCCGGCAAATGAATTGCCCATGCTGTTTCAGAGAATATTGCAAAATACCATTCTGGATTTTTTCCGGCGTGAGAAAGTGCGGAATACCTGGGTCAGCCTGTTTTCCAGCATTACGCCCGGCAATAATCAGGAAGATGATAACTTTGACTTGCTTGAAAGTTACGCTGCTGAAGAAGGAACTGAAGCAGCAGAATCGACTGCGGATAAGTTAGAACGCGAACAGGTTCTGAATATTATTGATGATGAAATAAAAAAGCTGCCTGCGCGTCAACGGGAAGCGTTCCTCATGCGTTACTGGGAAGACATGGATGTCGCAGAGACAGCCGCAGCAATGGGCTGCTCAGAAGGCAGCGTCAAAACGCATTGCTCTCGTGCAACCCACGCACTGGCCGCCAACCTCAAGGCTAAAGGAATACAGTTATGAACTACTCAAAAGAATCGCGGGATCTTGATTTTGCCTACAAGGTAAAACGTGCCCTGAACGAATCAGCAGAAAATATCCCGTCTCCGGCACTGGAGAGACTGGCGCAAGCACGCAAGCTTGCTCTTGCCCGCAAGAAGCAGGACGCTCCTGTCAGTGTATTGGCAATCAAAAACGTCTTCGCCGGGGTAAATGGTTTTGCGTCTCAAGGCATGGGCTCCTGGTTTGGCAAAGTGAGTTTATTGCTCCCTATGCTGGCGCTGGTTGCCGGATTATTTGGTATTTACGAGTATGAACAGCAACAAAACATCAGCGAATTAGCTGATATTGATGCAGCTGTCCTCGTTGATGAATTACCGCCCGCAGCTTATGTCGATACCGGCTTTACCGCTTATCTGAATAAAGCGGAGGAGTAAACGTGGCGTTTTCCAATTTACGTCATTACGTATTTTTCCTGCTTTTCAGCACCGGCCTGCCATTTGCGCTGGCGGGCGGTATTAATGCTGTGCCTGCTTCCAAACCAGCTGCCACACCTGCAATTGCCGCACCTGCCACACTGGTAAGGCCATTGTGGTCGGAGCTGAGTGCTATGCAAAAACAGGCATTGGCGCCACTGGCAGGAGAATGGGATAAGTTCCCTGAAGGCCGCAAGAAAAAATGGCTGGAAATAGTCACACGCTACGCAAAAATGAAGCCGGAAGAGCAAGTTCGCGTGCAAGAAAGAATGCGCGAATGGATTAAGCTCACACCGGAACAACGCATGGCAGCGCGTGAAAATTTCGCGAAAAGCTCGCTGGTGAAACCTGAGCAAAAATCAGCGCAGTGGCAGCAATATCAGCAACTCAGCGCCGAAGAAAAACAACGTCTCGCGCAGGAGCATGCAAAGAAAAAAAGCGTGACCAATTTATCGCCGGATCTGGTGAAAAATCCGCAAATACTGGCACCGATTAAGCTGGGTCCTAAGCCACCGGCAAAACCAGCATTAGCAACGCCGATCGCGCCAGTAACACCGGCGCCAGCATCGGCAGCGGCATTAGTGGCCGCACCTGCGCCAGCTTCCGGCAGTCTGCCTGCCGTCAGTGAACCTGCCGTCGCTCCGGCAGCGGGTTCTGCATCCCAAGCCGTATCGAAATAATCTGTGAACAGCGTTTTAGCCACACCCACTTTACGTCGCCGTTTAATTTGCATGGTCTATGAGGCCTTGCTCTTATTCGGCATCGTCTTTGTTGCCGGTTTTTTGTTTGATGTCATCACGCAAAGCAAGCACGCACTGACCTTGCGACATTTACGGCAGGTTTGGCTGTTTATCGTCATCGGTATTTATTTTGTGTTTTGCTGGACCCGTAGCGGACAAACGCTTGCGATGCAAACCTGGCGCATCCGCGTGGCAGATACCGACGGCAAAAAACTTCCGTTGGTGAAGGCGATCGTCCGCTATTGCCTTGCCTGGATGTGGTTTATTCCAGCAATGGCCATCAATTATCAGCTCGGACTTAAAGAGTGGCCGATGGTAATCGTTCTCGGTATCGGCATCACAGGCTGGGCGATGACATCACGTCTCGACGAACATGGTCAATTTTTACACGATAAGCTCGCTAAAACACGCTTATTTCACGTTTCTTCTGAGAACGAGAAAATTGCCACAATGTAGCGAGAGGTTTTGCTGTTGAACAGAACGATGTTATTCTAATGAAATAATTTTTCGAGAAGAATCACATGCAACACAAAGCTCCTCGCCGCACCCGGGAACGCATCCTCGAACTTTCCCTCCGCTTGTTTAATGAATTTGGTGAGCCAAACATCACAACAACGGTGATTGCCGAAGAAATGAATATTTCGCCCGGCAATCTGTATTACCATTTCCGCAATAAAGACGATATCGTCAACTCCATTTTTACCCAGTTTGAGGCGGAAATTAATAAAAAGCTCGCCTTTCCGCAGGGTAGAAAAGCAAATATCCAGGATATCTGGACCTATCTGCATCTGACTTTTGAACTGGTATGGCGCTATCGCTTTTTCTATCGCGATCTGAGTGATTTACTGTCTCGCAACCGTAAGCTGGAACTCAACTTCAAAGAAATCCTGTCGCATAAAATCAAAGTCGCCACCGATCTCTGTCACGACTTGCGTGCCGACGGTGAATTCGAAGCAACCGATATGGATATAGATGCACTCGCAACCAACATGGTGGTAGTCGCCACTTACTGGCTGTCGTATGAATATGTGCGTAATCCGCGTAAATATTCAGAGCTGCAAACCATGTCGGAATCACTGGCGCGCGGCTGCTATCAGGTCATCGTACTGATCAGCCCGTATTTACGCGGCGAAACCAAACAAGTGTTTGAAAAAATGTCGCAGAACTACCTGCAAAAAATGAATCATTCATGAAAGCAATCTGCGTTTATTGCGGCTCAGCGGCAGGAATCCTGCCCGCCTATGCCGCAGGTGCCAGACAACTGGCAGCAAATCTGGTCGAACAACAGTTGGGGCTGGTCTATGGCGGCGGCAACGTTGGCCTGATGGGTATCATTGCCGACGAAGTCATGCGACTTGGCGGAAACGTCACCGGCATTATCCCCAAAGCCCTGATGGATAAAGAAGTCGGTCATCGCGGCCTGAGCGAGCTGCATATCGTCAAAAATATGCATGAGCGCAAAGCTATGATGGCGGAATTATCCGATGGTTTTATCGCTATGCCAGGCGGCATAGGCACACTCGAAGAATTATTCGAGGTCATGACCTGGGCACAACTGGGTTTTCATGACAAACCGATAGGCTTACTGAATGTCGAAGGCTTTTACGACGGTCTGTTGCACTTTCTGAGAAATACCCTGCAACAAGGCTTCTTGCGCTCAGCGCATCTGGAACTACTCTACTCCAGTAGTAATCCGGCAGAGTTATTACAGCACTTCGCGACCTATCAACCTGTACACGTGCGTAAATGGGTAGATAAACCAGACCTGTAATCTGCCAGTACTCTTCCACAGACGCGTCGCTGGGAAGCGTCAGTGCCTGCGAATACTTTTCCATCCATATCTGGACGAATGCGGTTTTCCCGGAAATACAGAGTAAAATGCCGCTTCATCCGTTCTTTACGTGTTTATTTCAATACTATGAAATTCTCCAAGCAATTTTCTCTGTACGAATCCGAAGCAACTGGCTTTCTCAAAAGTTTAAAAACTGCGAATCCTAAGCTGGAGCAAAGCCAGCGTGACGGTCGCGCGCTGTTATGGGACAAAGCTCCAGTTGATCTGGAAACGCAAAAAAACAATCTGGAATCCCGCGTGCCTCAACAAGCTTACGTTTACCAAAACAAAGGCTGATCCTGTCAGAGCGCCCTGCTTGTGACTACTTCTGAACTTCCCTCGTCAGAGTTACCTCTGGTCGGTGCCGTTGATAGCACGCCCGATGTCGTTGACGGCATGGCGTTTGCGCGACTGTACGGTGAGCCACTGTTCAAGCTGCCGAATGATTTATACATTCCGCCAGATGCGCTGGAAGTTTTTCTGGAGGCATTCGAAGGGCCGCTGGATTTATTGCTGTATCTGATCCGCAAACAGAATTTCAATATTCTCGACATTCCGATGGCGCAAGTGACCTTGCAATATCTGAAGTATGTCGATCAGATTCGCGAACATAATCTGGAGCTTGCCGCAGAATATCTGCTGATGGCCGCCATGCTGATCGAGATTAAATCGCGCATGTTGCTGCCATCCACCAAAAGCAATGCCGAAGACGAGGCCGAAGATCCGCGCGCGGAGTTGGTACGACGCCTGCTCGAATATGAGCAAATGAAACTGGCTGCTTACGATTTAAATGCGATACCGCAATTAGGCCGTGATTTTTTGCATGCGCAGGTGTTCGTCGAGCAAAACACGGTACTGCACTGGCCGCACGTGGAAATCGCCGATATACAAGCCGCCTGGGCCGACATCATGAAGCGGGCAACACTGGTGGCGCATCACAAAATCAGCCGCGAAGAATTATCGGTACGCGAACACATGTCCGGTATTTTACGTAAGCTGCAATCGACTAAATTTGTCGAATTCTCCGAATTATTCGATCCTTCCCGCGGCGCGCCGGTACTGGTCGTGAATTTTGTCGCCTTGCTCGAACTGGCGAAAGAAACGCTGATAGAAATCACGCAGGCCGAAGCCTTCGCGCCCATCTACGTCAGACTCGCCTATTCGCCAGTCTGAGTATCATTGATAACCGAAACATCACACATTCATTATGAAAATCATTTCATCCATTGAAGAATTACGCGACCATCTGAGCGGTCAGTTACGCACAGCATTCGTGCCAACCATGGGCAATCTGCACGAAGGCCATTTGTCGCTGATGCGTCTCGCAAAAAAGCATGGTGACCCGGTGGTCGCCTCGATTTTTGTCAATCGCCTGCAATTCGGACCGAACGAAGATTTCGACAAATATCCGCGTACTTTCCAGGCTGACGTAGAAAAGCTGGAAAAAGAAGGCGTCTATATTTTGTTCGCGCCGACAGAAAAAGATCTGTATCCGGAGCCGCAGGAATTCCGCGTCCGTCCGCCAGACGATCTCGGCAATATTCTCGAAGGCGAATTCCGCCCCGGCTTTTTCACTGGCGTGACCACAGTGGTGTTGAAATTATTCTCTTGCGTACAACCACGCGTTGCCGTATTCGGTAAGAAAGATTATCAACAGCTGATGATCGTCAGAAATATGAGCAAGCAATTTGCCTTGCCGACCGAAATCATCGCCGCCGACACTTTCCGTGCCGAAGACGGCCTCGCCTTATCGTCACGCAATATGTATCTGTCTGCCGAAGAACGGGCCGAAGCACCGGCGCTGTATCAGGCATTGAATCAGGTTGCAGAAGAAGTCCGTGGCGGTCATCTGGATATGTTTGAACTCGAACGCAAAGCCATGGCCAGCCTCGCAAATCGTCACTGGAAACCGGATTACATTGCGATCCGCAAACGTGCCGACCTGCAACCGCCGTCTGCTGGCGATATCGCGCAGGGCGCGCCGCTGGTAGTGTTGGCAGCCGCGAAGCTCGGCAATACCCGTCTGATCGACAATCTGGAAATCTGATGACGTCGCTGCGCATGTTGGTTAGCTCCATCTGCATACTGCCCACACTGCTGGTCAGCGCCAGCGGTGTGGCAGCGGTCAGTGTCAAAGACGATGCGCAGCGTACGATTACACTCGACAAGCCAGCACAAAGAATTATCAGCCTGGCCCCGCATGCGACGGAATTATTATTTGCAGCTGGCGCGGCAAAAAGTATCGTTGCGGTCAGTGATTACAGCGATTTTCCCGCAGCTGCAAAGGCCTTGCCGTCGGTCGGCAATGTCTTTGCCTTAGATCTGGAAAAATTGCTGGCCTTAAAACCTGACCTCGTAGTGGTGTGGGGCACAGGTAGCGGCAAATTGCTGGTTAACAAATTACGCGACAATCACATCACCGTTTTTGAGAGTGAGCCGCGCGATTATGAGATGGTAGCCACCTCGCTTGAACGTCTGGCGATACTGGCTGGCACGCCAGCTGCAGGCAAAGCGGCCGCGGAGCAATTCCGTTTGCGGCTCGCCAACCTTCAGCAACAATATCAGAGCGCACGCGACAAACCCATCAGTGTCTTTTATCAAGTCAATCGCAAGCCGCTGATGACGCTGAATGATACACACATGGTCTCGGCAGCAATCCGCTTATGTGGCGGCAAAAACGTCTTTGGTGCACTGAAAGAAATCAGCCCCACCGTGTCTGTGGAAGCCTTGCTGGCAGCAAACCCGGATGCGATCATCACCGGTGGCAGCAACACCGATAGCCTGAATGAGTGGCGGCAGTTTTCTGTGCTGACTGCGGCAAAGAAAAATCATCTGTACGCGGTGAATGGCGATTGGCTGAACCGCGCCGGGCCACGGATACTCGATGGCACCGAAGCACTCTGCAAGCAAATTGCTGCGGCCAGAGAAAAGTAATCGGACGGACGCCCCCGAGTCATCACCACTCTCGGCCCACGATCAGCCCACGATCAGCCCACTGTCCGCCCCATTCAACGCAACAAATAGTTACCCATCAAGCATGATTCTGTCTTTACGAGGATAATTCATGCCTCAGCCGCTGTGCGGCTTTTTTCTGGATATGATTCATGCGTAAAGGCATCTTCCTGGCAGGCTCCGCTTACATCGTCTGGGGTCTGTTTCCACTGTATTTCAAAGCACTGCAAAGCGTTCCCTCCTTAGAAATACTGATCCATCGTATGTTATGGTCGCTGCTGTTTTTAGCGGGCGTGCTCGCCTGGCGTCATCAATGGTCATGGCTGAGCGCTGTCCGTCGCCAGCCGAAAGTGATTGCCGGTTTTACGTTCAGCGCCCTGCTCTTATCCAGCAACTGGTTTATCTACATCTGGGCCGTCAACGATGGTCATGTCGTCGATGCGAGTCTGGGTTATTTCATTACACCGCTGGTGAATATTCTGATCGGCTCGGCGGTGTTGCGGGAAAGGCTGCGTCCGGGTCAATGGCTGGCCGTCGCCTTTGCTGCGCTTGGTGTCGCCTGGCTGACCTGGCAAACCGGCCATCTGCCCTGGGTGGCCTTAGCGCTGGCCATCACCTTCGGCACTTATGGTCTGTTGCGTAAAACGTCGTCACTGGGCGCGCTGGAAGGCTTGTCGCTGGAAACGATACTGCTGTTTCCGTTCGCTTTCGCTTATCTGGCGTGGCTGACTTTGCATGGGCAAAATGCGTTTCTTGTACAAGACAGCCACATGCAGATATTGCTCGCGCTCAGCGGCCCGATCACGGCGATACCGCTGTTACTGTTTGCCGCCGGTGCGCGCCGGATTCCGATGACGACACTCGGCTTACTGCAATACATCGCGCCCAGCGTGCAACTTTTACTCGGCATCTGGGTGTTTCACGAAGCGTTTGATCAGCATAAATTGCTCGGCTTTATCGCGATCTGGGCGGCGCTGCTGGTGTATTCGCTGGAAGGCATGTGGATCAGCTTCGCAGCTAAAAAACAGGGAGTATGAGCCTGTTTGCACCAAATCTCAGCGTATTTGCTGGGGGTTTTAAGATACTCCCCCCAGTATATTTGAGGCAAAAAAGCACACCTGGTGTGCTTTTTTTTATTGAGCTAAACGATTCATGTTAAAGTGGCGCCTTCGCTAGGGGTCCTGGAAATGTTTTTCCGGGTGAGAGAGTCCCTTATACCTGATCTGGATAATGCCAGCGAAGGGAAGCGCAAAGTTCATGCCTCTGCCACGTCCTTTTGTGTACTCCCGCGCTGTACTTCACCGCAACCGAGAGTACAACATGAAAAACCCATCTGCACATCTTCTTCATCCACGCCGTTTATCGTTGATCGCCATTGCTGTCGCACAGGCATTTGCATGGAACGCGGCGCGCGCGCAATCCGTTGAAAAAGATTTACCTGAAGTCATCGTCAGCGGCAACCGGCTCAGCGATGCCAAAGCCGAACGCACCAAAGCCGCCGGTTTTCTGGATACCTCACTGATCGAGACACCGTTTTCGGTCACCGCATGGACAACGCTGCAAATGCAGGATTTGCGTATACGCCAGACCACCGATGCGATGAAATTCGATGCCAGCGTGAATGACGCCTATAACGCGATCGGCTATGCCGAGCAATTCTCGATTCGCGGTTTTGCGCTGGATAATTCCAGCAGCTATCGCAAAGATGGTTTTGCGATTCCGGGTGATGCCTCGATTCCGCTGGAAAATAAAGAACGCGTTGAAATCCTCAAAGGTATTTCAGGTTTCCAATCTGGTTTCGCGACACCGGGCGGCATACTGAATTATGTGACCAAGCGCCCGACTGCTTCCGCGCTGCGCAGCATCACCACTGAAATTTCAGAACGCGGCACGCTGTATGGCAGTGCCGATCTGGGCGGCATGAGCGCCGACCACCAATTCGGTTATCGCATCAATGCCGCAGGCGAACGCCTGCGCTCGTATGTCAAAGGGGCGAATGGTGAGCGCCAGTTTATTTCCGGCGCATTCGACTGGCATTTGTCGTCGCAGGCTTTGTTGCAACTCGATCTCGATTACCAGCACAAATCGCAGCTCTCGGTGCCGGGCTTCCAGCTCACGAATGGCACCGATCTGCCACGTAACATCAGCGCCGATATGATGCTGAATCAACAGCCTTGGGCGAAACCGGTCGATACCCGCAACACCAATGTGGGCGTGCGTTTTGAATACAAAATCAACGCTGACTGGAACGCCAGCTTTGCCGCGAATCAGCATGAATTCAAACGCGACGATTACACTGCGTTTCCGTATGGCTGCAGTTCTGCCAATCTGGCCCCGGGCTATTGCGCAAATGGCGATTACGACGTGTATGACTATCGCAGCCTGAATGAGTCGAAATCGATGACCGGCACCCAGGCGCTGCTCAGCGGTAAATTTAACACCTTCGTATTTGCCCATACGTTTGCAGCAGGCTTATCCACTTCCCGCCGCAAAGATTATTTTGGCGATTACATTTACGATTACGCTGGTACCAGCAATCTGTATAACCCGGTTGCCGTCGCACCATCGCCAAATCAGCCGGGTGCGGCCAGCTTACGTCGCACCGATAAAGAATGGTCGGTATTTGCGCAAGACATCATCAGCCTCAGCGAGGCCTGGAAACTGCATGTCGGCGTGCGCCATCTGCATATAGAGCGCACCCAGCTCAATAATCCCGGCTATGACCGCAATGCCTGGGTGTCGAATGCAGCACTGCTCTATCAACCTGTGCAATCCATGTCTTTGTACGGCTCGTTTGCGCAAGGGCTGGAACATGGCGGCATCGCCCCTTTCGGCACCAGCAATCAGAATGTCATGCTGAATCCGGCACGCTCGAAACAACTGGAGTTCGGTATCAAGAGCGATCTGAGCCGTGATCTGAGCCTGACCGCGGCCGTCTTCCGCATTCAGAAACCACTCGAATACACGAACAGCGCCAACGTTTATGTACAGAATGGCGAAGCACAACATACCGGGCTGGAACTGTCAGCGCAGGGCAAGCTGAGTTCGCAACTGTATCTTGGTGCCAGCATCACCGCACTCGAAGCGAAACAGCAAGACACGGGAAATGCCGCGCTCGATGGCAAACGCGTGTTAAACGTACCTAAGCTGAAATCCAGCATCTATGCCGACTACGCCGTTGCACAAGTCAAAGGACTGAATCTGAATGCGAGCTGGCAGTATTCCGGCAATAAAGCCTATTCGCCAGATAACGCGGTGATTGTGCCCGGCTATCAGGTCGTGAATCTGGGCGCACGTTATGTGACCAACATCGCCGGCACCGCGACGACCTTGCGCTTTAATATCGACAATGCATTCGATAAATTCTACTGGCGCGATGTCACGCAATCCCTCGGTGGCTACTTGCTGCCTGGCGCCTCAAGGATTTACAAACTGTCTGCACAGTTTGATTTCTGATGTCACGGCAAGCTGATCTGCGCTGAAACGGCGCCTTCATCTCAATAAAAAACGACGATACGCCACGGCGATCGTCGTTTTTTTATTGCTGGATTGATTACCAGTTTGATAGTCAGTCTGACTACTATTTGATGGCAGCAGGTCAATTTAACGAAAAATATACTGGGGGGAGTATTTTCTAACCCCCAATAAATTCAACGAGATTTAAGCAAAAATTCAACATACTCCCTACTTTTACCAAAAAACACGAACCCGGAACACGTTTTACAAATCCAAAGCAGAGCAGAATGCTGAAGAGCGAGAGGTATCAATCAAAAAACAAACGTGTTTCAACACACCATGCCAGCAGATCAAGCAAAAGATCGGAATTAACTGGATTTTGTTGTTATTGCCGCAATATTGATATAAATCAACGTTTCTATATTAACATAGTGTTTTATATAGAATTGATCGCTTTGATTGCCTAAATCGGTTTCGATAAAGTTACCCGATCTTTATCTGCCAGCGTCCGGCCGGGCTGAATTAATCTGAATCAGCCAGTGACCGCAAACCGTGAACGATGAGGTGTTTTTTACCCCTGCCTCATATCACAAAAAATATGCCGCATTTGTATAACCCCCCTTAAGAAAAAAATTTTCTTTAACAAGACAGGAAGAGACATGAAACTCAGCTTTCGCAGCAAACTTTATTTACCACTCATCATCAGTTGGCTTTGCCTGCTCGGTATCAGCACGGTGAATGTATTGCAAAATAAAGCACAACGCTTTGAAGAGCGACAGATTGCATTGCGCTTTGCGACGGACGTCGGTATGTCAACAGTGAAAGAGTACGCGGCGCTGGTCAGTTCTGGCGCGATGCCGCTGGAAGAAGCCCAGAAACAAGCGCTGGCGCGCCTCAAGGCCATGCGCTACGGCAAGGATGGCTACTATACCGTGATCAACTCTCACCCGACTGTGGTGATGCATCCGATCAAAGCCGAACTCATCGGCAAAGATGTCAGTGACTTCAAAGACCCGGGCGGCCAGTTTTTCTATCGCAATGTCGCAACCATTGCCAAAGGTGCAGGTGAAGGCTGGATAGAGTATGTCTGGACCAAACCGGGCAATGCGGATCCTAAACAGGTATTTCCCAAGGGCGCTTATCTTTTGACATACAAGCCGTGGGACTGGACCTTCATCACCGGCTTATACCTCGACGACCTGACGGATGCCTTCATCAAAGATCTGTGGAATGCCATCTTTTTGCTGGCAGGTATCGGCATCGTATTGAGCGCGATCATCGTGATCGTGGCACGCAATATTGAGCGCGCTATCGGCGGCGAACCGGAATATGCGGCCGACATCGCTAAAGGCATTGCCGCCGGCGATCTGACGATTGATGTCCACACCCGTGAAAATGATCAGGACAGCCTGCTGTTCGCGATGAAGAGCATGCGCCAGAGTCTCGCCAAAGTGGTTGGCGAAGTGCGTCAGAGCACCGATATGATCGCAACCGCCTCCAGCGAAATTGCCTCAGGCAATCTGGATTTATCTGCGCGCACCGAAGAACAGGCTGGCTCACTCGAAGAAACAGCAGCTTCCATGGAAGAGCTGACATCGACCGTCAAACAAAATGCGGAAAATGCTCGCCAGGCTAATCAGTTGGTATTGTCCACCGCCGATGTGGCTGCCAAGGGTTCCGTGGCGGGCACAACGGTCGTCAACACCATGGAAGCCATTAACAGCTCCTCGAAGAAAATTGTCGACATCATCAGTGTGATTGATGGCATCGCTTTTCAGACCAATATTCTCGCTCTGAATGCGGCAGTGGAAGCAGCGCGCGCCGGTGAACAGGGACGCGGATTTGCAGTAGTCGCGTCAGAAGTCCGCAATCTGGCACAACGCTCAGCCGCAGCAGCGAAAGAAATCAAAACACTGATTGATGATTCGGTTGAAAAGGTAGGGCTGGGTTCGCAACAAGTAGGTGAAGCGGGCCTCGCGTTGCAGGAAATTGTCACCGGCGTCAATCGCATCACCGATGTCATGAGCGAAATCACAGCGGCCAGCCATGAACAGCAATCTGGCATAGAACAAGTGAACCAGGCCATCATCCAGATGGATCAGGTCACGCAACAAAATGCAGCGTTGGTAGAACAAGCCGCTGCGGCTTCGGCCGCGATGCAAGACCAGGCCAGAAATCTGGCGAACGTGGTCAGCATGTTCAAGCTGGATGCGTCACAAACAACGATCAGCGCGTCATCGTCGCACACCACACGTGCGACACATACGACACCATTAAAAGCATCGCCACGGATCGCCAGCCAGCGTCAGGCGCAGCCGTTGAAAAAAATTGCGAGTACAACGAAACGTGCGAGCACAACAAAACCAGCGACAACAAAAGAAAGCTCAGACTGGGAAGAATTTTAAACGTATCAGCACGAACTCCTGTGACGAAGGAGCTGGTGCAGGTTCATAAAAAAAGCTCATAAAAAAGGCTCGCAACATGCGAGCCTTTTTTTCAATGTGCATTCTCTGACTTCAGACATTTGCCCGCACCAGAAAATCCATGCCAACCTCACGCCAGCATTCGGTTTCTTTTTGCAACCAGTAAGCCACCGTCGGATGCAGGGAAACCCAGTCGCGGCGCATGTCGAGTTCGATATTCTTTTTCATTTTGAGACGAATATCTTCATAGTCAATTTCTGCCCGTGAATGCATCAGCATCACGGCCAGACGCAATGCCAGCACCGCTTTGGCAAAATCCATTTCAGTCAGACCTTCACTGATTTTGCGCAAATTACCTTTCTGACTGAGGATCAGCTTACTCATGATCCTTTGCTCGCTGGTGGTGAATCCCGCCATGTCGGCATTTTCTATCATGTAGGCGCCATGCTTATGGTAACCAGTGTGAGAAACGACCATGCCTACTTCATGCAACATCGCGCTCCAGTACAACAAGCGCAAATAGGTATCAGATGCCGGTTTGAGTTGCTGATAAATCGATTTCACCATATCTGCAACGCGATTTGCACGAGACATATCGATATGGAAAAGCTGGGTGATTTTCTGCACCGACACTTCGCGCCGGTCGCGTTTGGTCGCACGTAAATACAAGTCCCACATGACGCCCATACGCAAGCCTGCTTCAACCGGCAACAACACTTCGATGTTAAATTCCAGCATCAGCCCGATCAAAATCGCCAGCCCACCGATCACCATGGCAACACGCTCGGGTTTAATGCCAGTCAATTCAAGTTCGCTGAGTTGTCCGCAGCGGATGCAGTATTGTTTCAGTGCATTCAGACTTTTTAAAGTCAGTTTACCATCGCCCAAACCATTGTTGACGATCGCATCGGCAATCGCCCGCATCGTGCCAGATGAGCCGTAAGCCTTGCGCCAGTGTTGTGGCTGATAAGGTGGCGCGGCATCTTCAAACATCGATCTCGCGGAAAGAATAGCCGCTTCAAAAGCCGCTTCCGTCAGACGCCCATCTGGAAAAAAACTGGCGCTATGCTTGACGGTGCCTATGCTGAACGATTCAACCTTGATGATCTCGTGCCCACGTCCGAGTATCACTTCCGTCGAGCCACCGCCGATGTCCATCACCAGACGGCGCTCATCGGGCACAGGAATCGCGTTCGATACGCCCATATAAATCAGGCGGCCCTCTTCTTCACCGGAAATCACATCAATCGGATGACCAATCGCCGCTTCGGCTCGCGGCAGAATGGCTGCAGAATTTTTAGCGATACGTATCGTATTCGTCGCAACAACACGGACACTGTCAATCGGATAGGCATTCAGAATTTCACGGAAGCGCGCCAGGCAATCAACCGCATTTTGTATCGCCTGCGGCGTCAGATTACCATCCGCATCGAGCCCGGCCGCCAGCCGGATAGGCTCACGCGCACTTTTAACGACACGAATCGCATCACCTTCATGACGGGCGATGTGCAAACGAAAACTGTTGGAACCAAGGTCAACGGCAGCCAGCATGTTTTCTATCCTTTACTATCAATACCATGAGAGAGATACAGCACGTCAGAGTGAAAATGATATTAATCATTTTTTATGACCTGCAAGTGACGCCAGATTTACGGTGTGACAAAAAAACGTCGCTGCATAGCATCCAGCCCCGTCGTCTTCAGTACTTCCGCCAGCCGCTCTGCCGGACGTTTCGCAGGCAGGCCTTTGTATTCAGCAATGATCAATTCGTTTTTCATCGAATGCTCCCATCCTACCAGCTCAGTGACGCGAACCTGATAGCCATGCGCCTCTAACTGCAGACAACGCAACACATTGGTAATCTGACTGCCAAACTCGCGCGTATGTATGGGATGGCGCCACATTTCAGATAAAGGATTATTGCGCACAGCATCGCTTTTATTTTTGCGCAATTCAGCGGCAACTTCTGCCTGGCAGCAAGGTACCAACACCATAAATTTAGCCTTCTTTTTCAAGGCGAACTGTATCGCATCATCCGTCGCCGTATCACATGCATGCAAAGCGGTGACGATATCAATCTGGTCTGGCAACTGATCTGAGGTAATCGAATCGGCGACGGATAAAGTCAGGAAAGACATACCGGGAAAATCGAGACGCCGGGCAAGTTCTGTCGATCGCTGCACCAGTTCATCACGGGTTTCAATCCCATAGATATGGGCTTTGCTTTGCGACTGGCCGACTTTAAAGAAGAGGTCATACAAAATAAAGCCGAGATAGGACTTCCCTGCCCCATGATCGACCAGACTGATATCGGCATGGTCTTTTTGCAGAGTTTCCAGCAAAGGCTCGATGAATTGATATAAGTGATAGACCTGCTTGAGCTTGCGGCGGCTATCCTGATTCAGTTTGCCATCGCGGGTGAGAATATGCAGCTCTTTGAGTAACTCCAGCGACTGACCGGGGCGGATTTCATGCTTTTCATTGTGATCTGCCGCATCCTGCCCGCTCTGCCCGTCTGACTTGTTTTGTTTGTTTTTTTTGACTACAGGCTTTTTCATGATGGACTATCCGCTAAGCTAATCAGGAATGATAATTCCAATTCACAGGCGATGGGAGAACAATACAAAAGTTTGCATTGTGCCGGTCTCGGCTTCTCTCGTCATGATTGGAAAAACAAAAAAGGACTCAGGCATACACCTGAGTCCTTTTGTTTTGGTAGGCCGTGCGGGATTCGAACCTGCGACCAACGGATTAAAAGTCCGCTGCTCTACCAGCTGAGCTAACGACCCAAAACTTGCTAAAAAAATTAAAGACTTACATGACATAAGTCTTTTTTGTATTCGTGGTAGGCCGTGCGGGATTCGAACCTGCGACCAACGGATTAAAAGTCCGCTGCTCTACCAGCTGAGCTAACGACCCGAAAGACCGAAATTATATGGTGTTTTCAGGTCGCTGTCAATGGCATGGATAGGATTAAATCCTTGCCAGACTTACTTCGCCGATGTCATACGATTCTTCGCAGCATGCGCGGCTTCGCTTTCCGGATATTGCGCAATCAGGCTCTCCAGCGTCTTCTTAGCCGCGTTTTTATCTTTCATCTCAGTCTGGCATCCAGCAATATTTAACAATGCATCAGGCGCCTTGGGGTGATCCGGATACACTTTCACCAGTTGTTGCATAGCCACAATCGTGTTCTTACAATCACGCTGTGCATAGTATGAATTGCCCATCCAGTACTGAGCCGAACCAGCAAAGGCTGACTGTGGATACGCCACTAGAAAACTGCTGAACGATGTCACTGAATTTTTATAATCACCAGCCTTAAATAAACTGAGCGCATTGTCGTAAGCGCGCTGTTCATTTGGCTCTACCGTTGCCTCTTTGCCGTCGACCGTCAGGCGCTTAGGCTCAATCTTACGCAGGCGATTATCCAGATCGACATAAAAATCCTGCTGACGACGCTGGGTATTGGCTATGTCATTCGCCAACACTTCCACCTGTCCGCGCAACTTAGCGATCTCAGCACGCAGTTGTTCATTTTCATTAGCCAGATCCAGCGCTGTACCTTTGTCCGCTTTGGTATCGAGTTTATTATCCAGACGAAGATTTACTGCATCTACTTTAGAGCGTAAATCCAGAATCGCTTTACGCGCTTCATCGTCATCAAAAATTCCTGCCGATGCCAATGACGGGATCAGGGCAGTGGAAAAAGCCGCTGACAGAGCAGCCATGGCAAAAGAACGACGAATAGAGGTCAATTTCATAGCAATCAAAAATAGAATGAAAGACGCCGGATATCCTGAATGAGGAATCCGGCGTCAAATAAGCTCAAAAGACCGCCAAGGGCACTTTTAAACTACGCTGCTATTACTGATAAACGATATCAGCACGGCGGTTTTCTGCCCAAGCTGCTTCATCGTGGCCTTCTGCTTTTGGTTTTTCTTTACCCAAAGACACTGCCTCGATTTGCGCTTCAGAAACACCCAACAGACTCATAGATTTACGAACAGCTTCAGCACGTTTCTGACCCAGAGCCAGATTGTATTCGCTGCCGCCACGTTCATCGGTATTACCCTGGATCAGGATCTTACGGCCTTTGTTTGTGCTCAGATATTTGGAGTGCGCTTCAACGACAGATTTGTAATCATCTTTAACGACATAGCTATCGAAGTCGAAATAAACGCTACGTTTCGCCAATACACCTTTTGGATCGTTCAAAGGATCGACAGAACCAGTATCAACTGTTTTAACAGCATTTGGGTCAGCCGGAGTCTGAGTTGTTGCAACTGGTTTTTCTTCGATTTTTGCTTTGTCTTCGAGTGGTACTTTAGAAGCACAGGCAGTCATCAGAACAACGCTGGAAACCAGCATAGCCAGAGTTTTGGATTGGGATGTGAAGCGCATTTTCTCTCCTGATTAAAAAAAAGTGATTACAACTTATTTCATGAAAGGACCCCAGGTGGGCTCCCGAATATCTCCGGCTTGCACCGTCAATTTTTGCTTAACTTTACCATCGACAGAAACTACTGCCAAAGCACCACGTCGCCCAGATTCGGTTGCGTACATGATGTAGCGACCATTTGGCGAAAAACTTGGGGATTCGTCTTTACTTGTGTCTGACAGTCTTTGTTCCTGACCACTGACTAAATCAAGCGCATACAACTGAAACTTACCCTCACGGCGCGAGATATAAGCTAAAGTGCGACCATCCGGTGAGATCCGCGGCGTTATATTATAACTCCCGCTGAAAGTCACGCGCTTGGCTTCTCCACCGTTGCTGTTCATACGATAGATCTGCGGGCCACCGCTGCGGTCACTCAGGAAGTAAATTGACTGGCCATCTGCAGAAAACTGTGGCTCGGTATCAATGCCACTACTGCTGGTCAGACGTTGCAAACCAGACCCGTCCGCATTGACGGAATAAATCTGCGTCAAACCATCACGTGACAGTGCGATTGCTAACTTTGAGCCATCCGGAGACCACGCAGGCGCCGAATTGCTGCCTTTGTAATTCGCAATCACCTTACGTTCACCGGTCATCAGATTCTGCACCCAGATCACAGGTTTTTTCGCTTCAAACGACACATAGGCAACCTTGGTGCCATCCGCCGACCATGAAGGCGAAATAATCGGTTCATTTGAACGCAATGCTACACGGACACCTTCGCCGTCAGCATCAGCAACTTCAAGTCGATACTCGCGCCCGGCCCTGGTCACGTAGGCAATACGTGTCGAGAATGCACCACGCACGCCCGTCAGTTTTTCATAAATATCATCCGCAATCTTATGTGCTGTCTTGCGTGTATTTTCAGGTGTTGCCGCAACAGAGAAGCCGGATAAGGACGCCGATTTCATCGTATCGAGCAACTTGTAGCGAACGTCAAAACGACCATCTGCAAGACGCTGCACACTGCCGACCACCAGCGCTTCGGCGCCGCGCTTTTTCCACTCATCAAAATTAACCGGACTGGTTTCAGTGATGACCGCGCCAGCCTCGATAATTTTGAAATAACCGCTGCGATTCAGATCGTCCTTAATGATGCTGGTGATTTGCTGCGGCGTCATAGCCTCATCCGCAAATGCGGCAATCGCCACCGGAATCTGACTTGATCCCACACCCGCAATTTCAATACGCAACTGCGCACTGGCTGGCGCAATAAACATGCTGCCTGTCGCGGAGGCGAGCACGACACGAACAATAATTTTTTTCAAAAAAGACATCATTAACTATCACTCTTCCTTCATTTTGTATGCAAAATCCAGGGTTCCGGGCACCTGACCATTTTTATCTTTAGGAAAAGGAGCCGATTTTTCTATTCCTTTTGCTACCGCATCGTCAAACGCCAGATTACCGGACGACTTCAGTTTTTTAATCGCACCGCGCAAAGAACCATCGGGAATAAGCTCAATTCTATACTCAACTGTTGGATTACCAGCAACTGCATCAACACCACTGTAAATGGTATTTGAGCGAACTTTAGCGGCAATTTTTGCCATATAACTTGGATCACCTCGGTTATTTCCGGTTGATTTTGCGGCAGTACCTGTTCCACCGCTACCGGTCACACCCGCTTGTGCTGACAAACGTTGCATATTTTCTTTAAACAGCTTGTCGTTGGCGGCTTTGTCTTTCGCCTGTTGCGCTTTTTGATCCGCTAATTTTTGTTTCTCTGCTTTTTCTTTGTCGCGTTCTTTTTCTTTGTCTTTTTCTTTCTGACGCTCTTTTTCCTGTTCGCGTTCTTTTTCGCGTAATTTTTCACGCTCTTTGTCTTTTTTCGCCTGCAACTCCTGCTCTGCCTGACGCTTTTCCTCAGCCAACGCGCGCTGATGTTCTTCGGCTTTTTTCTTTTCTGCGAGCAGGCGTTTTTTCTCTTGCTGCAAAGCGATCTCAGGATCTTCCTTTGGCAAGTCGTTCTTGTTCTTTACAGCAGGAGGCGGTGGGGGAATGTCTTTTAATTTGACAGGTTCTGGCTCTGGCGGTGGTGCCGGAGGAATTTCAACCGCAACCGGTGCGGCTTCGCGCGTCGTCATGTCCCAGACTTCAGCTTCAACTGCTGTTGACTCTTTATTTTGCCAACTCACACCGATCCACAAAAAACCTAACAACAAAACATGGACGAGCGCCGCCAGAACGACCGGACGCCAGTTACCTGTCTGAGATTGGTGAAGGTTGCCCGGATAAGCTGAAATAGAAACTTGATTCATAACCTTTTATGATTCGCCTGCAACGGATTAGTTCCGATGAGCCCGAAATTTTGGTGGCGAAAGATTAATTTGATACAGCACATAGTGAAATTATAAACCCCTCCATGAAATTCGCCGTATTTTTTGCAAAATTCAGTAATTTTCAAAGAAATACAGGCATTCTGTGACAGCACCATGTAAAAAAGCGAAGCATATTGCTCCGCTTTTCTTATTTTCACCGATAAAATCCATCACTCCTGATGATAACGGGTCACGCGTTCAACTTCGTTTTTAGAACCCAGGAAAACAGCGACACGCTGATGCAAGGCTGTCGGCTGAACGTCAAGCATCCGTTGTTTGCCATCCGTTGAGGCACCACCAGCTTGTTCAACGATAAATGACATAGGATTCGCTTCGTACATCAGGCGCAACTTACCTGGCTTCTCGGTATCGCGTTTATCGGCCGGATACATGAAAATGCCACCGCGACACAAGATGCGATGCACATCGGTCACCATAGAAGCAATCCAGCGCATATTGAAATCTTTTTGACGCGGACCAGTCACACCTGCCAGCATTTCATCGACATAGCGCGTGACTGGCGGATACCAGTGACGTGAATTCGATGTGTTAATGGCGAATTCCTTGGTATCCGCAGGAATCTGCATATTCCTTTGTGTCAGCACCCAGGAACCCATTTCACGATCCAGCGTGAAGCAATTAACACCATTGCCAGTTGTCAGCACCAGCACAGTCTGCGGGCCATATACCGCATATCCGGCTGCAACCTGCTTGCTGCCCGGTTGCAGGAAATCCTGTTCGGTTGGTGCGGCCATTCCTTCAGGTGCTTTCAGGACTGAAAAAATCGTCCCGATAGAAACATTCACATCGATATTGCTGGAGCCATCAAGCGGATCGAATAACAGCATGTATTCGCCCATAGGATAACGATTCGGAATCGGGTGTATGGTTTCCATTTCTTCGGATGCCATTGCGGCCAGATGACCACCCCATTCATTTGCTTCAAGCAAAATCTCGTTAGATAAAATATCCAGTTTCTTTTGTACTTCGCCTTGAATGTTCTCGCTGCCAGCGCTGCCCAAAACCTCACCGAGCGCACCTTTACCAACCGCATGACTGATGGTTTTACAGGCGCGGGCGACGACTTCGATCAGTAAGCGTAACTCTGCGGGAATAGAATTATTCAGACGCTGCTCTTCAACCAGATACTGGGTCAGACTGACACGTTTCATGATGTTCCTTATGTTAAAAACTCAAATTCAATAATCAAATGGCTAAGCAAACATGCGGGTACTGGCTGCTTTCTGGCCCGCGACCCGCAGATTGCCTATGTGGCGGCAAACGCCAAAGACAAACTTATGCGGCGAGTGCTTTGCTGACGACTTCAGCGACATCCTTGGATAATTTCTTCGTCACCGACACTTTTTGCAAAGCTGCTTTCATCTGTGCTTGCAAACCAACCGGATATTTTTTCCATCTGTCGAGGCTACGTGCAAGACGGGCAGCCACCTGCGGGTTAATCTTATTCAGCGCAATCACCAATTCAGCCCACAACGCATAACCACTGCCATCTGCTGCGTGGAACTGCGATGGGTTTGCATTGCAGAAGTTAAATACCAGACTGCGCGCGCGATTCGGATTCGTTAAGGTGAAAGCCGGATGCTGCATTAATTCTCTTACTTTTTCCACGTCGGTTGTATGTGCTGTTGCCTGCAACATGAACCACTTATCGATCACCAGGTCTTCTTTTTTGAAGTCTTTGAAGAAGCGGCGCAGCGCTTTCTCTGATTTTTTCTTCTGCTTTTCAGTACCATTGAAGTTTGTCAGCGCCGCCAATGCCGCCAGACGATCAGTCATGTTTGCAGCTTCCTTGAACTGCACATACGCCAGATCGAAAGTGCTTTCATCTGCCCATTCGAGTAAGTATGAAAGCGCCAAATTTTTCAGACTACGTTTCGCCATCGATACAGCATCAGGACGGTATTTACCGGGCGTTTGATGGGTTTCATAGGCATGCAGTAAATCTGCTTTCAAATGACGGGTGATCGTCGCACGGACAAACTGACGAGCGGTATGTATCGCTTGCGGATCAACCACATCAAATGCTTCTGCAATCATCGCTTCGGATGGCAACGTCAGCATGAGCTCACGGAATGCCGGATCGAGAGACTCGTCGTTCAGTGTGTTGCGCAATGCATTGATGAACCAGTCATCGAGCGAGAGTTCTTCACCTGCCTGCAGCGCTTTCGTCAATTTAACCAGACGGCGGGTGGCAAGGCGCTGCCCTGCTTCCCAGCGGTTAAACGGATCGCTGTCATTCGCCAACAACAATCCCAGCTCTTCATCGGTGTAATCAATGTCCAGCACAACCGGTGCCGAGAAGTTACGCAACAAGGATGGCACAGGCTCGCTGGCGACTTTATTAAACCGGAAGGTTTGCGATGCGGCAGTCAGTTCGATGACCAGATTCGTAGCACCCGCCTGCGCCGGGTAATCATCGCAATACAAGGGAATATCTTTTCCCTCAGCGTCAAGCAAACCCATCGCAACAGGAATATGAAACGGTAATTTTTTTTCCTGACCCGGAGTGTCCGGGCAAGACTGCGTCAGCTTGATATCGTAAGTCTGTGCTTCGGCATCATAAGCAGTCACCACGCTGACACGTGGAGTACCGGCCTGACTGTACCAGCGCTCGAACTGAGTCAGATCACGCCCGCTGGAATCTGCCATTGCAGCACGGAAATCATCGCACTCAACCGCCTGACCATCGTGGCGTTCAAAGTACAGATCCATTCCTTTACGGAAGCCATCATGCCCGAGCAAGGTGTAGTACATACGAACAACTTCGGCACCTTTTTCGTAAATCGTCACCGTATAAAAATTATTGATCTCAACGAAGGAATCTGGTCGTACCGGATGCGCCATAGGGCCAGCGTCTTCGGAGAACTGCACCTGCCGCAGCACACGTACATCCTCGATACGTTTAACAGCGCGCCCGGTCGTCGTACCGACCAGATCGGCAGAGAATTCCTGATCACGGAACACAGTCAGGCCTTCTTTTAAAGACAACTGGAACCAGTCGCGGCAAGTCACCCGGTTACCGGTCCAGTTGTGGAAATATTCATGTCCCACCACGGATTCGATACCGGCATAATCAATGTCGGTGGCGATGCTGGAATTCGCCAATACATATTTTGTATTAAAAATATTCAGGCCCTTGTTTTCCATCGCGCCCATATTGAAATCACCAGTAGCGACGATCATGAAGCGGTCGAGATCGAGTTCCAGCCCGAAACGTTCTTCGTCCCAGCGTATGCTCTTTTTCAACGAGTCCATGGCATGCTGGGTTTTATCGAGGTTACCTTCTTCCACCCAGACTTGCAGTAATGCTTTGCGTCCCGATTTCAGCTTGAATTTTTCTTCCTGACAAACCAGGGTTCCGGCAACCAAAGCAAACAGATACGAAGGTTTTTTAAACGGATCTTCCCACTTCGCAAAATGACGTCCGTCATCAAGATCGCCTTCATCAATCAGATTGCCATTACTCAGTAATACCGGGAATTTCTTTTTATCGGCGCGCAGCATGACCGTATATTTCGCCATGACATCAGGACGATCAGGGAACCAGGTAATTTTGCGAAAACCTTCGGCCTCACACTGTGTGATGAGATTTCCTTTGGATGCGTACAAACCAGACAGGGAAGTATTTTTCGAAGGTTGTATCTGCGTTGTGATTTCCAGTGTCACCTCATCCGGTGCATTTGGAATGCGCAACGTCTCACCATCAATCTGATAATCAGCTTTCTTCAGCTTCACGCCGTTCAAACGCAATTGCACTAATTTTAGGGACTCGCCGGACAGCACGAGATCTTTTTCCGTACTCTCGTGATTGCGGCGCATGACCATACGGTTAGCGACCAGGGTAGATTTGAGATCCAGATCAAAACCCATTTCTACAGTATCAACCCAGTAACCTGGGGCGACGTAGTCTTGACGAAGTATGGCTTGAGGAGTGATGACGGTATCGTTACGCATGGCCTTGGAATCTCGCGAAAATAGTATAAATCAAAGTCTTATGAACTTTGTGAGGCCACCATTTTACCAAGACAAAAAGCACAACACCTTAAACCAGAGAAAGATAGTGCAATAAATACAGAATGACATCTGCTTATTGCCTGTCGTGAACGCATCAATTTATTGAAAACCGCGGATCTGAATTGCCGTTATCAGTTGCCTGAGTACGGCGCTTTCATATACAAATCAATACAAAAATTTCTGCAACGATGCTGAATGATCGCTATCATGAAACTATCTTAAGATTTGGAGTAAAGCCATGAAAAGTTTCTTATCCTGGGCCATCATCTTCATCAGTACATTGCTGACAGGTTGTGCCAGCACGTTCACCAGCCAGGTCAGTGTGTTTCACGAATGGCCGGGAAATAAACAAGCGACATCGTATATCGTCGAAAGATCGCCGTCTCAGGAAAACAATCCAGAATACAAATTGTATGAAGAGGAACTCAGACAACAACTAGGTTTGCACGGTTTTCAGGAAATCACCGCGGGAGTAACGCCTGCATTAAAAATCGGCATGCAGTACGGAACGAGCCTGAGTGAAATTCAGGTGTCTGCGCCATGGGCTCCGGCAATGTATGACCCATTCTGGCAAATGCATTTCAGCCGCGGCTATCGCTTTTCGCCTTACTCGCCGTATTATTTCGGCAGCCCGTACTATATGAGCAGAAATCTCGATTTCAGTGTCCGGCGTTACTATCTGCATCAACTGGAAATCAACATCAGCGACTTTCAAAGCGGAAAAAAACTGGCGGATATTAAAGTCAGCACTGAACAATTGAATCAGCAAATCTCTGAACAGATGCCTTATCTGATAGAAAGTGCCTTGCAGGGTTTTCCGGGTATCAATGGCAGAACAAGAACTGTGGAACTGCCATTAAAAAAATAAGTGCATCAGTTTAATTCGGTGGATCGCGCAAAGCCTCAACCAGTGCGCGATCCACGATTGATTCAGCGGAAACAATCGTGGCATCACCATTCCGCAACTGCGCCAGCAATTCTTCGCGAGATATAGAAAACGAATCGTGTCCCTGACGGTTTGTAAAAATATAGCGGGTCCGTTTCGGACTCACCCATGCCAGTTTGAAGCGATTCGTAACACCTGCAGTGGTCGTGAAATCAAACCAGACGCCACGCTCCAATCCCTCGACCATTTGCCCCCATTCGTCCATTTCCTGTTCATTCTGATCGACAAAATGACGGTTCAGTCTTTTTTCACTCGCACGTTGCGCAATATTGACGGCGATTTCCAGTTGACGGCGTGGTGACAACTCTAAAGGAGCCCGGGCAATAGCAGCATGGCGCTCGGCCAATTTGGAAAAAAATAAAACCCGATCCGGCTCATCCCATTTGATCGCATTCAACCACGCGTTCAGCAAAGTCAGCATTGCAGGAAGCTTACTGACCAACTCTTTGCGTTCTTCGGATGTATTTTTCGGTTTCAGACTCCAGATCAGATCATCCATCGTCCGCAACGCATTTTCGAGTGCGTTTGGCTTTTCTTCTTTTACATTGTGTGCAATGGTCAGAATACGTATCCACTGCTTACGCAAAAACTCTTCAACAAATCCGGCAACTTCTCCAGTGTCGGTACGAATCGCGACGTCATTTTCGGCAAATTCGCGCGCCAGACGCATTTTTTCCTGCTTCAGCGCTTGTTCTACCGGCTCAGAAATTGCCTGTTCGGTCTGCGCCTCTTCACTTTTAAGAAATGCCTCCAGATCAGCAACCACATCAGAAAACAACTCGATCTGCTGATCAAAATCCTGCTGAACCCGATCAACGATGCCCTCTATCATCTGATACAAAGGATCTTCACTGGTTGCATCATTCCCCAGCAGCACGCTGGATTTTGCGAGGGTATCAATCAATACTCTCGCAGGGTGATTTTCTTTAAAAAAGAAATCTTTATCGAGCAAAGCAACCTTCAGAGTCGGTATCTGCAGCTGTCCGATCAGGCTTTTAATTTCTTCCGGAATACTGTCGTCACTGAACACATAATCGAAGATTCTGGCCAGCAGTTCTATCGTATTCTGATCAATATGGGTTAATTCGCCCGCAGAAGCTTCTTGTGTTAAACGACGCAGGTGCGATCGGTCTTCCGGCTGCTCCAACTGGTTTTGCTGAATCTGCTTTTGCATCCCAGTCAGATAATCAAAAAACTGACGATCTATCGTTACCGTATCCACCGCCCCACCAGCGCCCGCAGGCAACCATGATTGAAGGGGGCCTGACTGACCCGCACCATCTTGCGCAACCGCACCAAGACCGCCTGACTGATTTCGCTCTTTAGACGCCTGAGGATAGAAAATATTTCTTAATTTATTTTGCAGATAAGGATCGCGTGAATCAAGATCCTCACTCTTCAACGGGGCATGCCGTTTTTTGTTTTCCCGCTTCACGGCATCCGTATCGACAACGATACCGCGCTCAGCCAACGCATCATTCAATCCCTGATAAACTGAACTTAAATTCAGAAATAAATCCGGTTGCATGATCCGTATAATCAGATGCGGCGTCACTGTCGTTGATTCCAGTTCCATCCAGGCCTGCAACACCGCATTGACAAAGATCTCTGGGCGAAAAGGATTTTGCGACACAGTAATTGGCGTACGTTTCATTACCAGGCCGATGCGGCAATTCAGCTCCACCAATTTTTCTGCGCTGTTTACCTCCAGCGATTTCGTCAGATTATTAGTCAGAACTTTATTTTCCATTTCCTCGAAAGTGACGAGAGAAATATCCTTGATATCGTGATTATCTTTGAGCCGTTTGCGCGTATTAATCGCGCCGACTTCTTTCATCAGCATCGTTGAAATCTGCGATGCCAACAAACGGTAAAAAGTGGTCTGGTTGCGCTTCAGTAACTGACAAGCCTGAAAACTGTTGGCGGCCTCTTCCGGCTGTAATGTCTGGTCAGAAATTTTAAATAAGGCATCCGTTAATCGCGATGTAAATGCCTCTAGTTGCGACGAAACAAGATTGGTGGCAACAGGCACCAGACTTTGCAACATCAGCAAACGACTCGAACTCGAAAACTCACTGACTTTGGCGGTGTTTAAAGGAACAGTATCCATAATTCGAGACTCGGTGTATGAAAAGATCGAAACGTCATTCAGGTAAGCAAGCGGTTCATCATGAAGAGATTCTCCGGTGCACTTAATTCGTGTAGTAAGCCTCAGTCGCCAGCGTAATCAGCACGATCAACATGACTGCAGCAAACAAAACCAGCAGCAGACGTCCAAACTTCGGACGCCCATCATCTGCCGATGGTCTTTCTTTTTCTTTCGGAAGCATAGTTAATCGCCTTATGGAATCAATAAACTCGACCCTGTTGTTCTGCGTGCTTCCAGATCCTGATGTGCACTGGCAACTTCACTCAAGGGATAACGCTGGCGGATGTCGATTTTAACTTTTCCGCTTTCAACCATCGTAAACAAATGTGACGCCATCTGTTCCAGATCAACTCTGTTTGAAGTGTAATTCATCAAACTCGGCCGGGTAATGAACAAAGAACCCCTTGAGGCAAGCTCACTCAGCGAAAACGCAGGGACAGGGCCCGAAGCATTGCCAAAACTGACCATCATTCCAAGCGGAGCAAGACAATCCAGAGAGCCAGTGAACGTATCCTTGCCGATAGAATCATAAACGACCGAGACACCTTTGCCTTCCGTAATTTCCCTTACGCGTTCGACAAAGTTTTCCTTATTGTAATTAATAACATGAGCACATCCATGCGCTTTTGCCAGCGCTGCTTTTTCGTCTGACCCTACGGTTCCTATCATATTGACACCAATTGCGCGCGCCCACTGACAGGCAATCAAGCCCACTCCCCCCGCGGCGGCATGAAAGAGTATGGTTTCCCCGCCCTTAAGTGGATAGGTACGGTGAAACAGGTACTGCACCGTCAGTCCCTGCAACATCATTGCCGCTGCAGTCTCAAACGAAATACTGTCAGGCAGGCGAACCAATTGCGCAGCCGGCATGACCCGCGCCTCTGAATATGCTCCTAAAGGCCGGCCTGCATACGCAACCCTGTCGCCGACAACAACATGACGCACACCATCGCCGACCGCTTCAACGACGCCAGCGGCTTCCATACCTAAGCCTGCGGGAAGAGCTTGAGGATATAAACCGGTACGAAAATAAACATCGATATAGTTGAGGCCACATGCCTTATGCCGGATAAGCACTTCGCCCGGCCCCGGCTTACCTAACTCAACATCCACATATTCCATTACTTCGGGACCACCTACACTGCGCATCCTGATTGCTTTGACCATATTTGCTCCTACATTTTTTTTCTGGTTAACAAATACATCCCGCCCATCACTAACACCGTACCAGCTATCTGCCAGCCGGTAATCGGTTCAGCGAGAAAAAAAGCGCCCAAGAACAGGGTGGAGACCGGACCTATCATCCCCGCTTGTGAGGCAGTTGCCGCGCCTACGCGCTGTACTGCAATCATTGTCATAAACACAGGCAATACCGTACAAAATATCGCATTAATGACCGATAAAAAGTAAACCGGAGCTGGCTGCAGTAACATGGAAGCTGGACGCAACGCAAAGAACTGGCCTATGCAGGCAACACTGGATACGCACATCGCATAAGAAACCAGCCGCAAAGAACCCAGTTGACGCACCATTTGCCCGGACTGGATCAGGTAAACAGCATAAGAAACAGCCGCGCCCAGTACCATCACCGAGCCCAGCAAGACGTCTTTTCCACCAAACTCAAGATCGTGTAAAAACACCAGGACGATACCGAAATAACTGACAACCAAAGCCGCCCATTCCAACATCGAGACTTTCCGGCGATACCATACCGCCGACATCAGCAGAACAAATGAAGGAGTGAGAAACAGTATCAATCGCTCCAACCCGGCAGTGATGTACTGCAAGCCCAGAAAATCTAAAAATGAGGAAAGGTAATAGCCAACCAATCCCAACCCAACCAAGCGCCACCGGTCTGAAACCGACAAAGGAGATGAATTCCTCATTTGCCAGACGGCGATCGCCGCAAAAATCGGCAACGAGAAAGCCATGCGAAAAGTAATCAGAGTGACTGCGTCAACCTGATACCGGTATATGAGCTTGGCAACGATGGCTTTGGTTGAAAACAGAATGGCGCCGGCAATGGCTATGGCGAGTCCACCAAGATAATGCTGCCGCGTATGAGAGTTCGGTTGTTGTGAATGCATACCGGAATTGTAAGGCTATCTGACGAAATAAGAGGAAAACTGAGAAATGAGAACACCCATTTACTACAACTCAGACTCGAATAGCCTCAATTGCAAATAATTAGTACACGTTTATTGTAGGCAACTTGCAACATCCTGCCAAAAACGCAATGCGCGGTTGGCATCATTTTTTTGCAAACGCGTCAGCAAAATGGCGAAAAAGCGAGGTCATGCATCGCATGCGGAAGACATATCCTGAAATCGCGACAATACAACAACGGGCGAAAAACCTCAGGCCAACAAGGCAGTGCGTACACAAGGTTCAACGTCACCACTTCTTGCCATAACGGGGCTGCTTTGAAGGATTATTCAGACGAATGATTAGTGTGTCTATAAGCCTATCGGACTGTTGATTTCGCCATTTTCCACCATGCCAGTATGATAAAATGGGCGTCTTCAATATCAAACTAAGCTAGGCAAAACCGCTGACCAGATGGCTCAGCAATTGCCAATTCAGGAAAGAGCGACCATGGCAGGACATAGTAAATGGGCCAATATCAAGCATAAAAAAGCGGCTACCGATGCAAAACGCGGCAAAATCTGGACGCGTCTGATTAAAGAAATCACCGTGGCAGCGCGTATGGGCGGAGAAGACGTCGATTCCAACCCACGTCTGCGCCTTGCCGTTGATAAAGCTGCAGATGCCAATATGCCGAAAGAAAACGTCACGCGCGCGATACAACGCGGTGCCGGGACTCTGGAAGGCGCAAACTATGAAGAAGTCCGTTACGAAGGTTATGGTATCGGTGGTGCTGCACTGATCGTTGACTGCATGACCGACAACCGCGTCCGCACGGTTGCCGAAGTACGCCACGCATTCAATAAGTATGGCGGTAACATGGGTACAGAAGGTTCTGTTGCTTTCATGTTTAAACACTGCGGCCAGATGTTATTTGCGCCGGGAACAAATGAAGATGCGTTGATGGAAGCCGCGCTTGAGGCAGGTGCAGATGATGTGGTTACCGATGAAGAAGGTGGTATCGAAGTATTATGCGCGCCATTTGATCTGTCAGATATACGCGCAGCACTCGAAGCTGCTGGTTTCAAACCGGAAGTTGCCGAAGTCACGATGAAACCTGCGACAGAAACAGTCTTTACCGGTGAAGATGCAACCAAAATGCAGAAATTACTGGATGCACTTGAAAATCTGGACGACGTACAAGAAGTTTATACCAACGCCATCGTAGAAGAATAATATGAAAATTCTGGTTGTCGGCTCTGGTGGCCGCGAACACGCTCTTGCCTGGAAACTTGCTCAATCTGAGCGGGTACAGACAATTTTCGTTGCCCCTGGTAACGGTGGAACTGCAACGGACATCCGTCTCAAAAATATCGACATCACTGATCCCTCCGCACTTGCCGATTTTGTTCAGCAAGAGCAGATTGAACTGACCGTCGTTGGTCCGGAAGTTCCGCTGGCAGCAGGCATTGTGAATATTTTCCGCGACCGTGGTCTGAAGATTTTTGGTCCATCGAAAGAAGCTGCGCAACTGGAAAGCTCAAAAGACTTTGCTAAAGCGTTTATGCATCGTCATCAGATCCCGACTGCCGAATATCAGACTTTCTCCGATGTTCAGGCAGCGCACAACTACATCACAGCCAAAGGCGCTCCTATCGTCATTAAGGCAGATGGCCTCGCTGCTGGTAAAGGTGTAGTAGTGGCGATGAGCCTGGATGAAGCACATGCAGCCGTTGACATGATGCTGTCCGACAACAAGCTCGGAGACGCAGGCGCACGCGTGGTCATTGAAGAATTTTTAGCCGGTGAAGAAGCCAGTTTCATCGTCATGGTGGACGGTAAAAATATTTTGCCGTTGGCAACCAGTCAGGATCACAAACGCTTGCTGGATAACGATGAAGGCCCGAATACCGGCGGTATGGGTGCATACTCTCCTGCACCGATTGTCACTCCACAGTTACATGCCCGCGTGATGCGCGAGATCATTGTGCCGACAGTACAGGGCATGGCAAAAGACGGCATCGTATTCACCGGCTTTCTGTACGCTGGGTTGATGATTGATGAGCACGGCACACCGAAGACACTGGAATTTAATTGCCGCATGGGTGACCCTGAAACTCAGCCTATCATGGCGCGCTTGAAAACCGATCTGGTCAGTGTGATGGAGCATGCGGTCAATGGCACGCTGGACACCGTAGAACTTGAGTGGGACAGACGCACAGCGATGGGTGTCGTGATGGCCGCGGCCGGTTACCCCGATGCACCACGTAAAGGTGACAAAATTACGGGTATTCCAACAGAAACGCCTGACAGTGTTACATTTCATGCTGGCACCGTGCTGAACGACAAGGTACTCAGTACCAATGGCGGCAGGGTTTTGTGCGTGGTCGGCCTTGGCGACACAGTGAAACTTGCGCAAAAACATGCCTACGATGTTGTTGAAAAAATTCATTTTGACGGTGCTCAATACCGTCGCGATATCGGCTGGCGCGCACTGAACCGCAAGCACTGACAATGCTCCCGGGGAGTATTCCCTGCGCAACAACGAATGGGTTGGACTATGTCCAACCCGTCTTGCTTTTTGAAGACCACCCTGTTCAACATATAATGACCGATACACAAGCCGTTAAAAATTATTTACTTTCGTTGCAAGCAAATATTGTTGCCGCGCTTGAGGCTACCGATGGCCATCAGTTTATCCGCGACAGTTGGGAACGCCCCGATGGTGGCGGCGGCATTTCCCGCGTGATCGAGGAAGGCCATGTCTTTGAACGGGGCGGGGTAAATTTTTCCCATGTCATGGGCAACAATTTACCGCCATCAGCAGCAGCCACCCGTCCGGAACTGGCAGGCAGAAAATGGGAAGCAATGGGTGTCTCACTCGTATTACATCCACGCAATCCCTATGCGCCAACTGTACACATGAATGTACGTTTTTTCACCACCCATGCGGAAGGTAAAGATGCCGTCTGGTGGTTTGGCGGCGGCATGGATCTGACACCGTATTACGGTTTCGAAGATGATGCACGCCATTTTCATCAGACCTGCAAAGACGCACTGAGCCCGTTTGGCAGTGATTTGCATCCGCGTTTTAAAAAGTGGTGTGATGAGTATTTTTATTTAAAACACCGCAAGGAAGCGCGCGGTGTCGGCGGCATTTTTTACGATGATTTCAACGAATTAGATTTTGCGCAGAGTTTCGCGATGACCAAAGCAGTCGGTGACGCGTTCATCCCTGCCTACCTGCCGGTTCTTGAAAAACGCAAAGAACTCTCCTACAGTGAGCGGGAGCGGGATTTCCAGGCATATCGTCGTGGTCGCTATGTGGAGTTTAATCTCGTGTTTGATCGTGGCACACATTTTGGCCTGCAATCAGGAGGGCGGACAGAATCCATTCTGATGTCTATGCCTCCTGTCGCAAAATGGCGTTACAACTGGGCTCCGGAAACTGATAGTGCCGAGGCTCAATTAACAAATTATTTTCTGGTGCACAGGGAATGGGTTTAAGCAGTAAAAATCCTTATTGCGCCTTGGTTCTGGGTGGCAGTTTTGATCCTGTCCATACTGGCCATATCGCACTGGCAAAGCATTTGTGCGATGTACTTAAACCGGATGAATTACGCATTATCCCAGCCGGACAACCGTGGCAAAAATCTGCTCTGACGGCTACATCAGAGCAAAGAGTCAGCATGCTGAAGCTGGCTTTTGAAGAATGGTCAGACTGCAAGCTGATCATTGATGAGCAGGAAATACGACGCGCAGAAGCCCATGTCGCCAGTTACACCATAGAAACGCTGCGCGAACTGCGAACAGAACTGGGAGCGCAAGCCTCTATCTGTTTTGCCATGGGAGCAGATCAATTGCTGAATCTGCACACATGGCATCAGTGGAAAGACTTATTCGGCATCGCGCATTTATGTGCTGCAAGTCGTCCCGGATTCGATATCAGCCTCGCCTGCCCTGCAGTGACAAAAGAGTGGCAGGAAAGAATGATAAGCCCAGAAGAAATGCGTGCAAGCGCTGCCGGAGGAACTTATCTGGACTCAAGTCTGGCCATTGATGTATCCGCGACCCAACTGCGTAAAGAATTAAAACAGCATAACCCGACAATCAGATTGCTAGTCACTCACAAGGTGCTAGACTACATACAACAACATTCAATTTATCAAAATAATGGATATTAAAAAATTACAAACACTGGTCATTGATGCTCTCGAAGATGTGAAAGCACAAGACATACAATTGTTTGATACTACGCACCTGACCAGCCTGTTTGACCGTGTTCTGGTCGCTTCAGGCACATCGAATCGTCAGACCAAGGCATTGGCCGCGTCTGTCCGCGATAAAGTCAAAGAAAATGGCGGCACGGTCATCAGCGTCGAAGGTGAAACCACCGGTGAATGGGTACTGGTCGATCTGGGCGACATGGTTGTGCACATCATGCAACCAGCGATCCGCGCTTACTATCGTCTGGAAGAAATCTGGGGCGACAAACCTGTCAAACTCGGCGCAGCAAAACGTACAACAAAAGCGGTAGCACCGGCAAGCACTACTGTCGATGCAGAAAAACCAAAACGTACGCGCAAAACAGCAGGTAAAGCTGCACCTCTGGAAGTAACGCACGACATGATGGCGATTCAGACCACGATCGACGATGAGAAAAAACCAGCGCGCAAACCACGCACGGCGAAAACTGTGGATGGTGAAGCAAAGCCTGCACGCAAAACAGCTACCCGCAAAGCAGCCGATGGCAGCACAGTGAAAGCTCCAAAAGTTCCGACTGGTGGCCGTATTAAAGTCGCGGCAACAAAAACAGCTGTGGCATCAGCAAAAGAAGCTGCGGCCAAACGTCCGGCCCGTAAAAAAACAGTCGAGTAACCTGCGCTGTTATGAATCAACAAATGGCTGCCTTGCGCAGCCATTTGTTTGCGCCAGACCTTTAGCTCATTTCAGTTTTTAAAAAATATTATGCAACTCATCATCGCCGCAGTTGGTCATAAAATGCCAGACTGGATAGAAACGGCTTTTCAGGAATACGCCAAACGGATGCCACCTGAATGCCGGATACACTTGAAAGAAATCAAGCCCGTAGAACGTTCTGGCAGCAAAACGGCGGAAACGGTCATGGCGTTAGAGCGCACAAAAATCGAAGCCGTCATTCCCAAAAATGCGCGCGTCATCGCATTAGATGAACGCGGTAAAGACTGGACCAGCGTCGCCCTTTCTCAGAATCTGAGCCTATGGCAACAGGATGGGCGGGACGTGGTTTTTGTCATCGGTGGTGCAGATGGTCTGGATGCAGAATTCAAAGCAAAAGCGGACACGCTGATCAGAATTTCAAGTCTGACGTTGCCGCATGGCATGGTCAGAGTCGTGTTGGCTGAGCAGTTGTATCGCGCCTGGTCCATCACGCAAAATCATCCTTATCACCGCGTATAAATTGAGTAGATCATAAAAATGCAACGCGAAAATCAAATCTATCTCGCATCAAAAAGTCCGCGCCGCCGCGAGTTACTCACGCAGGTCGGTATCGAATATGAATTACTCCTGCTCCGAGATATACCGCCACGCGGCCCGGACGTGACAGAAATTGTATTCCCCGGAGAGTTACCGCACGACTACGTCAGCCGTGTGACCAGAGAAAAAGCTGAAATGGCATGGAAGGTTATACACATGCGCAAGCTGCCGGTGCATCCCGTGCTGGCAGCAGACACCACCGTTGTGATTGATCAGCAAATACTTGGGAAGCCGGCGAACCGCGACGAAGCGGTATCGATGCTCACACTGCTGGCAGGAAACACCCACGAAGTGTTGACCAGTATCGCGGTACAACACGAACATGGTCTTATCGCGGCAACACAAGTATCAGAAGTCAGCTTTGCGGCATTAACTGCACAGCAAATTCAGGATTATTGTGACACGCCAGAACCCTACGATAAAGCTGGTGGCTACGGTATACAAGGTGCTGCAGCACGTTTTATTTCCCACATCAATGGCAGTTATTCTGGCATCATGGGATTACCGTTATTTGAGACTTGTCAGGTGTTACGTCAGTCTGGAATTTTTATCCCTTAATTTCTGAACTTCATGAGCGAAAATCTCCTCATTAATATTACGCCACAAGAAACCCGCGTTGCTCTGATTTTTCAGGGAGCAGTGCAAGAATTGCACATAGAAAGAACCTTATCCCGCGGCCTCGTCGGCAATATTTATCTTGGTAAAGTCGTGCGCGTCTTACCCGGCATGCAGTCGGCTTTCATTGATATTGGGCTTGAGCGGGCGGCTTTTTTACACGTTGCCGATATCTGGGATGCACGCCCTCAGGAGGGTAGTTCGAATGCACCACTGACGCCGATAGAAAAGCTGCTGTTTGACGGCCAGGCCATCATCGTTCAGGTCATTAAAGACCCGATAGGAACGAAAGGTGCACGCCTGTCCACCCAGATCTCGATTGCCGGACGCATGCTCGTGTTTCTGCCGCAGGACACCCATATCGGCATCTCTCAAAAAATTGAAAATGAAGCAGAGCGCGAAACATTGCGCAGCAAAGTACAGAGTCTGCAACAGGCAGATGAAAAAGGCGGATTCATTGTCAGGACGATGGCGGAAGATGCATCTGATGAAGATTTGAAAGCTGACGTCAATTACCTGCGCCGCACGTGGTCTACGATCACCCAGCTTGGCAAAACCAAGCCGCCAACGACCTTACTGTATCAGGATCTGAATCTGGCACAAAGAGTCTTACGCGATTTCGTCAATGAAGAAACAGAAAATATTCAAGTCGATTCGCGCGAGAATTATCTGATGCTGCAAGAATTCGGCAGGCATTATATGCCTTCCGTACTACCCAAGCTGCAACACTATACGGGCGAACGTCCGCTGTTTGATTTGTACGGCGTGGAAGAAGAGATTGAACGCGCCTTAGGCCGCCGTGTTGATCTGAAATCTGGCGGCTATCTGATCGTCGATCAGACTGAAGCGATGACGACGATTGATGTGAACACCGGAAGCTTTGTCGCTGGTCGCAATTTTGACGACACGATCTTCAAAACTAACCTGGAAGCAGCACACGCAATCGCCAGACAACTGAGATTGCGCAATCTGGGTGGCATCATTATTCTCGATATCATTGATATGGAGAATGAAGAACACAAAGCTGCCGTGCTGTCTGAGTTAAACAAGGCATTGTCGCGTGACCGCACCAAACTGTCTGTATCTGGTTTTTCCGCACTGGGGTTGGTTGAAGTCACGCGCAAACGCACCCGTGAATCACTGGCGCATGTATTGTGCGAAACCTGCCCTGCCTGCAATGGTAAAGGTCAGGTAAAAACTGCCCGCACTATTTGCTACGAAATTTTGCGTGAATTATTACGTGAAGCGAAACAATTTAATCCGCGTGAATTCCGCATCATGGCGTCGCAGGTCGTGGTCGATATGTTCCTGGAAGAAGAATCACAACATCTGGCCATGCTCGGTGACTTCATTGGAAAACCGATTTCACTGCAGGTTGAAAACGTGTTTCATCAAGAACAATACGACATCATCCTGATGTAATTTTTCTGCTTATTTTATTTCATGCAAAACCGCGATCACTGGGTTGATTACGCCAAAGGCCTGGGCATACTGTTAGTGGTGTACGGCCACGTGAGTCGCGGGGTATTCAATGCTGGCGTCAAGGTCGATGCGGAACTGTTCAAGCTGGTTGACAGTGTCATTTACAGCTTCCACATGCCTTTGTTCTTCTTTTTGTC
This sequence comes from Undibacterium sp. 14-3-2, assembly GCF_016595265.1. Lineage (NCBI taxonomy): Bacteria > Pseudomonadati > Pseudomonadota > Betaproteobacteria > Burkholderiales > Oxalobacteraceae > Undibacterium > Undibacterium sp. 14-3-2. The sequence continues at coordinate 264,322 of NZ_JAENGS010000004.1, forward strand.
GGGACTGTTTTTTTTACCATCCTTGCAAAAATATGGTCGCACCGGATTAATCGCCGACAAAGTTGACAGCGTGCTGTACCCCTATATTCTCTGGTCATTGCTACAGGGTTTTATTGAGGTTTTTTTATCCGGATATACCACTTCTTCGACAACGACTGGCGAAGTGTTATCGCTGTTCTGGCAGCCACGGGCGCAGTTCTGGTTTCTGTATGTGTTATTTGCCATTTTCGTTTTGATGGCAATGCTGTATCGCGAACGTCAGTCTTTGCCCGAATGGGCATTACCTCTGACAGCGCTCGCCGCCTGGTTTTTACAGATGTTTGTGCAACTGCCCTTTCCTCTGGATTTTATCGGCAGCTATCTGATTTTCTTTGTATTGGGAATGAGCGCCTTGCGCTGGAAAGATATTCTGCAAACACACGCACTCACAGCAACACTATGCGCCGTAGCAATTTTCACCGGACTAGAATATTTATTCCACGCCCAACTGCATCTGGTCTATACCGATAAGTCTGTGCTGAATCTGGCGTTGGCAATCGCAGGAATTGCATTGATCTGCAGCGCAGCGGTGTTGCTGGCGCAATGGAATCAACAATGGATGACATGGCTGGCGACGCTGGGATACTGCTCAATGCCGATTTATCTGATGCATATCCTGACCGGCAGCGGCGTCAGGATAGTGTTGAGCAAATTACTGCACATACAAAGCGCCGCCGCACATTTAATCATCGGCAGCCTGGCAGGATTACTGATACCGCTGGCAGTGTATCAGCTTTCAAAAAATGCAGGATTGCACGGCTTACGTTATTTATTCATGCCACCAGCGGGCTTATCTTTGAAAGCACGTTTAGCCTGGAAATAGCAAATCAAAAGCGTCCATAGCGGCAATGCGCCCTTCATCCGTTGGGACAACCCAGATATCAACCCGACTGTCACTCGCATGAATTGCGTAGATTTCATCGCCTCGTGCAGCAATATTTTTATCCTGATCTATCCTGACGCCAAGATATTCCAGTCCTGCACCGACCTGTTGTCGTAAGATCGCATCGTGCTCACCGATACCTCCGGTAAACGCAAATACATCGACGCCGTTCAGGCATGCGGTTAATGCGCCAGCTTCACGGATGACGCGATACGTAAATAAGTCTATCGCAGCTTGTGCCTGCGCCTGTCCACTGCTGCGCAAGGTTCGCATGTCCGCAGAAATACCGGAAACGCCTAACAGCCCGGATTCTTTGTACAGGGTTTTTTCCAGTTGTTTCGCATTCCATCCTGCCTGCAATAAATGCAGGATGACACCGGGATCAAGTGCGCCACAACGGGTTCCCATCATCAGTCCGTCTAATGCAGAAAAGCCCATCGTCGTCGCGATGCTACGTCCCTCTTTCATGGCGCAAACACTGGCACCATTCCCCAGATGCGCCATCAATACACGTTGGTCAGCTTTGTCTGAATTCTGCCGTAGACGACCAGCCACATAACGGTAAGACAGCCCGTGAAAACCGTAACGGCAAATGCCCTCTTCACGTAAACTTTGCGGTAAAGCTATCGTACGTTCAGTCACAGGCATCTGTGCATGAAAACCCGTATCAAAACAGGCAATCTGCGGCACTTCGGGATAGGCTTTCTGAAAAGCCAGCACACCATCCAGATTGTGCGGTTGATGCAGCGGAGCAAGCGTATTCAGCGTCCGCAGATAAGTCATGGTGTCATCATCGATCAACACTGACTCGGCATAGCGCGCACCACCGTGCACGATCCTGTGGGCAACTCCGGCAATACGTATGCCTGCACTATGCTGGCCGATTAATTCCCGCAAGGCTTTGAGTACAGCAGCAAACGAGTCACCATCCGCGTCGGGTTCCAGATCTTCCAGAACAAACTGCTGCCTGATGTCGCCGGCATCCAGACGTATGCAAGGCTGTCCACCGGGTTCCAGGCCTTCCACGATGCCAGACATACTGGCGGCGTCTACCTGGCGATCATGCAGAGGGTAAAGCGCAAACTTAATGGTTGATGAGCCAGAATTCACCGATAAAATCGCACTCATTTTCATGGCGTATTTTTTCTGTATTCATGCGCCAATAATTTGACCAGCGCTGCAGAAGCAACCCGCGCCGCAGGCCCATCGGCACGACTAGTCAGAGCAATTGGCACCCGTGCACCGAGTACCACGCCACACGTCGATGCACCGGCAAGATATTCAAACTGTTTCGCCAGCATATTGCCGGATTCAAGATCAGGAACCATCAGAATATCTGCGTGACCAGCGACCACAGACGTAATACCTTTTATCCTCGCCGCCTCCGCAGAAATCGCATTATCAAATGCCAGTGGCCCATCAACTATCGCACCGGTAATCTGCCGGCGATCCACCATTTTGCACAAGGCCGCCGCGTCGAGCGTCGAAGCAATTTTCGGATTCACTGTTTCGACTGCCGATAATATCGCCACTTTAGGTTCAGCCGTTCCCAGTGCATGCGCGAGTTGAATCACGTTTTGCAGAATATCTGCTTTTTCCAGCAGATCGGGGGCAATATTCAAGGCGGCATCGGTTAGTAACAACACCTTGTGATACATGGGAACATCAAGGTGAAAAACATGAGAAAGTCGGCGCTTGGTACGCAATGCAGGGCAATGGACGACAGCACCCATCAATTCATCGGTATGCAGGCTGCCTTTCATTAAGGCTTCCACCTCACCAGCAGCTGCCATCGCAACCGCTTTTTCTGCCGCCGCATGGCTATGTGGCACATCAATCACTTCGATGCCAGAAATATCCAGTTGCGCGAGTTGGGCAACTTCATTCAGTTTGGCTAACGGTGCCACCAGCACAGGCAAGATCAGTCCTTGTTTCGCCGCATCCAGTGCACCAGCCAGAGAATCAGCATCACATGGATGAACCACCGCACAACGTACAGCAGCCAGACTACGCACACTATCCAGCAATTTTTGCTGACGGGCACCCAGATCGAACATAGTGACAGTAGGCAAATGCGCACGCGGGCGACTGACCCGCTCTACAGGTGCAATCACCAGCGCGTTCCCGAACACCACTCGCGCACTATGCTGATTCATGATTTCACAACTCAGCGTAACGCGTTTTTTTTCATCATCTTTTGCGGCCACCGTCACCGTCGTCGTCAGCGTATCGCCGATGCGCACAGGTTTTACAAAATGCAGGTCCTGCTCAAGATAAATCGTACCGGGTCCCGGCAACTGCGTGCCGAGCACACTGGAAATCAGCGCCCCGCCCCACATACCATGTGCAATCACTCCGTGAAATAAAGTTTTGCCGGCATACTCCGGATCAAGATGCGCAGGATTCACATCACCTGAAATCGCTGCAAATGCCTGTATGTCTTCATTACTCAAAGTCTTGATATCACTGGCAGTCTGACCGATCTGTAATTCGTCATAGATCACATTGACTATCATGTCAGGCACATTGGTATCGCTATTCATGCGGTCATTCATAGTGGTATTCCAGAAAGAGATAAAACGTGGGAACGAAAAAAACAGAAGGATACAAGAAATGATTAATTCACAATATGATAACCAGCATCGACATATAAAGTCTGCCCCGTCATTCCGGAAGAGGCGTCACTGACGAGAAATGCGGCAAGCTGCCCGATTTCATCCAGACTCACCAAGCGCCGCAACGGGGAACGTGCCACGGCTTTGGACATCAGTGCGTCAAAATCCTGTAATCCTGATGCGGCACGGGTTGGTACCGGGCCAGGAGACATCGCATGGACACGGTGGCCATGCTGCCCCATTTCCATCGCCAGATATCGCACCAAAGATTCCAGTGCTGCTTTGACCGGCCCCATCAACCCGTAGTGTGCGACGGCTTCATCTGCGCCCAGATAGCTCATCGTGATCAGGCTTGCACTCTGGCTTAAATGCGGTTCGCATAAACGCGCCAAGCGGGCGAAGGAGTGACAGGAAATATTCATAGCCTGCAAAAACCCGGCAGCAGAACTATCTATCACCCTGCCCTGCAAATCTTCTTTCGGTGCCCATGCAATGGAATGAATAAGAAAATCGATCTGTCCGAGATGGCTGACGCTCGCATTCACCAGAGATTCGAGCGCATCGTCCTGCTCAACATTACAGACAATCAGGGGCGCCTCAAGCTCTGCCGCCAGAGGCGCAACAAAAGTCTGCGCTTTCTCATTCACACAGGAAACAACCAGCGAGGCGCCCATTTTTTTTAACACCGCCGCGCAGCCATAAGCAATGCTGTGCTCATTAGCGAGACCAATGATCAAGCCCCGCTTTCCTGCCAGTGAAAAACTGCCGCCTGTATTTATCATCTTAATTCCTGTTCTTATTCACAAGTTTTCAATCTGCGATTCAATTCAGAACTCAACTCACCCCGATTGATGAAATGAGTTCTAACCAAACTGTTTTTTGAAACGTAATATGGTCGCGCCGCTGACGATACAACCGATAACAAGAATGCCCGAAAACAAAGGCCACAATATGCTGATGCCTGCACCTTTCATCAAAATGCCATAACTGGCATTGATGTAGTAATACAGCGGTGACACATACATTCCCCAGCGCATCAGCGTTGGCATCGCTTCGGGCGGCGTCCAGGCGCCGGATAAAAACATCATCGGTGCCAGTATCAGGATCACCATCATACCGGCCTGCGCCATATTGTTCGTCAACGTTGCAATCCAGATACCGATGCCGGCCAGTGTACTCACGTACAAGGTGGTTAACGCAAAAAACAACAGCAGGCTGCCGCTGACCGGAATAGAAAAGATCGGGACTAAGATACCAAACAAACCCAATGCTGTTCCACCCAACAACACCGCCACCATCGCCACAATTTTAGGAATCATAATCTGCAAAGGTGACAACGGTGAGACAAGCAATTGCTCGATCGTACCGCGTTCTTTCTCCCTGACCATCGCCGCTGCCGGCAGCAACATAGAAAATAAGGTCACCACGTTGAGCAACTCTGAAATGCCCATGAACCAGGCGTCGTTCTGATTCGGATTAAACCAGACCCGGCTGTTATTGTTGATGACCGGGGCATCCAGCGCAGATAAATCAGCACTGAAACCGAGATTGCCTGCCGCCTGTTCCAGCCCATAGCGAGCCACAATCTGGGTCGCGTCAACGGCAGCTAAAAAACCCAGCACAGAATTCGACGCATCAATCTGCAATTGCACAGAAGTGTTATCGCCGCGCGTCAGCGCTGCGCCAAAACCCGGAGGAATATCCAGCACAGCCATCGCTTTGCCATCGTCAAGCAACTGCTGCCCTTGCTTTGCATGATCGATCGCACCGGCCCAGCGAAACTCAGGGGGCATAAAGCGTCCGGCGAGTTCGCGTGATGCGGCGCTGCGATCAAGATCAAACAACACCAATGCCGCATTATTCAACTGAAACGAGACGCCGGAAGCCGCGTTATAAATATCCGCCGAGAATGCATACAGCACAAACACCAGCAATACAGGATCACGTAAGAGTTGCAATAACTCTTTCCAGATCATCGCCTGCAAACGACTCCACCAGACCCGGTCAAACAGAAATATCATGTCAGTTTCCTCATCGCTCAATTATCCGGACGTTTGTGAAACGCCAGAAATCCGGCGGTAAATAAGGCTGCTGCATAGAGAGTCAGTATCAGTAAATCCATCCACAAAGCGGCAAAACCAACGCCTTTCAGAAAACTGCCTATCGTAATTTCAGCGTAATACATACCGGGTAAAAGATGTGCAATCACCGCGGCAATGGCCGATAACGATGGAATCGGAATAATCATTCCCGAGTACAGTACCGCTGGTACCACGGTCACGATAGCAGTCCCCACCATCGCCGCCACCTGCGTATTCACCATCACCGATACCAACAAACCAATACCCGTCGTGCAGATCACATACAGTATCGTGGAGATAAGGAAGAACAGGGGATCGCCTTTAAATGGCGCGCCAAATAACAGCAGCGCAAACCCGCTCAGTGCGCAGGCATTGACGATAGAAATACCGACATACGGCAGCAGTTTTCCGATCAGATATTCGCCACGCGATAAGGTGGAGGAATAGACGTTATAGATGGCTCCAGACTCTTTTTCTCTGACCACCCCCAGCGCGGTCAGAAATGGCGGTGATAGCATCAGAATCACCATGATTAATTTCGGTGCGACCGACCAGATGCTTTTGACTTCCTGATTGTAGAGGTAACGTGTTTCCAATTTGACCGGTTGCAAACTGCTGCGTATTTTTTCCTGACTGATACCGGTCATCGCAGAAAAATGTGCGGATAAATTTTCCACATTGATCGCCGCGTTGATTGCCGTCACATAGCCTTTGGTGGTCAAAGCGCGGAACGGAAACGTACCGTCGATCCAGGTCTGTACTTCCGCTGAGCGCCCCGCTTTCAGATTTTGTCCGAACTGCGGCGGAATCACGATCACCGCCCGCAAGGTATTATCGATGACGAGTTTTTCCACCTCTTTCTCATGTCTGGCATAACCTTGAAAAGAGAAATAACGGGAATCTGTAAAACGATGCGCATAGTCACGCGAAGTGACAGACTGATCGTAATCGACTATCGCCAGTGGAATATTTTCCACATCCAGCGACAGGCCATAACCGAACAAGAGCATCAGCAGAGACGGTACAAAAAAAGCTAATGCAAAAAACAGCCGGTCACGAACGATTTCGCGCCATTCTTTAAATGCGACCACCCGGATACGGCGCAGATTCATATTTTTTCTCCTCTGGCTTTCGCATCTTCCGCTTCAAGGCGAGTCACGATATGCACGAACACATCTTCCATCGCCAGACGTTTCGGTGACACTTTCAGCACGCCTGTATCCGCAATCACATCCGCCATCTGACGCAACGCCTGTTCATCGTCAGGCATCAGCACATGGACTCGCGAACCAAACAACGCAGCACTTGAATAACCTGCGGCCTGCAAACGATCCAAAGCCGCCTGCGCATCGCCGGTCTGAATTTCATAGAGTTTGCCAGCCTCTTTTTCCACATCGGCTTTTAACTGATCGGGGGAAGCATCGGCGACGATACGACCGGCATACATCAGCGCCAGGTGATCGCAATGTTCGGCTTCCGACATGTAATGCGTGGTCACCAGTATCGTCACGTTCTCTTCCCGCGAGAGGCGGAACAGCACATCCCAGAATGCGCGTCGCCCCATGGGATCAACGCCCGAGGTTGGTTCGTCCAGAAACAGGACTTGTGGCCGGTGTATCAGCGCGCATCCCAGCGCCAGCCGTTGCCTCAAACCCATGGGCAGACTTGCTGCCAGTGCTTTACCAAACGGGCGTAAACCAGCCATGTCGAGTATCCAATCCATGCGCGCGGCTGTTTGTTGCCGGGTCAGGCCATAGATACCAGCATATAAGCGGATGTTTTCCAGCACCGATAAATCCAGATACAGCGAAAATGCCTGCGACATATAGCCAATGCGCTCACGTATCTGGCGTCCTGCCGTGCGCATGTCGGCACCGGCAACCCGCCCTTTGCCATCGGTCTGACTCAGTATTCCCGTCAGCATTTTGATGACCGTGCTTTTCCCGGCACCATTCGCGCCCAGCAAACCAAATATCTCACCTTGCGGCACCTGAAAACTGACCTGATCAACGGCTTTAAATTCACCAAAAGTCCGACTCAGATTCACTGCTTCAATTGCCAGGCCATTGTCTGGATGTCGTTGCGCTGCGGGTTGTGCAGTAGTGTTTTTTTCGTCTTTCCCGGCCAGATCTTTTTTCCTCAGCAAAGCGATGAAAACGTCTTCCAACTCAGGTTCCAGCACCTCGGTCCGCTGCTGCGGTATGCCTTGCAGGCAAGATACGACTTCAGCTTTTGCTGACGCAGGATCTGGCTGGTCGACAAAAATCCGCATGTCTTGCCCGAGCACTTCCAACTGTGGGAACGTCTGCGTCAGCCGATGTACCGCCGCCACCTGTTGCGAAGCATCAGCGCAGACACTGCTGACGATGGAGCCTTGCGCAAGCATCCTGATCTTTTCTGGCTCACCTGATGCCAGAATTTTTCCAGCATGCATCAAAGAAACGCGATGAAAACGGCTGGCCTCATCCATGTACGCCGTCGATACCAGCGCGGTGATTCCCTTTTCCTTCAGCAAGCGCGAGAGTATGCTCCAGAATTCACGTCGGGATACTGGATCAACTCCTGTCGTTGGTTCATCCAGAATAACCAGTTTAGGTTCATGTATCAGTGTGCAGACCAGGCCCAGCTTTTGTTTCATGCCACCGGAAAGATTTTTCATCGGGCGGTCACGGAAACGCTCAAGCCGGGTACTGCGTAACAACGCTTCCTTGCGCGTACGCAGTTCTTCACGGCTCAGCAGACGCAAGCCGCCAAAGTAATCGATATTTTCTTCTACCGATAAATCGCCATATAAATTCTGTCCCAGCCCTTGCGGCATCAGACCAATGCGGTCTTTGATCTGCTCGCTGGATTTTTCGGAATTGATCAGACAGCCGAATACCCGTAAGTCACCGCCGTCATGGGCAAGCACACCGGCAACGGCTTTGAGTAAACTGCTTTTACCCGCACCATCCGGCCCTATCAGACCGTAAATTTCGCCTGCCTGTACCTGCAGACTGATGCCATCCATGGCAACGGTATCGCCATACCGTTTAGTCAGCTCGCGCGCATCCACCACCGGTGCGGACGATGCAGACGGCGCAGCAACGCTATCCGCCTCTGACTGTTGATCAGGTTTCATTGCCGCAGACAAGTTCATTTCCAGCGTGGCTTTTGCCAGGTGATATTCTCTTTCCAGCGTATAACAGCATCGGCTGGAATTCCAGGCATCAGCTTATGATCAGGATTTTTTGCAATCGCCAGTTTGACGGCATACACCAGTTTCACGCGCTCATCCGTGGTCTGCACTTCTTTAGGGGTGAATTCAGCACGTGAGGAAATATAACTGACGGTCGCTTCATAAAACTGATCCGGTTGTGCATCCGTGTAGATACGCACTGGTAAGCCCAGACGCAACTGACCGATTTTTGATTCTGGCACATAGACTTTTAAATGCAACTGATCCAGATTCACCATTTCAACGACTGCGCCACCAGGTAAAACCACTTCGCCCGGTTCCCGCAAACGCGTCAATACGATGCCGCTTGCAGGCGACTTGATCACCAGATCGCCAAGCACAGAATCGGCTTCGGCCACTGCAGCGGCCGCTCTGTCGCGTTGTGCCCGTAAGGCTTCAACTTCCTGTTGTCTGGCTTTGACTTTATCGTTTCCCAAACCTGCCTGAGATAAGCCTTGTTGCGCGCGTTTCACTGCTTCCTGTGAGGCTTTCACATCCGATTGCGCAACCTGCCATGCGAGATCAGCCTGCTCATACCGGTGACGTTCGATGACACCGCGCTCAAACAATTCTTTGTGTCTTTGTGCATCGCGCCGCGCCTGCTGTTCAACCGCGCTGGCCTTAGCGAGCGCCGCCTGTGCCTGGCTGACACCGGCATCAGCAACACTGACGCCCATCGGCACTTCCCGTTGTGCAATATCTAAATTCGCTTGTGCTGCGTTCAATTGCGCATCGGTCGCATTCAGCGCCTGCCTGGCCTGCTCAGCCTTCGCCTGAAAACTGGTGTCTTCCAGTTGCGCGACAACCGTACCAGCCGCCACGGTGTCACCTTCTCTGGTAAATATTTTACTGATGCGGCCCGGATATTTTGCGGCGGCGACGATACGATCACCTTCAATGCGGCCGCTGGCAGCGATCAGCCCTTCAGGTAGTTTCCGGCTGCTGGCAAGATAATAAAAAAATCCAACGCCAATCACGATGGCGGCAACACCCAACAATGCAGGGCCGATAAACTTACGATTTTTTTCCATCTGTATTCTCACATTGATAAAGGGGGACGCGAGGCAGAAACAAGCCAGCGTACGCTTGATGTGCACGGCGACTGCTCGCGATCAGGTGCTGAGTGAACGGTGACTGATGTGTAGCCATATCAAAGCTGTCCGGCAGCATGCTGCAATTGCAGACGCGCAAAGGCTCTGTCGTACAAGGCATTATCCCGGTTTGAGTAAGCCTGCAAACGGCGGGTTTCTGCATCCAGCACATCGCTGTTCGGCGCAAGGCCGGAGCGATAACGTTCACGCGCCAGCAGTAAGGTTTCATCGGCCTGTTCGACTGCTTTTGAAACCAGTTGCATGCGGGCGTTCGCCTCTTGCTGAGACAACCAGGACTGGCGCACCTGCAAGGCGATCTTTTCCCGGACATCAAGTTCAGCTTCGCGAACTGCCTGTGCGTTGACCGCGAGTTGTGATGCCTGATTCCGGATCAATCCGCCGTCAAACAACTCCCATTTCATCACGACGCCAACCCACCATGCTTTATCTTCGGCCAGATAGCGATTTTCCAGTTTGCTATAGCCTGCACTGACGCCGATTTGCGGCAAATGCCCGGCACGTACACTGGCAGCCTGATTTTGCAATGCCGTACTTTGCATCGTCAGTTCTTGCAATTCTTTACGCTGGGTATTGGCGGTCTGTAATAAGGTATTCAGATCACTTTCAGTAGGCGTCTGACCTGCCAGCCCTATGTCGACCAACTCCACCGTCTGATCGTATGGGCGCCCCATCCAGCGGTTGTACGCAGCACGCGACAGTTCCAGCGCATTCGCTGCCTGCAAGCCGAGTTGCTGCGCATTAGCCAGCGCCACCTGAGAAGCCAGTAAATCATGTTTAGCCACGTAGCCTTGCTGGAACAATTCCTGCACATCGCTGACATGCTTGCTCACCGCGCTGATATGGCTTTTCGCAACCTCGTTCGCGTGTTCCGCCCGCAGCACGGCGATATATGACTGCGCTATTGCCAGTTTTAACTCGCTACGGGTCAGCTTGGTGCGGGCTTCGCTGGCATCTGCCTGCGCCCGCGCGGCAGCCACCCCGGATGAAATTTTCCCGCTGGTGTACAGCGGTGCGGACACCGTCACACCACCAAAATAGGCAGAATCCTGTGCAAATGGCAGACTGGCGCCTTTCAGCATCGGCAAAGCAGGAATATTAATCTTGGCCGCAGGCTCCGACTCTGTTCTTAAATAACCAGCTTCGACAGCGAGCTTAGGCAAGTAATTCGCCTGCGCGGAGCTGAGCTGATGTTGTGCTGCCTGCTCTTTGTATTGCGCAGAGGCCAGCACATGATCACGCTTGAGAGCGATATCCCATGCCTGCTCCAGCGATTCTGCGGCATATGCCGTGCCACTCAGAGTCAACAAATGCAGGCAAAACAAACTGACGGGTAACCATAGGATTTTTCGAGGGTGACTGTTTTTTTTCACGCCGCCTTGTTTTAGCGGGCAAGTGCATAATGGCAGTCGATGAAGATTGAAAACAAAGTTTTTCATATTAGCACCAGACGTTAGTCATCGCAGTGTATTGATAATGTTGCACAATCGAATTGATTCGCATCAATTCACCCCCTTTTGAAGTTTGTGACAATCGGAACTACCGCTAAAGGAAAGTCAGATGAGTACAAATAAGCCCCTTCAGGATACGATAACATCCCTGCCTGCAAATAAGGAACATCACGACCAGATTTGTTATCTGACCGGAGAAGAAGCCCCCGTCAATCCTATGGATATGGCACTGCAAAATCACATCGCAAAACTGACAGGCGGGATTTCGCCTGCCAGTGTCAATCTGGCGTGGGCTGACTGGGCTATGCATCTGGCGACCACGCCGGGCAAACAAATGGAATTGGTCGGACTGCTGCAAAAGCAAGCCGCCGAATGGCCCGCATTTATGCGTGCAGCAACGCTCAGTCCTAACGCAGCGACACGGGCAACTAGCACGGCCGAGGCGATAAAGTACAGCGTCCCGGCCAGTACATCGGACACACGCTTTTCCCATACCGGCTGGACGCAATGGCCATTTAACGCAATGTCGAAAGCGTTTCTGCAAACACAGGATTTTTGGAATACCGCGACGACCGGTATACGTGGCGTCACGGCGCATCATGAAGACGTCGTCAACTTCATGGCCAGACAGCTATTGGATATGAGCTCACCGTCGAATATTCCTTGGGTTAATCCGGAAGTTCTGGAAGCAACGCAGCAGAGCGGCGGTAAAAATATCCTGTCCGGGTTCACGCACTGGTTGGAAGACGTTGGCGTCAGTCTGCCGACCAATGAAGATAAAGAAAACGATGAGGAGCAAGCTCCATTCAAACCGGGACGGGACGTCGCCGTCACACCGGGCAAAGTCGTGTTCCGCAACCACCTGATTGAACTGATTCAGTATTCTCCGCAAACGCCAAAGGTTTATGCAGAACCCATTTTCATTGTTCCCTCCTGGATCATGAAATATTACATTCTGGATCTGTCTCCACATAATTCCATGGTGCGCTTCCTGGTTGAGCAGGGTCATACCGTATTCATGATTTCCTGGCGTAACCCGGGTCGTGAAGACCGCGATCTCGGTATGGATGATTATCTCGACAGCGGCTTATTTGCGGCATTAAAAGAAGTTCACAGCATTTGCAAAAAGCCGTTGCACGCGGTCGGTTACTGTCTCGGTGGCACCCTGCTCGCAATCGGTGCTGCCGCGATGGCCGGGCAAAAAATTCATGGCGAAAAACCATTCGCCAGCATGGTCAGCAGCATTACTTTGCTCGCGGCACAAACCGATTTCAGCGAACCAGGCGAACTCGGATTATTTATCGATGAAAGCCAGTTAGCCATGCTGGACGCCCTGATGTGGAAACAAGGCTATCTCGATGGCAAACAAATGGCTGGTTCGTTCCAGTTACTGAATTCCCGCGATCTGATCTGGTCAAAAATCATGCGCGACTATCAATTAGGGCTGCGCAATAAGCCAAATGATCTGATGTCATGGAATGCTGATACAACCCGTATGCCCTACCGTATGCACAGCGAATACTTAAAACACCTGTTCCTGCATAATGATCTGGCAAAGGGGCATTACGAAGTGCACCAACATGCTGTCGCACTGAAAGACATACAAATACCAATGTTTGTCGTGGGAACAGTGAAAGACCATGTTTCACCTTGGCGCTCTGTTTACAAAATTCATGTACTGACGGATACCAGCATCGACTTTGTACTTGCCTCGGGCGGTCATAATGCGGGCATTGTTTCAGAGCCGGGTCATGCCCATCGCAGCTACCAATTTATGCCAAGCAAGGGACATGGCGCCAGCTATGAAGATCCTGATGTCTGGCTGAAGGAAGCTAAAACAGAACAAGGCTCGTGGTGGACTTACTGGCAGCAATGGCTGGCCAGACATTCATCGGCAACGCAAATCAAAGCTCTGCAGCCACGCAACGATGCGGATCTGGGAGCGGCACCGGGACAATATATTTTTGAAACCTGAAAACGACGGAGCCGCCGTCAGATAGTTCCCGATAAAAAAAGAGGCAGGTAAAACCTGCCTCTTTTTTCGATCAACGATCACAATTATTCGTGTACTGCCGTCATTGCTTATGCGGCATTACGTCTGAATAGATGCCTGAGCTTTTCCGCTACATTCACAACCACCAAAACAAGCGCACCGGCAACAATACCAAACAGCATATCGAGTACCGAAGGGGCTACCGCTGCGATCACACCGCCCACCAGCGGCAGATCGGCTCCGCCTTGCGCGATATTCTGTATCAGATCATGCATCGCATGAATGCCATGCGTGAGTATGCCGCCGCCAACCATGAACATGGCGATAGTGCCGATCACCGTCAGAGATTTCATCAGACGTGGCGCAAATGCCAATAAGCCATTTCCAGTCACTTGCAGCAAACTCCGCACGATGCCAGTTGCATTTCTGCGCTTCAGATATAAACCAACATCATCCAGTTTCACTATCGCGGCCACTAAACCATAAACACCGATCGTCATGATCACTGCAATCATGGCTAATACGGTCACTTGCGAGGAAAACGGAGCAGACGCTACGGTTCCCAGAGTAATGATGATGATTTCGGCACTCAGAACAAAATCCGTGCGCACAGCACCTTTGATTTTTTCTTTTTCAAACGCCATGATGCTTGCGTCATCATGGGCGACGGCCGCCAGTAACTGTTCGTGCTCGCTGCTGACTTCTTCTACACTGTGCAGATACTTATGCGCCAGCTTTTCAAATCCCTCAAAACATAAATACGCGCCACCCAGCATTAACAAAGGTGTCACCGCCCAAGGGGCGAGCGCATTAAGCAATAGCGCCAGCGGCACCAGTATCACTTTATTTTTCATAGAACCAAGCGCGACCGCCCAGACCACCGGCAATTCACGATTCGCGCGCACCCCTGCGACCTGCTCAGCATTCAGGGCAAGATCGTCTCCCAATACACCGGTAGTCTTTTTTGCGGCAATTTTGGTCATCGCCGCCACATCATCCAGCACCGTCGCAATATCATCAAACAGTGCGAGTAAACTTCCTCCGGCCATAACGCCCTTCCTCTTAAATTTAATTCAAACAACCACGGCAGTGCGGGAATTCAGTGCCACATAAATGCTGTTACCGGCAATCCGTATATGCAGCAACATCCGATCAGGTTTGGATACGCTTACGGATGCGGCTCAATGCTTCCGGCGTCACCCCCAGATAATGGGCAACATCGCGCAACTGTATGCGGGATGCAATCGCAGGATAGTTTTTTAAAAACGACTGATAACGCTCTTCCGGTGCCATCGTCAAAAGTTCACGCTCGCGCTGCTCCTTACGCACAATATGCCATTCCAGTAACTGACGTACCGCCCGCTGCCAGTCCGGATGCAGCGCGATCAGCTTATTGATTTCCGAGTAATCGACCTGCTCGATCTCGCATTGCTCAACCGCAGTCGCAAAGTAATCCGTACGCAAACCAGCCAGCAACACATTCGGGCAGGCAAAAAAGTCCGCCTCGCCGATAAACGACTTTATCCACTCCTGGCCGCCTTCACTGAGATAAGTCAGCTTCACAATGCCGGTACGGACAACATAGACGTAAGGTTGCCACTCTCCGGCACCAAAGATATTTTCACCTTTGCTGAACTGACGTAACTGATACGACGAACGTAACACGTCCCAGTCCGGCAAAGGCTTGCCAGCGGCACGTTCGAGTAAATCCATGATTTGCTGCATCTCGCCCGAGTCCTTAAACACGACCTGAGGTCGCCTTCATAATCGACTGTAAATGCGGCCAGACCAGATCAGGACTTAATTTTTGCATGCAATCATGATGTCCCAACGGGCATTCGCGCTGCTTGCAGGGGGCGCATTTGAGACGCAGAGAAAACGAATGCGCAATATCTGAAAATGGCGGTGCATGATCGGGATCTGTCGGCCCATAAATGGCCAGAGCCGGGCGATTCAGTGCCGAGGCGATATGTAAAAGTCCTGAATCGTTGCCCACCATCGCGATAGCCGTTGACATTAGTGCCACCGCATCATCCAGACAGGTTTTACCTGCCAGGTGATGCACTTGTGGACAAGCTGCCACGATCTCATCGCAGACCAATGCATCTTTAGGCGATCCCAATAACACGACTTGCGCTTGCGGATAACTGACAAGCACTAATTTCGCCAGCGTCGCAAAGTGGCTGGCTGGCCATCGTTTTGCGGAACCAAATTCCGCACCGGGGGCGAAGCAGATCACAGGCTTTTCATCGGATAAACCGGCCTTTTTCAACGCTGCGGCGCGTTGAGCAGCACTGACTGTCAGTGTTGGCCTTGGCAAGTTCAACGGCGCCTGCGGTGACGGAGAAAAAGCCAGTGCTGCATAAAACGTCACCATAGGTCGGGGATGCGCTTTGTCGTCAAAGTGCATCACATTGATCAGACCGTAACGACTTTCGCCTCTATAGCCGACACGCTTTTTTATTCCTGCCATCCAGGGCAGCAGTGCAAATTTCAGGGTATTTGGTAACACATAGGCCGCATCATAGCCACGCCTGCACAGTAAGCGGGCAAAACGCCATCGCTCACGTAATTGCAATGCGCCATGTTTAAACGGCGTCTCCAATATAGTGTCAACCTCAGTCATCGCCCGCAGAACCGGTGCCACCCATGTCGGTGCCAACACATCGATTGCATGCTGAGGATATTGCTGCCGGAGTAGTTGCAACAATGGCTGCGCCATTACTGCATCACCTATCCAGTTCGGAGCGATTACCAGTAATCGCGGCGTTGGTGGTGAAACTGATTGCATCATCGTGCTACTTGTTCCATGAAAAAGAGCTCATCATCCGGATTAAAAAAGTTCTACAGCATAGTACACAGTACTGATCGGGTTTACGCAAAACTGATGCCAGCAATACGCAAATACCTTCAGACGCTCAGAATGCTGCTGCAGCAACCGTGTATCTGGTTTAATCTGCAAATTGCAAACGATACAGGTTTGCATACACGCCGTCTCTGGTCAACAGTTCTGTATGCGTACCGGTCTCGGCAATCCGTCCGTCCACCAGCACCACAATCCGGCTCGCGCGCTCAATTGTGGAAAGCCGGTGTGCAATCACCAGTGTCGTTCGCCCTTGCATCAGTTCATCCAGTGCTTCCTGCACAGCACGCTCTGATTCGCTGTCGAGTGCAGAAGTCGCTTCATCAAGAATCAGGATAGGCGCATCTTTATAGATTGCCCGGGCAATTGCGAGACGCTGACGCTGGCCGCCAGATAAGCGATTGCCGTTATCACCGATAGTGGTGTTCAAGCCTTCCGGCAAATCACGCACGACATCATTCAGATGCGCCGCCTGCACCGCAGCAGCAATGCGCGCCGGATCGGGCTGCGGGTCACCATACGCAATATTGGCAGCGACAGTATCATCAAACAACACCACATTCTGACTCACCATCGCTATTTGCTGGCGCAGGCTGGTGAGCGAGATTGCGCTCAGTGAACGTCCATCCAGCAAAATATCGCCACTCACAGGTGTATAAAAACGCGGCACCAGATTCACCAGCGAAGTCTTGCCACCGCCCGACATGCCAACCAGCGCAATGGTTTCGCCCGGTAGTATGCTGAGGTTGATATCGTTCAACGCGCGCTGTTCTTGTCCGGGATAAGCAAAACTGGTCGCCACGAATTCCAGTTTTCCTTGCGCGCGCGCCGTCAGGTTTTCACCACTGTCTGTTTCCGGTGGAGTATCAATCAGACCAAACACCGATTCAGATGCGGCAAGCCCGCGCTGCATGGGGCCATTCAAATCCGCCAGACGTTTCAGTGGCGTCAGTAACAGCAGCATCAGAGTGAAAAATTCTGCAAAATTACCAGCTGTGGTCTGATTTGCAGCTGCCTGCGACACCGCAATCATGATCACCACGGCAACCGCGAATGCCGCCGCTAACTGCGTCAACGGTGTAGTGGAAGCCACGGCCACCGTGGTACGCATCGCATAGCCGCGGAGTTTTTCATTTTTATCTTCAAAACGCTGCTGCTCGTATTGCTGACCACCAAAAATGCGGATCACCTGATTCGCGCGGGTCGCCTCTTCTATCACTTGCGTCAGTTCATTATTCACACTCAGCTGATTCTGATTCAGCTTACGCAAGCGCTTGCTGACGCCGCGTACCAGCACCGCCATAACCGGTATCAGCACCAACGCGACGATAGTCAGTTGCCAGTTGCGCCACAATAAAGCCAGCAACAGCACCAGCACCGTCAGCGAATCGCGGAACAGCGTTGTCATTGACACCTTCAGCATTTCCACAATCTGTTGCGCTTCAAACATGATGGTGTTGATGATGCGGCTACTGGATTCTGCCTGATAAAAACTGACCGGCACGTTCAGTATGCGATCAAAAATTTTGGCGCGTAATTCGTTCAGCAATTTGGTGGAAATCCAGCTCATCAGATAGCTGGTCGTAAAGGTACACAAGCCGCGCGCCAGAAAAATACCGATAATCGCGACCGGAATTTTCCATAAAGCCATATGCGATTGTTCACCTTTAAAGCCGTGATCGAGCAGATAACCCAGCACTTTCGGAAACATGACCTCGGTCGCCGCGGTGCCCAGCATCGTCAGCAATGCCAGCAAAATCCGCGAGCGATATGCCTGTACCGATATCCATAGCCGCTGAAATACTGTGATCGTTTCTTTATTAATCAAACTCATATTTTTTATAATGTCTTATATTTTATGCGGGTTTTCAGGCATTTTTGACCTGTCAGGCGCAGCAGATATAGGGGATTGCTTTTTCATTCTGAAATATTCCCCATCAAAACTGTTCCAGCACACCTTGTGCATTCAAGCCTATCGCCACAACGCAACCGGCACCAATTGCTTCAGGCCTGATTCGCTTTATCTCTGAGCATATTCTGACGCAAACCGGCTAGTGAAATCGCCAGCAAAATCATGAATGCCAGACCGAACACCGCATCGCGCAAAATCGCATTGAACATCGCCCCTGTCATCATCGCCAAGGTTAACATGCTCAACAGCATAGCTTTGTCTTTCGTTGAATTATCTTTACTGAACGCCATTCTTCTGGCGATTCTGAACTGACTGAACCAGATCCACAGCAAGGCCGCAACGCCCGCCATGCCTAACTCTGTTGCATACAGCAAGTAGTCATTATGCGGCGTCGTCATGCCGTTGCTGCTCAAACCTTGTGAGCGCTGCCGGTAATTCGGCATCCACGATGCAATACCGTGTCCACTCCACGGTTTTTCCGCAATCATGCCTGTGGTAATCCGGTAAATCTCAGCACGCATGCCGTCATCATCTGATGATTTTTTTCCATGCGCAAAATCGTTCACTTGTTGTATTGTGCAAACGGCGCGTAATTTGGCGATCTCCCAAGGTGGCAGTTGCACCTGACTCACAACGCAACTCGCCGGACGCGGCAAGTCTGCAACATATTTCAAGCACGCTGCGATGGTGACTAACAACACCAACGGTAACAACAGGCTGCGTAAATTCCATCGTAGATTGCGCAACAAGATCAGGCCGCCCATCAGGAAAAACATCAGGCTCGCGGTGCGTGTCTTTGACAGCAACACCAAGGCCACCACCACATACAGCAACACCAGAATGCGCAACAGATAATGATTTTGTCGCAAACGCAGTTCATGCAGCATCCAGCCTGCCGCGATCGCTAACAAGACGCCGAGCAAAATGGCTTTATTACCCTGATACAAAACATAGCTGTGGAACAGCGTGTTATCCGGCAAGACATGAAAGAAATTCGCAACGAATAAGGTCGAAGCCATCACGGCACCAGCAAAAAAAACTGACACCGCTTTGCGCTGCCACTCTCCCGCATCAAGCGCCAGAAACGGCAGCAGCAACAGATAAGTCTGGTAATGCATCAGCGCGGGCCAGAACTCTTTTCCCATCTCAGGCGGTCGCTGTTGCGTCAGTGCGATGACGACACTGACTGCCGTCAGCAGCAGCACCGGCATCAACATTGGGCTCTGCCGGATGTTATCCAGTTTGCGTGATGCTTGTCCCGACAGGATCAGTGTGAGATAGAAAAAAAAGATACCGGCATACATCACACCGACCGGAAAAAACAGAGTCAGCGGCAGACACATCAGTATCTGCTCAGGCAATCGCTGACGCCAGTGTCGTTCCGGCGGCACGCTCAGATGTGCTGCTGGAATGACACTGGCGTCAGCGGTAAGGAGATTATCAGTCAGCATGAAATCAGGCGTATTCGATCGTGACATTTTTCGGAGACAACCATTCACCCAGACTCAGACGTAAATTATCGTCAGGATTCACGCGCCACTGATCGGATAAATACAATTCGGCACTCGCCTCCGCATTCTGATAGCTGATCAATACCGGGCAGCCATCCGCATTCAGATGCGGCTTCAACAATTCCTGCAGTTTTTTGGTATCGGTGCTGGCTTGTAAAGTCAGACGTAAGCCCTGAGAAAACTGCACCCTAGCCCGACCGATATCCATAACTTTTTCTGCCGAAATCCGCAAGCCACCTGAGAAGCGGTCTTCCGAGACTTTGCCCAGCACGGCCAGAAATTCATCTTCCTTAAACAAGGATTTGAACTCTTCCATGATCTCGCTGTAGACAGTGACTTCGACCACGGCCGTACTGTCATCCAGCGTCACGATCAGCAACTTGCCACGCTGCGTCATCTGAGTGCGGACACCGGTAATGATGCCGCAGATCAGGCGTAAATCACGCGAAGGCTCAACTTTCGCTAACGTCGTCTTGATGAACTGACGCACTTCCGGCGCATACGAATCGAACAAATGGCCGGATAAGTAAAAGCCCAGCGCCAGCTTTTCTTCTGTTAAACGCTTTTTGTCAGACCAGACCGGAACATCAATGTAATCTGGCGGTGGAATCAGATCATCATCGTCACCGAACAGGCTGACCTGATTTGCCGCAGCCTCTGCCTGATCCGCCGCTTCTATCGCCAGTGATACCGTCGCTAACAACACGGCACGATCTTTTCCGAGACAATCCATCGCACCAGCGCGGATCAGAGACTCTATCGTGCGGCGATTGACCTGACGTTTATCGACCCGCTTACAGAAATCAAACAAATCTTTGAAAGGGCCATCGGCGGCGCGTACCGCCATGATATTTTCTATCGCATTTTGCCCCGAGCCTTTGACCGCGCCCATGCCATAACGTATTTGCGTCGCTTTCTTGCCGGGTTCACCGACCGGCATAAAACGGTAATCCGATTGATTGATATCCGGTGGCAGCATTTTCAGCTTGCAGATATCCATCGCGTCTTCGACTAAGATTTTTACCTTGTCGGTATCATCCATTGCGAGTGACATATTGGCTGCCATAAACGCGGCCGGGTGATGGGCTTTCAGGTAAGCCGTGTGATACGACAACAGCGCATAGGCGGCAGCATGGGATTTATTAAAACCATAGCCCGCAAATTTTTCCATCAAGTCGAAAATCTCGTCGGCTTTTTCTTGCGGCAAACCGTCTTTGGCTGCACCGTCGCGGAAAATCTGGCGATGTTCTGCCATCTCTTCGGCTTTCTTTTTACCCATCGCACGACGCAGTAAATCCGCACCGCCCAACGAGTAGCCACCGACCACCTGCGCCATCTGCATCACCTGTTCCTGATACACCATGATGCCGTAGGTTTCCGACAAAATGCCCTCAGTACGCGGATCGGGATAATCAAACTTTTCACCGTGCTTACGCTTACAGAAATCAGGAATCAGATCCATAGGACCCGGGCGATACAAAGCCACCAGCGCGATAATGTCTTCAAAGCGATCGGGGCGCGCATCTTTCAACATGCCTTGCATGCCACGACTTTCCAGCTGGAATACCGCGACGGTTTTCGCTTTGGTCAGTAATTCATACGACGCCCTGTCATCCAGCGGCAATTTCGCCAAATCAAACTCCGCCATCGACGGATCCAGCATTTTGATATAGCGTACGGCACGATCAAGAATCGTCAGTGTCGTCAAACCCAAAAAGTCGAACTTCACCAGACCGACGGCTTCGACGTCATCTTTATCGTATTGCGAGACCACGCCAGAATCACCGCCCTGCGTATAGAGCGGGCAGAAATCCGTCAGCTTGCCCGGTGCGATCAACACGCCACCGGCATGCATACCGATATTGCGGGTAATGCCTTCAACTTGCTGCGCCAGATCGAGCAAAGTTTTGACTTCCTCTTCGTTTTCCTGACGCTCGGCTAGCAAAGGTTCTTCGACAATCGCCTCAGCAATCGTCACCTGCTTACCGGGTTTGAATGGAATCAGTTTGGAAACGCCATCGCAAAACATATAGCCAAAATCCAGTACGCGCCCCACGTCACGAATCGCACCTTTGGCCGCCATCGTTCCGAAGGTGGCGATCTGCGACACCGCTTCCTTGCCATAGCGATCTTTCACGTATTGAATAACGCGGTCACGGCCTTCCTGACAGAAGTCAATATCAAAGTCGGGCATGGATACCCGCTCTGGATTTAAGAAACGTTCAAACAGCAAGTTGTATTGCAAAGGATCGAGATCAGTAATCAGCAGTGAATATGCGACCAGTGAGCCTGCACCGGAACCACGACCCGGGCCGACGGGTACGCCATTATTTTTTGCCCATTGAATAAAGTCAGCAACAATCAGGAAGTAACCGGGAAACCCCATCTTGATAATGGTGTCGGTTTCAAACTTCAAACGCGCTTCATAACGGGCGCGCTCTTTCTCACGTTTCTCTTCGTTCGGAAACAGATGCTGCAGACGGAATTCCAGCCCGCGCTTCGCCTCATGGACCAGAAACTCATTGATATCCATACCATCAGGGGTAGGAAAATCAGGTAACTTAGGTTTACCGAGTTCCAGCGTCAAATTGCAGCGTTTGGCAATTTCTACGGAATTTTGCAAAACCGCCGGCATATCGGCAAACAGCGCCTGCATTTCTGCCTGCGTCTTAAAGCATTGCTGGTCGTTGAAGCGACGCACACGCTTACCATTTGCGAGCATGTCGCCTTCTGAGATACAGACCCGCGCTTCGTGCGCCATGTAGTCGTCTTTACTCAGGAATTGCACCGGATGCGTCGCCACCACCGGCAGACGTAATTTCTTTGCCAGCGCCACCGCGTGCCGCACATGATTTTCCATGTTGGCCTGGCCTGCACGTTGAATTTCGATATAGAAATGGTCAGGAAAAATACTTTCCCAACGGCGCGCATGCTCTTCTGCCAATACCAGATTGCCATTATCAATCGCCACGCCGACATCGCCAAAATGCGCACCGGATAAGGCGATCAAGCCGCCGCCTTCGCCCTGCTCATGCAATTTCTGCAACCACTCAAAGCGTATCTCCGCCCTGCCTTTGTATTGATTCGTCAGCCAGGCTTGCGCTAACAATTCACAAAGTTGCAAATAACCCTTGCGATTTTTGACCAACAACATCAAACGTGATGGTTTTTCACGGTCGGTTTCATTGGTAATCCAGGCATCACAGCCAGCAATCGGTTTAATCCCCTTGCCCCGGGCGGCTTTATAAAATTTAACCATGGCAAATAAATTTGCCAGATCGGTAATCGCCATTGCTGGCTGCATGTCTTTGGCTGCAGCCTTAATCACGTCATCAATACGCACCAGACCATCCACAATCGAATATTCAGAGTGGATACGTAAATGGACAAATTTTGGATCGGACGGCGCAGCGGATGTTGCTTGAGCGTTCGCTTCTGGAGAAAGTGTTAATTCTGTAGTCATCCCGCTATTCTACCGCGAGCCCAGTTCTGCACATCAACTTTACGCACGACAAATAAGGATCAGAATGCATATGTTTATGACGAAACCATAACCGATCAGACACTTTTTTGTCGAAGAAGCAAAGAATTTTTCCCACAAGAAAGACCATCGCAGAGTTTTACGAAAAAACACCGGCAGATTACCCGCAAAGTTGCATTGGTACGACAGCGGCACGTAAGTGCTGTGTTAAGCTCAAATCAAGTATTGACGCCTTCCGGAGCCTATTTTGCCAACCGTTTTTAGCATGCCAGATGCTGTATTTTCGCGTCGCGTATCAAGCCGCAAATACAGACGTTTATTTGCAGTATTGCTATTTGCTCCTTACCTGAACGCGCAAGCCGGATTTGTAGAAGAATCGGCTGAAAGAGGCGAATCTCTTTTTCTGGATGATATTCCCGTCGTTTTGTCCGCATCGCGCTTATCTCAGCCCATTAACGAAGCACCTGCGGCGGTCACCGTCATTGATAAGCAAATGATCAAAGATTCCGGTGCCTGGGATCTGTCCGAAATCTTCCGGCTGGTTCCCGGCATGTACGTGGCATATCATGCTGATCCATATTTCTCCGCAGACAGTACCGTTGCCTATCACGGCATGGTGACAACGACGACATCTGATCGCATGCAAGTATTGATTGATGGCCGCTCGGTCTACTCAGGCTTGTTTGGTGGCGTTAACTGGAGCGATTTGCCAATAGTACTGGCAGATATTGAACGCATAGAAGTGATACGCGGCCCGGATTCAGCCAGCTATGGCGCTAACTCTTATCTTGGGGTCATCAATATCATCTCCACTCATGCGGCGGAATCCCAGGGTGCCTCAGCCTCCTTTTCATACGGCAACAGCCGCTCAGAAGGTGTGTTTCGTTATGGCGCAAAAAGTGGCGATCTCAGCTACCGGCTGACTGCGAGCATACGCAAGGATGAAGGGGAAAACGCATTGATCCAGCATCCGACCTCACAGGATAAATTCTGGACACTGAATAAATACGATAACAAGACGATGCAGATTTTCAATCTGCGTACTGATTACCAGATCAACGCCAGCGACACGCTGGAATTTCAGTTTGGCTACAATGGCGGCCCGCGCGAAGTCGGCGAATATGACAACGTCGCCGCAGTCACGCGCAGGGCTGAAAATCATTTTGAAATGCTCTACTGGCGCCGTGCGCTGGAATCAGGCGGCGAGTTATCGGTGAAAGCGTTTCATACGCAGGAAAGAGTCAATGCCAGGTTGATCGATTCCGATGGCATCAGTGATGGCGACGCGAGATTCAGCCGGTTTGATCTGGAAGCGCAACACACCTTTTCACCGTTTAAAAATACCCGTCTGGTGTGGGGCGGTAGCGTACGCTACGACAGTACCTATGCACCGTATTATCTGGGGGTCGGTGATAACCATTACCTTTACGGTGATTTTCCTTACCATCTGCAAAGATTATTCGGTAATCTGGAGTGGCGAGTCCGTCCTGATCTGGTGCTGAATGCCGGGGCGATGGCAGAACACAATACCTACACCGGCAGCGACGTTACACCAAGGATTGCACTCAACTGGCATGTCTCTCCTGATCACACATTCAGAATCAGTCATTCACGTGCCACCCGCTCTCCTTCCGTATATGAAAAGATCTATGAGGGCTACTGGCGCGGTGCCGATATGTACCCCAACTTGCCACCACTGCAAACGGAACGCGTCAAATCAACCGAAATTGGCTACATGGGTAAAATCGCCAAAGCCGATGTCGATTTCCGCATTTTTTATGACGATTACAATGAGCTGATCGATGTCCGCAAAGAAAAATCTGCGATAAGCGGCGACCTGAATGCCGGTCGCGCATTAATGCGTGGTTATGAATTGCAAGTCAAAGCGCCGCTGGGTGATGCGACCCGTATTATTTATGGATTATCAGGAGGCACCGTCAAAAGTGACAACATCAACGGCGTTATTTATAGCGACTCATTGCCTAAATACAGCCACAGCCTGTTAATCAGCCATAAATTTAATGAGCAATGGCAAGGCAGCCTGGTCGCCTATCAGGTAGCGAAAACGAAATTCAATGCGACCGATTTCAATCCCGTCATGAATCGTGGTTATTACGTCGATGGCAATCGCCGTTTTGATGGCCGCCTTGCCTACCAATTCAAAATGGCAGGGAATCAGGCCGAGCTCGCGTTGATCTTGCAGAACATTGCGAACGCACATTACTTTGAATATCGCCACGACAACGAATTTCCTGGCCGCTTAACCAGACTAAAACTAAAGATCGACTTTTAAATCATGGGACGCTTACGCCGACTGATCAGCAGGGATTTGCGCCGCAAGTGCTACGCCTGCTTGCTCGCGTGGGCACTCATGCTGTTCTCAGGCGTCACTGCGTCGGCGTACACGCTGGATAACATCACTATTGTCCTGAGTGACGAAGGTGCCGCATACGAAGAATTTGCGAATCACCTCAACAGTCTTTTGCAGCCATCAAATAAAACCTCGGTCAGGCTGCTCTCGCTGAAAAATATGGCAAATGATGAATTCAGCCGTGCTACCGCTAACCAGTTGGTGATCGCCGTTGGCACGCCAGCCATGGTGGCGATGGCGCAAAAGCCTGCTACCAATCTTGTACTGAACGTACTGGTCCCACGGGCAACCTTCATCAAAACAGCGAAGCAATATAACCGCAGCCAGGACCAGCGGCGGTTTTCAGCGGTGTATATGGATCAGTCGTGGACAAGACAGTTGCGCTTGATACGCGCCACCATGCCAACGCGCCCCAAAGTCGGCATCTTGCTCGGCAGAGAATCGAGCGACTACATCGCCGCCCTGCAAACCGCGGCAAAAGAAGTTGATCTGAATCTGAATATCGAAACCGTTATCGATGATGCAGATTTACTGAGCGCCCTGCGCAGGCTTTTAAACAACAGCAATGTGATACTGGCCGTACCCGATGCGCAAATATATAACCGCAATAATATCCCCAGCATTTTATTAACCAGCTACCGCCAGCAAGTTCCCTTATTCGGGTTTTCAGCGTCCTACGTCAAGGCAGGTGCTCTCGCTGCGGTCTATAGCTCACCAGCCCAGATCAGCCAGCAGGTGGCAGAAATCATCGCCAATCTGGCGCCCGGCAGCGGCTTGCCTGCACCACAGTATCCACGCTATTTTTCATTAAATACGAATCAGCAGGTTGCCCGCTCACTTGGCATCAGCATCGAGTCGGACAATGAAATTCAACGCCAGCTCAAGCAACTATCGGAGCCGGTACAATGAAAAACTGGCAACTATCAAAACGCATACTGTTTATCGCCCTGGTGCCGGTATGGGCCATCATGATCTTACTGACGGTGTTGGTCGTCGTGGTCGGTATTACTGAAATTGATGGAGCGCTCAAAGCACGCGGCGCCCTGATCACACGTCATCTCGCCCCTGCTTGCGAATACGGCGTGTTCTCCGGCAATCGCGAAGTCTTGCAGTCGATGGCGCAGGCGATCATGAAAGAAGATGATTCGCAAGCGGTGATTATTACTGATACTGATAGGCATATCCTTGCCATCAGCGGCAAACCCGATGTGCTCACCGCTGACCACCAGCGTGCCGCCATGGAAGGCCGTATCTCCAAAGGAAAAGGCAGTCTGATTTTCGGTGCCCCGATTTATCAGGGCAATACCGAAGGTGATGCATTTGATTTATTCGACAGCACAACCAAAGAAAGGGCAGAAAAAGCCAAGCTGCTGGGCTACGTCTATCTGGAACTCAGTACCGCATCCAGCCAGCGCAGTAAAAACCTGTTTGCGATTGTCAGTCTGCTGATCGGCGTCATAGGCACTGCGTTTGCATCCGTACTGGCGCTGCGCATGAGTAATGATCTGACACGCCCGCTCTCGCGCCTGATCGACGGCGTGCACGGCATGGCACAAGGCGATTTCAGCACCCGCATCCTCGCCAATTCCGGTGGGGAGATTCAGGAACTCGAAGATGGTTTTAATAAAATGGCGTCTGAAATTCAGCGCAGCCACGATGAAATGCTCGAGGTCAATACCAATCTGGAAAAACTGGTCGGCGAACGTACCCGCCAGCTTGAACTGAAAAATCAGGATCTCGAATATCTGTCCAATACCGACCGCCTGACGGGTTTATACAACCGCTTCAAGCTCGAAACCATCCTTGATGAAGAACATCTGCGCAGTCAGCGTTATGGCAGCGCTTTTGCTCTGACCATTATTGATGTCGATAAGTTTAAATCCGTCAACGATACCTACGGCCATCAGGTCGGTGATCAGGTGCTGATCAGCATCGGTAAAATTCTGCAAAAAAACGTGCGCAGCAGTGATGCCGTTGGGCGCTGGGGCGGCGAAGAATTCATCGTCATCTTCCGTGAAACTACCGCAGAAGACGCAATTGCTGTTGCGGAAGAACTGCGTGCTGCGATCGAAGCCTACGAATTCGACACCATAGGCAAACGCACCGCCAGTTTTGGCGTTGCCGCTTACCGCCATCCCGACAATATCTCAGAAATGATACGGCGCGCTGATAATGCCCTGTATATGGCCAAACACAATGGCAGAAACCGCGTCGAATACAAAAAAGACTGATAAGACTGATGCATCGGTGTTGCCGCTGGGCGAGTACAACACCACCCGGCTATGCTCAGTTTCAGCATCCGTCCTGCATCAGTCTTTTATGCGTGGTACGCCAGACAATGACGCTCACGCCAAGCGCCAGCACCCGCACAACAAACACCCGCCAAACAAATGCGCTTTCTGTGCTGCGCTACGGTAAAATGCTTGTCATCCCATTATGGAAGCACTGAAGCGCACGTTCGCTCACGAGCACAGATCAGGTTGGGCGTCCCTTGCACACCACCTGCGCAAAGCAATTTGCCAGAGACCTGCCTGCCATCTGCCTGCCGTACAACGAACCAGCACCTCAGTCTCGTTTCAAACATCTATTTTTTATCGGTTTAATTTATGAGCAACGACAACAAAAATAAGGCAGCAGCAGAAACCGCCGCACCCGTTTCCAATTTTTTACGCGCCATTATCGATAACGACAATGCTGCTGGCACTTACAAGCGTGATGGCATGCCAACCGTCATCACCCGCTTCCCGCCAGAACCAAATGGCTACCTGCACATCGGCCACGCCAAATCGATCTGCCTCAACTTCGGCTTAGCCCGCGATTACAACGGCGTTTGCCATCTGCGCTTTGACGATACCAATCCAGAGAAAGAAGATCAGGAATACGTCGACACCATCATGGACAGCGTCAAATGGCTGGGTTTCGACTGGCAAGCCTCAGCACAAAACGGCGGTGGCAATCACCTATATTACGCCAGCAATTATTTCGACACTTTCTACGCGATTGCCGAATACCTGATCAATGCAGGTCATGCCTACGTCGATAGCCAAAGCCCTGAAGACATGGCGGCGAATCGTGGTGATTTCTCACGGCCTGGCGTGAACTCACCATTCCGCGATCGCGCAGCCAGCGAATCTTTAGATTTATTCCGCCGCATGAAAGCCGGTGAATTTGCCGATGGCGCCCACATCCTGCGCGCCAAAATCGACATGGCGTCACCGAATATGAATATGCGCGACCCGGCGATCTACCGCATCCGTCACGCGCATCATCACAATACCGGCGACAAATGGTGCATCTACCCGATGTACGACTACGCGCATCCGCTCGAAGACGCAATCGAAAACATTACGCACTCAATCTGCACTTTAGAGTTCCAGGATCACCGTCCGTTCTACGACTGGATCATCGCCCGCGCAGCCGAAGGCGGTTTCTTCAAACAACCCGTGCCACGCCAATACGAATTCGCGCGCCTGAATTTAACCTACGTCGTCACCAGCAAACGCAAACTGCGCCAACTGGTAGAGCAAAACATCGTCAGCGGTTGGGACGACCCGCGCATGCCCACCATCGTCGGCATCCGTCGCCGTGGCTACACACCAGAATCCATCCAACTTTTCTGCGAACGCATAGGCGTGACCCGCTCTGATGGCTGGATCGATTACAGCACACTCGAAGGCTGCCTGCGTGAAGACCTCGACCCGAAAGCACCACGCGCCACCGCCGTGCTACGCCCGTTGAAACTGATTATCGACAACTTCCCTGAAGGCGAAAATATTTCCTGCAGCGCCCCCGTTCACCCGCACCACCCAGAACGCGGCAACCGCGAATTCACTATCGGCAAAGAACTGTGGATAGAACAAGAAGACTTCATGGAAGAACCCATCAAAGGTTACTTCCGCCTGTTCCCCGGCAACAAAGTGCGCCTGCGTTACGGCTACGTCGTGGAATGCACCGGTTGCGATAAAGATGAAAACGGTAATGTGATTGCTGTGCATTGCAACTACTTCGCCGACAGCAAATCCGGCACTGAAGGCAGCGCGAATTACAAAGTCAAAGGCAACATCCACTGGGTCAACGCCGCCGACGCCTTAGAAGCCGAAGTCCGCCTGTACGACCGCCTGTTCACCGATGCGAATCCAGACGCAGGCGGCAAAGACTTTATGACGTTGTTGAATCCGTCTTCTTTAGAAACCATCCGCGCCTACGTTGAGCCAGGCATGGTCAACGTCGAACCAGACACACGTTTGCAATTTGAACGCCATGGATATTTTGTCGCAGATCGCGTGGATTCTGTGAAGGGGAAACCTGTGTTTAATCGGGTGACTACTTTGAAGGATAGTTGGGGAAAGTGAAATTCCTCTATACGTCATTTCTTTAGAAAAGATAGATCATCTAAGACAAATAACACTAAATTACAAACTTTCAAATTAAGAAAATATGGACTGGTGGATATTAAAACAACTTAGGGCCATGCTATTGTCTGATCTTAGAGATTTCATTCCTGAAGGGTATTTTGAAAGCAAACGAAATGAATTTGTTTTACACGATTCAATTGCCAACGCAAAACATTTCTCGAACGAGTTGAGATGGGGATATTTAGCAGGAACTTTAGGAAAAAAATTATTTTTTGAGGACTCTTCTGCACTATCTGCGAGGCAAATATCAGCTAGTGAGGTCTTAATGAATTTGGGTATGTTGACGGCGACCGAAGCGATGCATGGTTCAACAAATCAGCTTGCTATGCAAGCCCAAATGGCAGAAATTTCAGATGGGAACGCTGGCATAGTCGCGAATCAGTTAGAGAAAGAGCACATCCCAATTCTACGCGATATCGTTAAACAATCACTAAAGCAATATCTTCTATATTTGAACCAAACAGAACAATCGCCGTTTAACAGTCTACTGATAGATGATCAAGTAAAAGACTCACCTGATCATCAAAGCAATGATCGCTTATTCTCAGGAAAAAACTTGGATCAAAATGAAGGTGCTACCGACTCCTCGAACGTTATAAACATTGAGAACCATCATTTCGACGTAGCGCTTTCATTTCCTGGCGAAGATCGTGAGCTAGTCCGCAATGTGGCTAAAGCTCTTGACTCGCTAATTGGCCGACATTCCTATTTTTACGACTTTCATTATCAGTCACAACTGGCACGTCCTTCTTTAGATACGCTGTTACAAAATATTTATCGCAATCAAAGCACTCTTATTGTCGTATTTCTATCAAGTGGATATCAAGAAAAAAAATGGTGCAACATTGAATTTCGAGCCATACGAGAAATTATCCTTGATAAGGAATTCAAACAAATCATGTTCATTAGAACTGATGATGGTGCAGTAGATGGAATCTTCAAAACCGACGGTTATATCGACGCAAATAAATTTTCTTCAAAAGAAATTGCTGATTTTATTCACGAAAGAGTGTTGGTACTTTTATCCGAAAAAATCAGTATTAAGCAAATGTAACATGCGTCACCGACTCAATGTTTATGCGGCTTTTGGCAGGTTTTGGTTCCAAGAGGCTTATCTTTACTGAGAGATCGTTTTTTCTGAATATTGACGAAATCTATCTTTCGGGGCAAGCGGTGATTTTCTTTCTCGCGCCTTTCTCATGCCGAATGACCGACGTTCACATATCGCTGGCGGTACGTAGTTCTTCAGCGTGAATAGCTTTCGGCGCAGACCAATTTTGACCGCCAAATCATTGTGTGTCGCCTTATCTCACAAGATTAAGCTCGCTTCATACATTTCAACACTGCGTCGTCAATGATCAAATCTTTTCTCACACATTCCTTTAATTTTTTTGTCGGAATCGTTGTCGTTGAAGTATTTTTTTCAGAAGGAAGCCAAGTGTGATAGCGAGGTGTTATTTTGCCCTTGATTTGGTGCCAGAATTCTATTGGCAGCGAGACGATGATGCCGTTTGCGTTTTTCTGTAAGTGGAAATGCAAATGCGGCTCCGTAGAAAATCCGCTATTCCCCGATAGCCCAATGAACATGCCAGCCTCGATTCTTTGCCCCGGAAAGACGTGAGACGAATATTGTTTCAGGTGCACGTAGTCTGCCCAAGTGCCATCGTCATGAAGAATCCGCACGAGGTTTGCCTTGTCCATAAACTCAGGCTTCGCCAGTCCATTATCTGCAAATTGTTTGATGTTTTCGATGACATAACCAGATCTGGCCGCAACAATCGGCGTACCGATAGGCATGACGAGATCGATGGCATTTTTATTTGAAACTGCATTGTGAGAAAAAATCGGGCCATCTGGTGCCTGACCGACGAAGACGGGTTGCTCTGAAATAAAAGGCAATCTGTATTTCGCAGTCGGATCATGCTGTGCAACTGGCGAGCCAATCACATAATTAAATTTATAAAAAAACTCGTATCTCTGCTGCTTATTGAATGCGGAAATTTCGACTAACTCCAGCGTTTGTCCGGGTGCAATATAGCGCACTATCGGCCAGCCTGTGCCGGAGGCGATGTTACTGGAACGAACTAAATTCAAGCTTAAGGTCAGAGGAATACGACTTCGGTTATTCGCAACAACCAGTGTCGAATTCGCTTTTTTGACACTCTCTACTGACACCAGTGTCGTTTGTGAAAAGCAGCAAGAAGACCACAGCCAGGCGACCAACAGCAAGGCTGATTGAAAGTGCAAATTCCGAACTTTTTCCATTAAGGATTTCCGTTAAAAATTATCTTGCTGCACGTATTTATTCACCGTGAACAGCTTTCAGCGCAGACCAATTTTTACTGCCGAATTAACACGCGCTGTCTTACCGCAAGCGTAGCATACGCACTCCTTCCGCAACCCTTTTTGCTACTTGCCACTCTGTTTTTTAGCGCTGGTATTTCGGCAGAAAATGGCAACCAGATGCTGTTGCCAAACACTCCCACTAAGCGCAGAAATCTGCGCAGTTTGGTCTGTGTCAGGCGTATCATTGACAGTGGTTACTCCTTCAAAATACGGATCACGCAACGTCAATGCTCGCACTGAATCGTCTTTTATACGGCAATATTGATTTCCTTAAAAATGAGGAATACCGGGCGTTTCAATTCCGGTTTTTATGCATTTTATTGCTGGCAGGTGCGGGGGTGACCGCGCTGTTGCTGGCGGGCGTCGCCAGCGGGGTAAATCATATCGATGCCATCCATGTCGTTTCGATGACGTGTTTTACGCTCATCAGTCTGGTGATCTGGCTGGTCTTGCGCGGGCAACCGCAACGCTATATGGCGGTGGCCTGGATGTACGAGTGCTTATGCCTGCTGGAGTATGTTTCTGCGCTGTATTTTGTGTCGGAAGATGAGATGCGGGTGATCTGGTTTTTTACGAATATTCCGGGTGTTTATATTTTGCTCGGTCAGCGTGCGGGTATGTTGATTACCATAGGCACGCTCATTGGTCTGGCATTGGGCAATGCTTTTTTGCCGCATCCTTATTCAACAAATGCGATAGCAACCTTGCTCGCAGCGTTGATGTATCTGGGGGCTTTTTTTCATGTTTATGGTGCGCGCTCGGTGTCGTACTTCATCCGCATGCGCGAGTCTAACCGTCAGTTGCGTCATATCGCCAGCCACGACCCGCTGACCGATTTGCTGAACGCGGGCGCGTATTATGCGACGTGCGATCAATTGATCCACCTGGCAAACCGCCACCAGCAATCGTTCGCGGTGCTGTTTGTCGATCTTGATCACTTCAAAAAAATTAACGATACCTATGGCCATGAAGCCGGTGACATCGCGCTGAAAGCTGTCGCCAAACAACTGCAGAAATCAGTCAGGCAAAGTGATGCTGTTGGCCGTATCGGTGGTGAAGAGTTTTCAGTTTTTCTGCCGGAAACCGATTTAAGCGGTGCAGTGAAACTGGCTGAATATATGCGCAGCGAAATTGAAAACCTGATGCCGCAGATCGGCCATCAACGCATTAAAGTCACCGCCAGCATCGGCGTCGCCAGCGGCGAAGGCTGCGAACAAAATATCGCCGCCATTCAGCGCCGCGCCGATCAGGCGATGTACGACGCCAAACAGCAAGGCCGCAACCGGGTATCTTGTTTTACGCAAGCCGCCTGAAAGCGTGCGACTGCCCACTTCCTTTCCGCTTCCCACGCGCATCGCATCGGCAACCCAGCGTAGTACGCACCTACCGCCGCTGGCACCATTCACTACGCATCACCAGCATTTCAGAATATTAAGCTGAGCGTTTTCATTATTTGCTCATAGCATCCCTTAATATGTATGCGGCTTGTGGCGTGTTTTCATGCCACGGGGCGCATGTTTATTGGGTAGTATCTTTTGTGAGTGTTGCGACGGATAGACTCGCCTCGTCCGCCAGTTCATAGCTCAATCCGCACCTTCCCATCTGTGCCTTTATTTTTTGACATTGTTAAATTTTCACCAAAATAAGAAAAGGCCATCCGCTTTGCCGTTAGAATAGACGCTCCTTCTGATGGCATTTCCCTTACGCGAGGCGAGTCATGAGTTCTTCCGCAACGATGCAGCAAGCGAAGACCGACGCAACACAACCTGCGCAACGCAGCAGCCAATTGGCAACGCAACACCAGCAAAGAAATTCGAGTGCTGCTCAAAGCGAATTGTCTGACCTTCGCCCGCAAGCCACCGCACAGCGCCAGCTACAAGACACCGCCAACAACAGCCCGCAAAGCCATCAGCTCAACACCTTTCAACAGATGGCACAAAACAGCGCGCGCTCCACGCAGCTCAAAGCCATGAGCGCGATGATGAATGCGCCTGCTGTGCAACGGGTGGAAGAAGAGGAACCGCTCCAAGCTAAATCGGCAACCGAAACAGCCCAGCGTGACGTAGCAGATGCAGCCGAAGCGCCTAAGCCAAATAACACTGGCCTGCCCGACAATCTTAAATCCGGTGTCGAATCGCTGTCCGGCATGAGCATGGATCATGTCAAGGTGCACTACAACTCCTCACAGCCAGCACAATTGAACGCCCACGCCTATGCGCAAGGCAGTAAGATTCATGTCGCACCAGGGCAAGAGCGCCATTTGCCGCACGAGGCTTGGCATGTGGTGCAGCAGGCGCAGGGGCGCGTGCAGCCGACGATGCAGATGAAAGCCGGAGTGCCGGTGAATGATGATGCAGGGTTGGAGGCCGAGGCGGATTTGATGGGAGCGAAAGCCTTAGGGTTGGGGGCGGTACAGATGAGGAAGGAAGGGGATGTTGGAATGTTAGAACTGAACCCGTCGCCATCGCAACCCATCCAGCAAAAAGAGCCTAAAAATAGTTCTTCAATAGACGTAAATGCACAGAATAAAGCTCTTAACCTAGCGAAGGGGGAGAGCAATGTGCTAATACAAAAATATAGTTATGACCCTAATCCGGCAGAAATAACTGTAAATCTCCCAAAAAGTACTGAAAAATGGACCGAAAGCATTAGTTCTAAAGTCACTTGGAAGAAGGGTGAAATTATGGATCCAAAGTCGATAGGTTCGCATACTGTGCATAACCATGGTTGGAAGGGGCTGCTCAAAAACCAAAGTAACGGTAACAATGCAACAGGTCTACATGTGGTAAATGCAAACTGGGGTGGTTCCGCAAATGCACTGGATGGAAATTTGGTACCAGGGACACCTAGATTAAACGGCCGCCATAAAACAATTGAAAACGAGGTGCACAATCAGTTCAAGAACAACGGTGGAAAAGCGCCTGAAAACATGTCCTACGAAGCAGATGTCATAACTCCCTATGATCAAACAATAGATCTTACAAAAAATAAATCAGGAGATGAGATTTGTTATGAAGACCCATCAATTAAATGCACCGTAATAGTAGGCTCTGAAACGCTAGTGGATAATGAGCAAGTGGAGTTAGGTGGTGGCACCAAAATCGTAGTCCCTTAATTTCCCAAAAAAACACAAACAAAAGGAAAAAGGGGCAAGTCTTGACATAACACATTTCTAAACTAAACCATTCCCCAACTCCAAACCATTACGCTTAAGCTTCCCCGGAGCTATTTATCACCTCACCTTGGGCGGTAATGCGCGGGGTGCGATTTATCTTGATGATGAGGATAAGTAGTGGTTTCTTAATTTTCTGACAAGCCGCATAGAAGAATTTCTTTGGCTTTGTCATGCTTACTGCCTGATGGGCAATCATTATCACCTTCTGATTAAAACACCGGACGCGAATCTGCAGGCGGGGATGTGGCAACTCAATGGCGTATGTACCCGACAATTTAATCGCATGCACAGCAGAGTCTTACGTGTTTTTTGAGGGCGCTACAAAGCCATTTTGGTCGACAAAGAAAGTGATTTACTTCTTCCGAATTACTAAAAACTCCACTAGCATACGCAAATCAATCAGCGCTATTTGCCAGATGATTTTACGGTTTCAACGCGCAAATTCCTAACTGCTCT
Organism: Undibacterium sp. 14-3-2; assembly: GCF_016595265.1. Taxonomy (NCBI): domain Bacteria; kingdom Pseudomonadati; phylum Pseudomonadota; class Betaproteobacteria; order Burkholderiales; family Oxalobacteraceae; genus Undibacterium; species Undibacterium sp. 14-3-2. Next base: position 300,240 of record NZ_JAENGS010000004.1, read on the forward strand.
ATGCCAATCGCATCATGCGATATTTACCCTTTTAATATTCTTTGCATTTATTTAAGTTTTATCGCTAGTATAGTTACTTCTTCTCTGATGGCATTTCCCACACGCGAGGCGAGTCATGAGTTCAGCCGCAACGATGCAGCAAGCGAAAACTGAGGTAGCACAACCTGCGCAACGCACCAGCCAATTGGCAACGCAACACCAGCAAAGAAATTCGAGTGCGGTTCAAAGCGAATTTGCCGACCTTCGCCAACAAGCCACCGCACAACGCCAGCTACAAGACGCGGCCAACAACAGCACTCAAAGCCATCAGCTCAACACCTTTCAACAGATGGCACAAAACAGCGCGCGTTCCACACAGCTCAAAGCCATGAGCGCGATGATGAATCCGCCTGCGGTGCAACGGGTGGAAGAAGACGAGCCGCTTAACAGCACTCCTGAAAAAAAAGATGACAATCTTGCCGATGGCATCGGCAAGCGACAAGAAGAGCAATTCGAAGCTCGCGGTGAGCAGCATACGTTGTGGGTGGAGTCAGTCGGCGGGATGCGTTTGATCATGATTGCAAGCAACCCGATGCCGGTCGTAACTCGTTTGCGCAAATGGCAGGCCGCCGCGAAGAAGGTGAAGGACGTGGCTTTAAAAAACGGCATGGATCGTCTGCTGGATTTAGCTTGGAAAAAATACGGTGCCTTACAAAACGCGTCCGCGATCGAGGACGGTGACGAGCGCGCACGGGCAATTCGGCTGGCACAACAACAATTAAGCTCCGATTTGGGTCAATTATTCCGCGTTTTCGGTGAATTGTTCGAAGCGCCGCCGGGTGCGGTCGCAGTGTATCGAGGACTGCATTTCACCACCGACTGGAACACCAAGCGTGGTCACACGGTGGATCAGGAAAATGCGCGCTCCTTCGAAGATGTCAAAGCCGAAGGTAGTTATTCCACCGCCTCTTGGGAACTTGCCACCACGGCAGCAAAGGGCGGCAAAATTACCCCGGAACTATTGGAAGCGGCGAACAAAATCGTAATGGAAACCATGGAAGGCTGGAAATCCAACACTGACTTCACCCGAACTGACAGCTCCGATCCGGGCAAGAAAGCCAAGCAAAGTCGCGAAGGCCTTCCGGGGCAAATCATCCATGCCAACGGCCAAGGCAATGTGCCCTTGGAAACCGCCTTGACATCTCGACTGGAGGGGTTGAAAAATACGTTCACCCAAGGTGGCCATGTCTATGGCAACCAATACAATGCGGCCTTGTCACGATATATCGACAGCCAGAAAATTTTCGAGAAAGAAATGGGGAAAGGGTCAAAAGGCGGATATCAAAATATTTCGTTTAAATCTATTCCATTTATTTCAACATCTAAAAATGCAAAAGAAGCGGTCAAATACGGTATGGGAAAATTGGCGAAGGATGACGTCAAAAATACCGCCGGGATAGTCGGACGAGTACTGGTGTATGTGGCACCGCTGACTGCCATGTTGGAGGCTGGCGGGATCGATGTGTGGGATGGTTTGCGCAACGGCACGCTTAATTTCACAAATTACCGGAAAAACGAAAACGAAATCACTTTCCCCGGCTCGATACCGGACAATTTCTTGCGTGCGATGACGCCTATCGATGCAGCCAAGAGCGAGGGCGACAACGCCCAACCTCCCGAGCAAGAAGCCGCCAAGGAAGCTGTGCCGATGGGTGGATTGAATCCGCTACCGATGAATGAAGATCTCTGATCCCTTAGAATCGTCCTACCGCCTTCGGGTGGTACAGGCGGCATTCGAAATCAGAATTGCCTCACTGCAGTGTCTTGCACCACACACAAGCTCGACGGAATCGCCAGCTCCGTACTGACGGATTTGGTGCATGCATTTTTGTTATGAGCACATTTGCGATAACAGAATGGACAATACCTATGTGGCTTGTGGCGTGTTTTCGTGCCACGAGGCTCATTTTTATTGGGGATATCTTTTCCGGATGCTGCGATTTGTGATCTCACTTGCCCTGTTCACTCATCACGTAGCCTGAACCTTTCAGTCGTCTTCTTTCTTTGCATTTTCAGACGTTATTAAATTTTCACGTCATCAAGAAAAGCGGTCGATTTTGCCATTAAAATGATCTCTTCTTCTGATGGCATTTCCTGTAAACGAGACGATTCATGAGTTCAGCAGCACCGATGCAGCACGTGAAAACTGACGCAACACCAACTGCGCAACGCAGTAACCAACCAAGCAGTCAATTGGCAACGCAACGTCAGCAAAGCGATACTACTATTCAAAGTGAATTTACAGACCAGCGCCCGCAAGCCACCACACAACGCCAACTGCAAAACGCTGCCAACAACAGCCCACAAAATCGCCAACTCCAAGCCTTTCAGCAGATGGCACAAAACAGCACGCGTGCCACGCAGCTCAAAACCATGGGCGCAATGATGAAAGCGCCTGCCGTGCAACGGCAAGAAGAAGATGATGAGCCGCTGCAAGTCAAATCGGCGGGAGAACTCCTCCAGCGTGAAGCCACGGCAGACGCAGCTGACGAGCCTAAGCAAAATAACACCGGGCTGCCCGACCATCTTAAATCAGGCATTGAATCGCTTTCCGGCATGAGCATGGATCATGTGAAAGTGCACTATAACTCTTCACAACCAGCGCAATTGAACGCCCATGCCTATGCGCAGGGTAGCGAGATTCATGTGGGTCCGGGACAGGAGCAGCATTTGCCACACGAAGCCTGGCACGTCGTGCAGCAAGCGCAGGGGCGAGTGCAACCGACGATGCAGATGAAGACTGGTGTGCCGGTAAATGATGATGCGGGGTTGGAGGTGGAAGCTGATGTGATGGAAAAGCGGGCAATACAGATGGATACTTCGCTTGATGTTGGAGTGTTGGAACAAACCCCGTCCCCCGTAAAGACCAACGTAATGGCTTTGCCAGCCGGTAATACATCTGGAAAAATACCGGATGCTCCAACACTTGAAAGGATGACGCCAGATGAACGCAAAGAGGGTGCGCGTACTTATCTGGAATCACATATTAACAACGGCATGAAGGGAAGTTCGATCACAGCAATGTTCCCGCAGGTGAAACAGGGATTCGGTTTGAGCAAGTTGGCACTTGATTTTACCGATCCAGTTCGCCCTGCTATTGCCTACCATGCGTCACCACCGATTTTCACCTATTTTTCAGCGATAGATAAGGTCAGTGTAACCGAGACGGAGTTTGAAGAAGCCACTGACATAGTCAACCGACAGGATACACCAGCAGTAACGAAGATCACCGAAGTCACTGCTGTCCGCAACTTGCCTACGGCTCTGGGAGTGATTAAACAAGAGGGATTTACAATTTCAAACAAAACCCCCATGACGGCGAATTGCTTTAATGCTGACCGTCCCGGTAGCATCAAGGCAGAAGTGACCGGAAAGCGTTTTGGTTCAGATCGTGACGGCACGGAAAAGACAGATTTATTTGGACACCTCGGGCGTTTTGAAAACAAGATTGCAACTGGGAACGATGACGTTGGATATGCTGGTGGACATTTGATCGCATGGCAAGTTGCCGGGAATAGTTCAATGGAAGCTGACAACCTTGCACCTCAAGTAACTTTCTTCAATTCGCCTCGCTATCGTGACGTGTTTGAAAAGGCTCTGCGCGAAGCTGACACTACTGCAACAATTGACGTAACGGTTAGCCTAGGTTACGCAGATCAAAGCTTCGAAGTCGATCAACAACATCTTGTCGATGCAAAAGTTATTAGTGCCATCGATTTGAACAAACCCTGGATTTTACGGATACCGCGCCGGGTGCCCAACACTTGGCATGCTGAGGCGACCTTACGCGGCGGTGGCGACATTGACGATAAAGACGTGAAAGTCGCCGGATCGGGACAAGACGGCATTTTTGTAGAAGACATCAGCACCTTCACTCTCGGTACTTTGGTAAGCAAGGGAGACCGCTTTCAACTTACAGTGTCGACAGCTACAGCACCGAAAAAACAAACGGGTAATCGCAAGAAAACGCATCGGCAAATTGGCGGTGCTAACGTGCTCACATTTGTAGCCAATCAATACTATCCACCAGCTCCTGGCGTTCGCACGAAACCAGTCAATGTCAAGGGCAAGGACAAAGGCGGAGGTGTTACTGGCGACGAGCACGCCCTTATTAACAGCATTGCCGTCAAGACTGCCGCGGGAGGAGCTCTATCGATTACTTTAATGGAAAACAATACTACATTACAAGAAATCCAAACCTCACTCGATTTATACTCCCACCAACTCGACACTGCGACGCGCGAAGGGCTGGCGCAAGAAAGCTTGCAATTAGGGGATCGTAATATCGATCGCTTGGAGCAAATTATTCAGTTAGTACAAAGTCGAGAAAACGATGCGTGGCAGGCCGCTGCTGCATTCATGAACCTCAAGACCCAGATAAGCATTGTTAAGACGGAACTGGACGATTTCACGATAAAACTAGCTGGCTTTGACAAAATTGTTTTGACGCCGAAGCTCAAAGCGATAAAAGATCAGGCAGACATTGACGTCACACATCTGAAGGCAAGCCTGACGTTACAAGAGCGCAGCTTAGAGACATTGCTGGCGCTCGCACAAAAAATCGATATTGATAGTAAAACGCTTGGTCAAAACGCGGAAACATTAAAAACACAAAAGAAAGATAAAAGAAAAGAACGATCCTACAGTGGAGTGAGCGATGCAGATGAAAGTGGAGATGATTCTGAGCAAAATATTGAATATTATTCGGCAAAGAAAAAGCTAAAAGTCCGCAAAAGTAAGAACTGAAGCAGCCCGATGTGATAGTAATTTAAAACACAACAAGAACAAGTATGACCTAATACATCTAAAACTACTCTTCTTTCAACATAATTTCCGGTATAGAAAATCAATTAAGACTTTTTTGTTGCAATTTTTTGGACCACAATTGATCTTTTAGAGGCTTTCTTTTTCAGATACTAACCATATCATCAACTCAGGTTGTTATTTGGCTTCTATCAAATCGACCAAACCAAGTGGCTGATTTGCAAATATCAAAGGTAGCAGATATTTTTTACTGTGAATTTGATGCAAGGCGAGTCCCCCGCCCTGCATATACCATCGTCAGTTTACTTACTGTTACTTTTCGCCCGCGCCACGTGTAATTTCTTGTAGCTGTCAATCAAACGCTGGTGACGCTCAAGCCCTTCCAGTTTCATGCTCGTCGGCGTTAAACCAAAGAAGCGTACGCTGCCATTAACCGATCCGATGACGGCATCCATACGCTCGTTGCCAAACATGCGGCGGAAATTGGCTTCGTAATCGTTCAACTCTAATTCATCGTCCAGTGTGACTTCCAGCACTACGTTGAGCGCTTGATAAAACAAGCCGCGTTCAACGCTGTTGTCGTTGTATTGCAGGAAGGCTTGCGTCAAATCCTGCGCGTCTTCAAGTTGCGCTAAGGCGAGATGAATCAGCAGTTTTAATTCCAGCACGGTGAGTTGTCCCGACACTGTATTTTCATCAAACTCAATGCCGATCAGGGTGGCGATATCGCTGTAATCGTCGAGCTCGTTGTTATCTAAACGATCCAGCAAGTCTTCCAGCGCATCATCATCGAGCTGATGTAAATTCAGAATATCGTTGCGGAACAATAGGGCTTTGTTGGTGTTATCCCAGATCAGATCTTCGACGGGATACACTTCTGAATAACCGGGCACCAGGATGCGGCAAGCCGTCGCGCCTAGCTGGTCGTACACCGCCATGTAGGATTCTTTGCCCATATCAGCGAGGATGCCGAATAAGGTGGCAGCTTCGTCGGCATTGGAGTTTTCGCCATGACCGGAGAAATCCCATTCCACAAATTCGTAGTCGGCTTTGGCACTGAAAAAGCGCCATGACACAACGCCGCTGGAATCGATGAAATGTTCAACAAAGTTATTCGGCTCCGTCACAGCCTGGCTGACGAAGGTGGGTTGCGGTAAATCATTCAGGCCTTCAAAACTGCGACCTTGCAACAATTCTGTCAGGCTACGTTCCAACGCGACTTCAAAGCTGGGATGCGCTCCAAACGAAGCAAACACACCGCCGGTGCGCGGGTTCATCAGCGTCACGCACATCACAGGATATTGTCCGCCGAGCGAGGCATCTTTGACCAGCACCGGAAAGCCTTGTTCTTCTAATCCTTGTATGCCCGCCAGGATGCCGGGATACTTTGCCAACACTTCTTGTGGCACGTCTGGCAAGGCGATTTCGCCTTCGAGAATTTCACGTTTTACCGCGCGTTCAAAAATCTCAGACAAACATTGCACCTGCGCTTCAACCAGCGTATTACCCGCACTCATGCCATTGCTGGCGAACAGGTTTTCGATCAGATTCGACGGAAAATAAACGGTCGCGCCATCGGATTGGCGCACGAATGGTAATGAGCAAATACCACGTTCTGCGTTACCCGAATTGGTGTCGATCAGATGCGAGCCACGCAGCTCTTTATCGGGGTTATAAATTGCCAGACTGTACGCATCCAGAATTTCTTTTGGCAGCGCGTCTTTTTTACCCGGCTTGAACCATTTTTCATTCGGGTAATGCACAAACTCGGCATTGGCGATATCTTCGCCCCAGAACGAACCGGCGTAAAAATGATTATTACTCAGGCGCTCAATGTACTCGCCCAGCGCCGACGCCAAAGCACTTTCTTTGGTCGCACCTTTGCCATTGGTAAAGCACATCGGCGAATGCGCATCGCGTATATGCAACGACCACACATTCGGAATGATGTTGCGCCACGAAGCGATTTCGATTTTGATGCCCAGACCCGCGAGTAAGCCAGACATATTCGCGATGGTTTTTTCCAAAGGCAAGTCTTTGCCGAGGATATAGGTCGCGGCGTCCGCATCTGGATTCAGGGTCAGCAAGGCTTGCGCATCGGCATCGAGACTTTCGACTTCTTCGATAACAAATTGCGGGCCTTCCTGTACTACTTTTTTGACGGTACAACGTTCAATTGAGCGCAAAATACCCAGGCGATCTTTATCAGAAATATCGGCGGGTAACTCAACCTGAATTTTGAAGATTTGCGCGTAACGGTTTTCCGGGTCAACAATATTGTTTTGCGACAGACGGATATTCTCAGTAGGAATATCGCGCGTATTGCAATACAACTTCACGAAGTACGCCGCGCACAATGCCGATGAAGCCAGGAAGTAATCGAAAGGCCCGGGCGCTGAGCCGTCGCCCTTATAGCGTATAGGCTGATCAGCGATCACCGTGAAATCATCGAACTTGGCTTCAAGGCGAAGCTTATCGAGAAAGTTGACTTTAATTTCCATGAGGAGTGTTCCAAAAAAGCGGCCAAAAGCGCGTTAAAAGTAAATCAGGCGCCATTATCCGTTCTTTTAGGTGTGTACGCACCGTGTACGCATCAATCGATTTGCACCTCTGATGTATTAAAGCAAACGATATGTACACACAGGTTTCCCAGTGCTAAAAAATTCACAAGTAAAATAGGCCAACTCGTTCGGCATGCGTACCGCTATTAATCCCTTTAAAACCTGTGTTCAGGTAGTTCACAATATGAAGTTAATTCTTAGCCTGATTCTCAGTTACTGCCTGACAGTACCGGCGTTAGCGGCGGACGTTGAGACAATGCGGGCGCAGTTGAACGATAGTGAAAGCATCACGGCAAGGACGCCGCTACTTACGCAGGTGAGTCAAATAAAAAATGTCTTGATTATCGATGCGGTACGAGAAAATGATCGATGGTTCAATCCAGAAAAAAAGATGAAAGAATCGTCTCTCGCAAAAGCAATTGCGGATGCGCACAAAAAAAGCGTCGCTGAGAATACGATCCAAGCTTACACCGAAGTCATAAGGCAATGCCAGCGTGAAACCTCGCAACTACAGACTGTCCCGTTTATGCGCAGTGATAGTCAGCAAGCACATTGCTACCGTTACTGATGCTGCCATCATCCGATAACTCAGGAGCAAGCATCATTCTGCCGGACTCTCACTGTTTTAATGACAATCAAAAGAACAGCAATCTGAGATGCAGCTCCTTTCCCCTCATTGCGGGGAGGAGAAAGGAAGCACCGATTTATTATTTTTTGTAAATACCAACACCAAGCAGGTAGTTGTCGACTTTTTCTATGTACGTCGTTTTTTGATCCAGCAATTTAGTGATGGGATTAGGCCAGCGATATTCGACCCAGCCTGAGCCCTTCGTTTTTGCGACCTGCAGCATTTCTTTGGTCACCAGTTTGCCGTCGCCATCTTTAAAATCCATCAGCGGTTTTCCGACCAGTTTGGTATTCGCCGATGCGAGCATGGTCCCTTCCATATCGAACGCGATGACATACAGATCGCGGTCATGGAATTGTTTGTTGGAAGGATCGTTGAAATCTGCCAGCGCCTTGTCTTTGCCATTGGCTTTAAAGTGGGCAATCGCTTTTTTTACCATTGCTGTCGCCTGTTCAGCCGTGCCGTGATCCTCTGCTGCTGAAGACACGCCGCATACGGCAACAGTCATCAGAAATGCCATTATCATTGATCCGATTTTTTTCATGTCAGTCTCCCTATTTTTGATATACATATTGGCTCCCGCTGCTGTCGAGTCGTGACGGGTACGATCATGACAGGCCGGATTGCTGCCCAGTATAGGGTTAGTAAAAAATTCTTATTGCAAGAAATTGTTGAATCGGTTTGAGTAAAATCATACACAGCGGTAAGCAGCAACCCGTGCCCTGCACCACGCTGCCGCACATGTGTCTTAGCACGATGTATATAAACAACGATGTCGCAACGACAAGCTGAGATCGGAAAGCCTGGTTGTAAGTTTGTGTTTTGCGGTTGCTCATGCATGAGCAACCGCAGCGAAACAAAGTAATACACCGGAGACGGCATCTATTAACGCCGCTTATTGATGACGCTTATTGATGGCGGAGAATTTGATAATCAGTACGTAATTTAAGACTGATTTCTTTTCCCATCACCGAAACATCGGTTTCTACCATTTCGGACTTCACCAGATTATCCCCGTTTACTTGTTTTTCATATTCAGTGACGGCAACAATTCGGTTCATTTTGAGGATGATCTTGACGCGGAAGGCTTCAGTATTACTGTATTCCACTCTTTGCAAATCGCCCTTTTCGTTGAGTGTAATAATGCCTGCAATTTTGTCAGGAGGCACGCCTCGTAAATCAGCGTCTTTACGCATGTGAAAACGCCAGCGTCTGGGATTATTGCCAGCGTCTATCGCCTGCAAGGATTTCTCATCGACCTGTGCGCTCAGCATTTCCTGCTCGGCACTTTCCATTTTTTCGAGAAATTTTTTGGTTTCTTTTTCTGTGGACGCTCTTCCTTCAAATGATTCCAACAACCATTGCTGCTTTTTCTCTTTGGACGGATCAAACACAGCTACGCTTTTGAGCTTATCATTTTCATGGGATGTCACACGATAATGCCATGTGCTGACTTTACTCTGATCCGCAACTTTTAGCGCATCCATGACAACATGCGCACTGGCGCTTGAGGAAAACGCCAGACACATCAGTAATCCACGTAAAAACATTCTTTTCCTTTCTGCTTTTGTTTCGGTATGACGCAAAAAGTGATGGCTATTTCAGGCATATCTTCCCTGAACTTTTGCTTTGCGTTTTCGTCCCTGCCCCACCTCTGATAAGGTCAGATGCAACAGCACATTCTGGGTTTATTGCCCGACAGGTGTCTCACTGCCTGACTGTGTTGCAAGATCTGTTTCGATACTGTCACGCCCGTTATTCTTTGCACGATATAAAGCAGCATCGGCTCGCTGCAGCAAATGATCAAAATCGTCATCTGCGCTGGTATTACTGGCAATGCCAACGCTGAGAGTACAGAGCGGTAAATCCGTTTGCGCATTTTTCAGCGATGCCTGAATCCTGGCGGCGACCAATCGCGCTTCGGCCAATGTTGTTCCTGGCAACACCACAACAAACTCTTCACCGCCGAAACGTGCGATCTGATCACATTCACGTAACAACTGACGGATTTTTCCCGCTACGAATACAAGCACCTGATCCCCTACTGCATGACCATGCAGATCATTGACACATTTAAAGTGATCCAGATCTATCGCCAGCAGCGCCAGCGGAAAATCAGCCTGACGGGCATGCAATTGCAGTCGTTCATAGTAAGCGCCACAACCGCGGCGATTGAGCACACCAGTCAGAGGATCTTCAACCGCACGCTGCTCAAGCACAGCCTTTAAGCGACGCGATGCCATCACCAGAAAAACGACGCTTAACAACTGCACCAGTATTGTCGATGTTGCGAGATAGGTTGTTGCCAGATTACTGCCCTTCGCCAGATTCACACTCGTTTCATCCGACGTCAGTGCAACGCCGCCGCGCAACAAATTCAGGCCAGCGTGCACTAATAACAGCACCATGAAAAAATAACTGCTGAAATGTTTCTCGCCATGACGCCAGACCAAGCGGATCAGCGCACAATACATCACAAAAGTGGTCAGTGAATAAATCGCCACGCGTATGCTGAAATCAGGATTCACTACCAGCCACCACATCAAACCAGCGATGGTAAGACCCCAGATAAACAAAAACAAACGCCAGCTCGGCTTCTGCCCGTAAAACAATTGGGTGCCGATCAGAGTCATGCCCTGCCCCCACAACATCGCGCCATTAAATCCGGGAATCGCAACGTATTCACTCAGTATTCCTTGCGTCGCGAGTATCGGCAACGCCAGCAAAGTCATTAACTGTGCCCATGCCCAATGCCCCACGCCCTGCACTTCTGACTTAAAAGTGCGATGCACCGAAAACATGATGACGCTCATGCCGATACAAATAAATGCATTCATGAAGACTAAGGTGTAGATATCAAGTGGCTTCATCGTGCTTTTATAATGGAAACAGGCTCTGGTTTTCGTGCGTGCAATTATAGTGGATTACAATCCGAAATTTCCTCAATGCAATTTTCTTGAAAATGGAAGATGGTGTGATTAAGCACCGATACCATCAGTTTGGATGCATGAGCACCAGATTGATCATTTCGTAACTCTCCTGAAATAAGCTGCTGAATGAAATATTGATTGAACTACTGATTGAGCTGCTGAACCATCAGCTTTTTTTGCGCGGTCATTCATAGCGATTTACACTACGTTCTGCAGTGTCCATGACATACAAAAGCTACGTTAAAACAGCAAAAAAATCACGATAGAGGAAATCCATGCAAGACTGGCCTGTTTTAAAAACACTATGGCAGCGTCATTGCGACCCGGCTTATCAAGCCGGTGCACGCGCATCGATGGAATGGGAACAACAGATACAAGCCTTGTATGCCAATCAAATTGCGCACCCTGCCGCACTCAGATTTTTGCTACAAAAACGTCCAACTCTGGAAGAATTTCAAGACTGGATCGCGAGTACCAGCGCACAGTATGTGGTAGCTGAGCACGAGCCGGAGACCGATGATGACAACTATCGTCTTTCGTCTGAACAAATCGCGTTCTGGCAGGAAAACGGTTACCTGATTTTACCCAAAGTTATAGACGCCGCGGCATGTGCTGCCAGTTGCGACGCCATCTGGCAATATACAGGAGCGACGCTGCAAGACCCGTCAAGCTGGTATCAGCCACAATGCATACGGCACGGCCTGATGCTGCCCTTATACAATCATCCGCAATTGAACAGCAACCGCGCATCAAGACGTATTCGCGCTGCCTATGTGCAGCTCTACGGTAGTGAGGCAATTTACAAGACGATCGATCACGTCAGTTTCAACCCACCGGAAACGACCCATTTTTCTTTTCGCGGCAGTGCCCTTCACTGGGATGTCAGTATCGCGCAACCGATACCGGAACGCTATCAGGGATTACTGTATTTAACTGACTGCGCCGACAGCGATGGTGCCTTTCATTGCGTCCCCGGTTTCCATCGCCAGATCGCCGACTGGCTCAAGCAATTCAAGCCCGAAGACAACATCCGGCACATTGCGGCAGAAACACTGACAACGCGCGCCGTACCGGGCAATGCAGGTGACTTTATCATCTGGCATCAAGCCCTGCCCCACTGCGCAACTCCGAATCACGGTCAGACCCCGCGCATGGTGCAGTATCTGACTTATATTCCGACAAATCATGTGGAACACAGCGTGTGGATGTGAGGTTGAGCAACTTGTGATTTTTGTTTTGCGTTTGTTCTTTGGATGGGGCTTACGGCACATGCCCAGCCTAAAATTAAAAAGACTTTATCGGGCTCTCTTGCGCAATTACTTTGCTACGCTATCAATTCTGGAGGTTCCTTTCAGGGACAACGTATTCGTTCTGACCTTGCCGAGCAAAGTTGCTTTTTGCGACTCTTCGGAAATATTGTAGGCGCCTTTAAACCAATCTTTCCATGTACACCATAAATTTCTGAAGGTGATAGAAAATCTGTGCGTTTCATTCTCATCAATTTCAAATTTCGTTGAGTCTTTAATTGTCCCTATATTGTTCCTTACCCATAAAAATCTCGCACCTTCGCCGGCCAACTTGGTAATCGCATCCGACTTGTGCTCTCCGCCCTCCTCTACCACCGTCAGGAGGCTTTTATCTGGCTGTGACTGGTCATGCTGACTTTTATAGCTCTTCATTTTGTTCGCTTTTTCTGTCCCCAACTCTGCCTTTTCGCCTTTGCGATACGACATCGCCTCAACAAAAGTTCGCCCATATTGACCAGGACTATTCACAACCCCTTCTTCAACGCCATTGACGTAGCCGTCTAAGCCCGCAGAGTGTTGATACATGAGGCAAACATAGTTATTGTCACCGTACTCCTGAACATGCCCATGGGTGAATGGATCTATCGTCTTTATGTCAGGCTTGTTCATATCTTTAGCTGCCACGGTATAACCACCATTTTTTGCTACGACATCTCTTACTTCTTTCATGGTGTTCCCTGCCACCTGTGCAATCGCAGTTAATGCCTGCGCTTTGTTCTCGACCACTTCTGGCTCTTCATTCCCACCGTGCAGCTTTGCGTCTAATTTGCTTACCTGATCAACGACGGAAAAGGTATCTCCCGTAACATGTAATCCAAGTTTGTTGTAATCACCGACCGCATCAATTTCTTTTAACTGTATCGCCTTAGCCTGTAATGCCTTCGCCCCCATCACATCCGCTTCCGTCTCCAGCCCAGCATCATCATTGACCGGTACGCCATCTTTCATCTGCATCGTTGGCTTCACGCGCCCCTGTGCTTGCTGAACGACATGCCAGGCTTCATGCGGCAAGTGCTGTTCCTGCCCCGGTGCGACGTGAATATCGCTGCCTTGCGCGTAAGCGAGTGCGTTGAGTTGGGCGGGTTGGGATGAGTTGTAATGCACCTTCACATGATCCATGCTCATAACCGACAAGGATTCGATACCAGATTTAAGTTGATTCGGCAGGCCGGTATGATTTGGCTTTGCGCTGACGTGTTCTTGCCGCTGAACGGCATCAAATTTTCCTTGCAACAGTTCTTCGTCTTCAACTCTTTGTGTCGTTACCGGTTTTTTTTGCAGCAACTCATCTTCCTCAACACATTGCACTGTATCGAACTTGCCTTGAAGCGTGATGGACTTAGCGTGCCTTTGCGTCGCCATTTTTTCCTGCATCGCTTTCAGTTGTGCAGCGGCTTGACTGGAGTTCGCCTTTTCTTGCAAACGTTGCAGTGCCATTTGCTTTGGTCGTCCATCCCGCATCTGAGGCACGTTGTCATTTCTGAGTTGTGTCGCTTTCGTCTGTTTGCGGTCTGCTGTTTGCTCTGCAGGTATTGATGAACGTAAATGCATCATGAATCCTTTCGTTTCAACATGAGTTGATTGCTTACCGTATTTTCAAATTTACAAATCACCACTGACTCACCGGTCTGCATGGCGATCCGGGATTCCATGACAAGCACGACAGCTTATGCCGTTCCAGTCAATGTATGCGTATTTCGCTAAAAGTTCCAAAATATTTACATTTAAGCTACCTTTTTCGCTAATATCACCATTTTCCTCATAGCATTTCCACTACGCGAGGTCGATCATGAGTTCAGCAGCGCCATTGCAGCAAGCGACAGCCAATTCACACTCCGAAGCAAGGAATACCCCTCGCCAACTCAGGCAAAACTCTGCGAGATCTGCCAGCGAAAAGCAAAGTAACTTTACTGACTCACGGCCACAAACGGCTATACAACGTCGCCTGCGAGAAACAGCAGCCGATAGTCCGCAAACTACTCAATTACTAGCCTTGCGGCGCATGGCGGCGGCAAGTGAACACGCTAACCAACTCAAGGCAATGAAAGCAACAGCGAGCGCCGCTGCACTGCAAAGAGTCGAAGACGAAGAAGCGTTGCAAGCGAAGTTCGACGCCATACAACGGGTAGAGGAAGAAGAACCTCTGCAAGGCAAGTTCAACACCGCACAGCGGGTGGAAGAAGACGAGCCCCTGCAAAATAAGCTGATGACCGCGCAAAGAGCCGAAGACGAAGAACTGTTGCAGGGGAAATTCGCGCCTGTGCAACGCGTGGAAGAGGATGAACCACTGCAAGGCAAATTCAACATCGCACAGCGAGTGGAAGAAGATGAGCCGCTGCAAAATAAGCTGATGACCGCGCAAAGAATCGATGACGAAGAACTGCTGCAAGGAAAATTCGATACTGTACAAAGACAAGAACAAGTCGCCGCCAGGCCCAATAATACTGGTCTGCCGAATCAACTCAAATCCGGTATCGAATCTCTTTCCGGCATGAGCATGGATCATGTGAAGGTGCATTACAACTCATCCCAACCAGCCCAACTCAACGCACTCGCTTACGCACAAGGCAGCGATATTCACGTCGCGCCGGGACAAGAACAACACTTGCCGCATGAAGCCTGGCATGTCGTGCAGCAAGCACAGGGACGCGTGAAGCCAACGATGCAGATGAAAGATGGCGTACCGGTCAATGATGATGTCGGGCTGGAGACAGAAGCGGATGTGATGGGGGCGAAGGCCGCATCACTTGGTGCAACAACGCGAAACTTAAAAGACGCCGTTCTTTCTGACAAAAATAAAAAAAGTAACTCCGCCATTCAATACGTAGCACAACGTCAAAGTGATTTTGCAGAAGATCAACACCTAGAAAATATCCCCGAAGAAAGGGGAAATTGGGGAGCAATATACTCAAAATTCAATGTGACATTTGGAGAATACGTTGATCATGTCCTGCTGCACAAGCGTGAACCTGCCTTAAATTTTTTAAATGAAGTTTCGGAAAAAGATATCAGAAAAGCGATAAACCGAGCGAACAGCAAGAAGTCAAAAATAAAAAGAAATCACGGGCTTGCGGGAATAGGAAAAAAGAAATTCGCGTCTAACCGCTTTAGACGTGGAATTAAAAGAATACTTATTCAACCAAAGTCATTTCAAAAACTCACTTCCAGAAGCAAAATAAATTCATCATTGAATGAGAAGACACTTTCCTCAACACAATTGATTCAACGCGCGGCTATCTGGAACACCCCAGCACACTTTGCAGCAACAGATCCCCCACTCGTCGGCCTACTTGCCGGAGCGCCAAACTCAGATGCTAGATTCAATTTATTTATGCAAAATAGAACTCCCGGCAACTTTGCTGGACTTGACTGGGGCGGTGGTCACCACAACAGTATTGCTGGTAAGCTAAGGCGTCCTGCCGGTTTCCACGAATGGGCTCCGGTTTCCATGGCAGCGCACATGCAAGCTAATTGGTTTAATGGAGGCGGACTTGCTTATGCAGCTTATCAAGGTCTCCGAACTCCGACGGGTGCAACAAACTTTGCAACTACCGCTACTCCTGGTGTAGCGATACCTCACGGTGGACCAGGCTCACCAGGTGCACATGGCGAACTGTTCGCATTAGTCGCGGGTAATGCGACCTGGGGAGGATTTCTAACGGACCTAGATAACTGGGCAACGGGGGCGGGAGGAGTTGGCGCAAACTACAGAGCACATAATGCTACAGTACATGCTCCTCCTGGAAGGGGATGGTAAACTTGGTTAAGTTATGTCAAATAAAATTGCTCTAAATACATCGTAAATTTATCATCTACGGTATCTGAACACCGGCACATTTTCACGCCAGCAGCCGCATTTTCATTAAGGGTTGCGGTGACGTACTCATCTTCAAAATGCGTCACCTGAATTGCACTACTTCGCAACGAAGCGCAGTGAACCGGCGTTACGAATGCGTTTGCCGCTGCGTTCGGCGGGCATGAATTCACATGATCTGGCCAGGCGCAGGCTTTCCTGATCGAGTTGTTCATCATCGCTGCTCCACTGCACTTTGGCATCCAGCACTTTTCCTGTTTCCGACGTATAAATGCCGACGACGATACCCGCATCTTTATTTTTATTATCTCTGTCATCGGCGATGCGCAATTTGTCAGAGGATTTGCAAGTCTTCGCTTCCAGCACTGCCGGGCTGGTATAGCCCTGATCAAACTTCCACCGATAGGCGGTATAAGTTTCACTCGGCACCCAGCGACCTTCGGGTAATATCTGGCAGCCAATAATCGCGTTCATCACTGTCAGATCAAGCATTTTCCAGCCACTACTGCGGACTAACTGAAACGCCTTGATTTTGCCACTCTCATCGATCATCAGCTTCAGCACAGTGTCACCTTGCATACCATAGCGAAGGGCAGCTTCGGGATACGTGGGAATCGCGCACGCAGTGGCAATATCAATTTTCATATCATTGATTTTCGGCGTCACAGAATCTGCGTTGACGTTGGTCGCAGACGCTGCGCCTGATGCCGACACAACGGACGGTTCTGCCGATACCGCATCTCTGGCTATCGCGGCAGGCGACATCAGAGTTTGCAACAGCATCCACAACAAAACTGCTCCGAAAAATTGACGCATGCGATACCTTTTCAAAAAGAAGTAGATGTATGGCGCAACATCTGTACAGCGTCGTTGCTGTCGCGGTGTGAACCAAATGTGCGGAATTAAAAACACAAATCGTGTCGCAAGATTGTAATTAGACTAATATCTTTCAATCAAGCAATTTAAATAAATATTGAATACAATCGTAGCGCTTGATGCGCATCACAACCAAGACGGCACATATTTCCCCCATTCACTTTTCTGACAGGTCTGTACTGATATGAAAACAATCGCGCTGCTTTTTAGTCTGCTGCTGACATGCGCAAGCCTGTCTTTCGCTATGCCACCTGCGCAGGAAAACCCGATCAGTGCTTCGCAGGCAGACAACGCCCCTGACAGCCAGTCTTACCCGCTGCTGTTTCTTCGTTGCGCCCCAATCAACTATCCCAAATATGCGCTGCGCTATGAGTTGCAAGGCGACACCACGATTTCCGCTATTGCCGATGCCGATGGCAAAGTCATCTCTGCAGAAATCGCCCGTAGCAGCGGCTGGCGCATACTGGATGACGCTGTGCTGCAAGCCGTACAGAACTGCAAGGTATTGGATCAGCCTGATATGGAAAAAACGCCTCTGAAAGGCACATTCAAATGGCGTATCAGTGGCATTGATTACCAGCAGCCGCAATTGATCGCCGCCAGTTGTGCGACCTCAGATGCGGTGCATATTGCCTCTGACGAAGAAAAAGAACGCGGCATCGTGATCGGTGTTTATCTGGATAAAAAAGGAGTGGTCAAAAAAATGACTCTGGAATGGAGCAGCGGTACCGCTTCGGATATGGAGGCAATCCGTCTGCTCAAGAGCTGTCAGTTCTTACCAGCACAGGACGAAAAAAAGACGCTGGAATCTGCGATTTCCATACGCCTGATCGCTGATGTGAAGTCCAAGATACATCGCGATTATTCGGAATTCTGAGGCGAATTAAGAACACCACCACCGGATATAGTGAAGTATGTCAAACGAAAACAAATCGCTGCAAATGCGGCAACGTCCCGGGCAAGCAGTGATCACCGCTCACGCGATTTTCACTGCCGACGGTCCGCGTCATTATCTGATGGCGACACCGCGGAAACAAAATGCGAACTTGCGTCCGCTGGTGATTATTCTGCATGGAGCGGGGGCTTCTGCGGCACAAGTAATGGGGCTGGCTTTTCCGGTCTCCCCCTTATCCGTCTGGTTAGAAATTGCTGAACGCGAACAATTACTGGTTGTCGCACCAGACGGCAGTAAAAAAGGCTGGAATGACAGCTTTGCTCATGTCAGAAATAAGCCAGAGACCGATGATACGGGCATGATTCGTGGACTCATAGAGCACATGATACAAACGCATCAGGCTGATCCGCAGCGCGTATATGTGATTGGCGTATCCAAAGGCGGCATGATGGCATACCGTTTGGCGACGGAGTTGGGATCGATGTTGGCGGCGTTTGCCAGCGTCCTGGCTAATATGCCGCAGCAAAGCGTGTGCGCGGCTCCCGTGACACCAATATCCGCTCTGATCGTCGCCAGCACCCGCGATCCACTGGTACCTTATAGCGGTGGCAAATATTTTTACACACCGCTGCTAAGCCCGATGAAAAGCATCAACGACACCGTCGATATCTGGCGCACGCTGGCGAACCTGCCAGCAACCGGAAAGAGCGTTGATATTCCGAAATCCGCAGCCAACAATCCGACCTCATGCACACGAATCACCTGGGGCGACAATCCAGAACAGCTTCAAGTCGTTTTACTCAGAATCAATGGCGGTGGCCATGCGGAACCCAGCCGGAGTCAGTTTTATCCGTGGTTTCTGAGCAGACTGGTCGGCGCACAAAATACAGATATCGATATTGCAGAAGAAGCATGGGCATTTTTCAAAGACAAACGCTGCAAAGATGCTCGCGGCAACAGCCGACCTGAAACAGCATCCGGCAAAAATAAATAAATTCATTTCACCAGACTCACTTTGTTGCTAACGACGCAAACACAACTCTCCCCTACAGATGTACTCACTGATGAAAGATCGCATGAATAAATATAGCCTCACCACACCGCGCTTGCTGTTACTTGCATCGGTGCTGTCGCTCAGCGCCTGCACGACGGTCAATTACACTGCACAGCAATTCGTGCCGAAAGACCCCGGGAAAATCAGCTTGTTGCCCAGCGTTGCGCCTGCGTATCAGGTTGAGAATCTCGAATACAAGCACGCCGATGGTGCGATCAGCCGTGGCGTTTACATCCGCAAACCTGGCGCTGATTTTACGGTGCTGTACTTCATGGGCAGCGGTGTCCGCGTGGATGCCAACGGGACGAGTTTTGCAAAAGCGTTTACCGAACTGAACGCCAATGTGATCAGCTTTGATTATCGTGGTTTTGGTCGCAGCGATTCAAACGGCAAGCAGCATAGTCTGATCGAGTTAGAGAGCGATGCGCTCGCGCTGTATGACTATGCCCGCAAAATGGTACCTGGCCGAATGGTCGTACACGGTCATTCTTTTGGCAGCTTTGTCGCAGCAAGACTGGCGAGCAAACGCGCCATCGACGCATTGGTAATGGAAGGTACAGGCACAACTGCTCTCGCCTATTCCGACAATATGGTACCGTGGTTTGCAAAACCTTTCGTCAAAATCAATCTTGATGAAGAGTTGACTGCCGTCGATAATCGCGCCGCCTTGCGTAACTACGCTGGCCCGGTGCTGATCATTAACGGTGTCAACGATGTACAGACCCCGGCAGCCACCGCGCGCGAATTATTTGCCAGTATTCCGCGCAGCAATAAGCGTTATGAAGAAGTTGCCAATGCCGGTCATATGAACGCATTAAGTAAGCCGGAAACACTGAAAGCGTATCGTGATTTCTTAAACGGTCAGTTTTGATCTGACTAGCACGCACCGCCGTCAGGTATTCACATAGTCTGCGGCGGTGATCAACTCAAACTGACATCAGCGTCAAGCCAACACGGCATCAGCGAAATCTCTTCATCACATCAGCAATTGAATCGCCAATGCCCACATCATGATAGCAATGGCGGCATCGAGAATGCGCCATGCCAGAGGGCGGGCAAATAATGGTGCGAGCAATCTGGCGCCGTAACCGAGTAAGCCATACCACAGCGCGGCATTACATAAAGCGCCAAGCCCGAACCAGAATTTTCCATGCCCGGGCTGCTGCGCCCCCACAGCGCCCAGCAACACCAGTAAATCCAGATAGACGTGAGGATTGAGCAGCGTCACCGCCAGCACTGCCGCCAGCGCAGGTCGCCAATTCATGGCTTGTTCGCCGCCGCTCACCCGCATACTGTGTGACTGCATCGCCGAACGCATGGCTCGCACGCCATACCAGAACAGAAAAGCAGCGCCGCCCCAACTGGCGATACGCATCCACAGCGGGTTATTGCTGAGCAAAGTTCCCATACCCAGAATGCCAATGGCGATCAGCACCGCTTCACAGACCACGCAAGCCAGCACCGTCAAAGCGACATGCTCGCGCCGCAAGCCCATGCGCAGCACATGCGCATTTTGCGAGCCAATAGCCATAATCAGGCTGGCACTGAGCCCCATGCCTTTCAAGAAAAACGTGAACATCTTTAGCGCTCCTGCTGCAATGAATAAGCTTGCATGATGCGGCGCATAACGATTAATCTGAAGTAAATTTAATTTATTTACGATTACATTAAAATTTCTTCATAATGAAATTCGATACCCGCCAATGTGCAGCGCTGATGAGTGTGATCGACAGCGGCAGCTTTGAAGCTGCGGCACAGCAACTGAATCTGACGCCATCAGCGCTGTCACAACGAGTGCGGGCGCTGGAAACACAGCTCGGAACCACGCTGATTATTCGTAGCCGCCCTTGCCGCGCCACGCCTGCCGGACAGCGATTCTTGCAGCACTTGCGACGCGTCGCGGAAATGGAGCAGGATTTATCCGATACGTTTTCCGATCAGCCGCATGCCCCCGTCAGCATTGCGCTGGCGGTCAACGCGGATAGTCTGGACAGCTGGGTTTTGCCAGCGCTGGCGGATTTTCTGATCAAAGAAAATATCTTGCTGGATCTGTGCATTGATGATCAGGAGCACACCCACACTTTGCTGGAAAACGGCACGGTGCTTGGTTGTATATCAGCACAACTAGCAGCGATGCGGGGTTGCGAGGCAGAAGTGCTGGGCAACATGCGTTATCAGGCAGTTGCCAGCAAAGCGTTTTGCGCACGCTGGTTTCCACAGGGAATGCAACGTGACAGCGCCCGCCTTGCCCCTGTGCTGACATTCAATCGTAAAGATCAATTGCAATCGCAGTTTTTGCTTGAGCATTTCGGTTTATCTGACAACGCATTTCCCCGTCACTACATTCCCGCCACCTCGCCGTATAACAGTGCCATTGTGCTGGGACTGGGCTGGGGCATGATTCCCGAGCTGATGTTGCAAGAGATGCCGGACGACTCCGGACTCGTCAGACTCGCGCCGGCCCACCCGGTTGATGTCACCTTGTACTGGCATCGCTGGAAAGTACAGTCGCCACGTCTGGCGCGCTTGTCTGCGAAGCTGGTCGAAACAGCGCGACACGCCTTGCGCTGAAGAGCATGAACTGCTATCGGCTCAGGATGATGCCTATGTTAAACTTTTGCCCTCAGCCGTAAACAAGCGGACACATGGATATACATGGGCGCAAAAGGCTACACAGGACAATCATGACAACCGCAATTCATCAACTTTTCCCTCAGCCTTTATGGCAATGGTTTGAACAAATCTGTGCAATTCCGCACCCATCCAAACACGAAGCCGCACTCAGCGAATTTATCCAGCAATGGGCAAAACAGCGCGGCCTGCCAGTGGTGGTCGATCATGTCGGCAACCTCATCATCCGCAAACCAGCCACCGCTGGTATGGAAGACCGCAAAACCGTCGTGATACAAGCACATCTGGATATGGTGCCGCAGAAGAATGCCGATAAAGTGCATGACTTCACGACCGATCCTATACAGCCATGGATCGATGGCGAATGGGTCAAGGCAAGCGGTACAACATTAGGTGCCGACAACGGTATCGGTATGTCATCCGCGTTGGCGATTCTGGGTTCTGACGATATTCACCACGGCCCGCTGGAAGTGCTGCTGACAGTCGATGAAGAAGCTGGCATGACAGGCGCGTTCGGCTTGCAGGCGGGCATGTTGGATGCTGAAATCCTGATCAATACCGACTCCGAACAGGAAGGCGAAATCTACATGGGTTGCGCCGGTGGTGTCGATGCAGAAATCAGCGTCGCTATACAATGGCAACCAGCGCCAGCAGATCAGCAAGCGTTCACGCTCAGCATCACAGGTCTGAAAGGCGGTCACTCCGGCGTGAATATTCATCTGGGACGCGGCAATGCAAACAAGCTGATTGCCCGCTTCCTTGCCGGGCATGCGCAGGAACTCGGATTATCTTTATCCGACATCAAAGGCGGCTCGCTGCGTAATGCGATTCCGCGCGAAGCGCAGTGCAGCTTTACGATCGCCGCGGCACAAACTGCATTGTTAGAGCAACGCGTCGCGCAATATCAGGCGATATTGCAAGCCGAGCTGGCCGTCGTGGAACCCGCGTTAACACTGAGCCTGCAAAGTACACCATTGCCTGCGCAGGTCTTGCAGGCCGCAACGCAAACAACGCTGATTAACGTGATCAACAGTTGTCCGAATGGCGTGATCCGCATGAGTGACGAGATCACCGGCGTCACCGAAAGCTCGCTGAATGTCGGCGTGATCAGTACCTCGCAAGACAAAGTGAGCATCCTGTGCCTGATCCGTTCGCTGATCGATACTGGTCGTGAAAATATCGAAAGCACGCTGCAATCGCTAAGCGACCTGGCGGGTGCACAGATCGCGTTTTCCGGTTGCTATCCAGGCTGGAAGCCTGACACCAGCTCTGCGGTGATG
Source organism: Undibacterium sp. 14-3-2 (assembly GCF_016595265.1). Lineage (NCBI taxonomy): Bacteria > Pseudomonadati > Pseudomonadota > Betaproteobacteria > Burkholderiales > Oxalobacteraceae > Undibacterium > Undibacterium sp. 14-3-2. Next base: position 323,019 of record NZ_JAENGS010000004.1, read on the forward strand.
GCGATCGTTAAAGACACCTATCAAAGCATTTATCACAAAGAACCGGTGATCATGGTCATCCATGCGGGACTGGAATGCGGCCTGTTCAAAAAGCATTATCCTGAACTGGATATGGTATCCATCGGCCCGACCATCCGTTATCCGCACGGCCCCGATGAAATGGTGAATATCGAAACTGTCGGTCAATACTGGACGTTGTTACTGGCGGTACTGGAACGTATCCCGGCAAAATAATCTGCCGCAACAGACGCATGCGATCCACCCGGCATGCGTCTGCGTTAACTGGCATCGCTTCGTTTTCTCACCTCCTTATTGTTTCTGGCTTGTAGCCGGTTTTCAGGCCAGAAGCCGCATCAAATATAGAAGACGGAGACATATCCCATCGATATGCCACATATATCCTGCTTATATCCCACAAATTAACCTTCCGCGATCCCGCAAATCAGCCAAGCTGTTCGCCTGCGGTATTGTTTTTTTGCTTATTTTCCTCTTTCCCCTGAGGTTGAGGCTTTTTGTGCCGTTAATGTCATTAAGCGGACAGTCGATGGTTTGCGAACCGACTCTGCGATCAACCAGCAACGCGCGTTAATCGAAATACAGTTCAATCTCGCCGGAGGGATATATGCCTGTCAATCCAGTCGATGCCGCCACCGCCGTCGGCAGCACCTCAACCATCAGCGCGGCCAGTCATGCGCAAATCGCCGCACTGCAAAGACAACTTGCAACATTACAAAAAGAGTTGACTGACGCAGAAAAAACAGCGACGACCGAAGCGTCGCAACGACAAATGCTGCAACTCAGACTGCAAATCGCCGAAATTGAGCAAAAAATAGCTCGGCTGAAATTGGAACAGGCGCAAGCGTTGAATGAGGCTGCCGGCAACAATGTCACCTCACATACTCAAGACACCCAAAATGCCACGCCCGCTGCACATCCGACGGAAACGCTGGGCAACCGTATCGATCAGTACATTTAATCTGCCCACATCGATTAAAACGATGTAGTAAGAGATCACGGCAACAACCAGCGGTGTGTCAGCGCATTTGTCTGTGCCGGATGATTCACTGCCTTAAATTTGTTGCATTGACCGCAGTCCGCTCTGCTATCCCCCGTAAAAGTTAGCATCCAACTCACTCTTTCAGCCAGTAAGCGTCAGCAGATACCTGCCGTTCTGACTTACAATGGCGCTCTTCTTGCTGCATGCCAGCAAACCGTCACGGAAAGAACTAATGAAGCTTTTTTTCAGATTATTGCGGGTCATACTCGGCCCTTTCATGCTGCTCAAAGAACATCTGAGCAGACCGCAAGGCATCGTCCGCGCTCCGGAAGATCAGGCGAAAGTCGATGCAGCCTGCCAGAAACTGGCCTTGTATCAATTCACGACCTGCCCGTTTTGTATCAAGGTTCGTCAGGAAATGCGGCGACTATCGCTCACCGTGGAATTTCGCGATGCACAAAAATCAGCACAACACCGTCAGGCTTTACTGACACAGGGCGGCAGCCCGAAAGTACCGTGTATGCAAATCACCGATGACAAGGGTAAGGTCCGCTGGCTGTATGAATCGAGCGATATCATCCGTTATCTGCAACAGCAATTTGCCTGATTTTCCTGATGCGGCGAGCAACAGGTTGTGAAGTCTCAATATAGATAAGCCTTTTCAGCGATTTTGCTGCCAGCAAGCGCATAAATAAAGGGACTCCGTTTGAACCTCAGAGATGGAAAGAATCGTGATGCAGATTGCGTGGAATGAATTTACCCCGATAACGTCCTTAGCCGGCGGCGTACTGATAGGCCTGGCAGCGGTCATGCTGATGGCCGGACTGGGGCGCATTGCCGGTATCACTGGTATCGTTGCTGGCCTGTTCAGTCCGGTACGTGGCGACTGGGCATGGCGTGCCTTGTTCACGCTGGGAATGATCGCCGCACCGCTGACCTATAGCCAATTTTCCGCTCTGCCTGAAATCACCCTCGATACGGGCTGGCTCACATTGCTGATCGCCGGTCTGCTGGTCGGCATCGGTACCCGCCTCGGCTCAGGTTGTACCAGTGGTCACGGTGTCTGCGGTCTGGCACGCATGTCGCCGCGTTCCATCGTAGCGACGCTCGCCTTTATGAGCAGCGGTTTTCTGACCGTGTATGTCGTTCGCCACCTGCGCTGAGAGAGATGACAACATGAAAAAACTGATCGCCGCCGCATTCTGCGGCCTGATATTTGGTCTGGGTCTGATCGTCGCAGGCATGGCTAACCCGGCAAAGGTGCTCGCATTTCTTGATCTGGCCGGACTCTGGAATCCTTCACTGGCCTTCGTCATGGGCGGTGCCATCGGCGTCGCTATTATTCCGTTCACGCTGTTACGCCGGCGTACTCTTTCATTGCTGGGAGAGCCCATGCAATTCCCGACGATCTCGGTGATCGATCTGCGTCTGGTTGGTGGCAGCCTGTTGTTTGGTATAGGCTGGGGCATGGCAGGTATCTGCCCGGGTCCAGCAGTTGTATTGCTTGGCGCCGGCATCGCCAAAGGCGCTGCATTTTTACTGGCGATGATCGTTGGTATGTTACTGGTTGACCGTTTCGATAAGAATAGAAAAGCGAACTGACAGTAAGCAGTCTGCTGAAAGTAGTATCACTTTTACGCTGAATATTTCATATAAAAATAAAAAGCCTGCAAAATTGTGCAGGCTTTTTTATGGCACTCAGGCTCACTGCCCATTACTGGTAAAAGCGTAATGCCACATACGCGTGCCACCGTTAGCGAAACTATTCGATTTTGAGTTTCTGCACACCACCTGCGGGACGTTTCTTAGGTAAAGTCAGACTCAACACGCCGTTATCATATTTTGCGCTCGCCGATGCGGTATCAATTTCGACAGGCAATTGAAAACTCCGTGACACTTCGCCGAAATAGCGTTCGCTACGCAGCACTTTGTCGTCTTTCCGGCTGCTGTCTTCTTGCTTAATTTCAGCGCGCAAGGTAACGACATTGCCGTCCAGAGCAACATGGATATCGTCCTTAGGAACGCCAGGCACTTCTGCCTGCACAGTGTAAGCGCCCTCATTTTCCTGTACGTCAATCTTGATTTGCGCCGGGCTGGGAAGTGGATCACCGTGCAGAGGTTTGACATAAAAAGCCGGACTCAGATCACGGAAAAAATCATCAAAAAAACCACTGCCACGCGGTGTTAGTGCGCCCATATTTCTCTCCTTATCATGTCGTTGCAATCATCTTTACAAACATATCTGACACGCATGCACCTGATGCAGATTCAGGCAACACGCTCCCTGATTCCATCCATAAGATAGGAATAAACTATCCAAAAAACAAGCCCGTTTTTTTTAGATTTGATCTTCGTCAAACGTCAAATCACGGCAAGATAGCATGCGCCTTTGCGCAGGTTTTCGGATCAGAAACGGCATCAGATCTGCCACGTTGCCGCTATGCGTGTAGGATGTCGTCTGTATTTGCTTTTACAGAGAATTTCTTTTGCAACACACTCATCTAAACACCGGCGATCACTTCGATGACGTTGAAGAGACTATGCCAGAACAAGACCAGCCGATTTTTGAGCCACGCTTATGGCGCGACAAAGGCTGGACAGCAAAGGTCATTAAAAATGATGACGATGAAGGCTGGGCAGTCGCAATGCTGAAAGATGGCGAACCTGAACCGGCATTGGTTGGCCCGTGGACGATGGGACGCGATAAAAAAAATCCTAAACCTTTAGATGCCAACGCGTTCGGTACGCTGGTCAAAACTGCGTCAGAAGTGATCCGCCGTCATGAACAACAATTACACGCGCTGCTGCACAAGAATCTGCTGGTCAGCACGGATGAGGCTGACTATAAAATCATGTTGGATATTGTGCCGGATGACGATGATCCGTATGCGTATCTGAGCGCCTGCGATGCAGATGGTACAGAACTGGCAAAAGTGAAAGTTGCTGCGAACTATAAGCTGGACAGAAAAAATGCCTTACGGTGGATAGAGAATGAATTTCGCCGCCCAGATTAAACGGCCCCCCAAGAAGCCCTCCCCCCCAAAAAATCGACGACAAGCGGACGTTATTTTTTTGCTGCTACGCTGATGTGAATCTGCACAGCAAATCTCTGGTCGGAATTTATACTGAAAATTTGTACTGAGAATTTCCGCAGTCAAATTCCACGCAATCTCTCATATCTGATGCGCCTGCCAGAGCATTTCTATGCTGGCAAGCGCATGTATATTGAGAGATGAAAACTGAATTCAACTAATCGATGGTCTTATGCCGACTGCAAACTACCATTGACAATTCTGACGCGATCGCCGGATTGCCATCCTGGTTGTGCCGAAGGATGGAAAGTACGTACATGGCCATTTTCCATTTTCACTCGCACCTCATAAACGGTCGTGGTACGGGTACGTTTCTCGATAGCATTACCGGCAAAACCACCGCCAACAGCGCCCGCCACGGTTGCCAGTTTACGGCCATCGCCACCGCCAACCTGATTACCCAATACACCTCCAAGTAAAGCCCCGGCAACAGCACCAACACCGCTGCCCTGTGAAGCCTGCTGCTCAATCGCACGCACCGATTCAACGACACCGCAATTATCGCAAACAGCCGGCTTACGTTCCGCTGTCGTTGTCGTGCCCAGATTATCATAACCTCCAGAACGGTAACCCTGCTTAGCTGTGTTTTGCACAGGCTCATTTGATGGTGAGAAGGAAGTCTGGTTATTGACACCGGCATCTTTCATCGCCACGGCATTGGCGTTGTCCGGTACAGTCTTGCTGTTAGAGTTAGGTAATACCCCGGTCATCGCAGCAACACCGATCAGGCTGACCAGCATTACTGATACCGCAGCACCTGCAACCAGTGGATGAATACGTTTATTTGTTTGATTATCTGACATAGCTCGGATCCATTAAAAAATTAAAACAGAAGTATGGATATCTCAACGAAACATGTGTTCATCAAGTTGACCCGACTGTCGTATTAATCGTAAGTACATGTAACAACAGCGGGTCAGTTACGTCAAAACAAAGATCAGGAAAATTTCAGTTTTCCTGCCAACGGGCAGCAACACCGCAAAGAATGTACGCCCCTTTTTCCTGACAACAGTGCATTACGGCGCCGTTGTCAGGTTCAATAATTAAAACGAATATTGCAAGCCTACAGAGACGTTATTGACAGCCTCTTTGTCACCGCTGAATTTGATTTTGCGGGTTTCAAATTCACCACGTAAGGCAAGCTCTTTCGTCAGTTTGTAGCTTGCACCAAAACCAAATACTGGCTGCGTTGATGTAGTGCTATCGTTGTAGGCGCCTACGCCTGCAACCGCGCCGCTGCCTTCAGCCTTAATACTCGCCAGACCCAATTTAGCAAATCCGCTCAGTTCAGGGGTGAATTCATATTTATATAAACCGGAGACTTCAAAGCCCTTACCTTTCATATCAGCAGATACGTTCGTACCGCCAACATTGCCGGTTGCAGAAATGGTTCCCAGAGAAAAATAACTCGCTTCAACTGCAAAGTTTTTGTCGATGTTATAACCGCCTAATAACTTGTAGGTGTTTGAACTGGTACTGCATGAAACGACATTTTTGCAATCGTCATTCCAATGTGCTTTACCGACAGTCGCGCCAACATACACTTGCGCAGATGCTGCCGCACTCAGCATAAAACCAGCAGTAGCAATCATTCCAACAACCAATTTTTTATTCAACATCATGTGACTCCTCAGGTTATCCAACGTCTTACAATTCATTGCTACACAATGACTATGTAGCTCAGCCTCAGCACGACAAGTTGTGCTTAAAGTGTGGAAACAGTCTGGCAGTGGGAAATTTTTTTTGAAATAAAAATTCTGATAGTCTCCCGTAATGAAACAGCAGGTACCGGAATCTGCGACCTTTCAATTCGTTACAAAAGGCCGGGGGAGCGACATCATCGCGACGACTTCTGGTAATGAAATCCGGCATATTCAAGCCAGTGGCAGCGTACAATAACGGCTTTGGCGGGCATCAAAATAACCGATGCCACGCATTCCGCACTTCTGCAGATATCTGCCTCAACCCGGTAAAAAAACCATTCATCAAAGCTGCGGCTTTTAGTATGCACAACAAGAAATTTAACTCGCTGGCAAATTCATATTTGATCTACATCGGTGTTGCCATTGCTTCCGGCGGCGTCGCTTTGTACACGCCACTCATCGTCTCTGAAACAGGTAAAAATTTTTCTGGTTTCTGGGCTGCGTCTATCCTTTTCGGATTAAATCTGGGTCGCGTTATTGGTTCATTTGCAGGTAGCCGGTTTTCACGTGCAGTCAATCATCCGCTCATGGTTTGCGGGAATATTTTTCTCGAAGGAATTGCGCTGTATTGCATGGCATTTCTACAGCAAGCGTGGGCGCTCGCGCTGTTTGCTGTTCTCGCTGGCTTCGGTAGCGGGTTGTCATTCCCGGGCTTAAAAAATTATTTGCTGAAACTCCGTGATCTGGATCAGTCTGCATTATTCAGTCGCCTGGCGTTTGCTATACGGATGGGATTGGTCAGCGGTTATCTGATGGCTAGCTGGGTGCCGCATGAAAGCCTGCGCCTGGTATTTCTGATCGTCCTCGTCACCTTCATTGCGTATGGCATTTTTATGTTGATCGCCATGCGGGCAATTTCTGAACATGAAAAACAATATCTGGCCTTGCATACGACATTGGCGCAACAGGAAAGACAGGCATCAACACGACAGACAAATTCAGCCAGCCAAGACATCGCTGAAACAGGACAAAGAACGACCGAATTGCCCATCCTTTTCTATCTGTCCAACGCGATGTTCTGGTGTTTTGCCATACAGCCGATGATAGGATTCAGTCTGCACATTCCTAAATTCACACCAGATATTCCGGTATCGACACCATTCTGGATATCCGCACTGGTGATCATCTTTTTTCAGATTCCGATTTCTAAACGTGCGATCAGAATCAGAGATCATTTCCGCTTCCTGCAAATCGGTTATGGTTGTCTTTTCCTGAGTTTTTTACTCATGCTTGTATTTACGCATTCTGCCGCCGCCGTTATCGTTTCAGCGGTATTGCTCTCGTTCGGACAAGTATTTTATGGCCCATCCTTAGACGTGCTGACCGCGCGTTTTGCGGACAAAACTTGCGCAGATACCGGGAAACTGATGTCGAAACAAATGCTGTATCAAAGCATGGGGAATATGGTGGGCAGTCTTGCCGGCGGAATACTTTTCGATCTCTCGCAGCATTTCGACAGCCCCCGCCTCAACTGGCTATTGTTGGCGCTTGCCAGTGTCGTCATGGTGATTCTGAGTAAAAATAAAATTCCTCAACTCTATCGGCAAGCCGGAAATATGCCATCAGCACATTGAAATTGCCTTGAATGTGATTGGAATAAGGAAAATGCTGTTTTTATTTTTCACATTTACCTTACTTAACGATTGTTTTCGTACAGTGCACTCAATTCAATATTAAAATTCCAGCTGGCTTTACAGGTGAAATAATGAAGATACACGGCGAGTGGGAAGTGAGTCAGGTACGTAATGTGGTTGTACGTGCTTTTGCAGGCAATTTTAATGAACAGGGTGTCAGAGCCATGTTTGAAGACTATAAAGCAATCGCTCCAACCGGTGTAGCATGGGCAAGTCTGGCACAAGGCGAATATTGGGAAATGGCGCCCTCCGCCGCTTTAAAAGCTTATACGTCGATGCGTGAGTGGGCAATTGCACATGGTTGCCAATGTATCGCTTTCGTTTGCCCCAGCCGGTTTCATCTGGAAATTGTGCAACGAAACACTGGCGTTGTTCCTAGTGATGATTTTTATGTCTGCGCGACGACTGAAGAAGCTTGCGCGTGGCTGACGACCAAAGGTTTCCCATTTTCCATACAGGATTTTCAGCACACGGCATTTTTAGAAAAAGCCAAAAGAACGCTGGAAAATGACCCACTGAGTAGCTTCTTCAGAGTTGCTTAAGGCCTACTGCATCTGGCGACGCAATCGGATCACTCATACTCGTTGTACTTGCGAGCATCTCCACGAACGATATCACTCGGATACTTCCGCGTATTCAACTGAATTTTTTCATTCGTCGCAGCAATCAGGTCGATGTTTAACTGATCTGCCAGCATGATCAGGTATGCCATAACATCGGCCATTTCATGCCGCACCGCCTGTAATTTTTCCGGACCGAGTTCATCGGCCTTGCCATTGTTTAGCCACTGAAAAGGTTCCAGTAATTCAGCCGCTTCTACAATCAGGGCGCTCGCCAGATTTTTTGGGGTATGAAACTGTTCCCACTGGCGTTCAGCAGTAAATTGACGCAATTGCGCACGTAAATCATTCAGGCTGTCTGTCGTTGCGAATTCATTCGCCATGTCATTTTCCATAAAACGTAAAAAGATGTTTTATTGCACTGCAATATTTTTAATGGCAGGGACGTACATCCAAGGTTAAAATGCGCACTGCGGCATTGCGCCATTTTTAAAGAACTACCGGATCAAGGGTAATGCGCAAAGCTAAGGTAAACAGAAACTGTTGTTCCTGCTGCGTTGTTAGCGATCAGTTTTACCGATCATTTCAAGATTCATTTGTGCAATCACTTTACCAGGCGTTCCTGATCAAAATTAACGCTTGAAACGTCTTATCCACCTTTAAGGAGAGATTCATGCCTTTGATTCAAACACAAATTTCAGTCGTTGCACAAGAGCAGTTGAGCAAACAACTGGAACTTTTACAATCATTCTCTAACACCGCCTTTCAAGGCCTTGAAAAAATGATTGCGCTCAACTTCGCAACCATCAAAGACACCGTGGAGAAAGTCACCGCGAGTTCTCGCCAGGTATTAGCAAGCGGCGGACCTCAGGAATTATTAGCGTTGGCACAAACGCAGCGACAACCTCAGATCGACAGCTTGCTCGCCTATGGCAAAGAACTGGCGACCATCTCCAGCGCTACGCGCGAAGCATTTCTAAATCTTGCTAACGCAGGTAAAAATAATCTGATTTCGGTGAAAATCACAAATACCGAGGCTTTACCGGTCGTCGCAGAGAAATCCCTGAACGCAAGCCCGGTCAGTAAAAAAACGGTATCTCCAGTAAAAATCAAAAGCAGCGCCAGCGCTAAGCAAATTTCACTTTTACCAGAACCGGATGTGAAAGTCAGTGCCAGTAAGAAGGCGGTCAGTCTGCCGCCAGCAGAAACAAAAAAAACATCGGTAGCGACCAGCAAAACTAAAACGGTAGCAAAAGTGGCGGCAAAATCGGTCAGTACAAAGGTCGTTCCAGCGACGCCGGCAAAAACTGCTGTTCCGGCAACAAGAGCGCCAGCTCCTAAAGCATCCAAAAAAGCATTAGCGACAAAAGCGACCACGGCTCAGGCTGCAGCAAAATCAGCCAAGGCAGAAGTACAGAAAACAATCCCAGCCACCGCGCCTGCTGCATCTACAACGCCGGTACAAATAAAGGAAGTAACGGCAGTAAATACGGCAAATACAACAGCTGAGGCATCTCCAAAGACCGCAGTTCCGGAAAAAAAATCAGCGGTGAAATTTCCTTTCCCACCGACTAAAAATCTGCAAGGCGATAAACCTGCATTTCCGCAAGCAGGTGGCAGACCAGCCTATAAAGGTAAAGCCAGCCCTGCAACCGGCGCGAAAAAGCGTGTACGCCAATAACAACCAGATGCAAGGCCTGTGAAATTAATGGACACATAAAAAAATCCCGATACATTTCTATCGGGATTTTTTTTATTCCATTTATTCCGCCGTTGTCAGGCGTACGGGAGCATTGTGAATCTTTGCAATCAGACTAAGCGCCTGTTTTTACATTTCAGCCAGGCGCCTTAATCTTTCCTGCTCTTCGAGGATGGCCGACTCTATTTCACGCATCACTTCACCCACATTCACCGGACGCATATCGGCTGTGACATGCCCGGTCAACGGCGTTTCGGGTGTCAGCTGACCTGCAACATACAACTTCCAGATTTCTTTGCCATATTGGGTGTCATTCAACTGCGGTGCAAACTGCCCGAAATACGATGCCAGATTCGCCACGTCACGCTCCAGCATCACTGCCGCTTCCGTATTGCTGGCAGCATCAATCGCCTGCGGCAAATCGATGATGACAGGGCCATCGCCATCGACCAGAATATTGAACTCTGATAAATCACCATGAATAACACCTGCACACAGCATCAGCACCACCTGATGTAATAATTGTGCGTGATATTGCAATGCCAACTCAGCCGACAAGGCAATATCATTCAGCCTTGGAGCTGCATTGCCATCAGCGTCCGTCACCAGTTCCATCAGCAACACGCCTTCAAAACAAATATAAGGCGCTGGGACTTTCACACCGGCTGCAGCTAACTTATAAAGGGCATCGACTTCGGCGTTTTGCCAGACTTCTTCCTGCATCTTACGTCCGTAGCGCGTACCTTTTTCCATCGCCCTTGCCTGGCGGCTGTTTTTTACCTTACGTCCTTCCTGATAAGAGGCCGCCTGTTTAAAACTGCGCTGACTCGCCTCTTTGTAGACTTTTGCACAGCGAACATCTTCGCCGCTACGAACAACATAGACAGTGGCCTCTTTGCCACTCATCAACTGCCGCAGTACTTCATCGATCAGCCCCTCTTCGATCAGAGGCTGTAGTCTTTTTGGTGTTTTCATGCCATCGCAGTCATGTTCACTTACGCGGTTTGCCGGTACGTTGCGGCGGCGTATGCGGACGTGATTTGTTGCGCTGATCGTAAATGGTCTGAGCGTCCTGCTCCGCGCGTTCCTGCGTCCGCATTTCAGGATGATCATCGTGCAGCGTAAAGAAATCATTCGCCTGCGCACGCATCACGTGCTTAATCGCAGCGTCATCAGTGAGATCAAATTTTTCTGTCATCAGCGTGGTGACTTCATCCAGATATTCTTCATAGGTCATCATCAGGGTACCCTTGGGAAAAGCGCTTATCGCGCGATGTATATTATTTATATTTATTGAATGTCACCCAGTGCACTGATGTACAGCGCCAGACATCAGCGGCATCAGCGAGTCAGCACACGATCAGGATCACCGCAGGATTAACGCGCATCTGCCCGGATGCTGAGCCACATCCAAGTGGCAACTGTTTCAGACCGCATTGTACACGTGAGGCTGCACAAACATTCGCCAGAACTCGCGATCGACAAGCGGAAATCAATGCTTTTTCTCGGCTACAATGCGACCTTTCCCGAAACACTGCAAGGCTGGTTTTATGAGCATCATTATTCACGAAGGGCTACGCGCCTATATTGACCCTCTGACTGAACACGAATATGCGGCGCTGGAACGCAGCATTCTTACCGAAGGCTGCCGTGATGCGCTGGTACTCTGGGGCGAAGTCTTGATTGATGGGCACAACCGCTATGCGATCTGCCAGCGCCATAGCATTCCCTTTAAGACCATACAAAACGATCACTTTAAAGATATTGAAGATGTGCAGTTATGGATGATCGATAATCATCTGGCACGACGCAGCGTTTCCGATTTTCAGCGCGGCATGTTAGCGCTGCGAAAAAAAGAAATTATTTCTATGCGCATCAAAGCTCAAGATGAAAGCGACACATCGGGAAATGAAGAAACAGACGTCGCTATTCCCGTAGTTAAACCTACGCAAAGTCGTCAGGAAATTGCGCGGGTCGCAGGTATCAGCAGCAACGCTGTTTTACAGATAGAAAAAATTCAGCGTGCAGCAGCGCCGGAACTGGTTCAGGCTGTGCGCGATGGCACTATTTCCATCAGCGCTGCGGCTGCCGTCGCGACACTGCCAAGCAATGAGCAAGCTGCCGCAGTTGCCGGGGGGCGTAAAGAATTACAGCAAGCCGCCAAACAGGTTCGCGAGAAAATACGCGAGCAAAAAGCACCGGCAAAAATGAACAAGGTTCCTGAATCTCAAGAGACAGAAAATCCGTCTGATACCGCTAACGGAGCCATGGATCAGGTCAGCGAATCTGTCATTCTTCAGCAAAGGATTAAAGCACTCGAAGCCGAAAATGCAGCGCTCATAGAAAAGATTACACAGTTGAATGCAGCCTTGTCGGCAGCGACAACGACGAACTAATACAGAGAATTTCAGGATAATCATGTCGAAGCCTCGTCAGAGCTTGTCCCGCCTTTTTCTGAATAAGCCACCGGCGGATGAAGTGATCCATCGCAAGCGTTTGCAAGCACTTTCAGATCAGCATCAAGGTAAACCGTTTATTCTCGATGATGACGGTCTGCGCATGATGTATCTGACACCGACCTGTATGCAAAGCGCGATGAAGCTGGATGAACCGCATCGCTTACTCTGTGCTTATTCCCGAATCATGATGGGGTTTCTGCTGTTCAATCCGGCACCGAAACATATTATTCTGATCGGTCTTGGCGGCGGCTCACTGGTCAAATACTGTTACCACCATCTGCCGGATTGCCGCATTACTGCTATCGAAATCAACGCCGACGTGATCGCGATGCGGGAACAATTTTTTGTGCCGCCCGATGACGAGCGCCTGACGGTGATTCATGCGGATGCGGCTGAATGGTTACCGCAGCAAACCGAACAGGCCGATGTGATTTTTCTGGACGCCTACGACACCGAAGGCCTGGTACCAGCATTGAATAACGCTGCATTTTACGCACACTGTTACCGGAATTTACATGCGCGCGGTGTACTCATTGCCAATGTATGGGGAAAGCCAAGCACGCTATCTCCAATGGTGGAAATGCTGTACACCCAGTTTGCTCATCAGTTACGCTGGCTGAAATCCTACGACAGCTACAACCTGATTGTATTCGCCAGCAAACAACAGACCGGACAGAATCAGCTGATTGCCAACGCTGAAAAGCTGAACGGCGCGCATGAAAGTCTGGGGCTGGCAAAGATTCCCCTTCGCTGGCACCAGATAACGGCATCAGCGCCTGGCAGTGAGGACATGATCGAGGCCATCAAACAAAGTCTGCGCGGGATCCTGGTCACCGATCCGAATGTGCCGCAAAGCTATGCAGAATGGAAATTATCTGTGCAGGCGTGACCGCATGAACATGTCGCTTGCACCGACGATATAGACAGAGAAATAACTTCTGCGATACATCATAGGTTGCTGCTTTTTTATTCTGTGCAGATTGTAAAAACAGGGGATTTCTGGCAAGCTTTAAATATCACTTCTGAGAAGAACAAGTACAGAACATCGGTTCAGGGAGAGTTGCTATGTATGATGAAAATGATTTTTCCGCGATTTCCAAATTTCTGAAATTAGGAATTAAAATCACCTTCACCAATCCCATGGGGCAAAACCCGTCCTTTGTGACCAGTTTTCCGACGCCCAAAGGCGCCAAAGTATCGCTCAATGAGAGAAGCCTGTACGATGTCGAGCGCAAACTGCGGGCACTGCTGGGCGACGATTCTCCGGTAAAAACCAAGCTTGCTCCCTTCGCCTACTTAGGAACCAATTTTCGCGGCTTAATGTACTGTACCCGGGGATCGAACGAATACGTTGTCGAGGAAACCCACAATATATTCGGCACCGCATCCCGACGCGTTGTCAGAAAAGCCGACGACTTCAACCAACTGCTCAGTTAAGTCGCTACACTTTTCAATATTCCAGCTCCATCTGCGTTACTTTGCCTTCTCTTTCTGGCGCTGCTCTGCTCATGGCAACCAGCGAACGGCAATGACTCTGGTATTACACTAAGCATCAACGATAGATACTGCGCCCTCTCTATTCTGCCTGCTATTGACGATATAAAATCTGAAGATCGTCATTCACCGACAAAGCAGCGCTATTCACCGATAAATATGCGACAAGCATCGTTATACGGTTTATCTTTACTCTGTCTAAAGAAATATTGATCAAGGAGCTGAGATGAGCCGACAACATGAAGAGCCTCAAACGCGACACAGAAAAAACTTTTTGCTTGGTACCGTACTGGTCACGATAGGCGTTCTGTTTCTTGCAGAAAAAATGCGTGTTTCTGATCTGGCTGATTATTGGTACATCATGCCAGCACTGATGGGATGTTTTGGTCTGATTGAAATACTTAGCTCACGCCAGCCCCAGAATATTGCGAATGGTTGCTGCACCGTGATTCTGGCTTTCTGGATATACGCATCTGTAGAAAATCTGTGGGGCTGGACATTCTCCACCAGCTGGCCAGTTGTTTTGATTGCCGTTGGTATCAAAAGTATCGTCGCCGGTCTGCTTTCAACACGTCAGTAATTTTATTATCCGTTCATCTGTGGAGTTCACATCATGAGTAAGCGACAACCGCAAACCCAGGTATTCTTTGGCGTTCTGTTATTAATTTTCGGTGCATTAGCACTAGTAGATAATTTAGACATTTTCAGTACACGTCAGTTTTTCCAATTCTGGCCCATGGTATTTATTCTGGTCGGAATGCTCAAAATTTCCCGCAGTCAGAATACCTCTGGTCGTCTTATCGGCGCAGGTTTCGTTGCCTTAGGCGCGCTGCTGACGCTGCAACATCTGGGGATCGTTTACTTCAGAATGCGTGACTGGTGGCCAGTTTTTATTATCGCTGCAGGTCTGATGATTATTTTCAAGGATAAGATGAATAGCAGTACATCTTATTCCAATCCGGCTACAGGAAGCGGCAATCAGCAAGCGGAAAGCAATATCTCCGCAATTATGAGCGGCGCAAAAATGCAGAATTCAACGCCGGACTTCCGCGGTGGCGAGCTGACAGCGGTGATGGGTGGTATCGAACTTGATCTGCGTAATGCCGGTTTGCAAAACGAAGCGACCTTAAATGTCTTTGCAATGTGGGGAGGAATAGAATTAAAAATTCCTCACGACTGGACAGTCATTTCTCAGGGAGTCCCCATTCTGGGTGGGTTCGAAGATAAGACAGTACCGCCGATGGTACGCGATAAAAAATTATACCTGCAAGGATATGCGATCATGGGCGGCGTCGAAGTGAAGAACTGACGTTCGAGAACTCGCATGCCTCCGATTCTGTCCGATTTCCGCCGGTTTCTCTGGTATGTCGCAATCTGGCTGTTAGCAGGCGCTTTATTTTCCAGGCTCCTGGTTTCCGCTGGATTGTGCCAATGGAGTTACGCCCTGACTTTTGCTCTGCCAGTGTCACTGATTTTCGGTTTTGTGGCGACGTCATCGTATTACATTTGCCGGACACTTCCCTTATCCAGACGTTCTGTTTTCCTGACGTTTCTGATGTTCGGCAGCAGTGCGATGGTTTCAGGCATCCTGCTGTTAGGAATATGCGAAATCTGGAATATGGCTATCATTTCCGTGACCGGTCAGGAAGTGGTACTCGTTATATCAAACCAGCTCGCAGCGATTATTTTCGCCACCGGATTTGCACTGTATTTGCTTGCTCTGCTGGCTTACGATGTGCTTATTAGCTTTGATAATTTACGAGCAGCGGAACGTCGTGAGGCTGCTTCCCGCCTGTTTGCCCGTGATGCAGAATTACAGCTTTTACGTACACAAATTGATCCTCACTTTTTATTCAACAGCCTCAACTCCATCAGTGCACTGACAAGCATTGATCCTGCTGGCGCCAGAAACATGGCAATTTCGCTGGCAGATTTTTTCAGAAAAACGCTGGCCTTGTCTGAACATACAACAATCACTGTCAGAGAAGAACTTGATCTCTGCGGGCATTTTCTGGCGGTAGAAAAAATCCGTTACGGCCAGAAATTACAAGTCAATATACAAGTTGATCATACTGATCTTGCATTAATACCGCCTATGAGTTTGCAACCCTTATTTGAAAATGCGATCAAACATGGCGTACGGCAATTACCCAAAGGCGGCTTGATTAGCGCCAGTATCTGTGGCCAAGACGGATGGCTACATATCCGGGTAGAAAATCCCGTTTCAGATAAAGTCATCTCGGATAGCGGTATCGGCCTGGGATTAACAAATTTACGCGAGCGTTTTAATACGATTTATGGTGATCGTGCCCGGGTACACTGGTCACGCACGGAAAATCTCTTCTTTGTAGAAATATCGTTACCAATAGAGTTAAAACGACAAGCTGACACGATATGAATCATTCCCTCAGAGTATTAATTGCTGATGATGAAGAACTTGCGCGCCGCCTGATCCGTGAGTATCTGCGCTCTCATCCGGACATCATCGTTATCAGTGAGTGTGAGACTGGCACTGAAGCAGTTGACGCGATATTTGCACATCAACCCGATCTGATTTTTTTAGATATACAAATGCCGGAATTAACCGGGCTGGAAGTATTGGATGCCACCGGCAGAAAATCCGGCATTATCTTTACGACCGCGTATGACCAATATGCGGTGAAGGCCTTTGACTTACACGCAATAGATTATCTTTTAAAGCCTTTTTCCCAACAGCGTTTTGACGAGGCACTGCAGAAGGCGAAAAAGCTCGTACAGGAAGATAAGATAGTTGCTTCACCGCCAATCGGTATGCAACAACTGATTACATCAAGTGTGCAACAATCGCAGCGCCTGACGATACGCGACAGAGAGAAAGTACATGTGCTGCCATTCGAGGAAATTGATTTTATCGAGGCGCAGGATGACTACATTCTGGTTCACGCACAAGGCAGAACAGTGATGAAAACGCAGAGTCTGTCGGACATCGAGGAACAGCTTTCGTCAGCCGGTTTTGTCAGAGTCCATCGCTCTTATCTTTTGCAGATTAAGGCATTAACTGGAATAGAACGCCAGAGTAAAGATACTCAGGTGGCCGTGCTACGCAGTGGTATAAAAATTCCAGTCAGCCGCACGGGCTATGAGCGCCTGAAAACGAGATTGAATTGATTGACTTGAACCACGTTCCCTGTCCCTGAATCAGTCGGCGACAACGACCAGTCATTCTCGTTTTTTGTTGATTGGAACCCAAGATAATTCCGTTCATCGCAGCTCGTGTGCAAAGCAAAGAAATTAAGTCTATCTTTCTACTTCAGACAAACACCCGAGGAAAGAAGATGAACTCAATAAATCTGGATGAAGTGACAGCATTTTTCCGCCAAAGCCTGCATGAATTTATTTACCTGATCAAAAAAACGGCTTACCTGATTGCCAGTTTGCCACTGCACAGCATTTTCATCGCTTGCATTGCCATCGCACTGATATTCACTGTGCTCCCGTTGGCAATCAGTCTTTTTTGTATTTTTCTTTTATTGAAAATATTCAGCGTAATTATTATTTTTGCAGTCAGAAAAACACGACGCGGCTCCGTAAAGCAAATTCTTTAGTGTCATGACTAACGGTAAAAATGAATACTGTTTCAGTTAAGCTCGATGCTGATTAATCGCGTCACGAGTTTCAATCGCGACGCGTCTGGCAGCTTCTGCAAAGGTTTCATTACCGGAAGTTTTTGCGTACAGAATTGCGCGCGACGAATTAATCATCATCCCTGTTCCGTTCGCTGTTTTGCCTGCAGCGACAGTCGCAGCAATATCGCCGCCTTGCGCACCAATGCCAGGCACCAGCAATGGCATATCGCCGACAATATTGCGTACCTGCGCCAACTCATCAGGAAAGGTCGCGCCAACGACCAGTGCACATTGTCCATTGGTATTCCACTTTTCGACAACCAGTTTGGCAACATGCTGATACAGAGGCACGCCACCGACGGCCAGGAATTGCAAATCAGATCCGCCAGCGTTTGATGTGCGGCATAAAACTATCGCGCCTTTATCTTTCCATTCCATATACGGTGCGACAGAGTCGAATCCCATATAAGGATTGACGGTCACCGCATCGGCGGCATATCGTTCAAATGCTTCGCGTGCGTATTGCTCTGCTGTTGCACCGATGTCACCCCGCTTTGCATCCAATATGACGGGAATAGCGGGATAAGTCGTTTTGATATAGCGGCAAAGGGCTTCCAACTGATCTTCTGCACGTAATGCAGCAAAATAAGCAATCTGCGGTTTGAATGAGCAGGCAAGATCGGCAGTGGCATCGATCATCGCTTTGCAAAAAGTAAAAATGACATCAGGTTTGCCGGCTAACTCGGCCGGAAAACGACTGATATCAGGATCGAGTCCAACGCAAAGCAGAGATTGATTTTCAGCCCAGGCGGCATTTAGTTTTTCGATAAAAGTCACAACTTACCTCTGCGTATACGGATTTTCGTTAATCCAGCATTATACCGTGCAGACTCAAGCCTGATAGACCCGAAGATCAAAGACAAGTGACACCGAATTTGATTATCATGTCAGGCAACCATTATTATTTCTGTTTAGTTTCTATTTTTTGAGTGTCATATGAACGAATCTGTAAAAAAAGAACCGGACTTACTGGCACTTGATAACCAGTTTTGCTTTGCCTTGTACTCTGCGTCGCTGGCACTCACCAAAAGTTATAAACCACTATTAGAAGAACTCGGCCTGACGTATCCGCAGTATCTGGTCATGCTGGTACTTTGGGAACAGGATCATATTCTCGTTAAAGATATAGGAAGCGCCCTGTTTCTTGACTCTGGCACATTGACGCCTCTATTGAAACGCATGGAAGCAGCTGGCCTACTGGAACGCCAGCGGGACGACGCTGACGAACGGCAGGTCAGAATTATTCTCACGAACAGTGGGAAAGAGTTGAAAAAGGCAGCAAAAAAAATTCCACTCAAAATCCTCTGTGCCAGCGGACAAGACCAAAAAACACTGACGCATCTGCGCAGCCAACTCTCAGAGTTGAGAGCAAATCTCACAGAAAAATAAAATTCCTTTATCGAGTACATAGAAAAAAACAATCGCCATTTACATTGCACGCAATTAAATCGTGTAATATCATTCTTCCATCGACTCATTGGGTCGTAGCGAAAATATTCTTCATGCAGTCAATTTAAATGGGAAATCTTATGCAAGTTCTTTACACAGCAAGTGCAACCTCTACCGGTGGCCGCGATGGCCGCTCTGTTTCCAGTGATAATCAACTGGATGTTAAACTGACGACGCCAAAAGAATTAGGCGGCGCGGGCGGCGCAGGTACGAATCCGGAACAATTATTCGCTGCGGGTTATTCTGCATGTTTTATCGGTGCACTGAAGTTCGTCGCTGCGGCGAGTAAGACTGCATTGCCAGCAGATCTTTCAATCAAAGCGGACGTTGGTATCGGCCCAAATGGCAAAGGTGGCTTTGGTATTCAGGTTGCACTGAATATCTCGTTACCGGGAATGGATCGTCAGTTAGCTGAAGATCTGGTCAATAAAGCGCATGAAGTTTGCCCTTATTCGAACGCAACCCGCGGCAACATCGAAGTCACACTGACCATATTGTAATAACATCGCTCTTGCCAGGGAAAATCACCCTGGCGCGGCAGAATCAGACCAAATACAAGTTACCCGCACCGGTTTTTCCTTGAGAAATTGGTGCGGGTATTATTTTTCTCATCAATGTAAAGTTGGCTTGACATTATTTATTTTAACGCTAGTATGTAAAGTATACTTTACTTTTCAATACATCAATTTCAGATTATTCAAGAAGTAAGGTAAAACAGCCTGCATTTGCAATGGCTATTTTTCTGCCCACACATATCAAACAAACTTTACATGGAGAATATAATGCGTGAAAAACAAGCGAATCACATGTATTTCAAAGAGTTACTGAGTGCTTTTTTTATATACTTTATCGTCATATTTCTCAGTAATTTCCTTGCTGATCAGATGACACCACAGCCGCTCCGTACCCTGATTATTCTGGCGCCGCTCATTCCAGCCATCATGATGATCTGGGCGATCATCAGACAATTCCGCCGTATGGATGAATACATCAGACGTCGCCAATTAGAAAATGTCGGTATTTCCGCAGCGATGACTGCTGTCTTCGCATTATCTTATGGCTTCATGGAAGCAGCAGGTTTTCCTAAATTAAGCATGTTTATTGTCTGGGGCTTGCTGATGGCGGGCTGGGGAATAAGCGATGCAGTGCGCTGCTGGAAAGAGAAATCAGCATGAAAAATTCGCTCAGGGAATTACGATCTCAAAAAGATTGGAGTCAGGCGCAACTCGCCGATCTTCTTGAGGTATCCAGGCAGACGATTAACGCCATAGAAACAGGCAGATACGATCCCAGTTTGCCGCTCGCTTTTGCAATTGCAAAATTATTCGGAATGCCGATAGAAAAAATTTTTGAAGCGGAATAAAACTGAAAATTTGTCTGCAAACGAAGATGGGCTGAATGCATATTTTTCACCTCTTCTTTTTTGCCGACTCGATATGATGTGCATTTGATTCTTACCAGAAGTCTCTTGTGATTCTATCTATATGATTCCATTTATAAGCAAAGAAAAAGTACGGCAGGCATTGCAATATCCGCAGCTAATACACGCGTTACGGGAAGCTTTTCAGCAAAAGATCATTACCCCCAAACGACATGCACATCAACTATCGGAACAGGCCAACTCAAGTTTACTTTTGATGCCGGCATGGAATCCGTCCGGTCATACTGGCGTGAAATTAGTCACGGTTGCGCCACAAAATATAGACACTCCGACGGTGCACGCGATATTCATTTTATTTGATTCGATCACTGGCGCACCGCTAACCTTCATGGATGGTGAGGAAATAACACAAAAACGAACTGCAGCAGCATCGGCGCTCGCTTCCGGTTTTTTATCCAGAAAAAACAGCAGTCATTTACTTCTCGTCGGCAACGGTAGTCTTGCACCGCATATGGCGCTCGCACATTGCCATACCAGACCGATCGATAAAATCACGATCTGGGGCCGCTCTGCAGAAAAATCAGAACGTTGCCGTCAGACGTTAACGTCTTTCGCAGATTTACCAAAGGGGATCAAGATTGAAGTAACGAGCGATCTCGCCGGATCCTGCATGTCTGCAGATATCATCACCTGTGCAACAACAAGCAGACAAGCCGTCATCAAAGGAGAATGGATACAAGCAGGTACGCATCTTGACCTGGTTGGCGGTTTCAAACCCGATATGCGGGAAGTTGACGATGAACTGATGGCGAAATCTGTCGTATTCGTGGACACGTTTACCGGAGCATTAGCAGAGGCTGGCGACATTCTGCAGGCGCTACAAAGTGGCAGCTTAAAGAAAGAAGCGATTGTTGCAGAGCTTGCCGATCTCTGCTCGGGAAGACATACCGGCCGTCGATCGGAACAGGAAGTGACGGTATTTAAGTCAGTAGGAACAGCTCTGGAAGATTTGTGTGCCGCGAACCTCGTCTGGCAATCTCACCAGCAGGAGGTTAATGAAAAAGCGTCTGCCTGAGTTTTTCAACAATGAAATCGTCAACTGAGATCCGCTATACGTGACCTCAGTTGCCATTGAGGAGCGTTCAGACTTTAGGGATGCCGCCAAGTAAAGCTGCACGTTTTTGTGGCTTCACGTCGGTATTTTCACTGGTTTTAGCAGAGCTACCGGTTTTCAGGGAAGGGGATACAGCTGGCTCATAAGGCTTCAAGAACCACGGGTCCACTTTTTCTCTTGGCGGCTGATAACCTCGCGCAGGTTTTTCGCTACGCTCAGCACGCTCGGTAGTACGTTCAGATTTATCGCGCGCCGGACGACTGCGCTCCACTTGATGGGTAACAGGGACAAAACCAGCGAGAGTCAATCTGACAATTTTCTGTTTGATCAGCTTCTCAATATCAACGAGCAAGCGCTCGTCCTGATCCGTGTACAAAGAAATTGCGTCACCTTTAGCACCAGCACGCCCGGTACGTCCAATACGGTGAACATAGTCTTCGGCGTTATACGGAAGATCGTAATTGATCACGCAAGGCATTTCGGATATGTCCAGACCACGTGCAGCCACATCCGTCGCCACAAGCACTTCCACTTCACCGCGTTTAAAATCTTCCAGCGCGACCATACGTTCATTTTGCGATTTATCACCATGAATCGCAGACGCTTTCACACCTTGCTTAACCAGATGGACGGCGAGACGTGATGCACCAATTTTCGTGTTACTGAAAACAATCACTTGTTTCAAACCACGCTCACGGATAATGAAGGAGACCGCATCACGCTTTTCATCTTCCGCAACCTTGTACAAAATCTGCGTCACGTTATCGGCTGTCGCATTGCTGCGGGCAACTTCTATCGTTTGCGGATCATTCAAAAAACTGGCTGCTAGCTTTTTTATTTCAGGAGAAAAAGTCGCCGAAAACATCAGATTTTGTCGCTGCTTAGGCAACAGATTAATGATGCGTTGCAGATCCGGCAAAAACCCCATATCAAGCATACGATCAGCTTCATCCATCACCAGAATCTGTGTCTGCGATAAATTAATCGTCTTTTGCTGAACGTGATCGAGCAAACGCCCCGGTGTTGCAATCACGATTTCCACGCCGGAACGCAACATGGCAACTTGTGGCGCCATATCCATGCCACCAAAGACAACTGTGGAACGTAACGGTGTGAAGCGAGAGTATGCCTTGACGTTCTCAGCAACCTGATCCGCGAGTTCACGCGTTGGTGTCAGGATTAAAGCACGAACCGGGTGGCGCGCAGGAGAGGCACTGGTGCTCGCATGAGCAAGTAAGCGCTGAATAATCGGTAAAGAAAATCCTGCAGTTTTACCGGTGCCCGTTTGTGCGGCACCCATCACATCCCTGCCTTGCAATACAACAGGAATTGCTTCCGCTTGTATTGGCGTAGGGTGGACGTAACCCTGCTCAGTCAAAGCACGCAGAATATCAGGAGATAAGCCGAAATCTTCAAACTTCACTTTGTGTTCAGTCTGGTCGGAAGGGGAATTGGGGATGGACTTAATATCAGTCATGGTAAATGGTGGGCCTCCCGTGAGTCGAACACGGTACCAACGGATTATGAGTCCGCTGCTCTAACCAACATGAGCTAGAGGCCCAATTCTTTCTGCAAGCACTGCCTGCTGTAATCTGAGGTTAATCCAGGTTTGGAAATCACTTCAGGATTTGCAGGAAAAGCCCGATGCTGCCGCCTGCAAAACATTGCGCTGAAAACTCAGCTCAATATATTAACGGGCGCTGAAAAAAATCAGCGCCAATTATATAACATTAATTACCTTCAAGGAAGCTCTTCAGCTTATCTGAACGTGATGGGTGACGTAACTTACGCAATGCTTTTGCTTCTATCTGACGAATCCGTTCACGTGTCACGTCAAACTGTTTACCAACCTCTTCTAAAGTATGGTCAGTCGACATTTCAACACCAAAACGCATACGCAATACTTTCGCCTCACGTGGCGTCAGAGAATCCAACACATCTTTAACGACATTGCGCATGGATGCGTGCAGAGCTGCATCTGCCGGTGCCAGCGTGTGATTATCCTCAATGAAATCACCAAGATGAGAGTCATCATCGTCACCGATCGGTGTTTCCATCGAAATCGGCTCTTTCGCGATTTTCATGATCTTGCGGATTTTATCTTCCGGCATTTCCATCTTAATCGCCAACGTTGCCGGATCTGGCTCCGCGCCTGTCTCCTGCAAAATCTGACGCGAGATACGATTCATTTTATTAATCGTCTCTATCATGTGTACCGGAATACGGATCGTACGCGCCTGATCGGCAATCGAGCGGGTAATTGCCTGACGTATCCACCATGTCGCATAAGTGGAAAACTTGTAACCACGGCGATATTCAAACTTATCAACAGCCTTCATCAGACCGATATTGCCTTCCTGAATCAAGTCCAGGAATTGCAAGCCACGATTGGTGTATTTCTTCGCGATAGAAATGACCAGACGCAAGTTTGCTTCAGTCATTTCACGCTTTGCTTTACGCGCCTTCATCTCACCAGCCGACATCTTTTTATTGATGCCACGCAGATCAGGCAATGGCAATACCACGCGCGCCTGCAAATCAATCAATTTCTGTTGCAATTGCTGAACCGCAGGGACATTGCGTCCAAGGATCGCGCTATAGGAGTGTCCGGCATTCACTTCGCCCTCAACCCAGCTCAGATTGGTTTCATTGCCGGGGAAAACTTTAATGAAATGCGAACGTGGCATACCACAGCGGTTCACTGCCACATCCAGAATTTGTTTTTCAATATGACGAACTTCGTCAACCTGTCCACGCAAAGTATCGCAAAGCTTTTCAACTACTTTGGCAGTAAAACGAATGCCAAGCAGCTCATTCGAAATAGCTTCCTGAGCTTTGACGTAAGTCTTAGAGTTATAGCCTTCTTTCTCATAAGACTTGCGCATTTTTTCAAAATTAGAAGCAATGATTTCAAATTTAGCGAGCGCCTCACGCTTCATTTGCTCTAACTGTTCAGAAGAAATTGCGGCAGCAGCAGCTGCACCGCCATCCTCATCTTCTTCCTCTTCATCTTCTTCCTCGTCCTCATCTTCATCAGATTCTTCTGCGGCAGCAACGACAGCTGGAGCAGGAGGCGCGTCTTCGGTCGCGTTTGGATCGACCAGACCATCGACGATTTCATCGATTTTTATTTCGTCTGCGGCAATTCTGTCGGCCGCTGCCAGAATTTCTGCGATTGTCGTAGGACATGCTGAAATCGCCTGAATCATATCCTTCAGGCCTTCTTCAATCTTCTTCGCAATAACGATCTCGCCTTCGCGAGTCAACAATTCAACCGAGCCCATTTCACGCATATACATGCGAACCGGATCGGTAGTGCGTCCGAAATCAGAATCAACAGTTGACAATGCAGCCTCGGCTGCCGCTTCCACTTCATCATCATCCGTCGTGACAGTAACGACGTTATCGGACAACAACAATGTTTCAGCATCAGGGGCGCGCTCATAAACCGCAACGCCCATATCATTAAAGGTACTGATGATGCCTTCGATCGCTTCGGGATCAACAACATTTTCCGGCAGGTGATCGTTAATCTCGGCAAAGGTCAGATAGCCGCGATCTTTACCAAGCTTAATCAGTGTTTTCAGTTTCTGGCGACGACGTTCGAGCTCTTCCTCTGTCGCCTCTGGATCAGAGGAAAACGCATCCTTCAATAACGCTTTCTCTTTTGCTTTGCGATCTTTTGCCTTCGCCTTATCGATTGCCTTCATTTCCGCGCGTTCAACCGCATTCAATGCTGCAATTTCTTCGTTTTCCGGCTGGTATTCTTTTGGTTTGCGGCCACGGCGTCCAGGCACCTTTACTCCGGGCAAAACATAGCCGGACGTATCGATAGCAGCAAGTACGGCAGCGTCTGTCGTCTGACTGACGGTAGGCGCAGATCCGGTCTTGATTTCCTGAACTTCAGGTGCAGCAGCTTTCGCTGATTTCTTGGTAGGTTTGGTCACTATCTTTGAATCGGTTTTGTTAGTTGTCACGGAAGCTTTCGATGTTGCGGATGGTACTGATTTAGCTCGGGACGACTCCGTTGTCACTCGCTTTTGCTTACCTTCAGCCTGATGAACTGCACCTTCCGCCAGCTTCTCATCAATTTTTTTTGCTTTCGGTGGCGCCTTGACTGCAACCTGCTTTACAGTCGTTTTCACAGTCGTTTTTTTAGATGGGACGCTAACTGATTTCTTTATATCTGTTTTTGCAGCAACCGACTTTGATACTGTCTTTTTGACTGCCGGCGCGGACGCTGCCGCTTTACTTACTTTAGGCGCTTTGATATCTTTTGCCCCCGTTTTTTTACCCGCCACACTAACAGTTGCTGCAGCCTTTGCTTTTGCGACAGCCTTAACTGGCGCGACTACTTTCGGTGCTTTGGCAGCGACAGGCTTACTAATGGCTTTGGACGGCGCTTTCGGGCTGGTAGTTTTTGTTTTGGCTACAACTGCCTTACTCACCGTTTTTGCTGCGGTGCCGACACCTGCATTTTTAGATGCCTTTGCCGTAGTTTTTTTAACCGTTGTAGGCATCAGGGTTTTCGAGGGTTTCTTCATTGCGCTAGCCATTGAATCAAACCATCCGGAACTGAGGAAGTCGCCTGCGAACATATTTTGCAAAAAAGACACACTCCTGCATCAAACCAGATGACCTGTATGCGGAGCAAACCATTTTTGCTTCAGACTTCCCGAGTCTCAGCGCCAGTGTTTTGGGTTACTCGGAGGAGCATTACGCTCACCTAAACAACACATTTTGCGACAATCAAATGATTTTACGCAAAATGAAACAACCTAAGACCTTGAATCGTAAGCCTTTAATTATACCACGCGAGCGTCACATTCTCTAGCCCAAAGCCAGAGCAATGACAACTAAATTGATAAAAAAATAGGCAAACCATTTATTATCACAGGCATAGTCGAAATAAATTCAAATGAAAAACTGACCAATTTCTTACGGAAAAAGAACCGCCGCGAGCTATTGGCGACTCCCTGCTTCCGCGGCCGCCTCTTTGCGCAAATCTTCCTGCAACTGCATAATTTCACGCCAGCGCGCCTTTTCTACTTCAGTACGCAAACCGGATGCTACTAATCTTTCTGCCTCATATTTGAGCGCCTGAGAGCGAATCTGTCGAATAGCACCAAGCAACTCCAGCCTGACTAATTCAGCATCAGCATCGGTCTGGCCTGCCACTTCCGCGATCAAACCATCGAAATCGGAACTAACGACGCGCAATCGCTCAGCCAGCGCTGCAAATTGCGCCCCCTCGCCCATCTCTTTCGCAATACCGACTAACTGCATCAACATCTCTGCGCCATCCGGCGCCAACAATGCCGCCTCAGCAAGAGCAACGTCGTCGAGCATTAGCGCTAAGGCTGGATAAGCCACGAGTATCCGCATAATCTGGCGCTCAAGGCCAACCGGCGCACTGCGTTTCGACCGTGGCGGAGCAAGCTTCTGACGGGCAACTGGCTGGGAAAGCTCAAACAAAGCCTCGATCTCGGCGGGAGTCGTCTGCGTCACCTGCGCCAGATTGCGCACCATTTGCAAACGCAACCCAGAAGGCTGCATCGTTTGCAGCAAGGGCTTAGCGTCAAACTGCGTTTTTGCGCGCCCCTCTGCCGAATTGAGATCATGATCAGCGATCATCTCCCGCATGAAAAACTGGGACAACGGCATAGCCTCATGTACCTGCTGCTCAAACGCGTCCGCGCCGAATTCACGGATAAAGCTATCAGGATCATGCTCGGCAGGCAAAAACAGAAACTTAATAAATTTATCGTCATTCGCATGAGGTAAGCAGGCATCGAGCGCACGCCGGGCAGCGCGGCGGCCGGCAGTATCACCATCGAAGCTGAATACAACATGATCTGTCTGCCGCAACAATTTTTGTACGTGAGTTGGCGTACAAGCCGTTCCCAGCGTCGCAACGGCTTGCGGAAAACCCATTTGCGCCAGCGCTACGACATCCATGTAGCCTTCGGTGACCAGTACATAACCAGCATCCCGAATCGCCTGGCGCGCTTCAAATAAACCGTAGAGTTCGTAGCCCTTCTGGAATAGTGGCGTTTCAGGGGAGTTCAGATATTTAGGCTCGCCCTGCTCCATAATGCGCCCGCCAAAACCGATGATCTGCCCCTTCGTGTTGCGAATCGGGAACATCACGCGATCGCGGAAACGGTCATAGCGCTTGCGTCCACCACCTTCCTCGTCGCTTTTATCGATGACCAGCCCAGCCTCAACCAGCTCGGGCGCCTGATAGTCCGCAAAGACAGAGCGCAAACCATCCCATGCATCCGGCGCAAAACCCAAACCGAAACGAGCGGCAATCTCCCCGGTCAGACCACGCTTTTTCAGATACGCAATCGCTGGCGGTGCCGAGCGCAACTGTTGCTTGTAATACTCCCCGGCTTTGGTCATGACTTCTGACAAGGCCAGACTTTTAGCCTGCACCTCCGCCCGTTGCGCAGGCAGCATGCGATCTTCTTCAGGGACAACCATGCCATTGCTTTGCGCCAGATCACGGATGGCGTCGACAAAGCTTAAACCTGAATATTCCATCAAAAACCCGATGGAGCTGCCATGCGCACCGCAACCAAAGCAGTGATAAAACTGCTTGGTCGGGCTTACGGTAAAACTGGGGGATTTTTCATTATGAAAGGGACACAAACCCATATAGTTTGCGCCACCTTTTTTCAGCTGGACGTATTTACCCACCACGTCAACAATGTCAACGCGGGCGAGTAAATCCTGAATAAAGCTTTGTGGAATCAAGTCTGCTTACCGGTTTTTCAACCGCTGCAAATGACAAATAAAATACAAAATTAACGGCTCAAAGCTGCTTTCACCAAACCGGATACTTTTCCCATATCAGCGCGGCCGGCAAGCTTCACTTTTAACACATCAATTACTTTACGCATATCTTGCGGACCTGCAGCGCCAGTCTCGGCAACAGCAGCGGCAACCGCCGCCTGAACTTCTTCATCAGACAAAGCTGCTGGCATATAGGTAGAGAGCACAGCCAATTCCGCTTTTTCGATATCGGCCAGATCCTGGCGGCCACCCGCTTCGAATTGCTGAATCGAATCTTTACGCTGCTTGATCATCTTCTCAATAATGGCGAGGATCATGCCATCATCCAATTCAACACGTTCATCGACTTCTTTTTGCTTCATTGCTGCCGTCAACAAACGGATAGTCCCGAGCTTGCCAGCTTCCTTGGCACGCATCGCGGCTTTCATATCATCGGTGATTTGCTCTTTTAAGCTCATGACTTACCCCTGAATAACTGAATCAGATAAAAATAATAAAGCCCGCTGCGGCTGACCGGAGCGGGCATGCAATACCTAAGCAATGCAATACCGAAAGTATCTGACTAAGCCAGACACAAAATCGGAATTAATACATTTTCTTAGGCAATTGCTGACTACGAATACGTTTGTAGTGACGCTTAACTGCTGCTGCCAGCTTACGCTTACGCTCTGCAGTTGGCTTCTCGTAGAACTCGCGAGCGCGCAATTCGGTCAACAGACCGGTCTTTTCGATAGTGCGCTTGAAGCGGCGCATGGCGACTTCGAACGGCTCGTTTTCTTTAAGGCGAATTGTGGTCATGTAAGTTCAAACCAATGAAAGATTTATAGAAGAACGAGATATTAGCAGGCTTTTGCAGATATGGGAAGGACGATGATTAAATCTTACGCAAAAAACTTGCCTCGCCCTAGCAAAAAACAACAAGAAGTCAACACCTCAAGCCATATTTTTTAAGAAAAATGGGGAGTATCCGGCAAAAACGAATAAATGTCCGCGTTAAATCTGGGGTTTAAAATATACTCCCCCCAGTATATTTAGCCTCTCCCAGACGGCCTCTGCTCTCGCTACTTAAGATTGGGCGAACCGGATCACACTGCCATTCCGGCAGCGCTGCCCGAAGCCCATGCCCATTGAAAGTTATAACCGCCCAGCCAGCCTGTGACATCCACCGCCTCACCGATAAAATACAGCCCGGGCACTTTGTTTGCCATCATGCTCTGCTGCGACAACTCTCGCGTATCAACTCCGCCACGCGTCACTTCAGCCTTGCGATAACCTTCAGAACCATTAGGAATCAGCTCCCAGCGATTGATTTTTTCGGCCAGCAAACGCAAACGCTTATCCTGCATATCCGCGATTTTTAGATTGCCATCGAATGCATGGGCAGTCAGCAGGCCATCAATCAGGCGTACCGGTAAATATTGTGATAAATAATTCGCCAGATTCTTTTTTGTCGTTGTTTTAGCCGCGATCAAATCTTCTGCCAGATCGATTTCCGGCAACAGATTAATCCGGATAGGCGTACCCGGTTGCCAGTAACTTGAAATCTGCAATACGCCTGGCCCCGACAAGCCCCGGTGCGTGAACAGCAAATCTTCACGGAACAGCGCCCTGTTCTTCTTATCACCGGTCTCAATATCGACCTCAAGAGAAATGCCAGACAGCGGCACAAACGGTTCCCACGCAGCCGCATCAAACGTCAGCGGCACCAAAGCGGGTCTGGTCTCTATGATTTTCAAACCAAACTGACGTGCAATCTTGTGTGAGAAATCGGTGGCACCGATCTTAGGAATCGACAGCCCGCCCGTTGCAACGACAACCTGCGCCGCCATGATGTCGCCTTGCGACGTCTGAACGAAAAAGCCTGCATCGGCCGTTTGCACATCAGTGACGGCACAAGACATGCGCCACTGCACTTTACCCAGATCACATTCCGCCTTCAGCATGCGAATGATGTCTTCGGCACTGTCATCACAAAATAACTGGCCTTTGTGTTTTTCGTGCCAGGCGATGTTGTAGCGCTTCATCAGAGACAAAAAATCTTGCGGGGTGTAGCGCGACAAAGCACTTTTACAGAAATGCGGATTTTCTGACAAAAAATTGACGGGGCTGGCATGCAGATTCGTAAAATTACAACGGCCGCCGCCAGAAATGCGGATTTTTTCCGCCAGACGGCTGGCATGGTCGATCAGCACAACACGTTTGCCACGCTGCCCGGCCACCGCCGCACACATCATTCCTGCCGCGCCGGCACCGATTACAGCAACATCAAATTGTTTATTCATGGCAGCCTCAAAAAATTCAGGCGTGATTGTAGCGGAATCCACTTCAGCTACGGACAATAACAATCAGCAATACGAGTCAGAATGGCGCTACCACACGACGACGCCAACACGTCAGCTGCTTGATTGTGCGGTTCAACCAGCGATGCTGCTTTACAGTGCAAAATCGCCTCATCGTAAAAATCGCGCCATCGGATTCTGCAAATACAGAAAACTGAGGTTGCTGATCGCGGAGTACCCGACTGTTTGAAATTCACCACACGATTTCGCTTATATCTAAACTTATTTTTGTCATAAAAGAGTTAACACTTGACTTGATTTACATCAAAAGAGATAACTAATTGCAGCCGCAAGCAAACGTTTGCGCAGCGACGATCAAACAAAGAACACCATCTTCGCTACGCACACTTCTGGCTCATTAATGCACTCAATCTGGTCACTGATCAACCACTACGGGGACTCCCTTCATGCAAAAGTTATCTTCTCATTCCGTACTGAAAGTACAAGCTCGCAGTCTGATTGCGCTGGCAATCGCATCTGCGTTTCCTGTGCAGTCTGCATGGGCACAGGAAGCAAGCAACGATACAACGAAACTGGAAACAGTCATCGTCACTGCGAACCGCCGCGCAGAAAACATCAAAGAAGTGCCGATGTCCATTTCCGCCATTAAAGGCGAGGCGCTTGATACTTATAACGCCAGCGGTCAGGACATCCGCTTCCTTTCAGCGCGCGTGCCCAGTCTGAATATTGAATCCGATTTCGGTCGGTCTTTCCCACGCTTTTATATCCGTGGTCTGGGCAACACTGATTTCGATCTGAATGCGTCGCAACCTGTCGGACTTATTTTTGATGATGTCGTACAAGAGAGCCCTATTCTCAAAGGCTTCCCGGTTTTTGACGTCGATCAGGTTGAAATTTTACGCGGCCCGCAAGGTACACTATTTGGTCGCAACTCGCCAGCTGGCGTACTGAAATTCGACTCCGCAAAACCAACGAATCGCTTTGAAGGTTATGGCAGCCTCGGTTACGGCAACAACAATGCGGTGAATCTGGAAGGTGCCATCAACGTGCCGCTCAGCAAAGAATGGGCGATGCGCTTCTCAGGTCAGGCGCAAAGCCGTGATGACCGCGTGACCAATCCACGTTCTACCGGTGAAAAAAATCTGGAAGGCTACCGTGACAATGCTGCGCGCCTGCAGTTCTCGTACAAAACATCTGACTTCAGCGCTCTGATTAATTTACATGGTCGCGACATGTCTGGTAACGCGACCTTATTCCGCGCCAATATCATCCAGAAAGGCACGAACAATCTGGTGCCTGGCTTTGATTACGGAACCTACCCTACCGATGGTTTGAATACTCAAACCCTGACCTCCTCCGGTGCCAGCCTGCGTCTGCGCTGGGATTTGCCAGGCATGAGCGTTCACTCCATCACGGCGTATGACAAAGCAAAATTCTATAGCCGCGCTGACGTTGATGGTGGTTACAGCGCCGGAGCGACTTCCGGCCCGGGATTCATTCCGTTCGCATCTGAAACCGCTGATGGCCTTCCAAATCTGAAACAAGTCACTCAGGAAGTGCGCGTTGAGTCCAATACCAAAGATCCTCTGCAATGGATCACAGGTCTGTACTATTTCAGCGAAGATCTGCAAGTCGACAGTTTTAACTTTGACTCCATGAGCGCTGGCAACCCACAAAATGGCTATGCAGTACAACATCAGAACGCAAAATCGTGGGCCGCGTTCGGGACTCTGAATTATGCAGTTAGCGAAAAACTGAAATTGCGTGGCGGCGTGCGCTACACCAGCGATAAAAAAGATTTTGACGCACAGAGAACGCAAACGCCGTTTGGTGGAAAAAATACCGATTTCCTGCAAGCACATCCGTCTTCCACTAACGTTAGTTGGGATCTGGGTGCCAATTACACATTGGATAAAGAAACATCTTTATTTGCCCGCGCAGCAACCGGCTATCGTGCTCCCAGCGTTCAAGGCCGGGTTCTTTTCGGCGACTCGATTTCCGTCGCACAATCAGAAAAAACCTTGTCATTCGAAGCCGGTATCAAAAAGGATATTCTGGACAATACGGCCCGTGTGAGCGCGACAGTATTCCATTACACAGCAAAAGATTTGCAGCTCACTGCTGGTAGCGGCAGCGTCAATCAAAACAAACTGGTTAACGCAGATAAAGCCGTTGGTCAGGGTTTTGAACTGGATTTACAAGCAAATCTGAACCGCAACTGGAAAACGACGGTAGGTGTCAGCTATAACGATACTGAAATCAAAGATGACAAACTGTTCGTTGCTCCATGTGGCAACGGTTGTACTGTAACAAATACGAAAGGCCCTGTCGCCGGTACAGTTTTAATCGGCGGCAACCCGTTGCCACGTGCGCCTAAATGGGTAGGAAATTTCTCGTTGAAATATTCGACGCAAATCGGTGCCGGTACTCTGTATGCGAATACGGACTGGGCTTACAAAGACAGCTACAACATGTTCCTGTACGAAGCAAAAGAGTACAAAGCAAAGTCTATGCTGGAAGGTGGTCTGCGCGTTGGTTACGTCTGGGCCGATGGCAAATATGAACTCGCAGCTTATGGCCGTAACATCACCAATAAGCAACAAGTCATCGCCGCAATCGACTTCAATAACCTGACAGGTATCGTCAATGAACCACGCAGCTATGGCGTGCAGTTCAAAGCAAACTTCTGATACACCATCGCACATAAAAAAACGCCGGATTTATCGTCCGGCGTTTTTTTTCGTTAATCGTTAGCGGTGCCTTCGCACAATCTCCGGCAAATATATCTCCGGCAAATTACCTCACTAATCGCTGATGAATCAGGCGCGACACCAGCACACAATGCTCTACCTGCGCCGCAATATTCACTGGTACGGGAATTTCGTCATTTAATACGCACTGTATCCATGCTGCGGTGGTCGCAGCATCGAACTGCTCTGAAATATTTTCAATCTCTCCGACAATCACAGACTGGGTGTGAGCCAAGGTTGTCACCTCACCTTCATGTATCCAGTCTATCTGCTGTGCACGCCCGGTACTGGCAACCGTTTCCCCTTCGGTTCCACGCATCAAAAAGACATCGCCAGCGTCATGTGGCGCACGCTGACTAAAGTAGTGTTGCAACATCTGCTGATATTCCGGATGAGTGTAAGAAGTCAGGCGCAAAGCCGGTGTTGTAAAAGGCTGCAGCAACTTCACCAAGGTGTGTGTCGAGTTACGGACACCGAGTATTCTTCGTAAAGCAAGCAAACGTGCGAGGGCTGGGGCAAGCAATTCAACGGGAATAAAAGCCGGGCGCGATAAAGACATTTCAAGGCTGATATCGGAGGCATTACTACACACGGGAAAATTCAGCGCGGAAAAAATTTCAGCAGTAGTCACGCGACCGGGGTCACTACTAACGCCATGCACCAACACAGGAACGCCACGACGAGCCAACAAGATTGCCAGTAATGGCGTCAGATTCGCTTTTTTGCGGGCGCCGTTGTAAGTCGGTATCAATACCGGAACATAGTTGCTGCTGAGCGGAGCTTCCAGCGCCAGCATAAACGGGCGGGCAGCGTGTAAAAAACCAGCGATCTCATCGATCGACTCGCCTTTGATACGCATCGCCAGCAAAATTGCACCCAACTCAAGGTCGCTGACGCGACCATTCAGCATTGCGGTATATAAGCTTGCAGCATCTTCAGATGACATGCTGCGGGCACCATCTTTTCCCCGGCCAATTTCCTTAATGAATCTGGCGGCTGGAAAAGCTGTTGCAACTGTTTGAGTCAGATCGTCGGTCATCAGTTTATTTATCCAAAATAGCCAATATGGTTTCCCATTCATGCGGAGTCACCGGCGTTATCGATAAGCGACTGCCTTTTTGCAGTACCAGCATACTCTCTAACCCGGGTACCGATCTTAACTCTGCGAGGCTGAATAAGCGTGTTTTACGCAAGGCCTTAATATCAACCATCATCCAGCGCGGATTTTCTCTAGTCGACTTAGGATCGAAATATTTACTGTCGGGATCAAACTGCGTATGGTCAGGATACGATGTGCTGCTCACTTCCGCGATACCAGCAATGCCCGGCTGGGCGCAACTGGAATGATAGAACAACACGCCATCACCGATTCGCATCGCATCCCGCATAAAATTTCGCGCCTGATAATTTCTCACACCAAACCACGGCACGCTCCTCATCGCCAGCACGTCATCAATACTGATCTCATCAGGTTCTGACTTCATTAGCCAATAATTCATCGTCGTTTGAGAGGAAGGTAAAAATAAATTGTCGCACATTCAGACGCACCAAATAAAAAAACGACTGTCAGAAATGACAGTCGTTTCAGAATAAGTCCCCACCGATGCCGCTATGCCGGCATCCTGAACCTAAGCGGTTCAAGTTGGCCACGGTCAGTTCAATTTCGGGTTCATCGAACTAGCGACGCTCACACCCATCAAACAATATCCCACAGCCTATGCACATAAATGGTTCAAGGAATATATGGCACTGGCGAACACGGCAGGGAATTAAAGTTTACTCTCAAATGCGATTGAAGCGAGAACTATTTTGCTCATTTTTGATTAAATTAAGTAATAACTCTAAAAATCAAAATAGATTTTCTTGTGGAGTCAGCGCCTGATCCATCACTTCATGCATCTGCGTCATCTTTTGCTTTACTTCCGACAAAGACAATCCAGATAAGGGGCCTTCGGGAGATTTCGTCGC
Source organism: Undibacterium sp. 14-3-2 (assembly GCF_016595265.1). NCBI lineage: Bacteria > Pseudomonadati > Pseudomonadota > Betaproteobacteria > Burkholderiales > Oxalobacteraceae > Undibacterium > Undibacterium sp. 14-3-2. The sequence continues at coordinate 358,082 of NZ_JAENGS010000004.1, forward strand.
CAGCAATTCCGTTGTCATACCCAACGCCGCCATCACAGCAATCCTGTCAGTACCTTTGATCCGGGAAGAATCGCGAATTGCACACATCTTCGCATCAAGATAAGCAGCCGCCTCGCGCAACGCCCGATCTTCACCTTCTTTGCAGGACAACTTGTAAGCTTGTCCCATGATATTGACGTCGACCTGAATCAATTTCTTATCAGTCATGCTGACACCTCTTCATCCTTCAGGACTTCTGCTGGTAATTGTGTCAGTAAAGCAGTAATCCGTTCATGCGCTTGTTGCATACGCTCCCTGACATCCTGATTCTGCGTCGTTAACGCGGTCACCTCATTACGCAAGGCAGCGTTCTCCACCCGCAAGGCGTGGGTAAGCTCAGCAAGCTTGGCTACTTTTTCAGCAAGCAATTCGAAATCGGAAATCATCATATGTTTATGTGTATTGGGGCTCGACAAACCTGACTTCTTATTATACGAGCAAACCCTCGGCATCAGCATCGTGATCTAAAGCTAAACACGTAAATTCAGTGTCTGAACGATGCATTCAACATCCAGAAACACTTCTCAAACAAAAAGCGCACTGCTTAAAACCAGAAAAATCAGAATGCGTTCCCGGGATTTTACGTACCGAATTATACAAATTGGCGCTTAGCATCACACTTTTTTTGAAAATAGGTTATTATTTGACGCATAGCTAACCACGCTTGGTTCTTCATTGGCATATTCAAGGTGAGAAATAAATCTCCGCTATTGAATTTAAGCCAATCGCCGCCAGATCCAACCTCTGAATACGGCGAGTTCCCAACTGCCCGACCGATATTCTGTGGCGCTGTTACCCCTTAATTTTTCCCTCTCGATGAGGATTCCATGAGCGAAAACATCAAATACGTAAGCGATGCTTCTTTTGAAGCTGATGTATTAAAATCTGACAAACCTGTCCTGGTCGATTTCTGGGCCGAATGGTGTGGTCCATGCAAAATGATTGCGCCGATTCTGGAAGAAGTTGCTAAAGAATACGATGGCAAAATTATTGTCGCAAAAATGGACGTTGATGCAAATCAGGCAGTTCCTGCTCAATTTGGCATCCGTGGCATCCCGACACTGATATTGTTTAAAAATGGCGCAGTCGCCGCACAAAAAGTCGGCGCACTGGCTAAAGGTCAGCTGATCTCTTTTATTGATAGCAATATCTGAAAATTTGCTCACTTGCTGCGCTGGATGTTCTTTCTGATGGTGTACAATCCTTCAAAAATGAAATCCGGCGCCGTATGCGCATTGAGCACAAAGTACAAATACATAAAGAATGCTTAACAGGTCGCTGACCTCAAAAGACAAATAACGATTCTGTTTATTCCGCAGTTCCTCTGTTCACTCCCCCACCTCATATTCCCATCCCGGGACACTCACCATGCATCTATCTGAATTAAAAGCCCTACACGTATCCGCATTGCTGGAAATGGCTATTGGGCTTGATATTGACAACGCTGCACGTATGCGCAAACAAGAGTTAATGTTTGCGATTCTGAAAAAACGTGCAAAAGCGGGCGAACAAATTTTTGGCGATGGCGCACTCGAAGTATTGCCTGACGGTTTTGGCTTCCTGCGCTCGCCCGATGCCAGTTACATGGCATCGACCGACGATATCTATATCTCGCCTTCGCAAATCCGTCGTTTCAATCTGCATACTGGTGACTCGATTGAGGGTGAAGTCCGTACTCCTAAGGATGGCGAACGCTACTTCGCACTGGTGAAGGTAGACAAGGTGAACGGTGAATCACCAGAAGCATCGAAACACCGTATTCTGTTTGAAAATCTGACGCCTCTGCATCCGAATAAGGTGCTGACGCTGGAACGCGAAATGCGCGGCGAAGAGAATACAACAGGCCGGATCATCGACATGATTGCACCAATAGGGCGTGGTCAACGCGGCTTGCTGGTTGCATCACCAAAATCTGGCAAGTCCGTGATGCTGCAGCATATCGCGCATGCGATCACCACCAATCATCCGGATGTAACATTAATCGTTTTACTGATCGACGAACGTCCTGAAGAAGTGACCGAAATGCAGCGTTCCGTGCGTGGTGAAGTCGTTGCTTCCACTTTCGACGAACCGGCAACGCGCCACGTTCAGGTCGCCGAGATGGTGCTGGAAAAAGCCAAGCGTTTAGTCGAAATGAAAAAAGATGTGGTCATTCTGCTCGACTCGATTACCCGTCTGGCACGTGCCTACAATACCGTTATTCCGGCATCCGGCAAAGTGTTGACCGGCGGTGTCGATGCCAATGCACTACAGCGTCCAAAACGTTTCTTCGGTGCGGCACGTAATGTCGAAGAAGGTGGTTCACTGACCATCATCGCAACGGCACTGATCGAAACAGGCAGCCGTATGGATGACGTGATCTACGAGGAATTCAAAGGCACGGGTAATATGGAAGTGCATCTGGAACGTCGCCTGGCGGAAAAACGCGTTTATCCGGCAATTAACCTGAATAAATCTGGCACACGTCGTGAAGAATTACTGATCAAACCAGATCAGCTTCAGAAAATCTGGATTCTGCGCAAATTGCTGTATTCGATGGATGAGATCGAAGCGATGGAATTCATTCTCGATAAAATGAAAGCCACCAAAAATAATGCAGAGTTTTTTGAAATGATGCGTCGTGGTGGTTAAGTACTGCCATCTGTGATGGATGTACTTAAAAGCTGACAATGTAAATTGTCAGCTTTTTTTATATCTCGCTATCTGATGTAAATGTCATGAAAATAAAAAAGGCTTCCTGAATTACATCAGGAAGCCTTTTGCTTTAAGCGCACAATTTACTGTGAGATAGCTTTCACTTCCCAACCACCACCAACCGCTTTATACAAGCTGACAACAGCGCTGAGATGTGCCTTCTGAGTGTCAATCAACGCTGTTTCGACCGCAGCCAGATCGCGTTGCGCGTTCAACACTTCCAGATAGCTGCTGTAACCATTTTTATAGCGTAACTCAGCTAAACGCTGACTATCTTTCAATGCCTTGACGCGCTTCAGATTTGCGCGATAAATCTGCTCATTCGATTCAGCGCTGCTCAACGCATCATGCACGTCGCGGAAGGCTCCTTGCACCGCTTGCACATACTGCGCAGTCGCCTGCGTTTTGCGAGCTTCAGCGCCGGAGACCACGGCACCAATTGCTCCCGCACGGAATACCGGCTGCACCAGATTGGCACCGAGATTCCACAGCAACGATGTCGGGTCAACCAGATCTTTGAATACGCGCGACTCGTAACCTATACCTGTCGTCAACTTCAGACTAGGAAAATACGCAGCCTTCGCCTGCCCGATATCCGCATTCGCTGCCACCAGCGTTTGTTCCGCCGCCAGAATATCCGGACGGCGATTCAACACATCGGAAGGCAAATCAGCAGGTAAGCTCAGATGTTGGTACAACGCCTGGATATCATTACCACGTGCGATCACGGGCTGCGCGACTGCTGCAGGGCTACGTCCAACCAACACTGCTATCGCTGACTCAAGATTGGAGACAGCCAGCTTCGCTTGCGATACGCTGACTTCTGCGGCAGCAGCTTCAGATTCGGCTTGATGTAAATCCAGCTCACCTGTCGCGCCAGATGCAAAGCGTTTCTGTTGCAAACGCAAATTTTCCGTACGTGTCTGATAAGTAGCCTGCGCTAACGCCAGTTGTGCGTCAGCGGCACGCAAGGCAAAATAACTTTGTGCAAGATTACTGAACAAACTGGTTTGCACCGTCGTACGGTTGTACTCCTGTGCGAATAATCTTGCTTTCGCAGCCTCATCTGCACGAGATAATTTTCCCCAGAAATCGACTTCATAAGAAGCAGTCAAACCCAGCTGGAAATCTTTACTGACCGGCTCAGCGCCAGCGGCCAACTTACCGGCAGTCTCACTGGTACGGACTTTAGAGCCGCTCAGTGTTGCGTCAACACTAGGATAGCGGTTCGACTTCGCGCCAACAGCAAGAGCGCGAGCCTCTTCTATACGCCCAGTCGCCAGCAGCAAGTCCTGATTGTTTTTTGCCGCTTCCTGTATCAGATCAAGCAGAACCGGGTCACTGAATGCGCTCCACCATTGCACAAAATCAGTATTGACCGCTTTACCGCCGGTCGCCTCCAGCTTGGCAGGAACCTCAAGCTGAGGACGTTGATAATCAGGCCCGACCGATGCACAACCCACCAGTGCCAGACTCGCGACGATAGTGCTCAGGACAAATCGAGTTTTCAACATAATTACTCCTTCCCTTCTACTTTTTTTTCTTTAATCAGCTGCCCCAGAGGGATGTGATCAGGATGATGGAAGTCTTCAGGGAATGTTTTAAACCGCTTGTCATTAATCAGTTTAAAGAACAAAGGAACAAAGAAGATCGCGAGGAAAGTCGCTGCCAGCATACCGCCCAAAACACCGGTCCCCAGGGATTGACGTGCCGCAGCACCCGCACCGTGTGAGAATGCCAGCGGAACCACACCCAGAATAAACGCCAGTGACGTCATCAGAATCGGACGGAAACGCAAGCGTGCTGCTTCCACCGCTGCTGCAACCGGCGCATAACCCTCGTGCACTTTCATCACCGCGAACTCCACAATCAGAATCGCATTTTTCGCCGACAAACCAAGTAAGGTGACCAAGCCGATCTGGAAGTACACGTCATTATTAAAGTGACGCAGATACACCGCCAGCAGCGCACCGAAGATACCGAAAGGCATCGCCAGCAATACCGAGAACGGCAGCGACCATTTTTCGTACTGTGCAGCCAGAATCAGGAAAATCATTAAGACACCCGCGCCCAATGCCAGACCTGCGGCGTTGCTGCTACGTTTTTCCTGGAACGATGCACCACCCCAGTCATACACCACATCCGATGGCAACACATTTTTCGCTGCACGTTCCATCGCCGCGATCGCCTGACCAGAGCTGAAGCCCGGTTTAGCATCGCCCATGAGTTTAATCGCAGGCAAGGCATTGAAACGTTCTACCGAGTCAGGTCCGGTAATGAACTTGATCGTGGTAAATGCGCGGATCGGTACCATCTGACCATTGGCAGCGCGCACATACATGCCGCCAATATCGTCTGGTTTAGCGCGGAACTGGCCTTCTGCCTGTAACTGTACTGTGTAGATACGACCGTTTTTATTGAAGTCGTTCACATAGTAACTACCCATCGTAGCAGCCAGCGTGCTGTAAACATCGGCCAGCGCAACGCCCATCGATTTGGCTTTTTCATTGTCCACATCCACGTACAATTGTGGTGAATTCGCTTGCCATAATGTTTTCACACCTGCGAGTTCTGGCTGTTTGTTCGCTTCTGCAATCAGCAAAGGCAAAATCTCTGCGAGACGTTTAACGCCACCTTCACCAGCATTCTGCAGATAGAACTCGAAACCACCGGTTTGTCCTAAACCCTGAATCGCTGGCGGAGCAAAAAATAAAGGTAAGCCTTCTTTAATGCCACCCGTTTTCATATAGCTTTCGCCAACCAGCTGTTGCGCAGATTTACTGCGCTCTTCCCACGGTTTCAACGGGAAGAACATCGTCGCTGCGGATGATTTCAGACCACCACCGCCAAGGAAATCCAGACCAACTAACGCAAATGTAGTGTCGATATCCGGATTCGTTTTCATTGCCGCTTCAACTTGTTTGACGACGGCATCAGTGCGATCAAGCGATGCGCCATCCGGCAAAATAGTCGCGCCGATGAAATAGCCCTGATCTTCATCAGGCACCAGTCCACCAGGGACGGTTTTCCACAGGACGCCAGTCAAAGCCACCATGCCGAGCACTAACGCAACGCCTAACACGGCTCGCTTGAGGAAAAAGCTGACGCCATTGGTATAGTGTTTTGTGAAACGCAGGAAAGCCGCGTTAAACCACAAGAAAAATGGATGGTGATTTTCTGCTCCGGGTTTCAATAAAATCGCACACAGAGCTGGGGTCAGAGTCAAAGCGACGATACCGGATAACACTACCGCGATCGAAATCGTGACAGAGAACTGGCGATATAATTCACCGGCAAGGCCACCAAGGAAAGCAATCGGTCCAAAAGCAGCCACCAGCACCAGCACAATCGCAATCACAGGCCCGGTCACTTCTTGCATCGCTTCAATCGCCGCGTCCTTCGGGGTCATGCCCTCTTCGTTCATCAGACGCTCAACGTTTTCCAACACCACAATCGCATCGTCAACAACGATACCGATCGCAAGCACCATACCGAATAAGGTCAGTGTATTGATGCTGTATCCCAACAAATGCAAACCGGCCATCGTACCGACAAGAGATACAGGAACCGCCAGCGTAGGAATGATGGTTGCGCGCCAGCTTTGCAGAAACAGATACACGACAATGAACACCAGCACCATCGCTTCGCCCAGAGTCTTGAGTACTTCATAAATAGACTCGGTCACAAACGGTGTCGTGTCATATGGTGTTGCGTAACTCATTCCTTCCGGGAATTTGGCCTTCAGGTCTTCCAGTGTTTTCTCAACCGCTTTACGTGTTTCCAGCGCATTTGCGCCGGTTTGCAAGAACACACCGATATTGGCAGATGGATGTCCATTAATACGACCATAGAGGTTGTAATCTTTTGAACCCAGTTCGACACGCGCCACATCTTTAATGCGTATCGTGGCACCACTCTTATCCGACTTCACGATGATATTGGCAAACTGTTCCGGTTCCAGCAAACGCCCTTTGGCGGTGACGGTCATCGTCAACTCTTCGGTATTATTCGGCGTAGCACCAATCTTGCCTGCAGCATACTGTGCATTTTGCTCATTCACCGCATTAGAAATATCTGCCACCGTGACACCAAGCTGCGCCATACGATCAGGACGCATCCAGATCCGCATTGCATAGTCTTTCGCACCGAAAATCTGTACGTTCGTTGTTCCCGGAATCCGCTTGATCGCATCCAACACGTTTTGCGTCGCGTAATTAGAAAGATACAAAGCATCGTAACGATTGTCAGGCGAATACAAAGCTGCAACCACCAGGAAATTCGACGAACTCTTGGAAACTGTCACGCCCTGACGACGCACTTCTTGCGGCAACTTGGCATCGGCCTGACGCACGCGGTTGTTCACGTTCACCGCTGCAATATCGAGATCGGTACCGACTTCAAAGGTCACGTTAATTGACACGCGACCATCTGCAGACGAAACAGAGTCCATATACAGCATATGTTCGACACCGTTGATCTGTTCCTCAATCGGGGCGGCGACGGTGCGTTCAATCACTTCGGCAGAAGCACCTGGGTAAACGGCAGTCACATTAACTACCGGCGGAGAAATTTCCGGGTAGCGAGAAATTGGCAGGACGCGTAATGCGGCCAGACCAGCCAGCACGATAATCAGCGAAACGACAGTCGCGAAAATCGGCCGGTTAATAAAAAATTTAGAGAACATGAATTATTCCTTGTCGCCCGCTTCTGTCAGAAGCGGGATGTTCATAAAGAATGGAGTGCTATCAACAATAAGCTATGCATCTCTCAATGCGTATCGACACGTTTACTTAGCACTGGCAGCCGAAGCGGCAGATGCAGAAGCGCCTTCTTTTGCGGTAGCCGGAGCTGCTGTTGGTGCTGGTGCGGCATTGGCTGCCTGTGCAGAAATAAGCACTGGCTTCACTGTCATACCAGGATCATGTGCTTTGATCACGCCGTCAACCATCACGCGCTCACCAGCTTTAAGTCCTTTGGTAACAATCCATTCTCCGTGCGACCAGCCGTCAAGCTCAACCGGACGAGGTGCCAGTTTGTTATCTGGTGTCACCACAAAAACAATCTTGCCCATTGGTGCATCAATCACAGCGCGTTGCGGTACAGCGAGTGCCCCTATACGTTTTGCCCCTGACAACATGACGCGAACAAACTGTCCAGGACGCAGAGTACCGTCAGGATTAGTCACTTGCGCACGCGCATCAAAACCGCCATTGGCAGCGTTGATACGTTCACTGACAAAATTCATTTTTCCCGTCGCTGGGAACATACTGCCATCAGCCAGTTTCAGCTTCACATCAAAGCCTATGCTGCCATTTTTAGCGACTTTTCCTGGTACAGCAACCTTGCCGCCATTCACCTCTTTGGAAACTTTCAAGTAATCCGATTCCGGAATGCTGAAGTTCACATACAAAGTGTCGGTCTGAACAATCGTGGTCAACAAACTATCTGCGCTAGTGATCAGACTACCATTCGACTTAGCCGCCATGCCGGTCACGCCGTCTATTGGCGCAACCACTTTGGTATAGCCCAGATTCAGTTTTGCTTCATTGGCCTGCGCACGCGCTTGCTTGTAGCTCGCTTCTGCGGTTTCCAACGTTGACTTCGCATCGTCAAATTCTTTTTGACTGATCGCTTTTTCTGTCGCCAGAGGTGCCAGACGCGCATATTCACGTTTTGCCTGATTCAGCTTCGCTTCTGCAACGCCAGCAGAAGCTTCGGCGGAGGCCAGTTGCGTCTGATAAGTTGCTGGGTCGATCTGAAATAAGACTGTGCCTGCTTTCACGCGGGAGCCTTCTTCGTATAAACGATTTTCCAGAATTCCCGGAACACGCGCCCGGATCTCTGTTTCTTTCGAGCCTGCAGTCTGGCCCACATATTCAAAATCTACTGCAAGATCACGACTTTCCAACGCAACTACATTAACTTCTGGCGGAGGCATATTGCCTGGACCAGCATTTTGCCCACCTTGCTTGCCGCACGCAGTCAACACAATTAAAGACAAACTGATCGCCAGCGCACTGGCTGCGCGGCGAGTGAACAATTGCGATATCTGTGATGACAGGGTCAAGGACTGGGACGAAGGGAAACCTGAGGAGTACATAGAAATTCTTTCTTATAAATGAAAGGACGGTGTGCTATTATATACATACACGAATGTTTGTAAATGAAATTCTGAAATGACCCTATAGATTAGCAAGGCATTCACAGATAACGATGACAACTTGATTACGAATCGTGAAATCATCGAAATTAACGGCAGGTTGTATTCAACAAGCGCACCAAGATTGAGCCCGTTATTATTATCTGGATAGCGTTGTTTCTCATGTAACAAAGTATGAATTTTTCGTAAAAAGATGTGTACTACCGCAAACTTCGTGGAAATAGAGTCATTCTGGTATTGCGATAATTGCGCCCCCCTCTTAAGATGCCGACCAAAAAGAGGAAAGCGCCTCTTTATAAAAAACGGGGACGCATCAGACAGAGTGATATCAGCGCTTCCGGTTACCTTCGGCGACCGGGCGGCAGATATGGACTTAGCAAGGAAAATCATGGCAAGAAAGACGAAAGAGGAAGCACAGGAAACCCACACGGCTCTGTTAAATGCTGCGGAAGATGTCTTCTCGACCAAAGGCGTGACCAACACAACGCTGAATGACGTAGCATGTGCAGCAGGAATGACGCGCGGCGCTATCTATTGGCACTTTAAAGATAAGAACGCGCTGTTTCAGGCGATGTGTGATCGCGCCTTCCTGCCTATGGAAGCCTTATTGAACGAAATCAGTGATGCTCCCCAAAAAGATCCCATCGCAGCGCTACGCCAGTTGAATATCCACTTTCTGAAGCTGGTATCCAGTGATTCTCGTCAACGCAAGGTATTCGACATTATTTTTCATCGCAGCGAAAAAAATGTTGACCTACCCTACTTCGAAACTGAAAAAGAAAAACGCACAGAATGCCTGAATAAAGTGCAGGTCATTATCGACAATGCAGTAGCTTCAGGCCAGTTGCCGCCGGAGACTGATACATGGATCGCCATGCACGCGAATCATAGTTTCCTGGTAGGTCTCATCGGCGAATGGCTTGAGGACCCAAATGCATACTGCATCAACACGCACGCAGAGGATATGGTGGATATGTTTTTAAGCGGCTTACTGACACGCCCTCCGCTTAAAAAAAATCCCCCGTCTGTCTGAGTACAGGGTAAGCGCAGCGACTGGCAGTATTACTCGTATTCAAGCGGGCAACTTCAGATCAAACTTTACTGCCAGCATCCGTAACGCGAAAGTACTGATAATGCCGGCGAGTAAGGCTGCCGCATCGTTAAACTGTAGGTAAGTCATCCCGAGATAAACCCAGCACCCCGTGAAAGCACAGGTAGCGTAAAGTTGCCCGCGCCGGAACACCATCGGTATCTCATTACAGATCACATCCCGCAATACACCACCAAAAATACCAGTAATAACGCCCATCATGGCACAGACAAAAGCCGGCATATCCAACTCCAGTGCCAGCGACGTTCCTGTCACACTGAATAAGCCCAAGCCTAGAGCATCTGCCCACTCGATCGCACTCTCAGTAACAGCATGGCGCAAATGACGAAACAAAGGTGTGGCGATCAATGCCAGTAAAAAAATCAATATAGGATATTCCTGATTTTCCACCCAAAACAGCGGTCGGCGATCGAGCAACAAATCACGCAGCGTGCCGCCACCGAAAGCAGTAATAAAGGCGACAGTAAACACGCCGACCGGATCCATACGCTTGCGCCTGGCTTCTATAAATCCGGAACAGGCAAAAGCCACGACACCTGCCACTTCTATGGTGTGTAACATTGCGTTCATTCCTACATAGCTTCCTGCCATACTCTTCTCACGTCATTCAATCAATGCCAAATTTTAACTGTAGTCCGGCTAAATCATTACATAAAACTAAAACAGCAACGCTATACAGATAAACAAAACTAAGAAATCAATCCCCTCCCCTGCATTCATTGATTGATTAGTAAACATGGTAAAACAATCCGATATGGCGCCAACGATCGATCCTATTGTATAATCTCGGGCTTGGCATTTTGCAATCGCGAAATCCATCATTACTTTAACTCTGGCAAGTGATACGCAATCGGGTCAAGAAGCGAGACGACCGACGAAGTGCTGATTGGCTACCAACTTTATATTGAGGCAAGCATGAAAGAAGGCATCCACCCAAACTATCGCGAAGTGTTGTTCCACGACGTTTCTAACGATTTCAAATTCATCACACGTTCAACTATCAGCACAAAAGACAAAGCTGAATTTGAAGGTAAAGAATATCCACTGGTTAAGATTGAGGTTTCTGCAGAATCCCATCCTTTCTACACTGGCAAACATAAAATCGTTGACACCGCTGGTCGCGTTGACAAATTCCGTAAAAAGTTCGGCAGCGTTGGTTCCAAGACTTCCGTTGCTAACTAATTCGTGCAATGATTTAAATAAAAAAAGGCAGCTCAGGCTGCCTTTTTTACTTCTTCTTTCCTTACAATAAGCACGCTTTCCACCCACATTTAAAGCTATGAAGCCAGTTCGTCTTCCTGCCTCCGCCACCATTGCCCTTCCTCGCTGGGGAATACTGGCTCTCTGTCTGCTCTACATCCTGCCAGGCCTGATTGGACGAGATCCATGGAAAGGCGATGATGCGACAAGCTTCGGCATCATGTGGACGATGACGCAAGGCACGCTTTCCGACTGGCTGTGGCCACATATCGTTGGCCTGCCCATGGCAGAAAAAGGACCACTGGCGTTCTGGATCGGTGCGATCTGCATCAAACTATTCGGCGGTATTGTTGGCGCCCCTATGGCGGCCCGACTGTCGACTGGTTTTTTCTTTTTACTCGGATCAGTTTCAGTCTGGTATGCAACCTATCTGCTCGGGCGCCGTGCAGAAGCCCAGCCACTGAAACTCGCGTTTGGGGGGCAACCGGATCCTAAAGATTTCGGCCGCACACTTGCCGACGGTGCTTTACTCATCTACCTCGGATGCCTGGGCTTACTGATACGTAGCCATGAAACTGGTGCTGAAACTCTGCAAATTTCGCTGGTGGCATTCACTCTGTATGTTTGCGTCCGCCTGCTCGATACGCCGAAAATTTCTCTTAGTGCTCAATTAGGACTTAGCCTCGGTCTGCTCGTGCTGACGAAAGGCTGGGTGCTGCCGGTTACCTTATTTTTTATACTGATTGCACTATGCGTCTATCGCCAACAAACGCAGCACAATAAATTTATTGTTGCAGCGTTACCGGTAGCACTGCTCCCAACAGCAATCTGGCTACTCGCCATACAAATCAATCATCCATACGACAGCAGCCCGGTTCCCGCCTGGATGCTATGGAATTATCGTCAGATTAACTGGCCTGGCATCGATAGCGTCAGCTACTTTTTTAAATATAGCATCTGGTTTGCGTGGCCAGCCTGGCCTTTTGCTGCGTGGGCTATTTATGCTTGGCGGAGGCAAGAAAAAGCGCTGCATATTGCGTTACCAGTTACATTCCTGTTCGGATTTATCATTCTGGCCTTAATGAGTCAAAATGCAGAGGAAAGTTTATTACTTCCGCTGCTGCCTCCAATGGCAATTCTTGCCGCATTCGGCCTGCCAACAATGAAGCGCAGTGCGATCAACGCTGTTGACTGGTTTGCAGTGACAGTACTCACAGGCACTGCGGGCTTTATCTGGCTGGGCTGGATAGCAGAGCAAACCGGCTTCCCAAGCAACTTAGGAGCTAAAATCCTGAGGCTGGCTCCTGGTTTCGAAGCAAGCTTTAACCCGTTCGTTTTTATGCTCGCTTTCATCGCTACGCTTGCCTGGTTCCTTCTGGTTTATTGGCGTATTTCGCGGCAACCATCGGTTCTTTGGCGGGCAGTTGTGCTGTCTAGTGGTGGGCTTATTTTATGCTGGTTGCTACTGCTGACATTATGGCTGCCGTGGATTAATCACCGAGTGACATACGCCAGTGTTGCCGAAGACCTCGCCCAGCAACTACCGAATAAAGCATACTGTATCGAGGGATATATCGGGCCATCGCAACGAAGTACTTTTGCTTACTTCGGCAAAATTCAATTTGCCGGATTCTCGGATCATGACTGCGGCTATCTGATGGTGCAGAATAGCCGGAAGCAAACCACCGCACCCGTTATGCCAGCTCACGTTGACGCTGAACAATGGGAACCCGTCTGGAGTGGGCACCGCGCTGCCGATAAAGATGAACTGTTTATATTGTATCGCCGCAAATTGCAGTAATAACATAGCGTAAGCATATCGGATCATTTACAACCAGGTATGCTCATCGCGATCAGGGATACGTTACCCAGAATATTCAGCAGCGTTATCGGCTCTTACTTATCCAACGATGGCTCAATGCAATCAAAAAATTGAATCCTCTTGCAATTGGCGATAGAGATAGCTGTTTTGAACATGTCAAACTCTTGAGCCCGTGGAAGGACAGCATGGGGCAATTCTAATTAGCGCTACGCGTAATATCAGCGCATCCCATATTTTTATGATCAGCAACTATTTAGCACAAAATACCTTCTGCAATAGTCAAGGCGGGGCTATCACTCGATAAATAACATGCCCAAGATATCTACCGTGACCATGGTTGACATCTTGGGCGTGGTAGAAGCCAAAAGGTGTCAGACATAATTCAAGTTTCCTCATACAAGATACGAAATAAGGACGGGGTGAGATGGAATGATATAAATACCCAAGAATTACTGAGATAAATCGGAAGAGATGGGATAATATGGGAAGAAACGGAACGGTAAAATAAAAAAAAGTTACAGACTGGGAAAAGAGACGCGGGTCCGATTGAGACCCGCTTTTTATTACAGGAACATATCCGTTTGGCGCTTAGCGATTTCTTCTTTTTGGACAGTTTTAACTATCTTATATATCCACTGTAGGGAAACATGGTGCTTCCTCGCCAGTTCGCTGTGATTGATTCCATTGAATTCGTTGTAAATTGCCAGGTCACGCTGCGACAGCTTATATGAAAGCCCCATAGGGAAATATATATTCTGTCCGCCCCAGTGGCCAGCCATACGATCCGAAATCTCTCGGCCGAGCTGCTCCGCTTGCTCTTTGTCAATTTTTGCAAGCTCTGTCAAGGTGGCAGCTACGTGTTGCGCCAGATCGATAAGTAATTCTGGTCCTTTACTGCGAAACTCATTTGCCATGTGTTACCTCCTTAAATTGCTTTAATTTTTGCAACATCTGTGCTGAAACCTGTTTAGTGATGTTGGTCGTTTGAAACCATTCTTTTGACAGAACATGTATATCCGAGGTTGCTAAATGCCCTTGTCTGCACAATTGGGATGCCATCTTTTTAATCTTCTGCTCGTCGCGCCACCGCCACTGCTTGAGTTTCTCTATCGTCTTCTGAGTTGTTTCAACGTTGAGCCACTGCAGAGCTGCAACTCCGGTTTCACGTTTTACCCAGGCTGCCAGTGCCTTTTCACTTGGATCCCGGACATATCCGAGCCCAGACAACTCAAGCCAAAGAGCTCGAAGCATTTTTGCTTGTTCGCTGTCATCCTGTGATCGATCTTTTGGTTTGGAACGCACTTTAAAGCCCGAACGTTTCAGGTGATCCAATACCTTTTGCAGTTCTGGAACACTCATCTTGGTAGTAGAGTTCGGCAATTCCAAACCAGTCAACATCGATCGATAGACATCATCGTCCAGTCCCAGTTGGGATTTCGCGATATGAATCAGTTGTATGTATTGCGTACGATTTTTCATTTAATTGGCTGCTCATCAGTACCAGACAACCACGCCTGGCAGACCAAACCGAGGATTAACTCGGTCTGGTTTCGCTTAAGTCGCTTTATTTGTTAACCAGGTCTTTGAACGACTTGGCCGGGCTAAATTTCGGCGCACGTTTCGCTGGAATTTCAATGTCTTCACCTGTTTTGGGATTGCGGCCAGTACGCGCGGCGCGTTCTGTTGGACTGAATTTTCCGAGGTCGGCAATCGTGATCTCATTGCCAGCAGCCACGATGTCTTTAACGGTTTTCACCAGCGCGTTCAGGACTGATTCAGCTTGAGCTTTGGTGACATCTGCGGATTCTGCGAGGTGTTTAACGAGTTCTGCTTTGCTCATGATTGCTCCATAAAATTGAAATTGAATGTGAAGTAACCCTTAACGCGGGTCAGTCGGCACACTCACATGGGGAAAGGTTACCTATGCATGTGCTGTCGCTGTTACCCGCCACCTGCGACTGGGCGCAGCCAACAACTAAACTGAGGCAAAATCCAAGCTGATTGCGTCGTATTGATCAGTACCTTCGCGTCGTTGATAGAAACGAACATACTGCTTACTTCCAACTACTTGAATGGACTCGCTGATAGCAAGCATGGCGCGCTGCCAGCGTTCGTCTTTAATTGCATAACGGCGTAGGCTGAGAATGCGACCATGATTGAGGTTTCCTTCTTTATCGGTCTCAAACGCACTCTGAACAAGAACTTGAATTTCCGGACTAGAGCCTTCGCTCCATGCCTTGATACACTCATCTATCAAGTTCTTTGCAACTTGCAAGCGTTCGTCAAACTTGATTTTTTCCGCGACGGCAAACTGGACTTTGTACTGTCCGTCAAAGCTATACAAAGTGACATTGCCTTTTTTCCCGCCGACCTTGGTGTTGTATTCTTCCGCGCTTAACTCAATGAATGCAGCGATATCAGCAAAAGCTGAATTTTTAAACTCAACTAACGCAGATTTAACGTCCGTCGCTTTCGATAGCAATTCTTTCACCAGCTGATCGCGTTGCTTGTCGATAGGCTCCACCATCGACTCAGGCACGTAGTGGCCTACTGCATTCAGCATAAAGCCGGGCATTGCGTTGTTTTTACTCATGGTTTCTCCTGTTAAATATCAGTAGGGCCAATAGGAATACGGCGTGGTTTCTCAGAGGCCGGTATTAATGGCCGTGGTTTCTGTGGTGCCTGGTTCTGCGGTTGGAATACTTTCATGCTGTGGCTTTCTTTTTAAAAATTGATCAAGGTGCTGACGGGCGCTGGCTGGCATCGCTGTACGTGGCTGCTCTGCAATTGCCTGGATAGATGCCGGTACGCCAACGGTTGTGGTTTGGGGGCGATGACTGCCTGTGCCTGCATGGCCTGCGCGTTGCTGCTCGTTGCGTGTTTCTGCCTGTGCCGCTGTTTTGCTGGCATAGCCAGTGATGACTTCCATCAGATAGCCGTGACTGTTTAATGGCAGGCGCAAACCTGTATTGCTGTGGGCACGTTGCACCACCTCTTCAAAGCCCAGGCGCCAGTAATCAACTGGTGCTGGCCAGATCCGGCCACCACGATTAATAGTCGCAGTGACGATCAGTGCGACCAGTTCATTCGCCAAGCTGGCAATGCGCTCATAACGCATCGCTGTTTTTACGGGCGCAAACAAGCCAATGTAAGCAAGCATAGGACGCAATAATTTGCGGCCATCTGCATGTGCATTAACCAGCGCAAGCATCGTATCGCGGACGCCTTGATGGGCAAAAACGACATCCCAACTCAATGGATTGCGGCAGACAGGGCAGTCAAAAGTAGGCAAAGTAGACACCTCAGTTGCCTCCGATCTCAAGCAATTTGACACGTAAGTCCGAGCGTTTCATAAGTAACTCGTGACGCTTTTTTTCTATAGCGATTTGATTGGCTTTTAAATCGTCAGCATAGTCACCGAGTGAACGATACTGACAATCAATGCGCCAGATCTGGAATGCTTTTGTAATGCGCTGAAAGCCGTTTCTTACCACGACACGCAAGACATAGCTGTTCACAGGGGCATTTATTTTTGCG
This sequence comes from Undibacterium sp. 14-3-2, assembly GCF_016595265.1. Lineage (NCBI taxonomy): Bacteria > Pseudomonadati > Pseudomonadota > Betaproteobacteria > Burkholderiales > Oxalobacteraceae > Undibacterium > Undibacterium sp. 14-3-2. Next base: position 374,645 of record NZ_JAENGS010000004.1, read on the forward strand.
ATTTTCATACCATCTCCTATTGATGACAGTTGCTTAAGCGCGCACGGCAGCAGCAATTAAGTCGCCCGAGATCCGGCTGGCACCGATCTTTACCGCCTCATTCATCGCACCGGCCACCAGATTGTTCACTGCAAGTGGATAGCACAGCGACTTCGTTTTGACAGCACGGTTACCGCGAAAACCCTCCGTTTCAGAACGGCGTAGACGATTGCGGATTTCATCAACCGCACTGATGTCAAAGAACGCATCAAAGTTGGCATCAACTCGGCTGAACTTGTGGCGCAGATAGGCTTCCACTTGATTGTCTAAAGGCTGGAGCTTTACCGTCTCACAGCGCTGCACCACTTCGCGTACCTCGGGGTTGCTTTCGCTGAGCTTCCATTCGAGTTCGGTCTGGCCGATTAAAATGATCGCAAGCAACTTCTTAAAACCTTCCTGCAGCTCAAAAAAACGCTTTAAGTGTTTCAATGTTGGAATAGGTAAGCCATGTGCTTCTTCGATTACCAGCACGTGCTGACGTCCGGTCTGAGCAGAGGCACGAAGCAAGTCATGCATCTGCTTAGCACGAGCCTCGCCACCACGACGTGGCTTAGCATTCGGGTCGATGGTGGTAATGATGGCGGCCGCAATGTCGATAGACTTGATCATCTTGCCCTTAGCATCGTTGTCTTCCAGACCCAGCACGTAAGGCTCAATCACAGTGATTGGTTCGTGATTTACATTGATCCATTCGATCAGGTCATGTCGCAGTGTGGATTTACCCGCTCCGGATTCTCCAATCACTGCCAGCATCCCGCCGTGCTTGGCCGTCTGGCGTATTGTGGCGCGCACATATCGGATGTCGTCCGACAAAAACACGTCAGCGTCACTCGTCATTTCATCAGTGAATGGATCGCGGGGAATCTTGAACTTACGGCGGGCATCGGCAGTTAAGGTATGTTTTCGTAGTAGCATATCGACGGGCTCCTTTTCGTCTGTGGATGGGTGCTCTTCCGAAGCAGTGCTTGTCTTGGCGGATGACACTGCTTCGGATTTTTCGGTTTTTTCTTCTTTAAACAAATTGCGGATATGGTTATTGTTTGCGCCGTGGGCGAACAAAAATGCCTTCACTTGCGAAGTGATAATTTCCCGCTCGGTAGTGCGTGGCCAGTCATCGTGATTCACGATTTGCGCCAGCGTGGCTTGGCTCATCGGGCGACCATTGGCCATCAAGACTTTGGTGGCCAATGCAGACTGCGGTAATCGCAGTTCAACCAGGACGCGTTTCAATTTCAGTGCCATGTTTTCTCTTCCTTATCGAGTTAAACTGCCCGCAGGCCACCGGCTGCTCGTTTCGGTACTGACTGGGCGGGATTGATAAACTGATCGATGAGCGCGTCGATCTGGTCTTCAGGGACACCATCTGCGTAGCGAGCTTGCAGAAAAGTGTTTTCTTCTTCACTGAGATTACGTTTGATTGCAGCCGCAATCCGCATCATCGCTGCAATGGCTGATAACTTCGGCCCCTCGATTTGCAGATGCGCTGGTGCTTCGATTTCATCTCCTTGTTTAGGTATGAAGTTCGGCATTTCCACTTTTTGCAAATAGGAATGCGCATCCAGCTTGTTTGCAAACGGCGTCGCTTTGCGATTGCGTGCCGCCTTCACTTCGTCTTTATCCATGTCCGGATAGGCCATTGCGTCCATAGCCTTGGCGGCATGCTCAATCGCGGTATCTGGCATCGCCTTGTACTCTTCGCCGATCACGCTACCTGACAGCGATTGACCGAACCGGTCATAGTTGCGATCTGGTTCTATCCGATAAGTGAGCATTTCGCCATCGTAGCGTGGTGCCTGAATCTGAATCGCACAGTCGCCATACACCATTGGCCGCACTTGCACCTTGTCGCCGACATTCACGCCATCCAGATCACGCAGGCTGTAAAGCATCGACCGCTCTGAGTCTGGATGTTTGAAATCAATGCTCAGGTTTGGCTTCACCTTGCGTTCTTGTTCTCGCGCCACCATCAGTGCCCTACATACCTCTATGGCTGGCAACAAGCGCAATTGCGCCGCCGTCACCAGTTGCCACAAGTCATAACGTGATACCGGTTGCAACAAGCCATCACGGCGCAGACGCGTGTCCTGCCCAGGTATCAGATTCGCGTTATAAGCATTTGCCCAGGCGAAGGCCCGTTCGTTCAGTTCGCCGATATCTGTCACCGGTTCAAAGCGCAGACGCGATTCAAACTGCGTTTCAACGATGTTATTGCCGTTTTCCACGCCGCCTTTGGCGCGAGAATTGCCAGCTTCGTGCTCCAAAGGCGTCACTTCCAGATGTACAAGCAAGTTCTTGATTGCTGCGCTTGTGTTGGCCGTCCCCTTATCCCACAACACAAACTTTGGGACGCCATGAAAAAGACGGCCAGGTGTCACACTCCAGCAAAACATCAGGAAGTCAAACAAACTATGCTGGTTTTCACCCAAAGCCTCGACATACCACGGCACCAGCAAGCCGCTGGCGCGGTCATACATCACATAGCGGTACACCTTGAACTTCACCTTGGCGTAGTTCTCCAGTTTGTTCTTGTAAAACTCGCGATCGCGCATCATGTGCTGCTTACCGTTCATGTAATAGATCAGGCACAAAGACGGATCAATTTCGTGCACATGATTGGGATGCAAAGCACGTAGCGACTGCACTGGCGACACATTGCGCTGAGCTGCGACATTCAGCTTCCGATCACGAATCAGTTTATTCAGATGCCCGTTGCTGACATTGAAGGCGACACCGTTTTGTTCCAGCATGCCGCGTGCTGTGGTGGTGAACAGCGTTTGCTTACCGTTATCGCGGATAGCCTCTCGCTGCACCGCACCCAAGATCGTCAAGGCTTCTGCTGCCACACTGGTCTTGCCCTTGTCGGCACGCGCCTTGCGCGCTGGCCCCCAGCCGCAAGCCGATTTCAACTTGCGGTAAATGGTTTGCTGCGACCAGCCCAGAAAGCCCTGGGCAGCATCCATAATCGGACCGCGATCACCATGGCCAGCGGCGTCCAGTTTCCTGGCTAAGTCGCACAGGTAATCGCGGATGTCCGGGCTGATAGAAGTATTCACCTGGCTCTCCCGGATCAGGCAGCCAACAATTGTTGACGGGCTTCGTCGATGTAACCGCCAAAGCGCATGCGCAATTCATGCTGTGCATTTGCCACCAGCGTTGCTGTGCGCTCTATCGCATCAGACAAATGCAATAGCACCGTCAGCACCTCCGTTGGCATGGCAGCGCCGTTCTCCGGGTCATAATCGGGCTGCTGCGTCAGTTCAGCATTCGTCCAGGCGTCCAATGCATCCACTGCTTGCAGATGACGGGCAACTGCTTCGTCAATGATGGATTGGCGCTGAGTGATTTCTTCCTTAAAGAGCGCCACGCGCTCATCCCAAGGGGCGGTACGTAACTGCAGTTTTTCCAGACTGGTTTGTACCTGGTCGAGCTTCTTATTTTTTTCGGTTAATACTTTCTCAGTCGCCTTTTGGTCGGCTTCGAGGTTGGCGACCTTAGTGTTTAAGGCTTCTTTTTCTTTGGCGTGTTTAGCGACCAGGGATTCTGCCAGATCGATAAACGCTTCCTTGTCGCCAGATTTCGCCACCTCCAGCAAAGCCGTTTTGTCGTCATCTGGTAGCTTGCGGTATTGACGCATCTCGCGGTAGCCTATGCCCATGCGGGACATGCTTTCCAGCGCCTCTTCACCAAAAGCTTTTAAGTTGGCAATATCTTGATTCGCTTTCTCATCAGACACACCAAGCAGGTTGCAAAATTCTGCCCAAGTCCCTGATAATTCCAAACCGTTTGGACTACGTTTTCCAGTAAGTGCTTGATATAACTTGTTTTCTTTAACGTAGGCTAACTTTGAACTCCAAACGGTTTGGGAAAATTTGCCAAACGCATCTGCCATTTGTGCCTGACCCAGCAATTGATTAAGCAGATCGCGGTCATTTGAATAGCCTTGGGTAATAACAGCCAAATCAGATGCAATTTCCACATGCTCTTGGTGCACTGCCGGGATGCCTTCGGCAATTTTTACGTCTGCTGCTTGTGCTTTTGGTGTACGTGCCATTTTCTTTATCCTATTGAGTAACGTTTTTTCAATTCAGCCATGCGGCTCTCTGTGCGGTTCACATGATCAAAATGAGCAATAGCGATCTGAATGAACTTCGGCCCCAGCCGCCAGTGGCCAGTGCGCCCATCCTGTTCACCCATTCCTGCAGTTTTCAGATTTTCTAAATCTCGTTTAACAACCGGTGCTTTTTCGTTAAGCGACTTGGCAATAGACGTGAGAGATAAACCGTCAAATTCATTTCCGGCCAACACCCGGATGACAGACAAAAGACGCTGTTGCCCTGCATTGGTGTAGTCAGTTTTAGTCATGCGAGTCCTCACCGAAATTGAATTCAGGAGCACCGCGTTTTTGCGCGTTCGCAAGATGAAATGCCTCTTTTTGCAAATGGTTGGTCAACGCCTCACTTGTCGCAGCCACATCCGCTTTTCCCTCGTAAAATTGGGTCAGTAAATCCAGTGCTGAGGCAAAACCAAAATGCAAACCAATCACATCTGCATCTTGCAGTTGTCGTCCATTTGGAATGCGGATTAACATCTTTCCAGACAATGCAGCCGACCAGCGAGTGACATAATCGATCCCGCATACTGCTTCGTAACTACGAATCAAGACTGCGCGCATGCGTCCGTTTTCCAGCCATTTATACAGAGACCAGTGATTAGCCAATTCCATCAGCTCAGCAATCCGCTCAATCGAGCAGTTATGGCGGTAGCGTGCATACTCCTTGCACCACTCCAATGCCTGGCGCAAATTACAGACCTGCAGGGCATTCCAATTTCGCCGTTTTTTTATATTCATTGATCTTCCTTTAGCTTTTTTGCTTTCCAAACAAATAACAGTTTTGGTACTATTCAATGTCGGCTAGTTAATCTAACCTTCAGGCCTTATTCATTCAGGTGATGCGGCAGAAATGGCTGACGTTGATTTTCATGAATTGGCTGGGCGCATTGAGGGCACGACCCGTGTTGCTCTTGCTGGTAGCAAAGCTGGAATGCACTGCTGTGCGCTGGATGGCTCACGCTATCCAGATGACTTGCGCAACGAGGCACGTGGTTTGCAAATGCAAACAGCGCATCAGGGTGCAACTTAACGCACGTTGAATGAGATAGCTCTTTCGTTAGAGTTGGATAGGTCGCACCAAGTGCAGCACAATCCAGCGAAGCACCAAAGCGGCTAGTATTCATGGCTTGCCTCAGGCAGCAACAAGTTGACGATTGACTTCGCCATCTTTGAGGCCAAGCTCAACTGCGATGTTGTGACAATCACCGCGCAGGCATTTGCGTTTAGGATTGATGTCATCGTCGTTGATGATTTCAATCACCATGTTTGGACTGTAGCCACGTTGTTTGGCCCAGGCAGTGTAAGAAAGCCCTTTGCGGGCGAACTCTTTGCGGATTGCATCGCGTGTTTTAGACATGGCATTGCGTCCTTGTTTGTGTGCGCTTGTTTGACAGAGCAAGCATTGTTTTGAACTGGTGAGAATGATTATTGTGGATTATATCCACAAAGTCAAGCAAAGGTGTGGATTTGATACATATTCGTTTGAAGAATGAGTTGGATCGACTTGGCATAAAAGCAGTAGCAGCTGCCAAAGCCGTCGGCGAATCTGACTCTCAAGGACTTAGAGATGTACTGGGCGGACGAAAGCGACTCTCGGCGGACTTACTTGCGGCGCTGGCGTCGATAGGTGTCGATACTGTGTTCGTGCTTACGGGTCAACACCAAGAGGCAGGAATTGGTGAGTCTGCTGTCCATCAGGCTGTGATTGACGCTGTCGATCTCTTGTCATTGGAGACAAAAGTAGATGCTCAGCAACTAGCCAAAGCGGTCGTTAAACTCGTCGCTAAATCGGCTAAACCAGCAACAACAAGCGCTGGCACAAAAATCTCAATTGGCGGGAATTTCTATGGCCACACAGTGGAAGGCGATTTCAGCAACACTGGTACGATGAATATTGGTAATAAAAACAAATAAGCTTTATGGATGAAAATAATACGAGCATCGATGGCGACTTTAATGGTCAACTCGCCAATGGCAACATTACCAATACTTTCAATTATCCTGGACGTGAGCGCCTTAGCCCGGCAGAAGTAAGGCCGATCAAGCTGAAAGGTAAAAAACTGATTGAGCTGACGGGAAAAGAGAGCGTAGAGATTTGGGGGAAGTTGAAGGAAATATTTGGAGAAGGTCACAATGATCTGTTTAAAGATCAGGAAAAACCAGCTCATGCGGTACTTGATTTATGGCTGGAAAAAACTGAACTCGAAGTAGCGAACTTTGAAATAGAGCAAACCCATGCTGAAACCAGCCGTCAATTGATTGCGTCAATGACAAAAAATGGTGAACTGAATCAGAAAATAGCAATACTTCGATCTGACGCCGAACAAAAATTAAAGCAACCCGCGCCGAACGGCAGAAATGCTTCAGGGCAAGACACTCTTTCAGAACTAAAAAAAACAATCAATGAAAAAGCTACTCTGCAGGAAACATTAGTAGCAGAACGTCAACGCTCAGATAAGCAAATAAAATATGCTGAAGCAAGAATCGAACGATTTGCCTCCGATTTCAATGCCAGTCAGCGCGCCCTGAAGATAACTCGCGCTGGTTTGATTTTTTTAGCTCTCACCTCACTTCTGCTTGGCATGCTGACAGCTTGGTTTTATCAGGGGTATCGTCAGTTACAAAGTAATCTCGCAGTAAGTACAGCATTCAATCAACAGTGTCCTTTAGAACAAAAATACTATGTTGTGGGACAAAGTGTATCGCTCAAGAATGGACTTAATCTTGAATGTCGAGCAAGTCAGATGAAGGCCAGCTGGGCGTTGGCCAAGCCTGCAAAACCTCCGTTAAAGAAAAAACCAAGAGATACCTGGGACGAAGAAGAGTTGTAATTAATCTGGAATAAGAGGCCGTTAATGTCGTTCTTGGCGAGCCTGATCGAGGTCTTGGCTCTGTTATTTATTTTGGTTGCCATTATCGGTGCGATCATGCCAGATACATTCAAAGGTCCGAAGACAGGAAAAGCACCTACGCGTCGCGAAATCGTCGCCGGTGGTCTTATAGCGGCGGCGATAAGCTTCGTTGTTGCTTCATTTATTGCACCGGATAAAACACCATCTGAGCCTGCTATAGAGACAAAGCCGACGACTACCGCACCAAGCTCTCCAGATCAGTCCAATGAAACAAAGAAATCCGAGATTGCTGAGCGTAAAGTCATTCCGTTGAATCTGACAGATGCCCGCTTATTTGCAAAAGGTACGCTCCACATCGTTAACGAAGCGGAGAAGTCATTGGAAAATGGGGTTCGGCTACGTGATGAGGGCGGAGTAGAAAGGTTTGTTCGCAAGCCACTCCACCAGGAGCTGGAAAAATGGTCTGACTTGGGAATCCAGCATCCAGATGATCAACGCCAGCACTTTGGCTATTGCCTCGATGCGGCCGCGCAATTGCAAACATTGTCATTTTCATCGTTGCGTACCCAGACAGTGGAATTGATGAAGTATCTGCGTCAGGACGAAGCACGCTATCGGAAAATAAAACAACAATGCGTAGAAGCGCTCAATAAAAGTGACGATGAGATAAAAGCCGCTATTGCCAAAGAAGATGCCGAGCTAGTCGAAGAATTTGCTGGTAGAGACTGTCTGACAGTGTTCGATGTGAACAAAACTACTGGTCAAGTTGTAGAAAAACGGAAGCCTGAGCATTGCCCTAAATAGTTTGGCGACTGGATTCAACTCTACCTACTTTAACCCAGACAATATCACTTTACGGACCCAGAAATGTACTATCACATCATTATTGAGATCACAGAAAAATTAGGTAAAAGTGGTCGCAATAGGCAATACACGGAGTTGGATAACAATGATATCGAGGATATTGAAAGCCGAATAATTAATCCGTTTGTAAAAGGTGAAAATTTTCAATTTAATGGATATTTTTTACAAGCTAATCAGATCGCGAGACTAGTTGTAAAAGAGACGAAGTATTTATCAGCCGAATTGAAAACTATGGAACGTAATAGTAATGAAGGTATAACTTCTTTATTTGATGCGTCTGACATTGTTCAGAGTGGTAGGTACTCCAATGACATTACACAACAAGTTCTGTCCAAGGCAAGAGCATTGATCAATACTCAAAAAAGCATGCCGAGCAAACATTCATCTGCAAATAGCAATCAATCTTTTGACATGAACAAAATATTCATTGTTCATGGCCGGGATGACAGTGCAAAAACCGAAGTCGCACGTTTTGTTGAAAAACTAGGTTACTCGGCAATAATCTTGCATGAGCAAGTGAATGCAGGAAAGACGATTATTGAAAAAATTGATGAACATACCAATGTCGGTTTTGCTTTGGTGCTTTATACACCATGTGATATTGGCGGATTGTTTGGCGAAGAAAATCTAAAGAACAGAGCGCGCCAAAACGTCGTCTTTGAGCATGGCTACCTGTTAGGAAAGCTCGGCCGGGATAAAGTATGTGCACTGGTGAGGGGGGACGTCGAACCTCCGAGCGACATTAGTGGCGTCGTATACGTTCCGCTTGACGATCACGGTGCTTGGAAAATGAAGGTTGTAAAGGAAATGCAACAACTTGGATACGCGGTTGATATGAACAAAGCTCTTTGAACGGTTTCGACTACTTAAACAAGATTAAAAGACCCAATACCCTCTGAGCAAGAAAATGGTGACGTTGTTCACCTTTTCTTGATTCGGAGGATAAATGCCTCGTAATAAGTACTACCTGGCTCCACATCATCGGTTACCACGCGATGTAGTATGGTTGCTGATCTCTATCATTCTGCTAATCGTTATCTGGCGCATTGCGCCACAGCAGTTACCCATCGTTCCCTATAAGCTCTGCCTCGTGACGTTAGCTGCCAGTGTCGGCTTCTGGCTCGATCGCACGTTCTTCCCTTATGCGCGACCAGACAGTTACCTGAATGATGATTGGCGCTTAGGTACTGATGAACCAATCGGTGACGTTGATTTTCGTATCGTTAATGGCTATCACCGCGTGTTTGCAGCCGCCATGTTGCGGCGGGCGACGATCATTGCCGCGAGCATCATCGGTGTGACTTTGGGGCTGTAATGCGTTGCACAACGTCCCTATTAATTCTGAGTATTGCGAGCGCCATCTGCGCCGCGCCTCTGTTTGCAGCAATTCCAAATTCTGCTCAGCAGCATCGGTCTTCCCTGGTGCGTAACGCACGTGCAGTCTGGGGGATCGATGCCCCTGTAGCGAGTTTTGCTGCACAGTTCCAACAAGAAAGTGCATGGAATGCCAATGCACTTTCGCCAGTCGGAGCCAAGGGTATGGCGCAGTTTATGCCAGCCACCGCCAATTGGATCGCCGAACAGTATCCAGATGATCTGGGCAATGCGCAGCCGACCAATCCCTCTTGGGCTATTCGTGCCCTTGTGCAGTACGATTTTTGGTTATATACCCGCATCCGAGCCAAGAACGCTTGCGAGCGTCTGGCCTTTACCTTGTCTGCCTATAACGGTGGGCTGGGTTGGGTTAACCGTGACAAAACACTGGCTTCCGGCAAGGGGCTTGATCCCCTGGTGTGGTTCGGATCAGTGGAGCGCGTCAATGCTGGTCGCTCCCCTGCCAACTGGCAAGAAAACCGCGCGTACCCTCAACGCATCCTTTGGCGCTACGAACCTATGTATGTCGCAGCAAATTGGGGAAGTGGGGCGTGCAATGATTAATCTGGTCTCGTCAGTTAAAGCCATATTGATCATGCTCCTAGTAACGGTCATCAGTGCAGTAGGTGCATTCTTTATGGGTATGCGCCAAGGCGCGATGAACGAACGTGCCAAACAAACAGAAGAAACCGTACAGAATCTGACATCTGTGCTGAATAACTATAAGACCTTGATCAATGACAGCAATGCTGCCAGCAAAGCCATGCGTACTGCGATGTCCACACGCTATGTCTTTGATTCAAAAACTACAGAAGACTTCAAAAATGCACTCGCAAAAAAACAAGCTGATCGTGTTGATTGCCGTTTTGATGCTGGCGTCATGCACCAGCTCGACATTGCCCGTGAGCGAGCAGCCAGTAGTGCTGCCAGCGGAATACGCAACGCCTTGCCCGGCACCGGAAGCGGCAACGAGCCCTAGCGCGGATGATGTCGCAGTGGCGTTAAAAAAGACGTATGACCAGTACGGCACTTGCGCAGGTCGCCTTATTGACCTGGTGGATTGGATTACGAGAAGAAAATGACAGATTTATTAGACATTGCAAGTGAACTCGAACAAGTCGTCCGGGACGAAGCTATCCAAGCACACAGAATGCGTATGGGAATCACAACTAAGACGGTAGCTGATTCAGCATTATTCTGTGTTAACGAAGAATGCGGCTTGCCAATTCCGTTGAAACGTCGGCAAGCAATGCCAGGCTGCCAGTTGTGTATTAGCTGCCAAGCACGCAAAGAAAGTTAGCAATGCTTTTACAAATCGAGTTATGGCAATTGGTGGGCTTATTACTCACCTTTATGGGCTTTTGCTTTACTACTGGGAAAGTATTGTTATCGCAAATTGACCGTCGCCTGAATGAACGCTTTACCGCAATGGAAGAGTCTCGTGATGTCGCGAGTAAGCATTGGGATGAAAAATTCTCAACAGTCATTGAACAAAACCGCCGTGAAGCCCAGGGGTGGGCGAATCTCGAACGCGACTTCCTGCGATTTCAAGCTGAATTACCACTCCAATATGTACGCCGCGAAGACTATGTACGTAATCAGACCGTGATCGAAGCCAAGCTGGATGCCGTAGCACTAAAAATCGAAAACATCCAATTGAAAGGTAATCAACGATGATGGATCAAACAAAAATTCGCCGTGAATCGCTGCGCTGGTATTTGTTGCTGGCACTGTATAACGCCCGGCCAGAGGAGCTATCTGAAGGTCCGATTCAAGTAACAATGCAATCCATCTATCCGGATGCAACGCCGATTGAAGTTCGCCGTGAGCTGGATTATCTGGGTGATCGAGAGTTGGTTGATCTACGTAAAGAACCTTCAGGTCAATGGTGGGGTAGCTTGACGCGACATGGCGTTGATATCGCTGAATACACTGTCGATTGCGATCCTGGCATTGCTCGTCCAGTTAAGTACTGGGGCTGACATGGTATGTCGCACCAGTGTTGAAGAGCGGCCAAACTCTGAACGTGATCAGTTTGATCAAGTCCAGGTTAAAGATAACTTCAGCGTCTACCATGTCTTGGAAAATACGCTATGTCAACGCGGCTGTATCGTCAGCAGGTCGGCCATCCATAGTCAGATTTTCGGCGTTGTCACATGATTTAGCTCTTTGAAAACCGGATCGAGTGCGAGCCAATGATTTTCTCTGGTCGAGGTAATGGAAAAGTCTCGCCCATCAGTGGATATGGCACAAGCGTTTATCCGTGATTGAGCTGTTGTGGGCAAGTATTTATTCTGGCGGTTGGAGATTGAAGACGTCTTTGTGAACGGTTGCGATGAAAAGCAATCTTGGCCTAACTGATACTCATCACGTCCGGTTTCCGTATCGTGACACACATAAAATAGCATCGGCGACGCGCAAAATCGCACAAATACTTTTTACCGAAACCGAAAACAATTTTAGAGTAAAGAAATTCTCGCAGTGGCAAGCGCTGTCGGAATTAATGCCGCACTCGCTTGAAACCGACGAAGGGGTCGCAAGCTTGGCAAGCTCGAGGCCTCTGTGCAAAGGGTAAAAGAGGATCCATATCCTGCAATATACTGGTGCATTGACTTCATCCATTACCACAGATTCAGATCGTAGCCACACAGTTATCGGTAACAACAAAGTATGTTCACCAATTCATTAATTTGGTGGAGATGCTGGGCTAGGTAACAAGGACAGTATTCCAGCGCGTCCATTTTTGCCGATAGCCGACGACGTAAAACTATAGCCAGAGGTTGATCAAGCAGTACTCGAAACTGTTTTTTATCACTTGGAAGCTGCACTGAAAATTTAAGCCTTCAGAAACGCTTAGAACGTTCAACATGTCCGATGCTAACGACACAGTCATTGAATACGTCTGTAAAGGCCTATAAAGCGTTTAACACACCCTCCTCCGTATTAAACTCGTCCGTGCAACTAATTTGGTAATTGTTAAACTGGATTAAAAGACCAATTGTCCTGATCACGCGAAGATCTGGGTATGACTACTTCGACACCCAAATCACTGCACATTTTTAGGCACGGTAACCAGACCGCAATGTCTGGTGTCACTTTGATGTTTTCTGAATCAGAGATGGTCGAAAGAGCCCTCGCCTGCAATCCAGCCAAAAGTGACTATTCCATCATCATTGCCCCCCGGGGCCATGTCCCTCTGATACCTAGCAACGAATGCTTGAGCGCAGAATCTCATCAAGCTGCCGCTGAATTCTTACCACTCATGGAAGTTGGCAGATACAAGAGAATCGCCGCTAGTTTCTATCGTCCAGTGACTGCAAGCATCGGCAACTGTATCGCTTGGGAAACGGCAACTGTTGCCAGTGATCTGATTCTCATCATGCACGGAATCTGAGTTCTGTATGCATTATTGCACTCTCTCGAACCTACGAGTATCAATCCCTGGACAGACTCTGATCTGGCTGTCGAACGATGATGAAAACGCCACAAACGTACAGGAGTATATGGTCGTCGAAGCTGTTAGCCAGATGGAAGGTCTGAATAGTACCAACCGTCGCGAGCCATACAACGCATTACTTGGTAGCGGCTCAGTCCTCTTGAGGTCGCTCTTCAATGATATCGCAGTCAACCTAGCTCGCTATTGGCTTTATACCCGTAGCACTGAACGATCCGACATTCCTGAAGCCGTTATCTTTGCTTGTAAATTCTCCGAGCATTTGCCTGAGTCTACTCTCGCAGACAAGCTGACAATAAGCATGCCCAATGGTGACCCCGTGCCAAAACTTAGCGAAATCAAGGTTCGTTCACGGGTGCAAGGCTTCATAAACGGCATGCTTAATAACTATAAGTAGGTGCCTATGGCAACACTACAAATTATTGAGGCTGTAGTCGATCGTTTGAAAAGACAGATACAGACTCTGGCTGTTGAAAATTTTCCCGATAAGCCATCGGAATACAGACTTAATCACCCAAATGGAGCCTTGCTGGTCAGTTACGCGGGTAGTCATTTTGGAGAGATAGAAGGTGTCGGCACGGTAGTTCAGCGCCAGACAATAACACTTTCAATTACGGTAGTGATGCGTCTGCCGAATGGATCTGAAGGTGCAGTAGATGTGTTGGATAAAGTACGGGCGGCTTTAATTGGGTTTAAGCCACCTGATTGTCATCGAAAGATGTGGGCCCTAAATGAAAGATTTTTAGATGAATCAGCTGGTATTTGGCAATACGCTTTGGATATGAATACGGAGAGCATTTTGATCGAAGTAGTTGAAGATGAACCGGGAGCCTTGTTGACGAATCTCACTATGCAAGATGAATACGGACGCAATGAGATACGCAAGATGTCGGATGGAACAATTATCAAAGAGGAGTTTAGTCTATGAACACGAAGTACCGTTATACCGGCCCACTGTCTGGCGTCACGCTGGCTAGTGGACAAGAGGTGATGCTTAATCCAGATAGTGAGATTGAATTGTCTGAGCAGGACACATACACCAAAACATTATTAGCATTGGGTCATTTAACTCAGATGCCAACTGCCAAAAATTCAAAGGTAAAAGGAGAAAACGATGGCCGCTAATTTTTTGCATGGCGTTGAAACCATTGAAGTCGAAAAAGGTGCGCGTCCTATCCGCACCGTCAAGTCTGCTGTTATTGGCTTGATTGGGACTGCGCCGACAGGTGCTGTGAATACGCCCACAATCGTCTTGTCTGACAGACAGGCTGCACAATTTGGTGGGCAGTTATCAGGCTTCTCAGTACCGCAGGCGCTGGATGCAATTTTCGATCAAGGCGCTGGTACCGTGGTTGTGATTAATGTTCTCGATCCAACCAAGCATAAAACAGCGGTACCAAGTGAACTTGTGGCCTTGACCGGCGACATAGGTAAGACAGAAAAACCAGCCTGGGTGGCGGAAGCGGTCATTAAAAATGAAGCCGGTACCACGACGTATGTGCTGGATGTGGACTACACCAGCAATAGTCTGAGCGGTGAAATTCGCCGCAAGGCTGGGGGCGCAATTGATGCTAACGGAAAAGTCAAAGTCAGTTATGAATATGCCGACCCTAGCAAAGTGACCGCTGCAGATGTGATCGGACAAGTCAATAACGCCGGCAAACGAACAGGTATGCAGGCGCTGCTCGATACCTATAACGCGATGGGATTTTTCGCAAAAATCCTGATTGCACCGGGGTTCTGCACGTTGAATTCCGTTGCCAGCGAGCTGATTGTGTTAGCTGGAAAATTACGAGCAGTCACTTTACTTGATGCTCCGATCGGCACAACTTACGACCAGGTAATTTCAGGACGTGGTCCAATGGGTGCCATCAACTTTAACACGTCCAGTGGTCGTGCTGTTTTATGTTATCCACATTTGAAGGTCTATGACGCAACGACCGACAGTGAACGACTGGAACCTTACTCGCAACGCCTGGCTGGCGTGATGTGTGCCAAAGATACTGAGAAAGGTTATTGGTGGAGTCCGTCCAACACAGAGATCAATGGTGTCGTTGGTGTTGAGCGTCAACTGTCTGCAATGATCAATGATCCACAGAGCGAGGTCAACCTGCTCAATGAAGTAGGGATCATGACTTTGTTTAATACCTTCGGTACCGGCATTCGCACTTGGGGAAATCGTTCTGCAGCGTGGCCGTCAGTGACGCATCCGAAGAACTTCATAAATGTTCGTCGTACAGCCGATATCTTGCATGAGTCAGTTGAGTATTCAATGTTGCAGTTCATCGACATGCCGATCAATAACGCATTAATCGATTCGATCACCGAAAGCGTGAACTCATTCATTCGGACGTTGATCGGTCGCGGTGCGCTGCTAGACGGCCGATGCACTTATGACCGTAACAAAAACCCCGCAACCGAAGTTGCTCTGGGGCATCTGGTCTTTGATCTCGACTTTATGCCACCAACACCGGCTGAACGTATTACGTTTGAGTCTTTCATTAACATCGACATGATCAAGCAACTTGGTCAATAAGGGGTAATTTATGTCAAAAATCCAAGTGAACCGCATTGTTAACGCCAACATTTATCTCGACGGCAATAACATGCTGGGGCGTGCTGAAGAAGTAAAACTGCCAGATATTACTGCGATCATGGCTGAACATAAGGCGCTCGGCATGGTGGGTAAAATTGAACTCCCTTCTGGTTTTGATAAGCTTGAGGGCGAGATTAAATGGAATTCATTGTATGAAGAATCCGCAGCGGCGATGGCAAACCCATTTAAAACTATGCAGATACAGTGCCGCTCCAGCATCGAAACATACACGTCTGGCGGCCGGGTTGAAGAGGTTTCGTTAGTGACGTTTCTGACGGTCATGTTTAAGAAAAATCCGCTTGGCACGTTCAAACAACATGATAACGCTGAGTTCAGTTCGTCATTTACAGCGACGTACATCAAACAAGTCATCAAGGGTAAGGAAGTACTGGAGCTGGATTACCTGGCCAACGTGTTTAAAGTGAATGGCGACGACATGCTGGCGACCTACAGGGAAAATATCGGTGGATAGTTAGATATCCAAAGCAATCATATTCAAAAACGCCCCAAGTCATCTTGGGGCGTTTTCTTTTAATGCAGTTTAACTGACCAGATAAGCGTCGGAACCGATAATAGGACTCCATTCCTAACAACGTTCAAATGAGGCTTACTATGGATCTGCAATTTCCTTTCACTACCGCTGCGGGTGTCAGCGTCACGTCGCTTGAGTTACGTCGTCTCAAAGTCAAAGATTTAAAAGCCATTGGAAAGCAGGCTGGCAGCGATGAAGTTCTGCTGGAAGTGCTGGGTGTAAGCCGTATGTGCAACATCATCCCCGAAGACCTGGATGAAATGGATGCTGCCGACTATCAGAAGGTGAAAGCACGATTTCTGGAGTATGTGGGTATCACCCCTGCATCTTCAGTCGGAGATGGGGCTACTGGCGAGATGGTTCCGGTTTCAGCCGAGTGAGATCGACGGCTTGACGCTGGATGAGTTCAGGGACTGGGTTAAGGAAGCAAGTGAGCAAATCAAACGTGAACATGGCGATGGTTGAGCCGCCAATTAGTCGCGTTGAATAACCCAGAAATACAGTATGCGCCGATTGCAAACACCGGTCCCGACAGCGCTAAGCCAAAAAAAGTAGCCAGTGCGAACACAATAGAAATGTCCAATAAAGAGAGTGTAACGGCAAGCCACACCAACCATGCTTTAAGTAGCAAAGTGGTCGTTGTCGTGGCGATGTTTTTGGCAATGTCGTCAGTGTTCTTCCGTTCATTCTAAAACCAGAAAATCCCTTATGGCAAGCGAGTTTTATAAAAGCGTCAAGATCGGTGTCAGGTTGCTGGCCAGTTCCGGTGGGGCTCTAGGCAGCTCAAAAACGACCCTGATTCGCTTAGGGGAAGTTTCTGGCGATCTCAAGAAGCGACAAGCCCGACTCGGTAATACGATGGCAAAAGCTTTGGCTCATCCGGCCAGAAATCTGTCTGCCCTTACAAAGCAATATTATTTGCTCGGCAATACTATCGATCAGGTGACGGAAAAACAGGCCCGATTAGCTGGGCAAGTAGCGAAAGGTGAATCCCTTCGAACAGCGAGAAACGAGATGAAAGGTGCAATGTTCGGCACATTTTCTAAAGCGGCTGACCTCGCAAAACCAATAGTCGGATCCATCAAAAAAGCTGCTAATTTCGAAGTGGGGTTAAGAGACATTGCCATCAACGGTAATTTATCCAAAGTTGAGGAGGTTAAGCTAGGCGAGGCTATACGTAAGTCGGCACTAAACACAAGTCAGGGGCATGATGCGATTTTAGTTGGTGTTAATACCTTGGTAGCCGGAGGCATGAATGCTAACCAGGCAGGTACCTACTCCAACCTGTTAGGTAAAGTCGCCACAGCCACGAATGCGAACATAAAAGATGTCGCCAACATGGCTCTCTCATTGTCTGAAACCCTTGGTATTAAAGGAGAGGGGGCATTAAAAGAGGCATTTAATCGCGCAGCCTCTGGCGGCAAACAGGGGCGCTTTAAGTTTGAAGATATTGCAAAGGCTTTACCTGATATGACTGCAGCGTTTGCGTCCAAAGGAATTATGGGACAGGAAGCGTTGACTCAGATCGTCGCCAGTCTGGAAGTTGGCCGTGAAGGCGCCGGTTCGGGTGAAGAAGCTGTTTCAAACTTACGTAGCTGGTTGTCACACATAAATACCAAGGAGACAAAAGAAGCCTATCGCAAGGTAGGCATCGACTATCAACAGAAGATGCAAGAGCTGATGGCTGGTGGGGCTTCCAGTTATGAGGCGTCATTAGAAATCGGACAGAACTTCATTGCGTCGCGCGGTGAAGGCTTCACGAAACAGTGGAAAGATGCTGGCAGCAAAGGCGATGAAGGCGCCCAACGCAAGTTGATGGAAAGCTCTGGATTGGGTGAAGTTTTTCAGGATACAACGACGATCAATCATTTGCTGGCCATGCGTCAGAACTGGGATAAATACCAGAGCACAAAAAAACAAATGGGTAGTAAAGATGCGATGGGTACCATCGATGTCGATTACCAGAATCGTGCTGCTCTGGCGAGTATAGCGTGGAATCGATTCAACACAGAGGTCTCTGATGTCGGCATCACCATCGGCAATGCACTATTGCCAACCTTAACGGAGGTAGCTGATAAACTAAGTCCCATAATCATAGGCATAGGTAATTTTGCGAAAGCCCATCCCGGCGCTATTCAAGCGACAGTCGGCTTTGTTGGTGCCGTCGTCGGTATGAAGATCGCTACCCAGGCACTTGGCTGGGGTTTGAATTTCTTCGTTAAATCGCCAATACAGACGTTGATCACCGGTTTTACCTCTATCTCAGCAAAGTACACCCTGTTCCGCGCTTTGATGTTGGGCGGTGGATCGCGGCTGGCGACGGTCTTTCAGTTATTCGGAGCAGGAGCATCTACTGCGACAAAACTTGCAACGGGTTTTTCTTGGTTGGGCCGCGGTGCCATGACGCTTGGAAGGCTGCTGGGAGGCGGCTTGCTGAGTGGTATTCGTACTGCTGGCCAGGCGGTACTTTGGTTGGGACGGGCCATGATGATGAACCCAATCGGTGCGATCATCACGGGGATTGCCGTTGGTGCATACCTCATCTGGACATACTGGGCGCCGATCAAACAGTTTTTTACCAATCTGTGGTCCGGAATCGATGGTGTATTTAAGCGTTATTCAATATTGAACTATATTTTTCCGGTTGTTGGTGGCGCTCGCTTGATTGTGCATCACTGGGGCAAAATAAAAGCATTCTTTGGTAGCGTCTGGAGTGAAGTCCGTACCGCATTCTCTGGGGGAATTGCTGGTGTTGGTCGTTTAATTCTTAACTGGTCTCCAATAGGCATGCTCTTTCGATGGAGCAAAGCAAGGGCAATATTTGGTTCAGTGTGGGGGGAAATTCGCACTGCCTTCGCAGGCGGAATACGCGGTATCGGCCGCTTAATCCTGAACTGGTCTCCGGTGGGCTTGTTTTATCGCGGATTTTCAGCTGTCCTGCGTTACTTTGGTATTCAGTTGCCTACTACTTTTAGTAGTTTTGGCCGAATGCTAATCCAAGGGTTGATCGGCGGTATCACCAATAAAATATCTGCCGCCAAAAGCGCCATTGTTGGCTTTGGTTCTGACATAAAGAACTGGTTTGCAAGCACTCTTGGTATTAAATCGCCTTCGCGTGTATTCATAGGTTTCGGTGACAATATTGCCGAGGGAGCTGCCATTGGTATCGGTCGTTCAGCAAAACTTGCCAGTGGTGCATCAAAAAATATGGCACAGGATGCGAGTAGTGCGGCAAATGGATCTGGAAGCGTGCGAAGTGTCGGGTCTAAAGCTGGAGGTGCAGGCAACTCTTCTGGCTTTCATATTCAGTTCAGTCCCCAAATTACTGTCCAGGGAAGCGGTGGAGATGTCGCTGGCGCAGTAACTGACGCGCTCCATTTGTCAATGGAGGAACTGGAGCGTTTGATAAAACGAATGCTGAATCAACAACAACGTAGGAGTATCTGATGTACGCAGTGCTTGGTGATACAGAGTTTGAGTTGATTACCTATTTTGATGGAATGGATCTGCAGTTTGGCGCAAATTATGCTGAACATGCTTTGATTGGCCGTAAACCTCGTCTCCAATGGGTCGGCTATAAGCTAGATGAGTTTCAGCTACAAATGGTATTCCACTCAAGTTTTTGTGATCCAGAAAAAGAGTTGCTCAAATTACGGCAAATGGTGCAATCCGCAGAGGCGCATCAATTTGTACTGGGCAATGGGGATTGCAAGGGGTGGTTTGTCTTGGTCAATGCAACTGCATCAAGTAAGCAAACTGATAAAGAAGGTTCTCTGATCGCGCTGGAGGCGACGGCAACATTACGTGAGTACGTCGAACCACGAGTTCTGGAAACAAGAAGAGCACAAGCAAAAAAAGCAGCGAAGAAAAAACGTACTGCTGCAGCAAAGAAAAGTAGTACTGAAAAACCTGTACTGGATGCACGTGATGGATTTGCAAAGAATGGTAGCCGCGCACCAACGAAAGGCGGTTAATGATGGAATATATTGAACACATCACAAAAGACGGCGAACGTTGGGATCAAATTGCGCACATGTATTACGGTGACTCAACCAGGATAAGTGCGCTGTCCGAGGCAAATGAACACTTGCGTCTGCAGCCCGTTTTGGTGGGGGGACTGCCATTACGTGTACCGGTTCTGGAGGAGGAAGATCGACTATTGCCAGAGGATGTACCACCATGGAAACGTTAGGGGTTGCAGTTCCGGTCTTTATTCTGACCTATAACCAGCGAGACATAACGGCAGATCTGACGCCATTTAAACTCTCGGTCAGCTATACCGATAACCTCGACGGAGAAGAGTCAGATAGCCTGGAGCTTTCACTTGAAGATAGCGATGGTCGCTGGTGGCAGGCATGGTATCCCGTCATGGGAGATAGGCTCAATTTACGCATGGGCTACCAAGGTCAGGCTCTGGTGGATTGTGGTGACTTTGAAATTGACGAGATTGAAATTGAAGGTCCTCCATCGACGGTAAGGATCCGGGCTTTAGCTGCCAGTGTAATGAAAGAGTTACGCACGAATCAGGGAAAGGCGTATGAAGACACCACCCTGGCCGGTATCGTCAAGACCGTGGCAGAACGGCAGAAACTTAAAGTGGTTGGCAATATTGAAGCGATTCCTATCAAGCGGGTGACGCAAATGCATGAAGAGGACATGAAGTTCCTCAAACGTCTGGCGCAGGAATACGGCTACGCATTCAACGTGCGTGATGATCAACTGATTTTTTACTCTTTGGAAGAGCTGCGAGCGTTGCCTGGCGTGTTAGTGATTGGCATTAATGATCTGACGCGCTATACATTTCGGGATAAAGTGAAAGGAACGCCCTCAAGCGCTAAGGTCAGCTATCACGACCCTCAAAAGAAAGCCGTCGTGACATACGAGGTGGCATCTGACAAGAAGGTCGTTGCCAAGCCTTCTGCAGACAGTCTCAAGTTAAATACGCGGGCGGAATCACCCGAACAGGCAAAGAGTAAAGCCAAAGCAGCAATCAACAGAGCAAATGATGAGGCGACGACCGCTACTTTAAGTCTCTGGGGAAATCCAAAATTGGTTGCTGGAATCAATGTCGAGCTGGAAGGCTTCGGGAATTTGAGTGGACGTTATCAGATTTCAAAATCACATCATAGCCAGGAAAGCAGCAGCGGTTACACGACAGAACTGGAGTTAAGGAGAACAGCGATTGCTGCCGGCAACAACAAAAAATAAGCTGAACTTAGCCAACGTCGAAAATGGGAAAGTGGTATTGAAATGAATGAACTTCAGCAGCAACAGGCAAGTTTTAAATTTGGGGTGGTTTCAGCGATTGACGAGAGTGGTGTCAAAGCGCGCGTCAGATTCGATGATTTGGACGGTTTAGAAAGTATGTTTCTGCCAATCGCCGTTCAAAAATCACTTAAAGATAAGAGCTACTGGATGCTTGACGTTGGAGAGCATGTTGCTTGTTTGATGGATACGAATGCGGAAAGTGGCGTCATTTTATGTGCTGTGTATTCAGAGGCGGATTTGCCACCGGTCAGCAATAAAGACAAACGCCATGTACGTTTTAACGATGGAACCACCATTGAGTATGAT
Source organism: Undibacterium sp. 14-3-2 (assembly GCF_016595265.1). NCBI lineage: Bacteria > Pseudomonadati > Pseudomonadota > Betaproteobacteria > Burkholderiales > Oxalobacteraceae > Undibacterium > Undibacterium sp. 14-3-2. The sequence goes on from NZ_JAENGS010000004.1 coordinate 396,041, forward strand.
CGCGCCGAGCATAAACTGAAGATCCAGTGCGTCGGTGATATTGAGATCAACGCCACTGGTAATCTTAGTTTAACAGCAGCACGAATAGACTTGAACTGATTATGTCTGGCGTATCCCGCATTATCAAAGACACGGCCGGAGGTATTATCGTTGGCGTGCTCGCGCCCAAGGTGTTCGTTAACGGAGTACCGATCGCCGTTAAAGGTGCCGTTGTTTTAGGACACGGGCCAGGGATTCACATTGCTGCGGTGATGGTGTCTCATTCCACTACTGTATTTGCCCACGATATTCAGATTTGCCGACAAGGTGATCGAGCCAGTTGTGGTCATGCAGCTACCGGCTCTAATAATGTATTCGCAGGCTAAAGCAATTCTTCAACTGCTTTAATATCGCTTCTCCGGAATTCTTGGCACGATGGTGCCATGACTCCACTCACTCAAATCTCTGCTTCCCATTGGCAACTGGCGCTTAATCGACCAGGTGATGTTGTTACAGATGCTGACGACATCTCCCAATGCATTCAAGTCATTCTGACGACGCCTAAAGGATCTGATCCGCTCCGGCCAGAGTTCGCATGCGATCTATGGCGTTATATAGACGCTCCCATTTCTAAGACTACACCACATATTGTGCGTGAAGCATGGGACGCTATTGAAACGTTTGAACCACGCATCAATTTGATCAGTATTTCGCCTCGGTCAGGATCTGAACCTGGTCAGATCATTCTACATATTGTCTGGGAAATTGCTGGCCAGAAAAATCAGACTGAGGTCACGATATGAGTTTGCTACCTTTAACCGGACTGGCCGATCCTGAATTTGTTATCCGCGATCCGCAACAAGTAATTGAGGAAATGATCGCACAGTTCGAGACAGTCACCGGTCGCACTTTGTACCCTGCTCAAATAGAGCGGTTACTGATTAACTTGACCGCTTATCGTGAAAGCATGACCCGCGAAGCGATTCAGGATGCAGGCAAGCAGAATCTGGTGTCTTTTGCCCGAGCGCCTTATCTGGATTACCTCGGCGAATACCTTGGCTGTCGTCGTCTGGCTGGTGGTAAGCCCCGTACATTGCTCCGCTTTAATTTTGCGAGCCCATTAATCGACAAGATTGTGATTCCGGCTGGTACGCGGGCACAGGATGCCGGAGCCGCATTTACATTTGCCACAATGACCGACGTCACTGCAGTTGCCGGCGCAATGAATGTTGAGGTCTGGGCATCTGCACTGAGTACTGGCACCCGGGCAAATGGCCTGACCAATAATCAGATTTCTGTTTTACTGGATAGCTTTGGTGTTGCTGCCACGGTTCAGAACGTCAGCACCAGTTATGGTGGGTCGGTCGATGAAGATGACGAACGATTCAGAAACAGAGTTCGCCTGGCCGCAGAGCGTCCTGCGTGCGGAACGTTGGCCGCATATCGCTATCACGCTCTATCGGCGCATTCAGATCTGCTAGATGTTGGTATCAGCTCTGATCGTCCGGGTGCGGTTCGCGTGTCCGCGATGACAGATGCTGGGGCACCAGACAGTGCTTTGTTAGATATTTTGCGGACGCAATTAAATCGAGAAGACATCCGTCCAGCGACAGATGAGGTTGTTGTGATTGCAGCGACACCAGTCGTTTTTCAGATTGAAGCACGTTTGACGCTTTACAGTGGATCCTCCGTTGCCGATGCGCAACGACAAGCACAGGAACGTCTCGAAAACTGGACAGGACAGCTACGTCGCCGCTTGGGCCGCGATGTTGTCCCGTCGCAGATCATTGAATTATTGCAGAGTGTTCAGGGCGTTTACAGAGTCGAGTTGCTATCTCCGTCATTACAAACCCTGGGCGCTCATCAGTGGGCAGATTGTTCATCCATCAGCGTGGTGATTGCGGGGATGGCAGATGGCTAACCTCATGATTCAACCTTCGCTGGCAACAGATCCAAATGTGACCGCATTGGCAAAGCTGGCTGAGCGTATTACTTACCTGGACGTCGATACTGTCATTGCACAGGATGTGCGGAATGTGCCGGCATCGGTGTTACCACATTTAGCCGACCAGTTTCATATCCGTCATACAGTCGCCTGGCAACATGCAAAAAGTACAGCCGAGCAACGCTCTTTGATCAGAACCAGCTTATTGCGTCATCAATTGAAAGGCACTTTAGCTGGCTTTCGTTTAGCAGCGAAAGACGCAGGTGCTGAGTTGATCGGCGCAATCACGCCGCCTGCAAAACTGTTTGCAGCACCAGCGCAGACCGTGGCTGAACGTAATGAATTTGTGAGTCGTTATCCGCAGTTGCGCTTGTATCGGTACCGTGTTGTCGGGCAACGTCAAGGTGGAATGTTATCCGGAGCCATTCTGGGACGAACCTTTCCGTTGATCAGCGATGCTTTGCTTCGGGTAATGCCCCGTGCATATCTTTGGGTTAACGGGCAGGAAACAGAATTGAGTGTTGTAGAGCGTGAAACGACTACCTCCACTCATGTCGCCACTACCGTGACAGAAATACGGGCAGAAGGGAAAGGAGGAAGTCATTCGTTTTGCAACCATTTTCCACATCATTTAGCGCAGTCCGATGCTGGCAAGCGTATTTACTCTCTCCAGCTAACTGAAACTTATCAGGACAGTAGCGAAACGGTACAACGCAGTGTGGTGCAGCCTGGGCTGAGTGTATTGGAGACACAGTACGATCAGGTGGCGATGCCAGGGAATGCGACAGGACTGTTTGCTGGACAAGTCTTGCACGGACAGACGCAAGTATCGACGGCGCGAGACCGCTTATTTCAGCGCTTATATCTTTTCTCGCCAGATGTCGCTCTTGGTCGCCGTACAGTCGGCTTGCATTTGAATCAGGGGCGCTTATCGATGCCACCTTTTCATGCAGAGTTGGCCGTCAAAATAGTTGGAAACATCCAGCCGACAGCTGTATGGCGCTTTACACATGGCCATCTGGTTCAACAACCGCAAACAAACTTAAATGACTGTCTGGAATCAATGCGCGACGTTGCACGTGCTGCAGACAGGATCAGTCTCGATACATCAATTAATCGCCCGGCCACAGCCGGTGAACAAAACACCGCTAGCGTACTTTGCGCTGGTGCTTGGACCATCAATTAGGAGAACCTATGGAAAAGCAAGTCGTCTTTCGTGACCGTCAGGAGCTGCAGAGTGCAGATCTGAACAACATCCAGTCTTATTCAGCCGTCGCCTTACAACATTTGAGGCAAGATGCAATCTCAAATGCACTACACTTCACTGGTGGACTGGTTTCTCCAATCAGTGCTACTGAAATTACGGTTGATGCTCTTCGGTTTTATAACGATGGAAAAGTCTACGTATCAGAACAGGTGCAAACACTGAATCTGTTTCAATATTTGCCGCTGGTGACGAAGAAATGCGTTGCAGTCGTTCTGTGGGGAAAAGAGACCGATACCCAAGTTGAGCCTCGCGATTTCCTTACCGACCTGACGACAGGTGCGACACAGCCGCAAGCGGTTCCGATGCAGCGCTTGAACGCTTGCAACATTAACTTGCTACCGGGTTCTGAATCAGTCGATCCACAGCCGCCTGTCATACAAACCAATACATTGGCGATCGCCTATATTTATTTGACGGCCACCGGTATCGAGCGCATCGAGATGATTGTGCGGGCTCGTTTGCCAAATGTGCGTGATCACGAAGGACGGTTGTTTGAACAGGAAGCCTGGCGCAATTTGGCCGAGCCGCGCATTGCCTCAATTGCGACTGATCTGTCGGCGCTGGCAAACAAAACAAGTGACCTGGCGAAACGCGCTAATGTCATCGAGTTGGCCAATGATATTGCCCGGGTCAAAGCTAAACTTAACTTGCCGAGCGCGTATGCAAGTTACGAGGCTGACTATTTCGGAGACATCACTAAGACTGATGATCAAGGTGTCGGTTATAGCTCCCAAATTAAGAACGGTCTGATCTTTCCGTTGTCAGCACAGGCGCAAGCAGCGCTGTCGTTATTCAATCCCTACGATGTCGCGATCGCACGCAGCGCGACGGACTTGATCTTGCCTGCCTATGAATCAAAAGCACGGATTCAGACCACTGGCTATTCTGGCGACATTTCAATCAGTCAGTACCAAGTGCAAAGCCAGGTACTCCGTGAATATACGACCACGGTCTGGGACTACCATTACGGCTATAACTACAACTATTACGGTGGCTGGTATAACAGCTGGTACTGGAATTACTATGGTTCCGGTTACGGCTGGTCTGGCTACTATGGCTATTACACCAGCCACACAGAAACCACATATCAGCTTGATACCGTCACAACCAGCTATAACGGAGCTATCATCGGTCAGACACTCCTCGTTTCTAATGCAATGTGGCTGACGAAAATTGGTCTTCAATTTACGCAGGTGGGGGCATCCGGGGATGTTGTGGTGGCGGTCACTGAAACGGACGGTGGCAAGCCCGTTCTCGGAAAGACGGTAACTAAAGTCAGTGTTGCACGTGGCGATCTTAAAAAATATCCGACAGAAACTGGGATTGCTGTGCCGCCAGTAATGCTGGAAGCTGGCAAACGCTACGCTATCGTCATCATTACGCAAGGCGATCATCGTGTGGCCACCGTGTCGGGCAATAACTACACTCAGGGCACATTGTTTTTTGGAACAGATGGCGACTACTTCAGCGGCGACCTTACAAAAGACTTGATGTTCACACTGTATGCAGCCCAGTTCCAGCAACCACGTGTTGAGGTGATGCTGAACCCTATTTCATTGGCTGGCGGCATTTCTGACCTTTCTATTTCTGCTCCTCAGGTTGTACCGAAAGGTTGCGAGCTGACGTATGAGATTCAGGTCGGTGGTAAATGGTACAAGCTGGGCGATCCTATCAACCGTTTGGCAAATGGCCCGGACATTGTCCCGCTGCGTGCGGTGATGGTCGGTACCAGTGATCTGGCTCCGGCATTCCAATTGTCAAATAACGCATTAACCGCCAGTCGTGCCGGAATAGGATTTACTCACTGGTCTAAGTTACGCAACCTGGCAACAGCGACGAACAATGTCCAGGTGCAAGTTGTTGTTGCTCAGTGGGATCAGGCCAATCACACACTCGCCTGCACACTGAAATCTGGCGGCTCATCACTCACGCCAGTAACCACCGTGGTGAAAGATGAACCAGATGGCCAGGCAAAACGCTTTATCTACACGTTCACACCAGCAGGCGTGACAAATTACCAGATAAAACTGGTCGGTGGCCGCAATGCCGCTTCAGCACCGTTTGTCGTTGTTGAGCGTACCGATATCGCCAGCTAATTATTGATAGGGAGCTTTGTAATGGACTTGAAAAAAATTGAAAATGATCTGCAGTATCAGGTGCAGTTGAAGGAACGCATTGAGCTGTTTGGTCAAGTGATGTATCCAGGGCACGACGTTATATTGCGTGGCGACATATTAAAAACGGTTTTGGATAGGGTAAGCGATGCCAAACCGGTTTGATAAATACCGTATGAGGGATGGATTGACGCTGCTGTCCGAGCGTTATTTCAACCCCATCTGGCAAGATCTTGACTTGCGGTTAGCTTCGATCGAAGAGTTACGCGTCACGTGGGAAGAAGTTGTGCGGACGGTGACTGATTTTGGCTTGGTACGCATGAATGAAGTATTGGCCCCCGCTTTTGATCAGATGAACCAGAACCTCGACAGTGCGGCGAGCAAATTACTTGAGATCGAGAACAAGCGTCAGGCAGCGATCGCCGCCATTACGACACTGCAAAATGCCATTGCCAGCTACCAGGGCGATGCGGAAACGCATATCGCCGATTGGAAAGCCGCTACGTTGGCCAGCTTTGATGTCTGGAAAAGTGCTACATGGGCTGATTTACACGCATGGGAAGCAGAAATACAGGCATGGAAAGCGAATCTGCAAAGTGATTTTTTGCAAAATGTGTCCAAGCCTGCCTCTATCGGAATGTTGTATGACGCTCAGGGACGTGCTCAGACCATCACTGAGACCGTCGCCGGCAGTCAGCGTACAACGACCATCAGCTACAACCTGGACGGAACGGTGGCCAGTGTCGTGATTACTTATGCTGGCGTAACGCGAACCGAAACCTATAACTATACGAGCGGCCGCCTGACAGGCATGACCGCAACAGAGGTGTAATCATGACGTTTGATGCTATTACTTATGCTGTAGCGCGTGAGTCAAAACCGCCCGCAGGCTGTGTATTGCCTAGCTTCGCGGTTGATCCTGCAATTTTGCAACAGGGTTGGAGCCACCTTGATGGCTCTTTAATATCTCGTGTACAGCATCCTGATGCTGTTTCCATTATTGGAGATGCACGATTTTTCGACAGTACGCCAACTGTGACCGAAACGGTCTTAACCATGCGTGATGGTGTGAAACAGATGTATGTCGGCAAGCAAGTCGCTGTCGGTGATACCTTTGTATTCATGCCAAGTCAAAACGGTGCATCGTCGATTTCTGGTCTGCGCTTATGGCGCTCAACGGATGCAGGAGCGAATTGGGCACCTTATGACTTAGGGGCAATGCCTGTCGCTAGCAGCTTCTTTACGGTTGAACATCTGGAATGGTTTGGCGGCAATCGCTTGCTGTTGGTGATACGCAGTTACGAAAGCGGAGGGACTCACTATTCCGTCGTATTTTCTAATGATCTGGGGCAAACCTGGAGCACACCAAAACAACTGGTCAACGTTACTGCTGGAGGTGTGAGCCTTTTATCTGTATCGGCTGACGCTGAAATGAGTAGTAGCGGTGCCGGATATTATTATTTCAGCTTTTATATTGGCGAGGCTCCTCCGTTTTCAAGCTACATCGTTGCATTCAATACGGCCACTAATATGGCTTACAGTTTTACTGTTAACAGCGATGGCACTAGCGATTCAAATTGCCGCCTGTTGGGTGGGCGGGTAATTTCCGCTGGTAACAGCGAGTTGCACTTCGCTGCTTACGCTGCCGGTTCATGGACGATGAAAAAGCTCAACTTCAATGGTACGGCATTTTCAGGACTGATCACTTCTGAGATACCTTACTCGGCAAACTATGTCGGCATGTCAATAACCTCCGTTTCATCTGGGCGGCAGTACCTGACCTCGGCAAGTGGTAACTATTATCTCAATCGGGGAGGTACAACCTATAAATTGCCTGCTGGATGGTCAGGAACACCGCAAATAGTGCATGTTGGTCTCGATAATACCGGTATTCGCTTGCTGACAAACACGCTGTCAAACCCAGTGACAGGCCAACGTTTTGATTTAACCACAGGTTTAAAAAGTTCAGTCGGTGGCATGAATGCGGGATCGATAAAGATTGGATCATTCTACGGCTTTGCTAACATTGCCTTGTCAGAGGCGATCGTTGTTGATCGCATTCCGTCGGGTGATCGGCATTTTGTTTACCCATCAGGTGGCGGTGCGCTGGTAGTCCGTACAACGCGCTGCGCCGACAATTTTGTAGGTGGTCTCGCCTATTCTTCTGATGTCACCCGATTTCTTTCGTATACCACGGCGCATATCAATTGGTATAACGCAAATACTGGCTCCTATAAAACAGTGAATTTTTTTCCGGGGACAACGAACAAGTTACAGGTCAATAGTTACGTCTTCGCCAATGACTACAGCAACTACCTGCAGCTCCCTTATCTTCCCGGCCTCGTATGCCGTCTTAAATAAGGACACACAATGATCACTCTTTATCAAATAGGCCGAGCCGGTTACTGGACTGGCCATACCCAAGTCGTAGAGGACGATGCAACTGTTGCTTCTGGTTGGACGGCCAGCCCGATACCCGAAACTGTCCAGGACGGAGAATATGTACGAATGACGTTGGCCGGATGGAAGGTGTGCAGCGAACCAATGCCGGCAGCAGTCAACGAGGTTGTGCCTACGGTACGTCCATTACTGGCGATCACAGCAATTACTGCTGATGCAGACCATGCCAACCAGGTGATTATCGATGGCGTGAATGACGTTACCTGCACAGTCGGGACGGTGCTGACTTTTAATGCAGAGCTTCGTGATAGCAACGGCGGTGTGATACCAACGTCAGATAGCTTCAGAATGCCCCTGCGATCAAGGGACGGGAGAGAAAAGGTATTGCTGGCCGTGATGCAAGGCGGACATATTAAGATCGTTGCACCAATGCGGGAATCCGGAATATGGTCAGTCACACAGGAAACGGTAAATGAAAGCCTGCAAGCTGAGCATCAGATGACATTCGCCGGTGCCCAAGTCTATGTAGTCGAGGCCTGACGATCAGTTTGAAGCACTAAAAGATAAGGGGCTTGTTCAGCCCCTTATTATTTCGCTAGGTGTAAATAAGTTTCCAGCAGCGTAAAATCCGCAAAACCTATTTATCTCACTATCCCGGCCGAATTTATCTCGCGCCGCCTCATTGGCATTTTGCATCCAAGTCATTTTGAGGTTTGCATCCATAAATAAAAGTATGGATGCAAAAACCTCGGATGGCAATGAACACCCCCAAGACAGCATAACACAAAAAACCCGCGTTCTCATAGTGAGTAACACGGGTTATTAGACTACTTTGTACTGCTTTAAACAATCTCTTGGTGCCGAGAGCCGGAATCGAACCGGCACGCCTTGCGGCGCGGGATTTTGAGTCCCGTGCGTCTACCTATTCCGCCATCTCGGCAACGCATGAATGGGATTATGACATTAATAGGCAAAACTTGCAATACGCACGACCAATCAGGCTTGTTCTCATCTGCAAGAATAAATCTCATTACCGCGAACTGAATCGCGCTCGATTAATATCTATACTCATCAACAAGATGCTTGTTAAAGCTGTATTTTGTCCCGCCTTGTAACGCATCAACCAATCGCTTGGGATTCGCCGCAGAGATAAAGATATCAGCAACGCCATCTTTAATACGAAACTTGGTCGCGGGGCTCAGGATGTTATTCGCCTTAATCGTTAAGTGACGAATGATTCTCGCTTTATCGCTACAAACAAGAAAATGAATTTCTTTGCGGAAGTGAGTCAGAGGAATATTCAGCCACCAGCCTTCGTCGCCCGCGTAACGAACAACATTAGAAAACTGTGTATTCATCTCATTAAGTATGTTTGCACGTAAAGACTCGTTAGCGATCAATATGGCTTCAGATTTATTCATTGTTACCTTAAAAAATAAACTGATTGCGTGTTCTGCAATCTCATTCGTCATTGTAAATGCGAAGCGAGAAACTAGGCATACCGATAATCGGGAAAATCCCGGAATAACCTTGGATTACGCCTGAGATCAAATTTTCCATTTATACGAAATGCAAGAACAATTTACAATCAAGTCTGTTTTTGCTGATATGAATCTTGATTAAAACTGGTGGTCAAATTTTTTAACATCACGGGAGAGTAAATGAGTTCTTTTTTAAAGCATGGCGTCATTGCTATGTTGCTGAGTTTTTCTCACATATGTCTGGCAGCGACGCCTGCAACTGTGCGGGTGGACTATATGCATACTGGCAACGCTAAAACTGAACAGTATGCTTTAAGCCGCGTCTTGATAGAACCACTGCCTTGGCCTGGCAATCTGCAACAAAATATTGATACATCTAACCGCGGAGTTAATAAGGTGGAAGTAAGCGACCTGAAAACGGGTGAGATCATTTATTCGAGGGGATTTTCAACGATTTTTGGTGAATGGAAAAGTACAGATGAAGCAAGCAAATTAAATCGTGGCTTTGAAGAGTCGGTGCGATTTCCCAAGCCAGACAAGCCTGTCCGCGTCACCATACAGAAACGAGATGAGAACAATGTATTTGTGCCTGTATGGAGCGTTGACATCGATACGGACGCACAGGATGTCATCCGCAAACAACCACGAGCCATTGTCAAACCCGTGCCAATAGTCATCAATGGTCCGTCGCCGGAAAAGGTGGATTTATTAATTCTTGGGGATGGTTACAGTGCCCCGGAAATGAAGAAATTTATCGCGGATGCACGTCGTTTATCGGCGCATCTTTTTAAGGTTTCACCATTTAAAGAACGTGCCAAAAACTTTAACGTATGGGCAATCGCCGTTCCAACAAGCGAATCAGGAGTTTCACGCCCTTCGACCGGAGTACATCATGCATCTGCACTCGGTACACGTTACGATATCTTTGGCAGTGAACGCTATATTCTTACGACAGATAACCGTGCGTTGAGAGACATCGCCCAAAATGCTCCGTACGAGTTCATTGAAATTCTCGTTAATAATGAGACTTATGGAGGCGGAGGTATTTTTGGCCAATTCAGTACAGCGGCAGCAAAAAATGATTGGGCTGAATATCTGTTTGTGCATGAATTCGGCCATCATTTTGCCGGCCTCGCCGATGAATACTACACATCGCCTGTCGCTTACCAGAGCAGTGAGGTATTGCCAGAACCGTGGGAACCAAATGCAACGGCTATGCGTGACCCGGCAAATCTGAAGTGGAAACACAAGGTAAGACCGGGGACGCCATTACCAACTCCATGGCCTAAAACTGTGTTTGATCAGCATGCAAAAGAATACCAGCAAACGCGAATACAACTACGCGCACAAAATCGACCTGAATCCGAAATGAGTGCTTTGTTTAAGAAGGATCTGCAATTTAATCGCCAATTGTTTTCTAACGCGTCGCATAAAAACGATGTTGGCGCTTACGAAGGGGCGAATTATGAAGCGACTGGATATTACCGACCGCAAATGCAATGCATTATGTTCGATCGTAGTGACTCTTTCTGTGACGTATGCAACGACGCGATCAACGTCATTATTGATTTGTATAGTCAATCAGGAGTGAAAAATTAAGTCTGCCGTCAAAAGCAAGTTAATGAAAAGGCTACCGTATTAAATAGGAATGACTGCCCCTGATAATTCTGAATTATCATCAATTAAAAAAGCAGTTCTCTCTGAAATATAGAACTGCTTTTTCTTTTTTTGAAACGAAAACCTAAAAAACTGCCTTCTTTTATTACTCACATTACACAACTACAACAAATTTATCCACAAATAAGAAAAGTGAAGTTGTGTTTTTATGTTCGATTAATACATCACCGCTTCAGAAAACACCTCCGATCTGATACGGACTTAACGGAGGCGACACTGTGGAATAAAACGAAGAGTGACAGCCCCCTGGAAGTGACACTCAAGATCAAACAAAGGAGCCTGCGGGCTCCTTTTTCTTTACCCGGCATAGTGACCGCTGGTCAGTAAGA